>NZ_BBQH01000013.1:109550-216847 GCF_018397995.1 Rhizomonospora bruguierae
GATCGGCACCCGCCAGTCCCGCGGGATCGACACCAGGTACCCCTGGTCGTGGCTGGCCGGGATGTGCAGGATGACGATCGTGTCCGAGCGGGCGCCCGCGTCCGGGCCGTCATTCGGCCGCACGTCGATGCCGACCAGCAGGAGGTTGATCGCGCCCTTGATGGTCGACCCGCCCGGCCCGCTCGCCGCGGCGGCGTCCCCGCCGATGAGGTTGGTCGTGGTGATCCCCGAGGTGGCCTCGTTGATCGCCACCCGGGCGAGCACCACCGTCGCGCCACTGCCCACCATCAGCAGGGCACCGAGGATCACGACTAGCCGCGCCCAGAGCGGGTCACGCCGGCGACGCCGCGGGGGCGCGGAAAGCATGGGCGCCACCGTAGCCACGGTGGCGGTACGGAAAATGGCCGCCAGGTAGCGCCCGGCTTAACTCCCCGGCTTGCCCGCCGGCACCCCGTTCGCCGCCGACCACTCCGCCATCTTGTCCGCGCGCATCGCCCCGTAGAGGTTGACGGCCTTGTCCCGGTCGGAGAGCAGCACCGACTCCCCGTCGATGGTGTCGCTGCCCGCGGTCGGGTTGGTGAGGAACGTGAGGTTCTCCCCGCGCAGCCCCTTGAACTGCCACGCCAGGTCCGGCAACTGGAAGGTCTTGTCCACGGTCACGGCCTTGGTGACCGACTCCAGGAACGCCTTGAGCTTGAGCGGGTTGGCCAGCGTGCCGTTGCTCGCCGCCTTGTCCATCAGGGCCCTGAGGAACTCCTGCTGGTGGCGCATGCGGGCGAAGTCGCCGTCCGGGAACTGCTTGCGCTGCCGGATCCAGTCCAGGGCCTCCTCACCGGTCATGTGCATGGGGCCCGCGGTGAACACCCGGTACGGCTTGTGGATCGAGGTGATCGTCTGGTCCACCCTCAGGTCCACCCCGCCGAGCGCGTCGACGACCTGCTTGAAGCCGGCGAAGTCGATCGACAGCACGTGGTCGACCCGCACGTCGGTGAAGCACTCGACGGTCCGCACGGCCAGCGGCAGCCCACCCCAGGCGAACGCCGCGTTGATCTTCGCCCGGCGCTCGGTGGCGCAGCTCGCGCTCGGGTTCTCCGGCACCGGCACCCACAGGTCCCGGGGGATGGAGACCAGGTAGGCGTGGTCGTGCGAGGCGGCGATGTGCATCATGATGATCGTGTCGGCGCGCCACTGGCTGGCCTTGTCCATCGGGGCGTCCGGGTCCCGGGAGTCGCTGCCGACGACGAGGATGTTCAGCGCGCCGTTCAGCGAGATCGGCGGGCGCCCGCCGGAGATCGCCGAGAACGGGTCGGTGCGGGCGACGTTGCTGGCCACCCCCCGGTACCACAGCAGCCCGCCGCCCCCCAGCAGGAGCAGCAGCAGGACGCCCAGCACCAGCGAGATGCGCCCCCACCGCGGGCGGACGCGCGGCCGGCGGGGAGCGCCACCGGGGCCGCCGGAGCGGCCGCCCCGCCCGCCCGGCCCGCCGGGGCCACCCGGCCCACCGGGCGACCGGGCCTCGCGCCGGCCCTCCCCGGACCGCTCCCGAGATCCCTGCGACGCCGCCCGGCCCGAGGCGCGGCCGGCCGGCGCCCCGGAGGAGCGTTCCGGTCGCCGGCGCGGCGGCTGGGACTGCGATCCGGGCACCGACGCGCGACCCGAAGCGCCGCGCCGGGGCGGCCCGGATGTCGAGGTTGACATTCCACCAGGGTACGTACCGGCGGCCCGGGCGCACGTCAGTCAACGCCGGGCGGCACAAACAGGGGAATCAGTGCAGCCGCTGGCGGAAGTGCTCGATGGTGCGGCGCAGACCCTCCTCCGGCCCCACCTCCGGCCGGTACCCGAGCAGCGTCCGGGCCCGGGTGAGGTCCGGGCGGCGCATCTCCGGGTCGTCGGCGGTGCGGGGCAGGAACACCAGCTCGGAGCGGCTGTCGCTCAACTCGATGATCCGGGTGGCCAGGTCGCGCATCGACATCTCGTGCTCGGTGCCGCAGTTGATCGGCCCGGTCTCGGCCGAGTCCAGCAGCAGCAGGATGCCGCGGACCAGGTCGTCCACGTAGCAGATGGACCGGGTCTGGTCGCCGCTGCCGTGCACGGTCAGCGGCGCGCCGCGCAGGGCCTGGCTGATGAACGTGGGGATGGCCCGGCCGTCGTCGGGGCGCATCCGGGGGCCGTACGTGTTGAAGATCCGCACGATCGCTACATCCACCCCCCGGCTGCGGTGGTACGCCATGGTCGCCGCCTCGGCGAAGCGCTTGGCCTCGTCGTAGACGCTGCGCACGCCGACCGGGTTCACGTTGCCCCAGTACGACTCGGGTTGGGGGTGCACGTGCGGGTCGCCGTACGCCTCGGAGGTGGAGGCGAGCAGGAACCGGGCGCCGTCCTCGGCGGCCCGCTCCAGCAGGTGCAGCGTGGCCACCGACCCCACCCGGAGGATCTCCACCGGGAGCGCGGAGAAGTCCGTCGGGCTGGCCGGCGAGGCCATGTGCAGGATCGCGTCGAAGCGTTCGACCAGCGCCGGCACGTGCTCGGGCAGCCCGTCCGAGACGTCCGCCTTGACGAGCGTGAACAGCGGCTGCTCCCGCAGGTGGGCGATGTTCTCCTCGGAGCCGGTGACGAAGTTGTCCACCGCCACCACCGTGCAACCGCGCTCGACCAGGACGTCGACCAGGTGCGACGGGACGAAACCGGCGCCGCCGGTGACCAGGATCCGGTGCCCCTCGCCGTACCGCCGCTCGACCGCCATGAGCGTCAGCCTATCGGTGCCGGTCGGTGCGGGCGGGTGAAGGGTGGCCGGATGGGACGATGGCCGGCCCCGTCGGGCGGGGCCGGCCACCTCTTTTCTTCCCAGCGTCCCGCGTCAGTGGGCGCCGGCGCCCGTGAGCGAACGGACCTCCAGTTCGGCGTACTTGTCGGCGTCCGACTCCCCGCTCAGGATCGTGCCGAGCCAGCCGCACAGGAAGCCGATCGGGATCGAGATGATGCCCGGGTTGGACAGCGGGAACCACTGCCAGTCCTGGTGCGGGAACATGGCGGTCGCCGCCCCGGAGACGACCGGCGAGAAGAAGACCAGCACCACCGCGGAGATCAGCCCGCCGTAGATGGCCCAGGTCGCGCCGGAGGTGTTGAACCGCTTCCAGAAGAGGCTGTAGAGGATCGCCGGCAGGTTGCCGGAGGCGGCCACCGCGAACGCGAGCGCGACGAGGAACGCCACGTTCAGGTTCTGCGCGAAGATCGCCAGCACGATCGAGACCGCGCCGATCACGAAGGCCGCGATCCGGGCCACGTTGACCTCCTGGCGCTCCGAGGCCTGCCCACCCTTGACGACGTTGGCGTAGAAGTCGTGGGCGAGGCTGGACGAGGAGGCCAGGGTGAGCCCGGCGACCACCGCCAGGATCGTGGCGAACGCGACCGCGGCGATCACCGCCAGCAGGGCGGCGCCGCCGGTGTCCCCGCCGAGGTACCGGATGCCCAGTTCGCGGGCGAGTTGCGGGGCGGCGGTGTTGCCGGCCTTGTCCTGCGCGGTGATGTTGGCGCTGCCCACCATGGCCGCCGCGCCGAAGCCCAGGGCCAGGGTGAGCAGGTAGAACACGCCGATGATGCCGATCGCCCAGAGCACGCTCTTGCGGGCCGCTCGGGCGGTGGGCACCGTGTAGAAGCGGATCAGGATGTGCGGCAGGCCGGCGGTGCCGAGCACCAGCGCGATGCCGAGCGAGAGCAGGTCCATCTTGCTGTAGAAGGTGTCCAGGGCGCTGGCCGACTCGATGCCGTACCGCAGCCCCGGTTCGAGGAACTTCTCGCCCTTGCCGGAGGCCGCCGCCGCGTCGCCGAGCAGCGTGGACAGGTTGAACCGGTAGGCCGCCAGCACCATGATCGACATGAGGATGGCGCCGCCCATGAGCAGGAACGCCTTGACGATCTGGACGTAGGTCGTGCCCTTCATGCCGCCGACCGTCACGTAGACGATCATCAGCGCGCCGACCAGTACGATCGTCCCCACCTTGGCGGTGGCGGCGTCCATGCCCAGGAAGGTCTGCCCCGGCTTGATGCCCAGCAGCAGCGCCACCAGGGCGCCCGCGCCGACCATCTGGGCCAGCAGGTAGAAGATCGACACGGTGATCGTCGAGACCGCCGCCGCCGTGCGGACCGGCTTCTGCCGCATCCGGAACGCCAGCACGTCCGCCATCGTGTACTTGCCCGAGTTGCGCAGCAGTTCGGCGACCAGCAGCAGGGCCACCAGCCAGGCCACCAGGAAGCCGATCGAGTACAGGAAGCCGTCGTACCCGTAGAGCGCGATCAGGCCGGCGATGCCCAGGAACGAGGCGGCGGACATGTAGTCCCCGCCGATCGCCATGCCGTTCTGGAAGCCGGAGAAGGTGCGGCCGCCGGCGTAGAAGTCGGTGGCGTTGCGGGTCTGCCGGCTGGCCCAGATGGTGATGGCCAGCGTGACCGCGACGAAGAAGAGGAACAGCGTGATCGTGATCGTCCGCGCGGTCGAGCTGGTGACCTCCGCGGCGAGGGGGACAAGGCCGTTCACTGCGCGCCACCCTCCAGGTCGTGCCGGATCTTGTCGGCGATCGGGTCGACCTTCCGGGCCGCGTACCGGGCGTAGTACCAGGCGATGAGGAACGTCGAGACGAACTGGAGCAGCCCGAAGATCAGCGCGATGTTGATGTGCGTGTCGCCGATCCGGGTGTTCATGAAGCCCCGGGCGTACGCCGAGAGGATCACGTACAGGGCGTACCAGAGGAAGAACGCGACGGTCGCCGGGAAGACGAAGCCGCGCAGCGCCTTGCGCAGCCCGGCGAACTCGGCCGACTGCTGGACGGCCAGGTAGCGGCCGCGCTCCGGTTCCGGCTCGGTGGAGACGGTCTCGGGGGCGTCTGTGCTCATTCGGTGTCACCACCTTCACAAGGGGTGTTCGGGTGAGGTTCACCGGGGACGCTAGGGATCGACATGCCTCGTGCACGGGCGCGTGCCGGCGGATGCGCCGAACGGCATCTCCCCTGCGCCGAGTGACCGGCGCCACAGCGGTCAGCGGTCGTCGACCTGCCGGTACCGGCCACGCAGGTGGAGCAGGGGCAGCTCGCCGTCCCCGACCGCCACCTGCTCGATCGTGGCCTCGACCAGCAGCCCCCACCCGTACGGGCGGGCCGCGTCGAGGCGGCAGCCGGCCCAGGTGGCAGCGCCCTCCGGTACCGGGCCGTAGCCGGTCTCCCGCCACCCGCCGGTCTTGAACGGGCCGCCGGGCGCGGGCATCAGGCCGGCGAACCGGTCGGCCAGGTGCCGGTCCCGCGCGGTGAGCGGCGTCACTGCGAATCGGCCGGCCGCCTCCACCGCCGCCCACAGGTCGGACTCGTCGTCCACGATGCCGAGCAGCCGCCCGGGGTCGCCGTCCACCACGACCGTGGACGAGACGGTCAGCCCGGCCGGACCGGGCGCGGTCCACAGCGTCACCGCCGCGGGCAGGCGGCCGCGCAGCCGGCGCACCGGCGACCGCTCCGCCGCCGGGGTGGCGAACGGGTCGGTGCCGTGGATCCCGGCGCCCGGCTCGAAGTCCCGCACCCCACCATCCTGCCCGCCCCGCACCGGGCCGCGCAGCGCGGGACCTTACTGAGTCGCCACTCAGTCCGGTACCGTTCGGCGGTGCGGCGGCGGGCGACCTGGGCGGTGGGGGGCATGCTGGCCGCCGCCGCCGTCTGGGGCTTCACCTACCTGTGCACGGTCTGGGTGCTCGCCGAGGCCAGCACCGCGAGCTTCCTGGCCGTCCGGTTCCTGGCCGCCGGCGCCCTGCTGGTCGCGCTGCGCCCGGGCGCGGTCCGCGCCCTCACCCGCCGGGAGGCGACCGCCGGCGCCGGCCTGGGCGTCCTGCTCGCGGCGGGCATCGGCCTACAGGTCGAGGGCCTGCGGCACATCTCCCCGGCCGTCTCCGGCTTCGTCACCACGCTGTACGTGGTGCTCACGCCGCTGCTCGGCCGGGTGCTGCTGCGCCGCCCGGTGGGCCGTGCCGGGTGGGCCGCCGCGCTGCTCGCCACCGCCGGCCTGGCCCTGCTGACCCTGCACGGCCTGGCGGTCGACCTCGGCGTCGCGCTGACCCTGGCCGGCGCGGTCGCGTACTCGTTCCACCTGATCGGGCTCAGCGAGGTATCCACCCCGGACCGGGCGCTCGGGCTCACCGCGGTCCAACTGCTGGTCGTCGGCGCGGCCGGGGCGGCCTGGGCGCTGGCCGAGGGGGTCCGGCTGCCGCACCGCCCCGGCGCCTGGGGCTGGATCCTGTTCTGCACGGTCGCCGCCACGCTGCTCGGCTACCTGGTGCAAACCTGGGCGCAGGGCTATGTGGACGCCACCCGGGCGGCGGTCGTGTTCGCCACCGAGCCCCTGTTCGCCGCCGGCTTCGCCGCCCTCGCGGGCAGCCCGCTCGGCGCGCGTGACCTGCTCGGCGGCGCCCTCATCCTCGCCGGCGTCCTGCTCCCGGTGGCCCGCCGCCGCCGGCTCCCGGTCGCGGCGCCCCCGCCCGATCCGGCGGCCACTCCCGGGCCGTCCACTCCGGTGGCGGTTGCTCCCGGGCGGGCGGACCGCCGCAGCGGTGCGGGTGAGGCTAGCGGCGCGGCGTGACGGCCTGGAGGAGTTCGGGGGCGCGGCGGTCGAGGATGTCGCCGCCGATGTAGGAGCCCAGGGCCGCGGCCCCCAACCCGTACCCGAGGCCGGCCGGCAGGGCCAGCCAGGACCAGGCGTCCCCGCTCAGCGCCGCGAGCAGCGCGACGGGCGCGGCCAGCGCCGCGGTCGCCACCAGCGAGAGCAGCGTGAGCAGGCTCTTGGCCACCCCGGCGCCGGTGTTCACCGCGAACGGGTTGGTGGTCTCGGGCAGCGCGTAGGCGCCGAACAGCGAGATGATCTGGTTCACCGCCAGCCCGCCGCCGTACGCCGCCCACAGCCCGCCGAGCATCGCGGGTATCCGGGCGGGGTCGCCGAGCAGGAGGCTGATCAGCACGGCGATCACGGTCAGCATGGGGACGATGTAGACGCTGTACGCCACCGCGCGGGCGCGCAGTTCCGTGCGGCCGGGCACCGGGATCGTCAGGTGCGCCGCGTACGCGCTGCCGTCGAAGCCGAACAGGTTGGCGAGGGTGACGGCGGCCAGTGCCCCGACCGAGATCATCGACAGCGTGATGGCCAGCGGGGGCGGTGTGGGCGCCTCGTCGAGCCCGGTCAGGCGGCCGAAGCCGATCGTGAAGACCAGCGGCAGGAAGATCCCGACCACGCCGAACGTGATGAGGTTGGCGCGGCGGCGGGCGTCCCGCCACCAGTAGCGGACCTCCCGGGCCACCAGCGCGCCGAACGGGCTCGCCGGCAGCCGCAGCGGACGCGGGAGCAGGGCGCCGACCGCACCGCCCGGCGCGGCGGGCGCCCGGTCGCGGCGGCGGGTGCCCGAGGCGCCGGTCGCGCCGAGCATCGCCGACTCGAGCGAGCGGGACCACCACCACAGGAGCGCGGCGATCACCGCCGCCACCATCGCGAGCTTCACCGGCACCGCCCACCAGGTGCCCGCGGCGGCGTCCGTGCCCACGGTGTACGCGGCGGCGAGCGGGGTCCAGCCGAGGGCCCGGCTGACCCGGACGAGCTGGTCCAGGTCGGTGTGCTGGGCGGCGCTCAGCACGAAGATCTGGAGCGGGCCGAGCATGGCGGCCAGCAGCGCCAGCACGATGGCGGCCAGGTCGCGCATGCGGCGCGAGCGCAGCATGCTCGCGAGCGCGCTGGTCAGCGCCCGGCTGACCGTGACGCCCAGCACCAGCCCGGCGAGCACGCCGACGAGTTGCACGGCCGCCGCGGCGGGCCCGCCCCGGGCCCCGGCGGCGACGACCATGCCGCTGGTGGCGAACAGCACCATCAGCACCGGAACGCTGATCAGCGCGCCGACCAGCAGCCCGGTCACCAGGGTGCGGCGGCGCAGCGGCAGCAGGGCGAACCGGGCCGGATCCAGCGTCTCGTCCACGCCGAACCAGATCGGCGGCAGGAACACCCAGCCGAGCGTGAGCCCGGCGCCGCCCAGCGCCGGGGCGATCACCGCGAACTCGTCGCTGTCCGCGTACCCCGAGACGAGGAACAGCAGGAACGCCACGCCGGCCAGCCACAGCCCGAGCAGGCTGCCGACGATGAACAGCGCGATCCGCCAGCCCTGGCCGCGGAAGTTGTTGCCCAGCACCCGCAGTTTCAGCCGGGCGAACGTGCTGATCCGCACCCGGCCGGCGGGCGGCGCGGCGGCGGTCAGAGCCACGACAGTTCCTGACCGGTCGCGGTGCGGCCGCCCACCACCTCGACGAAGACCTCCTCCAGGGGCCGCTCGCCGCGCACCTGCTCCAGCGTGCCGACGCTCCGGATGACCCCCTCGGCCATGATCGCGATGTGGCTGCACAGCCGCTCGACCACCTCCATGACGTGGCTGGAGAAGATCACCGTGCCGCCGCCGGTCACGTACCGCTGGAGGATGTCGCGGATCAGGGCGCCGCTGACCGGGTCCACCGCCTCGAACGGCTCGTCCAGCACGAGCAGGCGGGGCGCGTGCAGCAGGGCGCAGGCCAGGCCGATCTTCTTCTTCATCCCGGCCGAGTAGTCGATCACCAGGGTCCGCCCGGCGTCGGCCAGGGCCAGCACGTCCAGCAGTTCGGCCGCGCGCCGCTCCACCACGTCCCGCTCCATGCCGCGCAGCAGGCCGGTGTACGCGAGCAGTTCGGCGCCGTTGAGCCGGTCGAACATGCGCACCCCGTCCGGCAGCACCCCGAGCAGGCGCTTCGCCTCGACCGGGTCGTGCCACACGTCGCGCCCCAGCACCCAGGCGCCCCCCGCGTCGGGGCGCAGCAGGCCGACCGCCATCGACAGCGTGGTGGTCTTGCCGGCGCCGTTGGGGCCGAGCAGGCCGAAGAACGAGCCCGGCGGCACGTCCAGGTCGAGGCCCGCCACCGCCGTCTTGTCATCGAAGCGCTTGACCAGCCCACGCAGGCTGAGCGCGGCATGCTCCCCGTCTGTCACGCCTTGACGGTACCCGCTGTCCGCACCCCGGCGGCCGGAGCGGTCCGTGGCCGGTCCGGCTCGGGTCGCAGCGGTTCGGGCGCGTGCAACCGCAGCATGGTGGTGCCCACGTCGGCCGGCACCCGGCGTCGGGTCAGCGCCGAGCCGACCAGCATCACCAGGAACGACAGCGGCACCGTCCAGGCCGCCGGCTGCCCGATCAGCGTGGCCGGCCACGGCGCCATCGGCGGCCCGGCGACGGTCACCAGCACCGCCAGCACGGACGCGCCGCCCCCGGCCACGATGCCGGCGGCGGCGCCCACGTCGGTCAGGCCCCGCCACCAGATGCCGAGGACCAGCAGCGGGCAGAACGTGGACGCCGCGACCGCGAACGCCATCCCGACGACCTGGGACACGTCCAGGCCGAAGACGTTCAGCGCCAGCAGCGTCGGTACCGCGCCGGCCAGCACCGCGGAGATCCGGAATCCGCGGACCGAGCCCGGCTGCGCCATCCCGCCGCGGCCGAACACGTCCGTGGACAGGACGCCGGCCACGCTGGTCAGTAGCCCCGACGAGGTGGACAGGAAGGCGGCGAACGCGCCGGCCGCGACCAGCGCGCCGAGCAGTTGCCCGAGCAGTCCGCTGCCGAGCGCGGCGCCGGGCAGCAGCAGCACCACGGCGTCGGTCTCGCCGGTCATCAGCAGGTGCGGGGTGTAGATCCGGCCGAGCACCCCGTAGAGGGTGGGGAACAGGTAGAACAGCCCGACCAGCGCGAGCACCACCAGGGTGGTGCGGCGGGCGGCGGCGCCGTCCGGGTTGGTGTAGAAGCGCACCAGCACGTGCGGCAGCCCCATCGTCCCGAGGAACGTGGCCAGGATCAGGGAGTACGTGCCGAACAGGCCGCCGTCCTCGCGGTGCCGGTCGCCGGGGAGCAGCCAGTCCCCGCCGAACTCCGCGTCGACGCCGGAGACCCGCGGGACTGGCGTCCCCACCGCGAACTCCAACCGCTCGCCGTGGCCGACTTCCAGGGTGGCGCCGTCCGGGAAGGTGAGCGTGGCCGGCCGCTCCACGACGACCGTGGTGGCCCGGGGGAAGGTGGTGCCGCCGACCGGCGTGACCGGCGGCCGGTCGGTGGCCTGCCAGTGCAGCGCCAGGAAGATCACCGGGACGGCCAGGGCGGTGAGCTTCAGCCAGTACTGGAACGCCTGGACGAACGTGATCGCCCGCATCCCGCCGAGGGCCACGTTCGCCGTCACCACCCCGCCGACCAGCAGCGCGCCGAGGGCGTACGGGCTGCCGGTGACCGTGGCGAGCGTCAGCCCGGCGCCCTGCAACTGCGGCACCAGGTACAGCCAGCCGATGAACAGCACGAACGCGGTGGCCAACTTGCGCAGCCGGCGGGAGCGTAATCGCACCTCGCAGAAGTCCGGCAGGGTGAACGCGCCGGACCGGCGCAGTGGCGCCGCCACGAACAGCAGCAGCGCCAGATACCCGGACGCGAAGCCGACCGGGTACCAGAGCACGTCCACGCCGTGCTTGAGAACCAGGCCGGCCACGCCCAGGAAGCTCGCCGCCGACAGGTACTCCCCGCCGATCGCGGCCGCGTTCCACGTCGGGCTGATCGCCCGGGACGCCACCAGGAAGTCGGACGTGGTGCGGGCCATCCGCAGCCCGTACGCGCCGATCACCACCGTCACCAGGGTCACCGCCACGATCGCGGCCACGGTGTACGGGCTGGACCCCACCGCTCAGCGCTCCGGCCGGCGGACCACCGCGGTGAACTGCTGCTCGTTGCGCTCGGCCAGGTGCACGTACGCCCAGCCGACCGCGACCAGGAACGGGTACGCCACGAGGCCGAGCAGCAGCCACGGCACGTTCACCCCGAACACCCGCGCGGTGCCGGCGGCCGGGGCCACCACGAACAGCAGCGGCAACCCGCCCAGCCCGACCGCGACCACCAGGGTCAGCCGCAGCGCCAGCACCAGTTGCGCCCGCACCAGGCCACGGACCAGCGCGTCGCCCACCCCGCTCGGCTCGCTCAACTCCACCCGGTCGCCCGCGAGCCGCTCCCCCGCGCTCCGGCGCTGCCTCAGCTCGCCCAGCACGACCCGGGTGCGGGTGGGGGGCTGGGCGCGCTTGGTGGCCATGCCCGGCAGTCTTGCGGGGCATGGCCCGTCACGCAATCACCAAGACCGACTTGTGGATAACTACCGGTGCCTGTGGATAACTCCGGCTCGCCCCGGCGGGGTCCGGTAGAAGAGACACCATGTCAGTGACCCTGATCCGACCGGACTCGAATCCCTCTGGACGGTGGACGACCGACGGTGGACGACCTCGCCGGGCTCCCCGAGGGCTACCGCTACGAATCTTCGACGGGAGCCTCATCGTGAGCCCGCACGCGGACGTGTCACACGGCGGCGTCGCGAACCGCCCGCACCGCCCGCTCGGTCGGCAGGCGCCGGCCGAACCGCTGGTCGTCAAGCGGCACGAGTACGCCGTGGCCGGCATCCCGCAGTACTGGATCGTCGACCAGGCGCGGCAGACGCTCACGGTGCTGCGCCTGACGGCCGGCCGGTACGCCGAGACGGCAGGCGTGCACCCGGGCGAGAACTGGCGTGCGGAGGAGCGTTCCCGCTCGCCATCGACCCGGTCGAGCCGTTCCGATCCTGTGGATAACCCTGTGGGTAACCGCCGGTCACCGGCCCCAGTCGTGCTTGGCGGCGCGGACCAAGCGGTCCTTGAGGTCCCGGGTGTGCCGCCGGGAGACCGGCAGCTCCGAGCCGTCCACGACCACCACGTAACCGGAGTTGGCCAACCGCAGTTCGGCGATCAGCCGCAGCTGGACCAGGTACGACCGGTGGATCCGCACGAAGCCGGCGTCCGCCCAGCGCTCGGCGAGCGTCGCCAGCGGCACCCGCACCAGGTGGGAGCCGTCCGCCGTGTGCAGCCGGGCGTAGTCGCCCTGCGCCTCCACCCAGCGGACCGCCGAGCGCGGCAGCATCCGGGTGGTGCCCGCCAGTTCGACCGGGATGCTCGGGTCCTCCTCCGCCCGGGCCAGCGCCGCCGGGTGGGCGGCGACGACGCGGGAGGTGAGCACCCGCCGAATCGACTCGGTCAGCCGCTCCGCGAGGATCGGCTTGCGGACGTAGTCGGTGACGCCGATGTCGAACGCGTCCACGGCGCCGTTGTCAGCGGCGGTGACGAACACGATCGCCGGCGGCCGGGCGAAGCGGCGCAGCACCCGGGCCAGTTCCAGACCGTCCAGGCCGGGCATGCGGATGTCCAGGAAGACGGCGTCCACGTCGACGTCGCGCAGGACCCGCAGCGCGTCGGTGGCGTCGGAGGCGGTGTGCACGTGCGCCACTCGCGAGTCGGTGCGCAGCAGGTAGGCCAGTTCGTCCAGGGCCGGCGGCTCGTCGTCCACGGCCAGCACCCGCAGGAACCCCGTCACGGCCGCACCCCGGGGTGGAATTTCGGCACCCGCATGCTCACCTTCGTCCCCGCTCCCAGGCCGGTGTCCACCACCAGGCCGTACCCGTCACCGAACACGGCGCGCAGCCGCTCGTCCACGTTGGACAGGCCCACGTGCTGGCCGTCCGCCGACTCGTCACCGGCGGCCGAAGTGCCGGCCAGCACCGCCGGGTCCATGCCCACGCCGTCGTCCTCAACCGTGATCAGGCACTCCGCCCCCGCGTCCCGCGCCTCGATGCTCACCGTACCCATCCCCGGCTTGCGCGACAGCCCGTGCCGGACGGCGTTCTCCACCAGCGGCTGGAGGCACAGGAACGGCAGCCCGACCGGGAGCACCTCGGGCGCGATCTGGAGCCGGACCTGGAGCTTGTCGCCGAACCGGGCCCGCTCGATGGTCAGGTACCGGTCGATCGAGCGCAGTTCCTCGGCGAGCGTGGTGAACTCGCCGTGCGCCCGGAACGAGTACCGGGTGAACTCGGCGAACTCCAGGATCAGCTCGCGGGCCCGCTCGGGGTCGGTGCGCACGAACGAGGCGATGGCACCGAGCGCGTTGTAGATGAAGTGCGGGCTGATCTGGGCGCGCAGCGCCCGCACCTCGGCGCGGGCGAGCCGCTCCCGGGACGATTCGAGTTCCGCGACGGCGAGCTGGCTGGACGCCCACCGGGCGGTCTCCAGGGTCGCCTGGACCAGGCCGGGCGCGGGCAGCCCGTCCGCAATCGCGATTATCGCGGCGTTCGGGTGGCCGGACGGGACCGGGACCGGGGCGACGACCGCGCCGCGCACCACGCAGTCCACCCGGTCGCAGGCCAGGTCGGGTTCGCCGAGCACCGCGGAGCGGTCGGTGGCCACGGCGCGCTGGGCGGCGGCGAGCAACTGCGCCCGGTGGTGGTCGCCGTGCCCGTCCAGGGCCAGCACCTGGGTGGCGTCGACCACGGCCAGCCCGGCCGCGCCGACCAGCGCCCGCAGGTGGCGCACCGCCTTGGCGGCGCTGGCCCGGGTCAGCCCGGCGCGCAGCGGCTCGGCGGCCAGTTCGGCGGTGTGCAGCACGTCGTAGGTGGCCCGCTGCTCGGCGGTGGCCACGGCCCGGCCGCGGCGCAACCGCAGCACCGCGACGACCGCGCCGGCCAGGGCGGTCACCAGCGCCAGGACGGCCAGTGCCGTGGGCAGCCCCCTCACGGGAGGCATCCTCGTGGACGCACCGCCGGCCGCGCCAGTGGCGCGAGCGCCCGGTTCGAAACGGCCTGGTCGGCCGCGCCGAGCCATACGACGACCGGCGAGGTCCGCGACTCGATCGACCCTTCCGAAACGGGCGCTAGTAGGCGCCCTTGCGCGCCAGCACCACCCCGACCGTGCGCCACAGGATGCTCAGGTCGTACGCCAGGGACCAGTTGTCCACGTAGTACAAGTCCAGCCGGACGGCCTCGTCCCAGGACAGGTCGGAGCGGCCGGAGACCTGCCACAGCCCGGTGATGCCGGGCCGGACCAGCAGCCGGCGCCGCACGTCGCCGAGGAAGTCGCCGTCGTCGGCGGGCAGCGGGCGCGGGCCGACCAGCGACATCTCGCCGACCAGCACGTTCAGCAACTGGGGCAGTTCGTCCAGCGACGTGGCCCGCAGGAAGCGGCCGAACGGGAAGACCCGGGGGTCCTGCTTCATCTTGAACAGCAGGCCGTCGCTCTCGTTGAGGTCCCGCAGGGTGGCCAGGCGCTCTTCGGCGTCGGTGTACATCGTCCGGAACTTCCAGACCCGGAACGTGCGGCCCTCGTGGCCGACCCGGGGCTGGCGGAAGAAGACCGGGCCCCGGTCCGAGATGCGGATGCCGAGCGAGACGATGATGAACAGCGGCACCAGCAGCACCAGGCCGACGGCGGCGGCGACCCGGTCGAGCAGGTTCTTGGCCAGCCAGGCGGGGCCGGAGAGGGTCGGCTCCTCGACGTGCAGCAGCGGCAGGCCCTCGATCGGACGGATGTGCACCCGCGGGCCGGCGATGTCGGTGAGCTGCGGTGCAACCACCAGGTCGATGCCGGTGCCCTCCAGCTGCCAGGCCAGCCGGCGCAGTTCGCCGGGCTCGGCGCTGGCGGAGCCGCAGACCGCGATCGTGTCGGCGCCCACCTCGCGGACCAGGCCGAGGATGTCCCGGCCGGCGTGCACCGGCACCGGTGTTTCGATGCCCCGGGACGCGGCGTACCCGTCCGTGATGTGGATGGCGACCGGCACGAGCCCGGCGGCCGGGCTGCGGGTCACCGCCGAGTACACCTCCAGGGTCTCGGGTAGCGTGCCGACCAGCAGCATCCGGTGCCCGGCCTGGCCGGCGCGGCGCCGCACCAGGTGCAGGATCAGCCGGGACCCGTAGCGCAGCAGCAGGATGAAGACGAGCGCGCCGATCAGGGCCGTGCCCACCGAGAGCCGGGACAGGTCGATCTTCTTGGCGAAGGCCACGAACGAGACGCTGGCGGTGACGGTGATCGCGGCGCGCACCACCCGCTTGAACTCGTCGGCCCCGATGCCCAGGTACCGCCGGTCGTAGGCGCCGTGCCCCCACAGGGCGATGAGCCAGCCCAGCGGCAGCAGCACGTACGCCACCATGCGGAACCAGAACAGGTCGTCGTGGCCCTTGGTGAAGCCGGCCATGGCCTGCGCGAAGCTGGTGATCGCGAAGTAGCTGGCCAGCGCGGCGGCGCCGAAGTCCAGCGCGACCAGCACCGCGGTGTACGGCCGGTGCCAGCGCGAGACCCGCCGCCCGGACCGGGTCCAGGCGGAGCGGGGTACGCCGTTCGTGTGCGGCGCCGGCGGCTGGATCTCGAAGCTGTCGACGTGCCGCAGGGTACCGCCCTCACCGCCGCCCGCCGGCGTATCGGGGGCGGGTTGAGCACTCGCGCCTGATTCGGCGCTCAGGCCCGGTTGGGGACTCGCGCCAGCCTGGGCACTCACGCCTCGTTGGGAACTCGGGCCCGACGAAGCACTCGGGCCCGAAAAGCCGCTCAGGCCCGACGAAGTGCTCGGACCGGCACTCGGGCCCGGGGGAGCGCTCACGCCGGGTGCGGCATCCGCATCCGCCTCGGAACCCGCGCCTGACTGAGCACCCGCGCCCGACTCGCCACCGGTATCGGTGTCAGGTGTCGGGCGTTGGAGGCTGGTCGTCACCTCAACTACGCCCTCCGCTACCTGGTGTCGCCAGTCGCTGAGCCACCGCCGCAGCCACCTTTCCGGCCGGGGAACAGCCTGGGACACCGCGTCTGCCTCCCATCGGGGTGATGGGATGCGGGACCGGGCCACTATACCGACGGAATGTGACCGTGGAAGGTCCGAGTTGCCCGCGAATCATGCACAGTCACGCGAATGCTCACCGACCACTTCCTGCCCGAAAGCGATCGTTAGGGTACGCACGGTTATCGCACCAGCTTGGACAGGCGCCGATCCGCGAGCGGCTTGCCGCCGGTCTGGCAGGTGGGGCAGTACTGGAGGCTCGAGTCGTGGAACGACACCTCCCGGATCGTGTCGCCACAGATCGGGCAGGGCAGGCCGGTGCGGGCGTGCACCCGCAGGCCGGAACGCTTCTCGGACTTGAGCGTCGCGGCCTTCTGCCCCGTCGAGCGGGTCACCGCGTCGGTCAGCACCTCGCGGACGGCGGCGTGCAGGGCGCCCAGCTGCTCGTCGGTGAGCCGGTTGGTCAGCGCGAACGGGGACAGCCGCGCCACGTGCAGGATCTCGTCCGAGTAGGCGTTGCCGATCCCGGCGAAGACCTCTTGGTCGGTGAGCATGCCCTTGACCTGGCCGCGCCGGGCGCGCAGCCGCGCGCTGAACGCGTCCAGGTCCACGGCGAGCGGGTCCGGACCCAGCTTCGCCACTCCGGGCACCTGCGCCGGCTCCCGCACCAGGTACACCGCGAGTTTCTTCTGGGTGCCCTGCTCGGTCAGGTCGAAGCCGGAGCCGTCGTCCAGCCGCACCCGCAGCGCGATCGGCCCCTTGCCGGGCTTGAGCGGCGCGTTCCCGCCGAACGACTCCCGGTACTGCAACCAGCCCGCCCGGGCCAGGTGCACCACCAGGTGCAGGTCGTCGCCGACGGTCAGGTCCAGGAACTTGCCGTGCCGGCCGGCGCCGGTGACCGGCTGCCCGGCCAGCGCGGACGGCGGCGGGTCGTACGTCTTCAGGGCGCTGATCGCGGCGACTTCGGCGCGCTCGACCCGCCGCCCCACCGCGCGCTCGCGCAGGTAGGCGGCGAGCGCCTCCACCTCGGGCAACTCGGGCATGTGCGCAACGGTAGCCTCGTCATCCATGAAAGTGGTGGTCGCGCACAACCGGTATCGCGAGGCGCTGCCGTCGGGCGAGAACACCATCGTCGACGCCGAGATCGCCCAACTGGGCGCCGCCGGGGTCGAGGTGATCCCCTTCCTGCGCAGTTCGGACGAGATCGGCGCCCTCTCGCCGGCCGGCAAGGCGCTGCTGCCGGTCTCCCCGATCTGGGCGCCGGCCGCCCAGCGCGACCTCGCCGCCCTGCTGGCGGAGCACCGCCCCGACGTGCTGCACCTGCACAACCCGTACCCGCTGCTCTCGCCCTGGGTGGTGCGGACCGCGCACCGGCACGGCGTGCCGGTGGTGCAGACCGTGCACAACTACCGCCAGGTCTGCTCGTCCGGCCTCTACTTCCGGGACGGGCAGGTCTGTACCGAATGCAAGGGGCGCGTGATCGGCCTGCCGGCCGTCGTGCACGGCTGCTACCGGGGCTCCCGCGCGCAGAGCGCGATCATGGCCACGACCCTGGCGGTGCACCGCCCGACCTGGCGCTCGGTCGACCGGTACATCGCGTTGACCTCGGCGATCGAGGCGCATCTGCGGGAGTACGGCATTCCCGCGGAGCGGATCGTGGTCAAGCCCAACGCGGTGGCCGACCCGGGTCCACCCCCCACCGGGCCGGGCGAGGGGTTCCTGTTCGCCGGCCGGCTCGCCCCCGAGAAGGGGCTGGCGCTGCTGCTGGACGCCTGGCGCGCGCACCCGGAGAAGTCCCTCGGCACCCTGCGCGTCGCCGGCGACGGGGAACTGCGCGGCCTGGCCGAGCGGGCCGCCGCCGAGCGGGGCGACGTCGAGTTCCTCGGTCCGCTGGACCGCACCGCCACCGGTGCGGCGATCCGCCGCAGCGCCGTCGTCGTGGCCGCCTCCACCTGGCACGACGTGCTGCCCACGATCATCATCGAGGCGCTCTCGCACGGCCGCCCGGTGCTCGGCACCGCGATGGGCGGCATCCCGTTCCTGATCGGCAGCGACGAGCCCGCCGGCTGGGTGGTCCCGCCCACGGCCGAGGCGATGGCCGCCGCCCTGCCCACCGCCCGGGACGGCGCCGCGGCCCTGGTCGCCCGCGCCCGCACCCGGTACGAGCGGATGTTCCACCCGGACGCCGTCACCCGTCGACTCCTTGAGATCTACGCGGGCCTTCGCTGCGGGGCGCCATCGAGCTGACGCTGCCGAAGGCGATGCTGGCCAGGAGGAAGCCGCCGTTCACGACCGTGAAGGCGACCACGAACGCCACCGTCCAGGCGGGAACGAGGGTGAGCACCAGACCGGCCAGGGCGATCACCGCGCCGTAGTCGCGGACCAGCTTGACCAGGCGGACCGGCAGGGAGCGCGACGTGACCATGGAGGCGCCCTGGGCGCCGGACTGGAGCACCGAGGTCACCAGGTTGACCATCCAGGTGCCGGCGAAGGCGGCGACCAGCCAGGTGGGCACGCCGGGGCGCTGCGCCGCGGCGACCGCGGCGACGGCGGTGACCAGGGCGATCTGGGCGGCCACGTCGCACAGGATGTCGAGGCGGGCGCCGGCCGGGCTGGTGCGCCCGGTGACGCGGGCGAGTTGGCCGTCCGCGCAGTCGAAGGCGTACGCCACCTGCCAGCCGAGCAGGGCGAGCAGCCCGACCGGCCAGGCGGGCACGGTGCCGGCGGCCACCGGCCCGGCCAGCAGCACGACGGTGACCGACACGGCCAGGCCGAGCGCCAGGTTGACCAGCGTCAACGCGGTGGGCGGGGCGCCGAGCCGCCCGGCGGGCGCCGCGATGAGCGCGCCGAGCCGCTGGCTGAGGGATTCGCTGAACAGCCCCCCACCCCGGTTGGTGGCGTAGTAGGTGCGCCAGGTGGGCGGCGGCGCGGCGGCGCCCTCAGCCAGCGACCGCACGGGTGTACTCCGCGAGCTTCGCGCGGACCTCGTCCGGCGACAGGTCGAGGTGCTCGATGATGGTGTACCGGTCCGGCCGGGTGCGCGGCGCGAACTCCACCGCCTGGACGAACTGGTCGTCGGTGAGGCCCAAGTCGGCGGGCGTGCGCGGCAGGCAGTGCCGGGACAGGCACGCGGACATCTGCGCGAGCCGCTGCTCGTCGCCGCGCAGGAAGGTGCAGAACAGCGCGCCGAGGCCGGCGAGTTCGCCGTGCGAGCCGGTGCCCGGGAACAGCGCGTCGATGGCATGCATGATCTCGTGGCAGCCGCCGCTGGCCGGCCGGCTGGTGCCGCAGACGGCCATCGCGAGGCCGCTGGAGATGAGCCCCTCGGCCAGCACGGTGACGAAGCCGTCGTCGGTCATGTCGCCGGGGTGGTGCAGGACCGCCTCGGCGCCGGCCCGGGCCAGCGACGCGGCCAGGCCGTCCACCGGCTCGCCGCGGACCTCGCGGGCCAGTTCCCAGTCGGCCAGCGCGCTGATGTTGTTGATCACGTCGCCGATGCCGGCCCGGTTGTGCCGGTTCGAACCGCTCTCCACGAAGTCCAGGTCGACGATCACCGCGATCGGGATGTGCACGCCGTACGAGCCCTTGATGCCGTCGCTGATCAGGCTGGCCACCGGTGAGGCAATGCCGTCGTTGGCCAGCGCGGTGGCCACCGAGACCATCGGCAGGCCGCGGCGCATGGCGGCGTACTTGGCCACGTCGACGGTCTTGCCGCCGCCGATGCCGACCACCGCGTCGTAGGACCGGGCGGCCAGCTTGGCGCCGAGCTCGTTGGCGCCGTCCAGGGTGGCGCCGTTGGCGGTGAAGAAGTCGGCGGAGCCCAGCGTCGGCCGGATCAGTTCGGCGATCTTCTCGCCCTGGCCGGGGCCGACCACCACCGCCACGTCGCCGCCGGCCGAGATCCGCCCGTCGGAGAGGATCGCGCCCAGGTCGGCCACGGCGCCCCGGCGCACCTCGATGGCCAGGGGCGCCATCACGGAACGGGCTAGTAGCGGCACGCGATCTCCCGGGCCCGGGCCAGGTCCTCGTGGTTGTCCACCTCGACCCAGTCGACGTCGCCGATGGTGGCGGCCCGCACCTCGCCGCCCCGGTTCGCGAACTCCTGGTACCCGTCCTCGTAGTAGAGGTCGGGGTCGCGGCGCCAGGTGGCCGCCAGCGCGTCGGCCAGGTCGGCGGCGATGCGCGGCTCGATGAGGGTGGCCCCGATGTACTCGCCGAACGCCTCCGCCGGGTCCATCAGCTTGGTGATCCGGGTGAGCTGGCCGGCGGCGTCGAAGGTGGTCTTCATCTCCTCCTCGGCCAACTTCTTGACGTCGTCGATGGCCAGCAGGATGCCGGGGCCGCGCTGGGCCAGCAGGGTCTTCTCCACGCTGACCGGGTGCACGGTGTCGCCGTTGACCAGCAGCGCTCCCCGGGCGAAGTGGTCGCGCGCCAGCCACAGCGAGTACGCGTTGTTCCACTCCTCGGCCTTGTCGTTGTGCACCAGGGTCAGCTTGACCCCGTACCGGCCCTCCAGCCCGTCCTGCCGCTCGCGTACCGCCTCGGCGGCGTACCCCACCACCACGGTCACCTCGGTCAGCCCCACCTCGGCGAGGTTGCGCAGCGCGATGTCCAGGATGGTGGTTTCGCCGTCCACCGGTACCAGCGCCTTGGGCAGCGTGTCGGTGTACGGGCGGAGGCGACGCCCCGCGCCGGCCGCGAGCACTAGGCCGATCATTCCGCAATCCTTCCGGCGGGATTCACGTACCCGCAATCCGCAGGTACGCAGGGAAGGATAGCGGTCGGTGACGGGCGGGCCGTCCGGAGCGCGGCCCGGGGGCGGCCGGCTCAGTTCGGCAGGGCGGCCAGATCGGCCAGGAGGTGCAGCCGTTCCTCGGTGCTGAGCTGGGCGTATGGCGGCGCCGCGCGGCGGTTGGTATCCGCCTCGATCGCGGCCCGCTCCGGCCCGGGACCCAGGTCGGTGATACTCCGCGCGGTGTGACCGGCGGCCCGCCAGGCGGCGGCGTGCGCGTCGGCCCGGTGGTACCGCAGCGTGCCGAGCCGGTTGAGCAGCAGCACCCCGGGCGGCGTGCCGTCGGGCTCGTACGGGGGCGCCATGGCGGCGAACGCCTCGCCGGCGGTGTGTTCGGCGGCGGCCAGCAGCCGGCCGAGCGTCTCGGCCAGCCGGGCGATCCGGGCCTCGGCGCCGGACCACAGCCCCGCGGTCAGCGTGGCGTGCATCGCGTAGATCTCGGTGAGGAACGCGTGCCCCCGCTCGGTGGCCTGCACCCAGCCCTCCGGGCCGCGCCGGATCATCCCGTGCGCCACCTGCTTGTCCAGGACACGCAGGCAGGCGGCCCGCTCCCGGTACCGGGTGACGGCGGCGAACCCGGCCGGCGTGACCGCCCCGCCGGGCCCGGCGAGGCGGGTGCGGAACTCGACCAGGAACCCGGTGGCGTCCGGGCCGCCGTAACGCTGGCTGATCTCGGCGCCGCCCGCCGCGCGCCCGGCGGCCATGGTTCCGGCGACCAGGCGGTCGATCGCGGGCGCGACGAGCGCGGCGAACGGTTCCGGCTCCAGGTACACGCGCGACAGCCCCGGCCCTACAGCCCCAGCGTCCGCAGGACGGCGAAACCGGCGGTGACGATGGTGCGCAGCAGCCCGTCGTTGACCGCCCGGTCCTCGTCGAGCACGTCCAGGTCGGCCTCGGTGAGCCAGCGGTACTCGGTGTGCTTGCCGGGCTCCAGCCGGGGCCGGGACAGGTCGCCGTCGACCCGGACGAGGAAGTCCGTCTCGACCCGTTCCAGGCCGTCGCTGCCCCGGTACCGGTACTCGCCGACCTCGCCGAGCACGATGGACACGCGCCAGCCGGTCTCCTCGGTGACCTCCCGGGCCAGGGCCTCCGCCAGGCTCTCGCCCGGCTCCAGGTGCCCGCCCACGATGTCCCAGCAGTTGGGGAACAGCTTCCGCCGCGGGGAGCGGCGCTGGACGAAGATGCGCCCGTCGTCGTCGACGATCAGGGCGCCGGCGCAGCGCAGCGGTTCGGGGGGCACAGGGGAAATCTATCGGGCCGGCGGGCCGCCGGCCTCGGACTCGGGTCTCGAGTGTTCTTCCCGGCGGCCCTATCCGCGGGCGCTGATGGCATGCCCAGGTGGTGGACGGCGGATCAACCCGGCGGAGCCCCGCCGCGGCGCCACGTACCCTAGGCAACCATGACCGCCGAGCAGCTGATCTCGTTCGCCCGTGGGGCGCCCTCGCTGGACATCGTCGACGTCGCGGGGCTCAAGGCCGCCGCGCAGCGGGCCTTCGAGGCCGATCCGGCCGGCATCACGGCGTACGGCACCTCGGTGGGGTATCTGCCACTGCGCGAGTGGATCGCGCAGAAGCACGGCGTCGCGCCGGAGCAGGTGCTGGTCACGAACGGTTCGTTGCAGGCGGACGCGTTCCTGTTCAACGAGTTGGTCGGGCCGGGCGACGCCGTCGTGGTGGAGCGGCCGACCTACGACCGCACCCTGCTGAACCTGCGCAACCTCGGTGGCGAGGTGCACCAGGTGACTCTCCAGCCGGACGGCCTGGACACGGACGAGCTGCGCAAGTTGCTGGAGTCGGGGGTGCGCCCGAAGCTCGCGCACGTGATCCCGAACTACCAGAACCCGGCCGGCGTGACCCTCGCCCTGCCCAAGCGGCGCGCCCTGCTGGAGCTGGCCGCCGAGTTCGGCTTCACGATCTTCGAGGACGACCCGTACGCGGACGTCCGGTTCCGCGGCGAGGCGCTGCCGTCGATGCTGTCGATGGATGAGCGCGGCGTGGTGGTGCACGCGTCGAGCTTCACCAAGACGATCTGCCCGGGTGTGCGGGTCGGCTATCTGGTCGGGCCGGCTGCGACGATCGCGTCGATCGCCAAGAAGGCCACGAATCTGTACATCTCGCCCGGCATGGTGGCGCAGGCCATCGTCCACCAGTTCTGCGTCTCCGGCGACATCGAGCGTTCGATCGCGACGGTCAGCCGGGCGCTCGGCGAGCGGGCGTCGGTGCTGGCCCGGTCGCTGCGGGAGCACATCCCGGGCGTGCGCTTCACCGAGCCGGACGGCGGCTACTTCCTCTGGGTCGAGTTGCCCGAGGACGTGCACGTCGACGCGGTCCTGCCGGCGGCGGCGGAGCGGGGTGTGGCGGTCGTCAAGGGCAGCGACTTTCTGCTGGAGGGCGGCGAGCACGCGTTGCGGCTGGCCTACTCCGCGGTGACCGTCGACCAGATCGACGAGGGTGTGCGTCGCCTCGCGGCGGCGATCGCCGCGGTCCGGGAGCGATAGCGGGGCGTCAATACGTATCGACGGGGGTAAACTGTCGGATATCCGACAATGACGCCGGGCGCCGGGTGCGGGCTTCCCACGGGCGTGCGAGACCGCTCACAATGCTGCGAGCGCCAATCGCTATGCGGTTGACCCTATAAGCACAACCCTCCCGCCCCCCATCGGCGCCGGGTGGGCCGCTCGCACCCCCCACCCCCCGTCGCGGCCGGTCCACCCGGCGCCACCCCGCAGGGCGGCGTCGCCGCGCGCGGGCGGGCGTAGGCTCGTTCATCGGCCGCTAACGGTGCCGGGAGGTGGTGTCATGGCTGATCAGACGCGTGCTCGGAGCGAGAACCGGGCGGCGGCGAGGCGGTGGAGTGCCCCGGTCCGGGCCATGACCCGCCGCTGGGTCGCCGACGCGATACCCCCGCCCGCCGAGGAACGGTCCCGGCGCAGCGCCATCATCGACTGCGCGCTCTACGTCGATGGGCAGCGCCAGCCGGGCGAGTGGCGGTACGACGACGCCCTGATGGCGGCCCGCCGGCAGCGCAACGCGTTTGTCTGGCTCGGGCTGCACGAACCGGACGCACCGGAGATGGCGGACATCGCCGAGAAGTACGGCCTGCACGAACTGGCCGTCGAGGACGCGGTGAAGGCCGGCCAGCGCCCCAAACTCGAGCAGTTCGGCGAGGTGTCGTTCCTGGTGCTGCGCACCGCCCGGTACGTGGAACACGCCGAGTTGACCGAGAATTCGGAGATCGTCGAGACCGGCCACGTGATGCTGTTCATCGGGCCGAACTTCGTGATCTCGGTGCGGCACGGCGACGCGTACAAGCTCTCCCCGATCCGGGCGGACCTGGAGTCCAAGGAGGAGTTGCTCAAGCACGGTCCGTGGTCGGTGGCGTGGGCCGTGACCGACCGCGTGGTCGACCTGTACCTGGACGTCGCCGCCTCGATCGAGGACGATATCGACGAGGTCGAGGAGAGCGTCTTCTCCCGCAACGCCAGCGGCCGGATCCAGCGGATCTACCAGCTCAAGCGGGAACTGGTGGAGTTCAAGCGGGCGGTGGTCCCGCTACAGCGGCCGATGCACCTGCTCGTCGGCGAGCAGGTGTGCGATGTGCCGAAGGAGATCTGCAAGTACTTCCGGGACGTGCAGGACCACCTGACCCGCACGGTGGAGCAGCTCGCCTCCTACGACGACCTGCTCAACTCGATCCTGCAGGCCCGGCTGGCGCAGGTCACCGTCGAGCAGAACAACGACATGCGCAAGATCGCTTCATGGGCCGCGATCGCGGCGGTGCAGACGGCGATCGCCGGCATCTACGGCATGAACTTCGACGGGATGCCGGAGCTGACCTGGCGGTACGGGTACCCGGGTGTGCTGACCGTGATGATCCTCGCCGCGCTGGCCATGTACCGGCTGTTCCGGCGGACCGGCTGGCTGTGATGCGCCGGTACGTCCTGCCGGCCGGCTTGGCGGCGGCCGTGACGTGGGTGTTGCTGCTGGTGTACCTGATCCATGGCCGGCCCCCGGAGGGCGCGGCCGACCCGGAGCACCTCGCCAGCGCGTACCGGTCGGCGGTGGCCCGGTCGGACGAGCAGGCCGTGGAGCGGCTGCTCGCCGACCCGCCGGCCACCGCCGCGCGGACGCTCGTCCGGCGCGACAGCTGCGGCGGCCTGGTGGACGTGCGCGCGGTGACCGAGGGAGAGCTGCGCTTCCTGGTGCTCGCCGGCGCGGGTGGCCGGGAGTGCGGCCGGGTGGCGATCGCCGAGCACCGGGGCCGGTGGTTCGTCGATCCCTGGGCCGCCCCGGTGCACTGACGAGAGCCGCGGGAAACCGCCCCCCCGGCGCCCGCGCGTGGACGGCCGGCACGGGGCGTCGTGGCACCCGCGCCGGCCGCCGTCCGCCGGGTCGTCAGCCGCGGGCGTTGTGCGTCGGTGAGCCGCTGATGACGCCATCCGACGGCTGGCTCTTCTCCTTGCGGGCCGCCTCCCGGGCGCTGGCCGTCGCCGAGCCGGCCTTGCCGGCCGCCTTCTCCGCGGCGGAGGACAGCTTGTCGGTCGCCCGGTCGACGCCGGCGGCGACCCGCTGGGCGCCCGAGGCGGCCGAGTCCATGGCGCTGTCGAACGTGCTGCGCGCCGAGCCGGCCACCGCCTGCGCCCGCTTGGTGTTGTCCTCCATCGCCTGGTTGGGGTCGTACTCCTCCCAGCGCTGCTGCCTGCGTCGGCGCATCATCATCGCGCCGACGGTGCCCGCCGCGGCGCTTGCGGCGAG
Source organism: Rhizomonospora bruguierae (assembly GCF_018397995.1). GTDB lineage: Bacteria > Actinomycetota > Actinomycetes > Mycobacteriales > Micromonosporaceae > Rhizomonospora > Rhizomonospora bruguierae. Next base: position 134,776 of record NZ_BBQH01000013.1, read on the forward strand.
TACGCCGGTCACCATGAACCTCCGGCTCCGCGACATCCCCGGCCCTCTCTTGACTCCGGTGGCCCGGGCGCCCTTCGCCCCGGCCTTCAGGCTCTTGGCCTTCGCCATCGTGGCCCTGCCCCGCGTCTGCATGGCGCCCTCCCGGGCGGCCGCGGCGAGCGGGGCGAGCGCCGTGATGGTCGACCCCCAGCCGTTCCCCGCGGCGTACCGCATCCGCTCCGCGGTCGGTTCCAGGCGGTCCCGGGCCGCGCTGAGCCGCGGGCCCATCGTCGCGCCGACCCCGCCGGCGGCGTGCGTCGCGGCCTGCATGAGGTGGTCGAGCCCCACGCTCAACTCGTCCCTCATCAGCTGGCTGCGGCTTTTTCGGCGTCCTGTACCGAACACCAGCCCCCACCTCCCTGGGTATTTCTCCTGCATCCTCCACCTTCGGGTGCCCGCGTGTGGCCGGAACGGGCACATGGGAGGATCGGCGGCGAACATGACAACAGTTGAGGAGTTACCCGTGGCCGAGGCGCTTCACGCCACTCTGCACACGAACTTCGGCCCCATCCGGCTGGAGCTGTTCCCGAACCACGCCCCGAAGACGGTGCGCAACTTCGTCGAACTCGCCGAGGGCACCCGCGAGTACGTCGACCCGCGCACCGGCGAGAAGGGCAGCGGTCCGTACTACGACGGCACCATCTCGCACCGGGTCATCCGCGGTTTCATGATCCAGATGGGCGACCCGACCGGCACCGGCCGCGGCGGGCCGGGGTACCAGTTCGCCGACGAGATCCACCCGGAGCTCGTCTTCGACCGGCCGTACCTGCTGGCGATGGCGAACGCGGGTCCGGGCACCAACGGCTCGCAGTTCTTCATCACGGTCGGCCCGCAGCCGCACCTGAACCGGCGGCACACGATCTTCGGCAAGGCCGCCGACCCGGAGTCGGAGAAGGTCGTCGAGGCGATCTCGCAGACCCCGACCCGGCCGGGCGACCGCCCGGTGCAGGACGTGGTCATCGAGCGGGTGGAGATCCAGCGCTCCTGATCGCCGGTGGCGGGGCCGTCGATCGACGGCGGCCCCGCCACCCGCGTCGGCGCCGGGTACCTTTGCGGGCATGACCGAGCCCGCCGGGCCTTCCGCCACCGTTCCGGTGTGCTTCCGCCACCCCTCCCGGGAGACGTACGTCCGCTGCGCCCGCTGCGAGCGGCCGATCTGCCCGGACTGCATGCGCGTCGCCGCCGTCGGGCACCAGTGCCCCGAGTGCGTGGCCGAGGGCCGGCGCACCCAGCGCCCGGTGCGGACCGCGTTCGGCGGCAGCCAGGTGGGGCGCGAGGGGTACGTCACCAAGGCGTTGATCGCACTGAACGTGCTCGGCGTGGTGATCGGCGCGGCGGTCGCCGGCTCGGCCGCGGTGGTCGGCAACGGGCTGTTCACCGGCGTGACGAAGTGGCAGTGGCTGGGCGGCGTGATCAGCCGCAGCAGCACGGTCACCGCCTCCGGGGGCTGGTTCCCGGGCCAGGTGCTGCCGGACCTGGGCACCGTCTACACGGGAGTGGCGGACGGCGCCTACTACCGGCTGATCACCGCCATGTTCATCCACTACGGCCTCATCCACCTGCTGGCCAACATGTGGGCGCTGTGGATCCTGGGCCGCACCCTGGAGGGCGTCCTCGGCCCGCTGCGCTTTCTGGCGCTTTACCTGATCGCCGGCATCGGCGGCAACGTGGCCGTCTTCCTGATCGACCAGTTGCAGCCGGCGGCCGGCGCCTCGACCGCGCTGTTCGGGCTGTTCGCCGCGTTCTTCCTGGTGCTGCGGCGGCTGGGGCGGGACACGTCGGCGGTCATCGGCCTGCTGGTGGTGAACCTGGTGCTGACCTTCGCGGTGCCGGGCATCTCGATCGCCGGGCACCTCGGCGGCCTGGTCACCGGCGCACTGGTCGGGGCGATCATGGCGTACGCGCCGAGGGAGCGCCGCCGGTTGGTGCAGTGGGGCGGCAGCGGCGCGGTGTTCGTCCTGCTGGTGTTGCTGACGGTGGCGGCTACCGCCAGCTACTCCGGCTGACCGGGTCGGCCGCGGCGCAGCGCGGCCAGCGCGTCGGCCACCTCCTCGGGTTCGGCGCCGCCCAGGTCGTAGCGGGAGAGCAGGTGCAGGCTGTCGCCGGTGTCGATCTCCAGCGTCTCGGTCGCGATGCCGAGGCGGGGGCGCCGGTCCACGCGTACCCGCTCCACCCGGGGCCAGGCGAACCGTCGGCGCCCGGCGAACCCCGCGGCGACCGTGACCCCGTCGGCGTCGGCGGCCAGGCGGACCGGTACCAGAAGGTCGCGCACCGCCCAGCCGGCGAGGCCGGCGGCGACCGCCCCGGCGCCGGCCAGGGCGATCGGGTCGCCGTGGAAGGCCAGGGCGAGCAGGGCGAACACCGCCGCCGCGACGAGCTTGAGGGCGGGCAGCGTCCGGGTCACGCGCCACTGCATCTCTGTCACGTCCTCTAGTATTGGGGCACGCCAAGTTACCCGGGAGTAGTGATGAGGGACGCGGTCATCGTCGGAGCCGTCCGGACCCCGGTCGCCCGGCGCAAGGGCGGGCTGGCCACGGTCCACCCGGTCGACCTATCCGGCGCGGTGCTGCGCGCCCTGGCCGAGCGGGCGAACATCGACCCCGCCGACGTGGAGGACGTGATCTGGGGCTGCGTCTCGCAGATCGGCGAGCAGTCCTGGAACGTGGGGCGCAACGCGGCGCTCGCCGCGGGCTGGCCGGAGAGCGTGCCCGGCACGACCCTGGACCGGCAGTGCGGCTCCAGCCAGCAGGCCCTGCACTTCGCCGCCGCCGCGGTGATCTCCGGGCAGGCGGACCTGGTGGTGGCCGGCGGGGTCGAGTCGATGACCCGGGTACCGATGGGTGCCAGCGCGGCCGACGGCATGCCGTACGGCGAGGCGGTCCGCGCGCGGTACCGGGGTCAGGCGGGCTTCGACGACACCGCGCCGGTCCCGTTCAGCCAGGGCGTGGGCGCCGAGATGATCGCCGCCCGGTGGGGGTTCTCCCGGCGCCAGTTGGACGAGTACTCGCTGGCCAGCCACGAGAAGGCCGCGGCCGCGCAGGATTCGGGCGGGTTCGCCGCCGAGATCACGCCGATCGAGGCGGTCACCGCCGACGAGGGGGTGCGGCGGGACACGTCGCTGTCGAAGCTCGCCGCCCTGAAGACCCCGTTCCGGCCGAACGGGGTGGTCACGGCGGGCTCCGCGTCGCAGATCTCGGACGGTGCCGCCGCGCTGGCGGTCACCACCTCCGAGTTCGCCGCCGCCCGGGGCCTGACCCCGCTGGCGCGCGTCCACACCGCCGTCGTCGCCGCCGACGACCCGGTCGTCATGCTGACCGCGCCGATCCCGGCCACGGCCAAGGCGCTGCGCCGGGCCGGCCTCGGCATCGAGGAGATCGGCGTGTACGAGGTGAACGAGGCGTTCGCCCCGGTGCCCCTGGCGTGGCTGGCCGAGACCGAGGCCGATCCCGCCCGGCTGAATCCCCGGGGCGGCGCGATCGCGCTGGGTCACCCGCTGGGCGCGTCCGGTGCCCGGATCATGACGACGATGCTGCACCACATGCGGGAGAACGGCATCCGGTACGGGCTGCAGACCATGTGCGAGGGCGGCGGGATGGCCAATGCCACGATCGTGGAACTTCCGTAACTGGAACCCGCGTCACCCTGGCGTGCCGTGTCGTTAACTTCACATGGACGTGTTCTCCCGTACGTTCCTGCCGGCCGCCGCGGAGGGCGGCGTGGCGATCCCCACGGTGAGCCGGCACATGCCGGTCTTCCGGCGCTGTGTGGAGGGGGACGACGCGACCGTGCTCGTGACCCGCTGCGTGCGCCCCGAGCGCCCGATGCACGGTGAGTTCGTTCTCCTGCTGACGTACCGCCGGCTGGTGGTCATCCAGGAGACCCGGCTGCTGCACCGGCTGCGCATGCACCTCAACGCCGAGCTTCGGCACCTGTCCAACGTGAACTGGAGCCCCGACCCGCGCACCGGCTCGCTGGAACTGGCCGCCACCGCCGTGGACGGGGTCCGCGAGCGGTTCGCCATCAAGGTCGGCCACCCGAAGCGGGTCTGGCACCTGGACGCCCTGCTGAGCCACGTGTTCAAGCCCCGGACCGCCGACCACCAGCGCACCGAGCGCCGCGCGCTGGCCCTGAGCCCCCGCTGATCCATTCCGAACCCGGACGATAAGGCAGGGTCCCCTTCCGACTCACGGCGGAAGAGGACCCTGCCTACCCACGGCTGTTTGACCGATATCGATCTGATGAGCTGACGGTAGCCCCTCTTGCCGGCCAGGGGAACAGGCGGCAAGAAATCGGTTACGAACGGGTGTGTCACGTGCGGCGCGGGTCGGCGGTTAGTCTAGGAAGACTTTCGCCTGTCCCATGATGGAGACACCGCCGTGAAGCTCTCGATCCTGATGCCCGTCTTCAATGAGGAGGCGCGGCTCGCGGACGCCCTGAAGGAGGCACTCGCGGTCGACTACCCGTGCGATGTCGAACTGGTCGTGGTGGATGACGGCAGCCGGGACGGCACCCCTTCGATCCTCGCCGGCGCGGACGACCCCCACCTGCGGGTGATCACCCATCCGCGCAACCGGGGCAAAGGCGCCGCGATCCGCACCGCCGTCGACGCGGCCGAGGGCGAATACATGGTCATTCTCGACGCCGACCTTGAGTACGACCCCAACGACATCCCCCGGTTGCTGGCCCCCGTGCTGGACGGGCGGGCCACGGTCGTCTACGGCAACCGCACCTTCGGCAGTCACAGCGCGTACTCCTTCTGGTACGTGATGGGGAACAAGGCCGTGACGACCGCGGCGAACGTGCTGTTCAACTCGTACATCGGCGACCTGGAGACGTGCTTCAAGCTGATGCCGGTGCAGCTGTACCGGTCGCTGGAGATCCGCTCGCACGGCTTCGGCATGGAGGCCGAGGTGACCGGCAAGCTGCTGCGCCGGCGGATCCGCCCGTTCGAGGTGCCGATCAGCTACACCGCCCGCAGCCGCGAGGAGGGCAAGAAGATCACCTGGAGGGACGGCGTCGAGGCGCTGTGGATCCTCGGCCGCGAGCGGGGCCGGCGCGTCACCAGATGAACGACCCGATCGTCGCGCGCAGCCCGGCCGGGTCCAGCCCGTGCCAGCGCGCATGATCGGCCGGCGTCCCGTAGCGGTGCAGGTCCTCGCGGCCCACGCCGAGCGCCAGCACCCGGTGCGGCAGGTCCCGCAGCGCGTGCGCGATCGTGGCGGTCGACGTGCCGGCCAGGTACGGCTCGACCAGCACCACGCTCGGTTGCGCCACCGACCGTAGCCACCCCTCGTCCAGCGGGCGCGGCGTGTTCACGTACCCGACGGTGACGTCGAGGCCCTCCGTCGCCGCGAGTACCGGCGCCAGCATCGGCCCGACCGCCAGCACCAGCCCCCGGTCGCCGCGGCGCGGAATCGCCAGGTTCTCGTACGCCCGGGAGTTCTGCTGTGTGGACAGCCGGATGTAGACCCGTTCGTCGTGCGGCGCGGCGGCACGCAGCATCGCCTCGACCTCGTCCGGGTGCCCGGGGACGTGCACCGTCCAGTTGCTCAGCGTGTCCAGGAGCGCCACGTCGCCGGGCGAGAAGTGGGTGCGCCCCATCTGCGAGCCGTCGTACGAGGCGCCGACGCTGACCAGCACCGCCCCGCTGCCCTGGTGGTCCAGGTCCAGCTTGACCTGCTCGTACGCCCGGTCGACGAGGAACGTGGCGTACGAGTGGGCGATCGGCCGCAGCCCGGTCAGCGCCAGGCCACCCGCGGTCCCGATCATCAGTTGTTCCCGGATGCCCACGTTGACCACCCGCTCCGGGTGCTGCCGGGCGGCCGGCTCGAAGGGCGCGGCGGAGATGTCGGCGAGCACCAGCGCGGTGCGCGGATCCTCGTCCAGCAGCGCGGTCGTCGTCTCGATGAACCGTTCCCGCATCATCGTCAGTTCCCCTTCCGCTCCGTCACGGCGACCACCGCGTGGGGTCGCTCGCCGGTGTGGCCGCGCAGTGCGCGCTCGATGGTGTCCCGGTCCCGGCCGTCGACCGTCTCGGCGGTCCAGCCGTTGACCGTGAACCGGCTCGCGATCCCGCCCGGCCAGCCGTGCGTCGCCGACTGGTTGTCGACCACGATCGCGGTCAGCCCGGCCAGGCGGGTGGCGCCCGCGAACGCCACCGCCTCGTGGTTGGATCCCTCGTCCAGTTCCGCGTCGCCGAGCAGCACGTACGTCCGGGGCCGGGTGATGCCCTGGGCCCGCAGGCCGAGTGCCACGCCGACGCCCAGCCCCAGCCCGTGGCCCAGGGACCCGGAGCCGATCTCCACGCCGGGAACCAGCAGGCGGTCCGGGTGGTGGCCGAGCGGGCTGTGCGCGTCGCCCATGCCGTCCAGCCACTGCTCGGGGATGAAACCCTGTGCGGCGAGCACCGCGTAGTAGGCGGCCGGCCCGTGCCCCTTGGACAGCAGGAACCGGTCCCGCTCCGGGTCGTCGACCCGCTCCGGGGCCACGTCCAGCACCCGGTCGTAAAGCACCCACAACACGTCCAATGTGGAGTGGGCGCTGGGTCCGTGTTTCTCGTCGCCGGTCACCCGGCGCAGCAGCCCGGTCAGCCGGGCCTCGTCGGTCATCGTCACGGTAGGCATGCGGGTAGCTTGGTACTTAAAGTGCACTTCAACTCAAGGGTCGGGGGTGGTGGTGTGGCGGAGCTGACGATCGGGGAGCTGGCGGCGCGCAGCGGCGTGGCCCGGTCCGCGCTGCGGTACTACGAGCACCTCGGCCTGATCCGCTCCCGCCGCACCAGCGGCAACCAGCGCCGCTACCCCCGCGCGGAGCTGCGCCGGGTGGCGTTCATCCGGATCGCCCAGCAGGTCGGCGTCTCCCTTGAGGAGATCCGGGTCGCCCTGGACGACCTGCCCGAGGGGCGCACCCCGACGGTCGCCGACTGGGCCCGCCTGTCCCGCCACTGGCGCCACCGCCTGGACGAGCAGATCGCCCTCATGCAGCGCCTCCGCGACAACCTGACGAGCTGCATCGGCTGCGGCTGCCTCTCCCTGGCCAGTTGCTCCCTCAACAACCGGGATGACCGCCTCGCCGTCGAGGGCCCCGGCCCCCGCCGCCTGCTGGCTCCCCGCTGACGCCCACCCGCTGGCGCTACCGGCGTAATCCGCTACCGGGCGTTGCCCGTTGCCGAAGGTGCCACGAGGAGCACCTTGCCGACGTGGTCACTGGCCTCCACGAGGCGGTGCGCCTGCGCCGCCTCCGCCATCGGCAGCCGCCGGTCGATCACCGGTCGGATCGCGCCCCGGGCGATGAGCGGCCACACCTGCTCCCGCACCCCGCGTACGATCTCCACCTTCTGCGCCAGCGGCCGGGACCGCAGCGCCGTGGCGGCCACCCGCCCGCGCTTACCCAACAGCGCCCCGAGGTTCAGCTCCGCCTTCCGGCCGCCCTGCATCCCGATGACCACCAGGCGCCCGTCCGGTGCCAGCGCATCCACGTTCCGGCCCAGGTACGAGCCGCCCATGATGTCCAGGATCACGTCCGCACCGCGCCCGCCGGTCGCCGCGCACACCGCGGCCACGAAGTCCTGCTCCGTGTAGTCGACCGTCACCTCCGCGCCCAGGTCCCGCAGGCGCTCGTGCTTGGCCCGCCGCGCGGTGACGATCACCCGCGCGCCCAGCGCCCGCGCGAACTGGATCGCGAACGTCCCGATCCCGCTGCCGCCGCCGTGCACCAGCACCGTCTCGCCCTCGCCCAACCCGGCCACCCACACCAGGTTGGACCAGACCGTGCACGCCACCTCCGGCAGGCCCGCCGCGTCGATCGGGTCCACACCCTCGGGCACCGGCAGAACCAGTCCCCGCGCCACGGCGACCTTTTCCGCGTACCCGCCGCCTGCCAGCAAAGCGCACACGGGTTCGCCGTCGACGTGCCCGGACACTTCCAGTCCCGGATACATCGGCGCCCCCGGCGGGGGATCGTAATGGCCCTGGCGCTGAAGAATGTCGGCCCGGTTCACCGCGCTGGCCGATACGTCGATAAGAATTTCGCCGTCGCCCGGTCGCGGATCGGGCACCTCCGCCCAGACGAGCGCCTCCGGCCCGCCCGGCCGCGGGATCGTAATCGCGTACATGCCGTCAGTCTTACCCGACCGACCGGACAGTGTTCCGCCGACCGTGCTGACGCGCCCCAACCATCACGCTACGGTCATCGCGCGCCACCCCAGAGTCGATCTTTCCGCTGCCGCCGGGTGGCATTTCTGACGCCAAGGAGCCCCGATGATCCGCCGTGCCCTGTCCCGCGCGCTCGCGCTGCGCGCCACCGCCGTCGTGGCCGCCATCGCCGCCGGCGCGTTCGCGATCCCGGGCCCCGCGCAGGCCGCCACCCCGGCCATCCAGATCACGAAGGTCCAGTACAACTCGCCGGGCCCGGACAACCGCAGCAACGCCAGCCGCAACGCCGAGTGGGTCCGGCTGACCAACACGACGAAGTCCACCATCAATCTGAAGAACTGGACGCTGCGCGACAAGGCCAACCACGTCTACAAATTCACCACCGACTACCGCCTCGCCCCGGGCCGCCGCGTCTACATCCACACCGGCAACGGCACGAACGGCAAGCCCGACGCGCAGCACCGGTACTGGAACTCGGGCAACTACATCTGGAACAACACCGGCGACACGGCGACCGTCCGCAATCCCGCCGGAAAGACCATCGACACGTGCAAGTGGGGCTCGAAGGGCTCGGTCACGTACTGCTGATTGCCCGTACTTCTTTTCAGTTGGGTGGCTTCGGCGCTGGGTCGGCTGGATCGCCAGCCTGACGCCGAAGCCCCGTTCTCGGGCGGGCTGGGCGGCCAGCCTGAGGCCGACAGCCCTTGTCGTTAGGTGGGTTGGGTGGCCAGCCTGGCGCTGAAGCCCAGCAGCGCCACCCCGGTCGCCGCGTCCAGCCCGCGCCGCACCCGCCGCCGCGCCAGCACCCTCCGCGCCCGGCTCAGCCCGGTGGTGAGCAGCAGCAGGTACGTCAACGACAGCGCCGCATGGCTCAGCGCCAGCACCAGCAGCGCACCCAACCCCGCCCCGGGTCGCATGAACTGCGGCAGCACGGCCAGGTAGAAGACCAGCACCTTCGGGTTGGTGATGTTCGACAGGAACCCCTGCCGCCACCCGCCCAGCGCCGCACCCGGCTGGTGGCCCCGCCCGTCCGGCAGCGGCGCGTATCGCCCATGTACCGCCGACCGCAGCGCCTGGACGCCCAGGACAATCAGGTACGCCACCCCCGCCCACTTGATCGCCTGCAACACCGGCTGCATCCGCACGACGACCGCACCGAGCCCCGCCGCCGCGGCGGTCCCCTGAAGGGCGTTGGAGCTTGCCACCCCGCCCGCACTCCAGGCGCCCCGCAAGCGCCCCGCGGCAAGGGTGTTCTTGGTAACGACCGCGAAGTCGGGACCGGGCACCAGAACCAACGCCACGGCGAACACCAGGAACGACAGGTACGACGAGAGGCTCACGCCCCGACGATATGCGTCGCTGCGCGGTTCACATTCACGCACACTGTTCCGGTGAACCAGGCCCAGCACGTCGCCCGACTGGTCGCCGACACCCTCGGATCGAAGGCCCTGGGCATCTACCTGCACGGATCGGCGGTACAGGGCGGCCTGAAGCCGGCCAGCGACGTGGACATCCTCGTCGTGACCCGGCACACCCTCGACGACCGGGAACGCCGGACCCTCACCAACGGCCTCCGCCAGAAGACGGGTACCCGACCGGTCGAACTCACCGTCGTGGTGCAATCCACCGTCCGCCCCTGGCGGTACCCGCCAACCGGCGACTTCCTCTACGGCGAATGGCTCCGCGACGAGATCGCCGCCAACGGCCCGCCCCAACCGTCGCCCATGCCCAACCTGGCCATCGAGATCCCGCAGGCCCTCGCCGGCAACCACCCCCTGGCCGGACCGCCACCCGCCGACCTCCTGGACCCGGTCCCGCCCGCGGACGTGGCCCGGGCGAGCGTGGCAGGCATCCCCGACCTGCTCGCCAACCTGCCCGGCGACACCCGCAACGTCGTGCTGACCTTCGCCCGCATCTGGACCACCCTCGCCACCGGCACGATCCGCTCCAAGGACGAGGCCGCCGACTGGGCGCTGCCCCGCCTGCCCCCCGACCACCGGCCGGTCCTCCAACACGCCCACCACCTGTACCTCACCCGCCGGTACGCCGAAGAGACCTGGCCCGACGACCTCAAAGGCAGGGCGCCCGCGCACGTCGACGCGGTGCTCGCCGAGATCGACAAACTCACCGCCCACAGTGCGGCGTCCGAGTGACCGGCGGCGTCTGGCAGACTGGACCAGGGTCACCGACCACCGCACGGGGTCGGTCACCCGTCGCTGCGGCAACCGCGGCACGCCGTTTGGGGTGGTCGCGTTCCGCTGCTCGGGAGGGCTCGCCTAGTGGCCGATGGCGGCGGTCTTGAAAACCGCTAGGGGTGGTGACACTCCTCCAGGGTTCGAATCCCTGGCCCTCCGCTTCTACTCGGTGTACCCGCGCCTGACCTGCTGCTATGCCGCCTGTTGGCGAGGCTCCCGGGTTGGCCGGTGTCTCGTTGGCGCTCGCTCGGAGTCGCCGTAGCTCACTGGTTGGGGGCGTATCGGTGGGAAGCCCGATGCGCGCGACTGCCTGGTTCGCCTCCTCGGCCACAGTCAAACGCCCCCCGTCCGCCTCGCTAAGGGCGCGAACTGCGTAGCGCTGAGCAACCACACTCGCAATCCGCGATTCAAGCGACCGAGGGATTATGAGATCAAGTTGCCCACCACGATCTACCTGTCCCAACCTCGTCTGGTCTGCGGAAACCCCTCTCGGCATCTCTCAACGCCAGCCGCCGGGGCTCGACCTCTTGAGGACTGGATGAGGACTGAGACGGACCACGCTCATGACTATCTAGTACGAAAAAGACGACCGTGAACTGTGGGTCTGGCCTGGTCACGCGGCTTGTGCGGGTTCGATGGGGTTGAGGGTGACGGTGGCAGCGCGTTGAGGGCGTCGAACAGTGCCCGCCGGTTCTCCTTGACCGGGAACACGAACCGGCCGCCGCGGGAGTGGATGAGTTCGGCGGTGGCCTTGACCGTGTGCAACGCGTCCGCGGTGACGGTCCTGCCGTCGAGGTCGAGGGTTTCGAGTAGGTCGCGGGCGCAGGAAGGCCCGTTGGTCTTGGTCCCGGCGACGTCGACCTGGCCGATCACCACCGCCGGTGTGCCGGGCTCGACGCCACCGGCCAACGCCGCGAGCAGGTGCAACTGCTGCCCGTCGGCGTCGACAGCGCCGCAGACGGTCTTGCCGTCCAACCGGACCAGGTCAGCCGATGCCGGTGCCGGATCGTTCTCGGGCGAGGCCCCGGCGACCGGATCGCGACCCGATCGGCGGGCCGTCGTCCAAGCCCCGATCGCCGTGTCCAGGGCCCGCGGATCGGTATCGGTGCACACCCGCCACAACGTCGACCTCGACGGCCGACCGGCCGGCAGCACACCAGCCCGTAAATACAAATCGGCCAACACAGGCTGCGGCACATCGGCCACCCAGCCCGCCATCGCCGTGTAACCGACCATCCCCGCCACCGTCGCCGCCGCGACCAGCGCCAGGACCACCGCCGCCGGATGATCCCGGCCCTGCGACGACCGGCCATCCGACACCCCAGCCAGCAACTCCAGCAGATCAGCGCAATGCCTGCCCGACCGGGACACCCGCAACCGACACCATACCGGCGTCGGGCATGACACACTGCACCACGACGAAGCTCCGTTGAAGACAAGATCCGTGAGAAGACCTCGTCCTACCGGAGCTTCGTCCCTACCCCGCCGCGCGACACGCCACTGTGGCCAGACCGCGACCGATCACTCACACCACACTCATGATCTCTTGAAGGGATGTGTTCGATGAGATCTTCGCCGGTCTGGTCCTGATGAATCAGGAGGGCAGTGTGGTCACGGCCGATCCGGCTCGTCCGGCGACGGGTATTCCGTTCGCTGAGGAGCATGTGCGGCGGCTGCTGGATCATGAGCCGTTGGCGGGGCCGGCGGCTGCGTGCCTATCCCTGGCGTGGCAAAGTCGCGCGCTTCTGGTGGGATAGAGCGATGCGTGTCTTGGTGACAGGAGCGTCCGGGTACGTCGGTTGGGCTGTCGTGCACGAGTTGCGCGAGCGTGGCCATGATGTCGTGGCCATGGTCCACGAGTCCTCGCGGGAGTTTCCGCTGGATGTGGAGCTGCGTACCGCGCATCTCTTGTCCGAGGCTTCGCTGAGCGATGCGGTCATGGGCGTTGAGGGCGTGTGCCATCTGGCGGCCATGGTCCGAGTCCGTGAGGCGGCGGAGCACCCGACGCGGGTCTGGCGGCTGAACGTGGCCGGCACGCTGAATCTGCTCGACGCCCTGGCGGTCGCTACCGAGAAGACCGGCCAGGCTGCCCGGCTCGTGCTCACGTCTACCGGCGCCGTCTACGGCACGCCGGCTCAGCAGCCGATCAGCGAAGACGCGCCGCTGGCACCGATCAACCCGTACGCGGCGTCCAAAGTCGCCGCCGAGCAGGTCATCGCTGCGCAGGCGGCGACCGGTCTCGTCGGCGCCACGTCGCTGCGCATCTTCAACGCCGCCGGTGCGGTGGCCCGCCAAGCGGACCCGGACACGTCGCGGATCATTCCGAAGGCTGTTGCCGTCGCCGCCGGCCAGGCGCCGGCGGTGGTCGTGAACGGCGACGGCACGGCGGTGCGGGATTTCGTGCACGTCGGCGATATCGCGGCGGCGGTCGTGTTGGCGTTGGAAGCGGTGAAGCCGGGACAGTACAACGCGTACAACGTCGGTGCTGTGCCGGCCAGCGTGAATGACGTCATCGCCAGTACCGAACGGATCACCGGTCGGCGCGTGGCCATCGAGCACCGCCCGGCGTACGCGGCTGAGTCGCCGGAACTGCGCGCGGACACGGCCAAGATTCGCGGCGAGCTTGGTTGGTCGCCGTTGACGACGAGGTTGGATGAGCTTGTCGCGGATCAATGGGACGCTGGTCGCGGTGTCTGAGCAGGACTATTACCAGCGTTAATTATCGATCAAGCGCTGAAGTCGGTTCCATCGATGTATGGCATCTGCGTGTCGTACCGATCGCTGCCGTTCCTGTGAGGGACGGGGTTGGAAGGTCGTCAGCCGTTCCCGCACGGTCCTGACGGCCGAAACCGCACTCCGCCTTTCTCGCCGGCCCTGCCTGGATTGCTGCCCGCCCGGCGGACAGTCCGGCCGAGTGACGGTGACCGTTGATGCCTGCTGAGCACCGGGGCGGGTGCCGGGCACCGGCGATCCTGCCGTCTCCGCCCGCCTCGGCGCTCGCCCACCAACCAAACCGCCCCACCCGTAAGCGGTCCGTCCCGGTTGAGGCGGGGTGATTCCTGGTGCCTGCTGTTCCGCATCGCCCGCAGCCGCTTGAGTGGCAGGTGTTCCGCGACTCGACCGCCCTGCGGGCAGGGTCTGCTCACCGAGCATCAGCTCCGCAGCCGAGCGTGGGTCCGGCTGCGCCAGGACGTCTACGCGGATACCCGACTGGACCGTGACCACGGCTTGGCCTGTCGCGCGGTGGCCCTGCGGATGCCGGACGGCGTGGTGATCGCCGGGCCATCGGCTGCATGGCTGCACGGCGTTCGGATCGCTGCCGACTTCGACCGGGACGTGCACGTCATCGCCCCGCCCGGGGTGCGCGTGTGCGCTCAGCGCGGCGTGCGCGTCCACGTCACGGACTTGGACGACGACGAACTGACCGAGGCGGGCGGTCGTCCGCTCACCACGGCCGGACGGACGGCATGGGATATCGGGGCCTGGTTGCCCCCGACCCGGTCGGTGCCGATCCTGGACGCGATGCTGCGTCATGGCGTGGTGACCCGAAGCGACCTTGACGGCCTGGCGAGGCGGTATCAGGGGCGGCGAGGGCACGGCCCGTGCCGGCTCGCGTTCGATATAGCCGGCGGCGCCTGTGGAGAGCCGTCCGCGTCGTCCCTGCGGGCGCGGTTGATGTTGGAAGGCATACCGGCCCCGGAACTGAAGTACCGGGTGCTGATCGGCGCTGAACTGGCGGTGGTCCCAGGCATGGCCTGGCCGCGATACCGCGTCGCAATCGAGTACGACGCCCACCGGACCGCGTTGCTGACCGCCGCCGGCTGGCTGATCGTGCACGCCCCACCCACACGGGTACGCACCGAATTCCCCGTCGTACTGCGCGAGCTACGCCAGTGCCTGCACCGCCGAGGCGCCCACGTGGAGGCCACCCGATGACCCTCTACCGGAGTCGAAACACCACTACTCCGACAACGCACACCGATGGCTCTGCCCCGACCCGCGCGCCACCGAGCAGGAACAGCAAACCTGGCACGACCGCGTCCGCGAGCACATGCGCCAGCATCGCGAACGGCTGCGCCTACCATCGCCACCACCATCTCGACTCAAGATCATCCGAACGGGTAAGGCCGACGAGCGATAGGCGGGGGTGTTCGACATGCAGGGTCTCCGCCTCTAGCCTGTCGATAAGACAAGTTGTCGTGTTTAGGTGGTGCGCCGCGTGCCGATCGAGACTGCTCCGCCCAAATATGCGCTGATCGTGAACACGATTCAGCGGCGCATCGAGGATGGCACGTACCCGACCGACTCGACGCTGCCCAGCGAAACCGCTCTGATCGCGGAGTTCGGTGTATCCCGTCCGACCGTTGTGCGGGCGCTGGAGATCCTTCGTGAGCAGGGGTGGATTGAGGCGCATCACGGCAAGGGGCGTACCGTCCGGCCGCGTTCGGCGGTGACTGCGCGGAGGTCCTTCGAGCGTGGGTACGGGCTGATGAATGAGGCCGAGTCCGCGGCTGTGCAGGTGCTCAGCGCTGGCCCGGTTCCTGCGCCGGCTAGGGTTGCCTCGGCGCTCGCCGTTCCCGAAGGTACGGCGGTGATTGCGAGGCGCCGCCTGGTCGTCGCTGAGGGGATCGGGCCGGTTGAGCTTGGTACTGCGTACCTGCTGGAAGACCTGGCGGCCGGTACCGATGTCGGAGAGCCCGCGCCGCTGGCGGAGAGCTTGTTGGCGCACGTGGCGAAGCGCAAGGGCGTGGTGTTCGACCACGTTGTGGAGCGAGTGTCCGCGCGGCAGGCGACGGCAGATGAGGCGCGGCTGTTGGAGATCGGGCGCCGGGACCCGCTCCTGACCGCGATGCTGGCCGTCTGCGACCGGGCCGGGCGATGTCTCGTGGCCATTGACGTGCAGCTTCCGCCCTCGCGGCACGAGATCGAAGATGTCTTCGCCCTGTAGCTCCACCCACTCCGCCTCGAACTCTATCGACCGGTACTCGACAAGTCGAGTTGTCGTGCGCTACCTTGGAACGACTCGACAAGACGACTGAGCGACTGACTCGGGTGGCCGAGGTGCGCAGGAGGACGTCATGATGACCGCACGCTTGATACGTCGCCTGGCCCGGACTCTGCGCGCCAGCGAGCGTGGGGCGTCGGTATACGCGATTCGGTGCCCGTGGTGCTGGTCCGGGGTCAAGCCGTCCCGCTTCGACCTGGCGCACATGGCCTGCCGGTCGTGCCAGGGCACCTTGCATCGGCCGGCTCGCACGCGGGCATCGGTCCTCGGCGAGGGGGTGCGCCGGTGCCGTTGATCGACCAACGCACGCGGTGACCGAGCGCTGGGCTCGATGCTCAAGATCCGGACCCCCGTTCCGGATCGAGGTCAGCTGGCAAGGCCGCGTGCGCTGGGTGGACTGGCCGCTCGATCACGACGTAGGGACCGTCAGCCAGGACGCGGCACGCCGCTTGGTTACGGGGACTGCGGGCGGGCAACAGAGTTGCGATGATCGTTCGATGGAGCAGGTGAGTAGTCGAATCGTCTATCGCAACCCGTGGATGACGGTGCGTGAGGATGCGATCCGGCACGCCGATGGCAGCCCGGGTATCTACGGCGTGGTGGAGAAGCCGGACTTCGCTGTCGTGCTGCCTCGGTGGTCACGCGGGTTCTGGCTGGTGGAGCAGTACCGTTATCCGGTCGGTCGGCGCGCGTGGGAGTTCCCGCAGGGCAGTTGGGGTAACGGTGGCACCGGCGAACAGGTGGAACTCGCCCGGCAGGAGTTGGCCGAGGAAACCGGGCTGTCGGCCGAAACGATGTCTCATCTCGGGCACCTGTTCGAGGCGTATGGCTTCTCGACCCAGGGCTTCGATGTCTACCTCGCCACTGGCCTGAACGAAGGCAGCCCGGAGCGCGAAGCCAGCGAACAGGACATGCGGCACCAGGCATTTACCGATGAGGAAATCGAGCAGTTGATAGTCACCGGGCAGCTGGTCGACGCGCCTTCTTTGGCCGCGCTGACGCTGTACCGCCTTCGGTCTGGTTGCGGCTGAACAGATCCCGTGCGATCAGGTCGGTGCGGTGAAACGCGACCCCTCAAGCCTGCCTTCAGAACGACATCCAGGGTCTGTGTCAGCGGATGCAGCAGCCGGTGCACACCTTTGGTTGGGGGAGTGCGAAGGCTAGGCAGCATGTTTTGCGCTGCACGGTCAGTTCGCCGGAGCGGCCGGGTACGAGGTCGACCAGGTCGGCCACGTTCAGCGCGCGGAGGAGGGTGTCGATTGTTTCGGCGATCGGGCCGGGGACGGTGTCGGTCGCGCGGATGAGGCCGTGGGCGACGCCGGAGGCGAGCGAGCCGAGCAGGGTGCGTCTGCCGAGGCGGGCGTCGGTGCTGAGGCGTTCGGCGAGCGGGGTGAGGTGTGCGTCCAGTAGGGAGTCGCGGAGCAGGTCGAGGAGGGCGGCTTCGTCCGGGGCGACGCGGACCTGGGGCAGGGCGAGCGCGGCCAGTGGGTCGGATGGCAGGATCGCCACGTTGGTGGCCGGGTGTAGGCCGAAGGTGACCAGGGGGCGGTGGTCCGCGAAGTGGACCAGCACGTCTGAGGGGGTCAGTAGGGGGATCCGGCGTGCTGATGCCCAGCCGAGGACGGCGGGTAGGGCCAGCCAGTAGGTGTAGGCCTTCCAGGCGAGGGCCGTGGTGACGTGTGGGGCGGCGCCGCGCCACCGGCGGTTGGCGGAGGCGCATAGGGCGGGTAGCTGGGTGCCGTCGATGAGGGTGGTGGCGGGGTGCCAGCCGGCGGTGTCGTGCACCGTGAGGCCGGGCGCGAGGCCGGGCAGCCGGTCGGTGCCGAACATGGCTCGCAGTGTGGCCGTGATCGGTGCCAGGACCGTCGCCTCGCCGGAGTGTTGGTTGAGGGCCGCGGTCACGACGCGGCGCCGCTCGGGAGGGTGGGCGCAATCGGCACCGTCGCCACCCCTTCCCCCGTCACGCGTCATCAGGACGCCCCACCTTAGCGTCTCTAAGGCTAGCCTAACCAGACTTGAAGCTGACGGTTCGGGGGTACCCGGTGGGCGAGGGCTCAATCGCGCGGCCAGCCTGAGCGGCGATACGTGCCCTGTCAAGACGTTTGTCGGGAACGCGCTACTCCGGCTTGGTGCTCCTGCGGCGCCCATCAGACTGGAATCCCCGGCACGAGGGAACGCGCATGACGATCTCGCCCGTCGAGCGGGCGGCGGAGGAGTTCGCCGCGGAGCTGGCCCGATGGCGGGTCGAGCGCGGGCTGAGCAAGAAGCAACTCGCCGGCAAGATGGGGTTCGACCCGTCGTACGTCAGCCACGTGGAGGGGCGCCGGCACCGGCCGACCGAGGACTTCGCCCGCCGGGCCGAGGCGGTGCTCCAGGCGGGCGGCGCGATCTGGCGGCGCTTCCAGGAGTACGACGGGAACCGGCAGGCCCGGGGGCAGGCCGCCGCGGGGGCGAAGGACCCTCCGGTACCCGATCAATGGCTGCCGCCCGGTACCGGTCTCGTGGTGGACCAGGAGGTGGCGTCGCTCACCTACCGGGAGGGGACGTACCGGTACGCGGTCCGCCGGCGGCTGTACAACGCCGGCACCGAGCCGGTCACCCGGTACCTGGTGCGCATCTCGGTCGACCGGTACCCGCACGACCCGGCGCGCTCCAACCGGTACCACCGCGACCACCCGCTGACCCTGAACGAGTTGGACTTCCAGGCGGTGTGCGGGGAGAGCGAGGTGCGCGAGCCGATGGTCTGGCGCCCCAAGCAGGACCGGGACGCGTTCAAGGAGATCTGGCTGCTGTTCGAGAACGAGGACGGCCGGTTCCCGCTCTACCCCGGCCGGCGCGCGACCATCGAGTACTCGTGCGAGATACCGGAGGTGAAGTGGGGGCAGTGGTTGCAGCGGGCCGTGCGGATGCCGACCCGGCAACTCACCGTCCGGCTGGACTTCCCGGCGGCGCTGGAGCCGCAGGTCTGGGGCGTGGAGACGTCGATGTCGGCGGAGGAGACGCCGCTGCGTACCCCGGTGATCCGCCAGGAGGAGGGCGATCGGGCGGTGTTCGAGTGGGCGACCGAGACGCCGCCGCTCAACGCCCGGTTCCGGCTGGAATGGCGGTTCCGGTCGCTGCCCGCCCAGGCGCCGGCCGCCGCCGAGCAGCGGGCCAGCGAGCGGATGCGGGCCGCCGGCATCGTGCAGCGCGGCGCGGACCTGCTGCGCCAGGCTGCCCGCCCGTTCGACCTGCCCCGGGACGAGTCGCGGGCCCGCGAGGTGGTCGGCCGGCTGCTGGCCACCCTGGACCGGCTGGACGAACTGCACCTGTTCGTCAAGGGGGTCGGGCTGGCCGCACCGCAGATCGGGGTGCCGTGGGCGGCGGCGGTGGTCCGGCCGCCGGAGCGGGCGGCGGCGCCGGTGGTGCTGCTGAACCCGCGGGTGGTGGACACCTCCGACGAGACCGACGAGAAGTACGAGGGCTGCCTGTCCTACTTCGACGTGCGGGGGCTGGTCGCCCGGCCGCTGGTGATCGACATCGAGCACGCCCGCTGGGACGGCAGCCGGGTCATCACCTCGTTCGAGCGGGGCATGGCGCGCCTGGTCGCCCACGAGATCGACCACCTGGAGGGGCGCCTCTACGTCGACCGGATGAGCCCCGGGGTTCCGCTCGTGCCCTTGGAGGAGTACCCGGACACTGGCCACCCCTGGACGTACTAGCCGTCGGTGAACGCGTCGTACTTGATGCGGATCGACGGGACCTGCAACCCGGCGAGCGTGCGCATCGTGGCCTTGACCATCGCCGGTGACCCGGAGACGAAGAAGTCGTGGTCGTTCCACGGCCCGTACCGGGCGATCACCTCGGAGATGTTGCCCTGCTCGCCGTCGAACCCGGGGTCGTCGCTGCACGCCGGCACCACGGTCAGCCACGGGTACTTGTTGGCCATCGCGTTCAGGTCGGCCAGGTCGTACAGGTCGTCCCGGTCCCGGGCGCCGAAGAACACGTGCACCCAGCGGGTGCGGTTGTAGCGGCTCAGTTCGTCCACAATCGCCTTGACCGGCGCCAGCCCGGTGCCGCCGGCGATGCACACGACGTCCCGGTTGGAGCTGTGATCCGGGCTCATCGAGCCCATCGGGGCGGCCAACCGGATCAGGTCCCCCGGCCGGGTCCGCCGCACCAGCGCGCCGGAGACGTACCCCGCGCCGAGGGCCCGCACATGGAAGTCGATGGTCTGGTCCGGGCGGGGGGCGTTGGCCATCGAGTACACCCGCCACAGCCGCGGCTGGTACTTCGGCACCTCGATGCTCAGGTACTGCCCGGCCCGGTAGTCCAGCGGGTAGAACGGCCGGCAGGTGAACACGGCGATGTCCCGGCTGCGCCGCTCGTGGGCCAGCACCTCCGCGTTCCAGTACGGCGGGTTGGTGTCCGCGGCCGCGCCGGCCATCATCTTCTTCGCGATCACGGCGTACCCGTCGCGCCACGCCTGGTCGTACTCGATGTTCCACCGCTCGCCGGCGAACGTTCGCAGCGCCTCCAGCAGGGCGTTGCCGACGAGGTCGTAGTGCTGTGGTTCCACGTGGAACTTGCGGTGGTCCCGGCCGAGCGACTGCAGGTACTCCTCGAACCGGTCCGGGTCCTCCATGGTCTGGACCGCCGTGACGATGGCGCCGAGCAGGCGGGCGCGCTGCACGTCCATCTGCGTCGGAAAGAGGTCGCGCAACTCGGGATTGGACAGGAACATGCGGGCGTAGAAATACCCGGCGACCTTGTCCTGCTGCTCCTCGACCAGCGTCCAGCTTTCCTTCAACAGACGCGACAAGTTACCCATCGAACCTCTGCCTCCGGAGCTCGCGCATGCCGATGGCGGTCACGCAACGGCTTGCGTGTGGTCGCGCGCCGTGATCGCCTGGTCAAGAGTGGCCAGCGCTGTGGGCATCGTGTCGCACTGGGTGTGCGACATAGAGGATCATATCCTTGCGCCGGAGCCGGGAGCGGCCAGACTGTAGCCCGTGTGGTCGCGTTGCCGTGTCCGCGTTGACGTCCCTTGGCGAGAGAGCGGGTCATGGAGCAACGCAACGAGTTGGCGTGCCTGCCGGGTTCGACCGGCGAGCATCGCCTGCAGGATCGGTACGGTACCGCCGACCGGGCCCGCCGCTTCTACGAGCAGCAGGTCCTCGACCGGCTGAACGAGCGGATGCGTGAGTTCGTCGGGCGCCAGGAGATGATGTTCGTCGCCACCGCCGACGCCGGCGGCGAGTGCGACAACACCTACCGCGCCGGGCCGCCCGGCTTCGTCCAGGTTCTCGACGAGCAGCGGCTCACCTGGCCCGAGTACCGCGGGAACGGCGTCATGGCCAGCCTCGGCAACATGACCGAGAACCCGCACGTGGGCCTGCTGTTCGTCGACTTCTTCCAGGACGTCATCGGCCTGCACGTCAACGGCCGCGCCGCCATCGTCGAGGACAACGCGATGCGCGCCGCCGTCCCCGACCTCCCCGTCGACCCGGTGCCGGGCAGGCGGCCGGAGCGGTGGGTCCTGGTCGAGGTGGAGGAGGCGTACATCCACTGCGCCAAGCACATTCCCCGCCTTCGCAAGGCGCCGCTGTCGTCCCGCGCCTGGGGCACCGACGACGCGCGCCGCAAGGGCGGCGACTTCTTCGGCGCCCGGCGCGACGCGGCCGGCCGGGTCGAGGCGGTCCCCGAGGGCTGAGTTCCGGCCGCTGCGGGCGGGTGAGGCGCCCCGGCGGGTGGAGGCGGCGCGGGAGGGGTCGGTGGCACAGTAAGCGGGTGGGTCATCCCGTCCAACCCGTCTCGGCGCCGGCCGCCGCCGGCGAACCGGTGCCGCCGCGCCGCCGCCGGCGGCTGCGCACCGAGGTGCTGCTCGTCCTCGGCGTTTCGCTGGGCGCGTCCGCGGTCTACTCCGTCGTCTCCCTGGCCGCGAAGCTGACCGCCGGGCGCAGCCTCAACCAGCAGACCGCCACGCTCAACCCCTCGCATGCCCCGGACCGGCCCTGGCTGGACCTCACCTACCAGCTCCTCGGCATCTTCTTCGCCCTGGTGCCGGTGCTGTTCGCGGTCCACCTGCTCGGCCGGGACCACGACCGGGTCGGCCCCCTGCTCGGCGTCGACCGCCGCCGCCCCGCCTTCGATGCCGGCTGGGGCGCCGTCCTGGCCGCCGCGATCGGCCTCTCCGGCCTGGCGTTCTACCTGGTCGCGGTCAAAATCGGAATCAACGCCACGGTGGTGCCGGCCGCCCTGCCGCACGTCTGGTGGGCGGTCCCCGTGCTCATCCTGTCGGCGGCCCAGAACGCGGTCCTGGAAGAGGTCATCGTGGTCGGCTACCTGGTGACCCGGCTCCGCGAGGCGGGCTGGCGGGTGGGCGCGATCGTCGCGGCCAGCGCGATCCTGCGCGGCTCCTACCACCTGTACCAGGGCTTCGGCGCTTTCCTCGGCAACGCGGTCATGGGCGTCGTGTTCACGCTGTTCTTCCTCCGGACCCGCCGGGTCCTGCCGCTGATCGTCGCGCACACCCTGCTGGACGTGGTGGCCTTCGTCGGCTACACCCTGTTCGGCCACGTGCTCGGCCTGAAGTAGCACCGGGCTCCCTGCTCACCGCTGCCGCCGCCGCGGCTCGTGGCAGCCCGTGGCGGTTCGCGGCTCGTGGCGGTTCGCGGTTCGCGGCTGCTCGTGGCGGTTTGTGATGTTTCGCGGCGGCTCGCGTGCCCGGCGGGTGGCCGCGAATGGCTCCAAGCCCCGGCATGGTCGCCGCTACGCCCGGAGGGCGAGTTTCATCCCCTCGTGGCTGGCCACGAAGCCGAGCCGCTCGTAGAAGCGGTGCGCGTCGGTGCGCGACTTGTCCGTCGTGAGCTGTACCAGCCCGCACCCGCGCGCCCGCGCCTCGTCGATCGCGTAGCCCATGAGCCGCCGCCCCAGTCCGCCGCCCCGCCGGTCGGACCGCACCCGCACCGCCTCGATCAGCGACCGCTCCGCGCCGTGCCGCCCCAGCCCGGGGATGTACGTGATCTGCACGCACGCCACGACCTCCCCGCCGTCATCCGCCACGACGAGGCGGTTGCGGGGGTCGGCCGCGATGTCCGCGAACGCCCGCTCGTACGCCTCGTCGACCACCGCGAAGTCCCGCGCCTTGCCCAGCACGTCGTCGGCGAGCAGCCCGATGATCGCGGGCAGGTCCGCCCGCTCCGCCTCTCGAAAGATCACCCACCGAGCCTAGGCACCCCGGCCCGCGCCCCAACCCGGCCAAGGCTCCCGGCAGCGCGGGGATCACATCGTTCGCCCCGGTGCTGCTCCCGGGCGGCGTGCTCCTGCGCCACGCTGGCCGGGAACGTCGTGCCGGAACCGCGCCACCGCCCGGTGCGCCAACCGCTCCGTCGCGGACCCGTCCAGCATCAACCCCACGAGCGACCCCCCGCCGGGCACGATCCGCCCGGCGACCCATCGCGCGAACCACCGCGCGCTCACCGCCGCGGCCGGCGTCGCCAGCCGCCACACCGCCTCCTGCAACAACACGTCGCTCGCCGCCCGATCGGGCCGCCCCACCTCCGCCGCCGCGACCGCCCGCGCCGCCGACTCCTCGTCCGGGTGCACCCGCGTCAACACCAGCAGGTCCACCGCCCGCTCCGGCTCCGCCGGGTCCAACCCATAGGCGGCCGCCAGTCGCAGCACCAGCCGCACTTGCGCGTACCCCAGCGCGGCCACCCCCGCGACCACGGTAACCGGCCCCCGCACCGGCGTGCCCCCGGCCGCCAGCGCCAGCCGCACGGCACGCGCCGTCGCGAGCCGCGCCACCCCGTCCGCATCCGCCGCCGGGTACGCCGACCGCACCTGCCGCACCCACTCACCCGCCGCCGGGCCCCAGCGCCGCACGGCGTCCAACGCCGCAATCTCCGGTCCAAAGCCGGGGTTGTCCCGCCACTTCCGCCACCAGGAGGTACCCCCAGGAACAGTCCCCGGCTCCGCCGCTCCCGGGGCGAAAGCAGCGGCCGGCGAGGTGGCGACGGTCCCCACCGTCGCAGGCACCGCCGTCGGCGCGCCGGCAGCATCCAGGGCGTCCTCAATAGTGGTGCTTGTCTCCGGCGTCGCGGCTGGCGGCTGCGTCTCCGGTTCCGCGGCCTTGGCCACCGCCCGCTTCGCCGCGGCCTTCTTCGGCGGCACCGGCTGCTTCGCCGCCGCTGCCACCTCGCCCGCCTCCGCGGCCTGCGACGCCTTCTCGGCCGGGGTTACCTTGTTCGTGGCCGTCCCCTTCGCGGGGGCGGCTTTCTTCGGCGCTGCCTTCTTCGCAGGGGTGGCTTTCTTCGGCGCCACCTTCTTCGCGGGGGTGGCCTTCTTCGCCGGGGTCGCCTTCTTCGTGGCCTTCTTCGCGGCGGCCTTCTTCGCGGGCGCCGCCTTCTCGCCGGGACTGGCCTCGCCCCCGGACGTCGCGTCATCGCCGGTCGCGGAGTTTTCGGGCACGGCACTCGCGGCGAACGCCGCGCTGCTCGCCGCTTCGGTCTCGCGCTCCCGTTCCGTGCCCCGCTCCTGATCCGCGTCGGTCTCCCGTCGCGCCCCAGCCCGCCTGGCCCGGCGCGCCTGCCCCGCAGCCTGTTCCCCTTCCACGCCGCGTTCACGCTCGGCGGTGTGCCCCGGTTGCTCGACCCCCTCGCGCTCCGAAGGCCGCTCCCGTGCGGCGGCCCGCCGGCCCGTCTCGCCCTCATCGCCTCCTGCGGCACGCTGCCGCGCCGTGGTGGAATCGTCCTGGCGCGCTCATTACTCTCCGGCTCCCGCGGGGCGGGTGCCACGAAGGGCGACCCCGCCGGAGGGCGCGGCGCACGCTGCGGGGGCGGTGGAGGCGCCGGCTCACCCGGCAGACTCGGGCTCCGAAACTGCGGCATGGCCGGCGGTTGGCGTGGCCGGCGGGGACGCTCCGGGACGCTATCGGGGTCCATGAGCATCGACCTTAGTGGCGTGCGACGAATATCACCCCTCCATACCACCGCCCGGCGCGCGCGCCGCCCCGATCTGGCCCTGCCGGATGGCCCTCCGCCCAGCCCGCCGCGTGTACCGCCCTCTCTTGCCCTCTCTTGCCCTCGCGGCTGACTCTCGCGGCTGACCTGATCGGCCGCAGCGCTGGCAGCCGGTTGGTGGGCCGTGCGACACGCCGTTGGCCGCGCGGCCGCGAGCCGGCCCGGCCCTGCCAGGGACGAGCACGGGCCCAACGCCACGCCGTCTACACCTGGCGCCACGCGCGCACGTCGCGCCACGCTGGTCGCAGAACGCCAACTGCTTTGCCGCGATCCACGGACGCCCTGTATCCTCGATCGGCGGTGGTCCCACGCGGCCACCGGGGAGACTTCGCCTAGTCTGGTCTATGGCGCCGCACTGCTAATGCGGTTGGGGTTTTACCGCCCCTCCCGGGTTCGAATCCCGGAGTCTCCGCGTTTCGGCCGGTGTGTATGCTGGTCGGGCACCAGCGCCCGTAGCTCAACGGATAGAGCATCTGACTACGGATCAGAAGGTTAGGGGTTCGAGTCCCTTCGGGCGCGCAACATCAAGAGGCGGTTGACCTGCGGAAACGTAGATCAACCGCCTCTTTTCGTTTGTCCACTGTGGACCTGAAGTGTTCCAAAAGTGATCGGCTGTTTCGGAAGGGTCCAGACCGGTCCGCGTCGGTGCGTGCTGGACCGCGTCGATCAGTCTGGATCTTGGGTGCGGTTCCGTCCGCCAGGCTGGCCGGGAGCAGCGCCGTGTTGGCATCTGATGCCGATCGGATGCGGCCCTGCTGTGAAGATCGTTTCACGGCGGCTTGCGGGGTGGTCAGCACGGCCGGTCGACGTTGCACCGTCCTTGAGGACGAGGTAGCTGGCGCCCGATCGAGCCGTCCACCTCGAAACCGGTCAGTTCATGCACGACCCGGACAAGCCCGTCGGTATCGGCAGTGCGCACGCTCGGCGGAACTGGTCCCGTGCATGATCCGGGCCCCGGCCCTGTGGCCGCACCGCGGCCTCCTGATCGTCGGTCCCAGCGTCGGCGAGGAGTTCGCCGACGGTGTTGATCACCGGCGAGGTTCCGCTTCCGCTGAGTGGCTACTTCGACGCGGTCACCGCCGTCGACGTCGGCGGCGAGACCCGGGTTGAAAACCTGCGGATGGCTCAGTGAGCGCATCAACCGTGCCCGCGGCGGGTGAGCACGGTGTTCACCGCCAGCAGTTCGCGCACCTCCAGGCCGCCGTCGGACAGGCGCAGGCTGCCGTGCTCGGCGACATCGCGGATCACCCTGCGACATCTCGCCCAGCTGGACCAAGGTTGGGGTGCGGCATCGGCGGGTGTGAGCCCGAGGGTGAGGAGACCGGCATCCACGGGGGAAGATGCCGGTCTCGATCCGAGACGATATCCGAGCAGCGTGCGCAACGCCAGATATCGGCCGGTGGCCGTAGTTATGGCCAGAGAGGCCTGTGGGGCCGGCCCGCAGCACGCGACGCCGTGTCCTGTGGCCAAGGCCGTCGCCCTCCTCGCTGCGCCGCTGCTCTGGCACAGGTGCTGCAGCGTGACCGGAGAGGTCAGCATGGCGGCGCAGAACTGGTCGCTGAGCTACCTCGCGGCCGGACTCCTCGATGTCCTGTCTGCCACGAAAATCGGATGGAACTCCATACGCAGTTCCCGTTAATCCGCGCCGACTGGGCTGTGTCGACCCTGTTTGCTTTGGGCTACCGGTCTACGCGGCGTGGCAGTGAGTAGAGGCGTGCTCTGCCGGGTGGCGTTGCTTCGGGCTCGGCGGCGGGTGCATGTACAACCTCGGCGATGATCTTGATCAGGATGGGCTGCGGTGGCGGTGCCGCTTCTGTGGCGGTGAGGTGCTCGACGAACGCCAGTAGGCGGGTGAGCGCGCCATCGGTGCGGAGTTCCTCGTCGCATCGGCGCAGCAGGCTCTCGGTCGGCGTTCGGGTGGCCTTCTCGACCTTGCACAGCAGGTCTGCGCTCGCGTGGATGGCGTGCCCCAGTTGCGTGAGTGACAGTCCGCGGTGTTGGCGCCAGCAGCGCAGTTCGGCGCCGAGGAAGTGTCGGGGTGATACGTGCGGGGTCAACGTGCTCGGAGTTTGGGCCATGTCATCCATCCACCCGTGGTCGGCTCGGTGCGGTTGAGGCGCCGTGGCATCCGAACGTGGGATCGGGGCGTTGTCCTTGGTGGCCCGCGACGGCGATCGCGTGGATGCCGCGCCGGTGCCGGTGCTTCGTCAACACGCCCATTCGGATGCCCCTCCGCGCTTACCGGTTCTGGTCCGTGGTGGGCAGCCTGCCGTATCCATCGATGGAGCGGACTACCGTCCTTGGTGAGAATTTCCCCCACTACCAGAGCCGCCTGACCTGCTCAGATAGTGATCAACTGCGCTGCAACTACCCACCCTGTACCCGGCGGCTACACCACGGTCCGTACCCAAGGGATTGCCGATGGCATACCGTGGCCAGCACGATGCAGGGTCGGAGGTGGTGATGGCGGTGTCTCGGACGACCGGGACGAAAGCCGACCGCGATCAGGTCCGCCAGACTCTGGCCGGTTTCGGCGCGACCCCGGCGGCTATCGCCACGGAGTTGCAGCGCCGGTTCGGCTTGCGCCCCAGAGATGCGTTCCGGCAAGCGCACGGCTGGACCCAAGACGTCGTGGCAGCGCATCTCAACGCCGCCGGTACCGGTTCGGCGACGTTCACTGGAGCGCGGATCAGCGACTACGAACGCTGGCCGTTCGGCGGCCGGCGCCCAACGTTGGCGGCACTCACCGCGCTGGCCGAGGTGTTCGGCACCACCCCAGCCTGCCTCGTGGACCTCGATGACCTGGCCGCGATGCCGGACGCTGATCGGGCCGTGCTGCACGCCGCGCCGATCACCGCAGCGGTACCTACCAGCCCGCCGGTCACGTCGACGCGTCTTGCCGGTGACACCGGCGGCGGGATGCGATGGGATTTGGGGGGACTGCTCGACGAGACTGAGTTGGTGATCGCGGTGACCGAACGTACGGCGGGATTCGGTGCATGGGCGGAGTCGTCCAACGTCGGCCCGATGACGCTCGACGACATCGCCTCCTCCACCCGTCGGGTCGCCGTCGACTACCTCAGTCATCCGCCGGTCGTGGTCTACGCCCGCGCTGGGCTGCTTGCCGATCGGGTGTTCCGGCTGCTCCAGACTGGCCGTCAGCGCCCCGATCAGGCTCGGGAGCTGTATACCTGGGCAGGATATCTCTGCGCGCTGCTGGCGTGGATGGCCGGCGACCTGGGCCACCCGGCCGCCGCCGAATCGCAGGCACGCACTGCCTGGATGTGCGCTGAACTGGCCGGCGACAACACGCTGCGCGCTTGGGTGTTGTCGACGACGAGCAAGATTTACCTGTGGGACCGGCGCTACGAAGAGGCCGCCGCTGCAGCCGCCCGCGGTCTAACCCTCACCCCGAGCGGCACCGCCGCAGTGATGTTGGCCTGCCAGGAGGCAGACGCCTGGGCCGAGATCGGCGCGGAGGGACCGGCCCGCACTGCCTTGGCCCAGGCGCAGGAGGCCCGGCAAAGCGCTGGCGTTGATCCCGTCGGTGGGCTGCTGGCATGCGGCACGGTCCGGCAGCACAACTACGCCGGGTCGGTTCTGCTGCGCACCGGCAACCCCGCTGGTGCCATCGACCACGCCGATCAAGCGCTCGCCGAAGCCGCGAGGACCCCGGCAGTCGCCTACGGCACGATCGCGCAGATCCGAATCTGGGCCGCCACGGCGCATCTCGGCGCCGACAGCATCGACGGCGCTGCCCAAGTCCTCGCACCGGTCCTGGTGCTCCCGTCCGAGCAGCGGCTGGACACCCTAGTCCGTCGGTTGCGTGACGTCGGTCGACTCGTCGCCGCCCGCCCGGATCTGCGCTCCAGCGTTCAGGGGCGCACGCTGCACGCCGCCGTCACCGAGTTCTGCGCCGCCAGCGCGGCCCGCCAACTGCCCGCATAGACCTGGAGGGATCGTATGGTCGTCCCGCACGCCACCGACGTCCGTGACCACTGGTACTGGCGCCCAGGGTGGGGCGTCGGCTCCCGCTTCTACACGTGGCACATCACCTTCGACGGCCAGCCGGAGGTCGCCGAACTCGCGGACCGGTACCGAGACGTCCTGGCCTTGCAACCCAGCCTCGACATCATCCCGACCCAGTGGCTGCACCTGACCATGCAGGGCATCGGGTTCGTCGACCAGGTCGACCGCGGCCAGGTCGACGCCATCGTGGCCGCCGCCCGTACCCGGTGCGCGGCGCTGCCCCCGATGAAACTGACCATCGGCACCCCGCACGTCGACCCAGAGTCCATCCAGATCGCGCTCGCACCCGCCGAACCAGTCCGCCAACTCCGCGCCGCCATTCGCGCTGCCATCGCCGACGTGTGGGGGCCCGATCAGGTACCAGAGCCGGCCGAGCCCTACACCCCACACATGAGCCTGGCCTACATCAACACCGCCGGCCCCGCAGCTCCGCTCGCCCACACGCTGGCAACCGCCCCGGACATCACGGCCACCGCCGTGATCGACTCCTGCCAGCTCATCGTCCTCAACCGCGACGACGGCATGTACGTATGGGAGCCCTACGCCACCGTGCCCCTCGGCCCATGACCCCGTCGGCACCGCGGTCCACCGACCGCTCCATCGAGCCGCGAGGTGGCCGGGTTGCGCGCTCGGCCGCGCCTGCGCCTCACCGATCCCGAACCCGAACCGAGCAGCGGCTTGCGCCACGCTCACCTGCTGATGCCGTCCGGGCACATCATGGACGGCCCACATATCCTCGGCCTGCACCAGGTTCCTGGTGGCGTGCTCGGCCATCAGTGCGGCATAGTCAAGTACCTCGTGCACTGGCAGACGCTTGTCCCGCTCCGCGTTCTGGCTGATCAATACGTTCTCCGGCTGGGGGGAAGCGCAGCATGACCACCGGTGCCGCGAACTGTTGGGCGATGGCCACGAGCCTTGCCCGGCCTCGCCCCGAACGTTCGTGGCGTCGACCACCGTAGTCAGGCCCGCGCGGAGTCGTTCGGCGACCCGGTGATCCCGTTCGGCGAAGATCGATCCGCACGCTCCCGGTCGACTCGTGCGCCGAACATCTGCACCGCGATGTCATCACTGGACACGACTGCGGCCGAGTCCACCTTGCCTTGACGGACAAGCTCTGCCGTGAACGTACTCTCGTGCACCGCGGCGGGGGCTGGCGCGGCGAGCCGTACACCGCGGCATCGGGCAGCCACGTCTCCGTTTACCAACGGCCCGACCGGTGAGCGGGACCGTGGCGGCACCAGGCATGCACCCCATCCACGACCTCCTGGCCGGCCGCTTGGCCCCGCCCGGCGACGGCGCGGTCGTCGACCTCGGCTGCGGCCCGGCCGCACCCTTACCGCTATCCACCACCGCTGGCCAATGGCCCAACTCATTGGCATCGACCTGCAACCTGTTCCGCTGGCCACCCGCCCGACCAAGCGGACGCCGACGGCGAGCCCTGCTTCGCCGAAACCGCACTCATCACTACGGCGACGCGTCCCGCCTGGACTGAATCAGCCCGTACGGTCGTGTTCCTGCAGTCGCGAAGCCGCACTAGGGGGCGATCCCGAGGGTTTGCGTACCGCTTGAGCCGGGGCGACGCATCGGAAGCTGGTGTCGTCATCGAGCATTTCTGCGGACGCGTCGTTGAACAGTGACGGTGCGCAGCGCAGGAACGGGCTGGTGAACGCGCTGCCTTTGAGTTCATGGCGGCCGGGCGTTGACTCGGTAGAGCACCATTCCCACGTATTGCCGCACAGGTCGTACACGCCGTACGGGCTGGCGCCGCTGGCGTAACGGTCGACGGGTGTAGTGCCGTGGATGTTGTTCTCCCGGCAGTTGCATTTGGCAGGCGTGCGTTGGCTGCCCCACGGGTAGATGTCGCCACGGTTACCGCGGGCTGCTTTCTCCCACTGCTGGCTGGCTGGCAGGCTCTTCCCGGCCCACTGCGCATACCCATCCGCGTCGTGCCATGTTACGAACACGACCGGGTGGTCGAGCAGGGCTTCGGGCGGCTTGCCGTTCTCCCAATGTTGCGGCGGCGGAGCATCGGTAGCCGTGACGAATCGGGCGTAGTCGGCGTTCGTCGTCGGGTACACATCGATGTAGAACGCCGGGAGATAGACCGGCTGGTTGTCGGCGCCCGAGAAGTACACGCCCGAGTCGACGAGCGTCATGAGTTTGCCGTCGGTGGGGTGGCGGATGTGGTTCTCGTCGCCTACTGGGATGGAATCGTCGTCTGGAGCCTCTGGGACACGTTGGACGGCCACGGCGGTCCCCAGCGCGGAGATGGCAGCCGAGGTAACGCCGAGGGATTCGGCGAACCTGGCATGAACATCAACGCTGGAAGCCGCAAGTGACGTATCCAGTGCCTGCTGGTTCACTGGCCTGGGGATGATGCCCTCACCCCCGGCCTCCCACTTGGAGATCATTCGTTCGCTCACGCCGAGATGGCCGGCGAACTCTCGGATGCTCATGCGCTTGGCCTCGCGCAGCGCACGGACCTCGCGTCCGGACCAACGCTGAACGGTGATCGCCATTTTCCAGAGGGCTCCGATTGGCGTCGCGGTGCTCTACAGGGACTCGGCCGGGATCTCCTCGTACTCCTTGCGGAGCGTATCGAGGATGGGATGGTCCGCCGGAAACTCTACGTCGTTGATGGCCGTAATTGCACGAA
The DNA here is from genome assembly GCF_018397995.1 of Rhizomonospora bruguierae. GTDB lineage: Bacteria > Actinomycetota > Actinomycetes > Mycobacteriales > Micromonosporaceae > Rhizomonospora > Rhizomonospora bruguierae. The sequence continues at coordinate 165,855 of NZ_BBQH01000013.1, forward strand.
CACCAATCGTCGTGTTCGTGGCAAACGCGGCCTGCATCCGCGGTAGGTCGGTGAGATTGACAGGCGCAAGCGTGGTGCGGTCGTGGACCTGTCGCAGCAGTCGCATCGTCACGCCGGGCAGGACCTCGGCGTTTGGCCACACGACATGGTCGCCGTCATAGAACGCGATGTTCCAGGTCGGACCTTCAGACACGTACGACTCGGCGTCGGTGAAGACGGCGTCGTCGTAGCCGCGCAGCTGCGCGGCGCGTCGATGCCAGATCGCACCGAAGAGGCCGACATGCTTCACTGCGGGCAGATCACGCGTGTAGGCAGCGGATTGGACCCGCCAGGGCGCCAGTCGGCCGACACCGATCGGGCGGCTCGTCACGAGTACGTGGGGCTGTGCCGGCGCTCCGGGCAGCCCGAGCTCCAACGCAGGGTCGTAGATCGTCACGCGGACGACGAACGCGCCGTCTCGGCCGGCGACTGCCTGACGGATGTAGGCGCGGACCTGCTCACGGTCGAGATCCGTCGCGAGCAGCATCCGGCAGTCACGTACAAGCCGCTCGATGTGCTGCGAGAGGCCACGGACCTGCTGGTTCTCGACACGCATCGAGGTGAAGTGGCCGTAGTTGACCAGGGCCAACGCCTTGAGTTCCTCGGCTGTGGCTGGTGCGCCGTTGAGTTCCGCCATGGCTCCAGTCTCGCAGTCGGCCCGGGTCTTCTGCAGGTTTGGTGCAGCGGAAGTTCAGTGCTGGGGCAGCGGCGAGACGTGGGCAGGATCGGTTCAATTTGCCACGGTGGATAGGTGGCGGCACGGGGTGACAACACCGGGAAGTACGCCTCGTGTGAGGGAGCCAGGGGCGGTCTACCGAGTTGGCGTGGATCGGCAAAAGCGCGGGATGCTACGGCTGTACGAGGTTGGCGCGTCGTCGCCGATGACGGTGCTGGTCGGTGGCATCCCAGCCACGTACCAGACCAGTGTGCTCGGCGTGCCGCCCTCGTCCCTGCTCGCTGGGGTCGCGCTCCGACTGCTGGTGGTGAACTATACGGCGATGAGCCGGCATGCGCCCCACGCGCGTCGGTTACGAGCGCATCCGAACCGGTTACGAGCGCACCCGAAATGAACGCGTCCCGGATCGGGACGGGCGGACAGCCGGAGCCGACAGGAGAAAGACGACATGGCGCAGGCACCCGCTGAGCTGCGACCGTTCGAGTCGCCTCGGCACTACCTTGGCGCTGAGCTCCGCGCCTGGCGAAGGCTCCGCGGATACTCACTTGCGCGACTCGGCCACACTATCCATGCCTCTGGCGCCCTCCTCGGTAAGATCGAGAAAGCCCAACGCTGGCCAACCAAGGATCTCATTGCACGCTGCGACGACGCTCTCGAAGCTGCAGGAACCCTCACGCGCCTGTATGACCTGGCTCGCGACGGATTCCAGGAAGTCGCCAGCGACGGGGTGACATGGGGCTCCAGTTTTCCGGCCAGGGTTGGCGCAACTCACCCTGAGACTGAGACTTCAGCAGGTTCAGGGCTCTCTCTTGGCGTCGATGGCCACGCCGGTGAAGTCGTGAATCTCGCGGCGTACAGACGTCGACGGATGGCTTCATCCGATTCCGAGCCAGTTGTTGTCGTCTAGCGGTATACGTATGGAGTTTGGAGAAGCCCTTGGTCAGCGCCCAGCCGAGTTCGCCACGACGGGAGGAGCCGCCGAGCTCATGCTGCGATTGCCGCCGGACACCCCCCGGTTCGGATCACCGATGATGGACGATCCGGCTGCGTGCCGGTCGGTCTGCGGCCGTTGACCGTTGCTGATACGAATGCGGTCCACGACTGGGCGCGGTCAGATGCGCATGGGATCGATCTCCTCGCCGACCAGTAGGGCGCCCGCCAGTGGGAAGAAGTCGGGGCCCACGCCTGCGTGCTGGGTGATCGCATGGATGTCGCGCATCCGTCGCTGGAGGACTGAGCCGTCGTACAGCGAGGAGCTGCCCGCTAGCCGGTACGCCGTGTCCGCGACCGTCGTCGCTGCCGTGACCGCGTGCGAACTAGCGGTACGCATCCGGGCCCGGTCCAGCAGGGAGAACTCCTGACCCGTGAGGGCCTTTGACCATGCTTTGTGGGCCTCGTCGTGGATCAGGGCCCGGGCCGCGCGCAGCTCGGCGTCAGCCTCGCCGAGGCGGGTTTGGAACAGCGGCGACTCGGCGACTCGGCGGGCGCCGTACGCGGGCCGCTTGCCACCGGCGACCACCGCCACCAAGTCGTCGATCGCGGCCTGTGCGCAGCCGACGGCGACGGCCGCGATGAACAGGGCCAGCGGGGCGATTGGCGGGATCGAGAAGATGGGCGCGGCGATCGTCGGCATGGCGCTGAAGAGCTGGCAGGTCCGCTCCTCGGGGCAGAACACGTCGCTGACGCGGATGTCGTGGCTGCCCGTCCCGCGCAGGCCCACGGCGTGCCAGGTGTCGACGACCTCGACTTCCGACGCCGGCATTATCGCCAGCCGCATGAGTGGCATGCCGTTGGCCATGAACTGCCGCTCGCCGTCGCGCAGGACGGCCGCGTGCCCGACCAGCCAGGCGGCGTGCTGGCAGCCGCTGGCGAACGGCCACTGCCCTGAGATGCGGTACCCGCCGTCCACCGGTACCGCAGTGCCCTTGGGTGCGTGCGAGCCGCCAAGGATGACGTCGGGGCCTGCGGCCCGTGGGCGGGTAGAACAGCACCGTGATCGTCGCGGTGCCACCGGCCGCAGTCCGCAGCCGTTCCGGAGTCGACACGACGGACTCGCCGACCGGAGCGGACGGCCGTCTGATGACCTCGACCTTGTTGCTGCCGTCCGTCGTGACCAGCGCGATCTCCGATGCCCGCGTCGGCGACGCGCCGATCAACGCGACCCTGTCGCCCAATGCCGCCAGGTAGGGCTTGATCGACGTATATGGCAGCTGAATGACTCGGCTGCCGCCACCGGGGTCGACGACGATCAACTGCTGCTCCGGCCCGGACTGCACCGTCATGGCGATCCGTCCCCGAGGCAGCAGGACGAAGTTGGCGTAGCTGGACTCCCAGGGCGCCGTCGCGCACTCGGCTGTCATCGGCGCGACCGCTTCGGTATGGCCGTCACGCCATTGGTACAGATTCCACCAGCCGGAGCGATCCGACATGAAGTACAGAGCGCCGTCGGCGGCCCAGCACGGCTGGATCGCAGACTCGCCAGGACCGCCGGCCACACGCCGCGGCTGGTCAGGCCGCTGACCAACCGCGTAGTCAGCGACCCAGATCTCGCAGGAGTCCCACGGCATGGCGTCGTCGGCCCACTGCGTCCACCCCAGACGACCGTCGTGGTAGCGGGGGGATGCCAGGAAGCCATCGGTGGTCAGCAGCACCCGCGGCCTGGTGGAGGCCAGGTCGAGGGCGACGAGCTGGTCACCGTGGTCATGCTCGCGAACGGCGAGCACCTCATTGCCGCAGTTTGCAAGGTCGCCGTACGTGAACCCGTCGCTGGTGTGTCCGGATGGTCCAACGAGCTGTCCGGTGGCCGCGTTCACCGCCGTGAGCGTGCCCGAGGTGGTGAACAGGTACGGCATGCCGCCGTACGCGTGGAGCGAGCTGCCGACGCTCGCGTCCCGCACGCTGTAGCCGACGAGTCGATCGGAGTCCCAGAGCGTCGCGATGGTCCGCCCCGTCAACGGCTGGGACTCAACCCAACTCAACCTGGCGCCGGTGCTCGCCAACCAGTCGAAGCTGGCGCCGGCTTCCGCTGACTGTGGATCGATAGATACCGCCTCAACATCGAGACTCGTGAACGCCGACTCAGCCTCTTCGCGCACTTCTCGATCACAACACAAGATGGCCGGGAATGGCAGGAGGAACCGGTCACCTGGTGGGGCCCGGCCGTCCGCATGGGATGCGCCTGTCGAGCGCTGTCGCCGCTCTCTCACCCGGTCAGGCGGTCACTCGGCTTGGCAACGGGGGCACCGTCGCGGAGTACGCCCAGCCGGGCGGAGGCACCCCCGTGCCCGGCCGGGGCTGTATCACGACGTCCGTATCACTGTTCCGTGTCCATGGCGCACATGCGGACAGCCAAGGTTGTCCGCATGCCGTCACGACCTGTGCCGCAGCACACCTGGCCGTTCAAGACCACCAATCAGCGGATCACCGTGCTGTCTTGCCGGTACTGGTGAGCGAGCGGAACCGATCGCATACCACGATGGTGGCGTCATCGAAGACTTTGCCCCTGGGCCACCGTTCACCGGCCGCATCCTCGCGTTCAGCGTCACGGACGGCCTGCAGGACCGACACGCCGCCATGCGTTGTAGCAACTTCCGCTAGCTTGCTCCAGGTCCACAGACCAAACCGATCTACGAGCCGGCTCGCCCCGTCGCTCAAGAGCAGCACGGATTGCAGACGACTGCTCGGCAGTCGGCCGGTAAGCCCATGCTGTGCCGCCTCCGGTGCACTGGCAGCCACCCAGAAGCCATCCGGCTGGTTACGGTGCTGCCGTAGACGCCCGACGTAGCTACGGCGAGCCTCGTCGTGCTCGGGGGTGCCACCCACGAGGGCGTCCATCGCGGCACGGTATCGCCTGCCCACAGCCGCCTCGCGCGTATCGGAGATGACGATGGGTTCGTCTCCAGCATCGATGACCAGGACAGAATCGGCGAGGACGAGGTATCGCAGGACCCCGGCGGCCTCGTGGACGATGATGACGGTCGAGGACGGCGTGCCGGGGTGTTCGAGATCGCATGTGCTGCGGTGGGCATCGGCGACCGAGCCGATCGCTTCGGCGAGCACTTCCCGAAGGTCTGGCTCCGACTCGCTGAGTAGCCAGATCAGCAGCTGCGCGCCGAGTTGGCGGACGTACCAGGCAACGCCGTGGATGCAGCCGCCATCGTCGACCCCGGAAAGTCCTGCGCCGTCGAGGAGGATGGCGACGTTCTCGGTGGCGACGGCGAAGTCTTCGTTGTCGTGCCCTGGTGCCGGATCGGAGGTGATCGTGGTGCGCATCAAATTGTATGTGCTTCCTGCAGGTAGACGCGGCTGAGCGGTTTCACGAGAAGCGGTTCGCTGGTCTCCGGGTCGAATGTAATGCCGAGCAGCATCGAGAAGCAGCGGCCTCCCAGTTCGGCGTCCAACTCGGTCAGGTGCTGGGAGAGGTAATGCACGACGCCAAGGGAGCCTTGCAGGTGGATGCCGGTAAAGATCGTGAGTGTGCCCCGGCGATCGGGGCGCGGAAGCCGGCCGAGGTAGGCGACGTCCGATGCTCGTGGCGGAGCGCTGTCCAGGCCGGACCGGTGCAGTGTGTCGGTACCGGTGTCGTGCAGCGTCCATACATTGCCCGGCGCCATGATGAAGCGCAGGTGTTGGTCCTGGTTCAGCACAGCGGCTGTATGTGGAGAGAGCCTTGGTCCGCAGATAACGACGAGGTTCGGCCGGTTGAGATCGACCGCGCCACCGAGCGGCACCGTTTCGTAGCTCGGTACCAGGCCATGGGCCTGGGCAATCTCGCCAAGCCGTTGCGCGCCGAGGACGTCCTCCACGGCGACGACAGGCCGGGCGCGGATAGCCTCCTGCTTGAGTGGAGTGATGATCGTCCACACGCCGGTACTCAAGAACGACGGGGTGCCGCCTTGAGGGCCAACCTCCGCGCTGTGTGCGCTGGCAATCGGGATGGCCTGCAGTTTGGTTGAAAGCCGGTGCTGGGCACCCAAGAGTTGCCGGCGTGCGCGTTCATTTTCCAAGGCTGGCCAGAGGCGCGTCAGCGTGCCGCCTGCGCCGAGGATAGTGTCGCACCGTACGACGAGATCATGTGCCGGCCACCGCCGTCCTCGCTCAACTTTGGCGATTGTGGCGCTACTGACATGAACCAATTTGGCCAGACCGGCCTGTGACAGCCGTCGCCGTTCACGATAGATCTTGAGGCTGTCACCGAACGTGCGCAGTGGCGTTGGCGCCGTCTGAACGTGGCCGATCGGCATCCGTGCCCCTCTGCGCTCGTCGTCCGCCTCGGTAGCGATGAGGATACCTAACGCAACAGTCAAGGTCGTCGCAGCCCTCATAGGCATGCATGCGCATGCCTCCATCCGCTGCGGACAGCGTGAGCAGCGGCGGTTCATCTCGTCCAGCGGCCGGTCGCGTCGGGTTGTCCATCGGCCTCGGCTGTCCAGGCGATGCCGGCCGTCGCGTCCGGCCGGCATCGGCACTGTCAGCAGCAACGCCGCGGCCTGGGAGACGAGAAGGTCGGGTCCGCGCGCTGGTGCGTGCTGCGACGAGTGTTGACCAGCCCGACGGTGGCTAGGGCGTTGTCTACATGCGCTCCGGAGCGGAGACGCCGAGCAGCCAGAGCCCGTTGACGAACACGATGCGGGCTGCCTCGGCGAGCCACAGCCGGGCGCGGGTCAGGTCCGAGGCATGCTCGTCGGCGCGCGGCAGTACCCGGCAACTGTCGTAGAACTTGTGGTACGTGGAAGCCAGGTCCTCCAGGTACCGCGCGACCCGGTGCGGCTCCCGTAGCTCGGCGGCCATTTGTACCACCCCGGGGAACTCGCCGAGGGACCTCAGCAGGTCACGCTCCTTCTCGTGCGACAACAGGCCGGGGTCATAGTCATCTCCCCGGGTAATGCCGAGTTCCTCTGCATTGCGCAGGAGGCTCGCGATCCGGGCATGGGCGTACTGGACGTAGAAGATGGGGTTCTCGCTGGACTGCCGGGTCCACAGGTCGAGGTCCAGGTCGATGGTGGAGTCGATCGAGTAGCGGGCCAACGCATACCTGGCGGCGTCGACGCTGAGCATGTCGATGATTTCGCGGAGCGTGACCAGCGTGCCGGCACGCTTTGATAGCTTGAGCGGTTTGCCATCCTTGATGAGGTTCACCATCTGGCCGATGATGATCTCGATGTTCTTGTCAGGATCGTCGCCGAAGCAGGCCGCCATGGCGCGGAGCCGGCCGACGTACCCGTGGTGGTCGGCGCCGAGGATGATGACCACCTTGTCGAAACCGCGACGCCGCTTGTCGAGGTAGTAGGCGCAGTCTCCCGCGAAGTACCCCCACGAGCCGTTCGACTTGACGATCACCCGGTCCTTGTCGTCACCGAAGGCGGTGGTCCGCACCCAGGTCGCACCGTCTGCCTTGTAGACGTGTCCCTCTTCAGTGAGCCGGGCCAGTGCGGTATCCAATTCGCCCCGGGCGTGCAGCGTCTGTTCGTTGAAGTAGACATCGAACTCAACGCCGAACTCCGCCAGGGTCGACTTCACGTCATCGAACATCAGCCGGACACCCTCGGTCCGGAAGACCTCTCGGGCTTGGTCCTCGGGCAGTTCCAGAGCGGCGGGCTGCTTACCGACGATGGCACCAGCGATGTCGTTGATGTAGTCGCCGACGTACCCGTCCTCGGGAACGGGCTCACTCCTCGCCGAGGCGAGCAACGACCTGGCGAAGCGATCAATCTGAGCGCCGGCGTCGTTGAAGTAGTATTCGGTGGTTACATCAGCGCCGGTGGCCCGGAACAGCCGCGTGAGCGCGTCGCCGACTGCCGCCCACCGGACGCCGCCGATGTGGATGGGGCCGGTCGGATTCGCGGAGACATATTCCAGGTTGACCTTCCCGCCGGCGAGCGACGTGCTGCGGCCATAGTTGGATCCGTCCGCAACCACGACGCGCGCGATCTCGCCGATGGCACTGACGTCCAAGCGGATGTTCAGGAATCCGGGACCGGCGATATCCACGGCTGCTATGCCGGGAAACTCGACCAGCTTCGCTGAAACCGCCTGCGCAAGCGTCCGTGGAGCGACACCAGCGCTCCGTGCCAACTGCATCGCGATCGTGGAGGCGTAATCGCCGTGCTCGGGGTTCCTCGGTCGCTCCACGCCCACAGCCGCAGGAAGCATGGCCAGGTCTAGGCCAAGATCTGTCAACGCCGCCCGGGTGGCGGCAAGAACGGCATCGGCGAGCTGAGTCGGAGTCACGGGCAACAACCCTATCCCAGGCCGCCCGGATCGGTCGGCCGACAGGTACACCGTACCCCGGGCGTGGCATGGCGGCCGCTCGATCATGCGACTCGATCCGATCAGAGAGCAGTTGAAACGACACTATCGGCTCGTTTGGCCAGGACAGACGCCATGCGTTGATCAGCCGCGTGTCGATGCAGCACAGGACCGCCGCTCCGTTCGTCGCGTCACCATTCCGCACGCCGTGGCGAGGGTAACCGTCCGTTGCATCCATGCGGACAACTCGATTGTCCGCATGGACCTCGTTGCCCGCGCCGGGCCGCTCCAGCAGATTGAGAACGTCCTATTCATGAGTCTTCGGCCGTCGAGCCATGCAGACTCGATCTTGAAACGGGGGCATCGCGTGAATCGGTTGACGGACGTCGGGCCTCGTGAGCTGAGCGGCCGACCCGGCCTGGTGGAGACCCCGGTGGGCGGTGCCTGCGAATCCTCGCGAACAGGGGCTGCGTTGGTTGAGCAGCTTGTTCCGACACACGCGGACGCCGGGCATGTCCGGTTCGGGGATGGGGTGGTCTTCCACGTACGCTCAGGGGAAGTTGATCGAGGCAAGAATGAATGCACATGCGGCCAGCCGGAGCCGATCTTTCAGATCACGCGCTACCGGGAGGCGGTGCCGCAGCTCCAACTGTCACTGACCGACGCGTGCAACATGGGCTGCACGTACTGCTCGTTCAGAGACCGCGTACATGCCGACGGGAAGCCAGTGACGATGCCGCTGGAGACCGCCCGGCGCGCCATCGACTTCTACGGGCGTCAGGTCGTGGGTGCGGGCGCCGGCTATGGCCGGATCGACTTCGGGCTCGCGGGCGAGACGATGTTGGTCCGCCATCTTCACGATCAGGTGCAGCGCCTCATCGAGGACGGTCTGGACACGTCGGATGTCGCCATCGTCTGGAGCGGTCCCAACGTCACCAATGCGACGCTGTCGATGTCCGACGAGCTGGCGGCCACCCTGGGGGCGCCGCAGGACATCAGCCTCGACGGCCCGCGGGATGTGCATGACCGGGTCCGGTTCTACACCAACGACCGGGGCGGAACCTACGACGACGTGCGCTCGGTTCTCGACCGAGTGCTGCAGCGCCACCCGGACATGGGCGTCTCCGCCGTGCTCACTGCGTACTGCACGGACTTCGCTCGCATCTTCTCCCACCTGTTCGACGAGATCGGCGCCCGCAACATCTACATGAAGCCGGTCAACGCGCGCCACGACGTCGACTACGCGCTCAACGCCGAAACGCTCCCGGCCTTCCAGGAGGGCTACCGCACGCTCGTCGAGCACATCCTCTCTCACCCTCCGCAGGGCATTCTCGATCGGCTGCTGGCGCTGAGCCCCGAGGACTACTTCATGCGGTTCGTGTACCGGGTGAAGGACCGCACGGTACAGACCTACCGGTGCGGCGCCGGCAAGAGCGGCGCTTATGTGGACACGAACGGCAACATCTATGCCTGCGCGCACTTCATCGGCAAGTCGGGCTGGCACATCGGCCATGTCGACACCGGCTTCGACGAGGAGAAACGCCGTCATTTCACGGAGATGACCGTCGACACGCGCCCTGCCTGCCAGGGCTGCTACGCACGCTATGTGTGCGGCGGCGGCTGCCACTACCAGGCGGTGCTGGCCAACAACGACATCTCGCGCCCCGACGAGGTCAAGTGTGAGCTGATCCGCTTCCTCACCCGCCTCGCCGTCCGGCTCGTCACCACCCTCCAGCAGGTGCACCCGCAGGTGCTCGCCGCCCTGCCGACGCCGTACGGGCTTGACCCGGGGCTGGCGACCGCACCGGCCGAGACCGCTTACCGGCCGACCGGAAGACTGCGCGTCAGCGATACCCCGGTCACCCCGGCCCCGGTCGCGCTGGACCACGCCGGGCGTGTGCGTGGCGCGCTGCCGCCCGAGGCGCCCCTCGGCCTGACCAGCAGGATGCGCGACGGCCGGCTCACGCTCGACGTCAACGGCGCGGCGCTCGACACGGTCGAGGCCATCCGTGTCTGGCTCCAGCCGTACGGCGAGGGCCGCCTGACGCTCGGTGACCTGTCCGTCCGCGGCCCGTCCAACAGCGGCTGGCTGCTGCGGCTGACCAGGCACGGCGCCGAGTGGCTCGACACGCCCGGCGAACGGTTCCGCCGGGTGCCGCACCCCGAGGAGTCGTGGACCCTGGCGTCGGACGTCCTGCTCGATTTCGGTACTGCATCCGCCCGGGCCATCATCGACGTGCGCGCCCTCGTCGACGGCGGGACGCCACCGGGGATCGGGGCGCCGTCGCTCGGCGTCAACGTGCTTGTCGATCTCCGCTCGGGCGGCACCCTGCTGCTGGCCCGATACGAGCCGTTCGTCGACCTTCCCGTCGACGCCGATGGCTTCCTCGAACTGGCCGGCCCGGAGGCCGACGCGCTGGCCGGCGGCGGCGCTGGTTGGCCCGACGGCCTGTTGCCGCTCGGCCGGTGGACCGGCCTCCAGCCAAATGTCTGTTAGTCGGACGGCCACCAGCGGCGCCCCTCGGCGGTGGCACGCGCTCCTCGTCGGCAACCGGTTCGAGGTCGATCCGGGCGCGGGCGGCACCGAGATGCTCACCGCCGACCTGGCTGCGGCGTTGAGTGAGCGGCGCGTATCGGTGACCTGGCTGGCGACCGGTGACGACGGGAACGCGCCGCCGGGACTCGGAGCCGTCACCCGGGTGCGGGTGCCCGTGCCCCCGGCCGTGGCGCCGTCGGCGTCGTGGCGCGCGCGGGAGGGCGTTGTTACCCGCACCGTGGAGGACGCCCTGCGCGACGCGCCGCCGTTCGACGTGGTGCACGTGACCCACTTCAGCCGGCTCGGGCTCGGCTTCCTCGACGCCCGGCCCCTGCGCGACGCGAAGACGGTGGCGACGCTGACGGACTACACCGCCGTGTGCGGCGACTACCAGCTGGTCCATCGGCGTACCGGCCAGCCCTGCGCGCCGCCCGTCGCTCCGGGCGACTGCGCCGAGTGCCTCGCCTGGGGTACGGCGCCGGGGCGGACCGACGCGGTGGAGTACGACGATTGGCGCTCCCGCAACGTGCGGCTGCTCAGCGGCCGGTTCCGCGCGTTGTGGGTCCAGACGCCGCACCAGCGCCGCCGGCTGGTGGACGCCGGGCTGGACGATGGCCGCATTGTGTCGGATCGGGCACAGTACGCCATCCCCGCCTCCTGGCGCCGCCGGCCGGCCGGCACTGGCATCCCCACCCTGCTGTTCCTCGGCCGCGCGTCGCCCGAGAAGGGGCTGCACGTGCTCCTCGACGCCTTCGCGGCGTGGCCCGGTTCGGCCAGGCTCCGGGTGGTGACGACCGCCGACGACGGCGGGTACGAGCGAACGGCCCGTGCGGCGGTGGCCGGCAACGGCCGAGTCGAGTGGCTCAGCCCGGTCGGCCGCGACGAGCTCGGCGACCTGCTCAACGCGGCGACGGCGCTGGTGGTCCCGTCGCAATGGGACGAGAACCACCCGATGGTCATGCACTACGCGATGGCGCTCGGCGTCCCGGTCCTCTGTTCGGCGGTCCCGTCGCTGACGCACCTGACTGGCGTCGCCGATGTGCGCCCCGTCGAGGAGTACCACGACCCTGCGTCGTGGGGGATGGCGTTCGACGAGCTGATGGGCGACCCCGGCGCGGCGATCGACCGCACGGCGGAGTTCCGCAAGGCATACAGCGACCTCGTGGAGTCGATCGCCGACACATACGGGGAGGGAGAGCGTGGTGAGAACGACGGATGAACGAAGCGACCGGGGCCTGGTACCCGAGGACTTTCGCCGGTTCCTGGTGGCGGATGACTTTGCCCGGTACGGGCTGACGCCGGACCGGCATGCGCGCAGCCCGCAGTACATCCAGCTGGAGCTGACCGACCGCTGCAACCTCGCCTGCGCCGGCTGCGTCCGGGCGGTGCACGCAAGCACCGGCAGTGAATTCGGCTACGACGCGTTCGTTGCGCTGCTCGCTGACCTGCCCGACCTCCTGCACGTCTCCTTCGTCGGCGCGGGCGAGGCGTTAATCGTGCGCGACCTCCCCCGCCACGTCGCGGCCTGCACCGAGCGGAACGTCTTCACGTCCTGCAACACCAACGGCCTGCTGGTGCGCCGGCGGTTGAGGCCGGCACTCGACGCGGGGCTCGGCCTCATCGCCCTCAGCGTCGACGGCGCCGATGAGGAAACGCTCAGCGACATGCGCTCCGGGCTGCGGCTCTCGCAGCTGACGACGGCCTTGCGCGAGGCCGTCTTGCTCGTGGCGGAGACCGGCGCCCGCATCTCGGCCGCGGTCACGCTCTCCGCTCGTAACGTCGCCAGCTTCCCCGACATCGTCTCGTACATCGCCGACCAGGGCGTTCGCGAGATCACCGTGGAGAGCTTGCACCATTGGGGCAACGACAAAAGCCTCAACGGCGAGTCCCTGTTCGCGCTCGACCCGGCGGGTGTCGTGCCGATGATCGAGGCCGGTCTCGCCGAGGCTGTGCGGCGCGACCTCAAGCTGACGATCTTCGACTACAGCCGGCTGTGGACCAGGCCGGAGCGCCTGCTATGCCCGTGGCCGTGGGACTCCATGTACATCACCTGCAACGGCGAGGTCACGCCGTGCTGCGTCCACATCGAGGCCGATGGGAACAACGTCGTCGGCAACGTGCGCGAGGCGCTGATCGCTGAGATCTGGGACGGCCGGCCGCTGTTGGAACTGCGGTCGCTGCTGCGCAGGGGCGGCGGCTGGGACTCCTGCCTCGATTGCGTCTACCGGAAGGAGTTCGGACGTGTCATCTGATGACACTGGTGCGGGCGCGCTGCTCGGCGATCGGCATCCGGACGAGATCGCCGCGTTGGTCGGCAAGGCGGCGAAGATCGGCATCGACTTCTTCACGGGGCAGGCGCGCAACGATCTCGTGCTGCGCTACGCCCCGCAACGCGAGCTGCTCGAACGCTTCGCCGAGCCGCTTCCGCAGACCCCGATCAGCGACGACGCTCTGCTGGACAGCCTGGCCGAGGTCGCCAGGTGGTCAGTCGCCCAGCACGATCAGCGGTATCTCGCCTTCCCCGATGTCGGGAGCAGCGTGGCCGGCGTCGCGGCAGGCGTCGTGGCGACGTTTCTCAATCAGAACCTCATAGCCTACGACCGCAGCGCGCCAGCCGGCAGCGCCGTCGAGGCCCAGCTACTGCTCTGGCTGCGCGAGCTGGTCGGATTCTCCTCGTTCCCCCTCGACGAGTACGTCGGCCTGCGCCACCTCGGCGGGATGTGGACGTCCGGCGGCAATATGAGCAACCACATCGCCATGACCGTCGCACTGGCGGCCACGTGGCCCGACGTGCGCCGAGACGGCCTGCGCTGCCTGCCGGAGCGGCCGGTTGTGGTGCTGGCCCGGGGCGTTGAGCACTTCTCCTACCTCAGCGCGGCCCAGGTCCTCGGACTGGGCTCGTCGGGGCTGGTGTGGTCGACCGCAAACAGTGACCACACCAGCGACGTCGGCGCCATCGCCGCCGCGCTCGAGAACCCGCCGGAGGGCACGCGGCCGTTCATGGTTGTCGGCGTCGCGGGCAACTGCCGCACGACCGGCATCGACCGGCTGGCCGAGATCGCGGACCTCTGTGCCAAGCACGGGGTGTGGTTCCACGTCGACGCCTGCCACGGCGGCAGCCTGCTCTTCTCGGACCACCTCCGCGGCGAACTGGCCGGCATCGAGCGCGCCGACTCGGTCTCACTCGACCCGCACAAGGGCCTTTTCATCACCTACCCGTCGAGCTACATGCTCGTGCAGGACCCCGAGCACCTAGCCCGCTTCTCCCGCTACCCCGACAAGCTGGATGACCCTGCCTGCCTTGACCTCGGCCTCATCACGCCGTTCTACGGCTCGCGCGGCTTCGAGTCGCTGCGGTTGTGGGCGATGATCAAGCACCTCGGCCGCACCGGCATCGCCCGCTTGGTCGAGCAGCGCGAGGAGACGTTCCGCGAGATGCACGACCTGATCGAGTCGACCGGCTACTTCCAGATGATCGGGGCGGCTGGCTTCTACCGGTGCGCGTTCGTCTACTGCCCGCCCGAGGCGCGCCGGCTCGTCGAGGCACTGCGGGAGCATCCCGAGCTGGTGCCGCGGGTGCGTGCCGTCGTCTCCCACTACACCCAGCGCTTCGCGCAGACGCTGTACGTCTCGGGCCGGGTGGTCTTCGATCTCTTCGCCGTGCAGGACCTCGGCGACGCTCTCGGGCTGGGCACCGAGGCGAAGATCGAGGTGCTGGGCATGTGCGTCGGCCACCCCACGATGGAGGCCGGCGTCAAGGAGGACATCGTCAAGCACATCAGCGCGGTCGGCGACGACCTGGTGGATCCGCTGGTCGGTGAGCTGCGGGCGCTCGGTGTCGACGAGGCGCAGGAGGCATGGACGGCCGCGGTCCACGGACCGGCGGGGTGGTGACCCGGCATGCCAAAGCCGTCCGCCGTCCCCGATTTCACCATCGGCTTCCTGGTGCATGCCACCGTGCCGCTGCTGGAGAGGACCATCCCGACCACGATCAAAACGCTGACCGCCGGCTCGAAACGCACCTTCGATCTGGTGCTCGCCATCGACGGCGCGGAGCGCGCGCCCGTGGACGAACTGCTCGGGCTCGCCGGGCGCTGGGGCTTCGACGAGGTGCGGCTGCGGTGGCGCTCGCGGCACGTCTCGGGCGGCGACCCGTCCAACAACGGGCACGCCAACTGGCTGCCCGGCAAGGGACGGTACTTCATCGGCATCGACGGCGACGTCGTCGCGTTCCGCACCGGCGACGGCGACGTGCTCGACCTGCTGGCGGCGTGCTTCGATGCGTGCCCGGGCCTCGCCCTCGCCACCCGGATCGACGACCACGACTGCTGGCAGTGGCCGCTCGTCGAAGTCGCGCCACCGATGGCGCCCGGCATCCGGTCGGTCAACCGCGTGGCGTCGCACTTCCTGGTGTACGACCTGCCGCGAGCGACCGACGTCATGTGGTCCGCCGGCGGCCCGCCCGCCGACCGGTTCCACGACAGCCCGGAGAGCTGGTTCAACTACGAGGACTGGCTGTCGCAGACCTTCGCCGCGCCGACCGGACCGGGCATCGGGTACCTCGACCACCTACCCATCGCGGTCTTCCACTGCGACGAGAAGGTGGCCCCTGGGGCGAGCATGTACAGCCGGGACCTGGACGTACGTCTTCGAGTCTTCGAGCAGCGGCGCGCGGAGTGTGCACATGTCCGTGGCGCCTGACCCCGTGCGGCTCGTGCCGCGGCCGGTCTTCCTGCTGTCCTCGATCCGGTCCGGCTCGACGCTGCTGCGCTGCCTGCTCGACTCGCACCCGGCCGTGCACGCACCGCACGAGCTGCATCTTCGATACCTCCACGCGACCATCACCAGCGAGTACACCGAGCTGGCGATGGCGACGCTCGGCTACTCCGACAACGACCTGCGGTACCTGCTGTGGGACGGCATCCTGGCCGACCGGCTCCGCCGCAGCGGGAAAGCGGTGCTGGTCGACAAGTCACCGAGCAACACGTTCATCCATGAAGACCTGCGTCGGTGCTGGCCGCGGGCGCGCTTCATCGTGCTGCGCCGGCACCCGGCGGACATCGTCGCGTCGATCGTCAACGCCGACGACGGCCGGGACGAGGCCGAAGCGACCGAACTCGTCCTGCGCTACGCCAGGGAACTCGACGCCGTCGTCGATCGGGACCCCGGCACGCCGGTAGTGCAGTACGAGGACCTCGCCGGCAAGCCCGCACGGGTCTGCGCCGAGCTGTGCCGCTTCCTGGAGGTCCCGTTCGACGAGAGCATGCTCGACTACGGCCGCCACGACCACGGCCCCCTGGTCTACGGCATCGGCGACTGGGGCGAGAAGATCCGCTCCGGGAAGGTGCATGCGCCCTGGCCGCCGGCCGCACGCACCGTCACGGGCGAGCTGGCGGAGCTGTGCCGGCGCTGGCGGTACCCGACCGGCGACCGGTCCGGGGCAGCGTTATGACGGGGCGGCAGGCGGTCTCGGTCGTGGGTGGGACCGGGTTCATCGGCGGCCACCTGGTGGCCGCCCTGCGCCGCAAGGACCTGCGAGTAAGCGTCTTCGACTGGGGCAGCCCGGCCGTACTGGACGGGTGGGTGGCGCCCGAGATCGGCGACGTCGCCACCGTCTTCTACGTCGCGGGCGGCGTCACCCCGCTGACGGCGGAATCGGAGCCGGAGCGGCTGCGCGACGAGCTGGCGATGTTCGTGCGCCTGCTCGGTGCTGCCGGACGTGGTGCGGTACCGGCGCGGGTCGTGCTGGCCAGCTCCGGCGGCACCATCTACGCGCCGACTGCCGTACCGCCGTACCGCGAGACCGACCCGGTGTGCCCGAACAACGCCTACGGCGCCTTCAAACTGCGCATGGAGCAGGCGCTGTTCGCGCAGCCCGGCATCGAGCCGGTCGCGGTACGGCTGTCGAACGTCTACGGGCCCGGGCAGCGGCTGCGGGGCGGGCTGGGCGTCGTCGCCCATTGGCTCGACGCACTCAAGCGGGGCGAGGCGCCGGTGCTGCACGGCGATCCGGCCGCGACCCGCGATTTCCTCTACGTCGACGACGCGGTGGACCTGTTCGTCCGCGTGCACTCCGCAGGGCGCCCGCAACCGCTGCTCAATGCCGGCTCGGGCGTGCCGACCAGCCTGGCCGAGCTGGCCGGCGTGGTGGCGGAGGTGACCGGCGAGCGGCAGCGCTGGGAGCTGCGCCGCCAGGGCCGGGCGCCCGACCGCCTGCACTGCCACCTATGCATCGACCGGGCCCGAGAGACGCTCGGCTGGACGCCCGCAACGACACTGCGCGAGGGGGTGCGTCAAACGTGGCTGAGCCTCGAGTCCCGGCTGTCGCTGGTCCGGTGAGCCTCCGCGAGGCCGTGGAGCAGGCGTTCACCGTCGGCGGCGTCGACCCGCCGCACCTGCTCGACCCCGGCGGGCGCATCCGGCGGCTCAGCTTCGGCGGCACGGCGCTGGTGGCGAAGCGCTGCCCGGCCGAGGCCGTCCGACGGGAGCTCGCCAGCGCCACCCGCGCCAGGCAACTACTGCGGGCCGCTCCGATCGACGCACCGCTGGAGGTGCGCGTGGTGGTACCGGACCTCATCGAGCTGGCCGGAGGGGCGTGCGCGCTCGTCGCCGCCGACCTCGGCGAGACGCTCGCGGCGCACCGGGCGGACGTGGCGCGGTGGATGCCACGGCAGGTCGTCGAGGCGATGCTGTGGGGCCTGCTGGACGCCGGCATCGAGTGGTCCGGTTTCGTGCCGCGCAACCTGTTCGTGCGCGACGCTGGCCTGTACGCCATCGACTGGGAGGACGCGCGGTTCTGCGACGGCCCGGCCAGGCCCGACGAGGTGACAGTCGCAAAGTGGGACGTGGGCTGGTCGGACGTATACCGCGCCGACCCTAGCCTCCGCGCATGGTTCTCTCCGCGCCAGGGCGTCGACTCGCCCTTGGACGACTTCGAAATGAACTTGCGTGAGCTCAGCGCGCCGGGCGTCACCGGCGCGGAGATCCGCACCCGCGGCGCCGAGCTCACGCTGCGCAGCGAGTTGTACGCGCCGGTCCCGACCGGCGACCTGACGCCCGCCGAGCTCGGCCACCTCGCCGACGAACTGCTGCCCGCGCCGTGGAGCGTGTTCCACACCGCGCTCACAGCATGGGCCCGGCCGCGGCTGGGCGACACCGGGTACGCAGCGCTGATCAGCACGGTGTGCCGCGCCGTGGGGCCGTTGACCGCCGACCACGACGCGACCGCGACGCTGCCGACTCGCTGGATCAGGGCACTGCTGCTCGCGGTGGACGAGGTGACACCGGACCAGTCTTGCGCCGACCCGCTCAGCGTCCTCGCCGAGCAGGTGACCGCCCTGGCGGGCCACACCGGCCTGGAGGCGGCGGAGCGGCGGGCCGGCGTCGCCGAGGCAATCCTGGTCCGGGTGTGCGACCTGGTGGTCGCCGCCCTCGACCTCGGCGGGCTCCAGCTGCTGCTGCGCGGGTCGCTGGCGCAGGGCGTCATCACCGGCCGCAGCGACATCGACTTCGAGCTGAGCGCGCCCGCGCACCCGCGCGGCCACGCCGGCGCGGAGGCGCTCGTCGTTGACGTGCTGGCTTCGTTCGGCATCACCGCCGAGGCGACTGCCGGGCGGCCGGTCGAGGCCGACCTTGGCGGCCCCGACGCCGGGACGACACGCGACCTGCACGAGTGGATGGAGCTGCGTCGGCCCGGCTCGGCGGCGCATGACCCCGGATGGCTGGGCGCTGTCATACGAGCCGACCTCGCGCGGCTGGCGACCCGGCAGAGCGAGTACGAGCGAGCGGGGCGCGAGCACTCGGCGAAGTACCTGTGGTTCGAGGCGCGCGCCGCCCTCGCCCGCGTCGTGATGCGCGCCGCGCCCGGCGTACCGCCAGTCACCGTGCTCGATCAGCTCGCGGCGCTGCCGGAGCTGCTCGGCCACGACGACGCGCAGGAGCTGCGCGCCATCGTGCTGGGTGCTCTCGACCAGCGCGAGCTGGACCATGCCGACCCCGCCCGCTGCGCCGACCTGCGCGGGCGCCTCGACGCAATCCGCGAGCGGCATGGGCTGCCCGGCCCGGCCTGAAACCGCCGCACGATCCCTCGACCAGAAGGAGCATGCATGCCAACCAACAGCGTCATCGGCTCGGCGAGAGTTCGCTCCGGCCTTTCCCATCCGGTTATCGACTGCGACGGCCACTGGACCGAGCCGATCCCGCTGTGGGCGGAGTACGTCCGCAAGCTCGCAGGCTCCAGCGCCGCCGACACGTTCCTGGCGATGCAGGGGACGCGGGGGAACGCGTGGTATGCGATGTCGTCCGAGGAGCGACAGCGGCGTCGCTACTGGCGTCCGGCGTGGTGGGGCTTCCCGGCAAACACGCTGGACCGGGCGACCGCCATGCTGCCGGCCCTCATGTACGAGCGGCTTGACGACTTCGGCATCGACTTCGCCCTCATCCTCGCCACGCGCGGCAACACGCCCGACTACATCCGCGACCCTGAGCTGCGCAAGGTCGTGGTGCGCGCGGCCAACCTCATGCACGCCGAGATCTTCGCGCCGTTCTCGGACCGGATGATGCCGGCCGCGACCGTCGCCACCAACACCCCGGACGAGGCCATCGAGGAGGCCGAGTACGCGGTCAAGGAGCTCGGGTTGAAGGTCGTGGTGATCAACGGCAGCCTGGTCCGCACGGTCCCGGCGTACGACACCCCGGACGTCGACCCGACGAGCGTGCCGTTCTACGTCGACAGCCTGGCCCTGGACAGCCTGTACGACTACGACCCGTTCTGGGCGAAGCTGGTCGAGCTCAAGGTGTCTCCGATGACCCACAGCGGCAGCCGGGGCTGGGTCGACCGCTCGTCGGTCACCAACGACGTGTTCAACCACATGGGCCACTTCGCGCAGGCCGCCAACTCCTTCGCCCGCGCGCTGTACCTCGGCGGCGTGACGCGCCGCTTCCCGACGCTGAAGTTCGCCTTCCTGGAGGGCGGCGTCGCGTGGGGCCGCAGCCTCTGCGCCGACCTGGTCGGGCACTGGGAGAAGCGCAACACCGAGGCACTGCTGAAGAACCTGCGGCCGAGCAACCTCGACCTCGACATGCTCCGCGAGCTCATCGCGAAGTACGGCGGGACGTGGGCCGCCGGCCGGACCGAGGAGCTGCTCGACAACATCGACATCCTGTTCCCCGGCCTCAACGCCCAGCAGCTGACGGACCGCGAGACGGACCTGGACGACTTCGCGGCCGCCTGCGTCGGCTCGGCGCAGGAGGTCGCCGACGAGTTCGCCCGCAACTTCTACTTCGGCTGCGAGTCCGACGACCCGCTGGTGTCGCTGGCCTTCGACGCGAAGCTCGGCCCGCGCCTCAAGCCGCTGTTCAGCTCGGACGTGTCGCACTTCGATGTCACCGACATGACTGAGGTGCTCGAGGAGGCACACGAGCTGGTGGAGCACGGCCTGCTCGACGACGGTGAGTTCCGCGAGTTCGTCTTCTCCAACACCGTGGAGCTGCACGCCGGGCCCAACCCGGACTTCTTCCGGGGCACCGTCGTGCAGCGGGCCGTCGAGGAGGAACTGGCGCGGACCGCCGCGGCAAGCACCCCGGCCGCAACCGGCGAGGAGGAGGGCCACAAGCCGTGACGGAGCCCCGGCTATGCGAGCGCTGCGGCCTGCCGGACAGCAGGCGCAGCGTGACGTTCGACGACGCCGGCATCTGCTCGGTCTGCCGGCATCACGAGATCAAGCACAACGGCATCGACTGGGCGGAGCGGGAGCGCGCGCTCGCCGGCATCGCGGACGAGATCCGCGGGCGCGGCCCGTACGACGTCGTCGTGTCGTTCGGCGGCGGCAAGGACGGTTCATACGTCCTCTACTACCTCACGCGCGTCCTCGGGCTGCGCTGTCTCGCCGCCACCATCGACAACCGCTTCATCCGCCAGACGGCGTGGGACAACTGCCAGCGGGTGATCGACGGACTCGGGGTGGACCAGGTCGTGCTCCGCCCGCCGATGCCGATTGTGCAGCGGCTCATGCGCGCCGGGCTCGGGCTGGCCGGCACGGTCTGCTGGCACTGCACCGCCGGCATCGCGGCGTTCCCGCTGCGCACCGCGATACAGATGGGCGTGCCGCTGGTGGTGTACGCGCACAGCGTCAGCGAGTACTACAGCTACCCCGGCCGGACGTACGCCGACCCGCCGGAAGCCGACGTCATGGACGACGACTGGTACAACCTCACGACCGGCGTGAGCTTTGAGCGCATGACGGCGGCGCTGCCCGATGTTGAACCGCGGGCACTGGCCCCGTTCGCGTTCCCGAGGCGCGAGGAGATCACCGCGGCCGGCGTGCGGACCCTCTTCATGAGCAACTACGTGCTGTGGGACGAGCGGCGGCAGGTCGAGGTCATCAGCCGGGAACTGGGTTGGCAGGGTGCGAGCCAGGAGGGCGTCCCGGCGGGCCACGAGTACGAGAAGTTCGACTGTTTCCTCGTCGGCACGCACGACTACCTGCGGTTCGTGAAGGAGGGGTACGGCCGCGGCGCCCGCATCGGCTCGCTGGAGACTCGGCTGGGCCGCATGACCAAGGACGAGGCGGTGGCGCTGGCCCGCTCCAGCGACGGCCGGCGGCCGGCGAGCCTCGACACCGTGCTCGACATGCTGGCGGTGGACGAGGAGGAGTTCCTCGACCACGCGACGGAGCACACCCAGCCAGGTCGGGACTTCGACCTGGAGGCGGTGCGGCGGGGCGCGCGGCTGCCGGATGCCGAGCACATGCCGGGGTGGCGCACCGGCGAGCGTGAGGTGTCGACATGACGCAGCGCGACGCCGTGACCGGTGAGGGCTCGCCGTTCAGCGCCATGGTCGGACAGCTCAGCCTGCGTACCGCCCTGCTGCTGACTACCGTGGACCCGACGATTGGCGGGGTGCTGATCCGTGGCGAGCCCGGCACCGGCAAGTCGACCGCCGTCCGCTCGCTACGGTCGCTGCTGCCGCCCATCGACGTGGTCGAGGGCTGCGAGTTCAACTGCGACCCTGCGGAACCCGCGCACCTGTGCGCGGCGTGCCAGGCGCGGCGGAACGACGGCGAGCACCTGTCGGTCGTGCAGCGGCCGGTGCCGATGATCACGCTGCCGCTGGGCGCGACGGAGGACCGGCTGCTCGGCACGCTCGACCTCGAGACCGCGCTGCACGACGGGCGCCGGCGGCTGTCGCCGGGCATCCTGGCCGAGGTCAACCGCGGCTTCCTCTACGTTGACGAGGTCAACCTGGCTGCCGACCACCTCATGGACGCCATGCTGGACGCGGCGAGCTCGGGCGTACACCACATCGAGCGCGACGGCATGTCGGTGACGCACGCGGCGCGGTTCTCGCTGATCGGCACGATGAACCCGGGCGAGGGTGGCCTGCGGCCGCAGATCCTCGACCGGTTCGGGCTGAGTGTCGATGTCGAGGCGGTCCGCGATCCGCGGCTGCGGGCCCAGGTGCTGGCTCGTCACCTGGAGTTGGAGCGCTCGTCCGAGCGGCGGCGCCGCTACCAGGCCCTCGACCGGGACCTCGCCGAGCGCGTTGTCAAGGCGAGGGCAGTGCTGCCCGGTGTGACGTTCCCGGATCCGCTGCTCACCGAGATCGGCTCGCTGACCGCGGCGCTCGGCGTCGCCAGTCACCGCGCGGACCTCGTCATCCTCCGCACGGCGAGCGCCTGCGCCGCGCTTGGGCTGCGCGAGGAGGTGACGGCGCGCGACACGGCGCTGGCGGCCGTGTTCACGCTGCGGCACCGCACCGCCGCCGCCGGCGAGCTGCTCGCCGAGGTCGCCGCGCGCCTGCTGCCCGGTGAGGACGTTGCATCGGTGGAGGACCTCCTGCGTGCTAACGGGGAGCCGTGGCCGACCCTCGACTGTGGAGAGGGCCCGCCGGCCGGCGGGGTCGGCGGGCCCGACGGTGGCGGGCGCCTCGACCTGCCGGACGGGGGTGGTAACGGCGGTGCCGGCGGGTCCGGTGGCTCGCGGTACGTGCCCGCCGATGACGCCGCGCCGCGCGTCGGAGTGGTCGAGGCACGGGCCGATGGCGGCGGCCTGACCGGACCCATGACCTTTCCCGGCCATCACGCCGCCGTCACTGACACGCCCCTGGCCCGGCTCGGCGTCGCGGCCTCGACACTGGTGATCGAGGCGGAAGGGCGCACCGGCGGCTCGCCCGGCCGGACCTCCCGGGCACCGCACGGGCTGGTAGCAATGGTGCCGACGATCGTCGCGGCCACGCTGCGCCTGCTGGCCTCCGGCGCCGGCCGGTCCGAGCTGCTGCCGCTACGGCTGCGGTCGACGGACCTGGTGCGCACCGTGCGGACCGGACGACCGAACGTCGGACTCGTCATCGTCTTGGACGCGTCCTGGTCGATGGCGATGGACGGCACGTTCGCCCGAGCCCGCGCACTGCTGTGCGGGGTCCTCGACGCCACCCGGCGCGGCGACCGTACCGCGCTGATCGTCGTCGGTGGCCGCCGCGCGCACGTCGCGGCGCCGTTCAGCCGGCAGACCGGGACGGCCGCAGACCTGATCATGTCGCTGCGTCCACGGGGCTGCACACCGCTGCTTGACGGCGTCCAGCGTGCGCTGTCGCTATGCGCGGACCGATGGGCGTACAGCGGCTGCGCCACACCCCTGGTTCTGGTCGTCACCGACGGCCGCGACAACCTCCGCGACGGCACGGCCGGCGACCGCACGCGGATCGCCGCGCTGGCCGCGACGGCACAGCGCCTGGGGGTGCCAGGGGCGATCCTGGCCCTGCGCGGCGGCAGCGAAACGCGGTTCGTGCGCCTCGTCGCCGAGCGGCTGGGCTGGCAGATCCACGAACTCGAGGCTGGTGAAAGCGCATGACACCCCCGCACATGAACGTCGTCGAACTCGACGAGGGCGAGCGGTCGGCGGCCACATCGCTGGTCGCCGAGCTGGCCGGCCGCCACGGTGGCGTCGAGGACCCAGCGTTCCAGGATTCGGCCGAGACCTACGCGCAGGAGCTGCCCCGCACGCTGCGGGCCCGGCTCAACCGCTTCCGGACACACGAGTCCGCCTGCATCTGCCTGGTGCGCAACTACCCGGTCGACGACGCGACCCTCGGGCCGACGCCGCGGCACTGGCGGGAGCGGCCGTCGACACCGGCCACCGTCGCCAGCGACATCTTCTTCTTCCTCTGCGCCAGTCTGCTCGGCCCGCCGATCGCGTGGTCGACCAAGCAGGGCGGCCACATCATGCACACCATCGCGCCGATCCCCGGCCACGAGACCGAGCAGCTGGCCTCCGGCAGCGAGGCGTCACTGACCTGGCACACCGAGGACGCCTTTCACCCGCTGCGCGCGGACTACCTCGGCCTGATGTGCCTGCGCAATCCGGACCGCATCGAGACCACGTTCGCCTGCGTGCACGACGTCGACCCGGAGGTGCGCGGCAACCCGGTGCTGTTCGAGCCGCGCTTCCGCATCGTGCCCGACGGCTCGCACCTGACCGGCACGCCGGAGGCCCCGAACGTGGAGATCCCGGCCGAACTGCGGGAGCGGGCCCGGCAGCAGATCGCACGCATGCTCCACGAGCCGGAGCCGATCCCGCTGCTGTTCGGAGAACAGGCGTCGCCGTACATGCGGCTCGACCAGCACTACACGTCCACGGCCGATTGCGACCGGGATGCCGCGGACGCGCTGGAGGCGTTGATGGCCTCGGTCGACGCGGGCCTGAAGGGGTTCCCGCTGGCTCCCGGCGACCTGTGCTTCATCGACAACTACAAGGTGGTCCACGGCCGATCGGCGTTCCGGGCCAGGTACGACGGCACGGACCGGTGGCTGCGGCGCCTCAACATCACCCGGGATCTACGCAAGTCGCGTGAACTGCGGCTGGCACCGGGTTCGCGGCTCGTCGTGTGAGCCCGCTGTTGTTCTTCGACAATGTCCCTCCGCTGAATTGGACAGCCACGTGACGCTTTCCGGGTACACCCTTCCGCTCTCGCCGTCGGGGCGATCATCGCTGGTACCGCCGCCGCCGTGGCACTTCTCCGGCGAGGTCGTGATGGTCGAGTACCTCGCCGACCCCGACGTCGTCGCCGCGTTCCTGCCGCCGGGGCTCGAATCAGGCGACCGTCCCGGCCTTGCCGCCGCAATCTTCGGGGACTGGCAGTCCTGCACGGACGACGCCGCGGAACTGCTGGACCCCGTCCGCTCGCAGTACCGCGAGTGCTACATCGCTCTCGCCGCGACCTGGCAGGGCGAGCCGGTGGCGCGCTGCCCGTTCTGCTGGGTCGACAAGGACTTCTCGCTCGTGCGAGGGCTGATCCAGGGGTACCCAAAGAAGATGGGCAGCATCGGGATCACGCGCGCGTTCGGCATCGGCCGCGCCACGCCGCGGGACGGCGCCGGAGCCCGGTTCGCCGGAACGCTCGCGGCCAGCGACCGGCGTCTCGTGGAGGCGCGGATCACCCTGACCGAGCCGGCGCCCGCGCCGGCGCTCATGCTCGCGCCGCTGGTGCACAGCAGGATCTTCCCGTCGTGGGACCCGGCCACCCCAGGGGTGGACGAGCTGGTGACCGGCGGCAGCACAGACCAGCGGATCGACAGCGTCTGGGCCGGCGACGCGGAGCTGACAATCTACGACTCGCCGCACGACGAGGTGAGCCTACTCAAACCCGTCGAGGTGCTCGGCGGCTATCGGTTCTCGTTCGCCGAGACGATCACCGGAGGCCGGCTGCTGTCGGCCACAGGCAGATAGGCGGGTGCAGGCATGGACACACCATTCAGGTCCGGGCTGGAGGGCGTCATCGTCGCCGAAACGGAGATCAGCCACGTCGACGGCGCCAATGGCCGGCTGATCTACCGGGGCGGGTACCACATCGAGGAGGTCGCGGACCGCAGCTACGAAGAGCTCGTGCACCTGCTGCTGTACGGTCGGCTGCCCGATTGGGGGGAGCTTGCCGCGACGACGGCCGGCCTGATGAAACAACGCGAGCTCAACGACGCCGCCCGCGCCGCGCTCGCCGGACTGTCGACGAGCGCCGACCCGATGGACGCGCTGCGAACCGTGCTGTCGGCGCAGGGCGCGCAGCGTGGCGTGGCGCAGCCGACCGCGGCCGAGGCGATCGCCGTCACGGCCGCGGCGGCAACCGCGGTCGCCGCGTGCCATCGGCACCGGCAGGGCCTGCCGCTCCCCGAGGCCCGCATGGACCTCGGGCATGTGGCCAACTTCCTGTACCAGCTCCACGGCCGCGAACCGGACCAGGCCCAGGTGCGCTGGCTGGAGACGTACTTCGTCGTGACGGCGGACCATGCGCTGAGCCCGTCGACGTTCACCGCACAGATCGTCGGCTCCACCGGCAGCGACCTGTGGTCGGCGATCGTCGCGGCCGTCGGCGCGCTCAAGGGCCCCGCGCACGGCGGCGCGACGGTCGAGGCCACCCGCATGCTGGAGCGAGTCGGCGGCCCCGAGCACGCCGAGTCCTTCGTCCTGGACGTGCTGAGCCACAGGGGCCGGCTGATGGGGTTCGGGCATCGAGAGTACCGCCGCTACGACCCCCGCGCCCGGATCCTGGCCGACGTCTGCCAGGCCGCGAACCCCGGGTATCACGCCGTTGCGCGGGCGGTCGAAGACGTAGCGCTACGAGAGCTCGCCCGCCGGCACCCCGACCGGCCCAACCTCACCAACGTGGACTACTTCGCCGGCGGCGTGCTGTCCGGCGTCGGGATCCCGCCGGACTTTTTCACCTGCATGTTCGCTGCCGCCCGCACGGTGGGTTGGGCGGCGCACGTAGTCGAGTACGTCGCGCGGGGCGAGCGGATCGTCAGTCCGGCCTCGCGCTGGATCGGACCGGATGCGAGGGCTGCGTGGAGGCATCAGTGAGTGAACGGCGTACCGTGCTGAACCTGACCGAGCTGGAACAGCGCGCCATCGACTCCCCGATCAACCTCTCGGACGGCCATCCCCGGCAAGACCCGACCGGGTCGCAGGCCAAGCTGATCTGCCGGCTGCCGGAGTTCTTCGAGATCGCCGCAGCAGAGCCGTTCGCCGAGATCGAGCGCCGGGCGCAGGCCGCGTTCCTCGGCACGCTCGGCCAGGCCCGCGCACCGCTCGACGGCGGCCGGGTCTTCAGCGTGTACTCCTCGTCCGTCGCCACGATGGCGGTCGCAAACGTGCTTTCGGGGCATCGAGTGGCACTCATCCACCCGACGTTCGACAACATCCACGACATCCTGGTCCGGCAGGCCACGATGATTCCGATCTCCGAGGACGCGTGCGTCGAAGGCGACCTGTCCCAGGCGCTGGCCGGAAACGCGACATGCGTCTTCGTCACCACGCCCAACAACCCGACCGGACGGGCCTTGGACGAGGCCGACCTGCGCCGGTTGGCGGACGACTGCGCCGCCAACGGTCTACTCCTCTGCCTCGACGTGTCCTTCCGCGGCTTCGACCTCCGGGCGCAGTTCGACCACTACGCGGTGCTGGAGGACTCGGGCGTCGACTACGTCGTCATCGAGGACACCGGCAAGCTCTGGCCGATGCAGGAGCTGAAGCTCGGCTTCGTGGCGGTGAGCGAGAGCATGCGCGCCAAGGTCGAGCACGCCCTGAGCGACGTGCTGCTCACGGTGTCGCCGTTCGTGCTGACGCTCATCGAGATGCTCGCCGTCGACGCCGCGCAGGGCGGACTCGCGGAACTGCACCGCCTCATCACCGAAAACCGCCGGATCGTCTCGGACGCGGTCGGCGGCCTCGACCGTGTGGAACTGCTCGACCCGCAGTCGCGCATCAGCGTCGGCCGGCTGCGGTTCAGCTCCCCCACCGACGCCGACCGGACCCGGCGCGGGCTATACGAGCGCGGTGTACACGTGCTGCCCTGCCGGCAGTTCCACTGGGCGGACCAGCAGGAGGGCGCCGCCCTACTGCGGGTGGCACTGGCCCGCAACGGCGCGACCCTGGCCGAGGGGATGCGCCGCCTAGCCGCGGCCCACGCGAGCCTGGCCGCCTAAACCCGGTACCGACATGCGGGAGGAATCTATGTCGTCGAGCGTCTTCGACCACGTTCGCGAACTGCTGCCCGAGGTGAGTAGACGGGCCGACGAGATCGAGAAGCTGCGCACCTTGCCGGACGACCTCGTCACCGACCTCACCGCCGCCGGGTGCTTCCGGATGCTGGTGCCGCGCCGGTACGGCGGGGAGGAACTGACCCTCGCCCAGTCCCTGGAGCTCATCGAGAACCTGTCGCGCGCCGACGCCTCCACCGGCTGGGTGGTGATGATCGCCTGCAGCAACCTCATGGTGCTCGGCCTGCTACCAGCAACGACGTTCGAGTCGGTGTAGCCCGGCCATCGGTGTCACCGCGCACCACGCCGGTCTGGCGGGACCGGCGGCGCGACCGCTACCACCGCACTGCCATCCGACTGCAGAGCGGGCATCCCGCTGCAGAGGGGGCGGGAAGTGGTCGAGCGCGGTGTTTCGCAGGTTACGGCCCCGGGCCCGGGCGAAAGCTCATCTGCCGGCTCGGCCGGCGACGACGAAACTGGCCCCTCCCGTTCAGGGAGGGGCCAGTCTCATGGTTGGCGGGTCAGCGATCGGCGCCGCGGGTCCGCGGTCGCCGACACTGCGAGCGCATCCGGGGTTTAGGCGGCCGGGGGGTTGCGGGGGATGAGGTCGCCGACGGTGTCGGCGTAGGCGCGCTGGAATTCCAGGAGGACGGAGGTGTAGGTGTCGGAGGTGAGGGCTTGGGTGGCGTGGCCGAGGGTTTCCTGGACTTCTTTCATGTCGGCGCCGCCGGCGCGGAGGTAGGTGGCGGCGCAGTGGCGCAGGTCGTGCAGCCGGACCGGTGGTAGGCCGCTGGCTTCGACGAGGTCGTCGAAGCGTTGGCTGACCGTCTGGGGGTGCCAGGCTTTGCCGTCGGGTCGGACGAAGAACAGGCCGGTGTCGGGCCACTCGTCGCCGGACACCTGCTGCAACCGGTCACGGCGGGCGACGTAGTCTCGCAGCACCGCGATCGTCGACGCGCCGAGGGGCATGATCCGTTCCCCGGCGTCGCTCTTGACGTCCTTGACGATCGGGACGTAGCCGACGGCGGTGATCTGTTCGGCGACGGTGAGGACGGCGTCGTCGAGGTCGACGTCGAAGTCCCGTAGCCCGACGGCTTCGCCGCGGCGCAGCCCGCGGTGCAGGATGAGCAGGAACAGCGGGTAGAGCATGATGTCGTGGCGTTCGGCGTGGTCAAGGAACGCCCCGGCCTGCGGCGGGGTCCAGACCATGACCGGACTCGGTCGCTGCCCGGTCTGCTGCCAGCGGGCGACGGCCTTCGGGGTCCACACCTTCGGGGTCGGTGGTTTCCCGGACGGCAACTCGATGCCGAGGGACGGGTTGGACGGGATGAGTTTGGCTTTGCGCATGCAGTCGTTGAGCGCTTTGCGGAGGGTGGCGAGGAGTCGTTGCATGCTGGCCGGTCCCATCGGCCGGACCCCTTTCACGGTGGCCCGCACGGCCGGGTCGGGGCTGGTCTTCGCTGCGATGATGGCGGCGTTGCGGTCGTCGAGGTCGGTGAACATGTCGGTGATGTGCCGGTCCTTGAGGTTCTGGATCGGGATGTCGCCGAGGTGCGGGATGAGGTAGAGGCGGATGTGGTCGGTGTAGCTGCGCATGGTGTTGGGTGACAGGCCGCGCCGGTTGCCGATCCAGTCGGTCAGGTATTGGGCGGTGGTGGTGGGCACGGATGCGGATACCCCGGCGTGGATGCGGGCGGTGACGGTGCCGATGTCCGGGAGGGCTTCGCGGCGGCTGGTGCCCCAGATCAGGTCGCTGATCTGGATGGCGAGGTGCGGGTCGTCGCCAGCGAGGTTGAGCAGAGCGCGGACGTGGTCGAGGAGTTCGGTGGCGGTGTCGCGGCCGTCGAAGCCGCTGCGGCGGAAGGGCCGCCGTTCGGTCTTCGTCCGGACTGGCAGTTCGATCTGGCAGGCCCAGCTGCCGTGGGTGGGGTGCCAGCCGCCGCCGGCCCGGCGCAGCTTCGGGCACTTACTGCCGAGTGTTTTGCCGTTGTCGTCTTTGCAGGCGCAGCGTTTGTAGACGGAGCCTTCCGGGTTCACGCGTCTCCTCATGTCGGCACGGCCCGGTCATGCTGGGGGCCGGAGCTTCTGATTGCGTCGTGGTGATCGACGCTCGACTGATCGGACGTGGTCAAGTCGCCGACCGCGACCGGCGCGACCGGCGCGGCGGGGATGTGTAGTGCGGTGAGGATCGCCGCGACGGGGACGCGGTAGCGGTTGCCGACCCGCAGGACCGGGACGGGGAAGTCGCCGGCGGCGGCGAGTTGGTAGGCCAGGGCCCGGCCGAGGCCGAAGATGCGGGCGGCGGTGGGCAGGTCGGTGACGACGCCGAGCGCGCGGACCGTGTCCTCGGTCCAGACCTCGATGCGGTCCGCGGTGATGTGGTGTGGCCCGGCCGCTTCGGCGGTGGGCGGGGTGGTGGTCACGGTGTGGTGCTCCAATCGGAGATGTGTTGAGCGCGATCGTTTGGCGGAGACTGCCGGGGCGGCTGGGGCGCTGGGAGGGTGTGGAGGTGTTCGAGCCAGCTGAGGAGTCGGGGAAGGTTGCGGTTCGGGCCGTAGGCGAGGTAGGTGCCGTCGGCGGAGTGCGCGCCGATGCTGGCGGCGTGGCGCAGCCGGCGCAGGCTGTTGACCCGCCCTACGTGCACGTGGAGGCCGAGACTGCGGGCGTGGGTGGCGAGCTGTGCGGCGGCCGGTCCGAGTTTCCACGCTGTGGACCCGCCGAGAAACAGTCCGTCGAAGAGGTTCCAGTCGATGCTGAGGTGTTCCAGTCCGTCTTGGGCGACGAGCGCGGCGGGGTAGCCGAGGGCGCGGATGCGCGGCAGGACGGGCCGGGACCGGGCCCAGGTCGCCGCCGCGTCGCCGAGGACGTCGGGCGCGGTCGCGAACGCGCACTGTCCATGGTGGACAGCGCGGGCGGTGAGCCAAGTGAGGTAGCGGTCGACGCCGGGGAAGCGGCCGGTGTAGGCGCCATTGTCGGCGATCCACGCGACACCGGCCTCGACCCGGTTCCCCGACGCCGGAGTGGCGATCATCCCGAGCCGGCCGGCGCGCATCGCCTCACGTACCGCTGGGCCGGAAGCGGTGGCGTAGTAGCGCACGGACGACGGCGAACACGGCGACGGGGACGATGGTGGCGAGGGCCTTCACCCACAGCTGTCCGGGTAGGGCTGCCCAGATCGGGAATCCGCTCAGGACGAGGAACAGCAGCGAGTCGACAGGGATGCTGGCGGCGTTGGACGCGAGCGCGGCGCGGAGCATGCCGCGCTCCCGGAGCCGTTGGTAGACGAGGAGGTCGACGAGTTCAGCGACGAGGAACGCGACGGCGGATGCCGCTGCGAGGCGGGGTCCGGCGGGTGTGGCGCTGAAGACGGCGCCGGTGCCGATGCAGGCCAGGACGGTGGGCCGTCCGGCGGTCTGGTGTACCCAGTCGCGGGCGAGGAGGGTCAGGCCGCCGGCGGCGGTCCCGGCGGCGGCGGTGAGACCGAACCCGACCGGGATGAGCCCGTAGCGGGCGGTGAGGCTGTTGGCGGCCACGACCGTGGTGATGAACACGAGGACCGGCAGCACGGTCGCTACCAGAGTCGATCGGCGTGGACGGTCAGGGGACGACGCGGCCGTGAGTTGCGGGTGGAGTGGCTGATGGTTGCGGGCTGGCATGGTTGGGTGGGCACCTTTCGAGCACGGCGGGTTGGCCCTCGCCTGAACAGGCGTGGGCTGGTGTTGATGTTTGGTCGGCGGGTCCGCGGCGCGGTTGGTCAGCGGTGTTGTCGGTGTTGTCGGTGTGGTCGAGGTCGGTGAGCCGGCGCAGGCCGGTCCGCCGCATCCGCCTGATGTCGCAGGTGATCTCGGTGCGGCGGGTGAGGTCGGCGGTCAGGCGGGTGTGGGCGTTGGCGCTGACGGTGTCGGGGTCGTCGCCGGTGACGGTGATGGCCAGCAGCGCGTCGGCGTGGATGCGGTAGATGCCGCCGACGGGGTAGCCGGGGTGGGGGTCGGTGCGGGTGGTCCGCAGCCGGCGCAGGCTCCGGACGGCGGGATGTTCGACCGGGGCCGTGGGGGTGTCGGGGCCGGTGAGGTAGCCGTCCCGGAGGCGGCTGAGGGCGGCGATCAGGTGGGCGGTGCCGACCCGGTGGGCGTAGCGGTCGTTGGGGGCGCGGACGATGGCGGTGACGGGTACGGCGACGCCGACGACCCACCGGTAGGGCCGGCTGTGCAGGCCGAGGCGGGCCAGGACGTCGTCGCCGTCGCGACGGGTCAACGCGCCGCGGCTGACCAGGGCGCGGAGCTCGGCGCGGACGGCCTCGGCGGTCGGCGCCGGAACCGCCCGGTCGAGGTGCTCGGCGAGCGTGACGAACGGGCGGTGTTGCAGTGGACCGCGGGTCGGCATGGCAGCCTCCAGGACGGTGTTGGCAGGGGGCAGAGGCGGGCACCGGCGGGCACCGGCGGGTGCCGGTGCCGGTGCTGCAAGGCGGCGCGAGGGGGCCTCGGGACAGGGGTTCAGGTCGCGGCGGTGAGGACGGCGGCGAGCATGTCGGTCCACTCGACGCCGTGGACGCTGGTGTCGTCGTCGAAGGACCAGACCAGGTGGTCGAGGTCGAATCCGCTGCGGTGGCCGTCGATGACCACGAAGCTGGTCGGGGTGTGGCCGTCGCGGCAAGGGGTGATGACGAGGCTCCAGGTATCGGCGTGCAGCAGGACGGCGACCGGTCGGCCGCGCAGGTCCCGGCCGATCAGCAGCGATCCCGGCGCCGGGTCGGCGGCGAGGCGGGGTGCGTCGGCGATGATGTCGGTCACCTGCCGGATGTCGATCGCCCACATCACGTCGTAGGTGGCGCCGACACAGGGAGCGCGGCCCTGCCGGGCGGCGTTGGTGAACTCGGCCGCGATCTGGCTCGCGGTGCTGCGCCGGCCGTGCTGGTCGGCGGTCACAGCCGGTGCGACGGTGGCGGCGGCCTGCACGATGGTGACCGGGAACGGCCCGGGACGCCGCCGTCGCGGGCGACGGTCCCGCGCTGCCGGGTCGGTCTGGGTGCGGTGGGTGGTGCCGGTCATTGTCAGCTCCTTCGGGGTCTGGCCGGTGGGGCCGGCACACGGGTGTGCCGGCCCCACCGGCGTGCGGTGCGGGCGGCGGGACAGGGGGACTTCCGGGGCGGTGGTGCATGGCGAGCGCTGCGGGTCGCCGGTGAGGTCGGGGCGTGCCAGCGCTGCCGGGCGATGTGGGCGGTGCCGCGGTCGGTGCGGGGACGGCTGGGACGTGACCAGCCCGGTGCGGCCGGGCGCTGCGCGACGACCTGCCAGCCGGCGGCGCGGAGACTGGCGCCGCTCTCCCCGGCCTGGGTGTAGGTGACGAGACGGCGGTAGCCGAGCGCTTTCGCCGCGGTCTAGGCCGCGGCGTAGAGCATCGAGCAGGCGTTGCGGGTGCCGTCGGTGGCGACCCGGGTGACCTCGAGGGTCAGGCCGTCGTCGAGGAGCCGGGGCGACCGGCCGGCCGACGACGGCGACGCCGACCAGGGTGTTGTCCTGGTCGGCGACGCCGATGGAGTACTTGTGCCCGGCCGGTGGCCGGTGGCCGGTGGTGGCGGTGCCAGTCGGTGTTGAACGCGCACGCCTCGGCGAACGTGACCGGCACCGTCCGCAGACTCATCCCGACCCTTCTGCCGTGCCCGTCCGTCCTGCCGGTCCTGCCGGTGCTGTGTCGTGCGGGGACGGGCCGGTGCCGGTGTCGGTGGGCAGGTACGGGGCGAGCCGGGTGAGGGCCTCGTCGTGGAACGCGGCGGTGATGTCGACGCCGATGTAGGTGCGGCCGAGGTGCAGTGCGGCCATTGCGGTGGTTCCGGCGCCGGAGAACGGGTCGAGGACGGTCCCGCCGGGTGGGCACCCGGCGGCGATCGCCCGCATCGGCAGGTCGAGTGGGAATGGTGCGACGTGCGCGCCGTGGTACGGGCGGGTGGCGATCGTCCACACGTCGCCCGGGTTGCGGCCACGGGTGTGCGCGGCGGTGTGGGCGTGTCCGAGCGGCACCAGGTTGCTGCCGGCCGCTTTCGCGGCCTGCGGGCCGCCGTCGTGGTGTTTGCCGCCGTAGCGGCTGCCGCCGCGTCGGCGTGCGGTCGGGCCGATCCCGCCGGTGGCGCCTTTGCGGGCGCCGCCGAAGGTGCGGGTGCCGTCCGCGGCGTCGGGCCGGGCGAGGGGTATGCGGATCGGGTCGAGGTCGAAGTAGTACTTCGCTGAGCGGGTCAGCAGGAACAGCAGTTCGTGGCTGGCGGTCAGCCGGTCCCGGACCGATTCCGGCATCGGGTTCGGCTTCGACCAGATGATCGCGTTGCGCAGCCACCAGCCGGACCGTTGCAGCGCGAACGCGACCCGCCACGGCACGCCGTTGAGGTTCTTCGCCGGCAGCGCGTCCGTACCCGCACCGGCGGGTGTGCCGGTGCGGGTACGGCGGTTGCCGGTGGCGTAGCTGTCCCCGAGGTTGAGCCAGACGGTGCCGGTCGGGGTGAGGACCCGCCGCACCTGCTCGAACACGGCCACGAGCCGGTCGACGTAGTCGTCGACGGCCGGTTCCAGACCGTACTGCGGGTCGATCCACACCGCCCGGCAGCCCGGACACGAGGTTCCCGGCGTCGGTGGGGCGGGGATGTGGTGGACACACCCCGGATCGCCGCCTTCCCACCGCCCGGTGCCGTAGTCCCGCAAGTCGCCAGAACGGCGGGGACGTGACCACAGCGTCGACGCTGGCGTCGGGCATCGCGGCGAGCACCTCGCGGGCGTCGCCGAGGTACCGGACCGGCCCGGCGTGCCGGTATTCGAACCCGGTCAGCGGGTCGTCGGCAGTATCGCTTCGGGGATTCATGCGGGTACCGCCCAGCGCTGCGAGTCCAGGAGCAGGCACAGCGCGGCGGCGGCCTGCTGCGGTACGACTCCGTTGCCGAGGACCCGCAGGGCGCGGGTGCGGGGCAGCCCGAGCTGTGGGTCGGTGACCCACAGCTCGGGCAGTCCCATGAGCCATTCCACGAACGGCGGGGCGAGGACGGGTTTGCCGTGCCGGCCCGGCTGCGACGGGTCCGGTACGGGCCGGCCGAGGAGGAGCTCCCAGCGGGCGACGGCGGTGGCGTACTCGCCCCACCGGCGCTCGTTGAGCTGTCCGAGTTCGGTCGGTAGTCCGGCGACGGTGGTGGTGAGGTCGACGCCGCCTTCGCCGTGTCGGCTCGCTCCGTGCCCGTCGGAGGCTCGAGGTGTTGGCAGGACACGGACGGCGGCGGATGGCAGGGTGAGGTCGCCGTGGGAACCGCGTTGTCCGGGGCAGCCCTTCACGCCGTCGGTGGCGCGTGGGGTGGGTAGGAGCCGAGCGGCGTCGGTGAGGGTCCGGCCGGCGTGCCCGATGAGCGGGACGCTGCGGCCGGCGGTGGCGTTGGCCGACGCGCGGCTGTCGGCGACGGTCGGGGTCGGGAGGAGTTGGCCACGGGCGAGGCTGTCCAGGCTCGGCCGGACTGCCGCGCCGGAGGACGGGGACTGGTTGGTGCCGTACGGGACGGCGGTCGGGGTGGGGAGCAGGTGGTGGCGGGTGCCGCCGGGTTGAATCAGGTCGGGCAGGCCGTAGGGCAGGCCGACGCCGCGGCCGTCACGGGCGCACGGCGTCGGCAGGGTGGCTGCGGTTGCGGAGGCGGTGCTGGTCGGCGGCCAGCAGGAACAGCCGGTCGCGGCGGTGCGCGGCGCCGATGTCGGATGCGCGTAGGCAAGCCCAGCGCGTGTCGTACCCGATCTCGGCCAGGTCGGCGTGGACGACGTCGAACCCTCGGCGGAGGAGGGCGGCGACATTCTCCACGAAGACGAGCGGTGGTCGAAGGTGGCGAACGGCGTCGGCGACGGCGGTCCAGACGTTGGAGTGTTCGCCGGTGATCCCGGCGCGTTTCCCGGCATTGGAGATGTCCTGGCAGGGGAACCCGGCGGTGAGGATCTCGACGGGTTCGACACCGCTCCAGTCGACGGTGCGGATGTCACCGAGGTTGACGACGTCGGGCCAGTGGAGCTCGCAGACGGTGCGGGCGTGCGGGTCGGTTTCGGCGTACCAGGCGAGCCGGCCGCCGAGGACCCATTCCACGGCGAGGTCGAGGCCGCCGTAGCCGGTGCACAGTGACCCGATCCGCGGGCCGCCGCTGTGATGGCCGTCAGGTCCGCCGGGATCTCCGGCAGCGGTGTGCCGGCCCGGCGGTGTGCCGGTGGGGTGGGCACTCACGCCACCTCCCGCACCGGGGCCGGGCCGGTGGTGGAGTCGGTGGTGGTGTCGCCGGGGTGCGGGCAGGTCCACGGCCCGCACCCCGGCACATCCACGTCAGCCGCCGCCGGTCTCGGCCGCAGCACCACCTGGTCGAGCGGGACGCGTTGGCGGTGCAGGAAGAACTGCCCGCGCAGCGGATGTCCGTCGGCGTTGGCCCGCGCGGAGCCGTGCCGGATCGCGGCGTCGAACGCGACCGCGTCCGCCCACTCCGCCGGGCTGTCCGCCTTGAGGGCGGCCCAGAACCCGTCGTCGTGGAACGGGCACCCCAGACAGCTCGACTTCGGCGTGCCCGGCAGGCCGTGCCGCTCGAGGTAGGCGACACAGTCGCTGCGCCGCCACCCGAGGTCGAGCAGGGGGAAGACGTTGCGCATGTAGCCGACGTCGGCGTCCCGGGCACGGCCGATCTCATCGACCGAGATCCCGATCGCGATGTCGGCGACGACACCGGCTGGTACCCGCCGTGGGTGCGGGTAGCCGAGCCGGCGCCGGACCTCCGCCTTGATCGGTTTGATCTTGTACTCGGAGGTGCACTGCCGTCGAGCCATACCGCGTTCGCCGTTCGGTCCGAGCGTGAACAGAGGCATGGACGCGAAGCGATGCTTTGGGTCGATCGCGTCGGCGCGGATGTGCCCGGCCGACACCCGCACGATCGGGATGCCCGCCTCGGCGGCGATCCGCTCGATCCGGTCGAGGTGGTCGTAGACGGCGGCGGGCTCCCAACCCGTGTCGGCGAAGACCGCCGCGGTGAAGGTCGGGATCTCGCCGCGGGCGGCCAGCAGCACCGTGGCTGAACTCTGGACGCCGGCGCCGAGACTGAGATACCGGTGGGTGGATGGGCTCATCCGCGGCCCCCGGCATCGTCCTTTGTGGACGGTGTGATCGGTGCCGGCTTGGTGAAGATCAACACGTCCTCGTGGGCGATGAGGTGCATCGGCGTGCCGCCGGCGCGGGCCTTGCGCACGGACTGCAGCTGGAAGAAGCTGGGCCGGGCGACGAGCTGCCCGTCGCGGACCGCGGCGAGCAGCGCCACGCACCGTTCCGTCGGGACCAGGCCGGCGCGGATGCCGGCGCCGATGACGGCGGAGGGCAGGTCGACGAGTTCGCCGTTCTTGCGCCAGGGGCGGGCGGTGACCACGACGGTCCCGCCGGGGCGCAGCAGTGTCGCGCAGCCGCGCAGGATCTGCGCGAACCCGTCGGTGAGGCCGGTCAGGTCGCGGTAGGCGAGGTTCCCGCGGTCGGTGCCGTCGTTGTACCGGTTGTCGCGGATGTCGAGTTCGTCGCCGGTGCGGACCAGGCCGTGGACGGTCGGCCCGTACGGCGGTGAGGTCACCACGAGGGCGACTTGCCCGATGAGGGCGGCGGGGACGAGGGACAGGATGTCGGTGGCGTCGCCGCGGATGACGCCGCCGCGGCCGGTGGCGCCCTGGGTGCGGGCGTGGCGGAGGTTGGCGTCGGCGATGTTCGACCAGCGGGGCTCGTACTCGATGCCGAGTGCGTCCCGTCCGGCGTGCGTGGCCTCGACGAGGGTGGTGCCGATCCCGGACATCGGGTCCAGGACGAGGTCGCCGGGGTTGGTGTAGGCGTCGATGGCGTGTGCGGCGATCGCCGGGAGCATCCGGGCGGGGTGCTGGACGGAGTCCGGGACGTACCGGCCGCGGCGCTGGACCGGGCCGGTCTGCTGGGCGGTCGCCCACACCGACAGCTCCGCCAGCGCAGGGACACCTACGGCGGCCCCGTCGGCGTCGGTGCCCACGGCGGCCGTGGCGGCGCGGTGCTGAGCATCGTAGGCGCGGTGCCGGCCGACCGGACCGTTCCGGCGGGTGCCGGCGCTGCCGATGCTGCCGGTGCTGTCGGTGTGGTTGGTGAGGTTGGTGGTGCCGCGGCCGGGCTCGTCCGGGTCGGCGGCCACCGCGGTGCGGGACTCAGCCATTGGTGGCCTCCCCGCTGCGGCCGGCCCGGCGGGAACCGCCGCGGCGGCGGCCTGCCACGACCGGTGTGAAGACGAGCAGGTCGGCGTGGACCCGCAGGTGCGCGACCGTCCACTGCTCGCCGGCGTTGTCGGCGCGGGCCTTGGACAGGGCGAGGAGTTCCTCGTCGTCGAGGTGGTAGACGAACGCGTCGCCGTGCCCATCGCCGTGCCCGTCGCCGCTGGTGTCGGCGGCGACCGCGACGATGTGCTGCAGGTAGCCGAGACCGACCTGCGCGGCGGCGGCGGCGATCGGGCTGAAGTCCTCCGGGGTCGCGGCCAGCCCGGCGGGCACGGCCACGACGAGGACGAGGCAACCGCCCGGGCGCAGCAGCTCCCGGCAGGCGGTAAGCAGCCACGCCAGCCGGATCCGGTTGGGGACCGCGTCGGGGTCCAGCGGCCAGGTCGCGACGACGAGGCTGGTCAGTCCGGCGAGGGAGACGCCGTCGGGGATCGGCACGACCGGCGGTGCGGTCGGTGGGAGGTGCGGGTCGGTGAGGTCGTCACCGAACCAGTCCGCGAGGGACACGTCCAGCTCGACGCCGTCGGCGCCGGCAGTGGTGAGGTCGGTGTCGAGCTCGTCGTCGGGCTCTGTCGTGTCCTCGTCGCCGAGGCTGCTGGTGGCGGGGCCGATGATGAGGCTGGCGACGTCGGTGAACCAGGCCCGGTGGTGCCGGCGTCCGCCGGTGCAGCTGGCGAAGGTAAGGGCGTGGTCGGCGGTGAGGTCGACGACGGCCTCGCCGGGGCGGCTGTAGGCGGCGACGAGCCGCCGGGCCAGCCGCGCCGGGATGCTGGCGCCGTGGTCGCCGCTGGTGCGGGCGGTCCGCCAGACGGTGATCGGGACCGGCGGGTCCCCGGCGACGACGTCGACGAGCAGCTGCTCCTGGACATCTCGGGTGCTGGGGGCGCCGGCCGTCCCGTTCGGGTCCGGGTTCGGGTTCGGGTCGGAGTTGGGGTTGGGGTTGGTGGGGTGGTGGTGCGGCGGGTGCTTGCTCATATGGCTGTCGGCTCCGCGCCGCGCCGGGATGCGCTGACACCCTCCTATCCGAGTTTGTGAGCCGTGGCGAACGCCCCCCTCGCACACAGCCGCTCACAGCCGCTCACAGCACCCCGAGTACCGCTCACAGTTACAAGAGGCGTGCTCGCAGCAACGGAACGTCACCAGGCGGGGGCGGTAGGCCGCTCACAGCGGCATCTGCAGTCAAGACCCCGGCCACTCACAGCGGCTCACAGCGGCTCACAGTCGCTCACAGCGGTTTCGGCGGCTGAACCGTGGTCACTCACAGCCGCTCACAACGACCCCCGGCATGTAGACCTCGACCGCTCGCAGCCGCTCACGGGACCAAGGAGTTTCCGCGCTGGCCGGGAACGGGTGCCAGCGCGGCGTGAGCAGGGTTGCCGGGCGTCGCCGGGCCGCGCAGCGCGCGTCGACAGCAAACGCTGTACCCGTCGATGCTCGTTGGCCGGCCCGGCGCCAAGGCGGTGCCGGCGATGCTGTGGGTGGTGTGGCCGCGACGGCGATCCGGCGGAACCACTGTCCGCGAGGCGACCGAACTCATCGATGATCTTCTGTGACATACGCTGCGTGTCAATCGACGATCTTCTGTGACATGATCGCCGTGTCAATTGATGATCTTCTGTGACAAGCATTCGATGTCAATCGATGATCTTCTGTGACACGTTGGCGTGTCAATCGACAGGCATCTGTGCCGCTAGGCGGTGTCACGGTCACTTGAGCCGTCCCGTCATGGGCGCTGTGAGTTGCTGTGAGTGCGTGCGGCGTCCGCCGTGTGCCGCGACGGACACCGCGAGCGGACTCCCGGGTGCTGTCCCTGGCTGCGTGTCCGGCAGCCCGCCTAGCGCAACGACTGCGGGGCTCTGGGATGTCAATACGCAGCTCAATGGCTGTGACATGCACGGATGTCAACGATCACAGTCGATGACGTAGATCGTGTGACACGGGTGTTCGGTGTCGCGGCAGGCCGTGGTGCCGGCCGCTTGGATGTGCCGCTGACCAGCACTGTCAGTGGCCTGTGAGCGGTGCGTGGCGCAATGACATCCGCGGACATCGCGTGACAACTCCACGATGTCCATCCGTGATCTTCGTTGTCATAGGAGCTTGTGACATGACCGTGTCCACCACCCTGGACCACACCACGAACCGCCCGGACACCGGCGCCGGCACCCTTGACGCCGCCCGCGACACCGTCCGCGACACGGACGGCGCCGCTGATGACGAGGTGTGGCCGTCCTCGCCGTTCGCGTGCGTCGACACCGCGTTCACCGCGCTGGTCACCGGCCCGGACCCGCTCAGCATCGACCTGACCGGACTGGATCCTGACCTCGGCCTGCCCGGCGGGGTGGTCAGCGTGGCGGTGCTGCGCACGTGGCTGGCCGAGCACCCGAGGAACTGGCCGGCGTTGGACGCGGTCTGGCGGGAGCTGATCGTCCGGGCCCGCCTCGACGGCCCCGCCTGGGTCGTCGCCGCGACCGCCCTGGCCCTGCCCGGCCTGGTCCGCCGTGCCGCGACCCTGGTCGCCGGCGGCTGGCACGGCGACCCCGACGACGTCGACGCCGAAGTCCTCACCGGGTTCCTCACCGCCCTGCGCGACCACGTCGACGTGACCCGCCCAGCCCCGTACGCCCAGCTGTGCCGGGCCGGGCAGCGCGCCGGCTTGGCGTTGGTCGCGCAGCAGCGCGACGTCGTCCTCGTCGACGACCTCGACGCCATCCCGCCCGGCCCCCGCACCCCGCACCGGCCGTGGAACCACCCCGACCTGCTCGTCCAGCGCGCGGTCGCGCTCGGCCTCCTCGACGCCTGCGACGAGCAGCCCTACATCGACACCCGCCTCGGCAAACGGGCGATCGAGCCGATCGCCGCCCGCCTCGACGTCACCGTCGACGCCCTGCGGATGCGGCTGCGCCGCATCGACGAGCGCATCGCCGCCGCCCTGGCCAAGGGCCTGCTCACCGGCGCCACCTCACCCGAAGCCGAACAGGAACTGGCGAAGCAGGCCGCCCACCGGCAGCGGACCCGCGCCGCCGTGGCCGCCCGCACCACGCACCGGCCGCAGCTGGCCGCTGCCTGAGCGGCAGCCACGCGCCTGCACGACCGGCGTCCTTCAGGGCCGTGCCTGCGACACCAACGGTGTCGCAGGCACGGCCCTTTCGCCGCCCTCCACGCCCCCCGCCGTTCTCGCGGTGCCGGTCCTCGACACGCGAGCGCCGGGCACCGGGCGGGTTGTGAGCGGTGCCCGGCCCGGCGGGCGCGAGCGCAACACGGTCGAGCGCGCCGGCCACGCCGGCTGTGAGCCGCTGTGAGCGCCTGTGTGTGGGCCATCAGCGGCTGTGTGTGGGCTGTGAGCGGCTGTGTGTGGCTGTGAGTGGTGGGGGCGTTCGCCACGGCTCACAAACCCGGATAGGGGGGTGCAGGACTTCCCGGCGCTCCCGCTACGGCCATTGACGGTCACGGGCGCGTCCGGGGGTGCTGTCCGCCGCCGGGCGAACCCCAGCTGCGAGTGCTGCGCCAGCTGCGCGCCTCGGGTGCCGCGCCATCGTGATGCGCTGACACCTCATCCCACAGCCGACCCGTAGAGGGAGGACGAGCTCCTCCCGAGCGCGTTCGCGGCCTGTGCGACTGCACTCGCTCATCGGGATCCCGCTCGGCGGCGGCCACATCCGCTGTTTCGAGCATTCGCCCCGCACCGCCCGCCGACACCCCGCGCCCCTGGGCGCCGGTGCCGCCCCGCGGTGCGGGGCGGGAGGTGAACCCCAACCATGTCCCGCTTCCTGCGGGCACGTCTGCGTGCCCACAACCCGCACACCACCACCATCACCGAACCGATCACCAACCCGGCGATCGGCCACGAGCCCGGCACGAGGGCGACCATCGCGGCGAGCGACGCGCCGCCGGTGATCCGCCGGCGGATCGTCAGGGTCCTGACCGCAGCGGCGGTCGCCGCCGCCCTGCTGGCGGTCCCGTCGGTCGCGTCCGCCGATCCCGGCGTCCCGGCCGTCGTGGCGGCGAACGCGCTGCCGGTCGTCATCGCCAACCTGCAGACGTGGATCATGGGGATCCTCGCCGCGGTGGCGACCCTGTTCCTGGTCCTCGCGGGGGTGTACTGGGCCACCGCCGGTGGCGACCCGGCCCAGGTCGACAAGGCCAAAGGCGCGTTGAAGAACGCGCTCATCGGCTACGGCCTCGCGGTCCTCGCGCCGATCCTGCTCCAGATCGTCCAGGGCATCGTCGGGGGCTGAGACGATCATGGGCTGGCTCCTGGACACCATCCTCACCTGGTTCGCCGAGCAGATCCTGGCCTGCTTCGACGGGCTTATCGGCGCGATCACCAACGCGCTGCTGATCACCCCGGACGTCACGGCGTTGCCGCAGGTGCAGGCCCTGACCGGCCGTTCGGTCCTCGTCGTCGACCTCGTCTTCGTGCTGTTCTTCGTCGCCGCCGGCGCGCTCACCATGAGCGCCGGCGGCGACGAACGCTCCCGCTACACAGCCAAGGACCTGATCCCGCGGTGCATCGTCGGGTTCGTCGCCGCGCACTTCAGCCAGCTGTGGTGCACCAAGATGATCGAACTCGCGAACGCGCTGGGCGCCGCCCTCACCCAGGACGACCTCGGCGGCGACGGCGAACTCCGCCCGGCCGCGGTCTCCGCGATCAAGACCCACATCCTCGCGGCGCAGGACAAGACGTCCGGGATCCTGTTCTGCGTCTGCGCGGTGATCATCCTGATCCTGCTCGGCTCCACCGCGATGAGCATGATCACCCGGTTCGCGGTCGTCCTCGTACTCACCGCGGTCGCACCGATCGCCCTCGCTTGTCACGCACTGCCACAGACCGACCCGGTCGCCCGGATGTGGTGGCGCGCCTACGGCGGCACCCTGGCCGTGCCGGTCGCGCAGGGCTTCACCCTCTACGCCGGGCAGTGGATGCTCACCGACAGCAGCCACATGCTGTTCGCGTTCGGGCTGCCCGGCGACGGCGGCGTCACGAACCTCTTCGTCATCATGGTCCTGCTCTGGACCACGGTGAAGGTCCCCGGCCTGATCCGCCGCCTCGTGTCCCAGGGCGGCGGCAAGCAACCGAACTTCCTCGGCGCTGTCATCCGCGTCGTCGTGGTCCAGCAGCTGTCCCGGGCCGTTCCCGGTCTGGGCAGGATGACCCGGGCGGTGGCCCGGTGAACCGCCGGGACGAGGACACTGTCCGCGCCCGGATGCCGGCCGACGTCGACGCACCGGACAAGGTCGTCTACGGGCTGACGTTCCGGCAGCTGGCGATCCTCGCTGTCGCGGCGGTCATCGGCTACGGCGCCTGGAACACCCTGCACACCCTCCTGCCGGTCCCGGTCCTCATCGGCGCGTTCGTCGTGCTCGGCGGCCTCGTCTTCGGCCTGGCCGTCGGCCGCCGCGATGGGCTGTCCCTGGACGTGTGGATGCTCGCCGGGCTGCGGCACTCCCGCAGCCCGCGGGCGCTGTCCACGACTGACACCACGGCCAAGGTTCCGGACTGGGTGCAGGCGCCGGCGTCGAAGGTGATGCTGCCGGCGCCGCTGCGGCTGCCCGCCGACGCCATCGGCGACGACGGACAGATCAGTCTCGCCGGCGCCAAAGCGGCGATGGTTGCCGCGACCAGCGTCAACCTGGCCCTGCGCACCGCCGACGAGCAGGCCGCCCTGATCGACACGTTCGGGCGGTGGCTGAACTCGCTGTCCACGCCGACGCAGATCGTGGTGTCCGCGCAACCGGTCGATCTGGCCTCCTCCGCCCGCACCCTGGCCCGCGCCGCGGACCGGCTGCCGGACCGGGCCCTCGCCGCGGCGTGCGCCGATCACGCGGACTTCCTCGCCGACCTCGCCGAGCGGCGGGACCCGCTGCGCCGACAGGTCCTCATCGTCACCCGCGCCGGGGCTGGGGAACGCGGCGAGCACGCCGCGCGCCGCCGCGCCGACGACACCGTCCGCGCGCTGTCCGGGCTCGGTGTCACCACCCGCGCCCTGGACGGCCCGGCCGTCACCGCCGCGCTCGCCGCGGCCGCGGACCCGTACCGGCCGTCCCGGCCCGGCGGGCTCGCCGCCCCCGACGCGGTCATCACCGCCGCGGCGCCGAAGCAGGCACCGCCCAAACCTCGCAGGAAGCCACCGTCATGACACTGCTCGCTCGTCGTACGGCACCTGCCGCCGCCCCGCCGACCGCGGGACTGGCGGCGGCCGTCGCCCCAGCCTCCGTCGAGGTCACCCCACGCATGCTCCGCGTCGGCGACGGCTACGCCGCCACCCTCATCGTCACCGGCTACCCCGCCGAAGTCGGGGCAGCCTGGCTGGAACCGCTGCTGTCCTGGCCCGGCCGCCTCGACCTCGCCCTGCACGTCGACCCGCTACCCGCGCCGATCGCTGCGAAGCGGCTCCGCACCCAACGGGCCCGGTTCGAGTCGTCCCGCCGCGCTGATGCGGAGAAGGGCAAACTCGCCGACCCCTACGTGGAGGCCGCGGCAGATGACGCCGCCGACCTCGCCGAACGCCTCGCTC
Organism: Rhizomonospora bruguierae; assembly: GCF_018397995.1. Lineage (GTDB taxonomy): Bacteria > Actinomycetota > Actinomycetes > Mycobacteriales > Micromonosporaceae > Rhizomonospora > Rhizomonospora bruguierae. Next base: position 210,155 of record NZ_BBQH01000013.1, read on the forward strand.
GCGGCGCCGCGAAACTGTTCAGAGTCGGGCTGTACCTGACCGTGCACGCCCGCACCGAGGCGGAGCTCCTCGATGCGTGCGCGCAGGTGAAGGCCGCCGCCGCGTCGACGCTGATCGAGGTGCAGCCGGCGACGTGGCGACACCTGCCCGGTTGGACCACCACCCTGCCCCTGGCCACCGACAGCCTGCAGATGCTGCGCACCATGGACACCGCGGCCCTCGCGGCGGCGTTCCCCCTCGCCAGCTCGGATCTGCCGGCGCCGCTGCCCGGCGACCCGGCCACCACCGGCGGGGTCCTGTACGGCATCAACCCCGACAGCTCGGGGATCGTGTGGTGGGACCGGTGGGCGCAGGAGAACCACAACAGCGTCGTGCTCGCCAGAAGCGGCGCCGGCAAGAGCTACTTCGTGAAACTCGATGTCCTGCGCAACCTGTATCAGGGCGTGCAGGTGTCCATCGTCGATCCGGAGGACGAGTACCTGCGTCTCGCCGACGCCGTCGGTGGCACCGCCGTAGGGCTCGGCCAGCCCGGCGTGAAGATCAACCCCCTCGACCTGCCCGTCGGCGACACCCGCCCCGATGTGCTGACCCGCCGCGGCCTGTTCCTGCACACCCTCATCGCGGTCCTGCTCGGTCACCAGCCACCACCGACCGAACGTGCCGCCCTGGACCGGGCCATCCTCGCCACCTACCGCACCGCCGGGATCACCGCCGACCCCGCCACCCACCACCGCCCCGCTCCGCTCCTGGCAGATCTCGCCACGGCCCTCCGCGGGGACGACGACCCAGCCGCCACACAGCTCGCCGCGCGGCTCGCCCCGTGGGTGGACGGCTCGTTCGCTGAGCTGTTCAACGGCCCGACCACGACCCGCCCGGACGGGCACCTCGTCGTGTGGTCGCTGCGGCATCTCCCCGACGAGCTGCGGACCGTCGGCACGCTCCTCGCCCTCGACGCGATCTGGCGCAGCGTCGACGCCCCCGGCAGCCGCCGCCTCGCGGTACGGCGGCTCGTCGTCGTCGACGAGGCGTGGCTGCTCATGCGCGACGGCGAGGGCGCCCGGTTCCTCGCCGTCATGTCCAAGGCGAGCCGGAAACGCAACGCCGGCCTGACCGTCATCACCCAGGACGTCGCGGACGTCCTGGGCACCGACCTCGGCATGGCCGTGGTGTCCAACGCCGCCACCCAGATCCTGCTCAAACAGGCCCCGCAGGCGATCGACGCCGTCGGTGACGCGTTCGGGCTGACCGCCGGGGAACGTCGCATGCTGCTCGCCGCGCGGACCGGCCACGGGCTGCTCATCTCCGGCACCAACCGCACCGGGTTCGAGTCGATCGCGTCCCCGAACGAACACCTCCTCGCCACCACGAAACCCGCGGACCTGATCGACCTCGACGACGAGGAGGACCTGCTGTGAACCCGCCGCAGCCCGGCGGGACCACCGCGTGGATCCTCGCCGGTCCCAGCCACCCCCCGCCCGCATCACCGATTCTCGCGCTGACACCGGCGCCCAGCCCCTCCGGGCCGGGCGCCGGTTTCGTTCCCCCACCGCCGTCACCGGTCGCCGCCTGGCTCCTCGACGCCGCCCGGTGGGCGGCCGACCGGCCGTGGCTGCTCGCCGTCGCCGCCGCCGTCCTCGTCGGCTATGTTGCCGGCCGGAGCCTGCTGGACGGGTGGCGGCACACCCACCACGCCACCGGCGCCCGCCTCGTCACCATCGCACCGCCGCCGGAGGTCGACGAACACGCCGCCGCCGCGCTGTGGGCGAACCTGCACGGCACCCTCACCCCCTCCCGCAAGCGCCGCCTGATCTACGGGGCGCCGCACGTGGTGTGGCAGTACAGCTGGACCGGCCGGGAACTGCGGATCTCCCTGTGGGTGCCCGGCACGATCCCGCCCGGCGCCGTCGAGGCCGCGATCCGCGCCGCCTGGCCCAGCGCCGCGACCACCACCGAGGAGGACGCCCCACCCCCGATCCCGATGCAGGCGGCACCCGCCGTCGGCGGGCACCTCCTGCCCCAGTCGGCCGAATGGCTGCCGTTCAACACCGACTTCGACGCCGACCCACTGCGCGCTCTGATGGCCGCCGGCGCGCAGCTGCGGCCGGGCGAGCACGCCGTCGTGCAGGTCCTCACCCGACCGGCCACCCCGCGGCGGGCCTATCGTGCCCGACGTACCGCGGGACGGCTCCGCGACGGCAGGACCGCCACCCCGACGATCAACCCGGCCGCCCCGATCCTGTGGCTGTTGGAGGCATTCCAGACCGGAGTCTCCACCCGGCGCGGCACCTCAGCTGGTGGAGCGCAGCGCCGCGACCCCCAGATTGAACGCGACGTGCGGGCGATCCTGGACAAGACCACGCAACCGCTGTGGACCGCCGGGATCCGCTACGCCCTCGCCACGACGAGGACCCGGCCCGGCGCCGACCCGACCGGCCGGCTGCGGGGGATCGCCGACGCGATCGCGTCCAGCTTCGCCGTCTACGCCGCCCGCAACACCCTGGCCCACCGCGCCCGGATGCCGCACCCGGTGGCCGTGGCCGCCGCGCGGCGGCTCGGCGCCGGGTTCCTGCTCGCCGGCGACGAACTCGCCGCCCTCGCCGCGCTACCGCGCGACCTGGCCGTCCCCGGTCTGGACCGGGCCCGGGCCAAGTCGATGCCCGCGCCGGTCGCGGTCCCGTCCGGCGGCCGGGGGGTGAAGGTCCTCGGCGATGCCGAGGTCGGCGGTCACGGTGTCGGTCTCTCGGTGCCGGACAGCCGCTACCACCTGCACGTGGTCGGATCCACCGGCTCCGGCAAAACGACGCTGCTGGTCAACATGGCCGTCGACGACATCATCGCCGGCCGTGGGACCGTGGTCATCGACCCGCACGGCGACATGGTCCTGGACATCCTGGACCGGCTCCCGGCGAGGGTCGCCGACCGGGTGGTGCTGTTCGACCCGGACCAGCCGAACCCACCCACGCTGAACCCCTTGCAGGGCGACGACCCCGACCTCGTCGTGGACAACCTGGTGAGCATCTTTGGGAATATCTTCGCCAAGGCGTGGGGACCGCGGATGGACGACGTCATGCGGGTCTCCTGTCTCACTCTGCTGCGGCACGCGAACGTCACGCTGCAGCACATCCCGCCGCTGTTGAACTCCGCGCAGTTCCGGTCGGCGATGACCGTCGACCTGGACGACCCGGCCGGCCTGTCCGGGTTCTGGCAGTGGTACGACGAACTCAACCCCGCCCTGCGCTCGCAGGTCATCGGACCCGTCCTGGCCCGGCTGCGAGCGTTCCTGCTGCGGGACTTCGTCAAACGCACCATGCGCTACCCCCGCTCGAGCTTCGACATGGGCAAGGTCCTCGACGGCGGTGCACTCCTCGTCCGCATCCCGAAGGGTCAGCTGGGGGAGGACACCACCCGGCTGCTCGGCTCTCTCGTCCTCGCGCAGGTGTGGCAGGCGACGACCGCCCGCGCCACCATCGCCCCCGACAAACGCCGCGACGCCACACTCATCATCGACGAGGCACAGAACTTCCTGACCCTCGCCAACAGCCTCGATTCAATGCTTGCCGAAGCCCGCAAGTACCGGCTATCCCTGGTCCTGTCCCACCAGGACCTGGCCCAGTTCCCGAAGGACCTCCTCGCCGCCGCCAGCTCCAACGCCCGCAACAAGATCTACTTCACCGTAGCGCCGGAAGACGCCCGGGTCCTCGGCCGGCACACCCTGCCGGAACTCGACGAGCACGACCTGTCCCACCTGGACGCCTACACCGCCGCCGCCCGCCTCGTCGTGAACGGGCGGCAGACCCCGGCGTTCACGATGAAGACCCGCCCACCGAAACCCGTCGTCGGGGAGGCGACCGCCATCCGCGAAGCCGCCGCCACAGCGGTGCCCGAACAGGACACCAGCGCCATCGACAACCTCGTCGACCGGCTCTCCCAGGCGAAACCCTCCACCAAACCCGGCGGCAGATCCTCCGAGACCACGTCCGGCACGTCAGCCGCCGCCCGAGGTGGCCGCTCTTCGGGACCGAGGCAGTCTCGGCGCTGAAGGGCGGTCACAGCTATATGCGGCCGGAGCACGGCGCTCTGCGCGGTGACCGCTGTCAGGACCCGTCGGCGAGGTGCTCGCCGACCCGGTCGTCCCGGGTGTCGTTACCACGTCCCGCCACGACCCTCGCCACCATGCCTGACCTGCGCTGTCAGCGCAGCACGTGCGCCTGACAGCGCCCGAACCGGCTCCTCCCACCTGCCAGACACCCCTCCGAACGAGGGGATCCCTTCCTGCCCAGGAGTACCAGACCCCCATGTTTCCCGATCCGCTCAACTCTGCTCACTCCGATTCCCTGTCCTCCTCGTCCTCCTCCTCTCTGTCGTCCCTCTCATCGTCCGGCCTGCCGGTCCCCGCCCCGTCCGTCTTCTCCTCTGTCCCTGCCTCATCCGGCTCATCCGCTTCCAGGTCTACGACGTCCGCTGCCCGGTCGTATCCCGGTAGTCCTGCCCCTGTCGGGAGCTCCGCTGGCTCCGCTGGCTCCGCCTCGGACTCCCTCGCCGTGTTCCGGCGCATCGTGCCCCGCGACCGTGCGCTCCTCGCCCTGCTGGCCGAGCACTACCTGCTGTCGGCGCCGCAGATCGCGGCGGCGTTCTTCGACGGCCGGCGCACCGCGCAGCGACGGCTCACGACCCTGCACCGGCTCGGTGTGCTGCACCGCTTCGCCTACGCCAACGCCGCACACACCTCGGTGCCGTACCTGTACACGCTCGGCCCGGTCGGGCTGCAGCTGTACCCGACCGTCTACAACGACCCCGACAACCGGCACACCAAGGCACCGCGCAGCTCCCTGGACCGGGCCCGGCGCATCGCCGCCAGCGCGACCGCAGCACACCTGCTCGGCGTCAACCAGTTCTTCATCGACCTCATCGCCGCGACCCGCCGGCCCAGCGCCGAGCAACCCGCCGCCTCGGCCGACGAACGGCCCGGCCCGGGGTCATCGCCGCGACTGCTGCGCTGGTGGTCCGAGCAGCACGCCACCGACGTCTACGCCCAGGCCGGCATCCGCCCCGACGGGCACGGCATCTGGCACGCCGACAGCGCCACCGTCGGGTTCTTCGTCGAACACGACCGCGGCACCGAGAACCTGCCCCGCGTGGTCGCGAAACTGCGCGGGTACGCCCGCCTGGCCGAGTTCGGGCCCCGCTACCCGGTCCTGCTGTGGCTGCCCACCGCCGAGCGGGAGGCGAACCTGCTGCGCCTGCTCACCGGGGTCCGCACGCCGATGCCGATCGCGACCGCTGTGCACGGCCCCGACCCCGCTGGCCGTGTCTGGACCCTCGCCGCAGACCTGCCGTCGAACCCGGGCCACCGCTACCGGCTGCACGAACTGCCGTCCGACCACGGACCCCACTCCGGCACCAACCCCGGCCGGCCCACAGACTCCTGACACCCCCGGGCAGACCGCACCCCGGCTACGGAGAACACGGACAACGCCGCCGAGACCTCTGCGAAAGCCGTTCGCGTCGCCGGGACATCCGCTCACAGTGCAGGTCAGGGGCCGTCCACCAACCCCGGGCAAGGTGCTTGCCGCACCTGCCGACTCGTCTCACGGCGCAGACACCGCCGGTGACTGTCACACCACAAGATCGTTTGTGAGCGTGGTGTCGTCTCACCGCGACACCACGCACCACGCGGCCAGCCCGCTCACAACCCGCTCACAGCGCAGGTCACGCCCGCTTTTCACCGGTCACGGCGACAGCGGGCGCTGTGAGCGGCAGCCGCTACCGTTCACGGCACTACACAACCCCCACATATTTCTCCACCCGGTTCGGTCCCACCTGAGGGACAACCCGCCGCACCACCCGGTGCCCGCCACCCACCCGCCCTCACCGGCCGGTCGGTACCCGCACCGCGCGGCGACCCCCAGGTCGCACCAGACCACCAGCACCACCGCAACTCCCAGAACCACCGCAACTCCCAGCACCACCACGGCGCCGCACCCAAGCGTCACCAACCCCAACACCTCATCCGAACCGACCCACGAACCCGGTGGGCCGGTCACTGCTGCGCGCCCTCAAGCGCCCACAACCCCAGGAGGACCCCTCATGGCCAAAAGCCGCATCAAGCCTGCCATCAACCGGGCCACCCGCTCGAACCCGAGCGCCAGCTCGAACCCGAGCGCCAGCTCCACCAGTGTCACGCCGGCCCCGAGCGCCAGCTCCAACGGCGCCACGCCGGCCCGCACCGCTCAGCTGGTCCCGACGGTCAACGTCATGATCGTCTGTGTTCCGGCAGAGCTGCCCGCTGAGGCACTCGTCAGCCGTCAGCTCGACAAGCACTTCGGTGTCTCCGGCACCCTGTCACCCCGCTTCTGGGCCACGCCCGGCATGTGGATGTGGCAACGCAGCCAACTGGTCGACCCCCGCAAGGGTCAACCCGTCTACTGCGCCGGAGGCCCCGCCCGGCTGCTCGACCTCGCCGGCATGCGCCACGCCGCCGCTGTCGGCGCCGGTGTGCGCTACCAGGTGTGGTCCCGCGTCGTGCAGGGCACCCGCCCCGCCATGCCGTGGCCGCAGCTGCTGCAGCAGCACATCGCCGATCCGGCGAAACTGTCCCTGGACGACGCGATCGCCCGGTACAACAACCAGCCCCGCGTCATCGCGATGCGGATGCACAACGCCGTCACCTACGGCGCCGGCCGCCTGAACCTC
>NZ_BBQH01000014.1 GCF_018397995.1 Rhizomonospora bruguierae
TTAGCCCTGTGTCACAGCAAGGACCAGGCGGAACAGGTCAAGACGCAGCTCAGCACGTGGCTGGCGCCCAGAGGGCTGGTCTTCAACGAAGACAAGACCCGCATCACGCCCCTGACCCAGGGGTGCGACTTCCTGGGCTTCGGCATTCGCCGTTACCGCAACGGCAAGCTGATCATCAAACCCAGCCATGCCGCCGTCAAACGGATCCGCAAACGGCTCGCCGAGGAGATGCGCACCCTGCGGGGAGCCAACGCCTCGGCGGTCATCGCACGGCTCAACCCGATCATCCGGGGCTGGGCCTGCTACTACCGGACCGTGGTGTCGGGCAAGGTGTTCAACGCGCTGGACAACTACGTGTGGAACCCGACTACTGGTCGCACCGGCGCCGCAGACGTAACCCCCCACCGCTGGACCAGCCCACCCTGCGCCTCCTGAAGGCCCAAGGCGGCCGCTGCCCACACTGCGGGGACTATCTTCTGCACGCCGACCACGAACCACAGTCTCCAGAGGAATGGACGCTGTGGTTCACCGCTACCCGCAAGGCCCTGCGCCGACAAGCGTTGACCCTGTACAGCGGAACCCGCGATCAGCGTCACCATCTCATACACATTCACTGCCATCGACGCCATCAAGCTGAGACGGCATCAACCCGACAAGCTCCTGCACCATCTGCCAGCCCACGTGGGGCTTGCTTGGGCCGTGTGCGGTGACAAGTCGCATGCACGGTCCTGAGGGGGCGGCGGCGCAGCAATGCACCGCTGCTACCCGGCCGGAGGGTGAAACTCCCTCCGGCTACTCGACCCTGCGTGGAGGACCCGTAGCTCGGCAGCGTCGGTCGTGCCGAGCTGCGGGTCCACCACGAGCCGGTCACTGTGCGACGGCTGGTGCCGTCCGCAGTGACCGCCTCCCCCGTCGCGGTTCATCGCATCAGCGCGGCGTGTCGCCCTCGTTTCCAGGTGCGAAAATCGTGGACACTTGGGCGCGACTGCCAGGTGCAATCATAGGCATGCACGGAGCGGCGGTGTCAACGGCTATGCACAGCGCGACCAGCTGTGTAAATTTGAGTGCTATGCCCAGTGGCGCCAGGGGGGCCGGACGATGACCGAGCGGGTAGACGGGGCCGGGTCCAGTTCCCTCCGCAAGAGACTGGACAAGCTGTTCACCTCGGTGCGCAAGCCGGACGGCACCGAGTACAGCACCCGCGAGGTTGCCGAGGGCGTCACGGAGATTGGCGAGCCGATCTCACACACCTACGTCGGCCAGCTCCGGCGGGGCGAGAAGGACAATCCGACCCTGCGCCACCTGCGCGGGCTGGCGAAGTTCTTCGGTGTGCCGGTTGAGTACTTCACTAACGACCAGGTCTCCGCGGAGGTCGACCACGAGCTGGACACGCTCAGCGCGCTGCAGGCGTTGCGGGTGCGGACGGCGGCGATGCGTGCGACCGTGCTCCCCGAGGCGGAACGGAGCCTGGCCGAGTTGGCCAGGATCGTTGAGGTGATCCATGCCTTGGACGCCGCCCCCGCCCCCACTGAACCGGCCGCCCCGTCCGGCGAGCACGGCCGATGATGCCCACCGCGCCACGACCGCCGCGGTATAGGTCATGACGGGTCCGGGCGCCTACGTGGTGCTTGCGCTGCTGTGGGGCGTGGCCGCCTACCGCACTCGCGTCCTGCTGCGACCCGGCCGCCGGCCGGAGACCTGGGCCATCTGGGGGGCGGTCGTCGCGTTGGCCGCCGCGGCCACGTTCTTCCAACCCGACAACTACCATCTGCTCGACACCTGGCTCGGCGTACCGAACTTCGCGGAGCTGGCAGGACACGCCATGATCCTGGTGTCCGCGTGGCAGGCCCAGGCGATCCTCGCTTTCCTGATCTACCCACCCCCCACGGCTCGACGCAAGGTCGTCCTACGCGGCGCGCTCGTGCTCGTCACCGTCGCGTTGATGGCCGTCTTCTTCACCCTCGCCCCGGTCGATCTTGACGTTCCGCAGCGGTTCACCAGCGTCTACGCCACCGCCCCGTGGATCGTGCCGTACTGGACGGTGTTCCTGATTGCCGTCGATGTGATCCTCATCGACATGGTGCGGCTGGTGTGGCGCTACGCCAGGCGCACCAACCGCGAACACCTGCGGTTTGGGCTGCAACTCGTGGCGGTCGGCGGCATCTTCGGCGTCTTGTACTGGGTCCAGTGGCTGATCTATCTGGTGTTGCGTCACGCCGAGATCCAGCCGCCCGCGGCGCTACACGCCGTCGGCACGGTCTGTGAGCTGAGCGGCATCGTCTTCACGGTCGTCGGGTCGGGGTATCCGGCCATCGGGCGCCGGTTGCGGATCCGCACGCCAGGGGGCTGGTGGGCCGATTTCCAGCGGTATCGCCAGCTGTACCCGCTCTGGCACGCGCTCACCTCCGCCACGCCGGAGATCGTGCTCAGCCAGCCACCCCGGCCGGTCATCGATGTCCGGTTCTGGCTCAACCGGCGGGTCATCGAGATCGAGGACGGGCTGCTCCAGCTCGGCCGGCGCCAGGCCGGCGCCGATCCGCTCTCCATCGGCGCACCGCCCGCAGCGGATCCCGTGGCGTGGGCCCGCGCTATCCGGGTCGCTCTCGACGACCGAACCGCCGTCCTACCAACGGGCCTGCCCGCCGAAAGGTCATCCCCGGCCCCCGAAGCGGACGATGACCACGCGGCCCGACTCGCCTGGCAACTGCGGGTCGGCCGGGCGTTCGCCCGCCTGCCCCCTGCCACCGCGGCACACCCCGTCGGCCCGCTGCCGGGCTAGCGACTATGGTCGATGCTGGAGCGGCGGCGTGGCGGGTGGCGCTGTGCAAGCGGCCATCGGCAGCCACGGCCGGCGCCAACCGGCTCCGGGACAGGACGGGGAGGGAAGCGATGATGGCCGCGACGACACGACGCGCAGCGCGGGCAAAACTGCGCGAATTGGGCCTGACCATCCCGTCGCCGTTCACCGTGGAGGCGCTGTGTGCGAGCGTCAGCCGGCACCGCGGCCGGCCGGTGCGGCTGGTGGAGCTTGACTTTGCCACGGACATCGCCTGCGGGCGATGGATCGAGACCCAGACGGTCGACTACATCTGCGTCGACCGGAATGCCTCGGTACCGCTGCGAGAGCACATCGTGCTGCACGAGGTGGCCCACATCCTGTGTGAGCACCGCGGCATCCTCGGCCCCATCCTCAACGAGTTCAAACTCCTCGACCCGGAGATGGTCCGCCGCGTGCTGGGCCGCACCGTGTACGACGAGGTGGAGGAGCGCGAGGCGGAGCTGCTGGCCTCGGAGATCGGCTCCCGGGTCGAACGCGACGACCGCCGCGACGACGCAGCCACCCGCGATGTGCTCGATGGGCTGTCCGCGGTGATGTCCGGCAAGCACCTGCCGCAGCAGCGGCAACCGCGCGACGACCGTTGACGACCGAGGAGGACGGACGCGGCGTGACCGACACGACGACACCCACCACCCTGACGACGGGCCGCACCAGCCGCCGGCTCGCGCACGTGGTGACCGAGGCGCTGTCCCCAGCGGTACTGGTGGCCGGCATCTCCATCGCGGTGGCCTGGCACAGCCGATCCCCGGTCTGGGGCGTGGTGACCGCCGTGTTCGCCAGCGCCATCCCGCTCAGCTACATCCTGCGGGGGGTGCGGCGCGGCCACTACGACGACCACCACGTGCGGACCCGGGAACGGCGCCCGGCGGTGCTGCTGTTCGCCGCCGCGTCGGTGGTGGTCGGACTGGTGCTGATGGTGCTGCTCCACGCGCCCCGGGATCTGGTCGCCCTGGTGGTGGCGATGCTGGCCGGGCTGACACTGACCCTGGCCGTCACACACTGGTGGAAGGTCAGCTTCCACACCGCGGTAGGGGCGGGAACCGCGACCACGCTGGCGCTGGTCTTCGGGCCGTGGCTGCTGCTGTCCTGGGTTGCCGTGGCGGTGGTGGCCTGGTCCCGCGTCCGGCTGGGCGACCACACCGTGGCCCAAACCGTGGTCGGCGCCGCGCTCGGCGCCCTGGCCGCCGGTGCGGTCTTCCCGCTGGTCCGCTGACCCGGCGTACGGTCGGGCTATCCGCCGGCGGCGAATCGGAGCAGGGCCAGCAGGCCGGCGACTTCGCGGGCCTGCTCATGTTGTGGGCCGTAGATGAGGCAGAGGTCGTCGTACAGGGGTTGCAGTTCGTGCGCGGCCTCGGCGGCCTTACCCTCGGAAATCAGTAGCGTGCAGATGTTGCGGCGCAGGTCGAGGGTGGTGGGGGAGGCCTCGCCGGAGGCGGCGCTCACGTGGGCCAGCACCTGCCGGAACTGGCGCAGGGCTGTGGTGGCCTGACCGAGTTCGGCCCGGCAGTGGGCCGCCTGCCGGAGGCACTCCAAGGCGTCCTCGCTGGTGGGGCCGGCGGTGCGGGTGTACGCGGCGGCGAGGGCGTCGAACTCGGGCAGCGCGCGTCGGAAGTCCCCGCCGATGACGAGGATGGCCGCGCGCCGTGACCGCAGCGCCAGCACGCGGGGACTCTTCGTCGGACTGCGACACGGCGGCCCTGATCGCGTCTCGAACCCCGGTTCCGAGGACCGCCGCCGGGTCGGCGACCGACGTTTCGCTGCGCGGTGCGGGGACCACGGGCGCGGGCTCGGGCCGGCGACGCGGCGCGTTGGGTCGGCGGTACACCTGAGTCGGGTCCGGCATGGTGCCGGGTGCGGGGTCGGAGGCGGGCGGGGGCGACCCGGGCAGGGGCAGGAAGGGCAGTAGCCGCTCGTAGACGTCGTAGGCCTCCGCGGGCCGGTCCTCGGGGGCCTTGGCCAGCAGTTCGAGGACCAGTTCCTCGATCGCCGCGGGCACGTCCGGGCGGAGCGTACCCAGGGGTGGCGGCGGCTCGACGATGTGCTGGCACCACAGGTCGAAGTCGCTGCCGCCGGCGAAGACGCGTTGCCCGGTGAGCAGTTCGTGCAGGACGCAGCCGAGGGCGTACAGGTCGCTCTGTGCCGTGATCCGCGCGTTCTGGATCTGTTCGGGCGGCATGTAGTGGTGGGTGCCGAGGGCGCTGCCGGTCGCCGTGATCCGGGTGACGTCGGTGCGCAGGATGGCGGCGATGCCGAAGTCGAGGAGCTTGATCGCCCCGTCCGGGGCGACCAGCACGTTGTCGGGTTTGAGGTCACGGTGTACGACGGGGATGGCGTGGGCGTGGGAGAGGTGCTGGATGCGTGCCGTGACCCGGGCCTCGCGGCGGAACCGTTTGGCCAGCTCCTCCGCCTGCTCCGGGGAGTGGACGGCGTCGGGGCGGATGAGTTTGATGGCGACCTCGCGGTCGAGGACGCCGTCGTAGCCGCGCCAGACCTGCCCCATGCCCCCGGAGCCGATCTCCTCGACCCGCTCGTACCGGCCGGCGATCGGCTCTGCCCGCACGGGTGCCTCCGTCCCTTCCCGACTGTCCCGGCCAGGAGGTCAGTGTCGCTCTTGAACGAATCACCGTCCAGGGCTGCCGCCGCGGCGGCAGCGGCGCCGGCCGGTCAGGCGGCCTCGTCGTCGACGACGCCTTCCTGCCGGCGGATCAGCCGCCAGGCGGCGCTGCGGGCGCTGCGGTTGAGCGAGCTGCGGAAGTCGGACTGCGGGCCGAAGTAGCGGCGGCCGAGGTCGGCGGCGGTCTCGAAGTGGTCCATCATCTTCTCCTCGAAGACCGGGATGAAGACGTGGCCGAAGTTCTCCTCGTCGTTGGCGACGGCGGCCTGACGGACCTTGGGTTCGGCCATCGCCTCGGTCAACGGCTTGACCACGTCGTCGTCGGTGAAGCTGGTGCCAAACCGCTCGTTGAACCGCTCGATCAGCTCGGAGAGCAGCGACTTCTCCGGCTCCCTCGCGCCGCCGGCACCGTCGCCGAAGCCCTTCATCTCGGCCGCGCCCTCGCGATTGAGGCTGACGTCGTGCTCGCCGGTCTTCTCCACCCGCAGGTGGCTGAGGTCGACCTCGCCGATGTCGACGCCACCGTCGCCGCGCCGGGGCAGCCGGTTGAGCAGGTGCCGGCCGTAGAGGTAGAGCCGCTCCAACTCCGGGTCGGCATAGGGGACGATCTGGGCGAGGAAGCCGTACTTGCGGACGTAGTCGGTGAGGTCGGCGCGGAACGCTTCGGCGGCCTCCCGGTCGGACTCGTCCTCGCCGTTGAGCAGCTTGTCGAAGCGTTCGACGGCGGGCTGGAGGTGCCGGTACAGCTCGGCGTGCAGCTTGGCCCACTTCGCCGTGTTGCCGGCGGCCCGCTCCTCGGCCGCCAGGTACGCCTCGACGAACGCCTGCATCTCCGCCTCGACCAGCAGGTTCGGGGACATCACCCGGCTCTGCGCGGGGTAGAGCAGGTTGGGGTCGGAGGGGAGGGTCTCGGCCTCCTCGAAGTACGGCCGGAACGCCTCCTTGATGTCCTCGGCGTCGTTGACGAAGTCCAGCACCGCCAGGTCGCCCTGGCTCTTGCGGTCGGCGGTGCGGTTGAGCCGGGACAGCGTCTGCACGGCGGAGACGCCGGTGAGCTTCTTGTTGACGTACATGGTGGTGAGCAGCGGCTGGTCGAAGCCGGTCTGGTACTTCTCCGCGACCACCAGGACGCGGTATTCGCGCTGACCGGCGGCGGTGCCGGCACGGGCGGTGCGGTCGTCGGCCCGGGTGTACGCGAACGCCTTCGGCAGGGCACTCTCCGGCAGGCCACCGTTCTCCTTCGACTCGGTGACCTCCGCGCCCTCGTAGGTGAGGGTGCCGGAGAAGGCGACCAGCACGCCCGGGCCCGGGTAGTCGCGGTCGTCGAGGTACCGCTTGATCGCCCGGGACATCTGCACGGCGCTCTGTCGGGACGCGGTGACCACCATCGCCTTGGCCCGACCGCCGAGCCGCCCGGCGGTGTGCGCCCGGAAATGCTCGACGATGATCTGCGCGTGCTGGGCGACGGTGGAGTCGTGGGTCAGCGCGTACCGGGCGAGTTCCTTGTTGGCTTTGGCCGAGTCGACCTCCCGCTCGTCCGGGTTCTCGTTGACCAGCTTCCAGTACGTGTCGTAGGTGACGTAGTTGCGCAGCGGGTCGAGGATGAAGCCCTCCTCGATCGCCTGCCGCATCGAGTACGTGTGGAACGGGTGGTACTTGCCGTCCGCGCCGAGGGTGCCGAAGAGTTCAAGGGTCTTGTGCTTCGGCGTGGCGGTGAAGGCGAAGTAGGAGAGGTTCGCGCTTCGCTGCCGCTTGCGGGCGTTCGCCGCCAGCTTCTCCTCGGCGGTCTGCGGCCCGGCGGCGCTGGTGGCGCCCGCCTCGTCCGAGTCGGCGTCCAGGCCGAGATCGCGCAGCACCGCCCGGACGGCCGTGGCCGCGTCCCCGGACTGCGAGGAGTGCGCCTCGTCCACGATGATCGCGAATCGGCTGCCCCGGATCTCGGTCGGGCTGCGCTTCAGGTAGTCGACCAGCGCGGGGAACGTGTGCAGGGTGACGGTGACGATCTTGCCGGTTTCCCGGGAGAGCGCCTTGGCGAGCTGCTCCGACTTGGCCCCGTACCTCTCATCGATCTTCACGACCAGCCCGGCGGTCTGCTCGAAGCTGCCGACGGTGTCCCGCAACTGGGCGTCCAGGTTCCGCCGGTCGGTGATGATGACGACTTTGTCGAAGACCGGGCTGCCGGGCTTGATCCCCGCGGCGAGCGCGTCCGGGTCGAGCGCGGCCGGGTCATTCGGGGTGTGCAGCGACGACAGCCGGTGCGCGAGCCAGGCGATGGTGTTCGACTTGCCCGAGCCGGCCGAGGCCATCACCAGGTAGTTGTGCCCGGCGCCGTGCCGGGCCACGTGCGCGGTCAGCCGCTTCACCGCATGCCACTGGTGATAGCGCGGGAAGATCAAAGACTTTTGGGTACGGCCGGCAGCGCTCTTCTCCTGGTGCAGGTGGACGAAGCGTTCCAGCAGCTCGAGCCAGTTGTCCCGCTGCCAGATCTCCTCCCACAGATACGAGGTGGCGTACTTGCCGTGCTCGGTGGCCGGCGGGTTGCCCTGGCCGCCGGGGCGTCCCGGCCCCTCGCTGCCGGTGTTGAACGGCAGGAACCGGGTCTGCCCGCCCCGCAACTGCGTGGTGACGAAGACCAAGCCCGGGTCGACGGCGAAGTTCGCGACCACCCGCCGCGAGAAGATCAGCTCGGTGGGGTCGCGGTCGGTCCGGTACTGCTCCTTGGCGTGCTCCACCCCGGAACCGGTGAGCGGGTTCTTCAGCTCGGCGGTGGCGACCGGGATGCCGTTGAGGAACAGCGTCAGGTCGAGCCGGTTGCCCCGATCGGCCTGCTTGGTCGCGTACTCCAACTCCCGGACCACGGTGAGCCGATTCTTGCGGTAGTCGGCCAGGATCGCCTCCGACTCCACAAGAGACGGCTTGAAGTACGCGACCCTGATACGCACGCCGTGGTCTTTGACCCCCTTGCGGAGTACGTCGAGCAGCCCATCGGTGGCGATCGCCTGGTCGAGCCGTTTGAGAAATCCGCGCTGAGCTGCCGCCTGCTCGCCGCCGTAGTAGGTGACCAGCTCGTTCCACTCGTTGGGCTGGGTCGCGCCAATGAACATGGAGAGTTGGGCGGTATCGAGGCCCAGTTCGGCGCGGTAGTCGGCCTTGTCGCCCTCCTCCCATCCGCTGTCGAGGAGGGCGGCGACGATCGCGTCACCGAAGGCGGATTCGTGGTGGATCGCCATCGGATCAGACCTCCCGCTTCCCGGTCACCAGGTAGTCGATGTCACGGCAGAACTTGTCAAAGGACGGTGCGTTGCGGCGCGCCATCTCCAGGTCGAACACATCGATGGTTGTCACACCGTTGTCGGCCGCGGCGACTAGGATCGTGGACAGGTCGGCCTCCTTGCGGTCGAACAGCTCCGCGCTCTGGCTGGTCGCGAGGACCTGGGTCCACGTGCTCGCCTCGGTCAGCGCGTCGAACAGCACTCCGGCGGCCATCGGGTGCAGCGCCAGCTCCGGCTCCTCGACGGCGACAAGTGGGATCCGACCATCCCGGGCACCCGGCTGGAAGAGCGCGGTGAGCAGCCCGACCGCGCGGATCGTTCCCTCAGACATCGATTCCGCGCGGAAATGCCGCTCCTCGCCCCCCGGGCCGGTGGCCGTGGCCATCCGGGCCGCAATGTAATCACCGCCCGGCGTGCTCGGGCCGACATCGACCAGCCGAGGCACGATCACGCCGGCGTACGCGGACACCCGCTCCCGCTCCCATCGACCGAGCTGGCCAAGAATAGCCCCGAGGTGGCCGCCATTCTCGTCGAGCAGGTCCGATCCGGTGGCGGGGCGGGCGTCCCGCAGCGCGGCCAAGTCCGGCTCGTAGAAGAAAATTGCGGTCAATGCCTCGTACAGGCGGGCATACGGCTCGCCGACACCGGCCCGAGGAAGGTAGAGGCTGCCAGGGTGAAGCCGCCCTCCGTGCGGGCCAGCCGAATCGCTAACCTTCCCATCCTCGACCAGGAACCGGGCTTGGGGCTTCCCCGAGGCTGGACCTATCTCGCAGTACTCCCGCTCGGACCACACGGCAAGGCCGGCATGGTTCCTGGCTGAGGAACGCGAGATCGTGACCTCGTAGCGAGCCTGCCCAGGTCCGTCGTCCTCGGCGGATCCGGGCAGGCGAACCTCCAGAGCGATCGTGGCCGACTCCGTAGGTTCCGGTACGCGCCGGAGCACGTCATCCAGTCCGCCCCGAGCCTTAACCGCCGCACCGAGTCCGTGGTCCAGCGCGTCGCGCACGAAGCGCAGCGCGTCGAGGAAGTTGGACTTTCCGGCCGCGTTCAGCCCGAGGAGCACGGCGAACGGGCCGAGCGCCAGGTCGCAATGCGCGATCGACCGGTAGTTCTCAATCCGCACCCGGGTCACGAACGGCACGGCCCGGTTGCTCGCGCTACTGGTCATGACATCTCAACGCCTTCCGTCGAGGCAAGGCGACGGGCTGCCCGATGGTCAGACATCACACGGTCCCCGCGTCCGCTCGCGGTGGAAACGTCGACCTGCCCGGTCACCGACGTCACAGTCAACGCCCATCCCCCTTCTCGTCGCCGTTTTCGTCCTCGTCGTCCTCGGATGCTGCCCAGGTCTCCTGTGCAAGCTTCCATAGCGAGCCTTCACCTTCGACGTACCAACGAGAAGGCCCCTGGACCGCCACTGGTGCCGTGCTCCAGCCAGCCAACTGCCACATCCGCTGAACGAGTGCGGTCGGCGAGTAATACTTTCCATCAACGGCCCAGAGGACTGGTCGTACTCGCTGGTTGACCCATGTTGCCGCACTTCGGCGAGGATCCCCGGCCAACCACTCGGCCATCGCCTCTCGCTCGGGTCGAGTGCAGGTGTGGTATTGCAGCGGCGTTCCATCAGCCAGCCGCCCGGCGTCGATGAGGGTGGGAACGGCATTCGGCCTACGCTGCTTCGGAACCCGTCGCGCGGGACGGTAGTCGTCCGGGAAGGGCGGCACTGGGATATCGCGTTGCAGGTCCGCCAGCACGAGCCTCGCCAGGGTTCGGCAGCGAACGGTGTTGGCCAAGGTGCTCGCCACGATCGAAGTCTGCCCGTACTCGGAGTCCAGATGGTGGATCAGCCACCCTGTAGCACGCTCGACCGCATCTGATACCTGACCCAGCACGGCATCCCAGTCGGCGTCGGGGTCGTCGATGCCATCGAGGTCCAGGTGCTGGAAGACGATATGCGCGATCAGCCGGTTTCCGCGCTCCGCAATCGCCTCCGCCCGTGCTTGGCGATCCTTCGCCGTCCGGTTGAGCGCGTCATCAATCGCACGCAGTACGAGGACTGAGCGCCACACCTGGTATGCCGATGGCGGATCTTGGGAGTTGAACAGGAGTTGGTACGCGCCCTGCGGGCCATCCTCCCACAGCAAATCGGTGCCGCGCTTGGCGCGGATGGCAAGTTCGGGGTTCCGGTGGGCGCAGGCAAGTGCGATGGCCGCGCTGACCACCGAGCAGCCACTGTCGGGCGATGGCTCCAGTTCCCCCCGTTTGACGACGTATGTCTTTTGTAGCGAAAGTGTGAAGTCTTCCTTTATCGTCGTCTGCACCGGATCCAAGGCGACGAAGTCACGCCGCTCGACCCTGTTCTGTGTGTTCGTGGCGGTTGTAACGGCGTTCGCGAATCCGGGCTGGCAATTCTTCAGGGAGATCACCCGGACACTTACATAGCCATCAGGGAATTCGATTTTGCTGTCAGCTGCCCGATGGATAGCGTGAACAGTCTGGGCGCCGTTGACCACGCTGGCGCCGGCAAGGTGAAGCTCTACGGGTGTCCGTGCGGAACGGCTGAAGTACGCAGGATCTACCTCTTCGCAGAGGACGGTGATCCCGTTGTTGAAGTACCAGAAGTTGTGTGGCTCGTCGGTCAGTGTGTCGATGAGTCCCTGATTTACCTGGGTGAGACCCAGCGGCTTACGGATATTGCGATCGAACAAGCGATCGCCGTGAGCGCTGTACCACTCCGCAATCTCGGCCACCGAGATGGTTCCCTGAAAAGCCTCGTACGGCTCCGTTATCCGGATCCAGTCCTGCATCTTTGCAGTGAGCCCGATTGGGGGCTCTCGGAAGTCGTTACGTACCACTTCCCAGATGTCTCGGGCGAGGTAGATGCGGTGGTCGAGCATGGTGCCCAGTTGGTTGAACTCGTCTTGCGCGTCGGTGAGCCGACGCACGACATCGTCCGACAGGCTGTCGGTTCTCATCAAGCCGGGCACCAGGGTGATCCGTGAGTGTGGATTCGCCAGAACGGCAGCAACCTGATCCGCGAGATTTCGGAACTTGATGTTGAAGCGGTCGAACTGCCGAGTGTCGATATGGCGCAGTCCATCAATGAACTTCAGTGCTTCCGCAACACCGAATCCGGCTCTTGCCGAATCGCTCCACTTGGACTGGATCAGCCAGATGTGCGAGGCGCTCTCGTCGGTGGCCACGGCATCGATCCCGATGTCGTCTCTGCCGTCGATGACGGCGGCCGCTGCTGACTTGCTGTCGCAGCCGGTTAGGTCCCGTACCACCAACGCGGCTAACGCTCGTGACAGGAAGGCCTGTTCACCGGCGGCATACGGCATCCTGGCTAGATCATCGACGTCGATCAAGTTGTCAAACTCGCGCTGGAGCGCATCGCGTACGTGCCGGATCTGGAGACGTAGCGCGGCTGCGTCCCGCGAAGGGTCGGATGCCTTTTGCCCCGCGTTCTCCTGGTCGCTCAACCTCTTGATCCCTTCGCCTGGTCCCGTCCAAACGCCCCAAGGAGATGAAGCTAGCTGTCGCCCCGCGTGCTCGCCGTTGAAAGATCAATCTGTCCGGTCACCGCAGACGTAATCAAAGCCTGCCGCCGCTCGTTCAGGAGTGTGAGCTGATGCTGAAGCTTTGTTCGTAGCCTCCGCGTGATATCCCACACTGAGTTCATCCGAACCACCAGATCTCGCTGTTCCTTGAGGCTGGCGGCGGGGATCGGCCAGTCCTTAATTTCCTCGAATCGGATGTTGGCCATGGACTGTGAGGCTCCGTTCGATGTGGCGGAACAGAGGCTCCGTATCTGAGTTCCGCGAGCAATGGCAGTCAAATAATGTGGGTCGAGCTTAGGTAAGAGCCGGACGCGGAAAATCTTGTCCGAGAGCAGCAGTCGCGAACGCCCAGGGGGAACGACTGCAGTTGATCCGACAAGCTGAGGAGTGTTAGCCCGCGTAATCAGTAGATCGCCTTCGTGTACCTCGTGGGTTACATCGGGGGCTAAATTAACCGGCAGGCGCTTGTTCTCGTCTGGAAAGAACTCTCCAGGTCGGAGGCAACTGACCTTCAGGACCCCCCATTCACCATCGGCGGCAGGGATCCCTTCGCATTGCGGACTCGATCCTTGGTCGACGCCAGCCGTGAACCTCCGGAATGGCAAGGTGCCCGCTTTGCGCGCGAGCTGGTCGATCTCTGCGTCAAGAATAGCGACGTCCCGTTCGTGGAGCCGGGTGATGATTTCGCGCTGAAGAGCGATCAGTCGATCTGTGTGGGCAGTTTCGGCGTCGAGGAAGTCGGCGATGTGCCGCTGCTCGTTCATTGGCGGGAGCGGAAGATCGGCAACCGCGAGACGATCCCGGTTCAATTCGATCTGGTTAGTCGCGCCCACCACGAGGGCGGCGTAAATGTATTCCTGGAACGGCTGGGATCGCAGCCAGTAGTACGCGAAGCGCGGGTATACGAAGTCAGGGCGGAATCGAGCGACAGTCAGGTGGCTATCGGCCATCGAGGGAATTCCGTCTAGGTTACCCTCAAATTGGCCGATTCTGCCCAGTGTTCCGGTACCCGTCGAGTTGATAATTACGTCACCTTGACGCAAGCGTCCCCTCAGCTTAGCGGAGTCACCGTGATAGTCGTGGAACCGCGTCCGCTGCCAGTCGATCCCCGAATCTTGGTTTGCTGCCTGGCTGAGAGCGCGCACTGGACCATTGTCGACATAGTTGGGTGTGGAGCCTCTGTTCAGCAGAGTCGTCACATGCTTTAGCGGGCTGGTTGTCCAGTGGTCCGGCAGAGATATTCCGAGGAGTTGAGTCACTTCGTCACCTTGCCAAGCAGCTCTTGGATCTCGGCCTCTAGGGCCTTGAGCTCGGCGTCGATCTCGGCGAGCGGCCTCGGGGGCTTGTAGACGTAGAAGTGGCGGGTGAAGGGGATCTCGTACCCGGTCTTGGTTTTGGTGTGGTCGATCCAGGCGTCCGGGACGTGCGGGAGGACCTCGCGGCGCAGGTATTCCTCGACGTCCTCGTGTAGCGGCACGTTCTCGTAGTCGCGTAGCTCCGGGTCGGGCTCGGGCTCGCCCTTGACGAGTTGCACCTCGCCTTCCGGGTCGCGGACGCCGAGCAGTTCGCGCAGCGCCTTCTGGAACGGGGCGCCGGTCGGCCAGAGCACGCCGGTTTCGGCCATCGCGGACCGGACCGCGTCCCACGCCGCTCGCTTGGTCTGCCACGACCGTCCCATCAGCGGCTTCAGCGCGGTCTCGAACGCGTTCACGTCGATGGCCTTCTGGATCGGCTTTGACTCGCGTACCTGGGCCAGGGTTTCGTCGGTGACCTCGAAGCGGAGCTTGAGGGGCCGTTCGACGGTGATGCGGCGGTAGCCGAAGTCCTCGTTGGCGAAGACCTTCACCTTCTGGTGCAGCGGGTACTCGGCGTCGTTGGCGACGTGCAGCGCCTCGGTGTAGAGGCGGGTGATCTCGGCGATCTGGTCGCCCTTGAGGTACTTGCGCTTGTCACCGAGCGACTTGCGCATCTTGGCGAAGTAGTCCCGGGCGTCGAGTAGCAGCACCTTGCCGCGGTGGTCGGGCGACTTGCGGTTGGTCAGGACCCAGAAGTACGTGGAGATGCCGGTGTTGTAGAAGAGCTGGTCCGGCAGGGCGACGATCGCCTCCAGCCAGTCGTTCTCCAGGATCCACTGTCGGATCCGCGACTCGCCGGACTCGGCCGCCCCGGTGAACAGTGGCGAGCCGTTGAAGACGATCGCGACCCGGCTGCCGCCCCTGCCGTCGGCGGTCACCGGTTTCATTTTTGAAATCATGTGCTGGAGGAACAGCAGCGAGCCGTCGTTGATCCGGGGCAGGCCGGCGCCGAACCGGCCGCTCTCGCCGAGCCTCTCGTGCTCGGCCTCGACCTCCTCCTTGACCTTCTTCCACTCCACGCCGAACGGCGGGTTGGCCAGCAGGTAGTCGAAGTGGCCGCCGCGGTGGCCGTCGTCGCTGAACGAGTTGCCGAACTTGATGTTCTCCGGGTTCTGGCCCTTGATCATCATGTCGGACCGGCAGATCGCCCAGGACTCGGGATTCAACTCCTGCCCGAAGACCTCCACGGTGGCCGACGGGTTCAGTGTGGTGATGTGCTCCTCGGCCGCGCTCAGCATGCCGCCGGTGCCGCAGGCCGGGTCCATCACGGTCCGCACCACGCCGGGGATGCTCAGCGCGTCGTCGTCCGGGGCCACCAGCAGGTTCACCATCAGCTCGATGACCTCGCGCGGGGTGAAATGCTCACCGGCGGTCTCGTTGGACTGTTCCGCGAAGCGCCGGATCAGCTCCTCGAAGACGTACCCCATCTGGTGGTTGGAAACGACGACCCTGGGCTGCCCGCGTTCGTCCGTGACCACCTCGCCGTGCTCGTCCAACTCGACCGGCCGCAGGTCCAGGTCCGCGAAGCGGCCGACCACCCGGTAGAGCAGGTTCGCGCCGTCGAGCCGGCGGATCTGCTGCGGGAACTCGTAGCGGTGCAGCACCTCCTGGGCGTTGTCGGAGAACGCCCCGATGTACTGGAGCAGGTGCTTCTCGGCCTGGCCCGGGTCGGCCGCGATCGACTTCAGGGTGTAGCGGCTGATGTTGTAGAAGCTGTGCCCGGAGGCGCGGCGCAGGAAGCGCGCCACGTCGACGTCCTGGCCGCCGAACCTCTCGTGGGTCTCCAGCACCTTGCGCCGGGTCGGCTCCAGGACGCACTCCAGGCGACGCAGCACGGTGAACGGCAGGATCACCTTGCCGTAGTCGGACTGCTTGTAGTCGCCGCGCAGGAGATCGGCGACCGACCAGGCGTGGTTCGCCAGTTCGGTGTGCTTGCTGCTGTTCAACGGATTCCTTCCGATGAGCCGGTGCCGGGGTGGCTGGGGGAGTCGAGCCAGGTTCAGGATGCCGTCTGGGCGGCGTCGGGTGGTTGCAGCGCGCCGCCGGTGAGGCCCGCGGCGAGGGTACGGGCGGTTTCGTCGGCGAGGCGGTTGGCGATGTCCGCGGCGGTGCGCAGGGCGTTGAGCTGGCGGAACGCGCGGCCGTATCGCTGCTGCTCGGCGAGAGGCAGCAGCGGCACCCGCAGGCGGCGGGGATCGAGGCGGACAACGGTGGTGCCGGACGACGCGGCGCTGATGTTCTCCTCGGCGGCCAGGAAGCCGGCCAGGAACCACGGGTCGAGGCGGGCCGGATCGGGCCGCAGGAGATGCAGGTGGCGACCGAGGCGGTTGCCGGCATCGCGGGCGTCCGCGACCCGGGCGGTGGCGGTGCCGTTGTGCGGTAGTTCCGGGAGGATGACGTCCCCCTCCCGGATTTCGATCTCGGTGCCGGTGGCCTCCTCCTCGGCGGGGCCGGAGGCGGGGCGGTGCGAGGTCACGTCACGTGCGGTCAGGGTGCGCGGCGCGGGCGGGCTCTCCACGAGAGGGGACGAGTTGCGGATCGCGGTCGGCACCCGCAGCAGGGTCAGTGCGTCGCCACGCAGGAGATCGGCGACGCTGGCGGTGCGCCAGGACTCGGGGGCGCTGCCGACGGGCGGCCACGGCTGGCCACCGCTGAGCGTGATCAACCCGGTGGCCGCCCGCCGTAGCCTGGTGCGCAGTTCCTGGGAGAGCGCGGCGACCTCGTCGGGCAGCGCCGGCACCGGGGTGGCCCGGACATGGCGGGCGGGCGTGAGGTCGACCGTCTCGTCGAGCAGGTCGATGATGGGGACCGCCCGAGCGACGCCCGGAACGGGATCGAAGGTGTCCGGGTGCCGGTCGTAGTCGGTCCATGCCTTCCGGACGCTGTCGCGCAGCGCTGGCCAGTCCAGCGTCGGTCGCTTGCTTGATGGCTGGCCGGGCCGGGCAGCGTCGGGCGTGGCGACGTCGACGATGAGGACACTCGGCGGCAATGTGGCCTGCGGGTGCGGGCGTTGGATCACCCACAGGTGAAGCCCGACGTGCAGGGGCTGCGCGACGCCGGGCGGAAGCGCGATCACGGCCCGTAGCGCGCCGCTGCGGAGGATCTCGGCCCTGATCCGGCGGCCCGAACCGCGCTCCGCGATGGCCGGCGGCAGGAGGAGAACTCCGCGCCCGCCCTCCGCCAGGTGCGCGACGCAGTGCTGGAGCCAGGCGAGCTCGGACTCGATCTTCGCCGGCAGACCGAAGATCCACCGCGAGTCGTACGCCAGCTCCTCGTGGCCCCACTCGCGGTCGCCGTAGGGCGGGCCGCAGAGCACGGCCTCGGCCGTCAGGGACGGGAACGCGTCGGCGCGGATGCTGTCGCCGGCGTGCACGCTCACCTGGGCCGCGGTCCGCACCGTTTGGATGGCGAGGCGTACGGCGGCCTGCGCGGTCAGCGCGGGAAGGATGTCCTGGCCGTACAGCTTCTGCGCCCCCCGGGCGGCGGCGGCGACAAGGAGGCCGCCGGCGCCGCAGGCGGGATCGAAGACGGTCGCCGGGTACGGCTTGCCCGGCTCGGCGAGCAGGTCGGCCATCAAGGCGGCCACGGGTGCGGGCGTGTCGTACCTGCCGCTGGCGCTGGTGCCGTCGAGGTCGACCTCCGCGAGCACGTCCGCGGCCCGGAGGGCGCCCTGGTCGGCGACGCAGCGCAGCAGCGTACGGAGCAGCGGCGCCTCGTCCGGGGCGTAGGTGAGGTCGGTGGTCCCGGCGATGCCGGCAAGGTGCGGCCGTACCGCCCGCTGGGCCCGCTCGGGCAGTTCGCTGTCGGGCAGCTCGACGAGTTGCTTCAGGTCGCTGTCGGCCATCAGGGCGGCGGCTAGGGCCAGCGGCAGGAGCCTGCTCGGCGTGCCGGCGCCGGCCCGGGTGGCGCGTACGGCGGTGCGCAGCGCGTCCGCGGGTGAGGCGGCCGGAAGTTGACCACGCGCGGCGAGCCAGGACTGGACCGCCGCCAGGTCGTAGGCCGGGCTGGTCTCCGTCCCGCCGGTGGCGGCCGGGAAGTCCGGGTGACGCCGACGCCAGTTGCTGACGGTGGCGCGCGTGACCCCGGCCAGTCGGGAGATCTCGGCGGCGGTCACCTGGGCGGGTCTGGGCATGCGGGCGTCCCGTCGGGTTTGTGCAGCATGCTGTTGCCCGCTCACTGTACACGACCCTTGGGGCGTGTAAGCAGTTTGACACTGCTTTCACGCAACCACCGGGACCCGGGACCTCCGCTCCGCGCCGGACGGGCGACTAAGGGTACCCTCACCTGACCTTGGATCGACGGTCAGATGAAAGCGGCGGTGCCGGCATGGAACTCGACGGCCGTGGGGTGCTTCGGCGGTCCTTCCTGACGCACCGCGGCCGCATCGTCGCCTCGGCCGCGCTGTTCACCAGCTACCAGGCGGGCGAGGCGCTGGTGCCCGTCCTCATCGGCGTCATCATCGACCGGGCCACGGCCACCGGCCGGCCCGCCGCCCTGCTGCTGTGGCTCGGGGTGCTCACCGCGACCTTCGCGACGCTGTCGCTGAGCTGGCGGTTCGGCACCCGGGTCGGTACGGTCGCCGGGGCCCGCGCCGACCGTTCGCTGCGGCTCGCGGTCGCCGCCGCGGCGGTGGACCGCCCGGGTGGCGGCCCGCTGCCCGGCGCGCTGGTCAGCATCGCCACCGGCGACGCCCGGCGCACCGCGATGGTGAACTTCCACGCACCGCACGGTGTCGCGGCCGTCGTCGGTGTCGCGGTCGCCAGCACCGCGCTGCTGGTCGTGTCGGTCCCGCTGGGGCTGCTGATCCTGCTGGGCACGCCGCCGCTGCTGTACCTGGTGAAGCTGCTCAGCGGTCCGCTCGAACGCCGCAGCGCCGACCAGCAGGAACGCGCCGCCCAGGCCGCCGGCGTGGCCGCCGACCTGGTGCGGGGTGTCCGGGTGCTCAAGGGCATCGGCGCGGAGCGTACGGCCGCCGCCCGCTACCGGGCGACCAGCCGGGCCTCCCTCGTGGCGACGCTGCACACCGCCCGGGCCGAGGCGGGATACAACGGCGCGGTCATCGTGGTGAACGGCCTGTTCCTCGCCGTCGTCGCGCTGGTCGGCGGGCGGCTGGCCATCGCCGGGGACATCACGGTCGGTCAACTGGTCTCCGCGGTCGGGCTCGCGCAGTTCCTACTCGGCCCGCTGGGCACGTTCGGCGAGATCATCGCGGCCGTCGCGGGTGGGCGCGCCTCCGCCGCCCGGATCGCGGCGGTCACCGGCCGCGACACCTCCGCCCGCGCCGTCCCGGACCCACCCGACGTGACCGGCCGGCTGCGGCTGCGCGGCCTCACCGCTCCCGGGCTCGACGGCGTCGACCTCGACGTGGCCGCCGGTGAGCTGGTCGGCGTGGTGGCCGACCCGCTCCAGGCGGGCACCCTGCTGCGGATCCTCGCCCGCGAGACGGACCCGCGGGCGGGTGCGGTCAGCGTCGACGGCATCGCCGCCGGTGACGTCGCGCCGGAGGTCTGGCGCTCGGTCGTCCTCGCCGCCCCGCACGACGCCGACCTGTTCGAGGGCAGCGTCGCGGCGAACATCCGGGCCGGTCGGCCGGGCGACATCGGCCCCGCGGTCGCGGCCGCCCAGGTGGACCAGGTCGCCGCCGCCCTCCCCGACGGACTGGCCACCGAGGTCACCGGCCGCGGCCGGTCGTTGTCCGGCGGGCAGCGCCAGCGCGTCGCGCTCGCCCGGGCGTTGCACGCCGACCCGCCCGTGCTGGTCCTGCACGACCCGACCACCGCCGTGGACGCCGTCACCGAGGCCGCGATCGCCGCCGGGCTGCGCGGCGCGCGCGCCGGGCGGACCACCGTCGTGCTCACCAGCAGCCCCGCCCTGCTCGCCGCGGCCGACCGGGTGGTGTTCCTCGCCGGCGGGGCCGGCACGGTCGAGGGCTCGCACGTGCGACTGCTGCGCACCGTGCCCGCCTACCGGGCGCTGGTACTGGCATGACGCTCACCGCGCCCGAGCCGGGCGACGGCCCGGTCCTGCTGCCGATCGCCGGCCCGCGCCGCACCCGCGCCGCCCTGCTGGCCATGGTGCGCCGCCACCCGCTGCTGGCGGCCGGCGCCGCCGTGACGCTGCTGCTCGCCGCGGCCCTGAGCCTGGTGACGGCGCCGCTGCTGGGCCGGGTCGTCGACCTCGCCGCGGGCGGTGCCGGGCCGGGCGCGCTCACCGGTCCGGTGCTGCTGCTCGCCGGCGCCGCCGTCGGCCAGGGCGGGCTGGCCTTCGCCGGGCTGCAGCTCATCTCGCGCCTCGGTGAGCTCGTGCTGGCCGCGATCCGCGACGAGTTCGTCCAGCACGCGCTGCACCTGCCGCTGGAGCGGATCGAGCGGGGCGGCGCCGGCGACCTGACCGCACGCATCACCGAGGACGTGGCGATGATCAGCGCCGCGGTGCGCGGCGCGTTCCCCGAGTTCGTCCAGTCGGCGCTGATCCTCGCGCTGACCCTGGTCGGGTTGACCGCCCTCGACTGGCGGTTCGGCGCGGCGGCGCTGTTGGCCGTGCCGGTCCAGGCGGCCACCGCCCGGTGGTACGTGCGCCGGTCGGCGCCGCTCTACGCCCGCCGGCGGGCCGCCGCCGGAGCCGAGCAGCAACAGCTGCTGGACACGATCGGCGGTGCGCCCACGGTACGGGCGTTCGGGCTGCGCACCGAGCACCTCGGGCTGGTGGCGGACCGCGTCGAGCGCAGCATCGACCTGCTGTACCGGGTCACCCGGCTGCAGACGCGGTTCTTCGGGCGGCTCAACGTCGCCGAGGCCATCGGGCTGACCGCGGTCCTGGCGACCGGTTTCCTGCTGGTGAACGCGGGCGAGACGAGCATCGGGGCGGCCAGCGCCGCCGCGCTGTACTTCGCCAACCTGTTCGGGCCGATCAACACCGTGCTGTTCCTGCTGGACACCCTCCAGTCGGCGCACGCGAGCCTGGCCCGGCTCGTCGGGGTGACCGACCTGCCGGCGGAGCGCCGCCCGCTGCGCGGCCCCGCGCCGGTCGACGGTGCGGTGAAGGCCGCCGGCCTGCGGTACGCCTACCGGCCCGGGCATCCGGTGCTGCACGACGTCGACCTGGACATCCCGGCCGGCGGCACCATCGCGCTCGTCGGGGCCAGCGGCGGTGGCAAGACCACCCTGGCCAAGCTGCTCGCCGGGGTGCACGAACCGGCCGGCGGCAGCGTCCACCTCGGCGGCGTCCCGCTGGCGGACCTCGACCCGGACACGCTGCGCCGGTGCGTGGTGCTGGTGTCCCAGGAGATGCACGTGTTCGCCGGCCCGCTCGCCGAGGACCTGCGGCTGGCCGCCACCGGCGCCACCGACGAGGACATCGACCGCGCCCTCGCGGCGGTCGGGGCCCGGGAGTGGGTGGCGGCGCTGCCGCACGGCACGCAGACCGTCGTCGGCGACGGCGGCCACGAGCTGACCGTCGTCCAGGCCCAGCAGGTGGCGCTGGCCCGGGTGCTGCTCGCCGACCCGCTGGTCGCCATTCTCGACGAGGCCACCGCCGACGCCGGCAGCAGCGGCGCGCGGGTGCTGGAGGCGGCAACGGCCCGGGTGCTGCGCGGCCGCACCGGCATCGTCGTCGCGCACCGGCTCACCCAGGCCGCGGCCGCGGACCTCGTGGTCGTGGTCGACGGCGGCCGGATCGTGGAGAGCGGGCCGCACGACGACCTGGTGGCGGCCGGCGGCGGCTACGCCCGGCTGTGGGCGGCGTGGTCGGCGGGGCGGGCCGACCCCGCCTGAACGTTTCCGGCCCAGCGATGGGCAGCCGCTTGACGAACCGCCGCGGTCCCTCGTGCTTGTTCAACGCGGTCGGCATCCGCGGCGGTGGTCAGCGACCGCCGAGTGCCTCGGGAACGGCGGTGGTCGACGGGGCGTTGGCGGCGCGGCCGGGAACGATGAGCGGTCCGTTTGAGATCGGGTCGGGGATGACGACCGCGTTGAGTCCGAAGACCGCCCGGACGAGTTCGGGCGTGACGATGTCGCCCGGCCGGCCCTGCGCCACGATCCGACCGGACTTCATCGCGATCAGGTGGTCGGCGTACCGGGTGGCGAGGTTGAGTTCGTGGATGACCACGACCACCTGGGTGCCGCGGTCGAGGGTCAACCGCACCAGCAACTCGAGCAGTTCGACCTGGTGCGCGAGGTCGAGGTAGGTGGTCGGCTCGTCCAGCAGCAGAATGTCCGGCTCCTGGGCGAGTGCCATGGCGACCCAGGCGCGCTGGCGCTGCCCGCCGGACAACTCGTCGACGGGCCGGTCGACGAACTCGGTCATGCCGGTCACGAGCAGCGCGTCGGCCACGACCTCGTCGTCCCGGGTCGACCGCCGGCCGAACCAGCCGCGGTGTGGCGTGCGGCCCCGGTCGGCGAGTTCACCCACGGTGATGCCGTCGGGCGCGATCGGGGCCTGGGGCAGCAGGCCGATGATCCGCGCGACCTCCCGGGGTGCTCGCCGGTCGATCGGCCGTCCATCCAGCAGCACCGTGCCGGCCTGCGGCCGCTGCAGGCGCGCGAGCGTCCGCAGCAGCGTTGACTTGCCGCAGCCGTTGGCGCCGACAAGCATCGTGATGCCCCTGGTGGGCAGTTCGAGGTCGAGGTCGCGGATGACCGGTTCGCCGCCGTAGCCGACCGTCAACCCCTGGGTGGTGAGGGTGTGCGCGGTGCCCGTCGTCATGCGCGGGTCCTCCCTGTCATCAGAAGCCAGAGCAGGTACGGGGCGCCGAGCACACCGGTGACGACGCCGACGGGCATCGCCGTGGACAGCAGCTGTTGCCCGATGAGGTCGGCACCGAGCACGATCACCGCACCGATCAGCGCCGCGACGGCGGGGACGGCCTGGCCGTGCCGGGTGATGCGCATCGCGATCGGCCCCGAGAGGAACGCCACGAACGCGATCGGGCCGGTGACCGCCGTGGCGGTCGCGACCAGCACCACCGCGCACAGGATGAGCACCAGCTTGAGTCGTCTGACCCGCACGCCCAGGGACGCCGCCACGTCGTCGCCGAGGCGGAGCACGGGCAGGTCCCTGCCGGCGATCAGCGCGACGAGCAGCAGGACCGCGAGGACCGGTGCGAGCGGCTGGAGCTGATCCCACAGGCTGCGGCTCAGGCTGCCGGTCATCCACACCACCGCCTGCTGGGCCTGGGTGACGTTCGAGCGGGTGAGCACGAATCCGATGATCGCCTGCAGGGCCGCCCCGACGGCGATGCCGACCAGGGCGAACCGGATGCCGGAGAGCCCACCCTGGTAGGCGAGGAACCACACCAGTGCGGCCGTCAGGAGGGCACCGGCGATGGCGCTGCCCGCGACGACCGGCCCGGACGCCCCGAAGACACCCAGCGCGATGATCGCGGCGGCGCTGGCGCCGGAGTTGATGCCGATCACGTCCGGGCTGGCGAGCACGTTGCGCAGCACGGTCTGGAAGATGGTGCCGCCGAGGCCGAACGCCGCACCCGCCAGGATCGCCCCGATGGTGCGGGGCAGCCGGAGTTCGCCGACCGCGAAGCTGGCGCCGGGCACCGGCCTGCCGAGCAGGACGTCGAGCACGTCGGCCGGCGGGGTGAAGCGCGCGCCGAACATGAGGGCCAGCGCGCCGAGACAGCCGACGGCGAGCGCGAGTACCGAGAGGACCACCGCATCGCGCCGGCGCCGGCGTACCCGGACCGTGCGCAGGTCGGCGCCGAGCGCCTCGCGGACGGCGGTCACACCCCCACCGTCCGACGCCAGCGCAGCAGCGCGATGAACACGGGCGCGCCGGCGACCGCGGTGACGATGCCCACCTCCAGGGTGCTCGGCCGGGTCAGGAGCCGCCCGACGACGTCGCAGACGAGGAGGAAGGCCGCACCGCCGAGGGCGGACAGGGGCACGATCCAGCGGTAGTCGGTGCCGGCCAGGACGCGTACCGCGTGCGGCACGGCGAGGCCGACGAAGGCGATCGGGCCGACGAGGGCGGCGGCGGTGCCGCACAGCAGCACCGTCGCCAGGGTGCTGAGCGCGCGGGTCATCCCGACGCGTACGCCGAGGGACCGGGCCGCGTCGTCGCCGAGCGCCAGCGCGTTCAGCCACGGCATGGCGACCAGGGCGATCACGGCGCCGACGGCGAGGAACCCGCTCAGCTGCACGAGCGCGGCCGGTGAGGCGGCGGTCAGGGAGCCGAGCTGCCAGTAACGGAAGCTGTTGAGCGTCGTGGTGTTGACGATGAGGATGCCGGAGATGATCGACGAGGCGATGGCGGTGACGGAGGCGCCCGCCAGGGCCAGCGTGATGGGTGTCGCCCCCGAGGGGCTCGCCGTCGCGGCTCCGTAGCCGAGGAGCATCGCGATGGCGGCGCCCGCGAGTGCCAACCAGACGAACTGGAGGGGTGCGCTCAGCCCGAAGAACGCCATGCCGAGCACGACGAACAGGGAGGCACCGGAGTTCACGCCGAGCAGGCCCGGGTCGGCCAGTGGGTTGCGCGCCATGCCCTGCATGAGCGCCCCGCCCATGCCGAGGGCGGCGCCGACAAGCAGCCCGGCGATGGTGGTCGGGATGCGTGAGCGGACGGCCGCCTCGGCGATCGACGAGGGGTCCGGGCGGGTCAGCGCGTGGACGACCTCGGCCAGCGGCACGGGGCGCGTGCCGACGGCGAGCGACAGCCCGACCGCCAGCACGAGCACCGCGACTCCGCCGGCCGCGACCCACGCCGAGCGTGGATGTTTCACTTCACCTTCGCCGCGGCGTCCCCGAGCTGCTTGGCGTAGGCGGGCAGCGCCCACGGGATGGAGAGCACGGTGGGGGCGGAGATGGCCATCAGCTGCTCGTCGCTGTCGATCCGGAGGTAGGCGCCGTTGGCGATCGCGGGGATCTTGCTGAGCAGAGGGTCGTTCGTCAGCACGGCGGCGTCGCCGCCGTCGATGTACACCACCGCGATGTCGGCGTCGAGCCGGTCGGCCTCCTCGGCGCTGATGTCCGTCACGAAGGTCTCGGCGCCCTTGGTCAGTTGGATGACGCTGTCCGGGGTGGCGAAGCCGAGGTCGTTCAGGTACTGCACGCGGGTGTCCTTCGGCGTGTAGACGTGCAGCTTGCCGGTGTCCTTCGCGTCGACCCAGAACACCATGCCGGTCTTTCCGGCGGTGGCGGGGTACTTCGCCATCTCCGCCTTCATCCGCTCCTCGGTCTTGGCGATGAGCTCCTTCGCGGCGTCGGCCTTGCCGAGGGCGTCACCGACCATTGCCGTGGACTGGCGCCAGCCGGTGCCCCACGGCATGCCCGGGTAGGCGACCGTCGGGGCGATCTTCGCGAGGGTCTTGTCCTCCTGCTCGCTCAGGCCGGAGTTGGTCGCGAGGATCACGTCCGGGGCGGAGTCGGAGATCTTCTCGTAGGGCACGCTGTCCGTCTCGTCGTGCAGCGCCGGGGTCTCGGCGTCGGCCGCCTTCAGCGCCTCCGTAGTCCAGGCGAGCACGCCGTCGCCGTCGGGGTCGCCCCAGAGCGACTTCGGCATGGCCACCGGGATGGTGCCCAGCGCGATCGCGGCATCGGCGCTGCCCCAGCCCACCACCGCGACGCGCTCGGGGCGCGCCGGCACGGTCGTCGTGCCGTAGACGTCTTTGATGCTCACCGGGAAGCCGGCGGTCTGCGCCGACGCGGTGCCCTTGTCGGCGGAGCCGCCGGTGGAGTCGCAGGCCGAGAGCCCGACGATGGCCGCCATCGCGACGGCGAGGCCGGCAATGGCACGGGAGGTGCGCCGAGCGGGGGCGCTCACGGACGAAGACATGGGTTCCTCGATCACTTCAGAGACGGACTGAGGTAACCCTAACCTAAGTTCGGTTGCGCCCCGCGCTCCGGGGGCACCCGCGCCTGACCGCGCTCACCCCGACGACGCGAATGCCTTGCTCTCGCATTCCTGGACGTACTTGAATTGGTTGTCCGGCGGCAGGCTCTTGAAGGTGATGAAGCCGTCTTCCTCCCAGGCGTCGATGCCGTGCGAGCGGACGCAGGTCACCCAGTCCCGAAGCTTGTCGGCGTACTCGGGGTCGGTGCGCCGGGCGCGTTCCCAAAGCTCCTCGGGCTTCTTGTTGGCGCACGCCTGCTCCGCTGCCTTGGTCTTCTTCGTGTCCTCCGCCGGCCCCCGGACCTTCGGGTTCGCGCCGTGCTCGACGAGGCAGTCGTTGTACCGCTGCTGGAGGCGGTTCTCCTCCTCCTCGGAGGTGTCCGGGCGGATGAGCGGGGGCTCGTCCGCGGCGGCCGTGCCGGCCGTGCTGGCGGCGCCGGCCGTGGCCGACGGGCTGGCGCTGGCCAGCGAGGCGACGTCGGGGCCGGTGCCGCCATCCGCCGAACCGGAGCTGTGCGGCTCGCGGTCGCAGGCGGCCAGCAGGAGCGCCAGCAGCGCGGTCAGTGAACCTATTGCGAATCGTCGATACATCGGGACCTTTCCCATCCGTGTTACTCCGCTGTCGATTCGTTACGCCGAGGCCAGCGCCGCGGTGGGCGTCAGCCGGGCGGCGCGTACCGCGGGGTACAGGCCGGCCACCATCCCGACCAGGACCGCGCCGCCGAGGCCGGCCGCCACGGCGCCGCCCGGTATCACCACCGGCCAGCCGTGGCTCGCCGCGTAGCCGGCGGCCGCGACCGCGCCGAGCACCGTGCCGGCCACCCCGCCGAGGGCCGAGAGCAGCACCGACTCGGTGAGGAACTGCACCCTGATCTGCCCCCGACTCGCGCCCAGGGCCCGCCGCAGGCCGATCTCCGCGCGGCGCTCCAGCACCGAGATGACCATCGTGTTGGCCACCCCGACGCCGCCGACCAGCAGCGCCACCACCGCCAGGCCCAGCAGCAGCGCCGAGAACGCGTGCTGGGTGGCGCGCTTGGCGGCCAGCGCGTCGGAGGGCCGGCTCACCATCACCGTGCTCGGCTGCGCCGGGTTGATCGTGGCCGGCAGCACCGCCCGCACGGCCTCGATCGCCGATTCGCGGGCCCGCAGGTAGATCACCGTGGGGTACCCGTCGAAGCCCAGCTCGGTGCGGGCGGCGTCCCAGCCGACGAGCACCGCGCGGTCGATGTCCGGCGACAGCGGGGTGGTGGCGAGGATCCCCACGACGGTGAACCACCTTTCCCCGATGATCACCTGCGGTTCGGGGCCGCCCGGCGGCACGTCCGGGACGCCCAGCCGGGCCGCCGCGACGTGGCCGAGCACCACGGTGGGCAGTGCCGGGCCGGCCCGGTCCAGGAAGTGGCCGCGGTACATCCGCGCGCCGATCGTGTCGAGCAGGTCCGGCCGGCTGGCCAGCACCGCGAGGCCGGAGCCGTCGCGCGGGTCGACGAGGTCGGAGCGGCGCACCACCGCGTGCGTGTTCGCCACCGCGGTCACGCTGGTCACCGGCCCGATCCGGCCGACCATCGGGACGGACTCGGTGGGCAGCCGCGGCGGCTCGCCGGGATCGGGCGCCGGGACGGCCTGCAGCAGGTTGGTGCCGAGCGCGGAAAGCTCGTCCATCAGCGCCCGGTTGCCGGCCGCCGGGATGGCGGTCACCAGGATCGTCGTGGCGATGCCGATCGCGATGCCCAGCGCGGACAGCACCGCCCGGGCCCGGCGGATGCGGATCCCCAGCGCGCCCAGGGCCAACACGTCCGTGGGCGCCAGACGGACCGGCCGCGGGGCGGCACTCGGCCGCGGGGCGGCGGCCGGGCGGATCTCGGCGCTCATCGAGCGGACTCCGTCGGGCCGGGCCGGCGGCTGTCCGCGACGATCCGGCCGTCGCGGAGCTCGACCCGGCGGGGGAGCCGCCGCGCGATGTCGCGGTCGTGGGTGATGAGCGCGATGGTGGCGCCCTCGCCGTGCAGCCGCGCGAGCAGATCGAGCACGGCCCGGCCGGTCGCCGTGTCCAGCGCGCCGGTCGGCTCGTCGGCGAGGATCAGCGCCGGGTCGTTGACCAGCGCCCGGGCGATGGCGACCCGCTGCCGCTCGCCGCCGGAGAGCTGCCCCGGCCGGTGGGTCGTGCGGTGGCCCAGCCCGACCCGGTCCAGCGCGGCCACGGCGAGCCCGGGCCGGCGCCGGCGCGGCACGCCCGCGTACAGCAGGCCGGTCGCGACGTTGTCCGCCGCGCTCATTCCCTCGGTCAGGTGGCACTGCTGGAAGACGAAGCCGATCCGCTGGCCGCGCAGCGCGCAGAGCCGCCGGTCCGGCAGCGCGGTGACGTCGTGGCCGTCGATCTCGACGGTGCCGGCGGTGGGGCGGTCCAGCGTGCCCATGAGGTTCAGCAGCGTCGACTTGCCCGAGCCGGACGGGCCCACGATGCCGACCAGCTCGCCTTCGTCGATGTCCAGGGAGACCCGGTCGAGCGCCAGCACCCCGCCGGGGTACGCCATGGTCGCGTCGCGGACGGCCAGGACCGGCCCGGTCCGGCTCATGAGGCGGTCACCACTTCGAGGCCCTCGCTCAGGCCGGTGCCGGTGACCTCGACCATCCCGCGGGCGAACAGCCCGGTCTTGACGGCCACCAGCCCCCCGTCCGGCAGTTGCACCGCGTAGCCGCCCTCCCGCAGCGCCAGCAGCGCGTTGACCGGCACCGCGAGCACCCCGGTGCGGGTCTCCCCGGCCACGTCCACCTCGACATCCGCGCCGTCGAGCCGGCTCACCGCCTTGTGGTCGTCGAGCGTGACGGTGACGGCGACGCTCGGACCGCCGCCCGGGCCGGCCGGGTCGCCGCCGCCCTGGCTCGCGACCAGGCCGATGGAGCCGATCCTGCCCGGCGTCTCGGTACCGTCCGGCAGCCGGATGGTGACCGCGTCGCCGGTCTTCAGCCCGCCGACCTCGGTCACGGCGGCCTGGACGGTCACCACCTTGGTGGTCGGGGTCACCGACATCAACTGCCCCGCGGCGGCGTCGCCGACCTGCGCGGACAGGGTCTCGACCCGGACCGGCCCGGACAGCACGACGACGTCGCCGACCGCGAGCCGGCCGTCGGCGGGCAGCCCGTTGTCGCGCTGGAACCTCTTGACCGCCTGGATCAGGTCGGCGGTGAGCACGCCGTCGCCCTTGCGCACGGTGACCCGGCTCGGCGTGGCCGGCGCCGAGGTGGCCCCGCCGCCCTGATCGGCGGCCGGCGGTGGGGCCTCCGGCGTGACCGTCGTGCCCGCTCTGGGCTGCTTGCCGATCGAGTAGCCGAGCGCGGAGAGGTTCGCGGCGACCATCGCGACGTCCCGGCCCACCGTGTTGCGCGCGGCCAGCGTGCGGTACAGCGGCGGGCTGCCGAAGAACAGCGACACGGCCTCGTCGTCGACCCGGTACAGCGGCTTGCCCCGCTTGATCACCGCCCCCGGGCCGGGCAGCCAGGTCACCACGCCCTCGCGGCTGCCCTTCACCGGCCGGTCCAGGCCGTAGCCGAGCGATCCGCGCAGCGTATGGCTGGTCGACAGGTCGGCGCGGGCGACCTGCACCGTGCGCACGGCGACCGCTGGGTCGGCCGGTGCCGCGTGGCCGGACCGGCCGCGCAGCCACGGCGTGGCCGCGCCGACCAGCAGCAAAACGGCGCCGGCCGCGATCCCGAACGCCAGCCGGCGGCGGGAGGTGAGAACTGCCATGGCGCGGATCGTGGCGGAGGACTTTCAGAAACCTGTCGGCAGCACCCGAAGTTTGACAAGCATCTCGGTCCACCGGCCGCGGGCCGCGACGCACCTATAGTCGGCCGCATGGCCGCACACGTGCTCGTCGCGGAGGACGACCGGCACCACGCCGAGATCCTGCTGCGGTACCTGGAGTCGGACGGCCACCGGGCGTCCGCGGTCCACGACGGGCGGGCCGCGCTGGAGCACGTCCGGCGGCTCCGGCCCGACCTGCTGCTGCTCGACGTGATGCTGCCGGGGCTGGACGGCCTGGACGTCTGCCGCCGGATCAGGCAGGAGTCGGATATCCCGGTCCTCATGCTCACCGCCCGGGCCGGCGAGGACGATCTGCTGCTCGGGCTGGAGCAGGGCGCCGACGACTACCTGACCAAGCCGTACAGTCCCCGTGAACTGCTGGCCCGGATCCGGACCCTGCTGCGGCGGGCGGCGCGCGGCGCCGACCACGATGCCGGCCTGATCCGGGTCGGGCCGATCGTCATCGACCCGGTGCGGCACGTCGTCGAGGTCGGCGGGGCGCCGATCGAGTGCACACCCGACGAGTTCGCCATCCTGGCCGCGCTGGCCGGCCAGCCCGAACGGGTCTTCAGCCGGGCCCAGCTGCTGCGCCAGACCAGCGGGTACGACCGGGACTCCACCGACCGCGCCATCGACACCCATGTGATGAACCTGCGCCGCAAGATCGAGCCGAATCCGCGCCGCCCGGCGCACCTGGTCACCGTGTACGGCGTGGGGTACAAGCTCGTCGACCTCCCCCGGCCCCGGCGGGACGGGTGAGCGGTCGGCGGGTGCCGGTGCACCGCAGCCTGATCATGCGGCTGCTGGCCGCCTCGATGCTGATCGCGCTGTGCGCCATCGCGGCGACGGCCTGGCTCGCGGTGCGGATCACCACCCGGGCGGTGACCCAGGAACAGAGCGGGGCGCTGTCCGCCGACACCGACGTGTACGACGCGCTGATCGAATACGGCGCCACCCACACCGGCTGGGACGGCGTGCGGGTCACCGTCCGCCGGCTCGCCGATCTCACCGGCCGCCGCATCGTGGTGACCACCATGGACCGGGCCGTGATCGCGGACTCCGCCGGCGGGCCGCTGCTGCCCGGGACGGTACCCACCGCCACGGTCGACCCGCTGTACCTGGACGCGGGGGTGGCCCGCAACAGCGCGCGCCGGATCGACCCGCGCGCGGTCGGGCCGTACCGGCTGACCGGTCCCGAGCGCGACCAGTTGCGGGTCCTCGCCGACCAGCAGGCGACCTGCCTGCGCGCGATGGGCCTGCCCGCCGAGGTCGTTCAGACGCCGAGCGGCCGGCCCACCGTCCGGCTGGTGCGGGACGACCTCGACGAGCGGGTCTGGGCCAGGTGCGACGTCGCGCGGCTGCTGGAGCCCGTGCCGTCGGAGCGCCAGCCGCTTGCCGAACTCACCGCCCTGGTCCACGGGTGCCTGGGCGAACAGAACGTGGTCGTCACGCCGCTGTTCGGCGTCCGCTCCGACGCGCCGCGGCCCCGCACCGGCGGGAACGCGGATCCCGACCGGGAGAACCGGGTCCGCACCTGCATCGAGGAGAGCCGTCGGGCGCAGCTGAAGCCGTACGTGGCGCGGCCGGCGCTGCTCTTCATCACCGGCCCGGCCACCACCACCCCGGCCACCGTGAACCTGTCCCGGGCCAACACCCTGCGGATCACCGGCATGACCGCGGTCGTGCTCGCGCTCGCCTGCGCGGTCACCATCCTGGTGGGCCTGCGGCTGGTCCGTCCGCTGCGCACGCTCGCCGACGCGACCCGGCAGCCGGCCGGCCGCGAGATCCGGGTGCCGGTCACCACCCGGGACGAGATCGGCAACCTCGCGGTGGCCTTCAACGACCTCTCCGACCGGCGCCTGGCGCTTGAGCGGCAGCGCAAGGCCATGGTCAACGACATCGCACACGAGCTGCGCACGCCGCTGACCAACATCCGCACCTGGCTGGAGGCGGCCCGCGACGGCGTCGTCGAGGTGGACGCGCGGATGCTGGACCTGCTCGTCGACGAGGCCGTGCTGCTCCACCACGTGATCGACGACCTGCGCGACCTGGCCGCCGCCGACGCGGGCAGCCTCCGCCTCCATCCGGAGCCCACGGCCGTCGACGACCTGCTCGGTCAGGTGATCGAGGCCCACCGCGGCGCCGCCGAGGCCGGTGGCGTGGCACTCACCCTGCGCGCCGACGCGGAGGTGGACGCCCACGTCGATCCGGTCCGGCTGCGGCAGTTGGCCGGCAACCTGGTCGCCAACGCGATCCGGCACACCCCGCCCGGTGGGGCGGTCACCGTTCGGGTCGAGGGGCGCGGCGACCGGCTGACGATCGAGGTGGCCGACACCGGCAGCGGCATCGCCGCGGCCGACCTGCCCAGGGTGTTCGACCGGTTCTGGCGGGCCGACGGCGCCCGCGGCCGCGACACCGGCGGCAGCGGGCTGGGCCTGGCGATCGCCCGGCAGCTCGCCCGGGCACACGGCGGCGACATCACCGCGACGAGCCGGCCCGGCCACGGCTCCGCCTTCACCGTCGACCTGCCCGCCGCGGTCCCCTAAGCGCCGTTCGCGTCGCCGTGGGGACACTGTGGCCGTCGGCCAGGTGCGGCAAAAGCGGCGTGATGCGCCCGGTGGTGGTAACGGCAGCGGCGGCCGCCTCGACTGGTCGAAGGCGGCCGCCGCTGGCGGTGGTGATGGTTACTTTCGGATGGGGATGAGCTGCGCCTCGTCGGTGCTGCGGTTGTCGTGGCTGACGACCATCAGGCCGAGGGCCGGCGACTTCGCGAACTCGGTGGCGTTCAGGGTCACCCTCTCCGTCGCCGACTTCTTCGGCTTGACGGTGTCGAACATGCCGGTGCTGACCGCCGGCGTGAACGCGTTGAAGGTGGCCGTGCCGGCAACCGTGTCCGATGTGTCGTCGGTCAGGCCGAACGACGTGACGTGGTAGCGCAGCCGCGGGTTGTTCTTCGACAGGCACGGCGAGCCGGCGTCGCAGAGCTGGCTGGTCAGCACCGGCAGCACGATCGTGCTGCTGTCGTGCGGCGCGTCGGCGAGGAACTCGATCGAGCCGGCGCCCGTGCGCAGGTTGAACACGGCCGTGACCATCAGGCCGTCGCTGGAGCCGGCCGTGACCGCCCCGTAGTCGACGCCGACGACGACGTAGTCGTCCACCCCGTCGCCGTTCACGTCGACGTAGACGTCGAACTCGTTCATCGCCGCGTTCGACCAGCGGTGGTGGGTGCTGATCGCGAACGCCAGGCCGCCGTCGAAGGCCTGCGCGCCGACCGCGCGGATGTCGTTGGAGCCCAGGCCCTTGTCCTTGCCGTCGGTCAGGCCCCAGGCGTACCAGTCGGCGGTGCCGGTGGTCACGCCCTTCTTGTTGGTCACGGTCGCGGTCGCGGCGCCGGTACGCGCCAGCTGCTTGGTGTCGATCTTCGTCTCGATGGTGGAGATCGCCTGCGGCACCAGGTAGTACGGGACCGACAGTGCGATGCCGCCGTTGCCGCCGTTCTTCGGCGTGAACCGGACCAGGCCGGCCACGTCGTTGAACGCGCTCGAGTCGCCGGCGGTGGCCGCCGGCACGCTCAGGGTGACCTGCACGGTGGCGTCACCGCGAGCGGGGATCGTCACCTGGGACTTGTTGAGCTTGACGGTGTGCGGGCTGCCCGCGCCCCGTGCGGTACCCACGGCGAACGTGACCGGCTTGTTGCTGAAGTTGTGCAGCTTGACGGTCTTCCCGACCTTGTAGTCCTTCGCCAACTCCGCGAAGCCGTAGTTCAGCGTCGCCGTGCCCTTGTCGCCCTCGGCGACGGCCTGGGTCTGGGTCGCGCCGACCGCCTGGATCAGCCCGGAACCGGCCACCCGCGTGGTGTAGCCGGCCACCTTGCCCGGGTCGGCCGTGTTCACGATCGCGGCCTTCCAGTACTGGACCTTCTTCCACGTCGGGTGGGCCTGGCGCACCAGCGCGGCCATGCCCGCGGTGTGCGGCGCCGCCATCGAGGTACCGGAGATCACCTCGAAGCCGGTGCCGGTGCCGACGCCGGCCGAGGCGATGCTCACGCCGGGCGCGGTCACGTCCGGCTTGAGCCAGCTGTCACCGGTGCGCGGGCCACCCGAGGTGAAGTCCGCCGGGGCGAGGTAGCCCGGGTTGTCCAGGTTGAACGCGGAGAGTGACGCGGTGCCGCCGTCCGCCGCGACGAGCCGGGCAGCGTCGCTGCTCTTGACGCCGAGGAACGGGATGGTGACGGTGTACGCCTCACCGGTGTCCGGGTTGCTCGTGATCGGACCCTCGTAGGGCGGCAGGCCGTCCGAGGTGTTCACCATCAGGACCGCCGCCGCGCCGGCCTGCTGGCCGTAGATGGCGCGGGAAACCCGACCGCAGGTACCGCGCTCGACGACGACCAGCGTGCCGGCTACGCCCGCGTTGACGTACTCCTGCGGGTCGCAGCCGAGCGAGATGCCGCCGCCCGACGTCGTCAGCACCTTCACCGGCAGCGGGGTGCCGGGCAGGGTGAGGCCGTTCGCGTCGATCGCGTCGACGGTACCGCCGGTGCTCAGCGCCACGTGCGCGCCCGGGAAGTTCACCGTCGGGTCGCTCGCGGCCACGCTGATCACGCCGGTGCCGGCGGCCGGCGAGCCGGTGATGTACGGGTTCTGCCCGGAGTTGCCGGCCGAGGCCACGACGATGACGCCGTTGCGGGCGGCGTTCGCGGCGGCCACCGCGCTCGGCTCGTCTGCGCTGCCGAAGGGCGAGCCCAGCGACATGTTGATCACGTCCATACCGTGGTCGACCGCCCAGTCGATCGCGTCGACCGTGACGTCCGTGGAGCCCTGGCAGCCGAACACGCGGATCGAGTACAGGTCGGCCTTGGGCGCGACGCCCGGTCCGACCGTCCACGCGTGGCTGCTGACCGTCGTGGCGTTGTACGGGCCGCGGTAGGTCGTGCCGTCGGCGAGCACGCCGAAGCCGACCGAGGTGCCGGCCACGTGCGTGCCGTGCCCGTCGCAGTCCAGCGGGTTCGGGTCCGGGTGCGGCACCGGCTGGTAGTCCGGGCTGTCCGGGTCGGCGTTGTAGCTGTCACCGACGAGGTCGATGCCGCCCTTGACCTTGGCCGCCTTCGGACCGAACAGTGCGGGGTCGGCCGGCGCGGTCTCCTTCGCGTGTGCCTTCCGGTACGCCTCCGGGGTGCCCGGACCGCCGAAGTCGGCGTGGGTGTAGTCGATACCGGTGTCGATCACCGCGACCTTGATGCCCTCACCGTGGAAGCCGCTCACGCCGGCCCACGCCGCCGGCGCGCCGATGAGCGGAACGCCCTTGGTGTTGTCCGGCTTCATCGTCTGGACCCGGCGCACGGCCACCACGTTCGGCAGGTCCAGCAGCGAGGTCGCCTGGCGCTCCGACATGCGTACCTTGACGCCGTTGTACGCGGACTGGTAATCGCCGAGCACCGTGCCGCCGAGTTCGCGGACGCGCTGCTCGACGGGAGTCTGCTGAGATCTCAACCGGTTCTTGTGCGCCTGCTTCTCGCTGCTGCTCAGCGGCGCGGGCGCGTCGGCCTCCGCGACGGCGACCGGGTCACCGGCCAACTGCACCATCAGGGTGGCCTGCGCATTGCGCAGGCCCAGCGGCTGGTGGGCGACGGTCGAGCCGGCAGGCGCCGGCGTGAACCGATGGGCGGGGGCGGCGGCGTGCACCGGTGCGGCAGCGCCGAGTGCGGCGAGGCTTGTGGCCACGAAGCCGATGCCGGCGAGGCGGATACCCCGCCGGACGTCCACTGCGAGACGCACGACACGTCTGGAACTCATCTCCACTCCTCCCACGCCCGCGTGATGCGGGGCGGTTACTGACTTCTACACGTGATGGGCGTCGATTACTAGCCTCGCTCGGGCGTTTTGCCGCGGTCGGGTGGTGTGGCGGTAAACGACGCCGCGGACCGTGTTTGGACGGTCGACGAGACCGGTGTGGAACTCGCACGCCGGCGTGCCAGCCCGGGCAGGCCCCGTCCGGGAGGCATCCGCTCGCGGCGCCGTCCCGGGCACGGCAGGGGCTATCGCGCGCCGTCATGAATCCGGCGGCAAACTCACGGATCACCACATGGTGAGGGTGAGGGCCACGTTCATAGCATGTGTCTACCGTCACAAGGGGTGAATGCTTACCTGGCCGACATCCCGGATGAGACGGACGGATACCGCTGCCACGAAAGGTCGACTGGTGACTCGTTTCTCGGTGTGTCAGCTCGGGCTTCCTGGGACCAGCTTTGACGAGGACGTCGCGCTCTGCGCCGAACTCGGCATCGGGCTCGGCGCCGACGAGTCGAAGTTCCCGGAGGATGAGAACGCCGCGGCGGCCGCCCTGGCGGACGCGGGCGTCCCCGTGACCATCGCCTGCCCCGCGACGCTGACGCTGCTCCCCAGCCCGGCGGTGTCCGGAGGGCCCACGTACGAGACGCGCCTGGCGCAGGTGCTGCGGGGCATCCGCCGGCTGGCCGTCACGAATCCCGCCACCGTCTTCGTGATCACCGGGCCGGCCGGTGACCTGGGTCCCGAGCGTGCCCGTGCGATGGCCGTCGAGGGGCTTCGGGAGGCGGCCCGCGTCGCCAAGGAGGTCGGTGTCACGCTGTCCGTCGAGATCATGCGCACGTCGTACGCCGACGAGTGGACGTTCGTCCACACGATCGCGGACGGGCTCCAGTTGATCGAGGACGTCGACCCGGATCTTCGCATCATCCTCGACACCTGGCACATGTGGGACTCGCCTGGCGTGCTGCCGATGATCGAGAAGCACGCGGACGTGATCGCCGGTGTCCAGCTCAGCGACTACCGGCTGCCCTTCCGCGCCAACATGGACCGAATCCTGCCCGGCGACGGTGTGATCGACCTGCCGGCCATGGTGCGGGCGCTGGAGCGCGGCGGCTTCACCGGCTGGTACGACCTCGAGATCTTCTCCGACCCGCAGTTCCCCGACTCGCTCTGGCGCCGGCCCCAGCGTGCGTGGGTGTCCGAAGGCAGGCAGAAGTTCGCTGAGCTCTGCGGAATCGAGTGAGGTGATCGGTCGCCAGCTTAGTCCGCGAGCTCGGCACCCGCCGCATCACAAGTCGTAGGTACGGCGCGGAAGCTGCGCCCGGTAAAGGAGAGACGAGTGTTGACCAGAAGAGGAAGGACCACCGTACCCCGGCTGGCGTACGGTGTCGTCCTGGGACTTGCCTGCACGCTGCTGGCCGCCTGCGGTGGTGGAGGCGGTTCCGCCACCGCCTCCACGGACTGCGGCAACCTGGACCTTTCGGCCCTGACCCATCGGGAGATCCCCGCATCGCTCAACCCGAAGAGCGCCGTGCCGGACATCTCGCAGATGACCATCCGGTCCGACAACCTCGGCGCCGACCAGTCGCTGGAGCCGACCTGGTGGACCGACCTGAAGATCACTCCGGAGCAGGCGAAGGAGATCTGCGGGAAGAACCTCAAGGCCGCCATCCTCGACTGGGACCAGGTGCTCTACAACCAGGTCATCCGGCAGGGCTTCAAGGACGTGATGGCGGCCGTCGGCATCAAGGTCGTCCGGGAGACCAGCTTCGCGTTCGACCCCAACGGTCTGGCCGGCAACCTGGCCGCCGTGATGCCGCTGCACCCCAATATCGTCTTCACCGGTGGGACGGTCGATCCGAAGCAGTTCGCCGCGATCATGGGGCCCGCCCGCGCCGCGGACATCCAGATCGTCTCCTGGGGCGTCGGTGCCGAGGGCTGGAAGATCGGACCGGACGGCGACCTCTCGGGCCTGGTCGGCTACGACTTCTACAATCTCGGCCTGCAGATGGCGGATGCCATCGCGACCCGCTACCCGGACGGCGCCAACCTGGGCTACCTGCACTGGATCAACAACGTGCCGCCGATCCTGCTGCGTGAGCGGGGCCTGCTCGACGGTCTCAAGAAGCACCCGCACATCAAGGTGATCGCCGACGGCGGCGAGCCGGACCCGGCCCGGCCGAACTCCGGCTACAACGACCCGAACAACGTCCAGGCCGCGACCCAGGCGTTCCTGGTGCGGCACCCGGAGGTCGACGTCCTGTTCGCCGCCTGGGAGGACCCGCCGGCGCTGGGCCAGATCGCGGCGATCAAGGCGCTCGGCCGCCAGGTGGACATCGTCACCATGGACCTGGATGTCACCGGCGCCGAGCACCTCCAGAACGATGGCGTCATCACCGTCGACATGGCGCAGGACATCTACGACGGTGGCCGGGCGCTGGCCATGATCGCGGCGCTCAACGAGATCGGCGTCGAGACCCCGCCGTTCGTGATCGTCCCGACCTTCGCCGCCAACTCCGACA
The DNA here is from genome assembly GCF_018397995.1 of Rhizomonospora bruguierae. Taxonomy (GTDB): domain Bacteria; phylum Actinomycetota; class Actinomycetes; order Mycobacteriales; family Micromonosporaceae; genus Rhizomonospora; species Rhizomonospora bruguierae. Next base: position 37,592 of record NZ_BBQH01000014.1, read on the forward strand.
ACGTCAAGGACGCCTGGGACATGATGCACGGCCCGTCGTGGCCCTGCTGTGACGGCAAGAAGGTCGGCTGAGGACCGCACCACCCACGGCGGCGTCCGCACCCGCGGACGCCGCCTGGAGTCGGACCACGAGGGAGTAGTGGGGCAGTGACGAACGACGCGGCCGGCAGGGCTCTCGACCTGCGTGGGGTGAGCATGCGGTTCGGTGAGGTCCGGGTTCTGGACCGGGTCGACTTCGCGGTCGAGCCCGGCTCCGTCCACGCCGTCGTCGGCCACAACGGTGCGGGGAAGTCGACGCTCATGAAGATCGCGCTCGGCGTCCACCAACCCACCGAGGGGTCCGTGCACATCGCGGGGTCGCCCCTCACCCCCGCGCATCCGGCCACCGCGCGCAAGCTCGGGCTGGGCATGGTCATGCAGGAGCGCAGCCTGATCGACACGCTGAGCGGCCTGGACAACCTCTTCCTGAACGACGAGAAGATCGGGCTCACCCGAGCGATCCGGCGCCGCGCCCAACGGCAGGAGGCGCTGGCGCTCACCGAGCGGCTCGGCATTTCCCCCGACGTGCTGCGCCGCCAGGTCTCCCAGTTGAGCCCGGTGGAGCAGCAGATGCTCGAGATCGCGAAGGCGGTACGGCTGGCCGAGCACGTGCTGATCCTCGACGAGCCGACCGCGCCGCTGTCGCACCGCGAGATCGAGATGCTGTTCCGCCTCATCAGGCGGGTGGCGGGGCTCGGCGCCGGCATCGTGCTGATCACCCATCACCTCAACGAGGTGTTCGAGGTGGCAGACCACATCACCGTTCTGCGCGGCGGCAAGGTGACCCTCTCGGTCGCGCCCGCGCGGACGTCGGTGCCCGACCTGATCTCGTCGATGCTGGGCGAGAGCAAGGCCGCCGTGAAGTCCGAAGGGGTCACCCGGGTCGACGTGGCGGCCGCGCCGGCCCTCGAGGTCCGCGATCTCACCGTGCCCGGGAAGTTCGAGACCCCCCTGTCCTTCTCGGTCAAGCGGGGAGAGATCGTCGGTGTCGCGGGGCTCGCGGGCAGTGGGCGTTCCACCCTGCTCCGAGCGCTCTTCGGCGCCGCCAGGCCCGGGGGCGGAGCCGTGCGGCTCATGGGGCAGTCGTACCGGCCGCGTAACCCGAAGCACGCCATTCGCAACCGCCTGTTCCTCATCCCGGAGGAACGGGCGGAGTACGGCCTGGTCACGACGCAGCCGATCGTCGACAACATCATGCTTCCGGTGCTGGGGGGCCTCACCACCTGGCGGGTCGTCCGGGACGGCAGGGGTGCGGACCTGGCGCATCAGCTCATGCGCGACCTGAAGGTCCGGGCGCGCGACCACCGCCAGGTCGTCAACGAGCTGTCGGGTGGCAACCAGCAGAAGATCGTGCTGGCGAAGTCGCTGGCCACCCGGGCGGACATGCTCCTGCTCGACGAGCCGACGTCCGGGGTGGACGTCGGGGCGGCCGCCGAGTTGATCAAGATTGTCGGCGAGTTGGCGAACCAGGGCACGGGTGTCCTGTGGGTGACCTCGGACCTACAGGAGCTGCTCACCGTCTCCGACCGCGTGCTCGTCATCGCCGACGGCCGCATCAGAGCCGTCGTGCCGCGGGACGGCGAGGACTTCACCGAGCCGAGGCTCATCCACCTGATGCAAAGAGCGGGACTCAACGGAGGCGAAGCGGCATGACCACGCAGTCGATCAAGGCCAGCAGGGCGGCCGCGATGGGAGAGCGGATCAAGCGCGCGACGCTGGAGACGCTCTGGCGCGCGTACACCGGAGAGAACTCCGGGATCCTCATCGTGGTGGTGCTCGGCACGATCGTGGGCTTCTCCCTCTACCTGCGGGACACCGACTACCTCACGGCGGACAACATGCTCAGCATCGTCCGCCAGACCACGGCCATCACGGTCATGGCGGTGCCGACGGTGTTCGTGATCGCATCGCGCGAGCTCGACCTCTCCTTCGCGGCCGTTGTCCCGGTGTCCGGGTTCGTGGCCGCGCTGCTCCTGGAGAGCCACAACATGATCGTCGCGGTGGCGGCGAGCATCGGCATCGGCGTCGCGGTCGGGCTCTTCAACGGCCTCGTCACCGTGTGGTTCAAGATCCCGTCGTTCGTGGTGACCCTCGGCAGCATGGGTGTGCTCAACGGACTGAGCCTCCGGATCACCGACAGCCAGGCGGTGTCGGTGTCCAACCGCACGTTCCTGGACATCTTCGGCGCGGGCAGCATCGGCCCCGTCCCGTCCCTGCTGATCTGGGCCGTGGTGATCGTGGCACTGGGTCACTTCGTCCTCACCCAGACCGCCACCGGCCGTGGCCTGCTCGCCACCGGGGCAAACGAGAAGGCCGCCAGGTACAGCGGCATCCGGGTCACCCGGATGAAGGTCGGTGCCCTGGTCGCCAGCGGCGTCGGAGGATCGCTGGCTGGGTTGCTGTACGTCGGTCAGTTCGCCGCGGCCTCGTACACCCTGGGCGGATCCGACCTGCTGACCGTCATCGCGGCCGTCATCATCGGCGGTACCGCGCTGGCCGGCGGCAAGGGGAGTGTCATCGGTGCCCTGATCGGCTCGCTGCTGATCGGCACGCTGAACAACGGACTGGTCATCATCGGGCTGGCGAATCCGGAACAGCTCATGGTGCGGGGCGTCATCATCATCGCCGCGGTGATCTTCAGCGCCCGGACGGTGCGCAACCGGCGCAGGCCCGCGTCGCTCGGTGGCGACCCCAGCGTCACCTGAGGCCGGTCGTCACGGCGCGGGCGGACCACCCGTCCCATCGAACAACCACCGACAGAAGGGGCCAACCATGGCAAGCACGAGACTCGCCGGCAAGGTCGCCGTCATCACGGGTGCCGGCGCGGGCATCGGCCGGACCTACGCGCAGCGCCTGGCCGCCGAGGGAGCCACCGTGGTGGTGGCCGACATCGGACCGACCGCCGAGACCGTCAAGCTCATCGAGAACGAGGGCGGACGGGCCGTCGGCAGCCACGCCGACGTCGCCGACCCCGACTCGGTCGCCGCGCTCGTGCGGGCCGCCACCGAACTGGACGGCCACGTCGACATCCTGGTGAACAACGCCGCGATCTACCCGGTGCAGCCGTTCGAGGACATCACGTTCGAGCAGTGGCGGCGGATGATGTCGATCAACCTGGACGGTGTCTTCCTCACCTGCCAGGGGTTCCTGCCCGGCATGAAGGAACAGCGCTGGGGCCGCATCGTCAACATCGCGTCCTCCGTGCTGCTCTACACGAACGTCAACTACACCCACTACACCGCGAGCAAGGCCGGCGTGGTCGGCTTGACCCGGGCGCTCGCGTCCGAGGTCGGCGACCACGGTGTCACGGTCAACGCCCTGGCGCCCGGGCTGACCAAGACGGCCACGACCGGTGAGACGCACGGCAGGGCCTTCGAGTACTTCGCCGGCCTGCAGGCGATCGGGCGGCCCGGCCTGCCCGAGGACCTTGCCGGGCCGCTCGCGTTCCTGGTGTCCGACGACGCGGCCTGGGTGACCGGCGAGGTGCTCAATGCCAACGGCGGCATGGTCAAGATCGGGTACGCCGGATGACCACCGTTCCGCAGCGGCGGGCATCGGGTGCCGCCACCGCCCGGGCGCTCTGGTTCACCGCCGAACGGACGCCCGAGGTCCTGGCCGAAGCCGTCCCCGAGCCGGCCGGCGACCAGGTCACGGTGCGCGCCAAGGCATCCCTGATCAGCCCGGGTACCGAGATGCTGGTCTACCGTGGACAGTTGGACCCGGACGACGACCTCGGCCTCGAGACCTGCGCCGGCAGCTTCGGCTTCCCGGTCAAGTACGCCTACCAGGTGGTCGGCGAGGTCGTCGCGGTCGGGCCCGACGCGCCGTACGCCGTGGGGCAGACGGTGTTCGCGCGGCACCCGCACCAGGAACTGTTCACGATGCGGCCGGACCCGATGCTCCTGTTCGAGGTGCCGGCGGGGCTCGACCCGCGGCGTGCGGTCTTCGCGAACCTCCTCGACGTGGCGCTCAACTGCAACCTGGACGTGCCGGTGCGCCACGGCGACGTGGTCGTCGTGTACGGCCAGGGCATCGTCGGCAGCCTCACGGCGCAGCTCGCCCGCCGCACGGCGGGGCACCTGATCGTCGTCGACCCGCTGCCGCACCGCCGCGAGCTGGCCCTGTCGTGGGGTGCCGACCGGGCGGTGACGCCGGATGAGGTCGCGGGCGCCGTCGACGAGGCCAGCGCCGGGCGGGGTGCGGACATCTGCGTCGAGGCCACCGGAGCCCCGGCGGCGCTCCAGTCGGCCATCGATGTGGCCGGCCAGGAGGCCACAGTCGTCGTCGTGTCGTTCTTCGGGAACAGGCAGGTACCCCTGGTGCTGGCGCCGAAGTTCCACTATGGACGGCTACACCTGGTCAGCTCCCAGGTCAGCACGATGGGCGGCCCGCTGCGGCCGCGGTGGACCATGCAGCGGCGGATGCACACGTCGTTCCAGCTGCTGCGGGACCCGAGCCTGGTCACCGAGGTGACGCACGTGCTGCCCTTCGGCCGCGCCGCGGAGGGCTACGCCGTTCTGGACACCGACCCCGGCAGCGCCATGGGGGTCGTCCTCGATTACGCCGGCTGAGCGCCACGGCCGGGACCCGCACCGAGAGCACGAAAGGTACCTCGCGCGATGCCCTTTTCCCACGGCGTGACCGAGGTCGGCTACCACGACCTCGACGGCCGGTCCGGATTCAAGCTCGCCATGCAGGAGGTGGACAACCGGTTCTTCCTCTACGTCGCCGCCCTCTGGGAGCCCGGCCTGTCGATCCTCGATGTCACCGAGCCCGAGCGTCCGCGGCTGCTGCGGTGGATCCCCGGACCGTCGGCGACCTGGACGATCCAGGTGCAGGTCGCCGACGGTCGCATGATCACCGGTCTTGAGCACATCCCGACCGGGTGGAGCGCCGGCGACCGGAGCACCCCGCAGAACGGGTTTGTCGTCTGGGACGTCTCGACCCCGGACGACCCCGTCGAACTCGGTCGATGGGACAGCGGTGGCACGGGAACCCACCGCAACTTCTACGCCGGGGGCGACCTCGTCCACACGGCGGCGAACATGGACGGCTTCGAGGGGCACATCTACGCGGCGGTCGACATCAGCGATCCGGGACGCCCCACGCTGAAGGGCCGCTGGTGGTGGCCCGGCCAGCACGCCGCCGCCGGCGAGAGCTACCCCGACGCCGACCGGGACCGCCTGCGCAAGGGCAAACCGTTCCCCGACGTCGCCGCGACCAAGCAGCACAACCTGTCGCTGCACGGCGGCGCCTACCGCGAGGGCGACCGGGTCTACGCGCCCTGGATGCGCGCGGGACTGGTGATCCTCGACGTATCGGACGAGGCGAACCCGACGCTCGTGTCGAACCTGTCGTTCTACCCCCCGCTGGGCAGCTCCATCGCCCTCCACACGGCCATGCCGCTACCCGACCGGGGCCTGGTCCTGGTCAACAGCGAGGCGCTGAACGAGAACTGCAACGAACCGGTGAACGTCGCCGGCATCGTGGACGTCAGCGACGAGACCGACCCGATCCTCATCTCGCTGTTCCCCCAGCCGCGTCCCCCACGGGGCTACCCCGGGCGCGGCTTCGCCGCGAAGGGCGGGCGGTTCGGTCCGCACAACCAGCACCAGCCCCAGGGACAGGCGTGCCTGGCCCCGGTCGAGAACACCGTCCACCTCACCTACTTCAACGCCGGCCTGCAGATCTACGACATCAGCGATCCACGGGACCCCTTCGTCACCGCCTACCACATCCCCGACGACCCGCCCAGCCGGCGCGGTCCGCTTCCGCGCACCCTGGTCACCCAGGTCGAAGACGTCCTCGTGGACCGGCGCGGGTTCATCTACTTCTCGGAGAAGAACACGGGCATCACGATCCTGCGCCAGGACTGACGGTCGGGCGGGTCGCCGGCCGTCAGGCGCCCGGCTCGTCGGGGCGAAGCCGGAGCACCAGCCCGGCGGCCAGGCGCACCTCCGGGTCGTGCAGGTCCAGGCCGGACACCTCCCCGACGCGGGTCAGGCGGTAGTGCATGGTGGTCGGGTGCACGCCGAGCGCCTTGGCCGCACCGCGCAGCGAGCAGGCCGCATCCAGGTAGGTGCGCAGTGAGGTGACCAGGTCGCTGCCCCGGTGCTCGTCGTACGCCCGGAGCCGGTCGATGCCGGCCAGTTGGAGCCGTCCCGCCATGGTGGCGCAGACCTCGCGGACCAGCAGTTCGGCCTCGACATCGCCGAACCGGACCACCTGCTGGTCGGGCGCCGATCGCACGGCGCCGAGCGCGCGGACCGCCTCCTCCCTGAGCCGGGGCAGCGCGGACGGGCCACGGCGCGCCGTACTGACGCCGATGCGGACCCCTGCCAGCGGGCCGGAGCCGGCCAGCCGGACGATCTCGTGCCCGATGCGCAGGGCCCCGGCCTCGTCCGCGCGGGCCAGTACCAGGACGTGGCGACCGAACCACGCGGCGGCGGCCCGCTGGTGCAGCGAATCGAGGCAGAGCTCGACGTGCGCCAGCAACGACGATTGGCCGGTGCGCTCGGGCTCGTCGGGCCCGACCGCCAGCACGGCCGTCGTCCCGGTGAGCGGGAATCCCAGCTCGGCCACGGCCGCCGCGGATCCCCGGCCGTCGAGGATCGCCCGGAGCTGCCGGCCACGCCGGTCCGACTCGGCGGCGAGCGACTCGGCGTGCCGGTGCAGGGCCGGCGCGACGAGCTCGGCGGCGCGCAGCAGGGCTCGTCGCGCGTCGCGGTCGAGCCGCCGATCGGTCTCGGTCGCCCAGATCACGCCCACGTGCCGGCCGTGCTCGTGGACCCCCACGATCAGCCGCCGCCGCGCCTGCCACGGCCCGTCGCGCACCTCGACGACCTCGCGGGAGGTCACCAGGCGGGCGAGCAGGTTCGAAGCCTGTAGGTGGTCGAGCCACTCCTGCGGTATGCGACGACCCAGGATGGCCTCCGTCCGGCCCCGGTCGGCCTCGCCCAGGTACGCCGAGTAGGCGAGGACCCGAAAGCCGGCGTCCTCGATGATCACCGGGCCGCCGACGCCCGCGGCGACCTGGTCTGCGATCGCGAAGAGATCGTTGGCGAACCCCGCGGGCGCGGGATCGGCGCGATCGGTGCCTTCGGGCTGCTGCCGCATCGGCATCCTGCTCCTTGCTCTGACGGAGGCGATTCCGATGCTCGTCGGATGCATGTCCGTGCCCGCCAGCCTAGCGTCAGCACGGTACCCGGGCGGTCCGGGTGGGTGGCGGCAGGAGTGCGAAATGAAGTTGGTCGACCTATCGCAGGACATCTACGAGGGCATGCAGGTCTACCCGGGACACCTGAAGACCGTGGTGTTCGACCATGCCACCCACGCCGAGACGGCGCCGCGGTTCGAGGGCGGCTTCTCCTTCCAGACCAAGGGCTTCATGATCAACGACAACGGCCCCACGCACGTCGACTCCTTCTCCCACCTGGATCCCGACCCCTCGGCCCAGACGATCGACCAGATGCCGCTCGCGCTGTTCTACGGCCCGGCGGTCTGCCTCGACGTCTCCGCCGTGCCGGCCAGGCAGGACATCACCGCGGCGCACCTCGACGCCGCCGAGGCCGCGGCGCGGGTCGCCGTGGAGCCGGGCGACATCCTGCTGCTCCACACCGGCACCCACGGTCGCTACGCCGGCGACCCCCGCTACCTGACCGACTTTCCGGGACTGGGCGAGTCCGCCAGCGACTGGATCCACGAACGCGGCGTGAAGACGTTCGGCGTGGACAGCCCCACGCCGGACAACCCCGCGAGCAAGACCTACCCGTGTCACATGATGTGCCGAGAGCACCGCATCACCCACTACGAGAACCTGGCGAACCTCGACCAGCTGATCGGCCGGCGGTTCACCTTCGTCGGCTTTCCCTTGAAGGTGATCGGCGCGCACGGCGGCCCCACCCGTGCGGTGGCTCTCCTGGACGAGACCCCGTGACCCCGCTGTCCACCCACGACCGGATCGCCGGTCGCACCGCGATGGTGACCGGAGCCGGCAACGGTCTCGGCCGACGCATCGCCCTGGCCCTGGTCGAGCGCGGCGCCCGCGTCATCGCCGCCGGGCGCGACGAGGGCAAGCTGAGCAGGCTCGCGGACGAGGCGGCCGACCTGGCGGGGTCGATTCGCGTCGCCACGGTCGACGTGGCCGACCCCGCCGCGGTGGCGAGCGTGACGGCGGAGGTGGCCGACGAGGAGATCTCCATCCTGGTCAACAACGCCGGTGTGGCCGGCCCGGTCGCGCCGCTGACGGACATCCGCGCCGACGAGTGGGACGAGGTGTTCCACGTCAACGTGCGCGGCACGTTCCTCATGTGCCGGGCGGTCCTACCGGGCATGATCGAGCGGCGGCGGGGGGACATCATCAACATCGCGTCGGTGACGGGCAAGCGCCCGCTCGCCCGGCGCACCCCGTACGCCGCTTCCAAGCTCGCCGTGATCGGCCTGACGACGACGTTGGCCCTGGAGGTGGGGCCCTTGGGGATCACGGTGAACTCGCTTTCGCCCGGACCGGTCGCCGGGCCGCGCATGGTGCGCAACTTCACGCTCGAAGCGCAGCGCACGGGCACGAGCTATGCGGAGGCCGAGCGGGCGTACGTCTCCCGTGCCGCGCTGCACCGCATGCTGACGGAGGACGAGGTCGCCCACGCGGTCGTCGCCATGCTGCACATGCCCGGCCTGACCGCCGCCGACATCGATCTATCGGCGGGCATGGTCGGTCGCTGAGCCCGCGTCGTCGGGTGGCGGGCAGAGCCTCAGCAGCGTCGCGAACACCGCCGCGCTGTCCAGGTCGTCCGGCTCGAGCGACGAGGTGGCCCGGTACAGCGTCGACGTGACGTCGAGCAGGGGGGTGGGGCTGTGCTGACCGCGGGCGAACGCCTCGATGAGTTCGAGGTCCTTGGCCATGGTGCGCAGCGTGGCCGTGGCCGGCCGGAAGCGGCGCTCGGCCATCAGCGGGCCGCGTGCGCGCAACATGCGGGAGCCGCCGGCGCCGTCGGCTACCGCGTCGATGACCAGCCTCGGGTCGAGGCCCGCCCGCTCCGCGAGCAGGACGGCCTCGGCGGCCGCGGCGTTGTGCACGGCGACCAGAAGGTTCGCGATGAGCTTGACGGCGGTGCCGTTGCCGAACGCCCCCACGTCCACGACCCGGCGCACGACGCCCGTCAGGACCGAGGTGGCCACCGCCTTGGCGTCCCGGTCGTCCCCGCTGAGGAACGCCACGAGATCGCCCTCCCGCGCCTGCGCGCCGGTCCCGCTGAGCGGGCAGTCGAGCAGATACACCCCCCGCGCCGCGCACGTCGCGCGAGCGGCGCGCTTGACCTCGGGGGACAGCGTGCTGGTCTCGACGACGACGTGCCGCTCGGCAGCCGTGGCAAGCAACCCCGCGGGACCGGTGAGGGCGGCCAGGAGCGCCTCATCCGAGGGGAGGGACGTGATCGTCAGCGAACAGCGCGCACCGACCTCGCGCGCCGCGCCGGCACCCGACCCGCCGCGCTGCGCATGCTCGGCCATGCGGTCTTCGCTCACGTCGTACCCGACCACCTCGTGACCGCGAGCGATGAGGTGCTGGGCGAGCGCTGATCCCATGATCCCCAGGCCCACCAGCCCGACGGGACGGCGGCCACCTGCGGTGGCGGAGAGTCCGGCCATGACGATCATTCAAGCCGTCGTCGCCCGGCCGCGCATTGGCGGTTGCCGTGAGTACGGGGCGGCGAATTCGGCGTCACCGCCAGTGCACCGGCACGTCGCGCCGGGGTTGACTGGCGCGGCCGCTACGACGACCACGAAGGGTAGAAGCGATGAGGCTTGGCTACTTTTCCATGCCGCTCCATCCGAAGGGGAGGCCGTGGCACGAGACGTTGGCCGAGGACCGCGAAGCCGTGATCGAGGCCGACCGGTTGGGCTTCCACGACGCCTTCATCGGTGAGCACCTCACCGACGAGCACGAGAACATCACCAACAGCCTGCTCTTCCTGGCGACGCTGATCTCCGAGACGACGAACATCCGGCTCGCCACGGGGACCACCAACCTGTCGCAGCAGCACCCCGTCCTGGTCGCGGCGAACTCGGCGATGTTCGACCACCTGAGCGGGGGGCGCTTCATCCTCGGCGTGAGCCCCGGCGCGCTCGCGTCCGACGCCGAGGCGCTCGGGATCCTCGACCAGGACCGGAACGCCCTCTTCGCCGACGCCATCGATATCGTCACGCGGATCTGGGCCGCGGACCCGCCCTACGACCTCACCTCCCCGAGCGGCCGGTTCGTGGTGAGCACGGCGCAGACGCTGGACCGGCAGCTCGGCGTCGGCGTGCTCCCCAAGCCCTACCAGCAGCCCCGACCGGAGATCGTCGGCACCGTTGTGGCGCCGTTCTCCAAGGGTGTGATCGCGATGGGCCGGGCCGACTTCCACCCGCTGTCGGCGAACTTCCTCCTGCCCAAGTGGGTCGCGTCGCACTGGCCCAACTACGTCCAGGGGCGCCGGGAGGCGGGGGCGGTGGCCGACCCCCGGGATTGGCGGATCGCGCGGACCGTGTTCGTGGCCGACGACGAGCCCACGGCCCGCGCGTACGCGTTCGAGCGGGAGGACAGCCCCTACCGGTTCTACTATGCACAGATGCTGACCAAGATGTCGCGCCTGGGCCGGCTCGACCTGTTCAAGCACTCGCGAGACGAGCCCGACAGCGAGGTGACGCTCGACCGGGTGCTCGCGGATCTGGTCATCGCCGGCACACCCGAGTCCGTGGCGGAGCAGCTGGCTACCTTCCGGGACACGGTGGGGGAGTTCGGTGAGCTGGTCTACGCCGGCCTCGACTGGGTGGAGCCGGAGCTGGCCAAGCGTTCGATGGAGCTGATGGCGACGCAGGTGATCCCGGCGCTGGGGGAGTCCGCCCCCGCCGCGCCGGGGGCAGGCCATCCTTCATGAGCCTGACGAGTGGGCCGGACCGGATGCCCATGCCCCCCGTGGACCAGCTCACAGAGCGGGCCAGGGCCGCGATCGAAGCCGTGCGCAGCGGCCCGCGCGGTGCGCTGCTCGCGTGCTTCGTTCCGTTCGTGCACACGCCCGAGGTGCTCACCCTGGTGCAGACGCTCGGTGCGCAGCTGCGTTACCGGGGAGGCCTGCGTGGGGACCTGCGGGAGCTGGTCATCCTCGTCGTCTCGCAGGTGTGGCACCAGGACTTCGAGTGGGTCGTGCATCAGCCGATCGCCGTGGCCGAGGGGCTTGCGCTCGATGTCGTCGACGACGTGGCCCACGGCCGGCGCCCGTCCACAGACGACCAGGCGGTCCTCGCCCTGTGGGACCTGGCCACGGAGCTCCAACACCGGCGGGGGGTCTCCGACGCGGTGTACGACCGCGCGGCGTCGCTGTTCAGCAACGCGGAGCTGGCCGAGGTGTTCGCCCTGATCGGCTACTACACCACCCTGGCCCTGACCATGAACGCCGTGCGTACGCCGGTGCCACCGGGCCCCCGCCTGCCGGAGGAGAAGTGATGCCGGGCTCGAACCGCGTGGTCCTCCTGCACCCGTTGGGTGCCGATTCGTCGTTCTGGAAGCCCGTCGTCCGGCTGCTCTCCGAGCACCGTGAGGTCGTCGTCCTCGACCTGCTGGGGCACGGCGGGGCCGAGCGGCCGCCCCCGGGGGCACGGATCGAGCAGTTCGCGGACGACGTTGTCCGGCGGGTCGAGGGGTTGGGCGTCGTCGACCTGGTCGGGGTGTCACTGGGCGGGCTGGTCGCGCAGGTGGTCGCCCTGCGGGAGGGGCATCGGGTCGGACGACTCGTGCTCGTCGACACGGTGGCGACCTACCCCGAGGAGCTGCGGCAGGGCTGGCGTGACAGGGCCGCCACGGCCCGGCGTACCGGACTCGCGCCGTTGGCGGCGGCGATGGAGACCATGTGGTTCTCGCCGGCCTTTCGCGCCGCGCACCCGGAAGAGGTCAGCCGGGCGCGGGAGGTTCTGTTGGCCATGGACCCGGAGTCGTACGCGCGCACGTGCGAGGCGCTTGAGGTGGCCGATACCCGGCAGGGCGTCCCTCGCCTGGGCCACCCGACCCTGGTGGTGTGCGGGTCGCAGGACGGGCCGGCGTTCGTCGCCGCGGCGAGCTGGCTCGCCGATCAGATCCCCGGCGCCCGCATCCGGTGGCTGGCCGACGCCAGGCACGCGGCGGTCCTCGAGCAGCCCGTGGAGTTCACGGCCGCCCTGACCGACTTCCTGGCAGCGGCGTGACTCCGGCGGGCTGGGCGTTGAGCAGCCGAAACATGCGCAGCGCCACCTGAAGCTCGGTACGGCGCTCGGGCAGGGGCCGGCCGAGGATCTCCTCGGCGCGTTGCAGCCTGTTTCGGATGGTGTGCTCGTGCAGTCCCAGGTGCTCCGCCGTCGCGACGTGGCTGCCGAGCCGGAAGGACGCTTCGAGCGTGTCGCGCAGCTTCTGCGCCTCGCTGGTGTCCGCCGCCAGGTCGCCCAGCTCGGCCAGCACGAAGTTGTGCGCCATCTCGTGGTCCTGGAGCACCAGGGCCTCCAGGCCCACGTCGGCGTACCGCACCACCGCCGGGGCGCCGTGCGGGTCACTGTGCAGCCAGGCCGCGCGGACCTCGTCGGTCTGGACGGCCTGCTCGAAGCAGCGCCGGAAGCCCTCGGGGCCCCGCTGCGGCTGGCTGATGGCGGCGAGCACGCCGAGCCGGTGCAGGACGTTGTCGAGGCGCGCGGCGATCGCCGGCCGCCAGGACTCGACCCGGCTGATCCACAGCATCGAGCTGGACAGCGACAGCGGGTAGGCAAGGGTCCCGTGCGCCCCGGTCGCCTGCCGGATCCCGCCGGCGATCCGCGTCGCCAGCGCTTCGGAGACCTCCGGCAGCAGCACGGCCACGTGATGGTGCTCCAACGGGTAGTCGAGGACCGCCAAATCCGCCGGGCTCAGCTGCGCGCTGTCGTCCTCCAGCAGCGTCTTGACGAGGCTGTGCCGGATGTGTACCCGAGACTGGCTGAGCGCGTCGGACTCGCGGGTGTGGATGTCCGCGACCTGGGAGGCCACGTGGTCCTGGTAATGCAGCACGGTCTCGGTGAGCGCGTGTAGGGCGCTCAGCGCGGCGTCGAGGGGGAGCTGGGTGGTGACGAGGTGCTGCCGCAGCGCGTCGCTCCACGCCTCCCACTGGGTGTAGAAGGCCACCCGGTAGGAGCGTTGCAGGAGGCGCTGCGGGATCCGCAGCATCGCCTGCACGTGCGCGAAGCGGTGGACGTCATCGAGCTGGAGTTCGTCCATCGTCACCCGACCGGTGATCACGTCGCGCAGCCCGGTGACGTTCTGGTTGATGCTCGCCCGCAGGCTCTGGAGGAAGTCGGAGTCGTGGACGTGGGCGGAGAAGATGAGATCCCGGCAGCGCTGGAAGACGTACTCGGCCAGGCCGGCCGTGTCGAGCGCCTCGGCCGTGGCCTGAACCACCTCGGGGATGTCGACGGCTGCCCGGGGTGACCCGAGGGGGTGCGGCGCGGCGGCATCCGCGGCCGGGTTGCGATGTCCGGCGGCGATCCCCTTGATCGGCCGTACCAGCGCTGGACCCTCTCTCACATGCGCGAGCGTAACGTCAGACCGTTTACCGCGGTAGTCACGCTCAGTAATTGATCGGCTCAACACGGTGACTCCTCACTGAGCGCGTGATGGCCTCGAACGCCGCCGCGGTGGCCAGCATCTCGTGGGCCGCAACGGGGTAGGGGGCCGTTCCGCGGACCGCCGCGGCGAACGCCTCCACGTTCGAACGGACCGCGGGGTGCGGCGGATGCTTCGTCGTCGCGGGCGCACTCCCGTCGAGCGCGACCGTCATGTCCCAGCCCTGCGGGTCCTCGGGATGTTCGCGGTCCCGGATCTCGGCCCATCCCCGCGACCCGATGACGCACACGCGGCCCAGGAACGGCGTCGTCAGGCAGGCCGTGATCAGGGCCGTCCGCCCACCATCGAAGCCCAGGTGGATGGTGAGCGTGTCACCGTTGGCGAAGCCGGTGGCCCGATTGGACAGGGTGGCCAGGACCTGACAGGGCCGACCGAGCACCGCCACGGCAAGGTCCACGAGATGGATACCCGTGGCGGAGAGGGGGCCGACCGGAGCCGCCTCGGCCGAAAGACGCCAGTTGTCGCGCGGCAGCGCGAGGAACTTGTTCTGGCTGAAGTTGCCCTCGAACACCAGCGGTTGGCCGATCGCCCGCGCCGCGCACAGGTCCCTCAGGCGCATCACGGGGGGCTCGAAGCGGCGCTCGTGTCCGACACCGAGCACCACCCCCGCCTCCTGGCACGCCGTGACGGCCCGGCTGGCCTCCGCACGCGTCGTCGCCAGCGGCTTCTCGCAGAAGACGTGCCGGCCCGCCGCGGCGGAGGCGATGATCTGCGCCGCGTGCACGGCGTGCGGGCTGCACAGCACGACCGCTTCCACGCTGGCGTCCCGAAGCGCCGCACCGAGGTCGCTGCTCACCGGGACGCCCAGGGCGGCCGCGGCGGCCCGGCCCGCCGGCGTCGGGTCCACGCCGAGTACGACCCGCACGGAGTCGCTGGCCCGCAGATCGGCAACCATCTTGCGACCCCACCAGCCCAGTCCGATCACGGCCACGTTCAGCATGGCTCCGAGTTAAGCGGCCGGTTGCACCCAAGTGAGTGCCGTGCCGCGTGAATTCGGGCCGGCATGTTGTGCGTTTACGTGAGTCCGGCGGTAACGGCCGGATCCCGCATCACGGGCAGCGCCACCGTTTCGTCCGGAAACTCACGCCGGACGCTAGTGAACCCGTGCGGCGCACCGGCTTGAATGGACGCATGGACGCCGACGGATCAACGACGGCCCTGGCCGTCGACTCGACGCGGTTCAGGCACGTCGTCAGCCATCTCGCGAGCGGGGTCACCGTGCTCACGGCCCGGGACGGCGAGAGCGTGTACGGCATGACGGCCAGCTCGGTGACCTCGTTGTCGGTGGACCCTCCGATGATGCTGGCGTGTGTGAACCGGGCCGTCCCGACCGCGGGCGGAATCTCCCGCTCCGGTTCCTTCGGGGTGAACGTCCTCGGCGAGGGGCAGGGCGACATCGCCGAGCAGTTCGCGACCCGCAGCCGCAACAAGTTCCGCGGCATCCAGGTGCGTGCCGGCGAACTCGGCATGCCGCTGATCCTGGACGCCCTGGCCTACCTCGAGTGCGAGGTGGTCGAGGAGATCGCCGGCGGAACGCACGTCATCTTCATCGGGCAGGTGCGCAGCGCCTCGGCCCGGGTGGGGCACCCGCTCACGTACTACCGTGGCGACTTCGGCAGGTTCGAGTTCGCGCGTGACGACGACGTCTACAAACGGGCGCGGGAGCAGGTGCTGAACCGCATCTACGGGGCCGACGACGTCGTCGTGTTGGAGGACATCGCCCGGGCGCTCGACGTCGACAAGTCCGCGGCCTTCTACGCGCTCACCCGGCTGGCCGCCGACGGCCTCGTGCGCCGCGACCCCGAACTCGGCTACGTGGTGAACCCCTTCGACGCGCGCACCTCGGACGCCACGTTCGACGCGCGCCTCGCCATCCAGCTCGGGGTGGTCGAGCAGGTCGTCGACAAGGCGTCGGAGGCGTCCCTGCGGGAGCTGCGCCGCCGCTTCGAGGCCATGGTCGTGCTCCTGGTCGGAGACCGGTTCGTCGACTTCGGTGCCTACTTGGACGCGAATTACCGCTTCCACGAGTGGATCGTGGACCTCGCGGAGAACCCGCTGCTCACCGCCACCTTCGGCGGGCTGTCGATCAAGACCGTCATGACCCGGAGCTTCGGGTCCACTCCGGTGACCTCGCAGGCGTTCGTGGACGTCCAGCGCCGCATCACCGAGGCGTTTGAACACCGGGACGCCGAGGCGGCCAAGGCGGCGTTGCGCGATTACTGCGCGCTCGCGAAAGAGCGGGTGCGGGAGATCCTGCACCACACCGGGGGCCGGCTCTGAGCCTTGCCGGGTGATACTCGCCGGCGGGCGCGTCACCGCACCGGCACCCAGGCCGCCGGGTCGCCACCGTGGAGGTGGGCGCGCAGGTCGCCGGACCGGGCGTGGCCCTCGAAGCTCTCCACCCGGGAAACCCGACCGCAGAGCCGGCCGAGGGCCGCGCTCGCGTCGGCCTCGGTGACCTCCTGGTACGTCACGGTCTTCAGGTACTTGCCGACCCAGAGGCCACCGGTGTACCGCGCGGCGCCGCGGGTCGGGAGGGTGTGGTTGGTGCCGATGACCTTGTCGCCGTAGCTGACGCAGGTCTTGTCCCCGAGGAACAGCGCCCCGTAGTTCCGCATGCGCTCCAGCGCGACGCGCGGCTCGGCCGTGAGGATCTCGACATGCTCGAAGGCGTACTCGTCGGCCAGCGCCCACGCCTCGTCGAGATCGTCCACGACGACGACCTCGCCGTGGTCCCGCCACGCCGGCCCCGCGAAGTCGGCGGTCGGCATGCCCGGAAGGATCTCCTCGACCAGTTCGATCACCCGCCGCGCGAGGTCCTCCGCGGTCGTGATCAGAACCGCGGGGGAGTCCGGGCCGTGCTCCGCCTGGCTGAGGAGGTCGACCGCCACGACGAGCGGATCGGCCCGCTCGTCGGCGATCACGAGGATTTCCGTCGGGCCGGCGAAGAGGTCGATGCCCACCTCCCCGAACAACTGCCGCTTGGCCTCGGCGACGTACGCGTTCCCGGGACCGGCCAAGAGGTCGACTTTGCGGATGGACTCGGTGCCCAGCGCCATCGCGGCCACCGCCTGCGTGCCGCCGAGAAGGTAGATCTCGTCCGCGCCGGCCAGCGTGAGAGCGGCGACGGTGGCCGCCGGGATTTCGCCCCGGATCGGGGGCGTGCACGCCGTGACGTGCGGCACCCCGGCGACCTTCGCGGTCAGAACCGTCATGTGCGCGGAGGCCGTCAAGGGATAGCGGCCGCCGGGAACGTAGGCGCCGACGGCCGCTACCGGAATGTTCTTCTGGCCCAGGAAGACACCCGGCTCGGTTTCGACCTCGAAGTCGGTCAGCGACGCGCGCTGGTGCTCGGCGAAGCGCCGCACGCGTGCCTGAACCGCCTTCAGGTCCGCGATCGTCTCGGCGGGAAGCGAGGACACGATCTTGTCGATCTCCTCCGGCCGGAGGCGGAAGCTGTCGGGCGACCAGCCGTCGAATTGCTCGGAGTAGGCGCGGACGGCCGCGTCGCCGTGGGCCCGAACGTCGCCGATCACGGCGCTCACGGTGGTCCTGACCCGTTCCTGCGCGGCGGCGTCCGCGCTGCTGCCCGACCCGGTTTTGAGATAGCGACGCATGCGGTGGGGCCCTTCCTGCCTGGTGGGTGCCGGTGCTCGTCACCGTGGTCTGCATACGTATGCTTGTCAAGCGATCCAGGGATGGTGTGCGGTGCCCAAAGTCACCAGCTTCGATGTCGCTCGCCTCGCGGGCGTCAGCCAGCCGACAGTTTCGCGCGCCCTGCGCGACCTCCCGAGCGTCAGCCCGCAAACGAAGGAACGCGTCCGGGCGGCCGCCCGCCAGCTGGCCTACATCCCGCACGACCAGGGGCGAGCCCTGTCCACGCGGACGACCCGGCGGGTCGCGGTGGTCTCGGAGGCGCTGACCAACCCGTTCTACCCGCAACTGCTCGAACCGTTGCGGGGCGCGCTGGAGCGCAACGGCTACGCCACCGTGGTGGTCACCGACGGCGACGGTGACCTGGCCGGGGAGGTGCTCGCCGACGGCTCGTTCGACGGTGTCGTGCTCACCACGGCACGCCGGGGCTCAACCGTCGCGCGCGAACTCGCGCGCCGGGCAGTTCCCCACGTGCTGGCGAACCGCGTCCTCGACGAACCCGAATCGCCCAGCGTCGCCATGGACAACCCGGCCGGCGGCGCGGCCGTTGGCCGGTTCGTGGCCACCCTGGGCCATCGGCGCATCGCCTCCATCGAGGGACCGGACGACACCAGCACCGGGCGCGACCGGGCGCTCGGGCTCAGACGCGGCCTGCGGGAGCACGGGCTGAGAATCCACGCCGGACTGGTCCGGCAGGTCCCGTTCGACCACGACTCGGGGCGTGCCGCGACCCGGGAACTCCTCCAGCGCGACGAGCCGCCGACGGCGATCGTCTGCGGCAACGACGTGCTCGCGTTCGGCGCCCTGTCCGCGGCTCGGGAGCTGGGTGTCGATGTCCCGGGCGCGCTCACCGTCGTCGGCTTCGACGACATCGCGCTGTCCTCCTGGCCGGTCATCAACCTCACGACGGTGCACTGCGACCTTGACGCGCTCGGCCGTCGGGCCGTCGACCTCCTGCTGGCGCAACTGCGGGGCGGGCGCGTCGCCGGGCACGACGTGCTCGCCCCGACCCTGGTGCTACGAGGAACGCACGGACCACCGGCGTAGGAGACGCGTGCCCGATCCGGACCCCGATGCTGGCCTCGGTGGAGCGCTCCTCGGCGGTGGCGTGTCGCGAATCCCCTGCGCGGCTCGTCGGACCGGGCCGTGGCGTTGCTCCTTGCCCTCGTGCGTCCGGCTTGGCATCATCCCGACCATGATCAAGAGAATCGAGTCCTCCGTCCGCCGGTGAGCGTGACGGCCGGGCCTGGAATACCCGGACCTCGGAGTACCGTGTTTGAACACGCTCTGTGCCTGTATCACCACTATGAGTCTACCTAGCCACCGACTCCAGTCGAGGTAGAAATATGGTCGAGGTAGAAATATGACTGAGAGCGCCGGCCGCGACGCCCAGCACAACGGTCTTCAGCGAGCCCTCAGCGTCATCTATGCGCTGGCGGCGACCGACGACCTCGAGCTCGGCGTGACCGATCTCGCACGCCGGCTCTCCTTGCCGAAGACTGTTGTCCACCGGCTCCTTCGCGGCCTCGTCGAAGCGAGATTCGCCAAGTACAACGAGAACACCCGGCGCTACTCCCTCGGTCCGGGCGCGTTCACCGTCGGTCTCGCAGCCCTGCGCAAGATCGACATCCAAGGTTTCGTTCGCAGCGAACTCGAGCGGATCTCGGCCCTCAGCAACGAGACGTCGACGTTCTCGGCGCTCCAAGGGCGTGGCCGGGTCTACGTCGACCAGGTCGTCCCTGACCGGTCAACGGCGTTCGAGGTCCGGATCGGCGTGCCGTACCCGCTCCACGCCGGGGCGTCGTCGAAGAGCATCCTCGCGGCCCACACGACCGAGGAATCGGAGGCCCTTCTCGCCATGCCGCTCGCCCGGCTGACGCCGCGGACCGCGACCGACATCGCCCGCCTCAAGGTCGAGCTGCGGCACATCCGCCGCCGAGGGTTCGCCGTCAGCTTCGGCGAGCGCGACCGCGATGGCGCCGGCGTCGCCGCGGCCGTCCGCCAGCCCGGCGGCGGTGTCTTCGGCGCCGTGTCGATCTGCTTCCCGATCAGCCGGTACGACCCGGCGCGCGCCAGGGAGTTCGGCGAAATCGTCAAAGGCGCGGCCCGAATCATCGGGCAGGAACTGGCCGAGCAGAGCGACCGGGCGCGGACGATCAGGCCGGTCGCTCACGAAGGCGACTCCGCTCCCGGATAATGTTCCGCCCCGAGGAACTCACCGCCCCGGCCGAGGGCTCGTCGATAGCGTGAGGACTTGATGTCCTCGTCATGCTCCATGCGGTGACGCCACACGGTTCTGGAGGAATGTTGCGCGCACTCGACGATGCTGTCGTGCTCGAAATCGGCGACGTGACGGGCGTCGAGTATGCGGGAAAGCTCCTCGCGGACCTCGGGGCCAGGGTCGTCAAGATCGAGCCCCCGGATGGCGCCCGCTCTCGGCACCAACCGCCGTTCCAGGGTGACGCGTCCGACCCGGACTCGAGTATCCACTTCTGGTACTACAACACGTCCAAGGAGTCCGTCGTCTGCGATGTCACCACCGCGCAGGGCCGTGAGCGGCTGCAGGCGCTTTTGCCAGGGGCCACCGTCGTCCTCGACGGTGGCGATGCGCCGCTGCCCGCGATGCTCGGCCTGGCCGGCACCGGCGCGGAGGCGCTCGGCCAGGGAATCGTCTACTGCCGCATCACACCGTTCGGCGACGACGGCCCGTGGGCCGGATACCGGTCCAGCGACCTCGTGCAGCTTGCCGTCGGGGGCATCATGGCGTCGTGCGGCTACGACGACCCGACCGCGCACCCGGTCGCGCCGTCCGGCAGTCAAAGCCACCACATGACCGGTGTCAACATCGCCATGGGGGTCCTCGTCGCGCTCCTCGGCCGGTCGCGGACGGGCGCAGCTGCACCCCTCGACGTCTCCGCCCACGACTGTGTGGCCCTGTCGACGGAGATGGCCTTCACCTACTGGGAGTACCAGCGCACGACTCCTCGGCGCCAGACCGGCCGGCACGCCCGCCCGTACGACACGTCGGCGTGGAACCACCTCTGCCGGGACGGCCGGTACGTCTCGTGCCTGCCGCTCTACCTGACTGACGACCGGTTCGCCGCGATGGTCGACTGGTTCGACGAGCACGGTTGCGCGGGTAACCTTCGGGACCCCCGGTACGCGACGAGGGACCAGCGGACCGCGCTGCTCGACGAGATCATCCCCGTCATCGCCGAGTTCTGTGCCCGTCAGGACTCGGACTACGTCTTCCACGAGGGGCAGGCCCGACGGCTGCCGTGGGCACCGGTCGGCGCGACGTGGGACCTCCTCGCCGATCCGCACTTCATCGACCGGGAGGCCTTCGTGATGGTTGCCCGCCCCGAGCCAGACGCGACGTTCAGCTACCCGGGCGCGCCGTACAAGCTGTCCCGGACCCCGTGGTCGCTCACCGGCCACGCCCCCTCGCTCCCCCATCCCGAAGCGCCGGCACATCCCGCCGCGCTCGTCGCCAAGGGAGGGAACGCGTGACCACCCAGACGCCCGATTCGCCCGCGAGCCTGGCCGGGTCCCTGAGCGGCTTCCTGGTGCTTGACTTCACGTGGAGCGTCCTCGGGCCGACGATGACCCGCAACCTCGCGAGCTTCGGCGCCGAGGTCATCAAGGTCGAATGGCCGCGCAACCCCGATCCGATGCGGAAGGTCATGTATGCCGCGGGCGAGACGGACCCGGGCCTGGACAACGGGCCGTTCTTCAACAACCTCAACATCGGCAAGCGCAGCCTCACGCTTGACGCGAAGAGCGAGCGGGGCCGGGAGATCGTGCGGCGGCTCGTCGCCCGGGCCGACGTCGTCGCCGAGTCCTTCTCGTCCCGGGTGTTCCGGGACTGGGGCCTCGGCTACGAGGAACTCGCCGAGATCAACCCGGCGATCATCTACGTCAGCGCATCCGGATTCGGCCACTCCGGCCCGTATGAGCGCTACGAGGCGTGGGGCCCGACCGCGCAGGCGCTGACCGGCATCACGGCGATCTCCGGAATGCCCGGGCATCCGCCCGCAGGGTGGGGCTGGTCCTACCTGGACACGATGGGCGGCTCCCTCGCCACCGTCGCCGTCCTCGCCGCGCTCAACGAGCGTGAGCGGACCGGGGTCGGGCAGTATGTCGACGTCAGCCAGACCGAGGCCGGCATCGGCCTCACCGGGCCGTCGTTCCTCGACGTGACGGCAAACGGGCGATCCCTCGGCGGTGCCCACTTCCCGCCCGGTAACCGGGCGGTCGCCCTCGCCGAGGGCGAG
The DNA here is from genome assembly GCF_018397995.1 of Rhizomonospora bruguierae. Classification (GTDB taxonomy): domain Bacteria; phylum Actinomycetota; class Actinomycetes; order Mycobacteriales; family Micromonosporaceae; genus Rhizomonospora; species Rhizomonospora bruguierae. Next base: position 59,212 of record NZ_BBQH01000014.1, read on the forward strand.
GGCGTCGTCCACGGCTACCGCGGCGACCACGGGGTGCCGTACAACAGCTACCGCACGGCCGGTGGTGGCCACAACGACTACTGCGTCATCACTGTTCTCTCCGACGACGAATGGATCCGACTCGTCGACGTGATGGGCCGCCCGGCCTGGGCCACTGACCCCGCCCTCGCCCGGCTTGACGGCCGGCTGGCCCGGCAGGACGACATCGACGAGCACATCGGCGCATGGACGGCGACGTATGACAAGTACGAGCTCATGCGCCTCCTACAACGTGCCGGTATCCGCTGCGGCGCGGTGCAGTCCAATGAGGACCTCGCTGAGCGCGACGAGCAGCTCCGCCACCGTGACATCTACCCCGAGCTGGAGCACCCGCTCCTCGGTCGGCGCCGGTTCGAAGGTGTACCAGTCCGGTCCGGTGACGGCGCCGTCCCCGTCGCGCCCCAGTGGCCGCTCCTCGGCGAGGGCAACGACCACGTCCTCCGTGGTTTGCTCGGGATGTCGGCCGACGAGGTCGCCGAACTCGACCGGGACGGGGTGACGTGGCCGCTCGGCGTCCCCAGGAACATCAAAGTGGCGCGCTCGCTGTGGTAGCCGTGACGCCCGCGGCGGATGAGGCCGCTCGAACCTGGTGGGATGCGGCGCGGGCCGGGACACTTCTCCTGCAACGGTGTACCCGCTGCGAAACCCTCCAGCAGCCACCCGGGCCGCTCTGTCGGTCGTGCGGCTCGCCGGACGACCTCGACTGGACGGATGGCGACGGGCACGGCCACGTCGTCGCGGCCACCCGGGTCCACACGACGACGTACCCGCACCTCAAGGACGCCCTGCCGTACTGGGTGGCGGTCATCGCGCTGCGCGACGGGGCCCGGATCGTCAGCAACCTCGTCGCCGTCCCGGACGACACGACCCTGGCGGACGGGCAGTGCGCGAGCCTGACCTTCGTCCAGGGCCCGAACGGGGCCCTGCCGGTGTTCCGCCTCGACCCGGCCGACTGCGGAGCGCGAGGTGGCGCCGGTGCATGAGGCCCGCATTCTCGGGATTCACGACACCGAGATCGGCAAGCTCGCGCCGCTCACGACGTGGGACCTCATCGGCCAGAGCACGGCGGGTGCGCTCATGGACGCCGCCCTCGACATCGGCGTGCTCGACGGCATCCTCTGCACCGAGCCGATGGTCGGTGGCGCCGCGCGCCATGCCGTCGCGGTCGCCGAGTACCTCGGGCTCTCCGAGCGGCTGACGGTCTGTGAGACCGTGAAGAACGGTGGGGCCGCGCCACTCTCGGCCCTCGTCACCGCCTTCGACCTCGTCGAGTCCGGCCGGTGTCAGGCCGTCCTCGTTCTCTCGGTCGACACCGTCCGGACGGGGCAGGACCCGAGCCGCACGCTCGCCGCCTTCGCCGGGATGCGTCACGCCGTCTGGGAGCAGCCGTTCGGGATGACGACGGTCTCCGCCTACGCCCTCATGGCCGACGCGTACCTGCGAACCTACGGCCTCGGCCGGGACGACCTCGCGTCGATACCCGTCGAACTGCGGCGCTATGCGATGACTCACCCCGGGGCCCGGCACCGTGAGCCGCTGACCGTCGACGAGGTCGTCGCGTCCCGCCCGATCAGCACCCCGCTGCGCCTCCTCGAGTGCCCGAGTGTCTCCGACGGCGGCGGGGCCGTCATCGTTGGGCGGCCGTCGATCGCGGCGAACGGGCGGGTCCGCGGCCGGCTGCTCGGCAGCGGCCGCGGGACGACGCACGACAGCGTCGCATACGCCACCACGCTTGACCGGACCGGCTGCTCCGTGTCCTCCGGCCGGGCCCTCACCGCCGCGAGCGTCAGCCCGGCCGACATCGACTTCGCCATGCTCTACGACAGCTACTCGATCGCCGTCGCCCTCCAGCTCGAGGAGATCGGCTTCTGCCCCCCGGGCCAGGCCCCGGCCTTCGTCGCCGAGGGCGGCCTCCGCCTCGATGGTCCGACCCCGGTCAACATGCACGGCGGACTGCTCTCGCACGGCCACTGCGGGTCCGCGGCCGGCATTCAGCACATCACCGAGGCGGTCCGCCAGTTCCGTGGCGAGGCCGTCAACCAGGTGCCGAGCCCGGAACTGGCCCTTCTTCATGGGGAAGGCGGTGTTCTGTCAACGAACTGCACCGCCGTCCTCGCCGTCGACTGACGGGCCTCGGATGCGAGCGACGCCCGCCGCGCCGGGCCCGTTCCGGTCGGGGCCGACCGGGGCTCAGCGGGCCGAGGTGAGGGCGAGCGGCCGGACCGGGGCTCCCGTCGCACCGGTGAGGTGCAGTGGCGAGAGAACGAGGACGAACTCGTAGACGCGCTCGGCCGCGAGCCGATCGAGGTCGAGCGTTTCGATGATGTTGATCCCGTTGTCCACCAGGAGGATCCGGTGCACCGGAAGGCTCGCGTGACCGACGCCCGCAGGGATGTGCTCGAAGGCGATCGTGTCGGACCCGGCGGCTCGCACCTCCCGACCGGCGAGCCACTCCGCGGCGTCTGCGTCCGGCCCCGGCACGCCCGTCGCCGCTCCGATGTAGCGGTCGTGGTCGTCCCAGTGCGACCCCCAGCCCGTCCTTACGAGGACGACGTCGCCGGCGCCGATCCGCGTCCGTTGGCGGGCGGCCGCGGCTGCGAGGTCGTTGGCCGTCACGGCGTAAGCCGCCGGGCACGCCGCGACACCGAGCAGCCCCGGGATGTCGAGCAGCACCGCCCGACCGACGAAGGGGGCGAAGTCCTGCACGCCACCGCGTTCGAAACGTCCGCCGATCTGCTCGGCCGCGGCGTCGTGTCCACCGTGGAGCAGTCCGTTGTGGGAGATGTGGGCGAGCGCGTCGATGTGGGTCCCGACGTGCGTTCCGAGGACGATCAGGTCGTTCGCCGCGGAGCCGCCGTCGGCCCGGACCACATCACCGTGGCGGCGCTGCAGCGTGTGCGTGTAGGCCGCGTGGTTGGGCGACTTCGGCATGCCAACGGCGTATGGCCGTCCGAGGTCGATGACCCTGACACCCTGACCGACAACCTCCACCAGCGCGTCGGCGCCGCCCGCGGGCTCGTGATTGGTCATCTCGCTGACCCCCTTCCTTTCCGATGCTGCTCATGCACGCCTGCGATCGACGGTTCAAACCGCGTCGACTCCAGGCGGCAACCTCCCCGACCACCGAACGAGAGGAACAACTCATGACCGCCACGAGGGCTCGCAGCTACCTCTACGTCCCCGGCGACAACGCGCAGATGCTCGCCGGGGCCCCCGGGCGCGGTGCGGATGCGCTCATCGTCGACCTCGAGGACGCCGTCGCCCCGAGCGCGAAGGACGACGCCCTCGCGGTGACCCGTGCCTTCCTCGCGACCGCGGCCGGGATGGTGGACCCCGGGGTCGAGCTGTGGGTCCGAACCCACGACGCCGACCTCACCGGTCAGCTCGCCGCGGTCGTCTGCCCGGCCCTGACGGGAATCGTGCTGCCCAAGGCGGACGTTGAGCGGGCTTCCGAGCTCGACGACGCACTTGCCGTCGCCGAGGCCGCGGCCGGACTGCAGACGGGTCGGACACCGGTCATCGGTCTCGTCGAGACTGCCCGGACCCTGCGCCGGATCGATGCGCTCGCCGAGGCCCCGCGGGTCATCCGGCTTGGGATGGGCGAGGTCGACCTGCGGGCCGACCTCGGGGTCACCGTTTCCGAGGGTGAGCCTGAGCTGCTCTTCGCCCGGTCGGCCGTCGTCACCGCCTCGGCCGCCGCCGGGCTCCTCGCGCCGGTCGCGCCGTCGTCGACGGATTTCCGTGACGTGGTGGCCCTGCGTGCCTCGACCGAGCGGCTCGTCCGGCTCGGTTTTCGCGCCCGCACGGCGATTCACCCCGCTCAGGTGGCGGTCATCAACGACGCGCTGACGCCGACGGCGGAGCGCGTGGCGTGGGCCGAGCAGATCATTGCCTCCTTCGCATCGGCGACGGCGCAGAGCCGCGGAGCGGTCGTCGACCACGAGGGCCGGATGCTCGATGTGGCCGTCGTGCGGTCCGCCCAGGACATCCTGCGGCGGACGGGTGGGGACCGTGGCAGGGCCTGACCGGCCGTGGCCCCCGTGATCGCCAGCGTCGTGGGTCAACGGGCCACCCCGCGGGCCCGCAGGCCCTCCACGGCCTCGGCCTCGATGAGCCCGTCGGTGAGGACCGCGTCGGTGTCCGCACCGAGGGGCCGGCCGGTGAAGCGGATCCGTCCCGGTGTCCCACCCATCCGCCACATGACGTTCTGCATCCGCATCGGCCCGAAGTCGGGATCGTCAACGCTGGTGATGAGCTGCAGCGCCTCGACCTGGGGGTCGGCGAGGAGTTCGGACGGGGCGTACACGGCAGCCGCGGCGGCACCGGCCCGCTCGAACTCGGCGAGGACAACGTCCCGGGTCCGCTCACCGATCCACCGTCCGACGAGGTCGTCGAGCTCGTCCGCGTGCTCAGCGCGCTGGCCGCCGGTCGCGAACCACGGTTCGCGGGCCGTCTCCGGGCTGCCGACGAGTTCCATGACCCGCTCGGCGATCGCCGTTGCGCTCGTCGAGATGGCGACCCAGTGCCCGTCGCTCGTCCGGTACGTGTTTCGGGGAGCGTTGTTGGCCGTCCGGTTTCCGGTCCGCTGCTGGTCGACCCCGAGCTGGTCGGCGTAGAGGACGCCCGGGCCGACGGCCGTCATGATCGGGGATAGCAGGTCGAGGTCGATCTCCTGGCCGTGCCCGGAACGTTCCCGGTGGTACAGCGCCATCGACACGGCGGCGGCTCCGGCGATCCCGGCGATCGAATCCGCGAGCCCGAAGGCCGGCAGGGTCGGCGGCCCGTCCGGCTGCCCGGTCAGGTGGGCGAACCCGCTCATGGACTCGACGAGCGTTCCGAACGCGGGGCGGTCCGCATAGGGTCCGGACTGCCCGAAGCCGGTGACGTGGATCATGATGAGCCGTGGGTTGGCCGCGCTGAGCACGTCGTACCCGAGCCCCCACCGCGCCATGGTTCCCGGGCGGAAGTTCTCAACGACCACGTCGGCGGTCGCCGCGAGGCGCCGGAAGACGTCAGCCGCCTCCGGGTCACCGAGGTAAAGGCCCACGGTCCGCTTGTTGCGGGCGATCATCTTCCACCAGATGCCCTGCCCGTCCTTCTGGAGCCCGTGGCCGCGCATGCCGTCGCCGTTGCGAGGGTGCTCGATCTTGATGACCTCGGCGCCGAAGTCGCCGAGGATCTGCGCGATGATTGGGCCGGCGATGATCGTCGATGCGTCGAGGACGCGGAGGCCGCCGAGCGGACCGTCCGGGTGGCGACGGGACTGCGCCGTCACGCCCGCGACTCCGAACCCGTCGCGCCTCCGGCCTCCAGCGCCCCGCCTGCGGTATCGCCGGGGCCGCCCAGCGCGGCGAGCAGCCCGGCGACGCCGTGGGCGGAGGCGAGGTCGAGGACGAGCCCGGTGATGACGTCCGTGTCCTTCTCGCGGTTTCCGAAGGCAAGGTTCCCGCGGAACTTCGTAAGCAACTCCTCCTCGCTGAGCGGATTGGCCGGGCTGCCCCGGCTCGCGTCCACGCGGTGCTCGTGGACCCGGCCATCGGTCATCGTCACTCGGACGACGGCCGGCAGCTGGGCAGGGAAAAGCCGATCGCAGGTCTCGTCGACGACGCAACTCACCTTGGCCGCGAGGTCCATCCGGAGGCCCTCCGCGAGCCGCCCGGACTCGAAGTCGCCGTGCGAGAGACCGAGACCCTCGCCGCCGATGAGGGCGGAGGCGACGGTGTAGGGCGCGCTGAACGCCGCATGGTAGCCGCTCTCAGGGCGGGCCTTCTCCTCGGCGGGGTGGGCGATCGTCCGCAGCGCCGCCTCGGCGCCACCGACCTCGATCGCCCTGATGTCCTCGGCCCGCACCCCATCGGCGCGCAGCGCGACGGCGGCGTCGATGATCGCGTGGGTGAAGACGTTGCACGGGTACGGCTTGAAGGCGATGTGGTCCGAGTGCCACCGGGTACCGAGCTCGGCCACAGTGACCCCCGCGTCCATGCCGTCGCCGCAGTGCGAGGACACGAGCCCGAACCGGCCCTCGAAGACCGTCGGGGGACCGGTCAGGCCGTGCCGGGCCAGCGATGCCGCCGACACCCCGACGTGCGCGGCCCAACCACAGTGGACTCGCTTGACCGTGCCACCGGTGCGGTTCGCCTCGAGAATGCCCGCGCCCATGCTCGACGCGATCCCGGCCGCCGAGGCGACACCGTCGGCGTCGAGGCCCGCAAGGAGCGCGGCGGCGACGGATGCGCCAATCGCCCCGCAGATCGACGTCGCGTGGTAGCCCCGCTCGAAGAAGACCGAGACGTTGCGCTCCACGTCGTAGCCGGCCATCCCGAGCCGAACGGCGAGTTCGACGCCGATAGCCATGGCATCGAGGGCCTGGGCGCCGATCGCACCGGACGCCTCGGCGGCGGCCAGCGCGGCCGGGACGACCGATGCGCTCGGGTGCACGATGCTCGGCAGGTGGGTGTCGTCGAAGTCGAGGGCGTGCCCGAGGGTGCCGTTGACGAAGGCCGCGGCGGCCGCCGGGTAGCGCACATTGCTGCCGATGGCCGTCGCCTCGCTGCCGTCACCCCACGAGCGGGCGACGGCGTGGGCGATCCGGGCCGGTTCGCTGTTCACCGCGGCCAGTGAGTTGCCGAGGAGGTCGAGGGCACGCCAGGTCGCGTCGCTCCGGATCGAGGCGGACAATCCCTCGGTGTAGCTGGTATGCGCCCAGGCGGCGAACTCATTCACGAATCCCATGGTGGGTCACTCATCTTCCTGTCGATGCCGGCGAGCCGGCTCGGCGTATGGCTGGTGTGCTGGGCGCGCGGCCCGCTCAGGATCAGGCCATCTACTCCCGCTGGTAGCGGCTGCGGACCTCGTCGGGCTCGAGCCGCGGTAGGTGGAGGACGTCGCCGAGGGCTGAGTAGTACGGACCGCCGAGGCGGGCCACGACGTCGACGTTCTCGTAATTGACGTGCCGCCCGTCAAAGATGTCATCGCGGAAGACATAGTGCTTGACCTCGCAGAGGGCGAGGTAGGAGATCCCGACGGCGATGAACTCCAGGAACTCGCAGAACAGCGCCCCGGAGGAGCCAGCGACGATCGGCGGGAAGCCCGGCATCATCCGGTCCTGGCCGAGGCCGACCTCGAGAAACTCGTCGGTGTTGGCGATGAACTCGGCCGCGCTGCCGACCATCGGCTCGACGGTCGGTCGTTCAACCTGGCTGATTGTCAACCGCCGGTCCCGTTTGAGGTTCGTGTAGGTGTCCTTCTCCTCCCCGGAACGCTTCAGCGCCTGCGCCCCGATCGAGAAGAGAACCGTCGGCGGCTCCGGCGAGGCGACGGTAAAGAACGAGTACGGCGCGAGGTTCGCCGACCCGTCGGGCGCGTTCGTCGCGACCCACGCGATCGGCCGGGGGACCACACTGGCCGTCAGGTACTTGTAGTTGTCGGCACGGTCGGTGTCGACGACGTGATAGCGGCCTTCCTTACGCACCGTGGGCCTCCGTCCCGGGGGCCGCCGCGACGGCCGCGCCGAGCGGGCGATGGAGGTACCGTCCCGTCGGCTCGCCAACGGGACGGCCGTCGAGGGCGATGGTCCTCCCGCGCAGCAGGGTGCGGACCGGCCACGCCCGCAAATCCATCCCGGCATAGGGGGAGTGGTCCTGCGCGGAATGGAGCTGTTCGGATGCGAGGGTGCGGTCGGCATCCGGGTCGAAGATGACGATGTCGGCGTCGGCCCCGATCCCGATCCGGCCCTTCGGTCCGTAGCACCCGTAGGCCTTGGCCGGGTTGGCGCTCGCGAGTGCGACGATGCGTCCGAGCGGGATTCCGCGCTCAAGGTAGCCCTTGCTGACGAGGGTCGGGTACATGAGTGCCGCCCCGCCGAAGCCGGGGACGGCATCCCACACCTCACCGGCCTTCTGCTCGCTCATCGCGCAGCAGTGGTCGCTGCCGAGCCAGTCGATCCGGCCGTCCTCGACCGCCGCCCAGAGGGCATCGGCGTCGGACTGGCCGCGGATGGGCGGGTTGACCTTCGCGAGGTTGCTCTCGCCGAAGGCCCCGGCGAGGACGAGGTAGTGCGCGGCCGTCTCGGCCCGGATGTCGTGCCCAGGGACGAGGGCCCGCGCCTGGCCGACGGCGGTCACGGCCGCCTCGCTTGACAGGTGGAGGAGGTTGACCGGGGCCCCTGTCGCCGCCGCCATCTGACCTGTGCGAAGGATGCTGATCGCCTCGCCGAGCGCCGGCCGCGCCGCGGCGTACCGACCGAGTGGGGCAAGTCCGATCCCGTCGGCCCGCTGCTGGAAAAGTGAGATGAGATCGGCGTCCTCGCAGTGCACGCTGAGCGAGACCCGGCCGGCGTCGCCGAGTCGCTCATCGAGCGTGGCGACCTTCTCCATGATCCGGTAGGCGAAGGCCGCGTCGTAGGACTCGGACTCGGAGTCCATCCGGGCCCCGATGTAGGACCAGAAGAACTTGAAGCTGCTGACTCCCATCTCGCAGACGAGCCAGTCCATCTCGGTGACGTGGGTGTCGGTCATCGGGGCCAGGTGATAGCCGAAGTCGACGTGGGCCCGGCCCCGTGTCGCCGCGAGGACCTCGGGGAAGATCTCCCGGTAGGGTCCGCTCCGCTCAAGGTAGTGCGAGCCGGTCCGGAAGTAGCTGATGATGCTCGTCGTCCCGCCGACGGCCGCCGTGACCGTCTCGGTCTGTGTGTCCTCTTCGATGCTCCGGTAAATGCCGAGGTGGAAGTGGCCGTCGACCGCCCCGGGTAGGACGAGTCGGCCCTCAGCGTTGATCACCTCCGCGGCGTCCACGGGGTCGAGGTCGTGGCCGATCGCGGTGACCACGCCCGAGCTGATCCCGATCGAGGCGGTTATCGGATCGTCCTGTGACTCAACCAGAACGAGCCCGTCACGGATCACCGTGTCAAAGCGGGGCACGCTTGCTCCTGTTCTTCGTTGGTACGGCTAGGGTCGAGGCCGGCGTGACGTCGGGATCGCTTCGTCGCTCAGGGAGCGGAGCCAGGCGATAGCGTCGTCCGCGAGGCAGAGGTCCGCGTACTTCATCCACATGTCGAGCAGGGCGACCCGGTGGGAGATGCCGACGCGGTCGCCGACAGCGTCGGCGACGACGATCGGGCGTAGCCCACGGGCCGCCGCGTCGACGACCGAGGCCCGGATGCACCCGCTCGTCGACAGGCCGGTGACCACGACGGTGTCGGCGCCGATCTCGGCGAGGTGGGCGTCGAGGATCGTCCCGTGGAACACGCTCGCCGAGCCCTTGACGATGAAGAGCTCATCTTCCTGCGGCGCGAGGATCGCCGGCATCGAGGCGCCGATCGCCCCCTGCATCAGCACCGTTGCGGCGTGGCGCTTGTCGTCGAACTGCGTGCCACCCTGGCTCGGGTCATGCGCAACCACCGTCGAGATGACGGGGACGCGGGCGGCGCGGGCTGCGGCGACGATGGGCACGGCCCGTTCGAGGGCCCGCCAGGCCGCCGCCCCCGCACCGGCGGGGAACTCGTCGAGTTGCTCCTCGACGGGGGCATCCCGGCCGAGGTAGGAGTGCTGGAAGTCGATGACGAGCAGCGCCGGCCGGCTGCCCGGGCCGCGTGGCTTCCCGTAGCGGGCGACGACGTGCTCCTCGCCCGGCGCGAGAAGGCTGCGCCATCCGGGCGCCACGTCGTCGATGGTCCGCAACTGGAGTGGACGCCCGACTCCGGGCCCGGGGGCCTGTGGTGAGGGCGCGTCGGTGGGCACGGTGGACTCCTTCACCTTGAGGTGGGGGTGGATTCTGGCTGCTCGGGTCGGTCGCCGGCGGCGCGTCGGCGTCCGCCGAAACGCCGCTTCAGCGGTGCTGCGGCGAAGACGGCGACGAGCAGGACGAGCATGGCGAGGGCGGCCGGCCGTTGCAGGTAGACCCCGATCCCGGCACCGGACATGACGAGCGACTGCCGGAAGGACGTCTCCATGATCGGCCCGAGGATGAAGGCGATGACGAAGGGTGCGGCGTCGAAGCCGCCCTTGCGCATGAGGTAGCCGAGGACACCGAAGACGATGACGAGCCACACGTCGAAGAGCCGGTTGGCGAGGCTGTAGGCCCCGATGAGCGAGATGAGAATCGCGGCTGGCCCGAGCACGGACATCCGGATGCGTAGCAGCTGAGTGAAGACCCCGACGAGCGGCAGGTTAAGGATGATGAGGAAGACGTTGCCGATCGCCATCGAGGCGATGACGCCCCAGAAGACGGCCGGGGAGGTATGCATGAGCTGCGGCCCCGGCGTGATGCCCTGGATGAGGAGTGCTCCGTAGAGGAGGGCGAGGACGGCGTTGCTCGGCAGGCCGAGGGTGAGCAGGGGGACGAAGGCCGACGTCGATGACGCGTTGTTCGCCGTCTCCGGTCCGGCGACGCCTTCGATGGCGCCCCGACCGAAACGCTCCGGCGTCTTGGACCGGGCCTTCTCCCAGGCATACGAAATAATCGAGCTGAGGACACCACCGCCACCGGGCAGCAGACCGATGCCGAAGCCGAGGGCGCTGCCGCGGGCAATCGGTCCGGCCGATGTCTTCATCTCCTTGCGGCTCGGCAGGAACTCGCGCAGCTTGGTCCTGATGGCCACCCCGGCCGCCGTGTTCTCGCAATTATGGAGAATCTCGCCGATACCAAATACGCCGATGGCCACGACGACGAAGTCGAACCCGTCGGCGAGTTCGAGGACGCCGCCAATGAGCCGCTGTTCGCCGGTGAAGATGTCCTGGCCGACCGTGCCCAGTAGAAGGCCGAACGCGGCCGCGGCGAGGCTCTTCCACGTCGAGCCCGTGCCGAGCCTCGTGATGAGGGCGATGCCGAGCAGGGTGAGGACGGCGAACTCCGGTGGACCGATCCGGATCGCGAGCGCCGCGAGTGGCGGGGCGACGAAGATCAGGGCGGCGACGGAGACCATGCCGCCGATGAACGATCCGATGGCGGCGATGCTGAGCGCCTGTCCGGCCCGGCCTCGCACGGCCATCTGATAGCCGTCGAGCGTCGTGATGACCGAGGCCGCTTCCCCGGGCAGGTTGAGCAGGACCGAGGTGATCGTCCCGCCGTACATCGAGCCGTAGTAGATTCCCGCGAGCATGATGAGCGCGGTTTCCGGTGCCATCGTGTAGGTGATGGGCAAGAGCAGGGCGATCGTCGCGCTCGGGCCGAGTCCGGGGAGGACCCCGATGGCCGTTCCGATGAGGACGCCGAGGAAAACGAAGATCAGGTTGGTCGGATGGAGGGCGACCTCGAAGCCGTAGAGGATCGAATTGAGGTCCATGCCAAACCTCCCATCCGGTGGCAGTAAATCGGTACTGGCGTCATGGGATACCCAGGGGATCGTGGGGGAGTGGGACCTCGAGCAAGGTTCCGAAGATGAGGGCGAAGCACGCGCTCACGGCGACGCTGAGGAGTGCCGCGACGAGCACGCGTTCGCGACCGAGGAACCGCAGCCACGCGAAGAGGAGCGCCGAGCCGGCGATGGTGAGACCGACGAGCTGCCAGAGCGGTACGAACAGCGCGAGCGAGAGCACTCCGACAGCGGTGCGCAGCGATCCGCGGGTGAAGGTCTCGACGTCGTTGGCGTGGTCAATGAAGAAGATCGGGAGGGCCAGGATCACGAGGGCGACCCCGACGATGACGGGGTAGAGGCCCGGCCCCGGTCTCGTGAATCCCCCGACGCCGAGAGCGGCGCCCTGCGGGATGGCAAAGCCCCCGATGATGAGTGGGCCCAGGGCGATGGCTCGAGACGGCCGCAGCCATCGCCCGGGACCCGCGTCGTGCTCGGTCTTCATGAGCCGCCGTTTTCGACAAGCTTCTGGATGGCTGGGGCGTAATACTCGCGTTGCTTGGCGAAGAGGCCGTCAAGCGCCGCGCTGCCGATGAAGGTCGTCGGGATGAACTCCTCGCCGATCGCCCGGCGGGTGGCCGGGTCGGCGAGCGCCTTCTCCAGCGCCTCCTCGAGGGTCGCGAGAACGTCGGCGGGCACCCCCGCGGGCGCACCGATGCCGAAGTACGACGTCCCGACGTCGATCCCGGCGAAGCCGAGTTCGACGACGGTCGGCACGTCGGGCAGGTAGGGCGCACGCTTCGCCGAGAGGACGGCCATCGGGATGGCCTCACCGGACGAGATCTGGGCGAGGGTGTCCTTCGACGCGACCTGAATGATGCCGTGGACGTTGCCGCCCAGCATGGCCGCGATAGCCTCGCTGTTGCCGTTGAACGGCACGATGCTGATCTTTGCGCCCTGCTGCTCGAGGTGCTGGATGTCCACCGAGATCTGGCCCGTGCCGGACGGCGCGGCGAGCGAGATCGTGCCCGGCTTCTCCTTGACCTTGGCGAAGAAGTCCTCCGGACTGGTGATCCCGGACTTTTTGCCGACCGCAATGATGTATGGGAATTCACTGACGGCGCCGACGTTGACGAAGTCCTTGTCGGTATAGCCGGCGTCCTTGACGACAATCGGTGTGACGACGGCCGCGTTCGAGCCGGTGATGGCCAGGGTGTGGCCGTCGGCCTTGCTCTTGATCATGTCGCGCATACCGATGGCGGCGCCCGCACCAGGCTTATTCTCCGGGATGACCTTCCAGCCGAGCTCTTTCTCCCAGTAGCTGGCGACCGCGCGGCCGACGAGGTCGGTGGGCCCGCCGGCCGCGTAGGGGATGACCAGGCGGATGGACTTGCTCGGGAACTCCGACTTTTGGCCATCGGTCTTCCCCGACTCCGCCGAGGTGCTGCAACTGGCGGTTGCCAGCATGGCCGCGGCTGCCAGGATGCCGGCCAGGACAGATCTACGCACCGTACCTCCAGTTGGAATATGTCTGCTTTTCGACAAAGGCAATGAGAAGCCCAACCGGTTTCGATGGCTATGCCATCGATGGGTTTGGGCGGCTGCTGTGACTCCGGAGAGCGTGGCGTTCTCCGACTTCGGACCATGTGCGTTTTCGCGGTTCCGCGGAACGTAGCAACGCGACGAGCGCCCAACCCTGATGTTCCGTACAGCGGACCGATGTCGTCGTCCGGGAGAAGGGGACCGGGCCTCCCGTGGGACGGGTGGCGGTCCGGGCCCCGTCCGGGAAGCGGGCGCGTGTCGCGCGGGGCTTGGCGGCGTCCGACCTGGATCCCCGGTGCGCCCTCTCCGACGTCGTCGCTGCGGGCCGGCACCGCGGGCGCAAGGTCCAGACATCCCAGCCGATCGATCCGGCGGTGAAGGGTGGCGCGCAGCATTCGGCCGGTGGCGAAGGCCGGTGAGGGCACTCATGATGTCGAGGGCGGCCTGGCGCACCAGGCTGGTCTGCTCGCCGAGTGGCCGTGGCCGATCCCAGCTGCCGGTGGGAACGGCGGTGTCTGCGGCGGTCTTGAGGACCAGCAACGCGTCGGCCGCTTGACCCCTCGGCCGGGGTCACGTCGTGGAAGGTGCGGTGCGACCGGGATCGACGCGCCGACCGAGGCGGTCTAGGCGCTGGTCCGGGAGCCGCAGGTCTAGTACGCCCTCAACCTCGCCCGACGCCCAGTCCTCGTCATCAGAGGTCGACCTGCTCGTCGACCTCCACACACCTCATGCGCCATGAGCACGGGCCGTGGCCGCGAGGAGCGCTGGCAGCGAGGTACGGCCACCGCGCGATCATCGATTGCTCACCCAAACCATCGATGATCAACGCGGTGGCCGTCCTCATACCCATGACCGCCGGGATTAAAGCCGGCGACGGTGGAGTATCAGCCAGCGCAACTGGAGCTGTCCGGATGGTCGTCGCAGAAGGAAGCGGCCAGCTTCTCCACTTCCTGCTGATCGAAGTCGTTGGCCACCGTATTGACCTCCGCCGTCCACACGTCGGCGACCGTCACGCTGCCACCTTTGATGACGTCCGCCATGACCTGCTGGTCGATCACCGACTGCACCTGTTCGTCGGTCGCGAAGCCGATCTTTCCCTCCACCGGACCACTCGATGCCAGGCGGGCCACGAGCGCGGTCACCTGGCTTTCCAGTGCGTCCGCTTCGTCCTTGCCCGCCGGAAGGAGTTCCGGATAGATGTCCCAGCACATGCGCATCGCGAGCTCAGGATTCGCCTTCGCGAAGACGTACGCCTTGGACGCGGCGCGGGCGAAGCGGCCCGCCGCATCACGGTTCGCGGTCAGCCAGTCCCGGCGCGCGGAGTACGCGACGCCGAATCCGCTCTTGCGGACCACGTCGTTGATGAGGTATCGGAGCTCTACGTCCAGCTTCTCCATGAGGGCATAGTTCGTATCGCCGAATATCAGTGCATCGACCTGGCCATTCTGGAGGGCGGCGACCGCGGGTGCGCCGTCGCCAACAGCAATGAATTTCAGCTTCTCGGGGTCACCGCCGGACGCGGCCATGACGGACTTCAGGAAGGGAATTCCGCCGGAGGCGAGGCTCAGCGCACCGACCCGCTTGCCCTCAAGGTCCGGCATCTCGGTGATGGGGCTGCTCGCGAGCACGGCCGGATAGACGAACGCGCCGGTGACCAGGGAGTGGAATGCCACGAGCTCCCCGCCGGCGGCCACCGCGGGTAGGAGAGATGACGTACCGGTGTCGGTGATGTCGCTCTGTCCGGACACCAGCGACTGCATGGCCGCGGTACCGCCGTCGATGGTGTTCACCGTGACGGCGAGTCCCTCATCCTTCCAGAAACCGGCTCGGTCGGCGACGCATTCGAAGAGGGCAAAGGAAGGACTCGGCGCTGACGAGTGCGTGTAGTTGATGCGCATGGTGCCATCGGCGCCGGTCGTCTCCGGGTCGGAGCTACACGCGGCGCTGGTCACCGCCAGGGTAATCAGGACCGTTCCGCAAATCAGGGATCTGAATCTCATCTGAACTGCCCTTCGATAGGTCTCTGAGCGACCCTTCTATATGGACGTGCTCGGTGAATCCTCTTCGCGGCACCAGAATGTGAAGCGCCGTTCCAAGGCTTTCATCACGGCATTGAGGGCTATCCCGAGTGCCATGAGGATCAGGAGCACCGCGAAGACACCCGGGACGTTGAATGACGCCCGCTCGGCGTTGAGCAGGACTCCCAGTCCGGAACTCGAGCCGACAAACTCGGCTACGACCGCTCCCAGTAGCGCAAAGATGGCACCGATGTGGAGCCCGGCGAAGACGAACGGGACGGACCCCGGGAGCCGCACATAGCGAAAGGTCTGCCACTTGGTAGCGCCCACCGCCACCATGAGCTCCTGCCGTTCCCGGTCGCGCAGCCGCAGGCCCTGCATGGTGTTCACCAGGATCGGAAAGAAGGTAACCAGCGCAACGACGAGGATTTTGGAGGTGACCCCGAACCCGAGCCAGATCACGACTAACGGCGCAAGGGCGATCTTCGGGGTCGACTGGAACGCGACAATGAATGGATACAGGACGCGTTCCAGCGGGCGCAGGGCGGCGAGTAGACCACCGAGCCCGATGCCCAGGCCGGTGGCGAGAAGAAAGCCCCAGGCCGTTGCCGAAAGAGTGGACAGCAGGTGATCCCAGTAGATTCCGCGCTCGAAACCGACGGTCAGGGCCTCCCAGACCGAACTGGGGGCCGGCACCATCAACGGAGAGATCCACCGTTGGCGCGAGGCGATCTCGAAGGCGCCGAGCGTCACAGCGAGCACCAGAAGGCTCAGCAACGGGTAGACAAGGTGCCGGGCCGCCCGCAAGGAACGGGGGCGAGGACTCCGGCGAGGGGCACCCTCGGTCGGGCCTGTGGGGTCCCGCCCCGTTGCGGAGGCGTGCACTGCCGTCTGGCTCATGAGTCACCTACCTCAACTGGTGGCAGCCGTGTCGAACACGTCTCTGACGATCCGTTCCTGCTCGCGAAACTCCGGTAGGACGTAGCTGTTCGCCGTGCGGGGCCTGGGCAGGTCGACGGTGACGATGCTGCTGATTCGGCCCGGACCCGCGCTCATGGCGACAATGCGGTCGGACAGAAATACGGCCTCGGAAATATTGTGTGTTACGAATATGATGGTCGCCCCGGTCCGCGCGTGTACGTTCTGTACCTCGATGTTCAGCTTCTCCCTGGTCATCGCGTCCAGGGCACCAAATGGTTCGTCCATGAAGATGATCTCGGGGTCGAGGAGCAGGGAGCGAGCGATGGCGACCCGCTGTTGCATACCGCCCGACAGTTGGAATGGATACTTATCCGCCGTGCCGGCGAGATTCAGCATTTCGAGTAGCTCAACGGCGCGTACTTCAGCCGCTTTCCGGTCGGCGTGCTGGATGATCGCCGGGAGCAGGACGTTGTCCCGCACGGTCCGCCATGGTAGGAGGGCCGGCGTCTGAAAGACGACACCCATCGATCTGGGGCGGGGCGGCCCCGGCCGCTTCTTGAACGACAGGGAGCCGGTCGATGGCGCCAGCAGCCCCGCGCAAATCTTGAGCAGCGTGGTCTTGCCGCAGCCGCTGGGCCCGATGATGCTCAGGAACTCGCCCTTGGCGACGGTGAGGGAGACGTTACTCAGCGCGGGGTGGGGCCCGGAGTCCTTCGTCGTGTATGACTTCGAGACGCCATCGGCGTCGAGTATCGCTGACTCTCGCATTAAGAGCCCCCTTTGCTCACGTGTGGACCTGCCGTGCATAGACCCACTGCGGGAGCGTCGAAGCTCCCGGCCGGCCGCCACGTTGCCACTCTCGTCACGCTCG
The DNA here is from genome assembly GCF_018397995.1 of Rhizomonospora bruguierae. Lineage (GTDB taxonomy): Bacteria > Actinomycetota > Actinomycetes > Mycobacteriales > Micromonosporaceae > Rhizomonospora > Rhizomonospora bruguierae. The sequence continues at coordinate 75,893 of NZ_BBQH01000014.1, forward strand.
GCCGGCATCCAATGTGGACCACCGGCAGAGGGAAGCAAGACTCCCCCGCCAACGCCGGCGGCTGGGAGTCTTGCAAGGAAGCGGGACGAGGTGCGAACGAGACCGTTGTGAATACGTCGAGTATTGGCTCTACAAGTAGGACGGTCGCCCCAGTGTCGAAACGAGGGAGTGGCTGTAGCGTCTCGCCCCGGCATGTGACCGGCAGATTGTCTGACGGTCAGGCCAAATCTAGGTGCCGGTAGTCGCCCTGTCAAGGGTGGACACGGCCCGCCGGCCGGTCGCTTCCTGCCTGCTGCCGCTCCGCGCGGCGCGGGGCTTTGGATCGACCGCAGGCTCTACCTACCCGGGGGCGACCTGTCGGGAAGGAACCCGGACCGGATCGCGCGGTAGGCGAACCGCACCAAGGGAAAACGGTGACCGCACCGACGCGACGCGTGCCCGCGGAGACGATCGATTGGACCCGGTCGCCTACTTGACCGCGATGGCGTTCGGGGGCGATGCGACGCCCGTCATCGACGGCATGGGCGCCGACATGAGCAGGAACTCGTAGCGGCCGTCGACGGCGCAGTCAGCGGCGAGCGGCCCGAGGTCCCACAGCTCGCCGATCGGGATGCCGAGCAACGGGATGAGGGCGAAGTGCATGAACACCTCGCTGAGCCGGCCGCGGTCGGTGCGCGCCGCCGCCCGTACCGACGGCTCGATCAGGGCTCCGGCGGGCCAGACCTCCAGCGCCGGATTGTCCGCGGCCACAGCACTGATGTGCTGATCCCACAGGAACTCGATCATCTTCCCGCAGGTCCGCAGGCCGACCGCGGCCTCGACCCGCGCCGCCGCGATCCGGTCCACCGTGTCCAGGGTCCGGTACCAGTCCAGCCAGCCGGTCCGCACCAGCAGCACGTCCCCGCGGCCCAGGGTCGTGCCGGTGCGCGCCAACGCCTCGACGAGATCCTCGACCTCGATGGGATCGGGGGCGTCGGGTCGCAGCGGCCGACCCACCGACGCGCGGTAGGCCGCGACGTCAACGAGGACGCCGCGGCCGACGATGCCGTGGCGGGCCCAGTGCCCGACTCCGTGCTCGGCCGCCGCCAGGCCGCCGAAGAAGCCGGCGACCGGATGGCGCACGTGGCGGAAGCCGTCCCACTTGCTCGACACCTGCGTGCTCCAGCCAGACAGGATTTCGTCGAAGATGTTGTCGAGCTCCACCACGTCGTGCACGAAACGGGAGCGCCCGAACAGGGGAGGGTCGAAGAGGTCGAGGGCGGCGTCGAGCCGGAACTGCTTTCCCCGCCGGACGAGCCGGAACGCGTTGGCGGCGGCCTCCTCGTCGAGGAGGCTCAGCATGCCCAGGCGCGGGTCGATACCGGGAATCGACCAGGCCGAGTGCGGTGGATCGGCGTGCGCGAGCTCGGCGTAGCTGGGCAGGCGGTCAGGAGGTCGGCGGGCCGGTCCGGCCTCGGTGAGCCCGACCGGCGTCGACTCGGGCGGCATGCTGCCAGTCTGCCCGTCCGATCGCCGCCCGGACAAGGGTCCGGGTCCACAAACCTATCTGACGGTCTGACAATCTAGGTCAGGGTTGGTCCGATATCTCGGCGAGCCGGGCGATGCCGGTGCGGGCGGCGTTGCGCACGTGTGTGGTGCAGGCCCTGGCGGCCCGTTTGGCGTCGCCCGCCTCGATCGCCTCGACGATCGCGGTCAACTCCTGGACCGACTCGAGCCCCCGACCCTCGACCGAGAGCGACGTGGCCCGCAGCAGCTGGACCCGGCCCTGCAGGATGGTCAGCATCTCCGCCAACGGGGCGCTACTCGCACCGGCCAGCAGCGCTTCGTAGAACGCGTCCTTGGCCCGCAGTTCCTTCGTGGTGTCGTGCTTGGATCGAACCGATCGCTCGTATCCATTCAGCGCGCGGCGCAGGTCGCGCACCTGGGCGGGCGATGCCCGCTCGACGAAACGCTGCACGGCGAGCACCTCGAGCGCGGCGCGCATCTCGTAGATGTCCGTCGCCTCGGCCGGGGTGAGTACCGAGACGATGGCTCCGCGCTGGGGAATGACCGTCACCAGGCCCTCCGAGGCGAGCTTGGTGAGCACCTCGCGCACGGTGGCCCGGGAGACGTTCAGTTCCTCGACGAGCTTGCGCTCGATCAGCCGCTGCCCCGGCCGGATCTCGAAGGTGAGGATCGCCTGCCGCAGCACGGCGAGGACCTGGTCGCGCAGGGGCGCGGCGACCCGACCCACCGGACCGATGCTCCAGTCCGACGCGGCCACCCCCGAGCTGCCCGGACGGCCCGCACGCGCCGGACGGCCCGCACGCGGATTCGGCGGCGTGTCGCCGTTCGCGCGACCGCCGCCAGGCGTCGCTTTCGCGGTGGCCACCTTCACATCACCACCGCGGGGCCGGGTGTGGGTGCAGCGATTGGCATAGTGCTCAGCATAGGTCCCGCACCAACCCCGTGCGGGTACGGGAGCCAATGAGGCCAATGAGCGGGTCCGGACTCCGTCGCGGTTGACAGCGAGGGGCTGTCAGGATCTCGATGAGCAGGTCGACCCCCTCAGGATGCGGCGTCAAGCTCGGCCAGCACCCGTTCGGCGACCCGGAAGCACTCCAGCGCCGCCGGGGCGCCGCAGTACGGTGCCACCTGTAACAGGGTCTCCTGGATCTCCGTTCCGAGGACCTCCCGGCGCACGGCGAGGCCGTCCACGAGCCGCGTGTCATCGCTGATCGTCATTCGACGTTCTCCTTGCGCCAGGCGCGAATGCGTCCATCGGTCGCGCGTGCCACCAGAAACAGGATCGACGGACTGTCTGACAATTCGTGGTACGGTGAGTCTGCTCCGTCCACGCGGCCGGGTCAAGCACCTTCCTGACCTCGGCCGGGTTGAAGTCGGTCGGTCTGACGGAAACGATCAGCCGGCTGCGAACCAGGTGGGTGTAGCGTCCCGCCCACCCGGTTGCGAGGAGTCGTCATGAGCACGACCTATGACCTGCTGCTGACGAACGGACACGTTCTGGATCCCGGGCAAGGCATTGATGAACATCTCGACATTGCCATCTGTGACGGTCGGATCGCGGCCATCGGGCCGCGGATTGACGTGGCGCGGGCGCGGACCGTACTGGACCTGCGGGGAGCCGACCGGCACATCATTCCCGGTCTCATCGACATCCATGCCCACGTGGCACACGGGGCGACAACCCCCGGCGTCGGCATGGGGTGCTGCGATCCCGACGCGATCGGCATCGAGTCCGGTGTGACGACGGTCCTCGACGCCGGTTCGGTCGGGGTGGCGAACATCGGCGTGCTCGGCGCGCACGTCGTGCCGCGGTCGACCACCCGGGTGATCGTCTACCTCAACGTCGGCAGCCACGCGCACACCATGCCGACCATGGCCGACATCACGTCGATGGATGACATCAACCCCGAGGCGATCCGGGCCTGCATCGCGGCCAACCCGGGTCTGATCCGGGGGATCAAGCTGCGGTTGGTCGGGCCACTCGTGCTGGCCGAGGGCGAGAAGGCCATCAGCCGCACCAAGGACATCGCGCGCGAGCACAGCCTTCCGCTGATGGTGCACATCGGAGACCTGTTCGGGGCGACCGAGACGGCCGAGCGCATGCGGCAGGTGACCGTCGCTCTGCTCGACGCGCTTGAGCGGGGAGATATCCTCACGCATCTGTGTACGCCGAACGTCGGCGGCGTGGCCCATGCCCTGGACCGGGTCGCGCCCCTGCTGGCGGCGGCCCGGGAACGTGGAGTCGTGCTCGACGCCGCGCTGGGCATGGGCAATTTCGGCCACCGTGTCGCCCGCGAGCAGCGCTCCGCCGGCATCGTCCCGGACACGATCAGCTCCGACCTGACCGCTGGCGGCCAGCCCTTCCACAGCCTTGTTGAGTGCATGGCCAAGTTCATGGCCATCGGCTACAGCCTCTCCGAGGTCGTTGGCATGACAACCGCCAATGCCGCCAAGGCAATCGGGCTCGGCGACACGTTGGGGGCCATCGCCGTAGGCCGGGAGGCGGATCTCACCGTTCTCGACGTGGTCACCGGTGAATTCGTCTTCACCGACACTCTGAAGGAGACGTTCACCGGGACGACCGGTCTTGTGCCGGTGCGGACGGTGCGGGCCGGCGTGCCATACGCGCCCCGCTGGGGTACGCACCCCTGGGGCTGGCTGCCGGCCCAGGCCGGAGGCGCCGGCTGATGCACACCAGTGCGGCCTCGCTCGGGCTGCGGGTCAACGGGGCCTGGGAGCGGCTACCGCCCGGGTTGCGGCATCGTGACGTGGCGGACGTCGCCGTCGACTCGCACGACCGACCGCACCTGTTCGTCCGGCACGACTCGCAGGTACTGGTCTTCAGCCGCGAGGGCGAGTTCCAGTACGCCTTCGGCAACGGCCTGTTCCGGATGGCGCACGGAATAGCGATCGATGGTGAGGACTGCGTCTACTGCGTCGACAACCTCGACCACACGGTGCGCAAGTTCAGCCCCCGCGGGGAGCTGCTGATGACCCTGGGAACACCCGGCATCGGCAGCGACACGGGCATCGACCCGGACGCGCCGGTACGGGTGCACTCCGTCGAGCGGGTGCGGCATCCCGGGCCACCCTTCAACGGATGCACCGATGTCGCCATCGACGGCAACGGGGACATCCTGGTCTCGGACGGGTACGGGAACGGCCGCATTCATCGCTTCTCCGCCACCGGGGAGCTGCTGGACTCGTGGGGCGAGGTCGGCTCCGGACCGGGCCAGTTCCGCCTTCCCCATGCGATCGCGATCGCCCCCGACGGGCGGCTGCTCGTCGCCGACCGGGAGAACGACCGGATCCAGATCTTCGACGGCGGCGGTGGCTACATCGGCGAGTGGACGGGCGTGCAGCGGCCGACCGATCTCGCCGTCGCCGCCGACGGTCGCGTCTTCGTCAGCGAGCTCTGGCGGCCGGCGGGCAACCATGGCTTCGTCGACGACATCACCACCGACCGGCCCGGTCGCATCAGCGTCCTGGACGCCTCCGGTGAGGTCCGCGTCCGCTGGGGCGCATCCACAGGAGATAAGAACGCCCCCGGAAACGTGATCGCCCCGCACGGTCTGTGCCTCGACTCGCACGGCGACCTTTACGTCGCCGAGGTCACGTACACGTTCGCGGTGGCCCCGGGCCTGGTCCCGGCCGATCACGCCGACCACCAGATACAGAAGTTCGTGCGAACCCCGTCCCCGCGGCCGGCGCCGTGATAACCGCATGAGTAAGGAGCCGACACCATGAAGCGGAGCACCGACAGGATCCTGACCACCCACGGCGGAAATCTGCCGCGCCCCACCGATCTCGATGCGCTCATCGCCGAGGGTGAGTCCGCGCGGTCGCGGATCGACGCCCGGGTGACCGGTGCCGTCGCGGAAGTGGTCGCGAAGCAGGTCGAGTGCGGGGTCGACATTCTCAACGACGGCGAGTTCGTGAAGGCCGCCAATGCCTCCAACTACCACGGCTACATCTACGCCCGCGTGACGGGGTGGGAGCAGCTGCCGGTTGACCCGAACCGGCCGCCCAAGCGGGACGGCGTCGGCGCTCGCGACCGCAAGGACTTCCCCGGCTTCTACACCTCTGGCCTGTGGCTGTCCGGTTCCGGTGGACCCGTCCGACCCGGCTTTGCGACCCCGGGCAACGTGCCGACGCCGCCCACCACCGAGCGCGTGTGCACGTCGCCGGTCCGCTACACCGGCCAGGCAGCAATTGCCGAGGACGTAAGGGCGATGAAGGAGGCGCTGGTCGGCGCCGACGCCCAGGGTTTCATCGCCGCGCTTGGCCCGCTGAGCCTCGGCGCCGGGGCGCGCAACGAGCACTACGACAGCGAAGAGTCCTACATGATGGCGGTGGCCGAGGCGTTGCGTGAGGAGTACCGGGCGGTCACCGATGCCGGGCTCGTGTTGCAGGTGGACGAACCCGAGTTCGCCACGACCTGGCAGTTCCATCCGGAGTGGACGGTAGAGCAGTTGCGGGACTACCTACGCTTCGCCGTCGAGGTGATCAACCACGCGATCGAGGGCCTGCCGGTCGAGCAGATCCGGTTCCACACGTGTTGGGGCAGTGGGCACCGCCCGCACACCAACGACATCCCCCTCCGCGACATCGCCGACCTGCTCGTTACCGTCAATGCTGGTGCCTATGCGGTCGAGGCCGGGAACGTCCGGCACGCCCACGAGTGGCGCGTCTGGGAGGACGTCAAACTGCCGGACGGCAAGATCCTGGCGCCCGGTGTTGTCAGCCACGCCACGGACCTGGTCGAGCATCCCGAACTGATCGCGGAGCGCCTCGTGAACTTCGCCGGCGTGGTCGGCCGGGAGAACCTCCAGGCGGGCACGGACTGTGGCATCGGTTCCCGGGTCGGCCATGCCGAGGTCGTGTGGGCCAAGCTTCGGGCCATGGCCGATGGTGCGGCCCTCGCCAGCGCCCGCCTGTGGAAGGCGTAGCCGGGCTCGCCTGCACCGCGCGGCGCAACCATCCATATTGGTGTCGCGCACAGTGCATCGCCACCGCTGAGGTCGATACCGTGGTGTTCGGTTCCGCGACGGGCGGACCGTAGTCCTCCGGAAGGACCACTGATGACCAGCACGCTTTCGACTCGCCCCGGCACGGTGGGCGAGGGCGACTACCGGGTCGCCGACCTGTCGCTCGCCGCCTTCGGCCGCAAGGAGATCCAACTCGCCGAGCACGAGATGCCGGGTCTGATGGCGCTGCGGCGTGAGTACGCCCAGTCGCAGCCGCTGCGCGGGGCGCGGATCAGCGGCAGCCTGCACATGACCATCCAGACCGCGGTGCTGATCGAGACGCTGGTTTCGCTCGGGGCCCAGGTGCGCTGGGCTTCGTGCAACATCTTTTCCACCCAGGACCACGCGGCGGCCGCGGTCGTCGCGGGTCCGCAGGGGACGGTCGAGGCGCCCTCGGGGGTTCCGGTCTACGCCTGGAAGGGCGAGACGCTGACCGAATACTGGTGGTGCATCGAGCAGATGATGCTCTGGCCCGACGGCGCCGGCCCGAACATGATCCTCGATGACGGTGGTGATGCCACCCTGCTCGCGCACAAGGGTGTGGAGTTCGAGAAGGCGGGCGCGGTGCCGGCCAGCACCGAGCAGGACTCGGAGGAGTACGCGGTCATCCTCCAGGTGCTGCGCCGGTCGCTGGCGGAGGATAGGACGCGCTGGACCCGCGCCGGCGCCGGGATCAAGGGGGTGACCGAGGAGACCACGACGGGCGTGCATCGGCTCTACGAGATGCAGGCCAACGGGACGCTGCTCTTTCCCGCCATCAACGTCAACGACTCGGTCACGAAGTCGAAGTTCGACAACAAGTACGGCTGCCGGCACTCGCTCATCGACGGTATTAACCGGGCCACGGACGTGCTCATCGGCGGTAAGGTCGCCGTCGTCTGCGGTTACGGCGACGTCGGTAAGGGCTGCGCCGACTCGCTGCGTGGCCAGGGTGCCCGCGTCATCATCACCGAGATCGACCCGATCTGCGCGTTGCAGGCGGCGATGGATGGCTACCAGGTGACCACATTGGATGACGTGGTGGCGAGCGCGGACATCATCGTGACCGCCACCGGCTGCGTCAACGTGATCACCCATGAGCAGATGGCCCGGATGAAGCACCAGGCCATCGTCGGGAACATCGGTCACTTCGACAACGAGATCGACATGGCCGGCCTGGCCCGCCGTCCGGACGTCCGCAAGGTGAACATCAAGCCGCAGGTCGACGAGTGGGTCTTCGACGACGGCCACTCGATCATCGTGCTCTCGGAGGGCCGCCTGCTGAATCTGGGCAACGCCACCGGCCATCCGTCGTTCGTGATGTCGAACTCGTTCTCGAACCAGACGATCGCGCAGGTCGAGCTGTTCACCCGTACCGACCAGTACCCGGTCGGCGTCTACACGCTCCCGAAGCACCTGGACGAGAAGGTGGCCCGCCTGCACCTGGACGCGCTGGGCGTGAAGCTGACATCGCTGAGCAAGGTCCAGGCCGAGTACCTCGGTGTGCCGGTCGAGGGCCCGTACAAGCCCGAACACTACCGCTACTGACGGGACCCATACACACGATGGTGGTGGCGTTCCTCGACGGCCGGGCGATGCTGGCGACGATCAAGCGTGAGCTCGCCGGCCGGATCGCCGCGCTGGCCCGAGCCGGGGTAACTCCGGGTCTCGGCACGATCCTGGTGGGCGACGACCCCGCCAGCCGGTGGTATGTGGGCGCCAAGCACCGGGACTGCGCCGAGGTCGGCATCACCAGCATCCGGCGGGACCTGCCGGCCGGGAGCACGCAGATGCAGGTCGAGCAGGCGATCGATGAGCTCAACGCCGATCCCCATTGCAGCGGATTCCTCATCCAGCAACCGACCGGGCTGGACGAGTTCGCCCTGCTGGGCCGGGTCGATCCGGGCAAAGACGTCGACGGGCTGCATCCGGTCAACCTCGGGGCACTCGTGCTCGGCCGGCCGGCACCCCTGCCGTGCACGCCGTTCGGCATCGTCGAGATGCTCCGCCGCTATGACGTACCGCTGGCCGGTGCCCGGGTGACGGTCATCGGCCGCGGTACCACGGTGGGCCGGCCGCTCGGGTTGCTGCTGACCCGGCGTGCCGAGAACGCCACCGTGACGTTGTGTCACACCGGTACCCGCGATCTGGCGGCCGAGGTGCGGCGGGCCGACATCGTGATCGCCGCCGCTGGCGTGCCGGGTCTGGTCACACCGGACATGGTCCGGGCGGGCGCTGCCGTGCTGGACGTCGGTGTGAGTCGGCTCGATGGCCGGCCGGCCGGGGACGTCCACCCCGATGTTGCCGGCGTCGCCGGGCACGTGGCGCCCAACCCCGGCGGGGTGGGCCCGATGACCAGGGCGATGCTGCTCACGAACGTGGTCACGCTCGCCGAGGCACGCGCGGGATTGCGGGCACGGTGAGGCTCATCGAGCGGTGTGTCCACCGTCGAGGGTAGACACACCGCCGGTGACGGTGCTCGCCGTCGGCCCGATGTGCCGGTTCAGAAGATGACGGTGGTCGTTCCGTTTCGCAGCACGCGATCGGTGCAGTGCCAGTGGACCGCGCGCGACAGGACCGCCCGTTCGATGTCGGCGCCGAGCCGGGTGAGCTCCGGCACGGTCGCGCGATGCGAGACCCGGATGACGTCCTGCTCGATGATCGGACCCTCGTCGAGGTCCTCGGTCACGTAGTGGGCGGTCGCCCCGATGAGCTTGACCCCGCGGCGCTGCGCCTGCTCGTACGGCTTCGCGCCGGCGAACGCCGGCAGGAACGAGTGGTGGATGTTCACCGCCGGCATCTCGACGGCGGACAGGAAGTCGGCCGAGAGGATCTGCATGTAGCGGGCCAGCACCAGCAGATCGAAGCGCCCTCGCAACAGTTCCAGCTGGCGCCGCTCGGCCTGCGCCTTATGCCCCGGCCGCACGGGTACGTGCTCGAACGGGACGCCGAACGCCTCGACCGCGCCGCGCAGGTCGGGATGGTTAGAGACGACCAGGCCGATGTCGGCCGGCAACTGCCCGCGCTGCCACCGCCAGATCAGGTCGAGCAGGCAGTGGTCATAGCGGGATACGAATATTGCGATGCGAGGGCGTGTCGTGCTGCGGCGCAGCTGGAACGACATGCCGAACGGTGATGCCACCTCACGGTCGAAGCCCGCCTGCAGCGTGTCGAACACCCCGCCGAGGTCCTCGTGCTGGAACACGGTGCGCATGAAGAACCGACCACCGCGCGCGTCGGTCGAGTACTGATCCGACTGGACGACGTTCGCGCCATGCCGGTGCAGGAAGCCGGAGACGGCGGCGACAATGCCAGGACGGTCGGCGCAGGTGACGAGCATCCGTGCGGTGTTCGGCTGGTCGGGCGGCGCGGCCGTGGCGAGTCGGGCGGCGTCGACCGTGGACCGCGGGGTCACGGCCGGCCCGCCAGGGCCCGAGGCTCGGTACCGTCGGGGCCGGTCGACGCGCCGAGGCGATCGGCGATCTCCTCGGCGGCGGCGGCCCCGTATGCCTGCGCGAAGCGGGCCAGCAGGTCGTCCCGCTCGCCGCGGTGCTCCTGGGTACCCACGGTCTCCAGCACCAGTGTCGCCATGAGGCAGCCGAGCTGTGCCGCCCGCTCGTCGCCGACGCCCCACTCGACGCCCGCCAGATACCCGGCGCGGAACGCGTCACCGACGCCGGTGGGATCCGTCTCGGTGCGCGGGGGCGCCGCGGCGACCCGGATTTCGGGCTCGCCCCGGCGGCGCAGCACCACTCCCTTGGCACCAAGCGTCGTTACGCTGACGCCCACCCGAGCGTCCAGCTGCGCCCCGGAGAGCCCGGTCTTGTGCTCCAGCAGGCCGCGTTCGTACTCGTTGGTGAACAGGTACTCGGCTCCGTCAACGAGCTGGCGTACGTCGTCGCCGTCCATCCGGGCGAGCTGCTGGGACGGGTCGGCGGCGAATCGGTAGCCACGGTCTCGACACTGCGCCGTGTGCCGGAGCATCGCGGCCGGGTCGTTCGGGCCGATGATCACGAGGGTGCCCGGGCCGGCCTGGCGCACGGCGGGGGCCAGATCGATGAGTCGAGCCTCCGCCATAGCTCCACTGTAGAAGGAGGCGAGTTGCTTGTGGGTGCGGTCCGTCGTGCAGATGAAGCGGGCGGTCAGCCGGGTGCCCGAGGTGTGCAGGAACGTGGTGTCGACACCGTGCCGGCGCAGCCAGGAGTCGTAGTCGGCGAAGTCCTGACCGACCGCCGCGACGAGCCAGGGGCGCAGACCGAGCAGGCCCAGGTTGAATGCGATGTTGGCGCCCGCGCCACCCCTTCGGATCGCGAGGTCGTCCACGAGGAACGACAGGGACAGCGAGTCGAGGTGCTCGGGCAGCAGCTGGTCGGTGAAGTTGCCGGGAAAGGCCATGAGGTAGTCGGTCGCGACCGAACCGGTGACGATGACGGACATCAGAGCGTGTCCCTTGCCGGTAGCCCAGCGGCATCACGCAAAGCCGCGGCCCGGTCGGTGCGCTCCCACGTGAACGCGTTGTCCGACCGACCGAAGTGGCCGTAGGCGGCGGTGGCACGGTAACGCGGCCGGTCGAGCTCAAGGTAACGCTGGAAGGCCGCCGGCCGCAGGTCAAAGTGCTCGTGCACCAGCTTCTCGATGGTGCTGCGGGCGACGTTTTCGGTGCCGAACGTCTCGATCAGCACGGACAGCGGCCGGGCCATGCCGATGGCGTAGGCAACCTGGACCTCGACCCGGTCGGCGAGGCCGGCGGCGGCCACGTTCTTCGCCACGTAGCGCGCCGCGTAGGCCGCGGACCGATCCACCTTAGACGCGTCCTTGCCGCTGAAAGCGCCGCCGCCGTGCCGGGCGTATCCGCCGTACGTGTCCACGATGATCTTCCGTCCGGTGAGCCCGGCGTCGCCGACCGGACCACCGATCACGAACCGCCCGGTCGGGTTGACGAAGAGATTGGCCCGCAGCGCCGCCGGCTCGTACAGCTCGGACGGGATCGTCGGCGCGACGACGTGCTCCCACACGTCGTCGGCGATCTGCTCCCGGGTGACCGATTCGGCGTGCTGACTGGAGACGAGAACCTTCTCCACGGCTACCGGGACACCGTCGCGATAGCGGACCGTCACCTGGGTCTTGCCGTCCGGCCGCAGGTAGGGCAGGGTCCCGTCCTTACGGACGGCGGCGAGCCGGTGGGCGAGGCGGTGCGCCAGCGCGATGGGCATCGGCATGAACTCGGGCGTCTCGGTCGTGGCGAAGCCGAACATCATGCCCTGGTCGCCGGCGCCGACCCGGTCCAGGTCGTCACCGTGCGTCTCGCGGCTCTCCATCGATCGGTCGACACCCTGGGCGATATCCGGAGACTGCCGGTCCAGGGCCACCATGACGCCGCAGCTGTGCCCGTCGAAGCCGAGTTCGGGCCGGTCGTACCCGATCTCGCAGATGGTGTTCCGGGCCACCTGGGCGTAGTCGATGGCGGCGTTCGCCGTGATCTCGCCGGCCAGCACGACGAGTCCGGTGGTCACCAGCGTCTCGCAGGCGACCCGGCCAGCCGGGTCGGCGGCGAGCACCGCGTCCAGGACGGCGTCGGAGATCTGGTCCGCGATCTTGTCGGGATGCCCCTCGGTCACCGACTCCGACGTGAACAGGTAGTCATTGGTATCGAGTTGATTCATTCCGATCTGTCCTCCTGGTTGGCGGCGCCACTGTCTGTGCCGCGCGCGTGGGCGTCGATCTCGTCCCGGACAAGGCGGGTGGCGTGCACCATGACCTGTAGCTTGGCCGTGGCGATCGGAGTGGGGAGGTGGCGTAGACCGCAGTCGGGATTCACCTGGATTCGTTCCGGTGGCAGCAGTCGCAGGGCGCGGCGGAGCCGCGCGACGATCAGGTCGACCGGTTCCACCCGGGTGTTCTTCACGTCGATGACACCCAGCCCGATCGTCCGGTCCCAGCCGGCCCGGGTGACGAGGTCGAGGTCGTCGTAGCCCTTCCGGGCGAACTCGAGCGCCAGCACGTCGACCTCGGCCTTGTGCACGGCCGGGAACAGGAAGTCGTAGTGGCCCTCCCAGGACGGCCGCGCGTACCGGTTGCCGTAGCACACGTGCAGGCTCCACTGGGCGTTCACGCCCGCGGTCACGATGTTGACGGCCTCGACGGCGAGCGCGGCCTCGTCGGGGTACCCGGCCAGAAACGGCTCGTCGATCTGCAGGATGGTGGCCCCGGCGGCTGCCAGGGCGTGCATCTCGGCATTGAGCAGCCGCGCGATGGCCCGGACCAGGTCGGCCGGCTGGCGGTAACCGTGGTTGTGGATGCGGCGGGAGAGCGAGAACGGTCCGGTGAAGGAGAACTTCGCGGGCCGGTCCGTATGCGCCGAGGCGAAGGCGTAGTCACGCGCGAGGCCGAGTTCGGGCGGGTCGTCCTCGGGCAGCGCCGCGTCGACGTACGCGTCGAAGTAGTCGTAGGCGGAGTCCTTTGTGGTCGGAGCGATCCGTACGCCGGGCAGCCGGGCCAACACGTAGTCGATGTCGTTGTCCCGGCGCAGCTCGCCGTCGCTGACGATGTCGATACCGGCGAGCTCCTGGTCCTTGAGCGCCGCCTTCACGCACACGTCGTGGATGGAGCCCAACTGGACGGAGCTGATCCGCCCGCGGTGGTAGTCGGTCCGCGCGCGTTCGAGCCAGTCGGGCACGGAGTAGGAGCCGATGACGGTGGTGGGTAGGAGCGCGGGAGTGGTCATGATCAGTCCCTGGCCCGCGCGGTCAGCGTCACGATGTTGGTGCCGGATCGATGCCGGAACGGCTGGTAGGTCACGTCAAAACCGTTGCGCCGGCCGATGGCGGTGAGCAACGGACCGTTGACCCAGTTGACCACCGATCCCTCGTACTTGCCGGGGCCCCGGTACAAACGGCGGTATGCATCCACGTCGGTGACGAAGAGGTCATGCGCCACCAGCGTGCCGTACGGGTGCAGCAGGCGCAGCGTGTCCGCGAAGCTTGCCACGGCCCCGTTGCTCACGTGCATCCTGATGTCCTCACCGGACTCGAGCAGCGGGCGCAGCGCCTCACCGCTGACGCCGGGGGCCACCTCATACGGGTCCAGCCCGTGCAGCGGCGCGTACCGTTCGGCCAGCCGCAGGCCGTTCCACACGGCTTGCCAGAAGTGCATGACGTCGTCGGGGCCACCGAAGACGTCCGGGGCGACCTCGGCCATCAGCTCGGGTCCGAGCTTGAGCAACTGTGCGATCAGGCGGGCCAACCCATCGGCTGAGACGCCGAGCGCGCCGGTGAGTTCCGCCGCCGTGGCGGCCGGCAGGTAGGCCCGCGACTGCACGACATAGGCGGAACCTCCGATGCGGGCGACCTCGTCGCTGGGCAGGTTGTCGTAGACGTTGGAGACGTAGACCAGGAAGACCTTGAAGTTCAGGAAGGCCAGGGCCACGCCCGGCCGGGTGGCGTCGAGCACGACCGCGGAAACGTGTCCGCTGTGGTCGTTGACCGTGGTGCGTGCCATCTCCAGCACGTGCGGCGAGTAGTCGCAGAGCAGGTAGTGCAGCCGGTGGTAGTAACCGCCGCCGCGAGCATGATCGAGGGCGCGGAACTCGTCGAGCCACACCTTCGCCTGGTGGCCGTTGCCGACGCCGAGCTCGACGACATACAGCTCCTCGGGCAGCGCGTTGCGGGCGGCGAGCGCGTCCCAGACGGCGAACAGGTCCGTGATCATCTCGCGGGCGGCGGCGACGTTGCGGGCATCGCTCTCGCCGCCCGGCAGCGCCTGTTCATAGAGGCGGCCGGTCGCCTTCTCCCACAGCTCCAGCGCCCGCCAGTACAGCGCGTTGAAGCCCCATAGACAGCTCTGGCTGGTCGGCCCCCATGGTTCGAGGTAGAGGTCCGCGGTCGCCGCGTCGGGGGTGTCGCGGTGCCGGGCGAGAACCGCATCCGCCAGCGATCGGCACTGAGCGGGCCCGATCGCGGCGGCTTGGCGCAGGTCCAGCGCGATCTCGAGCCGGTCGCCGGAGCCGTGCCGCTCATCGCCCAGAATGGTGCGCAGGTCGATCGGGGTGCGGAAGTTGGCCCGGTACTGCACCCAGTCGCAGACCACCCGGACGGTGCCGAGGTCCAGGTCAGTGCCGGCGAGGGCGTCGAGTACCGGACCAAGAACCGCCCTGGTGTCGATGGGTTGCTTACCGCGCAAGCGGTTGGTCGGTCGCAGGTCAATGAGCACCGTCACCGCCCCTTTCGCTGCTTGGCGTCGACCGGAGGGCGCCGGCCGCGCTGCGTTGTATCAGTTCGGGGATGCCCCGTTCGAAGCCGAAGGCCATGAGGTGGATGCCGGCGACCCCCGGCAGTCCCGCGAGCGCGTCGATGGTCTCAATGCACTGCCGAACCCCCTCCTCGGCGACCCGTTCCGGGGTCACGCCGCGCAGCCGTTTGGCTATCTCGTCGGGGATGTGGACACCCGGCACGCTGCGTTGCAGGAACTCCAGCGCCCGCAGGGAGCGCACCGGCCCGACGCCGGCGAGGATCGCCACCCGGTCGGCGACTCCCAGGTCCCGCACATCGCGGAGAAACCGTTCGAAGGTCGGTACATCGAAGATGAGCTGGGTCTGGACGAATTCGGCGCCCGCCGCCACCTTCTTGGCCAGCCGGGCGGCGCGCAGGTCGATGGGCGGGGCGAACGGATTCTCGACCGCACCGACGAGGAACCGCGGTGGCGGGTCGAGCCGGCGGCCGGAGAGCAGCCGGCCGTCGTCGCGCATGGTGCGGGCCAGCCAGGTGAGCTGGATGCTGTCCAGGTCGAAGACCGCCTTGGCCTGCGGGTGGTCACCGAAGCGCGGGTGGTCACCGGTGAGCAGCAGGACGTTCGGGATGCCGAGCGTGGCGGCGCCGAGCAGGTCGGACTGTAACGCGATCCGGTTGCGGTCACGGCAGGTCAGTTGCATGACGGGCTCGACCCCGGCGCGGAGGGCGATGACGGCTCCGGCCAGGCTGGAGACGGCGACCTTGGCGCTGGCGTTGTCGATGATGTTCACGGCGTCGACCCAGCCCTTCAACGCCGTGACGCGCGCGGTCAGCCCGTCCGGGTCGGCTCCGTGCGGGAGCCCCACCTCGGCGGTCACGGCGAACCGGTGGGCTGACAGGGTTGCCCGCAGTCCCTCAGTCATGGGCCTGGCCGGGCGACGAGAGCACCGGGAGGAGCACGAGCTGGGGGCGCTGCGGCGCCGGTGCCGTCCACAGGTCGGCATCCCTGCCCTGCCAGTAACCCAGCCAGGAGCTGCTGTCCCACAGCCGGTGGTCGATCGGCCGCTGGAGCCGGTCAAGGTCCGCGGTATGGCCGGTGGCCTGGGCCCGGCGGGCCGCGGTGACCCAGACACACGGGCGGTCGGGGTAGACCTCGCACTCCCCGCCCGCGCCCACGCCCCCGCAGGGGCCGTTGCGCAGTTGCTTGGGGCAGGTCATCGGGCACGCGTATCCGGTCGCCGGAAGTGCGCACTGGCCGCACATGCGACAGCCATAGAGCGCCCACTTGGATCCCCGCTCGGCCGACACGAAGAGGCGCCGCAGCCACCCGCGGCCCTCGATGAGCGCGGCGAGTCGTCGCAGTAGCCGTCGAGGCGCCACGTAGGGTGCGATCCGGTAGCTGCCGCGGGCCGACAGGCGCGGTGTGGTCGGCCGGGGTCCATCCGTTCTCACGAATTCCTCCAACGGCTCGGCGACTGTCCGGGTCAGCATCGCAATCGCGCTCGCCGCTTGGCACCGTGCCTGCCGCCAAAGTAGGTGTCGCGATTCTGTGCCGGAGCACATCGGTCGCGCCTGGACCAACCACAATGGACGGACGGGGCTTGGGTCAATGGCGAGGCGGCGGTGCCGGGTAGAACTCGGTTTCCTCACCGCTCGCGGGCCGCGGCCGCTGGCGCTCACTCGTGTGAGAGCGACCCACGAGGCTTCAGGCGGCCGCTACGCCCCGTCCGGCCGTTGCCGCGACTCCTCCACCACGGTTACGCCCGCGGCGGCGAGCGCCCGGTCGACGACCGGCACCAGCCGTTCGGAAACGCGCAGATTGGTCATGCGCAGGTGGGCGACGGTCTCCCGAAGGAGGGCGATCTCCCGCTGCAGTTCCTCGACGGTCGGGTGGTGCGGGCAGGTGGTGGCGCCGCGGGCGGCGGCCGCAATCCGCTCGAGCTCGTCCAGCACGGGAGCCAGTGGGGAGCGATCCGGCAGGTCGGCAGACAACGGCACACCTCCGACTCGGCCTGCGATGCCGTGTACCCCGTCAGGCTAGTGCCGGTCCGGTGCCGGCCGGAATGTCGCCGAACACAAGTCGCGTCCGACCAGCTTGTCCTCTGGCACAGTGCGCGAGGCCGGACCGACTGACTGTATGACTGTCAGACGTTGTGGTCGCCCAGTGGCGGCGTTACAGTCTGGCTATGTCCCCGCCCGACGCGGCCCAGGGCGAGCGGGCCGTGGCGGAGAACCGGACGCTGCGCGCCGTTGTCGCTCTGTACACGCAGCTGTCCGGCCTGGCCACGCAGGACACCGATGTGCCGGCGGTCATCTCGCTGATCGCCCAACGGCTGGGCGTCGGGGTCGTGGTGCTGGACGCTGACCGCGAAGTGCACGCCTGCGCCGGACCCTCCGCCGACGCCGCCACCGAGGTCCACAAGCAGATCAAGGAGCTCGATCTCGCCGCCGTCCTCGCCGCGTCCGCGCGGGCTCGCCGGGCCATCGCACTGCCGGCCGCCGTGGCGGGCGACGTCGCGCTGGTCGTGGCGCCGATTCTCGTCGGCGAGGAGATACCCGCCTATCTCTTCACGGGTGCGCGGCCGGACACCGCCGTGGCCGAGGATCTGACCCTCCTGGTGACCGAGCACGCCGCGATGATCTGCGGCATCGTCGTCGGGCGCCAGCGCCTGGTGGCCTCGGCCGTGGGGAGTGCCCGGCTGGACCTGGTCGAGGCCCTGCTGCTGGCGCGGGACCGGACGGAGTTCGAGCTGCACAACTGGGCGCGCCACCTCGGTATCGATGGCAGTCGACCGCATGTGGTGATGACCGCGGTGCTGGAGTCGGCGAAGGACGCGACCGCGGCGACCCGCGCACAGGTGGGGACGTATGTCGAACGGTTTCTGGCGGCCCGGCTGGACGGCGCCATCGTGGCCCGCCGGGAGGCCGAGGTGGTCGCGATCGTGGCGATCGATGGCGCGGAGGCATCGGCCGTGGACCGGTTGATGGCGCTGGGGCGGTCGTGTCGCTCCGGTGCGCTGGACCGCTATCCCGGCGTCGGGATCAGCGTCGGAGTCGGGGCACCGTGCCGGGGCACCGCGGACTTCGCCCGCTCGTACGCCGAGGCCCGGCTCGCGGTGGACACGACGATCCGCATGACCGGCCTCGGCGGCGTCGTGGCCTTCCGTGACCTCGGCATCCAGCGGCTGCTGTCCCGGGTGACCGACGTGGCCGACCTGCGTGCGTTCGTGACCGATATCTTCGGCGGGCTGCTCGCCCATGAGCGCGGCAACTCGACCGAGTACCTGAAGACGATGGCCATCTACTTCTTGGAGAACAACAGTCCCAAGCGGACGGCCGTGTTGATGCATCTGCACCCCAACACGGTCACGTACCGCATCCGGCGGGTGGAGGAGATCACCGGGCTGCGTCTCTCCTCCTACCGGGACCGCCTGATGATCCAGGTCGCCTTGGAGATCGTCAACGGGTTGGGTGGCCTGCCGTGAGGACCATCGCGCGGCTCCTCGGCCAGCGGACGCTGGTCTGCGACGGGGCGATGGGTACCGTGCTGCATGCCGCCGGCAACTCGCTCGACCAGGCGCTCGTCGCGCTCAACCTGTCCGATCCGGGCCTCGTGCGCTCCGTGCACGACAGCTACGTCGAGGCCGGCGTCGATATCCTTCAGACCAATACGTTCGGCGGCTCCCGGCTTCGGCTCGCGAACCACGGCTACTCCGATGCGGTGGCCGACATCAACCGGGCCGGCGTGGCGATCGCGCGGGCCGCGGCCGATGCCGCCGGCCGGCAGGTCTTCGTCGCCGGCTCGGTCTCACCCGCGGTGACGGTGCGGCAACGCGCCAAGACCACCGCCACCGAACGCCGTGCCGCGCTGCGAAGCCAGATCGGTGTGCTCGCGGGCGCGGGCGTGGACCTGATCGCGCTGGAGACGTTCGGGTACCTCGATGAGCTTGTCGAGGCGATCGAGGTCGCGACCGAGGTGACCGACCTGCCACTGGTCGCGCAGGCGACGTTCTCGACGGACGGGCTGACCCTCAGCGGCCATGGGCCGGAGGAGATCGCGGCGACCGTCGTCGAAGCCGCGGGGGACCGGCTCCTCGCTCTCGGGGTCAACTGCACGCTCGGCCCGCAGGGGTCGTTGTCCGTGCTGGAACGGCTTGCTGAGCACGCAGCCGTACCCTTGTCGGTCCAGCCGAACGCCGGGCTGCCGCGCCGGGTCGCTTCCTCCCGGTTCGAGTACGAGGTGGACGTCGACTACTTCGCCCGGTACGCGAAGCGGATGGTGGCCGCAGGTGCGGCCATCGTGGGCGGCTGCTGCGGTACGACGCCCGAGCACATCCGTGCGGTGGCCGCCGCCGTTTCGGCGGTGGTGGCGGAGCCGGCGGGCCGCCTGGTGACCCGGGCGCGGCGGCGGTCCGCCCCGGAGGTCCGGCCACCCATCGGGCTGTTCGGCGACTCCGGGTTCGTGGTCGGGGGCCACCTGTCGTTGACGGATGGGGATGACGCCGATCCCGCGCGGCGACTGGCCGACCTCGCGCGGCGGGCGAGCGACGTCCGCCGGGCGGGGGTCAACGTCCTGTCGGTCCGGACCGAACCGGGAGCGCGGGCGCGGATCAGTGCGGTGAGCGCCGCCACCCAGTTCCAGCAGCAGGAAGGCATCCCGGTTCTCACCAGCGTCTCCACGGTTGGGAAGACCATCATGGCCCTGCAGGCGAACCTGTTGGGGGCGCATGCCCGCGGGGTCCATCGCATCATCTGCGAGAGCGGCAGCCCGGCGCTGGTGGGGGACTACCCCAACGCCGATGGTCGGTGGGAGGTCGACTCCGTGGGGCTGGTGGAGCTGCTCGTGGGGCTCAACGCCGGAGTCGACCACAACGGCCTGCGGCTGGCCGGGCGCACGTCGTTCGAGATCGGTGCGTGGGTCAACTCCGGAGCGCGGGACCTCGAAGCCGAGCTGCGTCGCACGCGCGCCAAGGTCGAGGCCGGCGTCCATTTCCTGGTCACCAGGCCGATCTACGAGGTCGACGGGCTGGAGCGGCTGGCCGCCGCGGTGGACGGCCGGGTGCCCGTGCTCGTCAGCCTCCACGCGCTCCGCGGCTTCGAGGAGGCGGAGTTCCTCCGGCACGAGGTGCCGGACGTCGCCATGCCGGACGCCATCCTGTCCATCCTTGAGCACTCGGGCGCCGCGGCACGCCGGGTCGGTGTCGAGCTGGCGGTCGAGCTGGCCGAGCGGGCCCGTGGACTGGTCCAGGGCGTCCTCGTCGACGTCGACGACGACACGGTCGCCCTGTCCGAGGTGCTGCGGCTGGTGCGGCCCAAGGTGTTGTCCCACCGGGGTTCGGCTCCCTGAGGCGCCGGTCGAACCGGCCGCAGTCCATTTCGGAGCCGCTACAGAATGATTGACTGTCTGACAACTTGGGTCTAGATTTCCCGACATCCCGTCCGGGTACCGCCGCTGCCGATCCGGGATGCGGCGGCCGCTCCACTCCCGTATCGCCGTGGAAATGAGGTAGGGGCCGTGCCGTCTCTGCAGAACCCGCGATCCCTGCCGCTCGTGGCGGCCGGCCTCGCCCTGGTGTTGGCCGCCGCCGGCTGCGGCGATGCCTTGTCTGACAATCCGTCCGGCTCCGACGGGAGCGTCATCAGGATCGGCTTCATCGCCGAGCGCAGTGGCGTCTACCAGGCATACGGCAACACCATCTTCCGCTCCAGTCAGGTCGCCGTCGACGAGTTCAACAAGGCCGGTGGGGTCAGCGTCGGCGGCAAGAAGTACACCTTCGAGCTCGACGTGTGCGACGACAACAGTGACCAGACGCAGGTCGCGGCGTGCGCGACGAAGCTGGTCAAGGACAACGGCGACAGGTTCGTCTTCGGCGGCCTCGGCCAGTTCGGCCCGATCGTCGCCGGCATCACCGACCCGAACGGTGCCATCTACTTCGCTTCGGCCTCCGCCGTGGCCAACAAGCTCGACCACTACCGGAACGTCCTGCTGGTGGTCCCGGCGCTGCCGTTGCGGATGCAGCTCGCCGTCAAGGGCCTGATGCAGGCGTACCCGACCGCGAAGCGGGTCGCCATGCTCGGAGACGAGGAGGCGACCACCACCCAGACGTTCCCGCCGATCGCCGAGCTGATGAAGGCGGCCGGCCTGGAGGTGGTCAGCACCCAGGTCGTGCCGTCCGGGCAGAGCGACCCCTCCGGGCAGCTCACCGAGATCAAGCGGGCGGCCCCGGACGTCCTCTACGTCTACAACTCCAGCCCGGAGCGGATGCAGACCACGCTGACCGCGGCCGAGCGGCTGCATGTGGCGACCCAGGTCTTCCAGTGGACGTTCGGCTGCGATGCGCCGGCGACGTACCTCAAGGAGCTGACCTACACCGGTGACACCTTCGCCGGTGCGAGCACGACCGACGCCGCGCCGAACGTGGCCGCGTTCATGCAGACCTACTACGCGCAGCCCGGTGTCACCAACCCGGATCCGAACATCTCCGCGGCCCTGTGGAACTACGACTTCTTCGGAATGCTCGGCGAGGCAATGGCCGACGCGGGCAGCACGACCGATACTGCCAGGATCGTGGAGAGCTTTGGCAAGATCTCGTACGACGGACTCAACGGCACGATCACGATGAAGGACCGGGCGGCGGTCTTCCAACAGTCGATGTGCACGTTGAAGGATGGCGAGATCACCAACTTCCTCGTGCAGCCGAACTGAGTGCGGCGGTAGCCGGCACGGAGCCGGCACGCCGGGCCTGGCCACCCGCACCACCCTCCTAAAACGAGGAGACGCATCGGTGAGTATCTTTTTACAGCAGGTGTTCAACACCCTGAGCTCGGCCAGCGTCTACGCACTGCTGGCGGTGGGTGTGACCCTGGTCTTCGGACTCACCCGGATCGTGAACTTCGCCCACGGTGACCTGCTCACGGTCGGCTCGTATGTGCTGTTCCTGGTGGCTCCGGCCGGGGCAATCTGGTTTCTCGCCGGGTTCGCTGCGGCGATGGTCGCGGTCGCCGTCCTGGCGGTCGTGTTGGAACGGTTGCTGTTCCGGCGGACACTTGTGGCGCCGATCCGCGGCTTCCTCGTCTCGCTCGGCCTCATCCAGATCATCGAGAGTGGGCTGTCCTACTTCTTCACGGCCGGCCCGAGGACCGTGCATCCATTCATCGACCGGGTGTGGACCGTCGGTGGTGTCGACATGCCGGCCGACCGGGTGGTCGTCATCGTCGGCACGGCGGCGGTGTTCCTGGCGCTGACGTTCTACCTCGAGCGGACGAAGGCGGGCCTGATGATCCGGGCCGTGGCGATCGACGCCGAGACGGCCGGGCTCATGGGTGGCCCGGTCACCAGGACGATCGCCGGGGTGTTCGCGCTCGGTGGCATGCTCGCCGGGGCGGGTGGTGCGTTCGGCGCGTTGCTCGCCCCGGTCACCCCGTTCCTCGGGTACGCGCTGATCCTCAAGGGATTCGCCGTGGCGCTCATCGGCGGCCTGGGCAACGTCCGCGGCGCGATGCTGGGCGCGGTGGTGCTCGCCGCCCTGGAGACCGTCGTCATCACCTTTGGTCTGAGCACCTGGGTGAGCTTCTTCGGCTTCACGCTGATGATTGTTCTGCTCATCGTGCGGCCGCGGGGCCTGCTGCGTGGCGTCGAGGCGGAGATCTGAGATGCGGTACGGAAAATCGCTGGTTGTGCTCGCCGTCGTGACGGTCCTGATGCTGCTGCTGCCCGCGGTGGGCCCGTCCAACCGGGTGCTCAGCCTGGCCACCCTCGCGGCGATCTACGCCATTGTCACCTACGGCATCGCGCTGCTGTTCGGCACCGGCGGCCTGTTGTCCATCGCCCATGGCGGCCTGTGGGGGATCGGCGCCTACACCGCCGCGCTGTTCGCCGTGCGGGCCGGGTGGAGCTTCCTGCCGGTGCTCGTGCTGTCGGTGGTGATAACCGCGGGTGCGGCGACCCTCGTCGCGTTGATGTCGTTGCGGGTGCGCGGGCACTACTTCACGATCATCACGTTCGCCGTCGCGGAGGGCATCCGCGCGTTGATCAACGCCTGGACCCCGGTGACGGCGGGCACCGAGGGCATCGTCGTCGTCGCGCCGGTGCGCGTGTTCGGGTTCGACATCCGGAGCAACGCGGACTGGTACTACATCGTCGTGGTGAGCCTGGCCGTCGTCATCGCGCTGACCCGGCTCGTCGTGGTGTCGCGGTTCGGCCGCCGGTTCGCCGCCACCCGGGACAACCTCGACCTTGCCGCCTCGGTCGGTATCGGGGTCTCGCGGCTGCGGCTGCTGGCCTTCTCGCTCAGCGGTGCCCTTGCCGGTCTCGGCGGCGCCTACTGGGCGTACTCGCAGACCTTCGTCCACGGCGACCAGTTCGGCGCCGCCGCGAGCATCGTGTTCATCCTGTGCATGCTGCTCGGCGGTGCGCGGTACACGTACGGCCCGCTGATCGGTGCCGTCATCGTCGTGTTCATGCCGCCGCTGCTGGCCCTGCCGCCGCTGCTCGCCACGGCGGCGCTCGGCGTGGTGTTCATCCTGGTCATCCTGCTGACCCCGGGCGGGCTGGCGAGCCTGCCCGAGCGGCTTGGCCAGCTCTGGCGGCGCTGGCGGGGCCCGGACCCGAGACCACCGGGCGCCGGTGCGGCCGGTGACGGGGCAGCGGCCGCGGTCCCCACGGGGGTCGCGTCATGAGGGGCGTCGGCAAGCCCGGCGCGCTGACGGTGCGGGGGCTCACCAAGCGGTTCGCCGGCGTCACCGCGCTGGCCGAGGTCGACCTCGAGGTGCGGGCCGGCGAGATTCTCGCCGTGGTCGGTCCGAACGGCTCGGGCAAGACCACGCTGTTCAACGTGATCTCGGGCTTCTACCGGCCAACCACCGGAACCGTCGTGTTCGACGGCGTCCCGCTGACCGGCAAGAAGCCCGACCGTATCAACCAACTCGGGCTGGCCCGCACCTTCCAGCAGGCCATGGCGTTCACGACGGGCACCGTGCGCGAGAACCTCGAGATCGCCCAGTTGGCCCACACCGACGATCCCGGGTGGCGCGCGGAGCTGATTGCCTTGTGCGGGCTCACCGAGGTGGCCGAGACGATGTGCGCCGGGCTGCCCTACGGCTTGCAGCGTAAGCTCGGCGTCGCGTTGGGCCTCGCCACCCGGCCCCGGCTCATGCTCCTCGACGAGCCGGCCGCAGGGCTGAGCGACACCGATGCCGACGACCTCGCGGCGCTGATTACCAGCCTGCCGCAGCAGGGAGTGAGCGTGGCCTGCATCGACCACAACCTGCCGTTCCTGCTGCCCATCGCGGATCGGGTGGTGGTGCTCGACGCGGGGCGCAAGATCTTCGATGGTGCGCCGGAGGAGGCCCGCGGTTCGGCGGCGGTCGTTGAGGCATACCTGGGAGAGTCCGATGCCTGAGGTCCTGCTCGACATCGTCGACCTGTCGGTGAACTACGGCCCGGTCACGGCCCTGCGCGGTGTCTCGCTCCAGGTCGCCCAGGGTGAGGCGGTCTTCCTGGCCGGGCCTAACGGCGCCGGCAAGACGACGCTGCTGCGGGCCATCTCCGGCCTCGAACGGGTGGCCGGCGGCAGCGTCCGCTTCGCCGGCGCGACGCTCCATGGCCGTCCATCGTGGGACATCGCGGCCTCGGGCATCGCGCACGTGCCGCAGGGCCGGCGCTGTTTCGGTCCGCTGACGGTCGATGAAAACCTGCGACTGGGCGGGTACACCCGCGGCAGCGGCGTGGCCGAGGCGATCGATGCCGCATACGACCTGTTCCCGGCGTTGAAAGCCAAGCGCCGTCAGCGCGCCGAGGAGCTCAGCGGTGGGCAGCAGCAGATGGTCGCGATCGCCCGGGCACTGGTCGCCAACCCGCGGCTGATCCTGCTCGACGAGCCGTCGCTCGGTCTCGCCCCGATCCTGGTCGAGGACGTCCGGGTGGCGCTGCACCGCATCCTCCACGAGTTCTCGACGAGCATTCTGCTTGTCGAGCAGAACGCTCGGCTGGCGCTGTCCACCGGCGGCCGCGGGTACGTCCTGCGATCCGGTCGGGTCGTCCTGGAGGGTCCCTCGACCGAGCTCGAGGGCCGCATGAAGGAGGCGTACCTCGGTGGATGACGGCACGCGTGCCGCCGTCGCGGTACCGTCCTGTGCCCCACCACAAAATCGACGGACTGTCTGACAATCCATGGTAGGGTGAGCCTGCTCCGCACCGTGAGGGGAGGGCGCATGCCGGGCGTACTGAGCGGTGTGCGGGTTGTCGATCTAGGGCACTACGTGGCCGGACCGCTGGCGGCCGTGCTGTTGGCCGACCACGGTGCCGACGTGGTCCGCATCGATCGCCCCGGGCAGGACGACGCCGGCGATCCCGCCGGCGCGTTCCTGCACCGGGGCAAGCGACGGATCACCCTTGATCTCAAGAACCCCGGGGATCTGGGCATCGCGCGCGAACTGATCGCCCGCAGCGATGTGCTGGTCGAGAACTTCCGGCCCGGGGTAATGGATCGCCTGGGCCTTGGCCCCGCCGTGCTCGCCGCGGCCACGCCGTCGCTCGTCTACTGTTCGCTGCCGGGATTCGGAACTGACGACCCGCGTGCCGCCATGCCGGGTTGGGAAGGGGTCATCGCCGCGGCGACCGGAAACTGCCGGGTGCGCCATGGCGAGGCGCCGGCCGACTGGGACATGGACCGGCCCACCTACTCCGCGCTGCCCATGGCGTCCAACGTCGCGGCGTTCCTCGCCGCCTACTCGAT
Organism: Rhizomonospora bruguierae; assembly: GCF_018397995.1. GTDB lineage: Bacteria > Actinomycetota > Actinomycetes > Mycobacteriales > Micromonosporaceae > Rhizomonospora > Rhizomonospora bruguierae. Next base: position 101,366 of record NZ_BBQH01000014.1, read on the forward strand.
CATCTCGGCGCTGACCCGCCGGCACCGCACCGGCCGCGGGGAACGCATCGAGGTACCCCTGTTCAACGCCATGTTCGAGCTGATCGGCGGCGCCGGTTCGTTCGTCGCCGACCGTGGACCGCGGCCCGAGCGGCCGCTCGACCGGATGGGCAGCGGGACCTACCGCTGCGGCGACGGTCGATACGTTCAGTTCAACCCCATCGGGGCCAGCGCGCGGTTCCTCGGCTGGTTCCTCGACGCGGCCGGCGAGTCGGCCTGGTCGGCCGAGGGGCTGACCTCGCTCGCCCGGATCGCGGGCGAACCCCGGGTGGCCGCCGAGCTCAAGCGGCGCCTGACCGAGTTGTTCCTGCGCCGCCCGGCCGCGGAGTGGGAGGACCTGGCCAACGCCGCCGGGGTACCACTGTGCATGATCCGCACTACCGGCGAGTGGGCCGCCACGGAGCACGCCCAGGCGGCCGAACAGGTCGTGCGCGCCGATGACCCGGTGCTCGGTCAGGTCTGGATCGCGGGCCGGCCGGTGCGCATGTCCACCGCCCATGCCGAACTCGGCGGGCGCCACGGCGTGGACGCCGATCGAGCCGAGATCCTTGCCGAGCTCGCCCAACCCGCCCCCGCGCGCCCGGTGCTGCCGGCGGTCGGCGACGAGCTTCCGTACCACGGCAAGAAGGTCGTGGACCTCACCCAGATACTCGCGGGGCCGAGCGCCGGCCGGATGCTGGCCGAGTTCGGTGCGGACGTCGTAAAGATCAACTCACCGCAGCGAAAGATCGACGCCCACGGGTTCGTCAACCGGGGCAAGCGGACCGTGCTGCTCGACCTCGAGTCGCAGCAGGGCCAGGAGGTGCTGTGGGCCCTGCTCGCCGACGCCGACGTGGTGACCCAGAATTTCCCCCGCCGAACCGCCGACCGCTACGGCCTCGGGTACGAACACATCCGCGCCCGCCGACCCGACATCGTGTACGTGTCGGTGAGCTGCTACGGCGCCGGTGGGCCGTGGGAGTCGCGGCGGGGCTACGAGACGCAGGGCCAGGCGTCGACCGGGATCATGGAACGGGCCGGGCGGGACGGCAAGCCCGGCGTGCTGGGACCCTACAACCTGCTGGACTACGGCACCGGCGCCGTCGCGGCACTCGCGGCCGCGCTCGGCCTCTACCACCGGACGGTCACGGGCGAGGGGCAGCACGTGATGACCTCGCTGTCCCAGGTCGGGGTGTTGCACCAGGCGACCCTGCTCATCGAACACGTGGGCGGCGGCTCGGCGATCCCGGACGGGCCTGCCGGGCGGTGGGCGCTCGGCGTCGGTGCGTGGCAACGGTTCTACCGGGCGAACGACGGCTGGTTCTTCTTCGGGGCCACACCGGCCGACCACGCGGCGATCGCGGCCCTGCCCGGGCTCGGCGCGCTCGGTGAAGTCGACCCGAGCGACGAGGAGGGCTGCATCGCGGCCCTGGCCAAGGCGTTCGAGGCCGGGCCGGTCGGGCACTGGACGCGGCTGCTGCGGGAGGCCGGGTTCGGCGTGCACCGCATCGTGCGGCTGCCCGAACTCATGGCGGACCCCGCTGTCGTGGCTCAGGGGTTGAGCGTGCGCCAAGTGACCGAGGAGGCCGGTCAGGTGGTCATGCCCGGTCCCGCGGTCCGGTTGGCCAACCAGACGATCAGTGCCGGCTATCCCGCTCGGCGGCCCGGCGCCGACGCGGCCAGGGTGTTGGCCGGGGTGGGCCTGGCGGACGATATCAAGCGGCTCGAGCGCAGCTGGGTGCTCCAGGTCAGCGCGCTGCCGCCAGGATGGGAAGGGTTCTAGCTGCCGGTCGCACCCACCGCCCGGCGGTGCTTCCGCGCACCAACGCCGGGGTGTCGGCACCCGGCTCGTGGACGCCGTGGAGAAGGCCACCCGACCGGCGTGCCGCCCTACTCAGATGCTGAACGCCGCCTTACGGCGACCGATGGCGATTCCGCCGTCGACCAGCCGGCATTCGAAGGTGACGCCGAGTTCGGCCGCCCAGCGCTCCATGATCTCCTGCTCGCCGGGGCGGTCGATGTCGTCGAGGACGACGGTGTAGTCGTCGGCGAACAGCGGGGCGAAGAAACGCGCGGCGGGGTAGCGGGCGTGGCCGCGGCCGGCCTGGTACGCCGGCGGTCCGTCGACGACGAGCAGGTCGACCCGGCAGCCGGCGAGGGCCGGGCCGAGACAGTCCTGCGCGTACCAGGCGCCGTCCTCGCCCGGCCACCCCCCGCCGACCGGCGCCAACGGGGCGCGGATCACCGTGACCGTCCGGTCCAGGGCTTCGTTCGCGAGTTCCTCGGTCAACAGGTCGGCCCAGCCCTCGTCGTGTTCCACCGTCCAGACGTGCCCGCCGCGGCGCTGGAGCAGGCGGGCGATGTAGAGGGTGGACACTCCGCCGCCGAGTTCGACGACGGTCCGGCGCCGGTTGACCGTTATCTCGTTGAGTATCGCGACGATTCCACTGGGCCGCATGGCGCTGATGCTCCACGGCACGTACGCCGTGCAGAGCGGTGCCAATGCCTGCATCGCGAGAAGGTCTTTGCGGTCCCGCATGGCGTTGTACCGGTCGTCGTATTGCCGCCCCATGTTCAGGGAAACTAACTATTTCGTGGCTACCGGGGCCACTCGTGTCGTGCGCTGTGCCCCGGCGACTACGGCACCGTCGAAGACGCGTTGTCCATGGGCGCCGTGATTCGATACCTGGAAAGCCGATCATTTGGCACATCGTTCTCACAGGCGGGAGAAGCGTATGTCGACCAGTAGCCAGTCGACCGCGACGGCCGATGACGTCGTTCTGCACCGGGTGTTGGAGCGCACGAGCGAGGCGTGGGCCCGCTCAGACGCGGGCGCCTTCGCCGCGGCGTTCAGCCCGTCCACCAATGTGGTGATCGCCGGAAGCTACCTTCTGGGTCGCGACGCGGTCCGCGACTTCATCGGCGCGGCCTTCGCCGGCCCGATGCGCGGGACCCGCGTCGTGATCGATCCCGTGTACCTCAAGCGCTTCGCTCCGGACGTCGCGCTGGTGGTGACGGAGGGTGGCGTGCTGCTGCCCGGCGAGAGCGAGGTCGCACCGGGGCGCGGCATCCGGGGGACCTGGCTGCTGGGCCGGGTCGACGAGCAGTGGCAGGTCGCGGCCTACCACAGCAGCCCGATACCGGCGGGCTGAGCAGCACGAACAGCCCACCTGACCGGCGCGGACGCGATTCGCGACGGGGCGCGGTGCTTGCCTCGGGGATCCTGGTCACCTAATTTCTGGGCTGAGGTACGTCGAATCCGTGAGATCCATCCGACGTAGTGGTGTAGGGACCAGGCGACCGAGCATGAAGGGAAGCCCTCATGGCCCAGTACGCAGTATTGATCTACGCCCCTGACTCAGCCCACTCGCCGGACGCCACGCCGGAGGATCTTGAGGACTGCAACGAACACGCGGACGAGCTGACCGACAGCGGATCCATGGTCATGGCTTACGCGCTCACCCCGCGGGACATGGCGACATCGATCCGGGGCCTCACCATCACCGATGGCCCGTTCCTGGATTCCAAGGAGGTCGTCGCTGGCTTCTACGTGATCGAGGCGCCGGACCTCGACGCGGCCCTGGCGATCGCGCGCACCAACCCCGTCGTGCACCAGGGCGGCGGTGTCGAGGTCCGGCCGGTGCACAGTGGCGGCGTCATCGAGCGGACGAAAGAAACCACTGGGTGACGGACCTCGCGGCCGTAGAGGCGGCGATCGCCGACACGCACCGTCGCGAATGGGCCCGGGTGCTCGCCGCGACGGTGCGTGTCGCGCGGGACCTGGATCTGGCCGAGGAATGCGTCCAGGAGGCCTACGCCTCGGCCCTGGAGAGCTGGGTCAGCGCCGGCATCCCGGACCGGCCGGCCGCGTGGCTCGCCACCACGGCGCGGCGCCGCGCGATCGACGCGATCCGGCGGGACAGGGCGCTGCGCTCCCGGTTGCCGCTGCTGGTCGAGCCCGAGGAGGCGGGCGACGAACCCGCCCCGCCCGAGCCGGCGGAGCAGGCGGCCGCGGACACCGTCGAGGCCCTGCCGGACGGGCGGCTGCGCCTGATCTTCATGTGTTGTCACCCGGCGCTGGGCCAGGGGGCGCAGATCGCACTCACGCTGCGGCTGGTGTGCGGGGTCCCGGTCTCGGACATCGCGCGCGCGTTCCTGGTATCCGAGCCGACGATGGCGGCGCGGATCACCCGGGCGAAAAAGAAGATCTCCACCGCGCGGATCCCCTACCGGATGCCACGCCCCGCCGAACTGCCCGAGCGGCTCCCGGCGGTGCTCGCGGTGATATATCTGCTCTTCACGGCCGGTCACACCGCCCCCTCCGGCGGGTCGCTGGTGCGTGCCGACCTGGTGCACCGTGCGGCGTACCTGGCGCGGATGCTGCACGAACTGATGCCCGGCGAGCCCGAGGTGGGCGGGCTGCACGCCCTGCTGCTGGTGACCCAGGCGCGGCTGGCGACCAGGGTCGACGGCGCTGGCCGGCTGGTGCAGCTGAAGGACCAGGACCGCTCGCGGTGGGACCGGGCGGCGCTGGCCGAGGCCCACGACATCATCGTCGGCTGCCTGCGGGCCGGGCCGCCCGGCCGGCACGTCCTGGAGGCCGCGATCGCCTCGCTGTACGCCGAGGCGCTGTCCTACCGGTGGACCGACTGGACGCAGATCCTCACCCTGTACGACAGACTGCTGCTGGTGTGGCCCTCGCCGATCGTGCGGCTGAACCGCACCGTGCCGCTGGCGATGGTGGCCGGCCCGCAGGCCGCGCTGGCGGAGGTCGAGCAGCTGGAGTTGGACGACCGCCTGGCCGGGTACCAGTACCTGCCGGCGATCAAGGCCGACCTGCTGAGCCGGCTCGGCCGGCCCGGCGAGGCGGCCATCGCCTATCGGCAGGCCCTGGCGCTGGCCACCAACGAGGCCGAGCGCGTGTTCCTCGCCGAGCAGATCGCCGAACAGACCTTCGCCATCTGACCGCGGCCGGGCAGAACGGTGCGGCGGTACCCCGGGCGATCGCGCCCGCGACACCCCCGCACCGGTTCAGCGGAACAATGGCGCCACGTGCGCCGGGGCCTTGGTGCGGCCCCACTCCTCGGCGAGGCTGAACAGCTGCGGGCTGGCCGCGAAGAACTTGTTGTCCGGGTTCGCCCGCTCCCACGGCTCGGGCAGCCACTCGGCCTGCCGGAGCTGGGCGAAGATGCGCTTCGCGGCCTCGCCGCTGGCCAGCTCACCCGCCTCGACCGCCTGGCAGGTCTCGCGGGTGTACGTCACCAGCGCCGCGATCTCCCGGCCGATCGGATCCGGAAGCCCCGGGACCTCCCGGTTGTCCAGGTCGCGCAGGATCTGCTCGTCCCGGGTCGCCAGGAAGCGGGCGTAGGCGCGTTCGAGGACCTGCCACGGCAGGTAGTTGGTCGACTCCCAGACCCGCTCGACCGCGTTCCACAGCTCGTAGTCGCGGAAGCTGACGAAGGAGCTGTAGGCGAGGTCGTCGTGGATGTCGAACAGCCCCTGCTGGAGACGCTCGATGTACTCGAAGCGCTCGGTGGACCAGTCGTCGTCCCGGGACGCGTCGATCAGGCGGGCGGCCAACGCATTGACCACCTCGACCGTGTTGGTCAGCCCGCGCGAGTAGAGCGCGTCGATGAACCCGGCCGCGTGGGAGGTCAGGCAGTACCGGTCGCCGACCGTGCGGGACGAGGAGTACTGCATGCGCTCTCCGGTGGAGGCCCACGGCCGGACCGCCCTGGCGCCGCGGAACTGCTCGGCGATCTCCGGGAACCGCGCCAGGAAGTTGTCGAACTCCTGCTGGGGGGTGAGGTCCGAGGCCGGGAAGACCCGCTCGTCCAGCGTCAGCCCGACGCTGCACAGCGGGTTGCGGGACTGTTCGTAGTTGTCGAACGGGATGACCCACAGCCAGCCGCCGTCGAACACGTGGTGCAGGGTGCCGTGGTGCCACGCGCTCGGCTGGGTGTGCCCCCGCGCCGCCGCCGCGTCGTCGAACGGCGTCACGCCGATCATGTGGGTGAACATGCTGCGGGAGTGGTGGCGCGCGCGGGTGGGCTGGTCCCGCAGTCCGAACTTCTGGGCGACCGGGGAGCGGTATCCGCTGCCGTCCACCAGGTACTTCGCGTGGAAGGTCGCACCCTGGTCGGTCCTCAGCCGCACGCCCTTGCCGGGGTGGAAGTCGATGTCGGTGACCCTGGTGCCGGTGTGCGGCTCCGCGCCGTAGCCGACGGCCAGGTGGAACAGGTACGCGTCGACGTCCTGTCGAAACAGGTGCGACTCCATGCGCTGCTCGACCTGGGGCAGCACGATTTCGTTGATCTGGGCGGGGTCGTGCGGCTGGCCCTCGCGGTGGTACACGAACCCGAAGTTCCGCTTCTTGCCGCACATCGGGGAAATGTTTTCGGCGATGCCCTTGAAGTTCTCGAGCGAGTGGAGTTCCGGGACCTGGTACCGTTCCGCGACAATCTTGACGAGGGCCGAGGTGTACGGAATCGTCGATTCCCCCACTGCGAAGCGTGGATGGGTGCCCGCGTCGATAAGCAGTACCTTGACGCCGTTACGGGCAAGCACCGCGCTGAGCATCGAGCCGGCCATGCCCGAGCCGAGGATCGCCACGTCGTAGACGGGTGTGCTCATATTCGCCTCTCTCCGCATGTGATTTTCAGGCAACGATAACGGCGGCCCGCCCGGCGCAATGTCTTTCAGATTGCGGTCCTTGATCCCGGCCGGCGGGTGCTGCGCACAAACGAAGAAGCGCCCGGCGCCGGGCCAATGGAATATTGCCGGCAACACCGGTCGAGGAGGAACAGTGCCCGTCGCACCGATATCCGCTCACCCGCTACTGACCTTCCTGCTCCAGGTCGGGCTGCTCCTCCTGCTCGCCCTCTGCTTCGGGCGTCTGGCGACCCGGATGGGGCTGCCCGCGGTGGTGGGTGAGTTGCTCGTCGGTGTGCTGCTGGGCCCGTCCCTCCTGGCCCATGTCGCGCCGGCCGTGTCGGGGTGGCTGTTCCCCGCGGGCGCCGAGCAGTTCCACCTGCTCGACGCCGTCGGCCAGCTCGGTGTGCTGCTGCTCGTCGGCGTCGCCGGCATGCAGATGGACGTGGACATGATCCGCCGCCGTGGGGTGGCCGCGGCCGGGATCAGCGCCGGCGGCCTGGCGATTCCGTTCGGGCTCGGCATCGCCCTCGGGTTCGCGCTCAGCGGGTCGCTGATGCCCGCGGACACCGACCCCCTGGTGTTCGCCCTGTTCATGGCCGTCGCGATGGGGGTCAGCGCGATCCCGGTGATCGCGAAGATCCTGCTGGACATGCGGATGGTGCACCGCAACATCGGCCAGCTCGTGCTGACCGCGGGGATGGTCGACGACGCCTTCGGCTGGGTGATGCTCTCGATCGTCTCCGCGCTGGCCACCACCGGACTGCACCCCGGCGACGTGGTGACCTCGGTGGTGAGTGTGGTGGCCGTCGTCACCGTCGCGGTCACCGTCGGACGGCCGCTGGCCCGCGCCGGCTTCCGGCTGGCCGGGCGCGGCACGGATCCGGCGCCCACCGTCGCGCTGGCCACCACCATGATCGTGCTCGCGGCCGTCACCACCCACGCGCTCGGGCTCGAGGCCGTTTTCGGCGCGTTCGTCTGCGGCATCCTGATCGGCTCGGTCATCGGCCCCGACCACGCCCGGCTCGCACCGCTGCGTACCGTCGTCGTCTCGGTCCTCGCGCCGATCTTCTTCGCCACGGCCGGGTTGCGGATGGACCTGACGTCGCTGTGGCACCCGAGGGTACTCGCCGCGGGGCTGCTGGTGCTCGCGGTGGCGATCCTCGGCAAGTTCGCCGGCGCCTACCTGGGCGCGCGGCTCAGCCGTTTCAGTCACTGGGAAGGGCTCGCGCTCGGCGCGGGGCTCAATGCCCGCGGTGTCATTGAGGTCGTCGTCGCGATGGCCGGCCTGCGCTTGGGCATCCTGACGGTGCAGGCGTACACGATCGTGATCCTGGTCGCCATCGTCACCTCCCTGATGGCACCGCCGGTACTGCGGTTGGCGATGGCGCGCATCGAGCAGACCGCCGAGGAGGATCTCCGGGAGCGCACCCATCTCCCCACGATCGATCAGCGACTGCCGACGTGACGGCGAGCGCGGCCACCGGCGGCGGGGTAGTGGCGGCGGCCGTGTGCGCCGCCACGGCGACCGCTGGTCCGGCCTTGGCGGGCGCACGCCGGAAGATGCGGGGCGCGCGACGGCGCGGCCAGCATGACGGCATGGGCAAAGCACCGCCGACCGACCTCAGCGGTTGGTCCCGGACGTTCAGCTGTTACACCGCCGCGCTCGCGGCCTGGCTCGCGGTGCGGCAGGAGCGCTGGTGGCGCCCGCTGCTGGTGGGCACACCCACCCTGGCTATCCGGCCCGTGCCGGGCGGCCTGGTGCGGTTCGAGCACCATCCGCGGCCACCGCTGGAAACGCTGGGCCTCACCGTGCGGTACACCGACGACTGGTCCGCGGCCCGCGCCGGGTACCGCAACGAACTGGCGGCGCGGGGTGCCGTGGTGATCTGTGGTGACACCTACCGCCTGCCCTGGCAGCGGGGTTACCAGCGCTGGCACTCGCCGCACTGGTTCACCCTGCTGCGGCACGAAGACGGGTGGACGGTCGACGATCCGATCTGGATGCATACGGAGGCCGGGCCGCAGGCACCGCACCGGGCGCCGGTGGCGGTTGACGAGTTGGCCCGGTGGGGGATCGGGCCGGCCGAATACCAACCGGCGCAACGGCTGCGGGAGCTGAGCATCGTCGGGTCCGAACCGCCGGGCATCGGCAGGCGGTACCGGTGGCTGGTCGCCGGGGAGGCGGCGCCGGTCCCGGACCCCGAGCCGTGCGCGCTTACCGGCCGCGCCGCGGTGCGGGCGCTGGCGGACATGTGCCGGCACAGCGGGCCCGAGGTTCTGGTGGCTCAGCAGGCCGACGACCTGTGGCAGGCACTGCGTCAGCGCGAGTTGCTCCTCGCGGCCGGCGAGGTGGACCCGGACCTGGTGCCGCCCGCGATACGGAAGCACTGGCAGGCCGCGATCCCGCTCTGGCGCCGCATCCCCCCGGTGCTCATGGACGCTCGCCTCTGTATGGAAGACCGGATGCCGGTCAACCGGCGCCGGGTCGCGGACGTCATCGAGGCGGTCGCGGACTTCGAGGGCCAGACGGTGGGGGAACCGCGGTGACACCCGGCATCGCCAACCTACGGCCGCAGGACGGTTACCGGCACTGGCGTCGGCTCGCCGGGCAGCACGGCACCGACCCGCGCGCCGGCGCCGACGTCGCCGTGCTGGCCACCTTCACCACCGACCTGCTGACCGAGCTGCTGCCGCTGGCCGGCTGGCGGCACCGCCTCGACCTGCGGGTCCGGCGGGCGGCCTTCGGCCAGGTCGAGCAGGCGTTGTGGGATCCGGCGTCTCCGGTATGCGCCCGGCCACCGCGCTACGCCGTCCTCGCCGGTACGGTCGCCGACCTGCTGCCGGAAGGGTTCACCGGCGCCGACGCGGATGCCGCCGACCGGTTGGTGTCGGAGGCCGTGCAGCGGTGGACCGCGTTGTGGGACCGGGCTCGCGACCTGCGGATCCAGGTCGTCCAGCTCGGGTTCGCCCCGCCCGCCGTGGATCCCCTCGGTGCGGTCAGTTGGCGAACCGCCGGTTCGTCCTCCGCGATCGTGCACGAGGTCAACTCGCGCCTGGCGGCCCGGGCCGGTGCCGGCGTCCGGTTCGTGGACGTCGCGTGGTTGGCCGCCCAGGTCGGACTCAGCCGCTGGAGCGACGCCCGTTGCTGGCACCGGATCCGGCAACCGTTCGCGATGGACGCGCTGCCGTGGCTGGCGGCGGCGATCGCGGAGGCGGTCGCGGTGCACGCGGGCGTGACGCGCCGCTGCGTCGTGGTGGACCTGGACGACACCCTGTGGGGCGGGGTGGTCGGGCAGGACGGGCTCGACGGCCTCGTGTTGCGCGACGGCCCGGCCGGCGAGGCGTACCGCGACTTCCAGCGGTACCTGCGCGGGCTCGCGCACCACGGAGTCATCCTCGCCGTCTGTAGCAAGAACGACCCGGAGCTGGCCGAGCAGGCGATCGCCGGCGTCCCCGGCATGGTGCTGCGCCGCGCCGACTTCGCCGCCGTCCAATGTGGTTGGGAGCCGAAGTCGCGGCAGCTGCTGTCGCTGGCGCGGCAGCTGCGCATCGGCCTGGACGCCATGGTGTTCGTGGACGACAACCCGGCGGAGTGCGCCGAGGTCGCCGGCGCGCTGCCGGAGGTCGCCGTGGTGCACCTCTCCGGTGGGCCGTCGACGTTCCCGGCGGCGGTGGCGTCCGTGCCGGGGCTCGCGCCGGGGCGCGGCGCGGCGGATGCCGGTCGGGCGCGCTCCTACGCGGCGCTGGCCCGCGCCGAGGAGCTGCGCGGAAGGTCCCGGGACCTGACCGAGCACCTCCGCTCGCTGTCCATGACCGCCACAGTGACCACTGTGGATCGCGCGGACCTGCCCAGGGTCGCTGAACTCGTCGCCAAGACCAACCAGTTCAACCTGACGGACCGGCGCCGATCCGAGGCCGAGCTGACCGCGATGCTCGCCGGGGACTCGACGTCCGGGTTCTGTCTGCGCCTGCGGGACCGGTTCGCCGATCACGGCCTGGTCGGCGTCGCAGTGACCATATTGGACGGCGACGCGGCCGAGCTGGATACCCTGTTGCTCAGCTGCCGGGTGATCGGGCGGACCGCGGAACGGAATCTGGTCGCGGAGGCGGGACGGTGGGCGCGGGCACGCGGAGCGCGCCGCCTGATCGGCCGGTACGTCCCGACCGGGCGCAACGGGCTCGTCCGCGACCTGTTTGGCGAACTGGGCTTCCAGCTGCGCGACGAGACGGCCGACGGCATCCGCACCTACGAGTACCAACTCGACGGTGGCCACCCGCCACCCAGCCCGTACCTGACGAACACGGAGGTCGCCCATGCGGACTGAGCCGAGCCGGGAGGACGTGCGCGACGCGGCCTTCGCGGCCTTCCGCGGTGTCTTCGGCGCCGAGCCGCCGCGTGGCCTGGACACCGCCCCCGACGATGTGCCGGACTGGAGCTCGCTCGCCCAGGTCCGCCTGATGCACGCGGTCGAGCAGGAACTCGGATGCGTGCTCGACGAACGGTTCCTGACCGTCGGCGGCACCCTGGGCGAACTGGTGGACTCGGCGTGTGTTGCCGTCGGCGTAACGAACGTTGCTTGACCGGCATTGCCTGTCAAGCAATGTCGAAGACGCGCCGTGCACCGAGGGTGCGGTCAAATGTGGTGAGACTGACCGGAAGGAGTCCCGATGCGCGTCGCATTCGCGCTGTGGCCGGCGCAAGCCCACCTCTATCCCTTCGTCCCGCTCGCCTGGGCGCTGCGCAACGCCGGGCACGAGGTCACGTTCATCTCCCACCCGTTCCTGGCCGATGCCGTCGCCGCCTCGGGTCTGCCGTTCGTCTCGATGTACGGCGACGCCGAGGCGCCGCCGCCGCAGGGGCCGACGGCCGACTTCCCGGACGGCCGCAAGGAGATGAGCCGCATCAACGAGGCGCTGCCCCTGCCGAAGGCGGGGGAGGCGCGGTTGGCCTGGGACACCGTCAGCTACGGGTTCCTGCCGTCCATGTGGGAATTCTGCCCGTTCCAGGCATCGCCCGAGGATCCCATGCCGGCGATGGACGGGATGGTGACGTTCTTCCGCCACTGGCGGCCGGATCTGGTCATCTGGGACCCGTGCATGCCGGGCGCGGCGGTGGCCGCCCGGGCGACCGGTGCGCGGCAGGCCCGGCAGTCGGGCACCGACTACACCGGCTGGTACATGGACGAGTTCGCCCGGTACACCAGCGGTCCCGACGCTCCCGACGTGCCCAACCCGTTCGCCGAGACGGTCCGGGGGATGGCGGAGAAGTACGGCGTACCGGTCGACCACGACATCCTGTACGGCGAATGGACGATCGACGTGATGCCCAAGGGGATGAACTACCCCGTCGACACGCTGCGGCTGCCGATGCGCTGGATCCCGTACGCGGAGCAGACGGCGATACCGAGCTGGGTGTACCCGGTGCCGGACCGGCCCCGGGTCGCGCTGTCGCTGGGGCTGTCCGTGCGCCGCTTCATCAAGATCGGCTGGGGTTGGCTGGACGTCCTGATGGAGGCGCTGTCCGGATTGGACATCGAGGTGGTCGCGACGCTGGACGAGGCGCAGCTCGCCGCGGTCAGCCGGGTGCCGGACAACGTACGGGTGATGGAGTACGTTCCGCTGGAGTACCTCATGCCGACCTGCGCCGCGCTGATCCACCACGGTGGGCTCGGCACGATGGCGCCGGCCAACCGGGCCGGCGTCCCGCAGATCATCGTGGACTTCCTGGAGCACGAGGGCGCGCCGAAGCACGGCTACTTCCGCTACAAGCTCGCCCCCCTCGCCACCAGGTACGTGACCAGCTTCGGGGCCGGCGAGGTGATGGATCTGGCCCTGCCGTCGATCCCGGCCATCCGCGAGCAGGTCACCCGGGTGGTCAACGACCCCGCCTACCGGGCGGGGGCGGAGCGGTTGCGGATGAACGCGCTCGCCGCGCCGAGCCCCAGCGACCTGGTACCCACCCTGGAGCGGCTCACCCTCGCCCGATGAATCGGATTGGCGACCGGCCGGCTCGACCGAAGCGATGACCTCCGGCGGGATGTGCGGCGCCGCGACCCACATCCCGACCGGGCCGTCCGGGCGCGTCGCGACGACCGCGCCGGATGATCCCCGATCGGGTGAGGACATGGACATGCGAGCGTTTCCGACACGGCTCGGCACCGTCGGGGCCTCCGGCGCCGACCCGGCCGAGCGTGCTTACCTGCTGAGCCGCTGGGCCGGCAGCCTCAGCTGCCACACGGCGGCCCTGGCGGTCTGGCTGGCCGCCAGGCACGAGCGTTGGTGGCGGCCGCTGCTGGCCGGAACACCCCTCCTGGCGATCACCCCGCAGCCGGACGGCCTGGTGCGCTTCGAGCACCACCCACGGCCGCCGCTGGAGGTCCTCGGGCTCGCCCCCCGGCACGCCGACGACTGGGCGACGGCCCGCGGCGCCTACCGCCGGGAACTGGCCGACAGCGGGGCACTGGTGGTCTGCGGGGACGCGTACAACCTGCCGTGGCAGCGTGGCTACCGCCGCTGGCACGCGCCGTACTGGTTCACGGTGCTCGTGGACGGCGGCCGCTGGCTGATCGAGGATCCACTCGCGACGAACGCGCCGAACGGGCCGCGCACCCTGCGACGCGTCCCGGTCGAACCGGGACAGCTTATGCAGTGGTCGGTGGCGCCGCAGTCGTACACCGCCATCCAGCACCTGCGCGAGCTGAGCATCGTCGGCTACGGCCCGCCCGGCCTCGGCGTGCGCTACCGGTGGCTGGCCCGGACGCCGGCGCCGCACCCCGGCCGGGCGGAGCCGACCCGACTGGTCGGCGCGGACGCGGTCAACGGGCTGGCCATCAGGTTCCGGGTGGCGCCGCCGGACGACCCGATCCACCGGCAGGCCGACGACCTGTGGCAGGCGCTGCGGCAGCGTGAGCTGGTGGTTGCCGCCGGCGAGGTCGACCGGGAGCTGGTACCCGGCGCGATCCGGGAGCACTGGCGAAGGGCTGTCGCCGGCTGGCGCCACATCGTGCCCCCGCTCATGCAGGCCAGGTCGACCACGGGCAGCGGGCCGCCGGGTGACCCGCGGCAACTGGCCGACGCGGTGGCCGCGGTCGCCCAGTTCGAGGCCGACGAGTGGCGGCTGGCCGGCGACTGCGACGTCCTGGCCGTCGCCTGAACGGACGGTGGTCCGCTCCTCGCCACCGTGGCACGGAGCGGACCACCACTTGTCGCTCAGATGTACAGTGTGTTCGGCTCCAGCCCGCACCTGATCCGCCCGAACAGCTCCAGGTTGGTGTTCGGGTGCATCAGCGCGTGCAGGTTGAGGGCCTGGATGTCCCGCTCGATGCGCTGGATCGGCACATCGAGGTAGAGCGACGTGCCGCCGCTGCCCGTGTTGAGCACGTCGACCGCGTCCTTGGCGCGGCTGAAGACCCGCCCCAGGGCGGCCCGGGCCGCCACCCGGTCCAGGACCGTCCAGGGCTCGCCGTCGGTGCCCTTGGCGTCCATCGTCGCGGCCAGCCGGACCGCGTGGAACTCGGACTCGTCGATCAGCAGCGTCGCGTCGGCCACCTGGCGGTGGGTCAGCGGTGCCTCCGCCTGGCTCGCGTAGTCGGTGTAGGTGATCTTCCGCGTCGGCATCCGCTCGAGAAAGTCCTCCAACGCCGCCGTCGCGAGCCCGACCGCCGTGCCGCTGAAGGACGCGCAACCGGTGGCCATCATCGGCGCCTGGTACATCGGCGACCGGGCATTCAGGGTGGAGGCGTGCTGGCCCTGGAGGATCGCCGGCAGAGGCAGGACCCGGTCGACGGGAATGAACAGGTCCCGCGCGGCGGTGCTGATGCTCCCCGTGCCGCGCAGGCCGGCGGTGTGCCAGTCGTCGATCAGCTCCAGGTCGCAGACGGGCACCAGCGCCATGACCGGCCACTGTGCCGCCCCGTCCGGGGTGGGCGCCATCGCGAGCACCAGCTGCCACTGGCTGTGCAGCGCGCCGCTGATGAACCGCCAGGTGCCGTTGACAACGAGACCGTCGTCGCGCGGTACGGCGATCGCCGTCGGGCTCAGCACGCCACACACCCGGGTGTCGGGATCGGCGAACACCTCGTCCTGGACGTGGTCCGGGAACAGCCCGGCGAGCCACGCGCACATGGACCAGACCGCCGCGTTCCACGACGCCGCGCCGTCCCCGCGTCCGAGTTGGACGATCGCCCGGAACATCGTGGTGGCGTCCGCCTCGTGACCGCCGTAGCGCTTGGGCACGCGCATCCGGAAGATGCCCGCGGCGGCCAGCGCCTCGATGACCTCGTCATGCAGGCGCCTGTTCTCGTCCTCCCAACGCGCGTGCGAACGAAGGACGGGAACGATGTCCTCCGCGCTGCTGACCACATCCAAGTGAGATGGAGATGGGGTGGTAAGTGTCATGCTGCCCTCCGAGAGAAGCTGACGACGCACTGTCACGGCCGCGCCAATACGCGTTGGAGCCTGGCAAATGCCGGCGGTCCGAGCATCTCGGTACGTGCGCGACTTCCCGTCGAGCCGATTTCGAGGATCCGCGCCCGCACAGGCGACGACTGCGCGCGGGCGATCAACCGGAGAGCACGAGGGGAGAAGACACCCGTGTCGCCTCGCCAACATGCTCGTAAAGCCGCCGGCGGGGTCCGGGCGGACTGACCGAGGAACTGGCGTGAGGAGACAGACCATGACCCAACATCGCGATGTGGTCGCCGCTCTGGTCGCCGAGGGCGATGAGGTGGACCGGTTGGTGGCTTCGTTGAGTGCCAGGCAGTGGTCGTTGCCGACACCGGCGCCCGGGTGGACCGTCGCGCACCAGGTCGCCCACCTGGCCGCCACATTCCGGCTGGCCGCGCTGGCCGCCGCCAGACCCGAGGCGTTCAAGGAGATCACCTCCCGGCTCGGCGCGAACTTCGAAGCCAATGTGGAGCAGGCGCTGGCGGAGTATCTCGCCGAACCGCGCGACGTGCTGCTGTCGCGGTGGCGGTCCGAGCGCGCGGCGGCGGAGGACGCGCTGCGCGCGTTGCCACCGGACACGCTCGTGCCCTGGCTGGTCCGCCCGATTCCCGCGGCCGTACTGGCCGCGGCCGGGATGACCGAGCTGATCGGCCACGGCCAGGACATCGCCGACGCCCTGGGCGTCGAGCGCCGGTTCACGGACCGGATCGGGCACGTGGTCGCGTTCGCGGTACGCACCTGGGACTTCGGGTACCTCGCGCGTGGACTGCGACCGCCCGAGGTCACGTTCCGGTTCGAGCTGACCGCGCCCTCCGGGCAGCGTTGGGAGTTCGGGCCGGCCGACAGCGCGCAGCGCATCACCGGTCCGGCCGCGGATTTCTGCCTGCTCGTCACCCGCCGGCGGCACCGCGCGGACCTGGCCATCGTCGCGAGCGGCGAGGAGGCGGACCGCTGGTTGGACATCGCGCAGGCCTATCGCGGTTCGCCGGGCCCGGGCCGGCAGCCCGGCCAGTTCTCGCCGACGCCGCCCGCGCCAGCGGCGGCGACGTCCACAGGAGGGCTCGCGCCGTCCACCGGCGTGCTGAGCCGTCCCGGCGGTGCCGCGCCGTAGCCCGGCCCGGCCATCTCAACGGAGAGTCCCATGGTGCCGACCTCAGCCGTTTCCACCGCCCGCGCGCCGGGCCCGACCCTGCTCAGCGAGGGCGCGCGGGTCCCGCTCGCCGACGGGCGGGTCGTCCGATACGTCAACCTCGACTACGCCGCGGGCGCGCCGTGCTCGGTCGCGGCCGCCGACGCCGTCAACGAGCTGCTGCCGTGGTACGCCAGCGTGCACCGCGGTTCGGGGGCCGGTTCTCGGCGGTGTACGCCCGCGTACGAGCGGTCGCGGCGGACCGTCGCCGCGTTCGTGGGTGCCCGGCCCGACGACCATCTGATCTTCACACGCAACACGACGGACGCGTTGACCCTGCTGGCCCGGGCGCTTCCGGCGGAGACCACCGTGGTCACCTGGGCCAGTGAGCACCACGCCAACCTGCTGCCCTGGGGTCGGGTGCTGCGGTTGCCGGTGCCCGACTCGCCCACGGCCGCGGTCCGTGCGTTGGCGGCGGCGCTGGCGGGCATCGACGGCCCGGCACTGGTGGCAGTCACCGGAGCCTCCAATGTGACCGGAGAGGTGTGGCCGGTACCCGAGCTGACCGAGGTGGCTCACCGGCACGGCGCGCGCATCGCGCTGGACGCCGCTCAGCTCGCTGCGCACCGGCCGGTGTCGCTCATCGAGTCCGATGTGGACTACCTGGCCCTGTCCGGGCACAAGCTCTACGCGCCGTACGGCGTCGGGGTGCTGGCCGGGCGGGCGGACTGGCTCGACGCGGCCGAGCCCTACCTGTCCGGTGGTGGGGCGACCGAGTACGTCGGGGACGGGCCGGGGCAGGTGCGTTGGCACACCGGGCCCGGGCGGCACGAGGCGGGTACGCCGAACCTGCTGGGTGCCGTCGCGCTCGCGGCCGCCTGCGGTGCGATCGCCGCGGCGGACCGCCCCGCCCTCGAGGAGCACGAGCGCGCGTTGCTGGATCGCCTGCGCGCGGGCCTGTCCGGCCTGGACGGCGTAGCCGAGTTGCGGACGTTCGCACCGGAGTGTGATCGGGTGGGCATCGTCAGCTTCGCCGTCGCCGGCGTTCCCGCCGGGGACGTCTCCGACCACCTGGCGACCCAGCACGGCATCGCGGTGCGAGACGGCTGGCTGTGCGCGCACCCGCTGGCCCGGCGGCTCCTGGACGAGGCGGGGCGACGGATCGGGCGGCGGCTGCGCGGCGGCGCGGTCCGCGCGAGCCTGGGGCTGGGCAGCACCCGGGAGGACGTGGACCGGCTGCTGCTGGGCGTGCGCGAGCTCGCCGGTTCGACGCGTGCCTGATCGAAACACGATTTCGCGCGGTGGCCGCCGGTCCGGCGGGATACCGAAAACGCGGTCGACAATGCCGGCCGTTACGGCGTGCGGCCGAAACCCGGAACTATCGCAAGGGAGGCAGGGCGTGAAAGCCCTGATATTGGCGGGCGGATCCGGCGTCCGGTTCCGGCCGTTTACGTACTGGCTGCCGAAACAGCTCATGCCGGTCGCGAACAGGCCCGTGCTGGAATATGCGATCGGGAATGTGCGCGACCTGGGAGTCGCCGAGGTGGGCGTCGTCGTCGGGGAATGGGAGGACGCAATTCGCGACGCGCTCGGCGACGGCGCCCGACACGGTCTCCGGATCACCTATCTGCGGCAGGAGCGCCCGCTGGGTCTCGCGCACGCGGTGCGGCTGGCCCGCCCATTCCTCGGCGGTGACGACTTCGTCATGTACCTGGGGGACAACCTCCTGCCCGATGGCGTCGCGGCGGCCGCGGAGGAGTTCCGCGGCCGCCGGCCCGCGGCCCAGCTGCTGCTGCGCCGGGTGCCGGCGCCGTCCGAATTCGGGGTGGCCGAGGTCGACCCCGGCGGCGTCGTCCGGGGGCTGGTGGAGAAGCCGGCCCGGCCGCGCAGCGACCTGGCGGTGATCGGGGTCTACTTCTTCACCGCGGCGATCCACAAGGCCACCGAGGCGATCGAGCCGAGTGCCCGGGGCGAACTGGAGATCACCGATGCCATCCAGTGGCTGATCGACCGCGGCGCCGGCGTGCTGGCGCACGAGTATCACGGGTTCTGGCAGGACGTCGGCCGGGTCGAGGACCTGCTGGCGGGCAACCGCCGGCTGCTGACCGGTCTGCGGCCAGCCGTCGCCGGCCGGGTCGACGCCGCCAGCCGGCTGCGCGGCCGGGTGGTCGTCGGGCGGGGCGCCCGGGTGGTCCGCTCGCACATCGAAGGCCCGGTGATCATCGGGCCCGGCACCCTCGTCGAGGACAGCCGGATCGGGGCGGCCACCTCCGTCGGGCGCGACTGCGTGGTGCGGGCCGCCGAGCTGTCCGACTCGGTGGTGCTCGACGGCGCGCGCGTCGAGGCGGTGCGCGGGCTGCGGGAGTCCGTGATCGGCCAGCACGCGACGGTCCGGCCCGTGCACGACGACCAGCCCGGACGCCGCCGGTTCGCCGGCGACCGCGCCCGCACCGGATCCCCCTTCGCATCGCAGAGATCGGGAGGTAACCATGACTGAGGACCCGAGCACGCCCGGCGGGCCGGACCCGTGCGTGGCGGTCGTCGGTACCGGCTGGGTGGGCTCCTGTCTCGCCGCGGCCATGGCCGACCGCGGCCTCGACGTGGTGGGCGTGGACACCGACGCCGGGCGGGTGGCCGAGCTGAACGCCGGCCGGCCCCGGTTCGCGGAGCCCGGCCTGGCGGAACAGATCGGCCGCGCGCGGGCGGCCGGCCGCTTGCGGTTCACCACGGACGGCACGGCGGTCTCGGCCGCCGACGTCGTGGTGATCACGGTCGGCACCCCGGTCGGGGACGACGGTTCGCTCGCCGACGACCAGCTGCGCGCCGCCTGCCGCTCGCTCGGCGACCACATCCGGCCCGGCCAACTGGTTGTCCTCAAGAGCACCGTGCCGCCCGGTACGACCCGCGGCCTGGTCGCACCGCTGCTGGAAGGCGGCCGGATGCGGGCGGGCGTCGACTTCCTGCTCGCCTTCACCCCGGAGCGGCTCGCCGAGTCGACCGCGATGGCCGAGCTACGCCGGCTGCCGATCGTCGTGGGCGGGTTGGACGAGCCGAGCACGGCCGCGGCGGTGGCCTTCTGGCGGCGGGCGCTGGGGGTCACCGTGACCGCGCAGGACTCGCTGGAGGCGGCCGAGATCGTCAAGCTGGCGGACAACTGGTGGATCGATCTGAACATCGCCCTCGCGAACGAGCTGGCGAAGTTCTGCGACCTCTACCGGGTCGACGTGCTGGACGTCATCGCGGCGGCCAACGCGATACCCAAGGGCGCCGGGTACGTCAACATCCTCGCGCCGAGCGCCGGCGTGGGTGGCTCGTGCCTGACCAAGGATCCGTGGATGGTCTGGCGCTCGGCCCGCCAGCGCGGCCTTGAGATCCACAGCGCCCGGGTGGGCCGCGAGGTCAACGACGCGATGCCGGCGTACACGGCCCAGCTGATCCTCGACGGGCTGGCCGAAGCTGGGCGGGACCCGGCGGGGTCGGTGGTGGCCGTGCTCGGCGTGGCGTACAAGAACAACACGGCCGATCTGCGGGAAACCCCGGCGCGCGCGGTCGTCGAAACGCTCGCGAAGGCCGGCGTCGAGGTCCGCGTCCACGATCCGGTGGCGGATCCGGCCGAGGTGGCCGAGCTGCTGGGCATCCGGCCGTGCCGGACGGTGGACGAGGCCGTGCGGGCCGCGGACTGCGTCGCGATCCTCGCTCTGCACGGCGAGTTCCGGGACATCGACTTCGCGAACCTGCCGGTGGCCCGGCCGTGCCTGGTGCTGGACGGGCGGGCGTACTACCCGAAGGCGACGATCGCGAAGCTGCGCCGGCTCGGCTTCCGGTACCGGGGGATCGGTCGATGAGCGCGCGGCGGGTCGTGGTCACCGGCGGCTGCGGGTTCGTCGGCGGCCATCTGGTGCAACGCCTGGTCACCCGGGGCGACGCGGTGACGGTCTTCGACGGCGCGGCGCAACCGCCGGACCTGGGTGCCGCGGTGCGGGAGCACGCGCGGTTCGTGACCGGAGACATCCGCGACCCGGACGCGGTGGCCGCGCTCGTCCGGCCGGGCATCGACGCCGTCTACCACCTGGCGGCGGTGGTCGGCGTGGACCAGTACCTGAGCCGGCCGCTCGATGTCATCGACACCAACTTCCTCGGCACCCGCAACGTGCTGCGGTCGGCGGCCCGGACCGGTGCCCGGGTGGTGGTCGCGAGTACCAGCGAGATCTTCGGCAAGAACCCGAAGGTGCCGTGGTCCGAAGACGGTGACCGGGTGCTCGGGCCCACCACCACCGACCGCTGGGCGTACTCGTCCAGCAAGGCGCTCGCCGAACACCTGACGTTCGCGTTCGTCCGGCAGCACGGGCTGCCGGCGACGGTCGTGCGCTACTTCAACGTGTACGGGCCCCGCCAGCGCCCCGCCTACCTGGTCAGCCGCAGCGTGCACCGGGCGCTCAACGGACTCCCGCCGGTGGTGTACGACCGGGGTGCGCAGACCCGCTGCCTGACGTACGTCAGCGACACGGTGGCCGGCACCGTGCTGGCGGGCGAACGCGAGGAGGCGATCGGCACGGCGTTCAACCTGGGTAACACCCGCGAGACCACGGTGTACGACGTCATCAGTTTGATCTCGGAGTTGGTGGGCGCCGCTGACCCAGTGACGGAGGTCGATACCGCAGATAAGCTGGGTCCGTCGTATCAAGATCTGGGGCGGCGGGTACCGGACACCGGCCGGGCGCGCTCGCTGCTGGGCTGGGAGTGTCGCACGCAACTACGGAAGGGGCTGGTGGAGACCATCGAGTGGGCTCGCGCCAACCCGTGGTGGTTGGCCTTGCCGGACCGGGGCGCGTGAGCGGGTCCGGCGCGGGGCGCGGGCCGGTGCTCCAGACGGGTGCGTGGGTGTCGTGAGCGGAGGGTCTCTGATTCTGGGCAGCGGAGGGGCGACACGGCCGCCGACCGTGCCGGCCATGCGGACGCCGCATGTGCCCGCGCTTGCGCGACCTCCTCCTTTCGGGTCGCGGCGCAGTCGCGAACTTTCAGGGTTGACGGCGCGGTGGGGCAACGATGTGGATGTCGCCGCCGGTTCCGGTGGGTGAGCGCGGCCTGTCTCCGCCATGCGCCCGAGTCAAACCTTGCCCGCTTCTGAGCACTGGGGGTGACGTCCGTGCGAATCTCGGATCTCAGTAGGCACACCGGCATACCGATCGCAACCATCAAGTTCTACCTGCGGGAGGGCCTGCTTCCACCCGGCACGCGGACCGGGCGCAACCAGGCCCGCTACGGGGAGCAGCACCGCCGGCGGCTCCTGCTCATCCGGGCGTTCACCACCGTCGGGCAACTCGACCTGATGTCGGTGCGGACGCTGCTGGCCGCGGTCGACGACGACACGAGCACGCTCGCCACGGTGCACGACATCCTCCATGACGTGCTGTTCCCCGTCGGTCAGCCGCCGGTGCGGTCGGAGAACCTCGATCGGGCCTGGGGCGATATAGACGAGTTCATCAAGGAGCTCGGCTGGCAGGTCAAACCGGCCGCGCCCGCCTGCGCCCGGCTGGCCGTCGTGCTGGCCACGCTGCGGGACCTGGGCTGCGCGTGCACCATCGACTTCTTCAAGCCGTACGCCGAGGCGGCCAAGCGGATCGCGACCATGGAGTTGGACCTGGTGCCCTCCGGCCAGGGCGGCGACGGTGCGGCGGTCATGGCGCGCAGCATCCTGCTGGCGGTCGCCTTCGCTGCCATGCGGATGCTGGCGGAGGAGCACCTGATCGCGCTGAGGTTGGCGGGCCAGGCATGAGACATCGACAGTAATTAGTGCCGATATCTATTCTTCCTACTTCAATATTGCTGTCCGCGCCCGGTCTGTTGCGGACTGTGTTGCGAATGTCGTCGGGGTCAGCTAGCGTTTAGTCCGCTGGTAAGTCGGGTCGGCGCTATCAGGTTTCAATTTCCGTGCCATTCTTTTGTCTGGCATTGGATCCTCCGCGCTCATAGCGACGCTCCGCCGTACCCTATGGTCCTGGGAGGTAGACCATGAAAGAGCGGGCGGCCGACGTCGCAGACGCCTCAGAACGGGCGGTGCTGCGGGCGATCGCGGTCATGCGGGAACGGATGGGCGAGCAACTCACTATCGACGACCTCGCCCGCGCCGCCATGTTCAGCAAATTTCACTTCACCCGGGTATTCCAGCGGGTAACCGGAATTTCGCCGGGGCGCTTTCTGTCCGCGTTACGCCTGCAGCGGGCCAAGCTCCTGCTGGTGTCGACCGCGATGAGCGTCGCCGATATCAGCACGCACGTCGGATACAACAGCGTCGGCACCTTCAGCTCCCGATTCAGTCGCAGCGTCGGAATGTCGCCGACCACCTATCGCCGCCGGGCCGGCTTCGCGCCGGCCATGCCGATCGATGCGGCGACCCACCGCGGCCGGGCCGGCGAGGCGACGCTGTCCTGCCGGGTGCGGCTGGCCGAGCCCCACGACAACGCCGTGGTGTTCCTTGGCATCTTCCCGGACCGGATTCCTGAGGGGCGCCCGGTGCGGTGCGCCGTCCTCGGCGACCGGGAGCAGGTGCGGTTCGACTCGATACCGGCCGGCACGTGGTTCCTGCTCGCTCAGTCGGCCATGGCGGACGAGCGAACCCCGCCCGGCGAACCGGACAGCGTCGACCGGCCGGTGGCGGTCGCGACCTACGGTCCGTTGCACGTCCACCCCGGCTGGTCCGGCAGCCTGGATCTGCTCCTGCGGCCCAGCCGCCTGCTCGACCCGCCGGTCCTGCTCGCTCTGCTCGACGCGCGCCGGTACGCGAGGACCGAACTCGCCCGGATGCGGCTGACCCAGGGGGCCCTGCTCGACACGGTGGCCTGAACCGCCAGAGGGCTTGTGGCCGGGGCGCCGCAAGCCCTCTGGCGGCTCCGTCACGAGTCGACCACGATCCCGTCCAGGTCGCGCCACAGCCGGTCACCGATGCTGCGCGCGGCCGCCATGCTGGCCCAGCCGGCGACCTCGACCAGCGCGTCCTCACCGTGCCCCCGAGCCAGGAAGTCGGTCACGAGCGCGTCGGTCGCCAGGTACGAGCCGACCGCGGCCAGCAACGCCAGCCGGGCGGCGGGACGGTCCGGCTCCGCGAGTGCCGCCACCGCCTCCGCCAGCCACGTGCGGTGGTCCAGGCCGGGCCGGTCACCGGCGGCCAGACGATCGGCCACCAACCGGCGCACCGGCTCCGGCACCGATCTCGCGCCGGCCGCGTCGAACGCCGCGCCGGCCCGAGCGAACGCGTCAGCGATGGCGGGCCGACCGGCAGCCCACGACAGGTCGGCCGGCAGCGGTGCCGCCGGCAGCAGGTCGAAGCGGCCTGCCGGTTGCGGCACGCGGCGGGCCAGGCGGCCCAGGATGCGCGCCGCCGCGCGCCGTACCGGCCTGAGGGCCGGCGCCGGTAGCGGTGGCAGCGGTGACTCGGACAGGAAAATGTTCACCATCCGGTTGATGTAGTGAAACGTCACCACGAGACCGATCGCCTCGGGTGCCTCGGCCGGGCTGACCGGCGGGCCGTCGGGCCGGGCCAGCGAACCGGGGCCGGAGCCCGCCCAGCGGGTCAGTGCCCGCAGCCACGGGTCGGCGAGCTCGCCGGCGGCCACCGCTGCCGCGTCGGGTGCGCCCAGCAGGCCGACCACCGTCGTGCCGTGGACGTCCACACAGTACGGGCACCGGTTGGTCGAGGACACCGCGGCCGCCATCGCCTCCTTCGCCGCCCGGCCGAGCAGGCCGGGCACCAGCAGCGTCTCGCGCAGCATCAGCCAGGCCGCGGCGAGGGTCGCCGGCGCCGCCGCGTGCAGCGTCAGGGGCGGCGCGAGCATGCCGAAGTCCCGTTCGACCGCACGGTAGATGCCGGCGACCGGGCCGGTCGCCGTGCCCAGGGACACCGGTGTCAGGTAGCGGATGTGGGTCGCTCCCACGTTGCGGGTCGCCCGCGCGAACAGGGACACCATGCGAACTTCCTCCCTCGTCTCCTGCTGCTTGCCGTTCGCTTCCGCTCGACATCGCAACGCCCTGCCGGCGGGGTGCCGGCAGGGCGCGTTGGCGGCGGCCGCGCGTCACGAGGTGCTCGCGACCGCCCGGCGCCCGGCGGTCGCCCCGTCCGGTGCGGGAGCGCCATAGCGGACGGTCACCCCGCGCGCCTGCGCGGCGCGGACGATGCCCGGCATCGCGCGCTCGGCGAGCGCGGCGATGGTCAGGGCCGGGTTGACGGTCAGCGCGCCGGGTACCGCCGAGCCGTCCGTGACGAAGATTCCCGGGTGGCCGCGCAGCTCGTGGCGGTCGTCGAGCGCCGAGGTCGCCGGGTCGTCACCGATGCGGCAGGAGGCCAGCGGATGCACCGTGTACGCGCCGATGACGTCGTTGGTCCACGGTGCCACCCGGGCCAGCCCGTCCCGTTCCAGAATGTCCTTGATCTCCGCGTCCGCGAGGGACCAGCCGCGCAGCGTGTTCGCGGTCGGCCGGTAACGAAGCGGGCCGAAGCCCAGCATCTGCTGGGACAGCCGGTCGGCGTTGCCGGTCTGGGGTGGCGGCCCGAACACACCTTCGTTGTCGTCCTCGGACATGATGAAGATGGTCAGCCACGACTGCCACCGGCGCAGCATCTCCTTCTTCTCCCGGCCGAACCAACTGGGGCCGTCGCTGACCCCCGGCACCTGGGCCAGGATGGTGCCCAACCCCGGCGGGAAGTACAGCTGCTCCAGGGAGAAGCGTTCATACTCGGGCAGGTTGCCGTCGAGCCGGTCCCAGGCGGCGACGGTGGGCCCGCGCCCGATCTGGTAAGCCTCGTACGGAGTGCCGTCGCCCCGGTCCAGGCCGAGCACCTCGCGGATCCGGGTCTCGTCGAAAACGGCGGTGTTGAGCCGCTCGCCGTTGCCGGAGAAGTACCGGCCCACCGCGTGCGGCATCGGCCCGAGATCCGCCTCCGACCGGCGCAGGATCACCGGCGTCGCGCCGGTGCCGGCGCCCAGCACGACGAGCTTGGCGTCGATGGCGCCGGCGGCGTGCAGGACCCGGTAGTCCTCGCCGTCGACCATCCGGTAATGCACCCGGTAGCTGCCGTCGTCGTTGCGGGTGAGCCGCTGCACCTCGTGCAGGGGCCGGATCTCGGCGCCGTGGGCGAGCGCGGCCGGCAGGTAGTTCAGCAACAGCGACCGCTTGGCGTCGAACTTGCAGCCGGCCATCATCCAGTTGCAGTTGGTGCACAGCCCCACGTCGACCGCGCTCGGCACCGGGTTGGCGGTGCGCCCCGCGTGCGCGCATGCCGAAGCCCAGAGCCCGCCGGCGTACGGCACCTGGTCCCAGGACACCATGCTGACCGGGAGCGCCTCGCACACCCGGTCGTACCAGGGATCCAGGGCGTCGCGGGTGATCGACCCGGGCCACATGCGGCGGCCGATCCCGCCACGGCGGTCGAAGACGAACCGGGGCGCGCGCGGCATGGTCGCGAAGTAGACCACGCTGCCGCCGCCGACGCAGTTGCCACCCAGGATGCTCATGCCGTCGCCGACGACGAAGTCGAAGATGCGCGTGTTGGAGGTGCCGAGCAGGAAGTCCTGGTCGAACTCCTTCGCGGTCAGCCAGGGTCCCCGTTCCAGCACCACCACCCGGGCGCCGCCCGCGGCCAGGTGGTAGGCCGGGATCGCGCCGCCGAACCCGCTACCGATAACCAGGACGTCGGTCGACTCCACATTGGTCATCGCGGGCTGCCCGTCTGCGTGGTCTGGGGATGAGGATCGGCCAGCTTTCGGCCGTACGAGAAGCGCGGGAAGCGGAACAGTCCATCCGCGTCGGGCTGGCGGAATCCGAGGAAGGTCAACCCCGGGTGCCGGTCCGCGAGCGCGTCCACCGTGCGCAGGTGTGCGGCGCTGTCGAAGGCCATGTAGCTGAACAGCGCCAGTCCCACCCACAGCTGCTTCTCCGGGTGGTCCGGCGCGGTCAACCCCCGCACGAGCGCGGTCCGATCCTCGAAGGGGAGGGCGACGAACGAGGGTACGTCCCGGTCGGGTCGCAGCCCGTGCGTCGCGATGTACTCGTCCGCGTGTTCGTTCAGCGAGCCGACCAAAGCGTCCAGGGTGGGCGCCAACCCGCCACCGGGAAGCTCCAGCAGCTCGACCGCGCCGCAGACGGTGGCGCCCGGCCCGGGCGCCGCACCGGCGACGGCTCGGTCCTCCGGGTGTCGCTTCGCGCCCGGAAGGATCGTGTCCGCGAACGCCTCGATGGTCATCGTCCGGATCCCGGACGACGTTTCCGGCACCGGAGCATCGACTTTCATAGCATTGCCTCCTGCCCGCACGGTCACCTGAATTCGCCAGGCCGGACCATGGTCGCGATTGGCCACCGGAACGGACAACTTCCGCGTTGCCGTCGATATATCTGCGCACTCCGGCGTGCCGATTCTTCATGCGTGCGCACTGCCGGCCGGGGCGCTTGCCGGGCCCGTCGCGACCGCGATACTGGAGCCCGCGACCGGAAGGAGGTTTGGATGATTCGATGGGCATTGCGCGACGACGCGTGTGGCGACGCGTTTGTGGACTTCTGCCGCGAGACCGCCCTGGTGGACCGGCACCGAAATGTCAACCGGTACTGGGAGTACCCGTGGGCGTATTTCCACAGCGGGCTGCGGCCCGGCATGCGGGTCCTCGACGCGGGCACCGGATACTCGTCGTTCCTGCAGCACCTCCAGCAGCGCATACCCGATGCCCGATACCACGCGGCGGATCCGTGTTTCCAGTGGCAGGAGCCGAAGCAGTTGCGCGGTGTGGCGCTGTCGACGGCACCGCTGGAGCGGCTCGACTATCCGGACGCGCACTTCGACCTGATCTTCTGCCTGAGCGTGCTGGAGCACCTGCTCGAGCCGGCCCAGGTGGCCGCCATCGGCAACCTCGCCCGTTGCCTGCGGCCGGGCGGCCGCCTGGTGCTGACGCTGGACTACTTCCTCGACTGGCCCCGCTGGCATGCGGCGCGCGAACGGAAGCGGCAGTGGTACGCCTGGCTGCCCAACGACGGCAACGTGAACGTGGCGGCGCTGGTGCGCGCCTCCGGCCTTGAGCTGAACGACCCGGGCCGGGTGGACGACCACCCGGGGACGGGCACCTTCGCCGAGGAAACGCTCGATGTGGGCCGGCTCTGGTCGAGTGCGCACGTAGGGCCCGGGCTACGCGCCGTGCCGGTGGGCGTGGTGCTGTACAAGCCGTACCCGCCGGAGGTTCTCGCCGGGATGCGATTGGCGGTAGCGCCACAGGCGCGGCACCTGCTCGACGACGGCACCCCGATGGTGGGTCTGCACTTCGGGGTCGGGGCCGATCCATCGGTCGAGCGCCTGGCGCTGCCGCCGGAGGCGGCCGATCCGGCCGGCTTCACCGTGACGCAGCTGGCCGGATGGCTGGGGCCGGAACGGGCCACCGCGGTAGCGCGGTTCGGGCTGCGTTGGGGCGCGCTGGTGCCGGCCGAGCCCGGTGGGTCCACATGGGACAGCTACCACGGGCAGACGTTCCGCTTGTACAACGACAACCCGGCTCGGTAGCCGCGCGCCGGTTCGGCCCGACCGGAGGGGAGGAAGCGATGGTTCCCGCCCGGCTGGCCTCATCCGTCGTACAACGTCAGGTCAGGTACGTCCGGCCGGTGCCGGCGGCGACCGCGAGCGGACTCGTGGCGGCGGTGTACCGGCAGGTCGCGCAGGAGATGCGGTTGGTGGTACCGCCGGCGATGCTGCATTCTCCGGTGCCGGATCTGCTGGCCGCGTACTGGATGCTGCTGCGCGAGTCGCTGCTGCCCACCGGCGAGGTGGGCCGGGCGACCAAGGAAGCGGTCGCCGCGGCCGTCTCGGTCGCCGCGATCTGTCCCTACTGTACCGAGATGCACACCGTCGGCCTCTACGACCTCTCGGGCGAGCACGACGCCGAGGCCATCGCGGGCGACCGTGCCTGGGAGGTGCGCGACCCCCGGCTGCGGGAGGTCGCCCTCTGGGCCCGGCACGCGCACGAGGCCGACCGTGCCGTGCAGCTGCCGGCGGGGCTGTCCATGGCGGCCCGGGCCGAGCTGGTCGGCGTCGTGGTGAGCATGCACTACCTGACCCGGATGGTGAACATCTTCCTGTCCAACTTCCTGCTGCCACCGGGGCTCGGCCCGCGGGGCCGCCGTCGGTTCAAGCGCGGCGCCAGCGTGGTCATGCGTCCGACCCTACGGGCACCGCACGAACCCGGACGGTCGCTGAGCCTGCTGCCCGAGGCGCCGGTGGCGGGCGGGAGCGAATGGGCGGCGGCGTCACCGGCGGTCGCCCGGGCGCTGGCCCGTGCCGGCGCGGTGTTCGAGGCCGCGGGTGCCCGGGTGCTCAGCCCCGCCGTGCGCGCGCTGGTGCTCCAACGCCTGTCGCGGTGGCGGGGCGAGGAGACCGGGCTGGGCACGGCGTGGTGCGACGAACTCGTCGCCGGGCTGCCCCCGGCCGACCGGGCCGCCGGCCGGCTCGCGCTGCTCGCCTCGATCGCGTCCCATCAGGTCAGTGACGACGATGTCGCTGAGTTCCGCCGGTACCACCCGGGGGACGCGGCCGTGATCGGGGCGACCGGGTGGGCGAGCTTCGCCGCGGCCCGGCTGATCGGCGAGCGGCAGGGCCAGGCGGGAGGGCTGCCGCCGACCACGCACGACCGGGGTGGCGCCGCTCGGCCAAAGAGTTCGCGATGAGACCGGTGGACCGCGGTGGCCCCGCACGCCGGCGACGACAGGGGGTATGACAGATGCCGACCGTGTTCGGTTCGCTGCGCAGGCTGTTGTTGACACCGTCCTTCCGCTCGATCAGCTTCGCCGGCCGGGCGTTCCCGGCGGTACCGGGTGACGGGACGCGGCGCCTGGAAGCCATCCCGCAGGCGGTCGTCGTCGGCTTCGAGTGGGGCATGGACGTCCGCGAGCTGTGGGAGATCGAGCGCCGGCTCGAGCTCGTCGAACCGGAGCTGCGCGGCTTCGCCTACGAGGGCGCCACGATGGCTTTCACGGTGCGCGACAGCATGGCCGGCGGGCGCGGCCGCCGCACCCGTGACCTGCTCCGCGGTCCCGGCGTGCCGCACACCTTCCTGACCTACATCGGCATCGGATTCGCGATGGCCCGCCTACCGCGTCCACTATGGCGGAAGGTGCTGCCGGACCTGACCGGCACGCCGTACTACCCGACGATGAGCTGGCTCGCGGTCGACGGGTACGGGTTCGACCGCGCGTACTTCGACACCGAGAAGGTCGTGGCCAAGCAGCACCGGCCGGCGGCGTACCCGTGGCTGGGCCACCCGGAGTACTTCTCCCGGGCGGTCGACCAGGGCGTCGGTCGAGCGCTCTGGTTCATCCACGGGGGCCGGCCGGTGGACGTCGCGGCCTCGGTCGGGGCGTTCGCCGCGCCGCGCCGGGCCGACCTGTGGAGCGGCGTCGGCCTGGCCGCCACGTTCGCCGGCGGATGTGCCGGCGAAGACCTGCGGGCGATGCGCCAGCGGGCGGGGGAGCACCGCCCGCACCTCGCCCAGGGCGCGGTGTTCGCGGCCAAGGCCCGGCACTTCTCGGGCTACGTGCCGGAGCACACCGAGATGGCGGTCGAGGTCTTCGCCGGGACTGGGGTCTCGGCCGCCGCCGCGCTCGCGGACGACGTCGCGGCCGGCGGGTTCGCACCCGGCGACGAACCGGACTACGAGATCTGGCGCGCGCGGGTCCGCGACCACTTCCCGGCGAACAGTCCTATCTGGACGCCGTGACGCTCCCGCACGGGCGAAGAAGACAACGCGCACCGCGCGGTATGAGAATCGGCTCAGGCGCCAGCTCTGGGGAGGCCGGGTAATGGCTTTGATGGGAACGCTCCGGCGGCGGCTGTTGACGCCCAACAGCAGCGAGACGAGCTTCGACGTCCGCGGGTTCCACGCCGGCGACCCGGAGGCGCGACGGCGGATGGAGACGGTGGGTCGCTACTTCCTGGTCGGCTACGCGGCGGCGGCGCAGGCCGCGCGGCCGCTCAACTGCGAGCCGGCGCTGCGGGAGGTGCCCACGGGGTATCGGGGCTTCGCGTACGAGGGCGCGGCGATGGCGTTCGCCGTCCGCGACGGCCTGCCGGTCGGCGGCCGGAACCACGTGACCGGATTCCTGGACGGGGCGGCCCACCGGCACATCTACATGGTGTACGTGGGTGTCGGGTGGGCGATGGCGCGGATCCCGAAGTTCAGGTGGCGCGCGCTGCACGCCGCCGACCCCCTGCTGCGCTGGCTCATCCTCGACGGATACGGCTTCCACCAGGCGTACTTCCACACCCGGCGGTACGTGTACGGGCAGCGCCCGCGGGACGGCGCCTGCCCCTGGCCCGCCGGGGAGCACGGCTGGTACGCGCCGCACGCCGTCGACCAGGGCGTCGGGCGGGCGACCTGGTTCGTGGCCGGCGGCGACCCGGAGCTGGTCACCCGGCTGTTCGGCGAGTTCGCACCGGACCGCCGGGCCGACCTGTTCAGCGGTGTCGGGCTCGCCGCGACATACGCGGGCGGCGTCGAGCGCGCGGCCCTGGAGCGGCTGTGGGACCTCGCCGGTGCCCACCGGCCCCACCTGGCGCAGGGGGCCGCCTTCGCGGCGCGCGCCCGGGTCCGCGCGGACCTGGTGATGCCCTACAACGAACTGGCGGCCGAGGTGTTCTGCGACATGTCGGCGGCGGACGCGGCGAAGGTGCCGGACGAGGCCCTGGTCGACCTGCCGGCGGAGGACCGCGTGCCGGCCTACGCCACCTGGCGGACGCGGATCAGCGACACGTTCGCCGCCCGGGGCCGCTGCTAGCGGATCCGCCCACCCCACCCACGTTTGATCGGACGAGCGCCGGGCCGGCACGGCCCGGCCGCTGGCTGGCACACGCCCGCCAAGAGGAAGAGGTCGAGGTGCGATGACGAGGATCGCGGTCGTCGGCATGGCTTGCCGGTATCCAGACGCCACATCACCCCGGGAGCTGTGGGAGAACGCGCTCGCGGGGCGGCGTGCCTTCCGCCGGCTCCCGGACGTGCGGATGCGCCTGGCGGACTACTGGGACGCCGACCCCAAGGCCCCGGACCGGTTCTACGCCCGCAACGCGGCGGTTATCGAAGGCTACGAGTTCGATCGGATCGCGTACAAGGTCGCCGGCAGCACCTACCGCTCCACCGACCTCACGCACTGGCTGGCCCTGGACGTCGCCGCGCTCGCGCTGGCCGACGCCGGCTTTCCGATGGCCGAAGGGCTGCCCCGGGAGCGCACCGGTGTGGTGGTCGGCAACACCCTCACGGGCGAGTTCTCCCGCGCGAACCAGCTCCGCCTGCGCTGGCCGTACGTGCGGCGCATGGTCGCCGGCGCGCTGCACGAACAGGACTGGGACGACGATCAGATCGGCTCCTTCCTCGACCGGTTCGAGGCGACCTTCAAGGGTCCGTTTCCCCCGGTCGACGAGGACACCCTGGCGGGTGGGCTGTCCAACACGATCGCCGGACGGATCTGCAACCACTTCGACCTCAAGGGCGGCGGGTACACGGTAGACGGCGCCTGCTCGTCCTCGCTGCTGTCGGTCGCGACCGCGTGCAAGGCACTGGTCGACGGCGAGCTCGACGTCGCGGTGGCCGGCGGCGTCGACCTGTCGATCGACCCGTTCGAAATCATCGGTTTCGCCAAGACGGGCGCGCTGGCGACCGGTGAGATGCGGGTCTACGACCGCGGCTCGAACGGCTTCTGGCCGGGCGAGGGCTGCGGCATGGTGGTGCTGATGCGCGAGCCGGAGGCGGCGCGGGCCGGGCACCGGATCTACGCGAGCGTCGCGGGCTGGGGCATCTCGTCGGACGGCAAGGGCGGGATCACCCGGCCCGAGGTGGGCGGATACCGGCTGGCGCTGCGCCGGGCGTACCAGCGGGCCGGCTTCGGCGTGGAGACGGTGGCCATGTTCGAGGGCCACGGCACCGGCACCAAGGTCGGTGACACCACGGAGTTGACCGCGCTGTCGGCCGCCCGCCGGGCGGCGGACCCGTCCGCGCCGCCGGCCGCGATCGGCTCCGTCAAGGCGATGATCGGCCACACCAAGGCGGCCGCCGGCGTGGCCGGCCTGATCAAGGCGTCGATGGCGGTGTACGAGGAGGTGATCCCGCCGTCGCTGGGCTGCCACGACCCGCACGAACTGCTGCGGGAGAAGGCGGCAGCGCTGCGGGTGCTGCGCCGGGCGGAGCCGTGGCCCGAGGCCGGCGAGGTGCGGGCCGGGGTCACCGCGATGGGGTTCGGCGGCATCAACACCCATCTCGCGCTCGAGAGCCCGCGGCCGCGCCGGCACCCGCGGTTCCGGGCCCGGACCCGCGCCCTGGCCAGCTCCATACAGGACGCCGAGCTGCTGCTGGTGGAGGCCGCCGCACCGGGGGAGCTGCGGGAGCGACTGGAGCAGCTGGCCGGGTTCGTGTCCACCGTGGCGTACGCGGAGCTGGCCGACCTCGCCGCCGGGCTGCACAGCGAGCTGCGGGACCTGCCGTGGCGGGCGGCCGTGGTCGCCACCAGTCCGGACGATGCCGAGCGTCTGTTCCGCCGGCTGTGCACCGCCCTGGACGCCGGGGAGAGCAGCCTGTTCGCCGCCGACGGTCGCTGCCTGCTGGGGCATGTCAGCGGTCCGGGGCGGATCGGCTTCCTGTTTCCCGGGCAGGGCTCGGGCCGCGGTGTCAGCGGTGGCGCCCTGCGGCGCAGGTTCGCCGAGGCGGAGGAAATGTACGCGTCGGCCGCGCTGCCGGACGGCGACGACATGGTGGCCACCCAGGTCGCCCAGCCGCGGATCGTGACCGGCTCGCTCGCCGGGCTGCGGGTGCTCTCGGCGCTCGGCGTCGAGGCCACGGTGGCGGTGGGCCACAGCCTCGGCGAGCTGACCGCGCTGCACTGGGCCGGCGCCCTGGACGCGGAAGACCTGCTGCGGATCGCGGGCACCCGTGGCCGCATCATGTCGCAGCAGAGCGCCTCCGGCACGATGGCCGGCATCGGGGCGGCACCCGAGGTGGTGGAGCGGTTCACCACCGGCCTGCCGGTCGTCATCGCCGGGTTGAACGGCCCGGCGCAGACCGTCGTCGCCGGGCCGGTCGACGCGGTCGAGCGGGTGTGCCGCACCGCCGCCGAGGCCGGCGTGACCGGCACCCGGCTGCGGGTCTCGCACGCCTTCCACTCGCCGCTCGTGGCGGGCGCGGCGGACGTGTTCGGCGACGCGGTGCTGGGCGAGCCGTTCGGCCGGGTCCGGCGGCGGGTCGTCTCGACGGTCACCGGTGAGGGCCTGGCGCCCGACGCCGACCTGCCGGCGTTGCTGCGCCGCCAGATAACCGCACCGGTCCTTTTCGCACCGGCGGTCAGCATCGCCGCCAAGGACGTGGACCTGCTGGTCGAGGTCGGCCCGGGCCGCGTGTTGAGCGGCCTGGCTGAGATGGTGACGGACGTGCCCACGGTCGCGTTGGACACCGACGACGAGTCCCTCACCGGCCTGCTGCGCGTGGTCGGCGCCGCGTACGTGCGGGGCGCGTCCCACGTGGACGCGGCGCTGTTCCACGGCCGCCTGATCCGCCCGCTGCTGCCCGGTGCCGAGTTCACGTTCTTCGAGAGCCCATGCGAGCAGGCGCCGCTGGTGTCGACGGCCCGGGCCGGCGGTGCTCCGGCGCGCCCGGCCGAGCCGGTGCCGGCGGCGGTGCCCGCCGCGGCGGTGGCCACCGCCGGGAAGTCCACCGCGGAGCTGCTGCGCGGGCTGGCGGCCGAGCGGGCCGAGTTGCCGGTCGACCTGGTGACCGACAGCAGCAGGCTGCTCGACGACCTGCACCTGAGCTCGATCACCGTCGGTCGGGTGGTCAACGAGGTCGCGCAGGCGCTGGACATCCCGGCGATGCGCGTACCGACCAACTTCGCCACGGCGACGGTGGGCGAGCTGGCCGACGTGCTCGACCACCTCGCCAGCACCGTGCGATCGGCGGACCGGAGCGGCGCCAGCCTGGTCGCCGGTGCCGGCGACTGGGCTCGGCCGTGGGCGGTCAGTCTCGACCCGGTGCCGCTGCCCCCGTCCGCGACGCGCGACGGCAACGGCGCCTGGCAGGTGTACGCCGACCAAGGCCACCCGCTGGCGCGACCGTTGCGGGCGGCGCTGGAGGCGGCCGGCGTGGGCGGCGGCGTGCTGGTCTGCCTGCCGCCGGACTGCCCGGCGGAGCAGCTTGAGCTGGCCCTCGCCGGTGCGAAGCGGGTGCTCGCCGGCTCCGCGGGCGACCGCTTCGTGCTCGTCGAGCATGGGCGCGGCGCCGCGGGGCTGGCCAAGACGCTGCACCTGGAGGCCCCGCAGGTGCGCACCACGGTCGTGCACACCCTGCCGTCCGTGGCTGCCGTCGACCGGATCGTGGCCGAGGTCGCCGGGACGACCGGCTTCAGCGAGGCGTACCACGACCTCGACGGCACCCGCCGGGTACCGACCCTGCGGGCCATGCCGATCGAGCCCGCCGAGCCCGTGGCGCCGTTGGGCGGCGCCGACGTCCTGCTGGTGACCGGCGGCGGCAAGGGAATCACGGCCGAGTGCGCCCTCGCACTGGCGGTCGACACCGGCGCCCGGCTGGCCCTGATCGGCCGGTCAGACCCGGGCGAGGACGCGGAACTGGCCGCGAACCTGGCCCGGATCGCGCAATCCGGTGTCGCCGTCGAGTACGCCCGGGCGGATGTGACCGACGCGGAGCAGGTGCGCCGCGCGGTCCGGGCGCTGGAGGGGTCGCTGGGCCCGGTCACCGCCGTCCTGCACGGCGCCGGCCGCAACGAACCGGCGGCCCTGGGCGGTCTGGACCTGGACGCGTTCCGGCGGATCATCGCGCCGAAGGTGGACGGCCTGCGCGCGGTGCTCGCCGCGGTGGACACCGGCCGGCTGCGCCTGCTCGTGACGCTCGGCAGCATCATCGGCCGGTCCGGACTGCGTGGGGAAGCGCACTACGCGGTCGCCAACGACTGGCTCAATGACCTGACCGTCGAGTTCGGCAGCGGCCACGCACAGTGCCGCGCCGTCTGTCTGGAGTGGTCGGTCTGGTCGGGTGTCGGCATGGGCGAGCGGCTGTCCGTGGTCGAGTCGCTGGCCCGGGAGGGCGTCACCGCGATCACTGCGGACCAGGGTGTGCGGATTCTGCGTCGGGTGCTGTCCGATCCGGACTGCCCGCCGACCGTGGTGATCAGTGGCCGTACCGAGGGCATCCACACCGTCCGGCACGAGCGTCCGGAGCTGCCGCTGCACCGGTTCCTGGAGCGCCCGCTGGTCTGGTACCCGGGGGTCGAACTGGTCACCGAGGTCGAGCTGAGCGCCGCCACCGACCCGTACCTGGCCGACCACCACCTCGACGGGAACCTGCTGCTGCCGGCCGTGTTCGGCATGGAAGCCATGGCGCAGGTGGCCGGGGCGCTGACCGGCGAGCCCCGGCCGTCGGTGATCGAACGGGTGGAGTTCGCGCGACCCATCGTCGTGCCGCCGGACGGTTCCCGGCGGATCCGGGTGGCCGCGCTGGTCACCGGACCGGACACGGTGGACGTTGTCATCCACGCCGAGGAGACCGGCTTCGCCGCGCAGCACTTCCGGGCCACCCTGTGGTACGGCGCCGGACCCGCGCCCGCCGGCCCGCCCGAGCAGGTGGCGGCCGGGATGCCCACGGTCCAGCTGGATCCGGCGGCCGACCTCTACGGCTCGGTGCTGTTCCAGGGCGACCGGTTCCAACGGTTGCGCCGCTACCACCGGGCGGCGGCCCGGGAGGTGGACGCGGAGCTGGCGGCGGACGACTCGGTCCGCTGGTTCGCCGACCACCTGCCCGCCACGCTGTTGCTCGGCGACCCCGGGGTGCGGGACGCGCTGATGCACGGCAACCAGGTCTGCGTTCCCCACGCCACGCTGCTGCCCGCCGGGATCGACCGGCTGTACCCCGCCGGCCCCGAACTGTCCGCCGCGACCGGGCTGCGCTACTGCGCCACCGAGCGCGGTCGCGATGGCGACACGTACACCTACGACATCGCGCTGCGCACCCCGGACGGACAGATCGTCGAGCGCTGGGAGGGCCTGCGACTGCGGGCGGTGCGCAAGACCGGGGGCCAGGGCCCGTGGGTGGCGGCGCTGCTGGGCCCGTACCTCGAACGGGCCGTGGGTGACCTGCTCGGCGCCCGGGTCGCGGTGGCCGTCGAGCCGGACGCCCCGCTCACCGGTGGCGACCCGCCGGCGCGCCGCGCCCGGACCGCGCTGGCCGCGGCGCGGGTGTTCGGCCGGCCGGTCGACATCCGCTACCGCCCGGACGGCCGCCCCGAGGTGGCCGGGGACCACACCGTCTCGGCCGCGCACGGCGCCGGCGTGACCGTCTGCGTCGCGGCCCACGACACGGTGGCGTGCGATGTGGAGCCCGTCGTGCACCGGCCGGAGAAGGCGTGGCGGGACCTGCTCGGCGTACACGCGGCGGGCACCGCCGTCCTGGAGACGGATGCCGGCGACGACGCCGACGCCGCCGCGACCCGGATCTGGTCGGCGCTGGAGTGCCTGCGCAA
Organism: Rhizomonospora bruguierae; assembly: GCF_018397995.1. Taxonomy (GTDB): domain Bacteria; phylum Actinomycetota; class Actinomycetes; order Mycobacteriales; family Micromonosporaceae; genus Rhizomonospora; species Rhizomonospora bruguierae. Next base: position 138,144 of record NZ_BBQH01000014.1, read on the forward strand.
GGCGGGCTGTTCGCCGGGCGCGCCGCTGGCGCTGCTGTCGGCATCCCCGGACGGCTGGACCGTGTTCGGCTCGGGCGACCTGCGCGTCGCCGTGCTCGTCACCACGCTGCACGGCGTGGCCGGGCCGGTCGCGTTCGCGGTACTGAGCGGCGGGAGGTGACGGCGGTGGACGGCTACTACGAGTACCGCCACACGGTCGGCCTGGAGGAGACCAACCTGGTGGGCAACGTCTACTACGTGAACTACCTGCGCTGGCAGGGGCGCTGCCGGGAGATGTTCCTCAAGGAGTGGGCCCCCGAGGTGCTCGACGACCTGCGCGCCGACCTGAAGTTGTTCACGCTGCGGGTGTCCTGCGAGTTCTTCGCCGAGCTGACCGCCTTCGACGACCTGGCCATCCGGATGCGGCTGGCCGAGCTGGCCCAGACGCAGATCCAGTTCACCTTCGACTACGTACGCCTGACGCCGGGGGAGGGCGAGACGCTGGTGGCCCGCGGGCTGCAGCGCGTCGCCTGCATGCGCGGGCCGAACACCCGGACGGTCCCGGCCCGGGTGCCCGAATCGCTGGTGCGCGCGCTCGAGCCGTACCTCGGACTGGCCAAGACGTAGGGAGGCTACCGTGCACGTGCGTTCCAACCTGGCGATCGCGAACGACCCGCTGCTGTTGCGCCGTACCCTAGGCCTGTTCGCCACGGGAGTCACGGTGGTCACGGTGGCCGGCACGGAGCCACACGGGATGACCGCCAACTCGTTCACCGCGGTCTCGCTCGATCCGCCCCTGATCCTGGTCTGCGTGCGGCGCGATACCGTGATGCACGACCGGCTGCTGAGCGCCGACGCGTTCGGCATCTCGGTGCTCGCCGCCCATCAGGAGGCGGTGGCCCGGCACTTCGCCAACCCCCGTCGTCCGCTGGGGCACCGGCAGTTCGATCCGGTGGACTGGTTTCCCGGCGGATTCGGTGGCGCACCGCTGCTGGCGGACGCGGCCGCGCTCCTGGAGTGCGAGCTGTGGCGGACCTACGACGGCGGGGACCACAGCATCGTCGTCGGTCGTCTGGTGCGGTTCGACCGCGAGCCGGACGCGGAGGTCCTGCTCTTCCTCAACGGCCGGTTTCGCCAGCTGGACCGGGAGGCGGCCGTCGACCTGACCACCTGACCACGCCTGAGAGGGGGCAGCGGTGCTGGCCCGTCGCGGGCGGCACCGCGTACGCGATGACGACGACAGCTAGCACCACCCCCACCCGCCGGCGCCCACCCGGCCCACCACGCGCCGCCGCCCTGAGGATGCTCGTGGTGATGAGCCGCGACCGGCTCGGCATGATGACCGCCGCGGCCCGGGAGTACGGCGACGCCTCGTGGTTGCCGGTCGGCCACAAGGCGCTCTATTTCTTCAACCACCCCGACTACGTCAAGCATGTGCTCGCCGACAACAGCGCCAACTACGAGAAGGGCATCGGCCTGGTGCACGCGCGCCGGGCACTCGGGGACGGCCTGTTGACGAGCGAGGGCGAGCTGTGGCGCAAGCAGCGCAAGGTGATCCAGCCGTCCTTCCAGAGCAGGCGGATCGCGGCGCAGATCTCGGTGGTGGCCGAGGAGGTGGCCGTCCTGGTGGATCGGCTGCGGGCGGCCAGCGGGCCGGTGAACGTCATCACCGAGATGACCGGGCTGACGCTGGGCGTCCTGGGCCGGGCGTTGCTGGACGCCGACCTCACCGCGCTGGATTCGATCGGTGACTCGTTCGCGGCCGTGCAGGACCAGGCGATGTTCGAGCTCGCCACGCTGAGCGCGGTGCCGACCTGGATCCCGCTGGCCCGGCAGCGCCGGTTCCGGCGGGCCCGCCGGGACCTGCAGCGCATCGTCGACGAGCTGGTCGCGCGCCGGGACGACGTGGCCGGCCGCGACGATGTGCTGTCCCGCCTGATCCTCTCGACCGGCGCCGAGCCGGACTCGCGGGTACGCCGGCAGCGGCTGCGGGACGAACTGGTGACGCTGCTGCTGGCCGGGCACGAGACGACCGCCAGCACCCTGGGCTGGACGCTCTACCTCGTCGACGGTCACCCGGAGGTCCGCGAGCGCCTGCACGCGGAGGCCACCGGGGTGCTCGGCGACCGGCTGCCGGTCTACGAGGATCTGCAACGCCTCCGGTACACCACAATGGTGGTGCAGGAGGCGATGCGCATGTACCCACCGGTGTGGCTGCTGCCGCGCAGGTCGAAGCGGGCCGACCAGGTCGGGCCGTACCACGTTCCACCGGGGTCGGACGTCGTCGTCTCGCCCTTCACGATGCACCGGAACCCGCGGTTCTGGCCGGACCCGGACCGGTTCGACCCGTTGCGGTTCGACCCGGAGAGCACAGTGGACCGACCGAGGTACGCGTACATCCCGTTCGGTGCGGGCCCGCGCGTCTGTGTGGGTAGCAGCCTGGGCATGATGGAGGCGGTCGTGGCGCTCGCGATGCTCTGCCGCGAGCTGCGACTGGTACGCGTGCCCACGCACGCCGTGGTGCCGGAGCCGATGCTGTCGTTGCGGGTGCGGGGCGGGCTGCCGATGACCGTCCATCCCTTCGGCTAGGACGGATCATCCGGCACCGGTACTCCACGATTGCGCAACCGGTGCCGTACCGGCGATCCAGCATCCGGTGAGAAGACATCAGGTGGGTGCCACGCCAGGATTTCGGTGGTCCCGCATCGCCACCTGAAGGGGGAACCAGTTGCCAACCCAATCCGTCGGGCCGGCGCGCAGAGCGCTGCCGGCCGTCTTCGCGATCCTGCTGGCGGGAACGTTGTTTCTCATGGCCAGGGCGCCCGAGGCGTCGGCCGACGAGAAGGCGTCCGTGGCCGCGGGCTTCCGCTTCACGCAGTTGCCGATCGCGCTCCCGCCGGGCCTCGCGCAGCGCACCATCCGCGAGGTGAACCCCGACTACCAGAACATCCGCTCCTGGATCTCGTCCGTCGGCGCCGCGGTCGCGGCGAACGACATCGAGGGCACCGGTGTCGCGAACGATCTGTGTCTTGTGGACACCCGTAGCGATACCGCCATCGTCACGCCGGCGCCCACCAGCGGCGACCGGTACCCACCGTTCGTCCTGGACCCGGCACCGCTGCCGATGGGCCCCGCGATCGCGCCGATGGGATGCGTACCGGGCGACTTCAACCTCGACGGCCGGATGGACCTGCTGGTGTACTACTGGGGCCGCACCCCGGTGCTGTTCCTGCGGAAGGCGGAGACAACCGGGCTGAATCTCGCCGCGTTCCGGCCGGCCGAGCTGGTGCCTCAGGTGCCATCCCCGGACGGGACCTACCATGGTCCACTATGGAACACCAACGCGATCGCGGTCGCGGACTTCGACGGTGACGGTGGCCCGGACATCTCGGTGCACAACTACTTCCCCGATTCCGCGGTGCTCGACCCGGACGCGCCGGCCAACGTGCGCATGAACCACTCCATGTCCAAGGCGAAGAACGCCGGCGGCGCGCACGTCCTGCGCTGGGTGTCCGCCACCGGCGGCGGGGAGCCGTCCGTCCAGTACCAGGAGCAGGCCGGGGCGATCGACGCGTCGGCGGCCAGCGGCTGGACCCTCGGCGCCGGGTCGGCCGATCTGGACGGTGACCTGCTGCCGGAGCTGTACCTGGCCAACGACTTCGGCAACGACCACCTGCTGCACAACGTGTCGACGCGCGGGCGCATCAGGTTCACCGAGGTGCTGGGGCGGCGGGGCGCGTTCACCCCCAAGTCGATGGTGCTCGGCCACGACTCGTTCAAGGGGATGTCGATGGAATTCGGAGACATCGACTCCGACGGCAGCTTCGACATGTTCGTCAGCAACATCACCACGTCCTGGGGCCTGGAGGAGAGCAACTTCCTCTGGATCAACAACACCTCGACCGCCGCCGAGGCCAGGGCCAAACTCGAGCGCGGCACGGCGCCGTTCGACGAGAAGTCCGCGCGGTACGACATCGCCTGGACGGGCTGGGGTTGGGACGCCAAGATGGCGGACTTCGACAACAGCGGGCACCTGGCCGTGGTGCAGACCGACGGGTTCATCAAGGGGACCGTCAACCGCTGGAACTGGCTGCAGGAGCTTGCCGCCAGCAACGACCTGTTGCTGGAGAACCCCCAGATGTGGCCCAAGCAGGGGCCGGGTGACGACATCGCCGGGTCCCAGCGGCTGGCGTTCTGGGTCCGCAAGGCGGACGGCAAGTTCCTCGACGTCAGTGCCGCGCTCGGGCTGGACGTGCCCATCCCGACCCGCGGCGTCGCGGTCGCGGACACCGACGGCGACGGCGCTCAGGACTTCGCGGTCGCCCGGCAATGGGGTCCGCCGGCGTTCTACCACAACGAGATTCCGCGCAAGGACGCCTTCCTCGGCCTGCGGCTGTACCGCCCGGTCGCCGGCGCGGGCGACGAGCTGAACCGCGTGCGTGGCCGGGTGGTCGGTTCGCCGGCCTACGGCGCGCTGGCCAGAATCGTCACCGCCGGCGGGCACGTGCAGGTCGCGCAGCTGGACGGGGGGAGCGGGCACAGCGGCAAGCGCAGCTTCGACGTCTTCTTCGGGCTCGGCGCGGACGGCGACCGGCCGGTGTCGGTCGAGCTGTCCTGGCGCGACCTGGACGGTGTCGTCCATCACCAGACCCTTGATCTGACCAGCGGTTGGCATGACCTCATGCTGACCACGCGAGCCCTGGAGGTACCGGCGCGATGACGGCCCAGCAGGAGGCTCCGGCGGGCGACGGCCCGAACACGGCCACGCTGCCGCACGGGACAGGCACGCCGACGCACCGCACAGACCCGGCGGTGCGCAGGGCGGTCCCCCGGGTGGACGGGAAGGACCCGCGCTACAAGGCACTGCGCAACTTCGCCATCTCGATGAGCATCTTCAACATCCTCGGGTACACGGTGCTCGGCTTCGAGCAGCCGTGGGCGTGGCCACTGCTCGCGCTCGCCCTGGGCTACACCACCGAGATCGTGATCGAGCTCATCGCCGCCTGGGCACACCGCAGGCGTCCGGAGTTCACCGGCAACGGCATGTGGGGGCTCTACACGTTCCTGCTGCCCACCCACATCACGGCGCTCGCGGCCAACATGCTGCTGTACGCCAACAACCGGTTCTGGCCGATCGCCTTCGCCGTGGTCGTGGCCATCGGGCAGAAGGTGGTGCTGCGGGCGCCGATCAACGGCCGGATGCGGCACTTCATGAACCCGTCCAACCTCGGGATCACCGCGGCCCTGCTGGTGTTTCCGTGGGTGAACGTGGCGCCGCCGTACCACTTCACGGAGGAGGTCCCCGACGTCTTCCGGCTGATGATCCCGTTCATCATCCTCACCGCGGGTACGACGCTCAACGCGATGCTCACCCGGAGGGTTCCCCTGATCCTGGGCTGGCTCGGCGGCTTCGTGATCCAGGCCCTGGTGCGGCACTTCGTCTGGGACGTGGCGCTGTGGTCGGCGCTCGGGATGATGACCGGCGTCGCGTTCGTCCTGTTCACCAACTACATGGTCACGGACCCGGCGACGACGCCGGTGAGCGCCCGGGCGCAGTTCATGTTCGGCTCGCTCGTGGCCACGGTGTACGGCGTCCTGATGGTCTTCAACATCGTCTACACCCTGTTCTTCGCGGTGTGCGTCGTGTGTCTGGGCCGCGGGGTGTTCTGGTGGGTCAAGTGGTCGCTCGCGCGTGGCCGGCAGCGGCAGGAGGCGCTCGCACCGGTCCCCCCGCGCACGGTCCCGGCGACCGCCTGACCGCCTGACCGACTGACCGACTGACCGGCTGGCCGGATGGGCTGGGTGCGGCACCCAGCCCATCCGTTGTGCTATCCGGGTCGGCGGCGCAGCAGCAACACTCCCACGAACACCACGACCGCCAGGTCCACCAGCAGCAGCGTGGCGCCGATCGGGTCGACGCCGTGCGCGTGGCCGCCGGCCGTCACCCGGGCGGACTCCGCCTTGCCCATCGGCGCCGGGGGGATACCGGTGCCCGAGCTGAAGCGCAGCGCGCCGGTGACGTCGCTGCCGTTGTCGAGCACCACGTGGTAGGCGACGGTGTAGTCACCGGGGGACCGGATGGACACCTCCACGCGCAGACCGTCCGCACCGGAGCGGGCGGGCTCGCCGCTGCCCACCTCCTGTCCGGCGCTGTCCCGGACGGAGATGTGGGACAGCTGCCGGTCCGGAGCCCGGGAGAAGGTCAGCACCACCTCGGTCGGGGCGGTGGCCAGCGCCGCGCCGTCGGCCGGCCGGGCGGCCGTGAGCCGCTCGGCCGCATAACCGGCGCCGGGAGTCGCCGCCAGACCCGCACACACCAGGACGGCCAGCAGCGCGAGGCGGCTGGCCGTCCGGCGTGGCGGCGAGAAACCCGCCGGCCTCATGGCGTCGCGGCGGAGGCGGCGGGCGAGGCAAGCGGACCCGCGCAGCCGCAGGCCATCGCCCGCCGCTCGGTCTGGTTGGGGCGCAGGTGGAAGTACATGCCGATGACCATGGGAATGAACACGACGGAGTTGTAGAACAGGTGCAGCTCCACCCGTTCGAACACGAGCTGCGCGACGCTGGTCGGCACCGGCCTGCCGAACAGGTTGTGGCCGCTCTGGGCCTGGACGAGCAGCAGCAGGTGCTCGATGTGGTGCCAGAACTGGATGGCGGCGGCGACCGTCCACCAGGTCCGGGCGCGGCCGGTGAAACCGGGCCGCAGCAGAAACAGCATGACCATCATGACCAGGGCGTATCCGTAGTGCAGCCACTCCGAACTGACCAGCCAGGGGAACACCTGGCCGAGCAGGCCCCTGGCGGCCGGGCGGGGCCAGCCCATGACCCAGATCTGGTACGCCTGCACGAGGTGCTCCGCCCAGTGCGCCAGGACCACGACGAGGAAGCCGTTGAGGGCGGCCCGGTGGTACTTCGTATTGAGCGCGGTCGGGATGCCACCGTGTGGCGTGGCGGCCGCTGCCGTCATGGGGTACTCCTTTCATCGGGCATATGGAGTGATGCTGCGCCGGCTCCGGTGCCCCGGTCATCTCGCACGTTGCCCCGTTGAGCCGCCGGTGCTGTCGTCCTGGCAGGGGCCTTCGCCGGTGCGGGGCGGGCGCCGCGATGTCCGCAACCGGGAAGATGCTCGACAAGTGGTGGCGGGCGATCCTGACCGTGTCCGCAGTGGCCGGTGCCGCACGGCGCCGGCCATTCGCCAACCGCCGGGCCCGTTGGGAGATGTCGTGCGTGTCGCTATGGTGCTGTGGCCGACGCCGGCCCATCTCTTCCCGTTCATTCCGTTGGCGTGGGCGCTGCGCGCCGGTGGACACGAGGTGATCTTCCTGTCCCACCCGTCCATCGGGGACGCCGTCGTCTCCTCCGGGATGCCGTTCAAGCCCATGTGCAGCGAGGCGGAGATGCCGGCACCGGCCGGTCCGGCGGCGCCCTGGCCGCGTGAGCGGGAGGAGATGGACCGGATCACCGACGCGCTCGGGGTCCCGGAGTCGGAGCAGAGCCGCTGGAACGTGGTGGCCACGGGCTTCCTGCCCTCGATGTGGGAGTTCACGCCGTTCCAGGGCTCGCCGGACGACCCGATGCCGGCCATGGAAGGAATGGTGGACTTCTTCCGGCGTTGGCGGCCCGACCTGGTCGTCTGGGACCCGTGCGTGCCCGGCGCGGCGGTGGGGGCCCGCGTGGTCGGCGCGGCGCAGGCGCGGTTGACCGGCACCGACTTCAACGGCTGGTTTCTCGACCGGTACGCCCAGCTCGCCACGCGGCCCGGCAGCGCAGGGGTGCCCAACCCGTTCGTCGAGACGGTGCGGGCGATGGCGGAGAAGTACGACGTGCCGGTCGACCGCGACACGCTCTACGGGCAGTGGACGATCGACCACGTGCCGATGGGGATGAACTTCCCGGTGGACACCCGGCGGATCGCGATGCGGTGGATACCGTACACCGCCCAGGTGACCCTGCCCGACTGGCTGTACCAGGGTCGGCGGCCGAGGGTCGCGGTCTCGCTGGGTATGTCGGTGCGCCACTACCTTCCGTCCGCGGACTGGAGCTTCGTCGAGCTGCTCCTCAGCGGGCTGTCCGACCTGGACGTCGAGGTGGTGGCCACGCTCAACGAGAGGCAGCTGCGATCGGTCGGGAGGCTCCCGTCGAACGTCCGGATCGCCGACTTCCTCCCGCTCGACCAGCTCATGCTGACCTGCGCCCTGCTCATCCACCACGGCGGGATCGGCACGACGGCCACCGCCGGCCATGCCGGGGTGCCGCAGCTCGTGATCGGCCCCGGCTCCACCTCGGTGGCCGGGTACCGGCTCTGGTCGGTGACCGGCGGATACGTCACCAGCCTCGGCGCCGGCGAGGTGCTCGACTTTACCGAGCGCTCGGTGGTCAGCCTGCGGGAGCAGGTGATGACCGTGCTCAAGGACCCGGCGTACGCGGCCGGCGCGGCCCGGCTGCGCAGTGACCTGATGGTCGCGCCGAGCCCCACCGACCTGGTGCCGACGCTGGAGAAGCTGACCCTGGACGGTTGAGCTGCACCCCATACCGGACAACGGCTGAGGGCGCCAGGTGATCTGGCGCCCTCAGCCGTGCGATCGCCCTCCGGCACCGGTGCGCGGGTCAGGTCGTGGGCTCCGTGTAGGTGGGGAGCAGCCCCAACCGTTGGGCCTCGGCCAGCGTGGGTGCCGCGCTGTCCTTTTCGGACAGATCCGGGACGACGTCTCCCGGCCAGGCGATGCCGAGCTGGGGGTCGAGCGGGTTGATGGCGTGTTCCACGCCCGGATCGAACTGCCGCGAACACAGGTAGATGAGCACGGTGTCGTCGGTGAGCGCCAGAAACGCCTGGCCCAGCCCTTCGGAGACGTACAGGCCGGTGTGCTGCCCCGCGTCGAGCTCCACGGTGCGCGACTGACCGAAGGTGGGCGAGCCCACCCGGATGTCGACCACCGCGGCGAGCATCGCGCCGCTCAGGCAGGTGAAGTACTTCGCCTGCCCCGGCGGCGTCGCGGTGTAGTGGACGCCGCGCAGCGCGCCCCGCCTGGACACCACGCAGTTCGCCTGCCGCAGCCCGAAGTCGTGTCCGGCCACCGCGCGAATCTCCGCGCCCTGGAACCACTCGTGGAAGCTGCCCCGCGTGTCGCTGAAGACCCGCGCCCGCCGGAGCCAAGCGCCGGAGATCCCCACCGGTGTCATCTGGTCCTCCCTCTGTGCCTTGGTTCCCTCAGCCGGCCAGGGACCGGCCGAACGCCCGCAGATCGTTGACGAAGACCTCGGGCCGTTCCATGCTCGCGAAGTGGCCCACGCCGTCGATCTCCGACCAGTGGGAGATCGTGGGGTAGTCGCGCTCGGCAAACGCGCGGATCGGCGGCGTGGTGTCCAGCCGGTAGGAGGCCACGCCGATGGGCACCTTCACCGGCTCGGGTCGTACCCCCGGGACGAACAGGGCGCCGAGATACTTCGCGGACTCGTAGTACAGCTGGGCCGACGTGCCGGCCGTGCCGGTGAACCAGTAGATGCTCGCGTTCGTCAGGAGCCGGTCCCGCTCGATGAACTGGTCCGGCGTCCCGGCTTCGCGGTTCCACTCGCGGAACTTCTCGACGATCCAGGCGAGCTGACCGACCGGCGAGTCGGTGAGCCCGTACGCGAGCGTGTGCGGTCGGGTCATCTGCAGCACGAGGTACCCGGACAGGTCCTCGTTGAAGTGAGCGGCGTCGGCCAGCCGTGCCGCGTCGGACGGCGAGAGCCGGTCGAGCTCGCCCGGTGCGCCGGACGGCGCGGTGAGCACCATGGACAGGTGCGCGCCGGTCACCCGCTCCGGTGCCAGGCGGGCCAGTTCGAGCGAGACGAACGATCCCCAGTCGCCGCCCACGGCGAGGTAGGAGTCGTAGCCGACCCGGTCCATCAGCTCGGCCCACGCCCTGGCGACGCGCCGCACGTCCCAGCCGGTCTCGGTCACCGGGCCGGTGAAGCCGAACCCGGGCAGCGCGGGGATGACCAGGTGGTACGCGTCGGACGGGTCGCCACCGTGGGCCCGCGGGTCGGTCAGCGGCCCGATGACGTCCAGGTACTCGGCGATCGAGCCGGGCCAGCCGTGGGTCAGCAGCACCGCCCGCGCGCCCGGTTCGGGCGACCGGACGTGTGCGAAGTGGATGGTGGCGCCGTCGATCTCGGTGACGAACTGCGGGTACCTGTTCAGCTCTGCCTCGGCGGCGCGCCAGTCGTACCCGGTACGCCAGTACTCGGCAAGCTCGCGCAGGTACGCCATCGGCACGCCGCGCGCCCAACCCGCCTCGAGCGTGGTGGCCGGCCAACGGGTCGCGCCGAGCCGTTGGCGAAGGTCGGTCAGCTGGGACTCCGCGACGCGGATCTGGAAGGGACGCACGGCAGGTCCTTTCTTCGGCGTACGGGCGGCTCCAGCATGACCGGCGGCGGCGGCGCGGCGGGTCTTCCTGGTTGCGCTATTGCGGGAGCCGCCGGAGGGCCGACCCGCGCAACGCAGAAGATGCCCACCGCGGCGCGGCCTGCCGATCATCGTTGATGTCGTTCGGGTGCCCGGATCCACGGCACCCGGCAGGTATCGGGAAGCCGCGAGGTCGGGGATACATGGTAGGAATCGGCACCGTTTCGTCAACCGACCTGTTCGTCGGCACGGAACAGCACCCACTCCAGATCCAGTACGTCCGCCTCGACGGTGACTCCACACGGGACACCGAGGCGGTGACCGTGTGGATCGAGGGGGACGGCGTCGGCACGCCGGAACCGGTGACGGTGGTCGGTCTCCGGGCCGGCGAGGAGCGCGAGGTGGAGGTGGCCGTCGCGGTGGATCCGCGGCTGGCCGAGGGCGCCCGCCAGCCGGTCACCGTCTACGCGGAGTCCCCCGGCGGCCGGGCCCGCCGGGTGGCGGAGCTGACCGTGAGCGCCCCCGGCTGGACGATGATCATGGTGCCGCACTTCCACTACGACCCGTTCTGGTGGAACACGCAGGCCGGCTACCTGGCCACCTGGGACGATCAGCCGAAGGCGGCGCAGGACGCGCGCAAACCCGGCCAAGCCGCCGCGTTCGAGCTCGTGCGGGCGCACCTCGACCTGGCCCGGCGGGACCCCGACTACAAGTTCGTGCTGTCCGGGCTGGACTATCTCAAGCCCTTCTGGGACGCGCACCCGCGGGAGCGGGCGGAGCTGCGCCGGATGATGGCGACCGGGCGGGTCGAACTGGTCGGCGGCATGTACAACGAGCCGAACACCAACCTGACGGCCCTCGAAAGCACCATCCGCAACATCCTGTACGGGACCCGGTACCAACGGGACGTCGTCGGCTCGGACCCGCACATCGGCTGGATGCTCGACGTCTTCGGCCACGACCCGGCACTGCCGGCCGCCCTCGCGGACGCGGGGCTGGCCGCCGTCGCCACCGCCCGCGGGCCCTTCCACCGGTGGGGACCGACCGTGACGACCGGCGACGAGACCGGCATGCAGTTTCCGACGGAGTTCGAATGGATCGCGCCGGACGGACGCGGCGTGCTCTGCGGCTACCTCGCCCACCACTACCCGGCCGGGTGGCGGCTGAACGAGGTGGACACGCTGGAGGAGGCGGAGGCCGAGGCGTACCAACGCTTCCAGAGCCTGAAGCGCGCGGCGGCGACCCGGACCGTGATCCTGCCGGTGGGGTACAACCACGTGGTCCCGGCGCGGTGGACGACCGAGGTCCACCGTGACTGGCGCAAGCGCTACGTCTGGCCGCGGTTCGTGTGCGGGCTGCCGTCGGAGTTCTTCTCCCGGGTGCGCGTCGAGGCGGCGCGGCGGGGCATCCGGTTCAGCCCGCAGTCGCGTGACATGAATCCGGTGTACCCGGGCAAGGACGTGTCGTACATCGACGTGAAGCAAGCCCACCGGGCGAGCGAGACGGCGTTGCTGGACGCGGAGCGGCTCGCCACGCTCGCCTCGCTGCTCGGTGCGCCCTTTCCGGCCGGCGCGGTGGACAAGGCGTGGCGGCAGCTGCTGTTCTGCGCGCACCACGACGGCATCACCGGGGTGGCCTCGGACCAGGTCTACCTGGACCTCGCCGGCGCGTGGCGGGAGGCGTACGAGTTGGCCACCCGCGTCCGGCGCACGGCGGTGGCACACCTCGCGTCGCAGCTGGACACCCGGGGCGACGGCGAGGCTCTGGTCATCGTCAACGCGCAGTGCTGGGTCCGCACCGATCTGGTCCGCGCGGCCGTCGAGTTCGCCGCGCCCGGCCCGATCGGGGTGGACCTGGGCGACGACGCGGGCGTACCGGTGCCGGTCGTGGTCACCGGCGTCCGCCGGCATGCCGACGGTACGCTCGCGGCGGCCACGCTCACGTTCGTGGCGGCGGACGTCCCAGCGGGCGGATACCGCGTGTACCGGGTGTTGCGCGGCGAGCGGCCCGTCGACGGTTGGCGCCCGGTGGACGGCAACCGGGTGGAGAGCGAGGCGTTCCTCATCGAGGCCGATCCGGCGCGCGGCGGCGCGCTGAGCCGGGTCCTGGACAAGCGCGCGGGCCGGGAGGTGCTGCGCGTCGGGGAGGTGGGCGCTTCGATCGTTCTCGACGACGAGTACGCCGACCATCCACAGTTCGGCAAGGGGCCCTGGCACATCGTGCCAACGGGGACGGGCTCGGCGACGGCGGACGGGCCGGCGGCGGTGCGCGCCGAAGTGAGCCCGGCCGGTCAGCGCGTCGTCGCCACCTGCCAGCTCGGCGACCTGCGGGTCACGACCGAGGTGACGCTCTGGCACGGGCTCGACCGGGTGGAGTTCAGCACCCGCCTCGACGGGTCCATCGGACAGGATCGCCTGGCGCGGGTGCGCTTCCCGCTCGCGGTGCCCGGTGCGCGGCCGGTGTACGAGGTGGGCAACGCGGTGGTCGGGCGAACGTTTGGCCACCCGCGGGTCGACGTCAAGGAGCACCCGTTCACGCTCGACTGCCCCGCGCACACGTGGGCGGGGCTCTCGTCCACGGTGCGGGTCGCGCTCCACGACGCGGGAGTGCCCGGTGACCGGTGCGCCATCGGCGTGGCGGAGGTCGTGGCGGCGCGGGGTGGCACGGACGAGGGCGGCGGCGCCGTGCGCGACCTGGTGGCCGCGCTGGCCGCGCAGGGCGTCACGGCGACCACCTCGCGACCGGAGGGCGCCCGCTACGGGTCGCTGGCCCTCGACTCCAACCTCCCCGACGTCCGGGTGAGCGTCGGCGGGCCGGCCCAGAACGCGTTTACCGCGCGGGTACTCGACGCCGCCGAGCCGGAATACGCGTCCAATCTGGACGAGCAGCTGCGCGCCAACGGGACGGCGCGGCTCTGGATCCCCGCGGCGACCGGCACGCCGGCCCGGGTGCCCGGTGCGGACCTGCGCGGCGAGCGGGCGCTCCCGGTCCTCGTCGTGGCCGGACGGGACGATGCGGCAACCGCGCGGGCCGTCGCCGACCTCGTGGCGGACCTGGCCGACGCCACCGTCGACGTGGACCAGCCGGCGGGGCTGCACGGCGTGCCGGACGGGGAGCGGCTCGTCGACTACTCGGTGGGCGTCCTGAACCGTGGCACCCCCGGCGCCGTCGTCGAGCCGGACGGGACGCTCTCCGTCTCGCTGATGAGATCGTGCAGCGGGTGGCCGACGGGTACCTGGATCGACCCGCCGCGGCGGACCACACCGGACGGGTCCAGCTTCGCGTTGCAGCACTGGAGCCACACCTTCGAGTACGCCCTCGTCTGCGGCGGCGGCGACTGGCGGGAGGCGGGGTTCGTGCGCGCCGGCCTGGCGTACAACAGCCGGTTCGTGGCACAGGCCGAGCCGGGGCATGCCGGTCCGCTGCCGCCCTCGGGGGCCAGCCTGCTCGCGGCGGAGCCGGAGAACGTCATCCTGACCGCGTGCAAGCCGGCCGCCGACGCGCTCGACGCGGGTCGGGAGCCGGGCGCGGGTGGCGACCTGGTGGTCCGCTGTTACGAGACGGACGGCAGGCCGACCCGGGCGCGGATCCGTTCGCTCGTTCCGTTGCGCGACGCCGCCCGCGCCGACATCCGGGAGCGGCCGGGGGAGCGGCTGGCCGTGGTCGACGGGGCGGTGTGCCTCGACCTGGCGGCGGCCGCGACCGCGACGGTGATCGCCGTGCCAGAGCCACCGCACCCGCCGGCGGCCACGGCGCCCAACCCGCCCGCTGCGGAACCGGCCCATCCGGTGTTCTCGCGGTACTGGTTGCACGACAAGGGCGCCGCACCGGCGGGTGAGCTGCCCGCCACGGTGTACCTGGAGCCCCGGGTCGTCGACCTGGCCGGCCCGGCCACTGTACAGGTGACGGTGTCCTCCACCGGCCTCGCGAAGGGAACCGTGCGACTGGTCGCCCCGCCAGAAGTGAGCGTGCTCACCGGCGACCTCGACGTCGACATCCACGACGGATACGAACAGTTCGATGTGGAGCTGCGCCCGGCGCCAGACGCGCCCGCCGGGATCTACCATCTCACCGCCCGGGTGACCGCGGACGGTCAGACCGTCGAGGATGTCTGTGCCGTCCGACTGGGGTGCGTCGACGGTGGGGACCGTCCGGTCGCCGTCACCGTGCGAACGCCGGCCGTGACGGTATCCGCGGGAGGCGCCGAGGAGATCCGGGTCGAACTGGGCAACCTCTGCGGTGGCGAGGTGCGGGGCGAGGCGCAGCTCATCACCCCATTCGGCACGTGGGACCTGATCGGTCCGTGGACCCAGCGGTTCCGCCTCGAGCCGGGTGCGCGGACCTCGTTGGCGTACCGGGTGCGGGTCCCGCCGGACACGCCGCCGGGCGCCTTCTGGGCGCTGGTGAAGGTGATGGCGTTCGGTTCGGTGGCGTACACCGCCTCGGTCCCGGTAACCGTCCGGGCGTAGCTCCACCGCCGTTCGCTTCCCGAGCATTCCACAGAGCCCGGTGCCGTGTGTGAGAGGCCGCACGGCACCGGGCCGTTCCTATGTGGACGACAGGTGGGTACTCGCCCGGGCACTCTCGAAGATGCCCGCCATGCCCCTCCTGACGAATGCTCATATGCATGGTCGAGGTCGAGAGCGTGCAGACAGTCGAGGTCCGGCGGGCCGGGCGGCGGGAATGGATCGGCCTGGCGGCACTCGTGGTGCCGATGATGTTCATCCTCCTGGACAACGGCATCATCTTCCTCGCCCTGCCGCAGCTGACCGAGAACCTCGGGGCGAGCAGCACCCAGATCCTCTGGATCGCGGACATCTACGGCTTCTTCCTGATGGCGTTCCTGGTCGCGATGGGGCGCATCGCCGACCGGATCGGGCATCGCAGGCTGCTCCTGATCGGTGCCGCCGCGTTCAGCGTGCTGTCGCTGATGGCCGCGTTCACCACCAGCCCGGTCATGCTCATCGTGCTGCGGGCCGCCCTCGGGATCGCCGGCGGCACGGTCGGGCCGAGCGTCTTCGCCATCATCCGGCAGCTGTTTCCGGACCGCCGGCAGATGGCCACCGCGATGTCCATCTTCGCCACGTCGGCGATGATCGGTGTCGCCCTCGGACCGACGGTCGGCGGGGTGCTGCTGCACTGGTTCTGGCCGGGATCGGTCTTCCTGATCGCGGTGCCGGTGATGCTGTGGCTGCTCGTGGTGGGCCCGATCGCGCTGCCCGAGACGCGGCAGCGCTCGACCGCGCCGGTGGACCTCAGCAGCGTGGTGCTGTGGCTCAGTGCGGTGCTCCCGACGATCTACGGCGTGACCACCCTGGCGCGAGTGGGCTGGGCGGCGGCGCCCGTGGTCGCCATCGTGGTCGGGCTGGCGCTCGGCACGGCGTTCGTGACCCGGGAACGGCGGCTGCCCAACCCGCTTCTCGACATGCGCCTGTTCGGCATCCGGGCGATCGGCACGACCCTCGCCATGTTCCTGCTCGTCGGCATCGTGCAGAGCGGCAACGGCCTGGTGCTCAACCAGCACCTCCAGCTGGTCGAGGGGTACTCCACGCTGGCGACCGCGCTGTGGATGGTGCTGCCGATCTCGGTGGCGATCGGGGGCGTACACCTCTCCACGATGCTGGCGAAGCGCACCCGGCCGGCGTTCGTGATCGGCGGCGGGCTGGTCGTCGCCTCGGTCGGATCGGCGGTCCTGAGCCAGATCGACGCGGTCGGCGGGCTGACCACCCTGCTGGTCGGCCTGTGCATCGTGATGGCGGGCACCAGCCCGGTCGGGGTGCTCAGCGGCCAACTGGTGATGCAGTCCGCGCCGGCCGAGCAGGCGGGCTCCGCCGGATCGCTGAACGGGACCGCGGGCGAGCTGAGCTCGGCGCTGGGCATTGCCGTGTTCGGCAGCCTGGTCAACGTCTTCTACTCGGGCAACGTCCGGACGCCCGATGCCCTTTCGCCGGCGGCCGAGACGCACGCCAACGACTCCATCTCGCACGCGGTGGCCATCGCCCGGGACCTCCCGACGGGACCGGCGGAGGCGCTGGTCTCCGCGGCGCGGGACACCTTCAACAACGCGGTCACGAACATCGCGGCGCTGTGTGTGGTCCTCTTCCTCGCCCTCGCGGTCCTGACGGTCGCCACCCTCCGCGAGATACCGCCCATCGGCGCCAAGCCCAGCCCGGCGAAGCGGGCCGAGTGACGGACGTCGGGGGAGCTGGAGATGGGCGAGATGGTGCGGATTCCCGGGGGCACGTTCCTGCAGGGCACTCCGGAGTGGGTTCTGGACATGCTGGGCCGGGCGGACCAGCCGTTTCCGCGGGAGTGGTTCGCCGACGAGACGCCACAGGTGCGTCGCGCGGTCCGGCCCTACCTCATCGACCGGTACCCGGTGACCGTCGGGGAGTTCGGTGGGTTCGTCCGCGACACCGGCCACCGGACCGAAGCCGAACGCCGCGGGCGCGGTCTGGTGTACGGGCCGGATGGGTGGGCGGAGGTGCCGGGGGCCTGCTGGAGCGACCCCGGGGGCGCCGGCGTGATCCCGGACGGCTACCAGGACCACCCCGTGGTGCACGTCTCCTTCGAGGACGCGACGGCGTACGCCCGGTGGGCCGGTAAGCGTCTGCCGACGGAGGTGGAGTGGGAGTTCGCGGCTCGCGGTGAGGAGTTCCGGCTCTGGCCGTGGGGTGACTGCTGGGACGCGGGCAACGCGAACACGACCGAATACCACGCCGGCTCCTTCACCTCCTACGGGCAGTGGCAGGCGTGGTGGAAAGACACCTGCGCCCGGGAGGCGGTGGTGCCCCGATCGACGCCGGTCGGTGCCTTCGCCGGCCGGGGCGACAGCCCGTTCGGCTGCGGGGACATGGCCGGAAACGTCTACGAGTGGACGGCCACGCTGTCGCACCTCTACGCCGACGCGGTGCGGTGCGACGAGACGGTCCGGATGGCGGTCGGCCGGTACCGGGTGATGCGCGGAGGTTCCTGGATGAACCTTCGCTACCAGGTCAGGTGCGCCGACCGGATGCACGGCGACCCGACCGGATGGTCCACCTTCGCGCACGGCTTCCGCTGCGCGAAGAGCCTGTAGGCGAGGAGGTTCCCGTGGTCAAGCTCGTCCTGCCATCGGTGTGGCACGTCGACGGCCAGCACACGTTCGAGGTTCCGGCCGGCCCACTGCCGGCGATCATCAAGGGGCTTGTCGAGGCCAACCCGAGCCTGCGGCGACGGCTGCTCGGACCGGACGGCGAGCCCGCCGGCTACATCAACATCTGCGTGGACGAGGACCTCGTGCCGCGACAGGCCCGGGCGGCGACGGTGGTGGACGCCGGCAGCACGGTCACCATCATGCCGCCCATGGCCGGTGGCTGATCGGGCTCCGGGAACCGCCCGGGCTGACCATCCAGAATGGAGGGATACCGTGCCGAAAGGCCACATTGGAGACCGTGTCGTCGTCCTCGGCGGTAGCATGGCGGGCCTGCTGGCGGCCAGGGTGCTCGCCGACCGGTTCGCCGAGGTCGTGCTCGTCGACCGGGACGCGGTCACGGAGGCGAAAGGGTACCGGCGGGGCGTCCCCCACGGCCGGCACGCGCACGGGATCATGGCCAAGGGCCAGCAGATCCTCGAGGCGCAGTTTCCCGGCATCACCGCCGACATGACGGCGGCGGGCGTGCGCCCGGGCGACTTCAACGGCGACATCCGCTGGTACTTCAACGGCAAGCGGATCCGCCCGGGGCACTCCGGGCTGCTCTGCGTGCCGGCGACCCGGCCGGTGCTGGAGTACCACGTGCGGGAGCGGGTGCGGCGGATCCCCAACGTCACGTTCCTGGAAGGCCGCGACATCCTCGGCCTCGCCACGACGGCGGACAACACCCGGGTGAGCGGTGCCCGGGTACGCGAGCGCGACGGTACCGGCGTCGAGACGCTCCACGCGGATCTGGTGCTGGACACCACCGGCCGTGGTTCGCGCACCCCGGCGTGGCTGGCGGAGATGGGTTATGCGCGGCCCCCCGAAGAGCGGGTGAAGGTCGGGCTGGCCTACACGACGCGCCACTACCGGTTGGACTGCGATCCGCTCGGCAGCGACCTGGCCATCGTCCCCGCGCCGACGCCGGCCTTTCCCCGTGGCGCCTTCTTCTACCAGCTGCCGGGCCACACCGACCGGATAGAGCTGTCCCTGACCGGGATGCTGGGGGACCACCCGCCGACCGACCCGGAAGGCTTCCACGCCTTCGCCAAGTCGTTGCCGGTGCCCGAGATCTACCAGGCGATCCGGACCGCCGAGCCGCTGGACGATCCGGTGATGTTCCAGTACCCGGCGAGCGTGCGCCGCCGCTACGAGCGGTTGACCAGGTTTCCCGACCGGCTGCTCGTGATGGGCGACGCCGCGTGCAGCTTCAACCCCATATACGCGCAGGGGATGACCATGGCCGCGATCGAGTCGCTCAAGCTGCGCGACCACCTGGCGCACGGGATGCCCCAGGCGCTGCCGTTCTTCCGCGACATCGGGCGTGACATCGACAACCCGTGGGCGTTGTCCGCCGGCGCCGACCTGGGTTTCCCCGGGGTTGACGGAAAACGCACCCTGAAGGTGCGCCTCGGCAACGCGTACGTCGCGCGGCTGCAGCGCGCGGCGGTTCACGACTCGGCCCTCACCGACGCGTTCATCCGCGCCGCGGGTCTGGTGGATCCGCCGCAGGCGCTCATGCGGCCGGCGAACATGCTGCGGGTGTTCCGGCACTCCGTTCTACCGACGTCCAACTGAGCCCGGAGGGGGGCAGGACATGCGTCCGTACCGTGTGGACATTCCGCAGGCCCGCATCGACGACCTGCACCGGAGGATCGCCGACACCCGGTGGCCCGCCAGTTTGCCCGGCGCCGACTGGAAACGCGGCGTGCCGATGGAGTACCTCAAGGAACTCGCCGGCTACTGGCGGACCCGGTACGACTGGCGCGCGGCCGAGCGGCGGATGAACGAGTATCCCCAGTTCATCACCGAGATCGACGGGGTGGATGTGCATTTCCTGCACGCCCGGTCGGCGGAGCCGGACGCCACGCCGCTGATCCTCACGCACGGCTGGCCCGGCGCGTTCACCGAGTTCCTCGGCGTGGTCGACGCGCTGACCGATCCGGTGCGCCACGGTGGCCAGGCGCGGGACGCGTTCCACGTCGTGGTGCCGTCGCTGCCCGGATACGGGTTCTCCGCCGCGCCGCAGGAGCCCGGCTGGGACACCGAACGGGTGGCGAGGGCCTGGGCGGCGTTGATGGCCCGGCTCGGCTACGGCAGCTACTTCGTGCAGGGCGGCGACTGGGGTAGCCCGATCTCGCTCCGGCTCGGCCTGGCGGATCCGGAGCATGTCGCCGGGGTACACGTGAACATGTTGGTGACGGTGCCGCCGGACGATCCAGCGGTGATGGCCACGCTCGACGAGGAGGAGCGGGCGCGGCTCGGCTTCGCCATGGCGTTCGAGCAGACCGGGACCGGCTGGCGGAAGGTCCAGTCCACCCGCCCGCTGACCATCGCCTACGGGCTGACCGACTCACCGGTGGGGCAGCTGGCCTGGATCGTCGAGAAGTTCCGGGAGTGGGCGGACTCGGCGGAGCTGCCCGAGGATGCGGTGAAGCGCGACGACTTCCTCACCATCGCCTCGATCTACTGGTTCACCCGCAGCGCCGGATCGAGCGCCCAGCTGTACTACGAGTCCAGCCACACCATGGAGAAGTTCCTGCGGACCTGGATCGGTCCATGGCCGCTGGCGATGCCGGTCGGCGTCACGTACGCCGCGGGTGACGTGGTGCATCCGGTCCGCCGGTTCGCCGAAGGGATCGTGCCCACGCTCACCCACTGGCGCGAGTACGACCGGGGCGGTCACTTCCTCGCCCTGGAGCAACCGCGGCTGTTCGTCGAGGACGTCCGGGAGTTCGTCCGCACCGTGGGAACCACCCCCGCCACCGTCGGTGATCGGCTGTGATCGCCGACGGGGTCGACCCGGCCACCCTGGCGCCGGCGGAACTCGCCGCGCTGGTCAAGCGGTCCACCGCCGAGGACCTGTTGGGTCTGATGCGCGGCGAGCGGCGCCGGGCCGTGCTGGACAAGATCTTCCTGGACATGCCGGCTGTCTTCCGCCCGGACCGCGCCAGCCGGGAGAAGGAGGTCGTCCATTGGCGGATCTCGGACCGCCCGGACGGCGGCGAGGACGTCTACGAGCTGGTGATCGCCGACGGCGCGTGCCAGGTGTCCGCCTCGCCGCGGCAGGCGCCGCGGCTCGCGCTGACGATCGATGCGGTCGACTTCCTGCGGGTGGTGACCGGCAACGCGAATCCGACGACGCTGTTCCTGCGCGGGCGGATGCGGGCGAAGGGGGACCTCGGACTGGCGATGCGGTTCCCGAAGATGTTCGAGGTGCCGAGCACATGACGACGGCGAGGCAACAGCCATGGCGGGAGCGGGCGGCCGTGGATCAGCTGCCGCTCTCGCTCAACCAGGAGTTCCTGTGCATGTTCGCCAACGGCTCCGACAAGGGACCGTTCGGATCGCGCTACCACATCATCCAGAGCCGGCGGTTGACCGGCCCGGTCGACGAAACCGCGCTGCGTGCGGCGCTGTTCGACCTGGTGGATCGGCACGAGGCCCTCCGGACCAGGATCGTGCGCGACGCCGAGCCGCGCTACCAGCAGGTGTTCGCCGCGAGCCCGCCGCACCTGGAGGTCCGGCGGTGCCCCGGCGTCCCGCCCGACGAGCGGGCGCAGCGGGTGGAGGAGTTCCTGGTCGAACTGGAGTCGGGCACCGTCGACGCCGACGCGGTGCCCCAGATGCGCGCGGTACTCATGTACTTCGACCCGGAGGACGCGGTCGTCGCGCTGATGACCCACCACACGGCGGCCGACGGTTTCTCGCTGCCGGTGATCGGGCGGGACCTCGCGCTGCTGTACGCGGCGCGGCGCGCGGGCACGGAGCCCGACCTGCCGCCGGCCCGGCAGTACCGGGAGTTCGTCGCCTGGGAGCGGGGGAGTGCGGCGAGCGCGTCGATGACGGCGGCCAGGACGTACTGGGAGCGGGTGCTGGCCGGCGCGCGGCTCACCGCGCTCCGGGCCGACCACCCACGGTCGGCGCGGCTGCCCGCGGTGACCGCCGCCAACCGGTTCGTGCTGCCCCCCGAAACCGCCGCCGCCGTCACGCGCCTGGCCAAGCGGGTCCGGTGCTCGCCGTTCATGGTGCTGCTCGCCGCCTACTGCCGCCTGGTGCACCGGCTGACCGGCGCCACCGACATCGTGGTCCCGACGCATACGCCCGGCCGGGCGAACGGGCTCTTCGACGACACCGTCGGCTCGTTCTTCAACTTCCTGCCGCTGCGGATCCGGCTGCGCGACGGCCAGCGCACGGCGGACCTCCTGCGGCATACCCGCGATACGTGCCTCGCCGCGTACGCCCACGATGTTCCTTCGGTGCACGTGTTCACCGCGGCTCCGGACCTCATGGCCACGGCGATGAGCGACGAGCGCGCACCGGTCACGTTCCAGGCCATGCCCGTCGCGCCGCCGTCGGCGGCCGCCGTCGCCGGCGGCGTGGCCTTCGACCCGATCCAGCGGCCCCGCACCGGCTTCGTGCCGACGGCCGCCCAGCTACCGGACGGAGCACTATGGACGCTCAGCTTCGGCGGAGCGGGTGACCTCAAGGGCAATCTGGCCTACCGGACCGACCGGTTCGACCACCGGACGGTCACCTCGCTGATCGACGAGTATCGGGACACGCTCGACGCCCTGGTCGCCGATCGCACCCGCGGGTAGCCACCGGCGGTTTTCGTTCTGAGGAGGACTTGTGTTCCGGGTACGAGTGGTCGGGTCGTTCGCCGTGGAGCCGTTGGGTGACGTGCTGGGCTTCTGGAGCGACCTGCTCGAGTGGGACGTCAGGTGGGAGTTCGGCGCGCCCGATCAGACCTTCCGGCAGTGGTTGGCGACCGGTGACGGCGTGCGGGGTTGGGTGGTGCTGGCCCGGCCCGGGGACTGGCCGGCCGATCCAGCGCAGTCCATAACGGAGCTGGTGGAGGCGGTACGGGCCGCGGCCGGGTCGGCCCCGGTCGCGGTGGTTGTCTGCCCGTCGCCGGTGGCGGACGTGGCGGCGCTGGAAGACTCGCTGGTGACGCGGGTGGCCGCGGTGCCGGGGGCGACGGCGATCTCCGCCGACCAGGTGCGGTCGTGGTACCCACAGGCGGCGTGGCACGAGCCGGCCACGGACGGCACGGAGCCGACGCCATACCCGCCGACCGGATACGCGGCACTGGGTACGGTCGTGGCGCGGACGGTACGCGGCTGGCTGACGCCCGGCCCGAACGTGATTGTGGCCGAGTGCGACGGCGTCTTGTGGGACGGTGCCGCCGGCGAGGTGGGCGCGCCCGGTGTCGAGGTGCCGGAGGCCCGCCGCCGCATGCAGCGGGTGCTGGTCGAGCACGTGCGGGCCGGGCGGCCGCTGTGCCTGTACACCCGCGGCGAGCGGCAGGGCGTCTCGGCGGTCCTGCGGGAACATCCGGACCTGCTGGTACGTGAGGAGTACGTGACCGCGCTGTTGGCCGGTGGCCAGTCGGCCCCCGACCACCTGCGGTCGCTGTCCGCACGGTTCGGGCTGGGGCTGGACGATGTGCTGTTCCTCGGCGCCGATCCGGTCGAGGTGGCGCGGCTGCGGGCACACCTGCCCCAGGTGACGGCGCTGCTGCTGCCGGCGGCCGCCGATGCCGCGGCAGCGCGGCTCGCACACTGTTGGCCGTTGGACGCCGCCCCCGGCCACGCCGCAGCCGCGCCGACCGGACCGGCCCCCGCGGCGCCCTCGGGACCGGTCCAGCACATCGCCACCACCCTGGCCACCCCCGACCAGATCGTGGCCGCCGTCGATGCCTGGCGAGGCGACGGCTTCGCCGGCACCGATGACGTCGTGCCCGCGCAAACCGCGACCCAGCACGCCGTCATGCTGCTCTGGGCCGACCTCCTCAGCCCGCCGCCCCGGTCCATCGAGGACAACTTCTTCGAACTCAGCGGCGACTCCCTCAAGCTTGTCCAGTTCATGGGCCAGGTCCGCCGCCACTTCGGCATCGAGCTGCCGACCAGCACGCTGTTCGAGTCCACCCTGACCATCGCCGAGATCGCCGCCGCGATCGAGGACGCTCAGGTCGACGACCTGCTCGACACCGCCGACATCCGTTAGGAAGGCCATGGCCAACGCGTTTGTCATCACCCACGGCACGGCTGGCGACCTGCTGCCGCTCATCGGGGTCGGTGCGGCACTGGCGGCCGAGGGGCACCGGGTCACCGTGCTGACGCACCACCCGTACCGGGACCTCGTGGACAAGCACGGGATGGGGTTCGTCCCGATCGACACCGACGCGGAGTACGCGGCGGAGTTGGCCACCACGAAGCGGTTCAACGAGGACCTGTTCCGCCGGCCGATGGCGGTGGCCCGGTTCTACGCGCAGATCAACTGGTTCGACCAGATTCGGCGGGAGCTGACCACCATGGTCGAGCGGCACGCCCCCGGCGACACCGTCGTCGTGGCACGCCATACCAGCGGCGTATCCGCCCTGATGGCGGCCGAGGCGATGGGCGTGCCGGTGGCGTGGGTGTCGACGTGGCCGAGCCAGATCCACGCGTTGCCGCTCATGGAGAAGATGTACGACTACACCATCGGACCGCGGATGAACCAGGTGCGTGCGGAGTTCGGGCTCCCCGGGGTCGACGACTGGGGCGCCTGGCTCGACCGGCCCGACCTGCAGATCGGCCTGTGGCCGGAGTGGTTCGACAGCGCCGGATCGGCGTCCCCGCCGCACGTCCACCGCACCGGCTTCGTCACCCACGAACCGGCGGAGTCCGGCCCCGTCCCGGCGGAGGCCGACCGGCTGCTCCGGTCCGGCCGCCCCGCGGTCCTGATCGCCGGTGGCACCAGCATGGTGGCCCACGAGCGGTTCTATTCCACGGCCGCCGAGGGATGCGCCCGCGCCGGCCGGGTGGGCCTGCTGGTATGTCCGCATCGGGAACTGGTGCCCGACCGGCTCCCGGCCGGCGTGCACTGGTTTCGCCGCCTGCCCTTCCGGGACGTCATGCCGAGGGTCTCGGCGGTGATCCACCACGGCGGGATCAGCACGGTGGCGCGGGCCCTGGCCTCCCGTACCCCCCAGGTCATCCTGCCCTTCAACCTCGACCGGCCGGACAATGCCGCGCGCCTGCACAAGCACCGGCTGGCGCGGTGGGCGCCGGTGGGGCAGTGGAGCGCGGACCGGGTCGCCCAGCTGCTGGCGACCTCCGCCGACCTCCGCGTCGATCCGCCCACGCCGATCGATTCCGCGGCCTCGGCGCGGGCGGCGGCGCGGCTGATCGGGACGCTGCTGAGATGAGGGTTGTCACGATCGCCAGCGACCTGGACAACCGCTTTCTCAACGAGCTACTCATCCCGTCGTGCGCCGGCACCGGACTGGACCTGACCATCCTGCACGCCCGCCGGAGGTTCTTCCAGTTCACCGACAAGAGGACGATCCTCACGGAGTACCTGGCGCGGGAGGCCAGGCCGGACGAGCTGATCCTGTTCACCGACGCCTACGACACGCTCTTCGTCCGCGGCCCGGAATACATCGAACCGGCCTACCGCCGCTTCGCGCAGCCGGTCGTCTTCGGCGCCGAACCCAACAGTTGGCCCCTGGGCGTCGTCGGGTTCGCGCTCTATCCCGGCCACCCGGCCGGCCGCTACCCGTACCTGAACAGTGGGGGTTTCATCGGGCCGGCCGGGGAGTTGCTGGAGCTCTGCCGCAGGTACCCGACGCCACCGAGCGGTCGGTTCCCGGTGCTGGACCAGCTACGCGGCCACGGCTACGACACGGACCTGCTCTTCGGCTTCAGCGACCAGTACCACTGGACCCTGGTGCAGCTCCTCGAGCCGGCGTCGATCGGCCTCGACCGTGACGCCGACCTCTTCGAGTACCACGGACCGGCGATGCCGAACGTCGTCCTGAAGGAGGTCGTTCGCGAACGGGAGGAGTTCAAGGTCCGCGGCCGCCAGTCACCCGGCTACCGGCTGGAGCGCAGACGACTCCGGGAGCGGCTGCGGGGACCGGGCCGTGCGGCGCAACTCCATTTCGCCAGCTACCTCAGCAAGGCGGTGGCGCTGGACCTCCTGGACGAGGGCCTGCTGCCGGACTGGATCACCCGGGTGTGTGGATCGCGATCGTCGGTCGAGCCCGCCATTCATACGCTCGGGTAGTCACCGGGGGGATGACGCCGTCGTCGTGGTGAGCGATCGCGGGTCCGCCCGGCACGGCCATGCGGCCTGCTCCTGGCGCCCGGGTAGCCCGTCGCGGCCCTTGACGCTCGGGGAGCGGGAGCCTAGCCTCTCCACCACGCACAATCGTTTTCGCAGAGGGAGTGACGATGGGAACGATCGGTCTGCAGGGTGTGGTCACCGCGGTGGTGACTCCATTCCATCAGGACGAGTCGCTCGACCTGGACGCCCTTCGCAAGTACATCGAGCACGTCCTGTCCGTCGACGGAGTGACCGGCCTACTCTGCTGCGGCTACACCGGCGAGGTCACCAGCCTCAACCGCGACGAGCAGCTGCGCGTCGTGCGGACCGTCGCCGAGGCCACCGACAAGCGGGTCCCGATCATCGCCGGGCTGCAGCCGACCTCCACGGTCGACACGATTGCCTTCGGGCGCGAGCTGAAGGCGGCGGGGGCGGACGTCCTGCAGGTCAACTCGCCCTTCTACAACGTTCTCCGCCGCGGCTACCTCGCCAACGAGGACAACGTCGTCAAGTTCTTCCGGGACCTGGCCGACGGCATCGACCTGCCGATGACGGTCTTCCAGTACCCGACCGCCTCCGGGGTGTGTTACCCGCCGAGCACGATCGCCCGGCTCGCCGAGATCGAGCACGTCGTGGGCATCAAGGAAGCCACCTCGATGGAGACGTACGCCGCCGACTACGACGCCGTCGCCGGGCGCACCGCGGTGTTCGCCGACAACAACACCTACACCCTGATCGGCATGCTCCTTTACGGTTCGGCGGGCACGATGGTGGGCGTCGGCAACGTCGGGACGCACCTGTGGACCCGTCTCTACCAGCTCATCGAGTCGGGTGACACCGCCGCCGGGGTGCGGCACGCCAACGAGAAGCTCGTCCCGCTGATGAACACCTTCACCCGGGACCTCGGGCAGACGCCGTGGTCGTTCGTCGCGCGGGTCAAGGAGGCCCTGTTCCAGATGGGCCTGCTGCCCAATCCGACGGTGCGCGCGCCCGAGCCGCCGGTGACCGAGGCCGACCGTACCGAGATCCGGGAGACGCTGCGCCGGGTGGGCCTGCTCGACTAACCCCCCGCCGCCGTCCCCTTGCTCCCCCACCCGCCCGCCCGGGTGGGGGAGCGTTCCACCCAACCACGAAACCGAATGGGATTTTTTCGAACATAGTCGTAGCGGGTCGCCGTCGTAAGGATGTGTTGACATGTGGAAAAGATCGTCACTCCGGCTGCTGGCGGCCGTGATCACCGTCGGGTTGGCGGCGACCGGCTGTAGCCGACCGACGAACTCGGCGGACGGCGGCACCAAGGCCAGGAACCTCGTCTTCGCCTACATCACCCCGGAGACGTTCCCGTACCACGATGGGGCGAAGAAGTTCAAAGAGCTCATCGAGCAGAACTCCGGCGGGAAGTTCACCGTTCAGCTGCACCCCGCGGGTCAGCTGGGTAACGAGCGCGACATCAACGAGTCCATTCTCGACGGCGCCGTGCACATCGGCGTCGGCGCGGGCGCCCTCGCCGGCCTGGCCCCCTCGGTGAACCTGCTGGAGCTGCCCTTCCTCATCAAGAACCAGGACCACATGCAGCGCGTCATCGACTCCCCGGCGGCGGCCGAGCTCGCCAAGCGCATCAAGGAGGAGGGGAAGTTCGAGGTCATCGACTGGTTCAGCACCGGGGACAGCTCGATCCAGAGCGTCGACCGGCCGATCAGGACGCCGGCCGACCTCAAGGGCCTGAAGCTGCGGTCGATCGAGAACCCGGCGTTGGCCGACGCGCTGCAGACCCTCGGGGCCAACCCCACGCCGATGCCGTTCGGCGAGGTCTACACCGGGGTGCAGACCGGTGTGGTCAAGGGCGCGACGCTGGACTGGGGCTCGGTCTACTCGCTCAAGCTCCACGAGTTGATCAAGTACGCCACCACGCCCGACGTGGCGTTCCTCGCCGAGCCGCGACCCGTCATCATGAGCTCCGCCTTCTGGGACTCGCTGTCCGATGAGGAGCGGAAGCTGATCGACGAGTCGATGGCCGAGGCGGCCAAGTACGAGCGCGAGGTGTTCCGCACCAAGCAGCAGGAGGCGATCGACAACGTGGTCAAGGCCGGCGTGACGCTCACCGACATCGACGAGAAGGCCTTTGATGACGCCGTCCGGCCCGCCTGGGACAAGTGGGCGAAGCAGTTGAAGGCCGAGCAGCTTCTCGAGCAGATCCTCGCCGTCCGAGAAGGCTGATCCGCCGATGGTGACCAGGGATGCTGCGGCGATCGCCGCGCCGGGAGCCGGGCAGTCGGCGGCCGGTCGGTGGTCGAGAATCGTGGAGTTCGTCGACCGGCTGCTCGGCCGGCTCGATCGGGCGGTGCTGGCGGTGGCGAGCGCGCTGTTCTGCGCGCTGGTGGGAGTGGTTATCGCGGCCGTCTTCTTCCGGTACGTGCTCAACTCCTCCCTGCTGTGGGGGGAGGAACTTGCCCGCTACCTCGCCATGTGGCTGGTGTTCCTCGGGCTCAGCTGCGCGCACCGCCGCAACGAGCACGTCTCGGTCGGCTCGGTGTTGCGGCGGGCGCCGCTGCTGGGCGCCGCCGGGGCGCGGCGCATCGCCGAGGCCGTCACCGTCTTCTTCTGCGCCGTGGTGACCCTGCTCGGCGCGGAGTTGACCGTCCTCAACTTCGAACGGCACCAGACCAGTCCGGCGCTCCAGATCCCGATCGCCTGGGCGTACCTGGCGATCCCGGTGGGCTTCCTGCTGATGACGCTTCAGGCCCTCGTCCGGCTGGTCGGGCCGGAACCCGCCGTCGACGGGCACGAGGAGGTCCAGCCGTGATCCAGCTCGTCGGTGGATTCGTGGGCCTGATGGCCGTCGGCGTGCCGCTGGCGCTGGTGGTCCTCGGGGCGGGGATCCTCTACGTCTGGTACGCCACGGACGTGCCGATGACGATCGTCGCGCAGCGGCTGTTCGTCGGCATGGACGACTTCACGCTGATGGCGATCCCGCTCTTCGTGCTGGCCGGCTACCTGATGAACGAGGTCGGGCTCACCGAGCGGCTGCTGGTGCTTGCCCGGATCATCATGCGCAAGGTCTACGGCGGCCTGGCGCACATCGCCACGCTGGTGTCGATGCTCTTCGGCGGCGTCACCGGGGCGGCCGCCGCCGACCTGGCCGCCGTCGGGATCACGATGGTGCCGGAGATGGAGAAGGACGGCTACAGCCGCGAGTTCTCCATCGCGACGATCACGGCGGCGTCGCTGATGGGCGCGGTCATCCCGCCGAGCATCCCGTTCATCATCTACGGCGTACAAAGCGAGACGTCGATTGGTGACCTCTTCGTCGCCGGCATCATTCCGGGCATTCTGATCGGCGTCGTGGTGATGGTGATGAACTTCGTCATGCTCAAGCGCAGCGGCTTCCGGCCGCGGCAGCAGGCGGCCGCGGAGCGGAAGCCGGCCACCCCGCTGCCCGTCGCGCTGCGCGACGCGGCCATCGCCGTGCTCATGCCGGTGGTGATCATCGGAGGGATCCTGGCCGGGATCTTCACGCCGACCGAGGCGGCCGGCGTGGCGGTGGCGTACGCGCTGCTCATCGGCCTCGTCGTGTTCCGGACGCTGACCTGGCGGAAGATCCGCGTGGTGCTGGAGAAGTCGACGGTCATGAGCTCCGTGATCATGATCATCGTGGTCGCGTCGGCGCTGCTGAACTGGTGCCTGGCCTACTCCCAGCTGCCGGCGAAGGTGGCCAGCGCCCTGCTGTCGGTCACCGACAGCCAGGCGGTCTTCCTGCTGATCTCGCTGGTCATCCTGTTGCTCGTCGGCATGCCGCTCGACCCGGTGCCCGGGATCATCGTGGTGACGCCCGTGCTGCTGCCCGCGGCGATTCAGTTCGGCGTCGACCCCGTCCACTTCGGTGTGGTCGTCGTGCTGGCCCTGACCATCGGGCTGGCGACCCCGCCGGTGGGTGCGAGCCTGTTCGTGGCGATGTCCATCAGCCGGGTCTCGATGGGGCGGCTGAGCATCGCCATCACCCCGTTCCTGGTGGCGCTCCTGGTGCTGACCCTGCTCATCACCTACGTGCCGCAGACGTACAACTGGCTCCTGCCACTGTTGCGCTGAGCGGCGTCACGCCGCCCCGGCCGGCCGTGCGCTGGAGTCGCGCACGACCAGCCGGGGCGGCAGCACGACCGACTCGATCGCCGCCCCGTTGATCCGGTCGATCAACAGCTCGACCGCCCGGTGACCCATGTCCGGGAGCGGGACGTGCACGCTGGTGAGCGGGATCGGCAGCAGCGCCGCGGTCTCCGAGTCGTTGTAGCCGACGACGGCCAGGTCGTCGGGAACGCGCAGGCCGCGACGGCGGGCGGCGGCCATGGTGGCCAGTGCGCTGACGTCGTTGATGGCGAACACCGCGGTCGGGCGGTTCCGCGTCGCCAGCAGCTCCTCGGCGGCCGCCAGCCCGCTCTGCGCGTCGAACCGGCCGCAGCGCACCAGGCCGGGCGCGAACCGCACGTCGAACTCGCGCAGCGCGCGCTTGTAGCCTTCGAGCCGGAATTGGCCGGTACTGGTGGTCAGCGGGCCGGCGAGGTGCCCGATGCGCCGGTGTCCGGCCTCGAGCAGATGACGGGTGGCCAGGTAGCCGCCCAGTTCGTCGTCGCCGCGCACCGAGGGATGGTCGCCTGCGGCGCGGTTGAGCAGGACGAACGGGAAGTTGTCCTGGGCCAGCACGGGCAGGAGCTGGTCGTCGATGGTCGGGGTGGCCAGCACCAGCCCGTCCACCCGGCGGTCGATCAGCCGGTTGACGATCTCGCGCTGCGACTCCTCGCGGTCGAACGTGTTGACGGTTATCGCCTGGTAGCCGAGGATCCGGGCGCGTTCCTCGGCGGCCTCGAACATCTGGGCGAGCACGACGTCGGTGAGCCGCGGGATCACCAGGCCGATCATCGTGGTGCGCTGGGTGCGCAGGCTGCGCGCCCACGGGTTCGGCTCGTAGCCGAGTTCCCGGGCCACCTTCTGGATGCGGGCGAGCGTCTCCGGCGGCACCCGGGCGTCCGGGTGGCCGTTCAGGGCCCGGGAGGCCGTGGACGGGTGGACACCGGCCGCCGCGGCGATGCTCTTCAGCGTCGGTTGTCGGTGCATCCGTTGTGTCACCGGGACCTCCCGCTCGCGCGGCGTGTATCGCCGCACCCTGATGTGTGGACCACGGTATTCCAACCGCCGAGGTTTATTGACTCGGCTCGGGGCCCACCATATGGTAGCGCAATCGATTGCGCGGATGCCCGGCACCCGCGCCCGGTCCCCTACCTGACACACCGGGGCCGGGTGTCCGCCGGCGTACGTGCCGGTTCGGGAGGTGAAGGACATGCCGTACGTGCTGGGTGTCGACATCGGAGGCACGTTCACCGATGTGTGCGTCGTGGACGTGCACTCCGGCCAGGAGTTCGTGGCCAAGGCCCCGACCACCCCCGACGACCTGATCGAGGGGCTGTTCGAGGGGCTGCGGCTCGCCGCCGAACAGCTCGACCTCACCACCGAGGCGATGCTCGCCGAGACGGTGCGTTTCTCGCACGCGACGACGCAGACCACCAACGTGATGTTCACCTGGACGGGTGGCTCCGTCGTGGGATTGCTCACCACGCGCGGCTTCGCCGACGAGCTGCTCATCATGCGGGCCCGCGGCCGCGTCGCCGGCAAGAGCCTCACCGAGCGCCGGCACCTGCGCGCGACCGACAAGCCGCCGCAGATCGTGCCGCGGGAGCGGATGGGCGAGGTCGCCGAGCGCGTCGACCGGCACGGCCGGGTCGTCGAGGAGATCGACACCGGGGCGGTGCGGCGCACGGTGGAGGACCTGCTCGCCAACGGCGTGGAGGCGTTCGCCGTCTCCCTGCTGTGGAGTCACCAGAACCCGGTCCACGAGCTGGCCGTCCGGGACGTGATCCACGAGGTCGCCCCGCACGCCCACGCGTCGCTCTCGCACCAGATCGCCCCGATCACCGGTGAGTACGAGCGGGCGTCCACCACGGTGGTCAACGCCTACGTCGGGCCGACCCTGGAGCGCTACCTCCAGCGGCTCGAACAGCAGCTGAAGAACCGGGGCCTGCGCGTGCCGATCCTGGTGTTCCAGGCCGGGGGCGGGGTCAACGACGTCAGGTCGACGCTGCCGGTGAGCACGATCGAGTCCGGCCCCGCCGCGGGCATGGTCGCCGTGCGGAAGCTGTCCGTCGCCGCCGGCCGGCCGAACATCATCGCCACCGACGTGGGCGGCACCACGTTCAAGGTCGGTCTGGTCATCAACGGCCGCTGGACGGTCGCGCCGGAGACGATCATCAACCAGTACACCCTGCTGTCCCCGATGATCGACATCGTCTCGATCGGTGCCGGCGGCGGCAGCATCGCCTGGGCGGACAGCGGCCGGCTCCGGATCGGCCCGATGTCGGCGGGCGCCTCGCCCGGACCGGCCTGCTACGGCTGGGGCGGGCAGCGGCCCACCGTCACCGACGCCGACGTCCTGCTCGGCTACCTCGCCCCGGAACGGTTCCTGGACGGGCGGCTGCGGCTGCGCACCGACCTGGCCACCGAGGCGGTGAAGCGGCACGTCGCCGACCCGCTGTTCGGCGGGGACGTGATCGCCGCCGCGGCCGGGATCCGGCAGGTGGTGGACGCGCACATGAGCGACCTGGTACGCAAGGCCACGATCGAGCGGGGGTACGACCCGCGCGAGTTCGTCCTGGCCGCATACGGGGGAGCGGGGCCGGTGCACGCCGCCGGGTACGCGCGCAACCTCGGCGTTCGCGAGATCGTCGTTCCGTTGAGCGCCACCGCCTACTCGGCCTTCGGCGCGGTGGTCTCCGACACCATCCAGAGCGCCCAGCGGTCCGTCAGCCACGACCTGAGCGAGGACGACGAGGCGCTGGAGGGCGCGTACCGGGAACTGGAGGCGCGGGCCCGGCGGGCGCTCGACGCGCAGGGGCTCGACGGTCCGGGCGTCCAGCTGTCCAGGTGGGCCGACATGCGCTACGAGCGGCAGCTCCACGACGTGCGCGTCGGGCTGCCGGACGGCGACCACGAGGGGTCGATCTCGGCGCGGCTGGCCCGGGCGTTCGACGCCAGATACCGGCTGCTGTACGGCGACGCCGCGCGGCTGGGGTCGGCCCGGGCGGTCGTGCTGCGGATCGGGGTGGATGCAGTCGCGCCGAACGAGATCGCGCTGCTGGATGTCGTGCCGGGGCCCGCCGCCCGGCGCGCGGTCGAGCCGGCCAGCCGCCGCGACGTGTACTGGCCGGAGGAGCGCCGCTGGCTCCCGACGGCCGTCCACATCGGATCGTCATTGCGCCCCGGGGGCCTCGTCGAGGGCCCGGCGATCGTCGAGCAGCCGGGCACCAGCATCGTCATCCCGGCCGACGCGCGCGGGCAGGTGGACCCGGCCCGGAACCTCATCATCAGCTTCAGCCCGTTGGGAGATTGAGCGACATGATGGACCGTATCGACCCCGTTGTCTTCGAAGTCGTGTGGCACCGCATCCTCGACATCACCGAAGAGATGGGCATCAAGTACATGCGCACGTCGGGCTCGCCGATCCTCGTCGGCGCCTACGACGCCAGCACCGGGATCACGCTGCCGGACGGCCAGCTCGTGGCCATGGGCCCCTACATCACCACCCAGGCGCACGTGCTGCGGTTGCTCGTCGCCTCCGTGCTGGAGCGGCGCACCGCGCACCCGGGCATCAACCCCGGCGACATGTTCATCTGCAACGACCCCTACCTGGGCGCCACCCACCAGCCCGACGTGGCGACGGTCGCCCCGGTGCACCACGACGGCGTCCTGCGCGCCTGGGTCGGCGCCTCGGGCCACTGGCTGGACATCGGCGGTTCGGAGCCGGGCGGGTTCAACATGAACGCGCGCTCCGTCTTCGACGAGGGGCTGCGGCTGCCCCCGACCAAGCTGGTCGAGGCGGGCGAGATCCGCGAGGACATCGTCGAGCTGATCATGGCGCAGGTCCGGGAGCCCCTGGCCGAGCTGGACCTGCGCGGCCAGCTCGTCGCCAACCAGGTCGGCCGCGAGCGGCTGCTCGGCATCGCCGACGAGTTCGGCCCCGAGGTGCTCGATGCCGTGCTGCGCCGGGGCATCGACCAGGTCGAGGAGCGGATGCGCCAGCGGCTGCGCTCGCTGCCCGACGGGGTGTGGCGGGAGGTGCAGTACCTCGACCACGACGGCCACGACCGGAACGTACGCAAGATCGTCTGCACCGTGACCAAGCGGGAGGACCGGCTGACGCTCGACTTCACCGGCTCGGATCCGCAGATCGACGGCTTCGCCAACTGCGCGTACGGCGGACTGCGGGCGGCGGCGCTCTCCGCCGTCTGCATCGTCCTCGGCTACGACCTCACCTGGAACGACGGCGCGGCCCGGTGCGTGGACATCACGGCGCCCCGGGGCACGATCGTGACCGCCGAGTACCCGACCCCCGTGTCGATGTCGACGATCTCCGCCATCATCGTCACGCTCAACCTCTGCCTGGTGGCGCTCTCCCGGGTCATGCTGGCCAGCCCCCGCCACCACGAGGAGGCGATGGCGAGCTGGTGCGGCACGTCCCTCGGCGTCTCCATGGTCGGCCTCAACTCCGACGGCCTGCTCACCGTGGCCCCCGAAGCGAGCCACTTCGCCGCCGGATGCGGCGCCCGCACGTACGCGGACGGGGTGGACAGCGGCGGCATCATCATCAACACGACCGCCAACATCCCGTCCATCGAGGCCACCGAGGAGGCGTACCCGCTGATCTACATGTTCCGGCGGCAGCTCGCCGACTCCGGCGGCCCGGGCCGCTTCCGCGGTGGCGTCTCCGCCGAGGTCGCGATCACCCCGTACGGGACGGCCGGGCCGCTCGCCACGTCCTTCGCGGGAGTCGGGAACGTAACGCCCAACGCGATCGGCGTGGCGGGTGGACTCCCCGGCGCGACCGTCCGGTTCCTGCGCTACCTGCGCACCCGCCACCTGGCCGGGAACCGGGCGGCGTCCCCGCTGCCGGGCTCGCTGGACGAGATCCGGGGCGAGTTCACCGTCGGTGAGCTCAACAGCTCGAAGATCCGGTTCGACACCGACATGATCGAGTACCACAACTGGCAGGGCGGCGGCGGCTTCGGCGACCCGCTGGACCGGGAGCCGCGGCTGGTCCTGACCGACGTGCGGGCCGGACTGGTCTCCCGCGGCCAGGCGCTTGGGGTGTACGGGGTGGTGCTCACCGGCGAGGCGGGCGCCGACGAGGTCGACACCGACCGCACCGAGCGGCACCGCGACGAGCTGCGCCGCGAACGCCTGCGCCGCGCGACCCCGTACGTCGAGCCGTACCCGCTCGCGCTGCCCGACGGGCTCGCGGCCGCACCCGGCTCCGGGCGGACACGCTACTGGGACATCGTCGAGATCGACCACGACGCGCAGCGGAGCAGCTGCCTGCGCTGCGGGCACCGGCTGGGGCCGGCGCGCGCGGACTTCCGCTCCGGCTGCCTCGTCGAGGAGCTGCCCACCTCCGTCGCCGGGCCGGTCCGGGGGCAGGAGTACGTCGGCGACGCGCGGCCGGTGGCGATCCGGCTCTTCTACTGCCCCGGCTGCGGCCGCCAGGTCGAGGCCGACCTGGTGGTCCCGGGGCAGCCCGGTCCGGCGTTCACGCTCGTCGGCGCGGCGGCGGAGCCGGCCCATGGCTGAGCTGACCGACCGGGAGGGCGCGAGCCGGCAACCGGCCGACGCCGCGCCGATCTGCCGGGTCGTCAAGTCGAGTGAGGGAAAGGGAACATCGTGCGCATTGGTCGGATAGCTGTCGGTGGCCGGACCGAGTTCGCCGTCGAGGTGGCGCCGCGATCGTGGGCGCCCCTGTCGGCGGTCGGCCTCGACTACCCCGATCTGCCGAGCCTGATCACCGACCTGGGCTCGGTGACCGACCGGGTCGCCCAGGGCGGGCTCAGCACCATCGAGGCGGATGATCTCACCCTGAGGTGCCCGGTGGTGCGCCCCGCGAAGATGCTCGCCATCGGCCTGAACTACGCCGATCACGCCCGGGAGACCGGGGCGACCCCGCCGGAACGCCCGGTGGTCTTCGCGAAGTACACCAACTCGCTGAACGACCCGTACGGTCGGGTGGTGATCGGCGGCGACGTGACGCAGCAGGCGGACTACGAGGCGGAACTCGCCGTGGTGATCGGCCGGCGCGCGCGGCGGGTGGCCGAGGCCGACGCGTACGCGCACGTCTTCGGCTACGCGGTGGCCAACGACGTGTCGGCGCGGGACTGGCAGCGCACCGACGCCCAGTTCTCCCGATCGAAGAGCGCCGACACGTTCTGCCCGGTCGGGCCGTGCGTCACCACCGCCGACGAGGTCCCGGAGCCGGGCGCCCTGCGCATCTCCTCGCGGGTGAACGGCGAGGTGCGGCAGGATTCGACCACCGCCCAGATGATCTTCACGATCCCGCGGCTGATCGCCTTCCTGTCCGCGACCATCACCCTGGAGCCCGGCGACGTGATCCTCACCGGGACGCCGCCGGGCGTCGGCCTCGGCTTCCGGCCGCCGCGCTTCCTGGCCCCCGGCGACGTCGTGGAGTGCGAGGTGGAGGGGCTCGGCATGATCAGGAACGAGTTCGTCGGGGCTTGACGGGTCCGCTTCGGGCGGGGACGGTGCGACCGGGTCACCGCCTCGGTCTCGCCGGCAAGCCCGTCGGAAACCACATCTCCACCATCTTCACCAAACTGCAGGCCGCCATCCGCGCCGAAGCCATTGTCCGCGCCCGGGACGCAGGGCTCGGCCGTGACCGACCGGGCTATTGACCCGGCCGGCCCGCACGCCGGTGAGTCGAATACCTCACGCCCCGGCCGGGGCCCGCGAATCCCGGGGTCCCGGCCGGTCACCGCCGGGTCGCGCGACGGTCAGGTCTGCGGCCGTGACCCGGCGGAGAACCAGTTTGGGAAGTCGGCGGCGAGCGGACCGTGCACCCGCACCTGCGGCGACGGCAACCGGGTGCGACCGACCACGACCTGTGCGAGCGCGGGTCGGTCGGTATTTACCCACAGGTCTACATCGAAGCCCGGCGGCCGGCAGCATGCCGTCACGTCGCCGGGCCGGGCCACCAGCCATCCGGTGCCCTGCGGATCGTCGGTGAACTGGAACTCCAGCACCGTTCGGCCCGGCGGCAGCCGGTCGTGCCGGACGATCTGCCGCAACCGCCATAGCAGCCAGCCCGCGTCGAGCTGAGCCGGATCGGGGTGACCGAACAACCACTGCCGGGCCCAGTCTCCGAGCTGCCAGACCAAGGGCGCCAGCGCCTGGCCCGCCGCGGTCAACTCGTACCCGCCCGGCGGGTACGAGTCGACCAGCCCGGTGGCCCGCATCCGGCGCAGTCGGCCTGCCAACAGGGTGCGGCTGAGCTGCGGAAGGCCACGGTGGATGTCGTTGAATCGGTGCGAGCCGAGCAGCAACTCCCGGACGATCAGCAACGTCCAGCGGTCGCCGACGGCGGCCACGGCCGCGGTGACCGGGCAGTACTCCGCCAGCCGGTCCAGTTTTTGTACCACCACTCTGGCATTCTGCCACCTAGCCTGGTGGCCCGGACAATGACGACAGGGAGACCCGGTGAGCCGGCACTACGACGAGTTCCTCGCCCCGCACTACACCTGGATGTTCGGCGCCTCCTATGAGGACCTGGTCCGGGAGCAGGTGGAGCTGTTCCGGCAGGTCGACGTGACCGGGCCGGCGGACGCCGGAACCGCTCTCGACCTGGGCTGCGGATCCGGTTTCCAGTCCGTCGCACTGGCCAGCCTGGGCTACCGCACCATCCTGGCGGTGGACGCCAGTGCCTCGCTGCTGGCCGAGCTGGACGCGCACGCTACGGACTGGCCCGCCATCCGACCGATGCATGACGACCTCCGGGCAGCGGTGGCCGGCATCGAGCCGGGCTCGATGGAGCTGGCCGTGTGCATGGGCGACACGCTCACCCACCTGCCGGACCCGGCCGAGATCGGCCGCCTCTTCAGTGACCTGCACACGGCGCTGGCGCCCGGTGGCCGGCTGGTACTCACCTTCCGGGACCTGGCTCGCCCGGTCGCCGGCAGTGACCGGTTCATCCTCGTCCGGTCGGCCGCCGACCGCATCCTCACCTGCTTCCTGGAGTACGCGCCGGACACCGTCACCGTGCACGACGTGCTACACCGGCGGACCGCCCCAGGTGGCGACTGGACGCTGTCCGCCAGCTCCTACCAGAAGCTACGGATCGCACCGGAATGGGTGGCCGGCCAGCTGGTCGCCGCTGGCTTCACCGTGGACCACTGCGGGTCGGGGCCACGCCGGATGTGCCTCGTGACCGCGACCCGCTGATCCGGCGTTGGTCGATGTCTCCGCCACGGCGGAGACCGTCGCGACTGGTGGTCGGCAGGCCCACATTCAAGCCGGCCGGAATCGGTTGATATCGACTATCTTTGATCATTCGGCTTCGTGCCGAGCTGCCGTGACGACGCCAGTGGCCCAGGCGGGACTGCCATGACAGGCGACTTTAAGCTGGTACTGCTGTGCCGTTCCCGCTGTGGGGACCTTTGCCCGCGGCGGCGACCGCCGGCTGCTGGCTCCGCCGGCAGCCGGCCACGTGGAACAACTCTTACGATGATGAGGAGTTCGTCATCTGAACGCGCCCGCCACGGTCGCGCGGGTGCGGGGCTGCCCGACCGAGGGGGAGCATCATGCAGTTCGGCTTCGATGTGGGTGAGCGGGAGCGTCACCGTGTCACGTTCACTTCAGCGAGGCCTGGGGGCCACTGCGCGTCGCGGTGGACGGGGTTACCACGATGCGACGTTTCTTGATGTTCGGCCTCAGCCGGGCCCGGCGTTTCGAGTTCCCGGTCGGCGAGCGCGAGCGACACGCCGTTCTCATCGAGATGCGACGCGAGGCGGTGTTCGGCGTCTTCCGCCCCCGGAGGTACCGGATCTTCAAGCAGGCGCTGACCCGCATCTGGGACCTGGTGCGGCGGAGCAACGCCTACGTGGACGAGCGTGCGCCGTGGAAGCTGGCGAAGGCCGCCGAGGGGGGCGACGACGCGGCGTCGGCCACATTGGACACGACGCTGCATCACCTGGTGGCGGCCGTTCGCCAGCTCGGCGCGCTCGTCTTGCCGTTCCTGCCCGGCCCGGGCGCGGCCGTTCTCGCAGCGCTCGGCTCGTCCGCCGGCTCCGTACCCCCGGCGGCGTCCTGGCTGGACGGCATCCAGGGCACCAGGGTCGAGAAGCCGCCGGCGCTGTTCCCGCGATTGGAGCTGCGCGAGCCGTAACGGGGCCGGGCTGCCCCCGTTCCGGTTCCGCTAGCGGAACGGCTACCAGCGGGCGGGCGAAGTGATCAGTCCGTGTGCTCGCCGAGGAGGTCGGCGTACATATCAACGTCCACGGTGTCGTATGGGCAGCATTCGACGAGTCGGTTCAGCCGCTCCGCGATCTCGTCCGGGTCGAGGTTGAGGCGTTCGCACAGGTCACGGTGTGCGCCCACGAGCGGCTCAGCGATCTCCTCCGGCTCGGTACGGGTGATGTGGTACGCGTCGCGGAGATGTCCGGACAGTTCGTCCCAGACGAGGATGGCCTCTTCGACCAGGTCGAGCGCGGCGGGGTTCGCGGGGTAGGCGCAGAGGATCTCGACTTCGGCGGCCAGGCGGTGGCCGGCGGCCTCCACATCGGAGATCTGCCACCTGCTGCCGGTGGTGGCCTGCGACGCGTCCCGGACAGCGGCGCGGAAGTCGGCGAGGCCGGACTTGTCGGCGGTGTCGAGCATGCCGGCCTCGGCCAGCAACAGGGCTGCGAACAGGCGGTCCCGGACCGCATGCCCCGCCACCAGGTCGGCCAGCTGGCGGGGCGACAACACCCTACCGGCCGGTTCGCCGGCGGGTGGCGCCACTCGGCGGGGTGACCCCTGACGAAGGTCGTAGTGCCGGCCGATGACCGTTCCACCCACCCCCAGAACCGAGCCAGCGGCTGACCGATGTACCGGTCCACGTCGCGGCGGCCACCACCGTAACGGCCCCCGACCGGCTTGTGGTCGGGGGCCGTGGTGTGATGACGGTTGTTAGCCGACCTGGACGGTGTAGCTCACGGCGGGGCTGGCGACCCCGGCGCCGCCCTGGGCGGTGGCCCTGAACACGAGGGTGTAGGTGCCGAGTGCCGAGAACGCCCAGTTGCCGTGGGCGTGCGTGCCGGCGCTGATGTTGCCGGGCCAGGTGGAGATCGGGCAGCCGGCGGCGGTGTTGGAGTTGAGCCGGTAGGTGGGTACACCCAGGGCGTTGGTGGTGTAGAGGGTGAGCCGGCCACCGGCGGGGACGGAGGAGACGCTGACCAGTTCCATTTTGATCGGTCCCTGGGCCGCGGGCACGTCCTCGGTGTTCCAGCCGGCCCACAGCAGGTTGGTGTCCTCGGCCTGCGGGCCGACGTAGACGGTGGAACCGGCCGTGCCGAGGCAGGTCCAGGCGGATCCGCTGGGGACCGTGATGGCGGAGCTTGGCAGGAGCCGCAGGATCGTGCCCGCGGGGGAGAGGTCGTCGTTGGCGGGGTTGTACGTCTTGATGTCGAGGGTGAGCGCGCCGCTGGCGTAGTCGATGTCGAGGATGTCGACGTGGCCCGCCTGGATGGTGGCGGCGGACGCCGGTGCGGCGGCGAGGCCGATGACGGTGGCGGTGACGGCGGCGGTGACCGCGAACAGCCGCTTGCTGATCCGCATGGTTGATTTCTCCGTTCTACCGAGCGGAAGCCGGGTCAGGGGGCGTCAGCACCGGACCTGGAAGGTGAGCCAGGCCGGCGCCGAGGTCACCCGCTTGCCGGTGGTGGCCAGGATCCCGGTGACCTCGACCTTGATGCGGTAGGTGCCGGCCTTCTCGAACGCCCAGTTGAGGTGCATGTGGCTGCCCACCGGCCTGGTGATCGCGTCGGGTAGGCCGTCTTCGCTGTTGACGAGCACGGTCGGCGCGCCGGTCGGGCCGGTGGTGAACAGGCTGAACCCGCCCGGACCGAGCACCCGGGTGACCCTGATCTGGACACTGTCCCCGGCGAAGACGCCCGATTCCAA
This sequence comes from Rhizomonospora bruguierae, assembly GCF_018397995.1. GTDB lineage: Bacteria > Actinomycetota > Actinomycetes > Mycobacteriales > Micromonosporaceae > Rhizomonospora > Rhizomonospora bruguierae. Next base: position 178,811 of record NZ_BBQH01000014.1, read on the forward strand.
CTCCTCGGTGGCAAGGCCCGCCCACAACAGGTTCTCGTCCTGGACCTCGGGGAGGATGTGGACGGTGGCGCCGGGGGCACCGAGGAACCGGTACCTCGGGTCGTTCGGCACGGTCACGGCAGCCTCGGGCTTGACGACGAACACCACGTCGGCCGGGTCGCGTTCCACGTCCGGGTCGGCGGTCTCGTCGTGGACCGAGATCTCGAGTGCGCCGTTTTCGAAGGCGACGTCGACCGTGTCGACGTGCCCTCGGGACAGCACCACGGTGCCGGCCTGGGCGGGTGCGCCCCAGGCCAGCATCCCGGCGGTCATCGCCGCCACGACGGCGGTCAGTGTCGAAGTCCTGGCTCGCATGCGACCCCTCCTCACACCCGCGGCACCGCGCCGCAGGTAGTTGAAAACGATAACCGTTCTCAGTTGACTGTCAATGGTCGACCCACCTGGCGGTGCCAGGGTGGCCCGGCCCGGCCGAGCAAGTGCTGTCCTATGTGGAATGCAAGGCTGCCGGTGTGGTCGGGTCTGACCATCTCGACATGGCGTCGGGGGTGTGCTAACTTCCGGCAATATGACATCGGTTTTCATTTCAAAGAATCTGGAGGGAGGGGAATGAAGGCGAGAAGACGGAGCCGCCTTGCCGCCGCTGGCACGCTCTCGGTGCTCGTCGGCAGCCTGGTGATGGCTGTCTCCGGTCCCGCGTCGGCCCAGGAGAGCGTGGTGCTCTCCACCGGTCACGTCGACGCGGTCGATGTGCACTATGCGGACGGCGAGCTGGTGTTGAAGGTGCACGACGACACCGGGCAGCCATCGGTCAGCCGAAATCCCCGGGATGTGGTGTTCCAGGTCCTGCCGCAGGCCGCGGCCCAGGTGCCGGACATGTCGGAGTACGCGTTTCTCGGGCCGGCCGGCTCGACGGTGTGGCTGCTGCCGATGACGCAGGATCCGGACCTGCTGTGGCCGGGATGGAACACCACCACGCTGCCGTCCGGAGTGTTCAAGGGCGAGAAGGTCCGCCTGAGCCTGGTGGACGTCTCCGGACCGGGGGCGGTCTCGGTGTTCATGACCGATCCGGTGGGGCAGCCGCTGATGAGGTTCCGCAGCGACGACGGGCTGCCGGACACGCTCGACGTGCCGGTCGGCACGCACGCCCACGCCAACTGGGTGTTCGGGGCGCTGGGCAGCTACACGTTGACGTTCCGCGCGGACGCCACGCTCGCCGACGGGCGGCAGCTCTCCACCGGCCCGGTGCCCTACCGGTTCGAGGTGGGTGACCTGCCGGATCCCGACCCACCGGTGCAGTTGTCGATCCAGGGCCTCCAGCCGGCGTACGCGCCGGGGGCGACGGTGACGCTGATCGCGGTCCAGACCCCGGCCGGTGAGCTGAACCGGTACCGCTGGTTCAGCAAGTGCCCGGGTACGGGGGAGTTCACCGCGATACCGGGCGAGACCTCGGCGACCTACTCGTTTACCGCCACGTCCCGGCTGAACGACTGCCAGTACGTCGTCCGGCTGTACGGCGACGGTGAGGTCGCCGTGGCGCAGAGCACACCGGTGACGCTGCACGTCGACGACGCCGGCTCGCCCGCACCGTCGCAAAGGATCACGGTTACCGTCGACGGCACGCAGGGGGCGCTGGTGGTCAGCGTGGACCCGGACAACCGGACGGTGATGTTGCCGGCGGCGGTGCTGTCCTCCGCTGGTGATCGTTGGGAGAGCAGCGGTGACCTGCGTCCGGTCACCGTGACCGACACCCGGCCGGGCGCGCCCGGCTGGAACGTCGCCGGCCAGCTGAGCGACTTCGTCTCCGGGGCGGCCCGGGTGGGCGGCAAGTATCTCGGCTGGGCGCCCACCGTGCTGACCCAGGCGGACGGCCAGGGTGTGCTGGCGGGTCCGGCGGTTGCGCCCGGCTTCGCCGCCGGCAACGGCCTGGCCGCCAGCAGCCTGCTCGGTTCCGCCCCGGTCGGTGTCGGGCGGGGCACGGCCCGGCTCGGTGCCGGGCTGACCCTGGAACTGCCCACCGACACCGGTGCGGGCCAGTACACCGCGATGCTGACCCTGACCGCCATCTAACCCCCCCCTTGCGTCGTCCCGGCGGCTCGGACGCGGATCGCAGCCGCCGGGACGACGCCGTGCGTGTTTCCGACGGCGAAGCCGAGAACCCGATGAGGAGACCCTGAGGTGCAAGACAGTTCGCCGTCGAGGCCGGGCGGTTGGCGTAGCACGTGCCCGACGGAGAACGCCCGCCGGCAGCGGCGCGGGAGGGTCCGGTCGCCGGCGCGGACGCTGACCACACGGCCCGTCCGTTCGCCTTCGGCACACGCGACGGTCAGTGAGCGTTCCCGGCCGCGACCGCCGGGCCGGTGACCGGGTCCGGCTCGGCGGGAGGTTGCCGGAGTCGCGTGCGGCGTTTGGCGAGCAGTCCATGGCGCGGGGCGAACAGCCAGGCGATGAGGAACACGGCGGTGGCGACCAGGACGATGATGCCGCCGACCGGTGTGTCGTAGCTCCACGACAGGTACAGCCCGACGAACGCGGACGTGCCGCCGATCGCCGGGGCGAGCAGCATCATCACGCCAAGCCGGTCGGTGAGCAGCCGGGCCGCCGCCGCCGGGGTGATCAGCAGGGCCAGGACGAGGACGTTGCCGATGGTCTGTAGGGAGATCACCACGGCCAGGGTCACCAGCACGTAGAGCACGATGTCGAGCCAGAACACCGGCAGGCCCATCGAGCGGGCCATCTCCCGGTCCAGGCAGACCGCGACGAACTCCTTGTGCAGCGCGAGCAGCAGCCCGAGGATGACCAGGCCGGTGAATCCCACCAGGACGAGGTCGCGGTCCGGGATGCCGGTGATCGAGCCGAACAGGAACTGTTGCAGCGAGCCCGCGTAGCCGGGTGCCTGCGAGATGATCACGATGCCGAGGGCGAACGCGGCGACCAGGAAGACGCCGATCAGGGAGTCCTCCCTGACCCGGCGGTTCTGCGAGAAGATCGCGATCAGCAGGGCGGTGGCGACCCCGGCGACGGCGCCGCCGAGTACCAGGCTGCCCTGTAGGACGAAGGCGATGGCCAGGCCGGGGAAGACGGCGTGCGCGACGGCGTCGCCGATGAAGGCCATGCCGCGCAGGACGACGTAACAGCCGACCACGCCGCAGACGATGCTGGACATGACCGCGACGGCCAGCGCCTTGGGCAGGAACGCGAGGTCGGGGTTGACCAGGTCGGTGAGGAAATCGGTGATGGACACTAGCCTGCCTTGACGAGTTTGAGGAGCGGGGAGGTTTCGCTGACCCCGAAGGTGCGCATCCACACCTCGACGTCGTGCAGCTCGTCCGGGCGCCCGTCGGCGATGACCCGGCCGTTGAGCAGGACCAGCCGGGTGCAGGATTCCACCGCGGCAACCAGGTCGTGGGTGGTCATCAGCACCGCGCGGCCCTCCCGGGCGAGGCTGGCGAACAGCTCGCCCAGCAGTTCCTGGGTGGGCATGTCCAGTCCGGTGAACGGCTCGTCGAGCAGCAGGATGCTCGGTGCCAACGCGAGCGCCCGCGCGACCAGGACGCGTTGGCGTTGCCCCCCGGAGAGTTCGGCGACCGGTCGGCGGCGCAGCCCGGACAGCTGCACCCGGTCGAGCGCGTCGCCCACCGCCCGCCAGTCGGCCACACCGGGACGGCGCAGCAGCCCGAGGCGACCGGTCCGGCCGCTCAGCACGACGTGCTCCACCGAGATGGGAAAATCCCAGGCGAACTCGTGGCGCTGCGGCACGTACCCGATCGCCGAACGTCCGGGCCGGGCCGGCCTGCCCTCCACCAGCACCCGGCCATTCCGGGTACGAACGAGCGCCAGGACGGCGCGCAGCAGGGTGGTCTTCCCGGCCCCGTTGGGCCCGAGCAGCCCCACCAGCTCACCCCGGTCGAGGTGCAGCCGCACGTCGCGCAGCACCGGCCGGCCGCCGAGGTCCACGTCCAGGTGCTCGATGTCCAGCGCCCTCACGGGTGGCCCTCCAACGGCGACGCGCTGCGCTCCCGCTCGGCACGGCGCTTCGCTTGGCGTCCCCGCAGCAGGAGCAGGACCAGGACGGCGGTAAGCAGGAGCGCGGCACCCGTCAGCACGACGGCCATCGGGAACGGTGAGGGGCCGGCGTCGCCGACCGCGCCCGTCGCCGCCTCGCCCGCCGGCGCGTCCCGGTTGTCCACGGTGGCCGCGAAGGCTTCGTCCGTGCCGGTGGCATCGCCGACCGCGAAGCGCAGCGTCCGGGTGGCGGAGACCGCCTCGCCGCTGATCAGGTCCGCGGACACCCGCACCGTGACCAGGTAGACGCCGGGCTCGGAGAAGACCCAGTTGGCGTGGGTGTGGGTGTTGACCTCGACCCAGAACGGCTGGGCCGCCGGCTCGGCGGAACGCCACAACACCTGCGGCGCCGCGAAGTTACCCGCCTGGAGGAACATGGTCAGCGTGCCCGGCCCGCGCACCCCGAGCAGGCTCAGCGTGGCACCGCGCTGGATGCTCTCCATCACCTGCGGGTCCTGCGTGTTCCAGCCGAGCCAGACCACGTCCTGGTTCTGCACCTGTGGCACGACGTGGACCTGCTTGCCCGCGTCGACGCCGAGGAAGGCGTACGCGGGGTCGTCGGGAACCGCCTGTAGCGCGGCGTCGGAGACGCGTAGCACGGTGTCGTCGGGGCTGCGCCACACCGGCTTGGCCCGCGTGCCATCGTGGACGAGCAACGTCCACCGGTCGTCCACATAGCGCGGTCCGATGTCCACGTGTCCGACGTCGAGCACCACCCGGCCGGTGGCGATGGGCTGGTCCGCCGCGATGGTCTGGCCCGGGGTCGGTGTCGGCTGCCGGGCCGCCGCGGGCGCCTGCGCCGCCACCACCGCGACCAGGGCCACCACCCCCACAACCGCCCACCGGCCGATCGCCGGCACGCTTCGGGCGCTCCTACTCATTGGTTTCTCCCCTGGTCGGCCTCGGTCAGGCAATCGCGCAGTGACCGGGCGTTGAACCGCATCATGTCCACATAGGTGGTGACGTGCTTGTCGAAGGTGTCGCCGTATATCGGGCAGACCCGCAGCCGCTCCTCCCGGGCCACCTCGGTGAGGGTGGCGGAGCGGGCGGCCAGGTTCGGTTCCAGGAACACGGCGGGAATGTCGAGGTTGCGGATCGTCTCGGTGAGCCGGCGTCGGTCGGCCAGGCTGGGCTCCGTGGCCGGGTTCGGGGTGACGAAGCCGGAGATCTGAATTCCGTACGCATGGCCCAGGTAGCCGAACGCGTCGTGCGTGGTGACCAGGTGCCGCCGCGACGGCGGGATCTGGGCGACCAGGTCCCGGACGTAGCCGTCCAGCCGATCGAGTTCGGCGATGTAGGCGGTGGCGTTGGCCCGGTACGTCGCCGCGCCTGGCGGGTCCACCCCGACCAGCGTGTCCCGGATCAACTCCACGTACGCGATCGCGTTGCGGACGTTCTGCCACAGGTGCGGGTCGATCTCGCCGTGCACGTGCCTGCCCAGCACGGCCTGCGGCAGTTGGTACACCCGGGTGCCGGGCCGGCCGAGGAACCGGAACCGGCGGTCGCCGGGCACCTCCAGCAGCGCCTTGTTCGGGACCTCGATCACCGTGTGGTCCGGGTCGTACACCCGCTGCCCGGCCTCGCCGCCGCCCTCCGGATCGGCGAACAGGTAGAGCCGCCCCTCGTCGAGGTCCGCGGTGAGGTCGGCGTGGCCGGAGTTCAGCACCGCCGCGCCGGACATGCCCGGCACCGAGTGCGGATCCACCCCGACCGCGAAGGTGAATGTCTGCTCGCCGAGCGGTACCGGGGCCGCCTGTGGGTCGACCGCGAGGTGCGCCCGCATCGTCAGCTTGTAGCTGCCCGGCTCGGTGAACGCCCAGCTCATGTGGGTGTGCGCGTCCGGTGGCAGGCGGGCGGTGTCGTCCCGGTAGCCGTTTGCGGGGTCGAAGCCGTCGGTGGAGTCCACATAGAACGACGGATTGCCGAACGACTCCGTGAGGTAGGCGACCAGGCTGCCCGGCCCCTGCACGCCGGTGGCGCTGAGCAGCACGTCGGACGAGCGGTTGGCGCCGCGCGCCGCCCCGGTGCCACGGATTCGCATGCCCAGCCAGATGGTGTCCAGGGACGCGTCCTCGACCAGTGGGATGATGTCCGCGGCGTACTTCACCGCCCCCTCGGCCAGCGAGATGTTGGGGACGTCCTGGCGCAGGTTCGCGTCCAGCGCCTTGATGACGGCCTGCTCCTCCAGCAGCAGGTAATTGCTGAACGCGACGTCGGCGTACACGACGTTGCGCACGTCCCGCAGCGACGGCTCGTAGCTGTGCGGATCGGCCCCGTCCGGCACCAGCGAGCTGACCCGGACCCGGTCGCCGCCGACCCGGCTCGCCAGGTCCCGCAGGATCCCCGTGGTCGTGATGACCTGGACCCGCTGGTCGTGCGCGCTCAACGCCACCCCGGTGCGGCAACCGGCCAGTGCTCCGATGAGCAGCGGCAACACCAGAAGCCGCCGCCACGGGCCGGCCGTGCTCCTCGCCCGCATGGCTAGCGGGTCGGTTCCGTCGCGCCGCGGCGGCGAGCGGTGACCCGCAGCAGCGCCCCGATCAGCACGAGCAGCACCCCGCCGGCCACGACGGGAATGACCCAGGACTCTCCGGTGCGGGGCAACCGGCCGCCACCGCCGGATTCGCCGTTGCCGGTCTTGCCGCCACCGCCGCTGCCGGATCCGCCGCCGAAACCGGTGTTCGGGTTGGTGCTGTCGCCCACCGCGACGGTCAGCGTCCTGCTGTCGGTGACCGTCCGGCCGGCGGTGGTCGTGGCGCTCATCCGCACGGCGAGCCGGTACAGGCCGGGTTTACCGAACGCCCAGTTGCCGTGGGCGTGCGTGTTCGGCGGGATGGTCAGCCGCTGCGGCAGGCTCTTGGCCGAGTCGAACAGGACGTTGGCGTTGCCGAACGATCCGGTCAGGAACAGCGTGAAGCGGCCCGGACCGTCGACGCCGTCGAGAGTCCAGGTCACGGTGCCCCGGGTGCCGTTGACGACCGACTCGTGCTGGGTGTTCCAGCCCGGCCAGACGATTCCGCTCTGCTGGGCCTGCGGCAGCAACCAGATCGTCTCGCCCGGCCGGCCGAGGAAGTCCGCCCCGGCCGGCACCGTCGTCTTGGCGTTGTCCTTCACCTGAAGGACGACGTCGGCGAGCTCCCGCCAGACCGGAGGGCTGCCCGTGTCGTCCCGCAGGCGGATCGTCCAGTCGGTGCCGGACAGCTGCGGTCCCATGTCGACGTGCCCATCGGAGATCACGCGCCGGGCGCCGCCGGTTGCCGTTGCGGCAGCGGCTGCTTTCGCGGCCGCGGGCATCGCGGGCGGGGACGCCGCCGTGGGCGTGGCCGGTGCGGCGTCCGAGGCCGCCTTGGCGGCCGCCAGCGGGGGCGGGGGCGTCTTGGCCGCCGCGGCCGGGGCGGGTGGCGGTGCGTCCGGTCCAGGCTGGATGGGCGGAACGCTGATCCGGTACGTCGCCTCGGTGGTGACGGTCCGACCGGTGGCCAGCGCCGCCGACGCGGTGAGGGTCAGCCGGTAGTCCCCGGCCGTGTCGAACGCCCACACCACAGGGGTGCGGGTCGCGGCCGGCAGGGTGGTCTCCCGTGTGGTCCCGCTGAGCAGCGGGCTGGGCGTGCCCAGCCCGGACAGGGTGTAGGCGGTGAAGTTCCCGGGGCCCTCCGCCGCTGACAGCGACAGCCTTACCGCATCCTGCCGGGCCACCCCGCGCCCGACCCCCGTGGTGTCGAGCGCGGGCAGGCCGGCATCGCCGGGTGTGAGCGACCAGACCGCCGTGCCGGGGGCGCCGAGGAACGCGAACGCGTTGTTCCGCGGTACCCGCACGGCCAGCCCGCCCTCCGGACCCAGTGTCACGCCCGCCGGGTCACGCCCGGCCGCCTGCCGGACCGCCTGCCCGGCGTCGCGGATGCGCAGCGACAGCGTCCCGTCCACAACGGACAGGGACACCAGGTCCGCGCCGGCGGCGTCGACCGGCACCGTGGCGGCGTCCGCCGGCGCGACACCGGCGGCCAGTGCCAACAGGGCCGCGACAAATCCCGTCGCGACGGCGCGTACGCGTGCCGTTCCCATCGTTATCGTTCCCCTTACTTGAATTCGTCGTCGGTCGGCGCCGGTGGCGTGCTGGTGGTTCCGCTTCGCGGGGGCCCTGCGCGGGTCGCGCCGAGGCCCACGGGCGGCGCGTCCGGTGCCGCCGTCGCGGCGGCCTCGGCTCGACCCTCGTCGCGCGCGGCGGCGATGGCCCGCTCCATGGCCCTGGCCGCCCGCCGCCGCCGGTGGCGACGGACCGCCACGAACGCCCAGACGGCACCGGCGACCAGAACCACCAGCAGCAGTTGGGACCACGGCACGGCCCAGACGGTGACCCGGTGGGACGCGGTTTCCGGGGTGGGGTCGAGCACCTGCCCGTCGACGGCTGCCGGGGTGACCGTGGTGGTGACGGCCAGCCGGAACAGCGGAGGCGCTCCGGTGAGCTGAACGGTGGTCCGGATCGCGCCCCCGGGCAGGATCTCCGGTAGTGCCGCGCCGGACGCGGTCCGGGCGCCTAGGCCGAGCGGCCCGGCGACATCCGTCACCGGTCGGCCCCCGAGCCGGACGTTACCCGTGTTGCGAACGGTGGCCGTCGCTGTCACGTCGCCGCCGCCGAACGGGTTGAGCGAACCGTGGTGCTGTATCCGCACGTCTTCCAGGGCCAGCGCCGGCCGGAGTTCGCCGGTGACCCGAAGGTAGATGCGGGTGCCGACCCGGTGGTCGACCGCCACCCGGTTGCCCTGCGCGTCGGTCGTCGTGGCCGCGAGGGACGCCACGATACCGCCGACGTGGTCGCCCGGGGTGGCGTTGTCCGGCACGGTGACGGTGAACGGCACGTCCACTCGCGACGTTGACGGGATGGTCAGCGTCCGGGCGGTGAGGCTCACCCAGGAACCCACGTCGACCGGGGGCCGCGCCGCGGGTAGCAGGTCGAAGCCGCCCTGTGGCGTGGTGACCGCGTCGCTCGCGTAGACGGTCAGGGTGACCGGGCGGGCGGAGTGGTTCGTGACGGCGACGTAGTCGGTCAGGTTGGCGCCGGGGTCGAGCTTGTACGCGAACATCGTGCGCCCGTTGGGCCCCTTCGGGCTCGACGGGCTCACTCCCCAGGTGACGGAGGGCCGCGGGGCGGGGTCCGGCGCCCGTGCCGGTCCGCGAGCGGGTGCCAACGGGGTCAGGCCGAGCACGATGACGCCGACGGCGATGGCGATGGGTGAACGCATCAGCCGGCGGCCGCACCGTCGGTGGGCCGGCTGGTGGTTGTCGGTTCGGGGCTACTCACCCTCCCATCTTGTTGGAAACGGTTTTCGTTGTAAAGTGACCGATGGGATCAAGCTGAGCGGCACCGTCGGGACCGGCTACACCAACGTCACCCGCAAGAACCGCCGGAGCAACCCCGAGCGCCCGGTGCCGCCCAAGTAGGATCCGGTCGTGCGCCGGCACGTCGACTTCCGCGAGGAGCGCTGACCGGCGATCCTGACCGCATCATGGATGGTGGCGCAGACGAGGGGAGGCAGCGGTAAGGTGACCCAGGCGATACCGAACGCGCCTCGCAATACCCGGCAGCGGGCCGAGGTGCTGGCGCTGCTGCGCGAGGTGGAGGGCTTCCTGACCGCGCAGCAGTTGCACCAGATGCTGGTGGCCCGCGAAGCCCGGGTGGGCCTGACCACGGTCTACCGGACCCTGCAACTGCTCGTGGACGCGGGGGAGGTCGACTCGACCCGACTGCCCGGGGGCGAACAACTGTTCCGCCGGTGCGGCCAGAGCCGGCACCACCACCATCTGGTCTGCCGCCAGTGCGGCCGGACGGTGGAGATAGCCGGGCCGGCGGTCGAGCGGTGGGCCGACGAGATGGCCGCCCGGCACGGGTTCACCGACGTCCAGCACACCCTGGAGATCTTCGGTACCTGTGCGGCGTGTGCCCGCTGACCCGCGGCGGGCACACGCCGCGCATCAGGCAGGGGCGCTCACGGTGGCGGGGCCCATGCGGAAGTCCGGATCGATCTGCGTCGTGAGGTCAAGCCCCGCGCGATCGTTGGCCCAGGCGGCGGCGTTGCGCCGGTGGAACTCGTGGGCGTGCCGGGTGAATGCCGTCCAGTCCGGCACCGTGTCGTCCACCGCTTCGGTCAACCGCGCCAGCACGGCGCGATTCGCCGGCTCGAGTTCGTCCAGCGGTCCGCTCGTGCCGCGCTCGGCCCGGCGCACGTACCCCGAACGGCTGACCCAGGCGAGGAGGTCCGCGCCGACGTGCTCGCGCAGGAAGTCCACATCCGCCGCGTCCTCCACCTTGTTCCCGACGACGGAGAGCGCCACGCCGTAGTCGCGAGCGTAGCCGGCGTACTGGCGGTACACCCCGACGCTGCGCAGGGTCGGCTCGCACACGAGGAAGGTGCGGTCGAAGCGGGTGAACAGGCCCGAGGCGAAGGAGTCGGCCCCGGCGGTCATGTCCACCACGACGTACTCGCCCGGCCGGTCGGCCAGGTGGTTGAGGATCAGCTCCACGGCTCCGACCTTCGAGTGGTAGCAGGCGACGCCCAGGTCCTCGGCGGTGAACGCCCCGGTCACCGCCACCCGCACGCCACCGACGCTCCGCACGCACGCCGCGTAGATCGGGTTGTCCTCCACGACCCGTAGCAGCCGCGATCCGGCCCCTGGCGGGGTGGTCTTCACCATCTCGGTGGCCGAGCCGATCCGGGGATTGTCGCCGCGCAGGTATTCCTTGATCAGGGGCAGGTGTTCCCCGAGCGGCGGCAGCTGGGCAGCGACCTGCGCGGGGGCGCCGAGGGCAACCGCGAGGTGCTGGTTGATGTCGGCGTCGACAACCAGCAGCGGCACGCCGCCGCCGGCGAGGTGACGGGCGAACAGGGCGGCGAGAGTGGTCTTGCCGCTGCCGCCCTTGCCGACAAAGGCGGTCTTCATCGGCGACCGCCCTCGACGATGGTAGTGGCAATCATTTCCATGTGCGCCACTGTAGCGGCGATCCGGGCGTACCGGTTGAAGCGGCACGCGAGCCGCTCGGAAGAGTGCGCGCGGAGCCGGCTGGTCGGTACCCCCTCGGGGCGCGGTCCCGGCTACCCGCCCGCGGTCAGCACGGTTGACCCGTCCGCCCGGGCGGACGGCAACCGGAGCACGTCAACGGCGAGCCGGTCGATATTGCGTACCGTGCGCTCCCGCCCGCCAGCGGCTTCCACCATCAGCAGCAGGTGGCGTACGCCCGGCAGCGCCGCCGCCCGCGCGATGGCGGCGCGGCACCGGCCCGGCGAGCCCACCGGATGGATCTCGATCAGGCGTTCGACATAGCCGTCCAGGTCCCTCTCGGGTGCGGGCGACCCGTCGACGCGGACGTACTCCCGCACCCCTGCCAACAGCGCCGGCAGCCCGGACCGCACCGCCAGCGCCGCCAGCTCATCGGCGTCCTCGACGTGCGCCAGGTGCGCGCTGGCGTGGGCGGCGCGGCCGGGATCGTGGCCGTGCCGGGCGGCGACCCGGGCGTACCGGTCGAGCAGCTCGACCTTCTCCGAGATGCCGGCGTGCATACCAAGCAGCAGCGACATGCCGTGCCGCGCGGCCAGTTCCACGGTCGCCACGGAGGTCGCGGCCACCCAGATCCCGATCGGACGCCGCGGCCGCGGCACCACCCGCACCGGCCGGAACGGAAAGCGCCCGTTCCCGGCCACGGACGGCGCCCCGGACAGCCACCGCGCCAGCACATCCACCGAGTCGGCGAACCCCTCGCGGTAGCGGTCGAGGCCGGTGCCGAAGACCTCCAGGTCGACCCAGGGCCCGCCGCGGCCGACGCCGAGCCGGAACCGCCCGCCGGACAACTCGTCGAGCAGGGCGGCCTCCTCGGCGAGCGCGACCGGATGGCGGTCGGACAGGATGCAGGCCGCGGTGCCCACCGTGATCCGACTGGTGGCGCCGAGCAGGTGCGCCGCGAAGGTGATCGCCGACGGGCACACCCCGTACGAGATGAAATGGTGTTCGGCCACCCACACCCCGGCGTACCCGGCACGCTCCGCCGCCATCCCGTAGCGGTGGGCGTCGCCGAGGGCCTCGCCGTGGCTGGCGTCCGAGCGCCGCCCGGCGAGCAGGAACACATGCGCCCGCACGCCGCGTCCCACCCGCCGGGGCGCGGCGCGGTCAGCAGTCACGCAACTCGGGGGACTGGTTCAACAGCTGGCCACGGGTGGACACGAAGCGGCGGTAGGTCTCCGAATCGACCGCCGCGAGGCGGAACGCGGCGACCCGGTGGCAGTTCTGGAAGGCCAGTTTCACCCCGAAGTGGCGCTCCAGGCTGGACCGGATGGCGTCGCTGGCCAGGGCCCGCAGCAGCTGGCCCCGCTCCGCCTCACTCGGCGGCGGCACGACGTTGTCGGCGAACTCGGCTCCGGACGATTCCAGGTCGGCCGCGACCCGGCTGACGGTCTGCCACGCGTACGGCAGGGAGTCACGCACGCAGGCGACGAACTCGTCGTCGCTCACGGGGCCCGATTCGGCGGCTTCCAGCAGGGTCGGCGGCACATTGAGAGACATGCTCCTCCTCTGGTGCTAACGATCTCGGTTTTCATTAGCGTTGCGTTGCGAGCACACCACGCAACGTCCGTTTTCGTCAATACCCGGCCCTCGAAGGCGCGACGGGCCGGGCCCAACCTTCGACTGCGCGGTCAGCGAGTTGCGGATTCGACGGGCTCTCTCGTACCGAACAGGGCATCCGGCGCCCTTCGCCGGTATAGCATCGCCACGCCGGCACAGCCGAACAGCAGGAGCGTGGCCGACCAGCCGACGGTGTAGCCGAAGTTGTCGACCAGGACGCCGTAGCCGGCCGGCCCGACGGCGAGCCCGGCAAAGAAGCCGAACATGACCAGCCCGGAGGTCCGCATCGTCCGCTCCGGATCCCCCGAGGCGGTGGAGATCATCATGGCGAGTGGGTTCCAGGACGAGGCCGAGAGTCCGATGGCCAGCGCGCAGACCGCGGCGAGCGCCACGCCGACCCGGGTACTCGCGATCAGGCCCGCCGTGGCGACGACGGCGATCAGCGCCATGACCGCGAGCTGGTGCTGGAGATGACCGCCGCGCCGCACCGACCGGACCGCCAGCCCACCCCAGAGGAACCGGCCGGCGACGGCGCCTATCCCGACGCAGGACAGCACCAGCCCGGCGACCACCGCGTCGGTGGCCAACTCGGCGTGCGCGTACGAGGCGAGATAGGTCGTCACCGTGGCGCTGCCCGCGCCCATCAACAGTGCGTACACCACCACCTGCGGAATCGAGTACCGCACCGGTGACGCGGCGGGCCGCGCCGCCAGTACCGGCGAGCGACTACCCGTGGCCCACCGCAGGAGCACCAGGGGGACCGCCGAGACGCCGACCGCGTACGCGACCAGGGCCAGCCGCCAGTTGGCCAGGACCGCCAGCGGCGGCAGGACGGCGCCACAGACAATCGTCGAGATTGCCACCCCGGACTGCTTGACGGCGATGAGCAGTTCGCGGGCCGTGCCGGCGGTGAGCGAGGCCCGGTTGGTGATCGGATTCGCGGCCGCCGTGGCGACGGCGGCGACGACCAGGCCGGGAACCACCCACCAGGCGTTGACCGCCATGACGGCGAGGCCCACCCCGCCGGCCGTCAGCATGCTGACGGCCACGATCGCGGTCCGTTCCCGCAGGTGGGCAAGCGCTTTGGGGACGATGACGGAGAAGCCCGCCACCGAGAGGAAGAAAACGGAGTTCACCAAGCCGAACTGGGAGTTGGTCAGCGAGAGGTCGGCCCGCAGGGCTGGGGCGAGCGCGCCGAGACCGTACTGGGTCGTCGATACGGCCATCATGATCATGGTCAGCAGGCCGCCCAACGGGACGAGATCCGACCGGCTGGTACGCCTGGTGCGCGGCGTCGGGAACATCACCGTGCATTATCGACGATCGTCGGATCGCCGTGCACGCGCTCCCGTAGCTTCCGCTTGAGGATCTTGCCGGTGGCATGATTCGCTTCGGCCGGTACGCGCACCAGGCGGTCCAGGCCGTCGCCAGCGGCGAACGTGACGCGGCTCTGGTCATCGGAGTGGACAAGCTTCCCAATTCGGCGGCGGCACCCTGCCCTTGGTCGCCGAAGACCCAGAGGTGAAGCTCGGCATGGTCATGCCGGCGATGTATGCCATGCGCGCACAGCGCTTCCTGCACGAGCGCGGCGCGACGCACGAAGACCTGGCGGCCGTTGCGGTCAAGCTGGAACAGGCGGGCATCGGCCCGGCGGACCTGAACGTCGTCGAACTCCACGACGCATTCACGGTGGCGGAGTTGGTGTACTACGAGGCGCTGGGCCTGTGCGGCCCAGGCGAGGCGGTCGGTTTCTTCAGGAGCGGCACGACGACCTACGGCGGGCAGGTCGTGGTCAACCCGAGCGGCGGCCTGCTGTCCAAGGGACACCCGGTCGGAGCGAGCGGCGTGGCCCAGGTGGTCGAGTCCTACTGGCACCTGACCGGTCAGGCGGGCGCTCGCCAGGTCCCCTCGGCCAGCTGGGCGATGACACATGTCACCGGCGGCGGCATCGCCGGGCTCGACCACGGTTCGTGCGCTGTGCACGTTCTACAGCGTGTCCAGCAGATGTGATGCCCCACCGCGGACGGCGTCGAGGCTGCCTGTTCCGGATGCGGTGGGGAAGAACCATGTAGAAACGGGCAGCGCGCGGCAGCGTCACCGCAGCGGTCCGGCTCGGGGCCCCGCTCGTGCCGTTCAGGCGTGCCCCAGGATCGCCCTCGCCGCTTCGAGGACGCCGTCGACTTCGATGTCGGGACGGCGGAGCCGTTCGTCCCATCGTCGTCCCCGTCGCACCCAGGCGGTCCGGAGACCGGCCCGCGTGGCCCCACAGATATCCTCGACGGGAGAATCGCCGATCATCCATCCCTCGAGCGCGACGCCGCAGCGGCGGGCAACCTCGACGAAGATGCCCGGGTCCGGCTTACGGATGCCGACTTCCTCAGCCACGCAGAGCGCGTCAACCAGGGGCGCCAGGCCGGCCCTCGCCAACTTTTCCACCGTCCGGCCCTGGGAACCGTTGGTCACCACCCCGATCTTCCAGCCGGCGCTGCTCAGCACGCTGAGTGCCCGGGTGGAATTGTTGTCCGGGACGTAGCACGAGGCATAGGTGGCGACGTACCACTCCTGGAGTTCCGCCATACTCATCCGCACGCCGGGCAGCGCCCGCACAGCGGCAAGGAAATCGGGGCGCGGCACCTCTCCCTCGCCGTCCGCGTCGACGATCGCCGCCACGGCATTTGCGGGCAGGCCCCGGTGCCCGGCGAGCATTCGCGCCCAGCGTCGCAGCGCGGCGGAGCGGTCGACCAGGGTGTTGTCCAGATCGAACAGTGCGAGCATCAGCCTGCTCCCGGCGCTTTCCGCAGCGACCCGGAGACCTCAAGCACGGAGTTGGCCAGGAAACGCCGCCGCCCGAGCAGTTGGACCACCGCGGGATCCTCCACCCGACTGAGTTCATTCGAGCTGCGGCACGCGAAGACCGCGCTGCGCCGCGAGCGGCCGGTCAGGTTGCGTCCGACGCTGTGGAAGCACAGGCAGTTGAGCAGCAGTACCCCGCCAGCCGGCATTTCCAGCGGCACCTCCTGCCCGATGAGGTGGCGGTACTCGTCGTGTTCGTCGGCCCAGTTGCCCCCGCCGTTGTGCGATTGCGGCCCGGCATAGGGCAGCCGATGGGTTGCCGGGACCACGTAGGTGCATCCGTTGCTGACGGTCGCCGGCTCAAGGTAGAAAAAGACTGCCACGAGCGGCTGGGACCACTGCTGGATGTCCCGGTGGAGCCGGAACGGGATGTCGCCCGAGTTGTTCACCGTCGCGTGATTGTGCCTGTTCAGCACGACATCCACGGCCGGGCCGAGGATTTGCCCCAACGCGTCCGCGACGTGCTCATGGCGCAGGGCTTCGATGAAGACCTCGTGGCGCTCCAGCAGCGCATCCAGCCGGCACGGCTCTCCCCGCTGGTTCACCCGGTAGGGCGGCACGGCGCGCGCGAACTGGTCGTCCACCACCGAGCGCATCCGGTCGACCAGCGAATCCGGCAGGCGATGGGGGAGCCGTGCGTAGCCCGCGGAATCGAAGAAGCGCACGAGGTCACTCATGGCAGGTCCCCGTCCGTTATCTCCTGGGTGCCGTCGTCGTCCCACATGGCCTGGAACTGCTCTCTGAAGCGCTCGTACCACAGTGGATCCGCCGAACGTGCGAGAAAGAATCCGGGGCGCCACGAGGACGGCTGCCGCCATGACCAGAACCAGACGTAGGCGTGTGCGGTCTCGTCGTCGGGGTTGAAGAAGTACCCGGTGAAGGGCGGCATGATGTCGTACGCCCGCAGCTGGAGGCTGTCCGCTGTGGCGTCCGCGGCCGACCGGATCGCATGGAAGGTCGCAATGCCGCTGCGATGCTGATGGCGCACCGATCCCGCGGATGCCTTGGGGGTGGAACTGCGCCGGTTCGCATCCAGGACCGCCTGGCCCTCCGGGTCCTGCATCAGCACCCGGACGCGGCCGCCCGACCTGAGGATGCGGCCGATCTCGGCCGAGTAGGCGACCGCCATCCGGTTGTGGCCGAAGCCGCACATGTCGACGGCGTGCGCCGCCTCCCAGGACGCGGCGAAACGGGGGCTGTTGCGGACGTAGTCCTCGGCGAAGAACGCCAGGGCGCTCACCGCACCGCCGTGGGACGCACCAACGCGCGTGCCGTCCGTGGCGGAGAAGGGTTCGAGCTCGGCGGCCGGGCGTGTGCGCATCAGCAACTGCAGGAGGGCGAGGTCCGCGCGATGGCGGACGTTGCGCGAGCTGCCGATCCACTCGTGGTCGATGGTGAAGTTCTCGGCGCGCTCCAGCCAGTTGAAGGTGCCGAAGGTGCGATCGATGTTGAAACACAACCGCAGCAGTTCCCGCTCGTGCGGGGGAGACTTGTCGATGAGCTGCCGGAGGTTGTCCAGGCCGCGTTTGAGCTCGCTTTCCGTGTCCCGCTCGATGTGCAGCATCCGCCGCTTGATGTAGTCGGATAGGTAGGAGAGGTCATCCGGGCCGGTGACGCCCCTCCCGCGGCGTAGGCGCTGAAGACTGTCGAAGTCATCTCCGAAGCCCTGCGCCTTGGCCAGCACCGCCACATTGACCCTCATTCGGCCACGATACGGCAGTCCACTCGGGTCCAGTGGTGTCCAGCGGGCGCCACTGAACGGCCATGACGGGCTGTTGCCGGTTCCCGTATCGAGGGCAGGGTTTGGCTACCAACCATGGGAGGTCTAGTCATGGCGCCGTCCCCCGGTCCGTTGATGACCGTCCGCACCGCCGTCATCCTGCTCCTGGCGTTCATCATCGGCCTGCTCGCCGGCGGCATGTCCTACCTCGTCGATCCCTCGGTCCCGGCGGCGGTGCTCGTGGGTGGTGGCGCCGCCGGTAGCGCCCTCCTGCTGTTCCACTCCGTCATCGAACCGTGACCCGTGACCACGCAGCGGCGAGACAGTCGGCAATGGACTCCCCATCCGCGCCGAAGGGTCACTTTCGTTGCCATCAACGGGCGCTGCGGGCGACCCGCCGCTCGCGAGAGATGATCCGGTACTCACCGGTCGCTCCACCGACTCGGCGGGGCGGTACCACACCCGGAATGCACGCGTCCTTGCCGCGCCGGGCCCGGCCGCGCTGCTGGCGCGTTGGTAGCGGTTGTGGCCTCTGCGCTGCGCGTGTGACCGCTGCGTCGCTCCAGCCGTTTCTGCCCGCGAACGGCAGATTCTGCGCGAGGCACGCATAGCGCTGTACGGCGGGCGGCTCATCCTGCGACGCGCAGCCACCGGCCGACGAGGCGGCGCTCGCCGCGGTCCGGCGGTGGTTATAACCGGCTCGGCCGGGCCGGTAGCGATTGCTCCCATTGCCGAGGTGAGATCGACGGTGGGCGGCGCCGGACTTTCGGCATCGGTGGGCCGCATTCGCGGCGAGTGAAGCCGGCAGCGCGCTTGGCTATTCGGGGTTGTCGATTGTTGCGGTCTTGGTGCTCCCGGCGACGGACGTCCAGGTCCTGCGGTTCGCTTTTGATCGTCTCGGTCCCGTGGCCGCCTACTTCGCGCGCTGACCGCAGGTGGTGTCGTCGAGCGTGAGTGGATTTGGGGATTTTCTTCCTGAAAGACCGGTATGCCTGATATAGTCAGGCGAGGAGACTGAAGCACGGGCCTGCTGGTTACTGATCGCGGCGTATCGATCAAACCGGGTGGAATCAGGGCTGCTGTTCGAACAGTACGGAGATGCTCTCGCGCGCCCCGATGCGTCGAATCGCCTCGGCGAGCAGACCCGAGACCGACACCACCTCCACCTTTTCGGACAGTTTCGTCGGCTGTGTCTCCACGCTGTCCGTGGTGAAGAGGCGTTCGATCGGGCTGTTGTCGATCCTTTCATTGCCGGCCTCGGTGAGCAGTGCGTGACTGACGGCGGCATAGACACTGGTGGCGCCGCGATCGATGAGTACCCGGGCCGCCTCCACGAGCGTCCCGGCACTGATCGTGAAATCGTCGACGATGAGCGCCGTCCGCCCTTCGACCGACCCGATGAGTTCCACGATCTCCGCTGACTCGTTGTGGTCTACGCGCCGCTTGTCGGCGATGGCCGTGGGCACTCGTAGCATGTTGGCCCATTGCCGGGCCTTCTTGGCGTACCCGGCATCGGGGGCCACGACCACCAGGTCGCTCAACCGCCTGTCGGCGATGGCGGTGCAGAGCACCGGCAACGCGTAGAGATCGTCGACCGGTTTGGTGAAGAAGCCCTGGACCTGGGGTGTGTGCAGGTCGAGGGTGACGACCCGGTCCGCGCCGGCCGCCTCGATCGCGTCGGCGCACACCCGGCCGCGGATCGAGACGCGCGGCTCGTCCTTCTTGTCGCCCTTGGCGTAGCTGAAGTATGGGATCACCGCCGTGACGGATGCCGCGCTCGCGCGTTTGAGGGCGTCGATCCAGAACAGCAGCTCCATGAAATTGTCGTTGGCTGGAAACGCGGTCCCCTGAACGACGAAGACGTCTCGACCGCGCACGTTCTCCATGATCCGCACGAACAGATTCCCTTCGGAGAACCGCAGCACCTCCGAGGCGCCCAGTTCGATTCCGAGACTCTGGGCGATCGCTTGGCCGAGATTCCGGCTTGCCGAACCGGCGAACAGTACGACGTCGGATTCCGTCATGTGCTGCCAATCTTCTAAATGCGCGAAGCGCGACATCTACTTTTCTGGCCAACGACAGCATAGTCGACCGGTCCATTCCCGGTGGCCGGGCTCAGTCGGTGATGCCGGTGTAGCCGAGCACCTTCTCCACCGTCAGGCGCACCAGCAGCTCGCCGGGCACGGCGTTGCGGGCGCCGAACTCCCGGCTCCTGTCGGCGCCCATGTAGCGCTCGCCGATCCGGGTCGCCCACAGCCTCGTCTCGGCCGGGTCCTCGGTGATCGTGGCCCGGCCGCGCGGGGTGACGAACGCGTACGGCGGGTTCTCGTCGTCCACGCACAGCACGGCCCGGCGGTCGCGGGCCAGGTTGCCGGCCTTCACCGAGGTCTTGCCGGTGTTGAACAGCACATCGTCGCCGTCGAGCACGAACCACACCGGGACCACGTGTGGTGAGCCGTCGGCCCGCGTCGTCGCGAGCTTGCCGGTGCGGGTTCCGTATGACACGAACCGCTGCCACTGCCCGTCGGTCATCGACTTCGCCATTGATCAAGTATGGCGCCGCTCGGCGTGGCGAGCACGGTCAACCTGGCACATCCCACCGGACAGGATCCCGCGCCAGACGCTGCCACGCCGGCGGCAGCGTCTGGCTACGTGACCCGTGCGGGCGAGCCGGGATGCCAGGCCCGGCCGAAGGTGCTACTCAGCGGGGCCCTTGGCGGCGGCCCACCAGCCGACGGTGAAAACGCCAGCGCCCCGGGCGGCATCCAGTGCGCGCTTGCCCTGGACGAACAGGTCACCGGCCGGGCCGGGGCTGGTGTACGTCAGCCACTTCTCCCGGTCTTCCGGCGGCGTGGAACCCCAGCACGGTTCACCGGCGAACTCGTCGACCGCGTGGGTCACCGTGAATCCGGCCTCGCGCATCATCGCCGCGTAGCCGTCCAGGGTGCCCAGGTCGGCGAGGCGGATGTGCTCGCACACCGCGCCGATGAACGCCTCGATCTGCTCCGGGCTCTGGTGCTCGCCGAACGGCCGTTGCAGCCAGTCCAACCCGACCAGGCGGCCACCGGGGCGCAGAACCCGGTGGGCGGCGCGGAAGAACGCCTCCTTGTCGGACAGGTGGCACACCGATTCGAAGAAGGTCACCGCGTCGAAGGAATGGTCGGGCCACGCGGTGAGGGTGCGGTAGTCGGTGTCACCGACGGTCAGGAAGCTGACCCGATCGGCCAGGTCCCGCTGCTCGGCCAGTGCCCGCGCGCGCTGGCTGAGCGTCTCCGTGTTCGACAGTCCGACGAAGACCGCCCCCGTCATGATCGCCATGGCGCAGGTGGCGCCGCCCGGGCCGCTGCCGAAGTCGAGGACCCGGTCACCGGGCTTGATACCGGCCAGGTTCGTCAGTCGCTGTTCCAGGATCATCGCGGCTTCCAGCGGCGATTTGCCGGCCTTCTCGGCTGCGTTGTCGCCGTGGTGCCACACGTCGCCCATCAGGGCGCTGTACGCCTGGCCCGCGGCTTCGCCGCCGGGTCCGTCGTGGTAGAAGTTCCGGACCCGTGCCTCGTGACTCATCGTGTCGGTCATGCTGCCTCTCCAGTGCCGGTCCGTGTCCGCGGGTTACGGATGATCCTAGGGTCAGTGATCCGCTACTGAGGACTGCCGGCCTGCGCGGTTCCGGCGGCCCGGCTGAGGTGGCGCGAGGTCGGGGGCCGGCAACCCGAACATCGGGGTGAGTGCGAACGGTTCGCTGCCGCGCTGGCCCGCCACAGTGTGGAACGAGGATTGGGAAAGAACCCCAATCCTCGTCACACGAGCGGACAGTGCCTGCCTCAGGGAAGCTGAGCGGCTAGCGTGGCAACCATAACCAGATCGGCATTCCAGTAAATGGCGTTCTCGTTCGTCGTCCAGTTTGAATCGTTGGCCAGGTAGCACTTGGCCGGGGCGGTGCAGGACAACAGGGCGTTATTGTAGATGTTCGGGCCGCCGGGCAGGTAGCCCTTGGGAATACCGGGGTGACCGGCGTTGCTCCAGGCCGTCGAGAAGATCGTTGTGATGCTGTCGGCGCCGTGCCCGGAGACGTAACTGAGGCGCAGCGGATTGATCCCCAGGATGTAGTTCATGGCGGATCCCACGGCCCGGATGACCCGGATGTCGCTGATCAGATTGTGCTGACCCAGCACGACGCTCCCGATCGCCAGCACGCGCATCGTGCTGAGCGCCACACCGTTGCTCCCCCAGTAGTAGTCGTTGTCCTGGAGGGTGTTGCGCCACGGGCCCTGCTCCGCGCGCGCCAGCACGGGCTCGCGCCATGCCTTGAACTTGGTCGCGAACCAGGCCCAGGCTGTGGCATCGGGGCGGGCCGCCTTCAGGTAGTCCAGAAAGGCGCTCTGTGCCATGTTGCCAACGCCCTCGGGATTGTCCCTGGACCCGTCCCAGACGCTCGCGAAGTTCCGGTAGTTGTCGAGGAAGTACTGGTTGTACTGCTTGTCGCCGGTAGCCCGGTAGAGCGCCGCGGCGGCCCACAGGCGAGCCGCGCGGTCGTCGTCGATGCCATAGGGGCCGGGAACCGAGGCGACACCATCCGGGTTGGCGACCAGGTAATCCCAACCGCGACGAGCCGCCGCCAACAGGGTGTTGGCGTAGGTCGGATTGAACTTCTTGAAGGAGATCGAAGTCTCTGCCAGGGCCGCGGCGGCGCTGGCTGTGTCATCGGTCGGCCGGACATTGGTCCGCGAACCGTTGACATCCTCGATAATGCGTTGCGTGGTGTCCATGTCGGGTGCGGCGTTACCGGTAGGTTGCACCATGTGGTAGAAGCCGCCGCTGGTCCGATCCTGCATCTTCAGGATGAAGTCGAGCTCCCACTTCATTTCATCCAGGATGTCCGGAACACCGTTCCCGCTCTCCGGTATGTTCAGGTGCCGGTCTTTGAACTCTCCGGGGAAGAGTTGATAGGTCCACGCCAGCCGGGAAACCGCGACCGCGCCGGCGTTGACGTATTTGCCGTAGTCGCCAGCGTCGTACCAGCCCTGCGAGACATCCCTGGCCGGTGCGCCGGAGGCAAAGGGTGCGTTCGCATCCTGCGGGTGTCCTACTCCGCGGGTGTATGCTCCCGCGTGCGCGGCGTCGAGGCCAATTCCCTGGCGCTGGTAGTAGAAGTAGCGCGTGGCATCGACAACCAGCGGCCGGTAGAGGTTGCTCCCGATCTGGAACGGTAGCGAATCCGCTACGCCCGGGGCCGTCACCGACAGGTAGTAGGTGCCGGGCAGGATCAGCGGGGAAAAGTTCGCCTCGAAGATTCTCTCACCCGACTGCGGGTCGTGGTCCTTGACCAGTTTCAGTTTACCGGTGTACACGACGGCATTGGTGGAGGCGCGTTTCACCTTGAACGGTGTTCCGTCGACGGCGTTGAGTTCGTCGGCGTAGCCACTGACCAAGGCGTACTTGTTTGCGAGGATGCTGTAGCCAAGCTGGTTGACTTTGATGAAGGGTGCGCTGTGCTCCGGGTCCGGCGACGTGAACTTGATGTCGTTCAGCCAGAACTCCTGCGCATTGTTGTTGGCGCTCCCGAAGTACAGCAGGTACGCCTGGTTCAGGTCGAAAATACTTCCCTGCGGAATGAGGTCCGTGAGGGGTATCCGCACGTGTTGCCAATCGGTTGTGACCGTGACGTAGTCGCCACTCTGGAGCGAGGGCGTGTTGTACTGGACGGGATCGCGCCGGTAGTCGCGATCTCCGAGGCCGACCGTGAACGCTTCGCCGCCGACGGCGCCCTTGACGTTGAACTCAAATGCGCCATTGGCGTAATACGGAGCCAGCGTGTAGGTTTCCCAGTTGTTGTTGGCCTGGGTCACCGACCACCAGCCATAGCCGCTCGAGCCATCCGAGGTGACGTTGACGTGCATCGACGGCAGGCCGTTGTAGGTTTCCGTGGAATCGACGGGAAGCGCCGGGTTGCCGTTATGCTGCACGGTTTCCAGACTGAGTGGGGAGCCCGCGCCGGCCCACTGGTCATATCTCGTACTGCTGAAGACGGGAAGATCTTTTAAGAGATGGCCGCCGGAAGCGCCCGCCAGCGCGCTGGGCCCGTTCATGACAGCTGTCGCGGAAAGGACCATGAGCGCCGCCGTGAGCGAGCATATGGTCCTCTTGTGCGATTTGAGCACCCTTGCCTCCACTTTCGGATGAACAACAATCGCAACGTCTCACTGCTAAATCTGGGGACAGGTTCCTTTACCATCCCCGATAGTAGGAGGTCACATTGCCCACTGTCAATCAATAGAATCGCGGGCGCGGTTATGCTGCGTCGACCCCGGCGGCTCAGCCGTGCGTCGTTGGCGCCGTGCCGGCGGCAGCCGCGGCCCGACGCCGGCCCGACGCCGGCTCGGCGGAGGCTTCGGACGGCGCGGGCGGGCTTGTTGGTGACTGGTCGACGGGCCGTCGCCCGATCGGGTCATCGCCGCCGCCGTCCAGCGCGGCATCCACCGGTTCTGTGGCAGCGTCAGCCGAGGGTGCCGCGGAGGTGCCTGCCGGGCCCCGCGCGCCGTCAGGAGCCCGTCGTTCACCGCCTGACCCCGGAAGGCCCCGGCCCGGTCTCCCCGACGCCTCGAAGGAGTCACCTTGTCAAACCACTTCAGCGCCGACAACCTCAAGTTCCCCGGTGATGACCGCCGCCTCGAACTCACCGACCTGTACGTCTTCCCCGCACCGGAGAACCCCGGCAAGACGGTGTTGATCATCAATTCGAACCCGACCGTTGCCCCGCCCCCGATACCGGCCCCGACCACCGGCCCGGAGTTCTACCCCGGCGCGGTCCACCGGATCAACATCGATACCGACCGCGACGCGCACGCCGACATCGCCTTCACCTTCGCCTTCTCCGAATACGCGAACGGCAGCCAGACCGGGACCGCCTGGTACGCCACCGGCGCCGAGGCGCGCCAGCCGGGGCCGGTCGGCCGGGTGCTCGCCGAATCCATCCCGGTCAGCTTCGACGGCACCGCCCAGCCGCTCACGGTCGACGAGTCGGGGCAGATCCGGCTGTTCGCCGGGCTGCGCAGCGACCCGTTCTTCGCCGATGTCGAGGGCGCCCTGCACGGAATGAAGTGGACCGGACACGACGACTTCGCCGGCAACAACGTCGACTGCATCGCGCTGGAGGTGCCCACCGACCTGCTCGGCCCGGGCCCCCTGGTGGGGGTGTGGGCCTCGATCAGCCGGCCCGGCAACGGCGCGTTGGAGCAGATGGACCGCGGCGGGAACCCGACCATCAACCCGTTCATCAACCCGGACGGCGAGAAGAACCGCTACAACTCGCGGCAGCCCGCCGACGACGTGGCCAACTACCTTGGCCCGTGGTCCCAGCTGCTGGAGCAGGCGGGCTACTCGCCGGAGGAGGCCAAGGCGACCGCCATGCAGGTCCTGCCGGACGTCCTGCGCTATGACCGCACCAAGCCGATCTCCTACCCCAACGGACGCAAGCTCATCGACGACGTCTTCAGCTATCGCTTCGGGTGGCTGACCCATGGCAAGGTGCCCCCGACCGGCCTCAAGCCGCACAGCGACCTGACGGGGCAGTTTCCGTACCTCGGCCCGCCCAACCCGTAGCGGAGCCCGCGAGCACTGCCACGCCCTGTTCTCCGAGGCCGGCGGCAATGTGCGCGGCGGCTACGTCTTCCGGGCCACCATCTGGAGCCAGGGCGAGGTGACATCACCCGCGAACTCGTCGCCCCGGCCGGTGGCGGCGGTGGCGGTCAGCGGTATCGGGCCGTGCGTCCTGCCCACCACGGCGGACGGCCGCCCGCTGCGGCCGGCGATCCTGTACGGGGTGGACACCCGCGCCGCGGCCGAGATCGTGGAACTGACCGAGCGGCTCGGCGAGGACGCCATCGTCCAGCGCGGCGGCAACCGGCTCACCACCCAGGCGGTCGGGCCGAAGCTGCTCTGGCTGGCCCGGCACGAGCCCGACGTCTGGGCGGCGACCCGCCGGTTCTTCATGGCGAGTTCCTTCCTCGTCCACCGCCTGACCGGCTCGTACGTGCTCGACCACCACTCGGCCAGCCAAAGCGATCCGCTGTACGACATCCGGGCCCGGGCCTGATCACCGACCTCGCCGCCGACCTCGCACCGGGTCTGGAGTTGCCGCGGCTGCTGTGGCCCACCGAGGTCGCGGGTACGGTCACCACCGCGGCGGCCGCCGCGACCGGGCTGCCCGTGGGGACGCCGGTGACCGCCGGCACCATCGACGCCTGGGCCGAATCGGTCAGCGTGGGCGCGACCCGACGCGGGGACCTGATGCTGATGTACGGCACCACCATGTTCCTTACCCGGGTGGTGGAGCGGCCCATCGCGCACCCGGGCCTGTGGTCCACCGCCGGTGTGCATCCCGGCAGCTACTGCGTGGCGGGCGGAATGGCGACCTCGGGTGCCGTGGTCGAGTGGCTGCGCGAGCTCACCGGCGGCCGGACTATGCGGACCTGACGGCCGAGGCCACCGCCGTGCCCGCCGGGTCGGACGGGGTGGTGCTGCTGCCCTACTTCGCCGGCGAGCGCATCCCGCTGTTCGACGAGAAGGCGCGCGGGGTGATCCTGGGTCTCACGCTGGACCACCGGCGGGGGCACCTGTACCGGGCGGTGCTGGAGGCCACCGGGTACGCGGCGCGCCACCACATCGACACGATGGCCGAACTGCTGGAGCCACCGGGCCGGGTGATCGCGGTGGGTGGAGGCGTCCGCCCGCTCTGGACCCGGATCGTCTCGGACATCACCGGGCACGCCCAGCACGTCCCCCGGCAGACCATCGGGGCCAGCTACGGCAACGCGTACCTGGCGGGGCTCGCCCAGGGCCTCGTGTCCCGGGACGACGATTGGACGACGTGGGCGGACCGGGTCCAGCCGAACCCGGCCAGCCACGACACCTACCAGCGGTCGTACGCGGTCTACCGGAAGCTCTATCCCGCGACGCGGGACCTCGTGCACGCCCTGACCTGACCCCCGGACGCCGTGGACTGGCCGGCACCGTCGAGAGCCGTCCCGACACCAAGGACGCCGATCCATCGGCCGTACTTGTCCTCGCGCCCCGGCCGGGTGACGGGATCGCGGCCGTCGATGTCGGCTGCTAGGTTCCCGATCATGCGCTCTCGTCGCCCGCTCGCCACCACGCTCGGTGGAGTACTGCTGATCGTCTCGTTGCTGGTGTGCGGCGTCGGCGGCGGCGTGTTGCTCGGGCCGGTCTCGCGGTCCGGTCAGGACGTCGACCTGGCCTCCACGCTCGGCGGCAAGGGCTCCACGATTTTCGACATGTACGAGGGCGACGAATACTGGATCTACCAGCCGGTCGAGCAGACGTGGCCCGACACCGTGCCGTGCAACGTCTACGACTCGCCCGAGGATTCCTGGCTGGTGCGCCGTTCCGAGCGCCCCGCGGCGGCACCGGAGCGGATCACGCACTTCGACACCCGGTCCGGCACGGACGGCGTGGCCGACTACGACTTCGGCTACTACGGCACCCTGCGCGGCGACCGCACGAAGGCGTTCCTGTCGGTGGAATGCTCGCCAACCGACTTCCTGGTCGTGCCCAGCCGCGCCCCGCAGCGCCACCTGCTGGCCGTTGGGATCGTCGGCGGCCTGATCGCGGCCGCCGGCGTCGTCGTGCTGGTGACCGGCCTGGTCCGCCGCCGGCGCGCCGGCGCACCGCCGGCCCAGCCCGCTCCCGTGCCGTCCGCTCCCGCGCCGCCCGCGCCCGTGGCGGTGGGGGCCGGTGGCCCGTCGCGCCGCTGGTACCTGCTCGTGATCCCGCCGGTGGTGCTGGCGGTGCTCGCGTGCTGCGCCGGTGGCGTGCTGGGCCTGTCTTTCGGCTTCCTGAAGACCTTCGACCCGCCGAACATCGGCACCGAGCGGCGGGGCATGGTCAGCCGGGTCCTGGGCGGCGGCACCGACTACGCCCTCTACGCCGACCGGGCGACCGGGATTCCCGACCGGGCGGCCTGCGTGGTGCGCGAGCGCGACTCGCCGCGCGTCGTCCGGTGGCGGACGGGCCGCCCGATCGGAGACCCGGAGACGGTCACCTACAACGGCCACACGTACACCTACGTCGGCACCTTCCGGGTCAACGACAGCGTCATCGGCACCGTCGACTGCGAAGGCGAATCGTCGCTGCTGCTGCGGCACAGCCGGCGGTCGTGGCCGCTGGTCTGGGGCGCCGTCACCGTGGCGAGCCTGGCCCTCGTCGCCGCGGCGGCGGCCGGACTGACCACCGCGATCCGTCGCCGCCGGGCCACTGCCGCACCGACGACCACGGTCCGGGTGGTACCGCCTTTCCGGTGACGGCAGCGGCGGCCGTCACGGTTGGCTCCCGAGGCGGCCACGGCTACGGCGGTCCGTGAGGTCGGTCGCGTTCGGGCTGGCGCGCAGATGAATCCGCTCCCCGGCGGCACCGAACAGGGTGAGGGCCTCGACGGGGCCGGGGCCGCGGTTGACGAAGGCGTGCGGCGTGCGGGTGTCGAACTCGACCGCTTCGCCGTCGCCGAGCTCGAACTGGCGGTCGCCCAGGATCAGGTGCAGCCGCCCGGCGAGGACGTAGAGCCATTCGTAGCCATCGTGGGTCTGCCCGGCGGGCGGCTCGCCCGGGTGAACCGGGATGATCAATTTGTACGCCTGCACGCCGCCGGGTCGGCGGGTGAGCGGGATCACGATCATCCCCCAGCGTTTCAGCGGGCGTAGCCGGACGCGGGGGTCGCCGGTTTCCGGGGCTCCGACGAGTTCGTCGATCGGGATGTGGTGGGCCCTGGCGAGCAGCAGCATGAGTTCCAGGGTGGGCCGTCGCTGACCGGCTTCGAGGCGCGAGAGGGTGCTCTCGGAGATCCCGGTCGCACGGGCCAGGTCGGCCAGGGTCACGCCCCGGTGCCGGCGCAGCGCACGCAGGCGGGGCCCGACCAGGTGCAGGACGTCGTCGATCACGTCTCGCGACAGGTCCGCTTCAGGCGTCTCGTCGGACTTGCTCATGCCACCATCTTGCCACTTCAGCATGAAAACTTGCCACTAGCGCCAGAGTGCCGAAGATGGGGCAAGGAGGTGGTCGCGATGGCCGCGGACGGCGCAGAAGGTAACGACAACGGCAAGGACCGAGTTCCCGGACCCGGCGCTTTGGATGTGGTGGTGGTCGGCGGCGGCGCGGCCGGGCTGGCCGCGGCGACGTCGCTGGCGCGGTTCCGGCACCGGGTGGTGCTGGTGGATGCGGGTGAGCCGCGCAACGCCCCGGCGGCGGGGGTGCACAACTATCTCTCCCGCGACGGCATGCCCCCCGCTGAACTGCTTGCGGCTGGCCGGGCTGAGCTGCGTGGTTACGGAGCGCACATCATCGACGGGACCGTCGACGCGGTCCGGGCGCTGCCGTCGGTGGCGGGACCGCGTTTCGTCATCGAATTGACCGACGGACGGGAGCTGAGGACGCGGCGGGTGCTGGCCGCCAGCGGGCTGGTGGACGTTCTGCCGGACGTGGCCGGGCTCGCCGGACGGTGGGGACGAGACATCCTGCACTGTCCGTACTGCCACGGCTGGGAGGTCCGCGACCAGCGGATCGCCGTGCTGGCCACATCGGGGCTGGCGATCCACACCGCGTTCCTGTGGCGCCAGCTCACCCCGCACGTCACCCTCATCCTGCAGCAAGCCGACGCGGAACCTACCGACCAACAGTGGGAGCGGTTGTTGGCCCGCGGCATCAGCGTGGTCCCCGGACCGGCCGAGGAGGTCGTCATCGCTGCTGACCGGCTGCGCGGGCTGCGGGTCGCCGATGGCCACGTCGTCGACTGCGCGGCGGTCGCGGTCAGCGCGTCCTTGCAGGCACGGGCCGGCTTCCTGGCCCCGCTGGACCTGACACCGGTCGCGTTCGCCATGGGTGACACCGTCATCGGCAGTCGCATCGAGGCGGAGCCGACGGGCGCGACCGCGGTGCCGGGCGTCTACGTCGCCGGCAACGTCTCCGACCCGCTGGGGCAGGTCGCCGGTTCGGTCAGCGCGGGCCTCACCGCGGCCGCCGCGATCAACATGTCTCTGATCGAGGAGGACACGGACGCGGCGGTCGCCGCCGCCCGCCTTCCCGTCCCCGGTGCGGACCCGCAACCGGCGGGTTCCCTGCGCCGCCGCTGACCGGATTGCGGCGCGTCGCTGCGCGAGCGGACCGCATGGCGGGACGGTCGGCATCGGGTTCGGTGCCGTCGCGGACGGCCATGCGTTCCCCGCCCGGGGCGCGTACCTGCTCGCTCTACGGAACGTAGCCGACTTCCGCAGTAGATGGTCTCTCGCCAACAGCCGATCGGATCATCTTCATCAATCGATCGTACTGTTCAAAGTCGATCAATCGGCGGCCACAGTGGACGGCTAAGTCTTCGTACCCTCAGTCGATGTCATACCCCCACCGCACCCCCTCGCGAACCTTGCGGTTCGCGCTGGCGGCAATCATCGGGGTGGCCACCGTGGCCACCGTGCAGACACCAGCCATGGCCGACGGTACCGACCCGGAGTGGGCCACCTGCGCCCAGTACACCGTGCCGGTCACGTTGACCGCCGGCGATCCGACCACCTACAACGTCACCGGCCGGCTGTGCCTGGGCTCCGACCACCTGCGGAAGACGACGGTGCAGCTGCTGGTTTCCGGCTGGAGCTACGACCACAACTACTGGAACGTCTCGTACAAGCCGAATACCTACTCGTGGGTATGGGTACAGACGGTGAAGGGCTACTCCACCTTCTCCATCGACCGGCTCGGCGTCGGGGCGAGCGGCAAGCCGCCGGCCGCCCAGCTGAACGTCCAAAACCAGGCGTACGTCATCCAGCAGATCGTCCCGAAGCTGCGCAGTGGGGCGATCGGCGGGGTGGCCTTCACCACGGTCGTCGGGGTCGGGCACTCGCTCGGCGCGGGCATCCTCCAGTACGAGGCGGGCACCGTCACCACCGCCAGCGCGGTACCCGACTACCTGATCCTGCAGGACTTCCTGACCCAGACGTACGCGCCGGGGCTGGCCCGGCTGGCCGCCTCGCTCCACCCGGCCAGCTCGGATCCGGCGTTCGCCGGCGCCGGGCTGCCCTCTGGGTACCTGACCACCCAGCCCGGCACCCGGGGCGCCGACTTCTACCACCTGCCGAACGTCGAGTCGGACATATTATCGCTGGACGAGGCGCTCAAGCAGACCGGCACCGACGGTGAACGCACCAGCCTCGCCGCCGCCCGGGACACGGCGGTCACCCGTGGGGTGCGGGTGCCGACGCTGCTCGCCGTCGGGCAGTACGACAACCTGGCGTGCGACAGGGCCAGCGGCCTCTCCTGCGACACCCCGGCGGCCGTGCTGGCCCGCGAGTCGGCCAACTACTCGGCGCGCGCCTGCCTGAGCGCCTTCGTCCAGCTCAACTCGGGCCACGACATCAACCTGCACATC
Source organism: Rhizomonospora bruguierae (assembly GCF_018397995.1). Taxonomy (GTDB): domain Bacteria; phylum Actinomycetota; class Actinomycetes; order Mycobacteriales; family Micromonosporaceae; genus Rhizomonospora; species Rhizomonospora bruguierae. The sequence continues at coordinate 209,479 of NZ_BBQH01000014.1, forward strand.
AACGCGCTCGACAACTACAACTACGCCGCCACCTGGCTGGACAACTACACGATCAACTACGTCACGCGCAAGGACAGCAACGGCTGCATCCCGGTCTGAGCGGACACGCAGTGAACGGGCGGCACGACCACCGGGTCGTGCCGCCCGCCACCCGAGGAGGCAGCCACCGGTCAGTCGCATCTGGTCGGTACCGACACCGGATAGACTGCCACGTATGCATGCGGCGTTGCGGCTTCGACTGTGCTGTTTCGTGCTCGCCGCGGCGGCGGCGGCGGTGCTACTGCTCGGCGGATGCGCCGAGCATTCCTTCGATCCAAGCACCGCCCGGCCGTGCGAGTTCTTCACCGCGGACGAGCTGCGCGAGTTCGACATGCACGTCCAGGCCGACGAGCCGGACCTGTGCTGGTTCGGTCATCCACTGGGGACGCAGTACACCCTCGTGGCGGTCGCCGTGGAGTACCGCGACGGTGACCCGGCGAGCGTCGCGGCCGACCTGAAGCTCGCGCCGGTGGACGGTGAGCTGGCCAAGAAGACCACCGCGACGTTCCTGGGCTCGATCAACGTCAAGGACAAGCAGGGTTCCTGTGTGCTGGTGGCGCCGATGGGCGAAGGGCATTCCCTGCTCGTCAGGATCGATACCGACACCAGGAGGGTCCACTGGTTCTCGGTCGGCCCGTTCGACGACCCGTGCGAGTACGTGGCGTCCGGGGTCGATGACAAGGCCACGAAGATCGAGGCGAAGCTGCGGCGAGCCTAGCAGCCCATATAGGCGCATGATCTATAGCTGGCAACGTCCACGGCTCCAACCCACCAAGCTAGGGAGTAGTCGTCGTCGGGCCATGCCTCAGTAGGCAGCGGCGCTGGAGATTCACGCTGACCAAGGTCAGGCCA
>NZ_BBQH01000015.1:0-59540 GCF_018397995.1 Rhizomonospora bruguierae
GACGGGGTTCGACGTATGGAGCTGAACCGGAGAGGGTCCACCCGGGGTGGACCCTCTCGATGTATCGGGACGAACGTTCGGCGCAGCTCATCCGCTGGTGGGTGTCCGGAGCCGGTCGACGGGCACGATGTGGATGCGGTCTTCGTAGGTGAACGAGCGTAGTCCGGTGCTGGGCGCCACTCCGGCGATGAATCTGTCGCCGAGCGTCTCGTAGCGTTGAGGTCGGCGTCCGTGACGCGTTCGTTCGCCTTGACCTCGAACGCGAGGACGTGGCCGTTATCGAACTCGATGACGTCGTCGACCTCGTCGCCGTCGTGGGTGCGCCAGTGTCCCGTGGAGACCTGCTCGACGCGGCGATGAAGGCGAGGTGGCCTGCCGCTCTCGGCGCCGTACCCGCCGGTGCCGGCCTATCCCTTCTGCGGTCACTAGCCCGGGGGCGCCTTGGCAGAGTTTCCGGGATGGTGTCGTATCAAGGCGCAGCCGTTCGTGGAACTAGTGTGCGGCGGGCCGGGCCGGGCCGCAGGGCGGATGAAGAGGAGACGGCTATGACCGAGTACCTGATCACCTTTAACGATGAGTGGGTGCCTGAGCATACGACGGAGGAGTTGCGCGAGAAGGGCACGGCCGTCCGGGCCGTGATCGAGGAGATGCTGGCCCAGGATGTCCTGATCTTCACCAACGGCGGGCTCGACCGGTCCACCGCGGTGTGCAGCGTCGAGGCGGTTGACGGCAAGCCTGTCTTCACCGACGGCCCGTACGTCGAGACCAAGGAGCACCTCGGCGGCTTCGCCGTCGTGGACGTGCCGGACGAGGAGACGGCGCGATACTGGGCCGGCCGGCTCGCGACCGTGCTGGACTGGCCGCAGGAGGTGCACCGGTTCCGGGGTCCCGGGCAGACCCGGCGTAACGGCTCGGGGGAGAGGTGAGCGCGGTGCCCAGGTACCTGCTGTCCGTCTACGGACCGGCCGAGTGCACCGAGTTCGGCGCCTACCCCTCCCAGGAGGCCATGCTTCAGGCGTTCGCCGATACCGGCGCCTTCAACGAGCGGCTCCAGCGGGACGGTCATTTCGTCTTCGCCGATGGCCTGGAGCCCGCCACGACCGCCACCACCGTCGACGGGCAGGGCGCGAAGCCGGTCTTCACCGACGGGCCCTACCTGGAGACGAAGGAGTACCTCGGCGGCTTCTGGGTGATCGAGGCGGCCGACCTCGACGTGGCCCTGACGCTTGCCGCCGAGGGGTCGAAGGCGTGCCGCGGCACGGTCGAGGTGCGTCCCTTCCGAACCGCGGAATCCTTCCGGGCGCTGCTGGAACCGTGACCGACCCCACCGTCGAGCAGGCGATCACCCGTGTCCACCACGAGCAGTGGGCGCGGGTGGTCGCCGGCCTCGCGCGCCGCTTCGGCGACCTCGACGTGGCCGAGGACGCGACGGCCGAGGCGTTCGTGGCGGCTGCCGAGCGGTGGCCGCGCGAGGGCGTGCCGCCCAATCCCGGTGGTTGGCTCGCCACCACCGCGACCCGCAAGGCGATCGATCGGATACGTCGCGAGTCGCAGCGCGACGCCAAGCAGCAGGCGGCCTGGATCATGTACGACGACACCCCTCCCGAGCCGACCGGCCCGGTCGAGGACGACCGGCTCAGACTGGTCTTCACCTGCTGCCACCCGGCGCTCGCGTTGGAGGCCCGGGTGGCGCTCACCCTGCGCCTGCTCGGTGGTCTCACCGTCGCCGAGATCGCCCGCGCCTTTCTGGTGCAGGAGACTACGATGGCGCGACGGATCACCCGCGCCAAGGCGAAGATCAAGGCGGCACACATTCCCTACCGGGTGCCCTCGGCCGATGACATCCGGGAGCGGCTCGCCGGCGTGCTCGCGGTCGTCTACCTCGTCTTCAACGAGGGCTACCTGGCCAGCGAGGGGGACCGACCGGTGCGCGTCGACCTCACCGACGAGGCGATCCGCCTCGGCCGCCTGCTGCGAACTCTCCTCCCGGACGACGGCGAGGTGGCCGGCCTGCTCGCCCTGATGCTCCTCACTGACGCCCGGCGACCGGCGCGCGTGTCCCGCACCGGGGAGCTGGTGACCCTCGACGAGCAGGACCGCGGCGCGTGGAATCGCACCCTCATCGTCGAGGGCAACGCCCTGGTTCGCGAGCGGATCGAGGCGGTGGCGACCGGCGGCGGCCTGCCCGGGCGCTACCAGTTGCAGGCCGCGATCAACGCGGTCCACACGGATGCCCCATCCGCCCGCGACACCGACTGGTCCACCATCGTCGCCCTCTACGACCGCATGGTGCTGCTCGACCCCTCGCCGATCGTGCGGCTCAACCGGGCGGTCGCGGTCGCCGAGGTCGATGGCCCCGGAGTCGGGCTGGCCGAGATCGACCGGCTCGCCGGGGTCCTCGACGGCTACCACGCCTTCCACGCCGCACGCGCCGACCTGCTGCGGCGGCTCGGGCGCGGCGGCGAGTCGCGGGCGGCGTACGACCGGGCCATCGGTCTCGCCGGCAACCCCGCGGAGCGGGCCTACCTCACCCGCCGCCGCGACCAACTCGCCGGCTGACCGACACGTGGAGCCGGCCCGCTCCGGCACCGTTCGAGCATCAGCAACCGCGACGAGCCGCCGGCCGGGATCTGGCCGCGGGCGGCGGCCCGATTCTTGGCTGTGCTGGCCCGGCCGGTCATTGGGGTCGGTGGGCCCAGAAGAGTTGGTGGCCGCTGCTCCCCTCGGGCACGAAGTGTTCGGAGTCGATGTCCAGGCCGGCCTGGGTGATCCAGGTGCGGTAACTGGCCGCGTCGGCGTGGCTCCACCACATGGTGGCGGTGCCGCCGAGCCAGTGGTCCTCGGTTCCGGTCCACTGCTGGGCTCCGGTGGTCGCGAGCAGGAGGCCGCCGGGCCGTAGCCAGGTGGCGATGCGGTGGAGCAGTCGCGGCTGCGTGTCCAGCGGCATGTGGATGAGTGCGTAGAGGCAGACGACCGCGTCGAACGTGCGGTCGGCGAACGCGACCCGGGTGGCGTCGGCGTGCCGGAACGTGGCCTGGGGAACGAGCCGGCGGGCGCGGTTGACCTGGACCTCGCTGAGGTCGACGCCGGTTACCCGGTGGCCGTGGTCGGCGAGCGTTTTGGCCACCGGGATGCCGCAGCCGCAGCCGAGGTCCAGCACGTTGGCGTTGGCCGGGAGCCGTCGTCGCAGGTCGGTGAGCCAGGGTGCGTATTCGGCGGGGGCGTCGTGGTCGCCGCGGTAGCGGTGGGAGACGCTGTCGTACCCGCGTTGGACCAGTTCGGTGGGATCGGGGGCGTTCACGATGGCGATCCTGGTGCAGCGGCTGGCGGATCGACGCGGCGGGTGGATTCCCTGGCCGGGAGTGTTACAGGGCGACGGCGGTGGCCGGAATGATCGCGATGCGCGGCCGGACCCGCTTTCCGCCCGCTGACGCGGTGGTGCCCTGCGCATCGAGACCGCTGCCAGTGGCGAATGCGAGGAGTTCGAATCCGGGCGAATCTCAGGAGCAGGCGGACCTCATCAGCCCGCGGCCGATCCGCATGAGCTGGACGTGCGGTGCGGAGGCTGACCGGTCCGCACCGCACGCCGAGGGGACAACTGGCGCGTTACTTCTGCCCGGTGGGTGGGTCCTCGTCGGTGAAGCCCGCGCTCACCTGGAGCGTGAAGCTCTGCAACGTCCCGGTGGCCCTGGGGGCGTGGCCCGAGCCCAGATCCCAGGACTCGTTGGCGAGCGCCTGGCCGGTCCGCGGGTCGATGATCAGCCGCGTCTGGCTCCAGTGCCCCCCGTCACCCTTCCGGGCGAACCCGACGGCCATACCCGCACGTCCCCGCTGGTCGGTGACCGTACCCAGCGAGGTCACCCCCGGCACATCGGCGAGCATCCGGTACGCGGCCGCCCGCACCCGGGGCGACACCGGCAGGTCGAAGACGAGCGTCTTGGCGCTCCAGAAGAGGGAGTAGCCGGTGGCCTCCTGCACCTCGCTGGCCTTCAGCCGCTTGAGCAGCCACGCCTTCAACGCGGTCGGGTCGGTGGGTATCGCGGCGAGTTCCGCCCGCAAGATCGAGCCGCCGGCGAGGTAGTAGGGCGCGTTGCCGTCCTTCACGCCCGGCGGCATCGGCCTGGCGGCACCCCGCTCGACGGTCTCCGGCCGGGGCCTGCCGCTGATGATGATCGGCTCAGCGCCGGGAACGCCCTCGGGTGCGGGCAGGGTCCACTGCGTCGGTGAGCCGTCGGCCTGCCACGCGGCCCGGTCCTCGGCCGTGAACGGCTCGGCGCCGAGATCGCGGAAGAATCCCACGCTCCGGCCGGCGGCGGTCATCGCCTCCCAGGACCGCAAGCCGCGCCGCTCGATGATGTTGTAGGGCCGACTCTTCGGGCCGACCTGGCGCAGCGAGCCGTGTACCTGGTCGAGGACCCAGTAGCGGCCACCGCCGGTGGGATCGGCCGCACTCTGCTCGGCGGCGACCAGGAGCAGCTCGCGCGCCGTGCGCGGGGCTGGCGCGGTGGTAGCCGCCGGATCGGACGCCGGGCTGCCGGCTCCCAGCGTGCCCGCCGGCCCGGCCCCACCGGCGCCGAGGAAAACCGCCCCGACCACCGCCGCGGCCACGGCGGGCAGCGCGCCCGCCAGAATCAGACGGCGCGCCCGTCGGCCTCCCGTCCGGGCCGAAGCGATGGTGGGCTGCGGATGCGCCACGATCCCGTACGGGTCGGGGCGGCTGCCCGGATCCGGGTCGAGCCGGGCGGGGCGGGCGTCGGCCAGCGCCTTCAGGGCATCTCTGCGGGAACTCATTTGCTGTACTCCTCGACAGGAAGGGCGATCGGGGAACGACGGGGGACCGGATCCGCCCCGGCCAGGGCCTCCTGCAGTCGCTTTCTGGCCCGGTGCAGCCGGACGAAGTAGGTGGCCGTTGAACAGCCGACGACCCGGGCGGCCGTCCTGGTCGACAGGCCGTGCCAGGCCACCAGGGTCAGCAGCTCACGGTCGTCCGGACCGAGCCGGGCGAGAGCGGCGAGCACGGCACCGCGCTCGGACACCTCGTCCGCCACGTCCGCCATCGCCTCGTCGACCCAGGCACGCAGCTCAGCCACCAGGCTGGCCTGCCGCACCTCGTCCCGGAAGCGCTCCCGCGCCACGTTGCGGGCCACGCCGAGCAGCCACGGCAGCGGCGACCCCGGAATCGTGGCCAGTTTGCGCCACGCCACGAGGAAGGTGTCGCTGACCACGTCGTCGGCGAGCTGACGGCCGGCCCGGCTCACCGCGTACGCGTACACCTGCGCGTGGTGCGCGTCGTACAGCGCGATGAAACGCCTGCTCGCCTCGGCTGCGGCTGCGGCTTCTGTCACTGGCTCCTGCTCCTTCGGCATGGGAAGGTACGCCGTCACCAGGAAATGAGCGCAGGGCCCGCTTTCTTACCGGCTGATGGAGCTGATTTCGCCCAACCGCCTGCTCCAGTTCGGCCCCCAGGACGGGTGACCACCGACGCGTCGCCCTTCGTCGCACCAAGCGGCGGTTACCGGCTACCCGGGCATTGATTGTCCCTTTTGGATTTTCGGGCAACGCGCCCGCGGCCCACCGTGGGTGGCCGGCGCGGTGGCGGCGGGCGCCACCGCGCCGGCGTGATACCCGCGCGTTTCCGCTGATGTGCCAGGTGCGGCTAGGTCGCCGCCAGCGCCTCGGTCGGGGAGAGGCGGGCCGCCCGCAGGGCCGGGTACAGCCCCGCCAGCCCGCCGATCACCAGCGTCGCGGCCACCCCACCGAACAGCGCCACCGCGGGCGTGACGGGCGGCCAGTCCTGGTACATCGCGTACCCGGCGGTCACCGCCGCGCCGAGCAGCGCTCCGCCCACCCCGCCGAGCGCGGACAGCAGCAGGGACTCGGCGAGGAACTGGATGCGGATCTGCCCCCGGGTGGCGCCCAGGGAGCGCCGCAGCCCGATCTCGGCGCGCCGCTCCAGCACCGAGATGACCATGGTGTTGGCCACCCCGACGCCGCCGACCAGCAGGGCCACCGCGCCCAGGCCGAGCAGCAGGCCGGTGAACGCCTCCCCGGCGGCCCGCTTCGCCGGTAGCGCGTCGGACGGCCGGGATACCTCGACCTCGTTCGGCGACCGCGGGTTCGCGGTGGCGCCCAGCACGTCCCGGACCGCCTCCACCTGGGCTTCCGCCGCGCGCGTGTAGATGGTCGTGGGGTGCCCGTCGAAGCGCAGCGTGGACTGGGCGGCCGCCCAGCCGATCAGGGCGGCGGGGTCCAGTTCGGGGGCCAGCGCGACCGGCTCCAGGATGCCGACCACCGTGAAGTAGACCCCGCCGATCAGTACCCGCACGTCCGGACCGGCGTGGCCGATGCCGAGCCGGTTGGCCGCGGACGCGCCCAGCACCACGGCCGGGTACCGGGCCGTGGCGTCGTTCAGCCAGGTGCCGCTGCGCAGCGTGGCGCCGACCGTGGCGAGCAGCGGGATGCGCGCCGCGAACGTGGTGATGCCGCCGGACTGGGCCGCCGGGATCAGGCGGGTGCGGTAGACGCGGGCGCTGCTGACCCGGCCGACCGCGGCCACGGCCGTGACCGGGCCGATCCGGCCCACCATCGCCTCGGACTCCTCGGGCAGTTGGGCGTCCGCCCCGAACATGGTCCTGCCCGGCCCGACGGTCAGCAGGTTGGTGCCGAGCGCGTCGAGGGTGCGGTCCAGGTCGGCGCGGGACGAGGCGGAGATGCCCACCACGGCGACCATCGCGGCGATGCCGATGGCGATGCCGAGCGCGGACAGGGTGGCCCGCAGCGGGCGGGTGCGCAGCCCCACCGCGCCGACCTTGAGCAGGTCCCCGGGCCACATCCGGGCCGGGTGCAGGACGGCGGCGGTCACGGGGCCTGCCTTTCGTTCGCGATCGCGGTGCTTCCGCCGCGGTCGCCGGCCAGCGCTCTCCTCGCGTTCACGGCTGCCAGCGGGGGTGCCGCCGAGTCCTGCACCATCCGTCCGTCGCGCATGTGCACCCGCCGGGGCAGCCGCTCGGCGATCTCCCGGTCGTGGGTGATGAGCACGACGGTCGTACCGGCGGCGTGCAGGTCCAGCAGCAGGTCCATGACGCCCGCGCCGGCGGCCGAGTCCAGCGAGCCGGTCGGCTCGTCGGCGAGTAGCAGCGGCGGGTCGCCGACCACCGCCCGGGCCAGCGCCACCCGCTGGCGCTCGCCGCCGGACAGTTCGCTCGGCCGGTGGCGCACCCGGTGGCCCAGCCCGACCCGCTCCAGCGCGGCGGTGGCCCGGCGGCGGCGTTCGGCCGGGCGCCGGCCGCAGTAGAGCAGCCCGTCCGCGACGTTCTCCAGCGCCGAGACCCCCGGCGACAGGTGGAACTGCTGGAACACGAAGCCGATCCGGCGTGCCCGCAGCGCGGACAGTTGCGCGTCCGAGAGCCGGGCCGTGTCGTACCCGGCGATCCGCACCCCGCCCGAGGTGGGGCGGTCCAGGGTGCCGAGCATGTTCAGCATCGTCGACTTGCCGGAGCCCGACGGGCCGACGATGGCCACCAACTCGCCGCCGCCGATCTCCAGGGACACGCCGTCCAGCGCCACCACGCCGCCCGGGTACTCCTTGCGCACCTCGGTCAGGCTGATCATGCGGGCATCCCCACGGCGTCGCCCTCGGCCACCCCGGCGCCGGAGATCTCGACCCGGCCGTCCGCGAACAGGCCGGTCTCGACCGCCGCGTACCGGGAGGAGCCGCCCGAGACGACCTCCACGCCGAAGCCGCCCTCGCTGAGCGCCACCAGCGCCGCCACCGGGACGGTCAGCACGTCCGCGCGCTCGGCGGCGGTGAACGTCACGTCGACGGTGGCGACGGTGAACGCGGCGGCGGCCTGCTGGTCGTCGATCCGCACGATCACCGCGACCTTGGTCTCGTCCTGGCCGCCCGGGCTGTCGCCGGGCCGGATGACGGTGGCGACCTCGGTGATCTTGCCGGTGACGGTCCTGTCGTCCGGGAGCGTGACCTGCACCGTCGCGCCCCGCTTGGCCAGTCGCTGGTCGGCGGTGTCCAGGTCCACCGCGACCGCCTTGGCGGTGCCGGTGTAGGTCAGCACCTTCGCGCCGGGCGTCACCGGGTCGCCGACGCCCAGCGAGAGGGCGTCCACCCGGATCGCGGCGGGCGCGAACACCACGCGCCCCAGGTCGACCACGCCCGTCTCGGGCAGGCCCAGCTTCTTCTGCCACCGCTTGACCGCGTCCGCCGTGGCGGAGGTGTACTCGTCGTCCACGGTGAAGCCGCCGTACCCCAGCGCCTTGAGGTTCTGCTCCAGTTGCTTCACGTCGGCGCCCTCGTCGCCCGGCGCGAGCCTGCGGTACGCGGGCAGCCGGCCGTACATGAGCACCACCGGCTGGTTGTCCACATTGAACAGCGCCTGCCCGCGGCTGATCCGGGCGTCGGTCGCCGGCGCCTTGGTGAGCGTGCCGGGCATCCGGCTGACCACCGAGGTGGCGTCGCCGTAGCCCAACTGGCCGGACTCGGTCCGCGTGTCCCGCAGCGTCTGCCGGGTGACCGTGGCGGTGTTCGGCGGGAGCAGGCCCGCGCCGCCGCTGCCGGCCTGCCCCTCGCCGCCGGTGCCCAGGACCACCGCGGTCGCGCCGCCGCCCACGGCCAGCACCGCGAGCGCGATCAGCGCCACGCGTCCACCACGACGGCTCACTTGGCCCCTCCCCCGGGGCCGGCGACCATACCCCGGCCGCCCATCACGCTCTGGCACGCCTGCCGCGCCTTGTCGAAGTCGGGGTCGTCGGTCAGGCTCTTGTCGATCTTGATGCCCTGGCCCGACGGGTCCGGGAAGTCCTCCACGCCGTTCTCCCGCATGCACTTCGCGAACTCGCGGGCCCGCTCCTCCATCTGCGGGTCCGCCGCGGCGCCGTTCGCGGCCGGCGAGTACTTCCGGCACGCCTCCTGGGCCCTCTTCACGGTCTCCTCCTGGCCCGGGCGGAGCTTCAACTGGACACCCGCACCCTCCTGCGGATCCTCCATGTCGATCCCGTTCTCGCGCATGCACTGCGCGAACTTCAGCGCCAGCTCGTGCGGGTCCATGGCGGGTGAGGTACTCGGCTCGGCGCTGCGCTCGCCGCCGTTGGCCGAGGCCACCTGCGGGTCGCTGCCGCCGTCCTTCGCGCAGCCGGCCAGTGCCAGCGCCGCCGCGAGCGCGACCATGCCGGTGCCGGCATGCCATCGCTTCATGCGATCTCCTCGGTCGGGCCGGGTTCGCCCCGGCCGTTCGGTGGCGATGCAACGCGACCGGGCGTTTCGCCGGCGTTTCCGCCGATCCGCCGCTAACACGGAGGAAACGCGGCGCCGCGCGATCATTGGCGGCATGCGGGTACTGGTGGTGGAGGACGAGCCGCTGCTGGCCGGCGCGATCGCGGAGTGGCTGCGGGACGAGTCCCACGGGGTGGACGTGGTCCACGACGGCGCGGCGGCGCAGGAGCGGCTGGCCGTCAACGACTACGACGTGGTGGTCCTGGACCGGGACGTCCCGAAGGTGCACGGCGACGACGTCTGCCGCGAACTGGTGGACTCCGGCGCCACGGCGCGGGTGCTGATGCTGACCGCGGCGGCCGGCATCGCCGACCGGGTGGACGGGCTCAGCATGGGCGCCGACGACTACCTCACCAAGCCGTTCGCCTTCGCCGAGCTGGCCGCCCGGGTGCACTCGCTGGGCCGGCGTTCCCGCCCGGCGGAGCCGCCGATCCTGCGCCGGGCCGGCATCGCGCTCAGCCCCGCCCGGCACGAGGTCTTCCGGGACGGGCAGTACGTGCCGCTGTCCCGCAAGGAGTTCGCCGTGCTGGCCGAGTTGCTGCGGGCGGACGGCGCGGTGGTCTCCGCCGAGCGGCTGCTGGAGAAGGCGTGGGACGAGCACGCCGACCCGATGACCAGCGCGGTCCGGCTGACCATCCTGAAGCTGCGCCGCAAGTTGGGCGATCCGCCCGTCGTGGAGACCGTCGCGGGAGTGGGGTACCGGATCCAGTGAACACGCGATTTCTGTCCCGGTCGCTGACCCTGCGCGCCCGGCTGACCCTGATCTACGCCGGCATCTTCTTCGCCGCCGGCGTCGTCCTGCTGGCGGTGACCTACGCGCTGGTCGACCAGCAGCTCACCGGGATGGGGCCGAAAGTCGTCTCCCGGGCCCAGATCGTGGCCGGGCCCGGCCAACTGCCACCGCCGGTGGCCTTGGGCCGGGCCGCCGAGATGTACGTGATGACCGGCAACGGCGACGTGCTCTCCGGCGCCGAGGCCCAGCGCTGGCTGCTGGACCAGCAGAACAGCCTGCACCAGGCGGCCATGACGTCGCTGCTGACCCAGGGCGGGATCGCCCTGCTGCTGGTCGGCGGCGCCGCCGCCGGCTTCGGCTGGCTGGTCGCCGGGCGGGTGCTCGCCCGGCTGCACCGGGTCACCGACACCGCTCGGCGCATCGCGGCCGCCCCCGCCGCCGAGCGCGGCCTGCACGAGCGCATCGACCTGCCCGGCCCGCACGACGAGGTGAAGGACCTGGCGGACGCGTTCGACACGATGGTGCAGCGGCTGGGTCGGTCCTTCGACGGCCAGCGCCGCTTCGTCGCCAACGCCTCGCACGAGCTGCGCACCCCGTTGACGCTCAACCGGTCGCTGGTCGAGGTGGCGATGCACCGCCGCAACGCCTCGCCGGACGTGCTCCAGCTCGGCGACACCCTGCTGGAGATCAACTCGCGGCACGAGCGCCTGATCAACGGCCTGCTGCTGCTCGCCGGGTCGGAGAACGAGATCACCACCCGCCGTCCGGTGGACCTGGCCGACGTGGTCACCCACGTGGTGGCCCTGGCCGCGGCGCAGGCCGAGCCGGCCGGCGTCCTGCTCGGCGCGGAGGCCCGGGAGGCGCCCACGACCGGGGACGCGCTGCTGCTGGAGCGCCTCGTGTACAACCTGGTGGAGAACGGCATCCGGCACAACGCGGGCGAGGACCGCTGGGTCCGGGTCGCCACCCGCACCCGGCACGACGGGCGGGCCGAGGTGACCGTCGCCAACACCGGACCGGAGGTGCCGCCGTACGAGGTGCCGGACCTGTTCGAACCGTTCCGCCGCCTCTCCTCGGACCGGCTGGCGGGCGGCAAGGGCGCCGGGCTGGGACTGTCCATCGTGCGCTCGGTGGCCCGGGCACACGGCGGGGACGTCACCGCCCACCCGCGACCGGGCGGTGGCCTGGTGGTCACCGTGACGCTGCCGGCCGCCTGACCGCCTCGATCAGTCGGCCGCGCCCTTCGACGTCTTCGGCTTCGGGCCCTGCCCCCGGCCCTGCCCCTTGGCCGGGGTGTGCGTCGGGTGGGAGGTCTGCCCGGTGCCGCCCGGCTCCGGCTGGACCCCGAGCAGCCGTCCGCAGTAGTCGCTGACCCGCGGCCGGCCGTTGGCCGCCTGGACCAGGGCCGCGAGTTCCCGCCCCTTCGGGCGCGGCCGGGCGGGGTCCGCGTCGGCGGCGAGCCAGGCGCGGCACGACTCGACCAGATTCGTGCTGGGCGGGCCGCTGGGGGTGTGCTGCGGATCGGTCGTCGGCGGGGAAGTGGTGCGGGGCGGCGGCGGTGTGGTGGCAGTGCGCGATGGCCGCGCCGGGGACTGCGGCCTGGTCTGCGGGGCGGCGGGTGCGCCGAACAGGCCGTGCGCCCGGTCCTGGAGCCTTTCGGGCAGGTGACCGCCGCCCGTCGCGACGGCGGCGCCGGCGGTGAGCAGCAGGGTGCTCGCCGCGACCAGCTTGACCGCCAGCAACCGGCGGCCGCCCCGGACCGCCGTGGGCACCGCCGGCGCGTGGTGGGCGGCCGTCGCGGCGCGGAACGCCGCCAGCGCCGCGGCCTCGCCCGACAGTTCGCCCGGCTCGGCGGGGGCCGCGGCCGTCGCGAGCAGCCGCTGTAACTCGGCGTACTCGGGGCCCGCGGGCTCCCCGCCGAGCAGTCGCTCCGCCGTCCGCGGGTCCATCTCCGCCCGGGTATGGCGCCGGAACATGCCCATGCGCTACACCCCCTCCCGCCGGCGAGCGTCCTGTCGCTCCCGGATCTCGTCGTGCTCCGCCAGCCGCCGCAGCCCCCGCATCGCCGCCACCCGCACCGCGCCCGGTCGCTTGCCCAGCACGCGGGCGGTCTCCGCCACGTCCAGCCCGGCCACCACGCGCAGCATGACCGCCTCGGCCTGCTCGCGCGGCAGCGATGCCAGCAACCGGACCGCCCACCGCATCTCGCCGCGCTCCAGCGCGGTGGTCGCCGCGTCCGGTGCGGGTGGCGGGTCGTCCCGGTACGGCTCGGCGCCGTGCGCCCGCGGCTCCTCCCGGCGCCGGCCGACGCGGCGCAGTTCGTCGATCGCGCGGTTGCGGCCGACCCGGAACAGGAAGACGCGGAACGCGGTGGCGTCGCCGGTGAACTCGGGCAGGCTCCGGGTCACCTGCAACCAGGTCTCCGAGGCGACGTCCTCGGCCGCGCCCCCGGCCACCGCCTGGAGGTACCGCAGCAGCGGCGGGTTGAGTGCGCGCCACAGCAGCGTGAACCCGGCCTCGTTGCCGGCCCGCGCCGCTTCGAAGGCCCGCAGCAGGTCTTCGGCGGGGTGGAGCGAGGCGGACATCGGCTCAACCTTGCCGATAGGCACCCCGGTTCGCAAGCCTGACGGTGGTACGTGTGGGTGACTCCCCGCAGGCGGGCGGCGGACCTACCTGCGGGGAGCCGCGGGTGGTAGCCGGACGGGCTCGGTGAGTAGCCCGGACGGCGAGAAAGCCACCCCGTGTGCGGGTTGGCCGCCCGCACACATACAGATAAGCGACGGTGGTCCGGAAAACGTCACACCCCTTGCGATCCGCGCCGGGATGCGGCCGTGCCGGATCCCGGCGGGTCGTCACCGGGGAGGCCGCGACCCGCCCGGAAGATCAGCGGAACGGGCCGGTCGAGTGCGCGGTCGGCGTGTTGCCCGGCTTCTCCGTGGGTTTGCCGCCCGGGTTCCCGGCCGGCTTCGTCGGGGGCGCCGGCGGTTTGCCGGTCGGCTTGCCGGGGCCCTTCGTCGGCTGGGCCGCGCAGAACGCTGGCACGTTCGCCGGCCCGCCGGCAGCCTCGATCAGCGCGCCGAACGCCGGGTTCTCCAGCGCCTTGCCCGGGTTGTCGACGACGTTGGCGTACGCGTTGCAGAGCCCCCGCATCGAGACCGGCGGCGCGGTCGGGGCGTTGCCCCTGCCGGTCGGGCGTGCCGAGGGCAAGCCCTGCTGCGGGCCGACGTTCGGGCTCGGCGTGCTGTGCGGTGCCTTGCCCCCGGTGCGCGGCCGTGATCGCCGCGGCCTCGTCGTCACTCAATGCGCCGCTCCCTCCGAAGGGGGAGCGCCACCGTTCCCCGATTCGTTACAGCCCGCGATAGCGTCCGGGGATGGAACTGGCCCAGGTCGAGTTGCGCCGCGTCCACCTGCCGCTGGTGGCGCCGTTCCGGACCTCGTTCGGCACCGAGCGTGACCGGGACATCCTGCTGGTCAAGGTCACCACGGACCAAGGCGTCTCGGGCTGGGGCGAGTGCGTCGCGATCGCCGAGCCGCTGTACTCCGCCGAGTACGTCTCGGGGGCGCAGGAGGTGATCCGCGACTTCCTGGTACCCCGCCTGTGGGGCGTGCGGGAGTTGACCGCGCCCCGGGTCGCCCCCGCGCTGGCCGGGGTGAAGGGGCACCGGATGGCCAAGGCGGCGCTCGAGATGGCGGTGCTCGACGCCCAGTTGCGCGCCACCGGCGAGCCGCTCGCCGAGTACCTGGGCGCGGTGCGCGACGCCGTACCGGCGGGTGTCTCGGTCGGCATCGCCGAGTCCGTACCGGCGCTGCTCGACGCCGTGGCGGGCTACCTGGCCGAGGGGTACCGGCGGATCAAGCTGAAGATCGAGCCGGGCTGGGTGGTGGCGCCGGTGCGGGCGGTGCGGGAGCGCTTCGGTGACATCCCGCTCCAGGTGGACGCGAATGCCGCGTTCGGCCTGGCCGACGCCGGCCTGCTGCGCCAGCTCGACGCGTTCGACCTGCTCCTGATCGAGCAGCCGCTGGCCGAGGAGGATCTGCGCGAGCACGCGGCCCTGGCCCGCCTGCTGCGCACCCCGATCTGCCTGGACGAGTCGATCACCAGCGCCAAGGCGGCCGCGGACGCGATCGCGCTGGGCGCCTGCCGGGTGGTGAACATCAAGCCGGGCCGGGTCGGCGGACTGCTGGAGGCGCGCCGGGTGCACGACGTGTGCGCGGCCAACGGCGTGCCGGTGTGGTGCGGCGGCATGCTGGAGACCGGCCTCGGCCGCGCCGCCAACCTCGCCCTGGCCGCCCTGCCGAACTTCGCCCTTCCCGGCGATGTCTCCGCCTCCCGGCGGTACTGGCGCCGCGACATCACCGAGCCGTTCGTGCTGGAGGACGGGCACATGCGTGTGCCGGGCGGCCCCGGCCTCGGCGTCCGGCTCGATGAGGCGTGGCTGGGCGAGATCACCTCATCGGTGCAGCGCCTCACGCCGCCGGCCTGACCTCCGCACACACCCGCTTAACACCGTCGATCTTCGACCTGCGGTGGCCGTTTCGGACGGAGATGGCGGGCTCTGTTCCCCGCTGCTTCCAGGTTGGTGCGTGATGAGGGCTGGACTAATTCAGGAAACTTTCCTAATAATTAGCACCGTCCTCCACCCTGAACGGCTGGCGCGTGGAGTTTGACCTGCCGGCCGGCAGCGGCGTCGGCTCGTACTGGGACGCGCTGCTGACCACCAACGGCCAGCACTTCACGTTCACCAACCGGGACTACAACGGCTCGATCGCGTCCGGCGCCAGCGTGAGCTGCGGCTTCATCGGCAGCGGTTCGGGCACCCCGGCGAACTGCAAGCTCAACGGCGGCTCCTGCGCGGGTGGCACCGTGCCGCCACCCACCACGCCGCCGACCACCAGCCCGCCGCCGCCCCCGCCGCCGGGTGGCTCCGCGGGCGCCGCACCGTACCTGTACTTCGACTGGGGCAGCCCGCCCGCGCCGGCGACCGTGATGAGCGCGACCGGGATCAAGTCGTTCACCCTCGCTTTCGTGCTCTCCAGCGGCGGCTGCGTGCCCGCGTGGGACGGCTCCCGCCCGCTCACCGGCGGCGTGGACGCGTCCAACATCGCCGCCATCCGCTCCCGCGGCGGGGATGTGATCCCGTCGCTCGGCGGCTGGAGCGGCAACAAGCTCGGCCCGAACTGCTCCACCCCGCAGGCCCTGGCCAACGCGTACCAGCAGGTCATCAACGCGTACTCGCTGAAGGCGATCGACATCGACATCGAGAACTCGGACGAGTTCGAGAACGAGGCGGTGCAGGACCGGATCCTGAACGCACTGAAGATCGTCAAGCAGAACAACCCGGGGATCAAGACGATCATCACGTTCGGCACCAGCACCACCGGGCCGACGTACTACGGCACCCGCCTGATCAACCAGTCCAGGGCGCTCGGCGCGAACATCGACGCCTACACGATCATGCCGTTCGACTTCGGCGTCGGCGCCAACATGTACCAGAGCACGGTCAACGCGGCCGAGGGGCTGCGGGCCGCGCTGAGCAACGCATTCGGGTGGTCCGCCGACACCGCCTACCGGCACATGGGCATCTCCGGCATGAACGGCCTCTCCGACCAGCAGGAGCTCACCTCCACCCAGACCTGGACGCAGATCCGGGACTGGGCGAACTCCAAGCACCTGACCCGGCTGGCGTTCTGGTCGGTGAACCGGGACCGCGGCTGCGCCGGCGGCGGCGTCACGGCCGCGTGCAGCGGCATCGCGCAGAACGACTGGGACTTCACCCGGATCACCGCCGGCTTCACCGGCTGACCGGGCGGTCGCGGCGGCCCGCTCCCGTCCCCGGGGCGGGCCGCCGTCGCACCAAGAAACTGTCGGACTCCGGTCACGGGTGTATCCGTGGCCGGAGCGTCGGGCTCCGGTCCGCAAGGCCCGAACGTGGCAGGAGGAGATCATGACCAGGCCACCCGTCTGCATCGACCGGTTGCTCCCGCGCGACCTGCGGCGCTTCGCGCTCGCCGACACCACGGGTCAGGTGGTGCGCGCCATCATCGTGTTCCGCAAGATGTGGGTGAACGGCGCCACGCTGCGGGTGCGCTTCCTGGACGGCACCGAGGACCAGCGGGCCATCGCCCGCAAGCAGGCCCTCTGGTGGACCGAGCACGCCAACCTCACGTTCGAGTTCGGCGACGACGCCGACGCGGAGATCCGGGTCACCTTCGACCCGCACCTCGGCGCGTGGTCCTACATCGGCACCGACTGCGCCCAGATCCCGCTCGACCAGCCGACCATGAACCTCGGCTTCCTGGACGGCGGCACCGCGGCGCACGAGTTCGGGCACGCCATCGGCCTGGCGCACGAGCACCAGAACCCGGCCGGCGGCATCCAGTGGAACGAGCCGGTGGTCATCCACGACCTGTCCGGGCCGCCGAACAACTGGGACGAGCAGACCATCCGGCACAACGTCCTGGAGAAGTACGCCGTGGACCAGATCCGTGGCACCACCTTCGACCCGGACTCGATCATGCTGTACGCGTTCCCCGCCACCTGGACGCTCACCGGGCTCGCCACCCACGTGAACGACACGCTCTCCGCGCTCGACATCGCGTTCATCGCCGGCGAGCAGGCGTACCCCGGCCGCGCGGAGCCGGAGGACACGGCGCTGCCGCTGCCGGTGGACGGGTCGGGCGTGCGGGCCTCGATCGGCCAACCCGGCGAGGAGGATCTGTATCGGTTCACCGTCGAGCGGGGCGGCCGCTACCTGGTTGAGACGCACGGGCGCACCAACGTGGCGATGCGCCTCTACGGTCCGGGCAGCCACACCGCCCTGATCGGCGAGGACGACGACAGCGGCTGGGGGATGAACGCCCGCATCGCGGCGCTGCTGACCCCGGGCGACTACTACGTTCAGGTCCGGCACGCCGATCCGGCGGACGGCACCGGCACGTATTCGGTGCGGGTGCGCAGCCAGCATTAGGGGTCCAAAACGCGGTTGCTGCGGTACCGGAATTCCACAGTGGAACTATCAGGCGCGGGCGCAGACCGGGCGGGGCTCGACGCGGTCGGCCAGCCGGCGCAGCAGGGCGGCGGTCGCCGCGCGCACCGGGTGCGGGCGCGGCGGCGGGTCGGTGACCTGCGGTGCGTCGGGCCGGGCGGACAGCACGTGCCGCAGGGTGGCGTCGACCGCCATGGTGTAGCCGAGCGGGTCCATGGTCAGTTCCTCTCCGTCGGGGTGGCCGTGGGCGCGGGGCCGGTCGAGGCCCGCACGATGAGTTCGGTGGGCAGCACGACCTGCCGGTCGGCGGCCTCGGGGGGCGGGTCGAGCAGCAGGACGCCGGCGGCCCGCCCGCGCTCCACGGCCGGCTGCCGGACCGTGGTCAGCCGGGCGGTCGCCGCGTCCGGGATGTCGTCGAAGCCGATGACCGACACGTCCCGGCCGGCGCGCAGGCCGCGGGCGCGCAGCGCGTCCAGCACGCCGAACGCGAGCAGGTCGGTGATGGCGAACACGGCGGTCGGCCGGTCGGCCCGGTCCAGCACGTGCGCCGCGGCGGCGGCGCCCTCGGCGCGGGTGTTGGCCGCGGCGTTGACCACGGTCACGGTGGGCCAGTCGACGCCCGCCGCCGTGAACGCGTCGCGGTAGCCGCGCAGCCGCTCCCGGGCGACGTAGTGGGGGAGGGTGTCGAAGTCGTCCACCCGGAGCGGCCCGGTGCCGCGCCCCGGCGTGCCGCGGTCGATGATCACCGCGAGCCGGCGGTGGCCGAGCCGGATCAGGTGCTCGCCGGCCGCGCGGGTCGCCGCCGCCTCGTCGATGCCGACGAACATCGCGCCCGCCTCCCGGTCCCGCAGTTCGGCGCCGACGACCGGCAGCCCGCGCGGGTTGATCTGCGCCAGCGAGCGGTACCAGTCGCTCGGCACGCAGTAGACGCAGAACCCGTCCACCAGCGCCTCCCGGACCGACCGGGCGGCCGCCTCCTCGTCGTCCTCGGACAGCGGCAGCAGGAGCAGCCCCGTGTTGTGGTGCTCGGCGGCCTCGGCCAGCCCGATCAGGAACTGGATCGCGAACGGGTCGGTGAAGGCGTAGGTCAACTGCCCGGTGAACAGCACCCCGATCGACCCGACGCGGCCCCGGCGCAGGGACCGGGCCGTCGGGTCCGGACCGCTGTACCCGAGCCGGGCCGCGGTGCTGAGGATCCGGTCGCGCAGCTCCGGCGAGAGTTGGTCCGGCCGGCTGTACGCGTTGGACACCGTGCTGCGGGAGACGCCGACCGCGTCGGCGACGGTCTGGAGCGTGGGTCGCACGGGGCACCTCCTTCTGTATCGATCCAGTAGCTTCTGTATCGATACAGTACGCGCTCGTGGGAAAAGAGCAAGGGGTCTATCGCGCGGATGACCGGGGTATATCGTTTCCGGTATGACCGAGGACGACGGCCCGCCCCGGCTGCCGGGCTTCCGGGAGATGGCGAAGCGGCACGCGGACCTGGACCGGGAACGGCGCGACCTGCTCGCCGCGCTGGTGGCCCGGCGGCGGGCGGCCGGGCTGTCCCAGGACGAGGTGGCCGGGCGGATGGGCACCTCGCAGCCGGCGGTCGCCCGGCTGGAGGCCGGGCAGGTGGACGCCCGGATGTCCACCGTGCAGCGGTACGCCGACGCGATCGGCGTCCGCCTCCGCCTGGGCCTCACCGACGGCGCCATCGACCCGACCCGCGCGAAAGGCTGAGCATGCGACTGGACAACGAGCCGAGCCGCCCGCCCTTCGAGAACCCGCCACCCCCGGACGAGCCGATGGCGCACTGGCTGGCGGAGCGGCTGTTCGACCGGCGGATCGTCCTGCTGCGCGGCCCGCTCACCGGTGCCGCCGCCAGCCAGGCCGCCGCCGCGCTGCTCACCCTGGACGCGCTCGGGACCGAGCCGGTCCAGCTCCACCTGGCCGTACCGGACGGCGAACTGCCGGCCGCGTACGCGGTGGTGGACGCCGTGGACGCGATGCGCGCCCCGCTGCACGCCGTGGTCACCTCGGAGGTGGGCGGCGCCGCGCTGGCGGTGCTGGCGGCCGCGGACCGGCGGCTGGCCTACCGGCACGCCCGCGTCCGGCTGGCCGAGCCGCGGGCCGCCGGGATGGCGGGTACCGCCAGCCAGGTCGCCGCCGCGGCCGGGCAGTACCTGCGCGAGCTGGAGGAACTGGCGCTCCGGCTGGCGGAGGTGACCGGCCGGCCGCGCAGCCGGGTCGAGGACGACCTGGCCGCCGGCCGCGTGCTCACGGCGGCGGAGGCACGCGAGTACGGGCTGATCGACGAGGTCGTGGGCGGCGCTACGGGTTAGCGCTCGGCCCGGCGGCGCCACCCACGGGCCGTGGGGTTCGCCCCCGGCCCGGTCGCCGGGCGCGGGCCCGTCACTCCACGCCGATGAGACCCCGCCCAGCCTCCTCGCCCGGGGCGGGACCGAGGAGGGGCGGCGGCGTCGCGCCGCACGCGCGGTAGATGGCCGACGCCGCGGCGACGTGGCTGCGGCCGGCGGTGCCGCCGGTGGCGCGGCCGAGCGTGATCAGGGCCCGCGCCTCGGCCAGCCGGCAGCCGAGCGACCGGTGCAGGTCCCGGGCCCGCGCGGCACGGGTGGCGGCGGGGCAGGGCTGGCCGGCGGCCAGGTCCAGCTCGGCCAGGACCACCAGCGCCTCGCCCTCGGCGACGCGGAAACCGTGCCCCTGAGCCAGGCTCAGCGCCCGCTCGCCGTGCTCCCGGGCGGTCGCGGGCTCGCCCAGGGTGCCGAGGGCGCCGGCCAGCCCGATCCGGGCCCGCAGCTCCGGGTCCAGGCTGCTGACCGCGATCGCCATCGACAGGACCCGGTCGTAGCTCTCCCGGGCCGCCGCGTGGTCGCCGAGCGCGAGTTGGGCCGCGCCGATCGCGCTCAGGGCGAACGTGCCGATGAACTCGCTGCGCGTCGGGTTCCCGCTCAGCGCCGCGCGGGCGCGCTCCAGCGACTCCGCCGGGCGGCCCCGGTCCAGTAGCACCGCCGCCAGGCCGCTGAGCGCGTACGCGGCCCCGTCCTCGCTGCCCACCCGGCGGTACGCGGCCAACGCGCGTCGCATGTGGTCGGCCGCCTCGTCCAGCTCACCGATCAGCCGCTGCGCCTGCCCGTAGATGTAGAGCGCGCTGGCCTCGCCGTACTGGTTGCCGTTCTGCCGGTGCAGCGCGAGCGCCCGGGCGGCGTGCTCCCGCGCCTCGCCCAGCCGGCCCTGGCTCATCAGCAGGAAGCCCAGGTCGTTCAGGGTCAGCGCCTGGTTGCCCCGCTTGCCGAGCCGGTCGTGGATGGTCAGCGCCTGGGTCAGGTGGCGGGTCGCCTCCTTGAGCGCGCCGGTGTCCGTGTGCACGATCCCGAGGTTGCCCAGGGCGGTCGCCTCGCCCTCCGGCCAGCCCACCCGGCGGCTGAGCCGGAGCGCGTGCGAGTAGTTGCCGGCGGCCGCGGCGGTCTTGCCCAGGCAGTGCTGCGCGGCGCCGAGACTGAGCTGCGCGCAGGTCTGCGCGTGCAGATCGCCGGCGGCCTCCGCGGCGGCGAGGGCGGCGGGCGCCGCGATCATCCACTCCACGGTGTGCCAGCGGCGCCGGAAGTACCCGCGCAGCGCGTCGTTGAGCAGCCACGAGACCGGGTACGGGCCGTTGATCGCGGTCTCCAGGATCGCGCCGACGACCGTGCTGCGCTCCGCGTCCAGCCGCTCCAGCGCCTGCTCCGGACCGTCGAAGTCCAGCGCCGGGCCGGACGAGGTACCGGGCAGCCGCAGGATGTGCGGGTACAGGCGCCGGGCCGCGCCGTTGACTAGCGCCAGGTACCAGTCGTACAGGCGGGTCGCGGCGGCCCGCCGCTCGGCCGGCTCCTCCTCGGTCACCAGCCGGTCCCGCGCGTACAGCCGCAGCAGGTCGTGGAATGTGTACCGGCCGGGGACGTGCTGGTGGACCAGGTGCGCGGCGGCGAGCTTGTCCAGCAGCCGGGCCGCGTCCCCGTCCGGCACGGCGGCGAGCGCGGCCGCCGCGTCGGCGGTGAAGTCCCGGCCGGGCACTGCGCCGAGCAGCCGGAACAGCCGCCGCGCCGGCTCCGGCAGGGCCAGATAGGACTGGGCGAACGCCGAGTACACCGCGCTCTGCTCGTCGCCGTCGATCGCCAACCGGGCCAGCCGGTTGCCCTCCCGCAGGTCCCGGACGTGGTCGCCGATGGCCCGCCCGGGGTCGTCCGCGACGTTCGCCGCCACCACCCGCAGCGCCAGCGGCAGATGCCCGCACAGATCGGCCAGTTCGGCGGTGGCGCGCGGCTCCGCCGCCGCCCGGTCCGCGCCGATGATCCCGTGCAGCAGCGTGGTCGCGTCGTGCCGGGTGAGCACATCCAGGCTGATGCGGCGGGCGCCCTCCCGGGCGGCCAGGCCGGCGAGGCGGTCCCGGCTGGTCACCACGACCAGGCAGCCCGGGCCGCCGGGCAGCAGCGGCCGGACCTGCTCCGCCGAGCGGGCATTATCCAGCACCACCAGCATCCGCTTGTCGGCCAGCAGCGACCGGTACATCGCGGCGGCCTCGTCCAGGTCGTCCGGTATCCGCTTCGGATCGACCCCGAGCGCGCGCAGGAACTGGGCCAGCGCCTCCATCGGCCGCATCTGCACGCCGGCCCGGTCGGCCGAATAGCCGTGCAGGTTCACGAACAGCTGCCCGTCCGGGAAGTGGTCGGCGACCCGGTGCGCCCAGTGCACCGCCAGCGCGGTCTTCCCCACGCCGGCGGTCCCGCTGATCGTCATGATCACCGTGCCCGCGCCCCGGCCGCCCAGCCCGGCGGCGACGAGCGCGTTCAGCGCGGCGAGGTCGTCCGAGCGGCCGATGAAGTCGGCCACCCCGGCCGGCAACTGCGACGGCCGCCGCACGACCGGTGCCGGCGCCGGCTCCTCCGGCCCGGCCGGGCTCAGCGCGGGATCGGCGCGCAGGATCGACGCCTCCAGCGCACGCAACTCGCCGCCCGGGTCCAGGCCCTGCTCCTGCGCCAGCCACTGCCGGTAGTCCCGGAACGCCCGCAGCGCGTCGGCGCGGCGGCCGCTGCGGTACAGCGCCAGCATCAGCAGGGCCCGCACCCGCTCCCGCAGCGGGTGGTCGGCCACCAGCCCGGACAGCTCGCCGATCAGCTCCTCGTGCCGGCCCAGGTCGAGGTCGAGCTGGATGCGCTTCTCCAGCGCGCGCAGCCGGCCCTCCTCCAGCCGCTGCGCCGCCGCGCGCAGGGCGGGCGTGTCCAGGCCGTCCAGCGCCGGTCCGCGCCACACCGCCAGGGCCTCGGCCAGTTCCCGGGACGCGTCCGCGACGCACCCCTGCGCGAGCAGCGCGTCGGACCGGGCGACCCCGCTCTCGAACCGGTGGACGTCGAGCTGATCCGGCTCGATCCGGATCGCGTACCCGGAGCCGGCCGTCTCGATCAGATCGCGGTCCGGCTGGGCGGCCCGCAGGACGCGGCGCAGCCCGGACACCCGGTTCTGCGCCTGCACCCGGGCGCTGGCCGGCGGGTGCTCGCCCCAGCTCGCGTCCACCAGTTGTTCCACCGAGACGACCCGGTTCGCGTCCAGCAGGAGGGCGGCCAGGATCGCCTGCGCGCGTGGCCCGCCGAGCCCCACCGGCCCGGTCACGCCGGTCGCCTGGACCGGACCGAGCAGCCTGAAACCGGCTTGTGACACCCCCCCACCCCCCCTCGATTCATCGACGGACACGCGTCACCGAACGTAGCCCAATGATCAACAGATGACGAGCCGGTGAGCGGAGGAACCATCATGACGTCGAGGGAGCGTCGATACTCATCCACAATTCCGCGGCGTTCGACCGATTGCGAATCGGGGGAGCGCCGTGAGCGGCCGGCGCGGGCACGGGGGCCCGCCGCATCCGCTCACGGTGCCAGCACCGGTGGACCGCCGCGCGGGATGACCCGACGGCCCGTGGTGGGGTACCACCCCGCCGGGCGGAGTCCGCGTGGCGGCGCTCCGGCCGCGTCCGGCACAGGCCGCCGGGCGCGGCACACCCCGGCGCCGCCCGATGCCGCCGAGTTGGGCCCGAAGCGCCACTGTGGACGCGCGCACAGAGGTCCACAGCAGACGGTGGACCAACGGGCGCAGACCAGCTACAGGGGGCGGAAGGGACGGCGCGCCAGAGCGGCGGCCACCCCGGCGGCGGCGCCCATGACCACGGCGGTCCGGGTGGCGTGCCGGCGGCGGCCGTGCCAGCCGCCATCGACGCGGGGCTCCTCGCCGGACACCGCGCGGAAGATGTTGCCCTCGGTGGTGGGCGCCATGTCCGGCCGGAACAGCGCGCGTGCGCCGTACATCCCCAGGAAACGGTCCATCAGGCCCGGTGTGAGCCGGGACGCCACCGCGAGCAGGCGTGCCGCCCCGCCCACGTACACCTGCCGGCGCGGGTGCTGGAGCAGGCGGCGGATCGCGCGGGCGGCCAACTCCGGCGGGTACACCGGCGGCGGCGGGCGCAGCGACCGGCCCGAGTGGTTGCCGGCGTGGTCCCAGAACGGGGTGTCGAGGGTCGCCGGCAGCAGCGTGCAGACCGAGATCGTGGTGTCGCCGGTGACCCGCAGGTCCTGGCGGAGGGAGTCGGACAGGCCGCGGACCCCGTGCTTGGCCGCCGTGTACGCGCTCAGGTACGGCAGGGAGGCATCGGCCAGCGCGGACGCGTGGTTCACGATCACGCCGCCGCCCGCCGCGCGCAGCGGGGGGATGGCGGCCATGCAGCCGTAGGCGACCCCGAGCAGGTTCGTCTCGATGATCCGCCGGAACTCGGCGGCCGAGGCGTGCGGGAGCAGCTGGTACGTGCCGACGGCCGCGTTGTTGACCCACGCGTCGATGCGGCCGAAGCGGTCCAGGGCGCGGGCGGCCAGGCGCTCCTGCTGCACCGGATCGGTGACGTCGGTGCGGACCGCGATGGCCGGGCCGCCGAGGTCCGAGCAGCGGGTGGCAACCGTGCGCAGCGGTGCCTCGGCCCGCCCGGCCAGCGCCAGCATCGTGCCCCGGCGCGCGAGGTCCAGCGCGGTCGCCGCACCGATACCGCTGGACGCGCCGGTGATCACCACCACGGACCGGGCCAGCTTGTGCGTCAGAGGCATGATCCTGACCTACCCGCTGGCCCGGCAGCCAACCGCCGCCGGGGCACGCCTGGCGTCGCCGCTCAGTCCTGATACGGGCGGGCGCGGGGGGTCAGTTCGCGCCATCCCTCGCCGTCCGCGAGCAGCGCCCGGACCACGTCCAGGGCCTCGTCCTCCGAGTCGAACTCGTACCACCGGGAGACGCCCTCCGCGCCGCCGGCCCGCTGCTCCACGATCCACTGGTCGGCGTCGACGCGCAGGAACACGTCCCGCCGCGCCAGCGGCCCCCAGCTGCCGTTCCACCAGTGCTTGCGCTGTTCCACGCCGGCAGACTATCGAACACGCGTTCGACGATCGGCCGGTGGCCGTCGGCCACGCCGCCCGTCGAGGGTGGGGACGCGACGCGCGCCCCCACCCTCCTGCTCAGCGGTCGACCGTGGGCCGCTTGCCGTGCGCCAGTTCCTCCAGCGCCGCCGGGGCGCCACGGCCGGCCACCAGGGCGTCCCGGATCTCGGTCAGCAGCTTGATCTCCTCGCTGGGCGCCGCGGGCGGCGGCTCCTCGCCCCGCCGGCGCCGCTCGGCCAGCCGGTTCATCGGGTACACGACGAGGAAGTACAGCGCGGCGGCGGTCAGCAGGAACGTGATCAACGCGTTCACGAACGCGCCCCACATGACCGGGTTGTTGTGCGACAGGTTGAATGTGCCGCCGACCTTGTCGTCCTTGGCGCCGATGAGGTTGAGCAGCGGGTCCAGGAACGACGCCGTGAACTGGGTGACGAGCCCGGTGAACGCGGCGCCGATCACGATGCCGACCGCGAGGTCGACCACGTTGCCGCGCATGATGAAGTTCTTGAAGCCCTTGATCATCACCACTCCGGGGGTGCGGGGGTTTCGGTCAGCGACAACCTAGTTCCCCGCCGGGTGTTTCGAGGAATGCACCCGCCTCGTGCGCCGCTCGCGCCGCGTCCCCCGCCCCGATCGCCTCGATCAACCGGGTGTGGTCCACGTAGTCGGCGGGCAGCAGCGCGTCCCCGACCTGGCCGGCGAGGCTGGCGCGCAGGGCGTCCCCGAAGGAGGCGTAGAGGGCGGCCAGCATGCCGTTGTGCGCCGCCGCGACGATCGCGACGTGCAGGCGGGCGTCGGCCTCGACGAACCGGGCGGCGTCGCCGGAGCGCCAGCCCTCCTCGCGCGTCCCCAGCGCGCGGCGCAGGTCCGCCAGGTCGTCGGGGGTGCGGCGGCGGGCGGCGAGCCGGGCGGCCTCCACCTCGAACGCCCGGCGCACCTCGATCGCCTCGGCCTGCTCGGCCCCCTGGAGCCGGCGGGCGACCGCGCCGGCCAGTTCGTCGGTCGCGATCACGTAGGTGCCGGAGCCCTGCCGGCACTCGAGCAGCCCGGCGTGCTCCAGCGCCCGCACCGCCTCCCGGACGGTGTTGCGGCCGACTCCCAGCGCCGCGACGAGTTGCGGCTCGGTGGGGATGCGCGTGCCCACCGGCCATTCACCGTTCGTGATCTGGCTCCGGAGCTGCTCGATGATCTGGGGGACGAGGGGGTGCCGGGCGGGGGAGACCAGTGGCACCGATTACACCTCCCCGGTGCGGCGTGGAAAATTCATCCCATCATTCTACGATCGGACGCATGGCTTCACCAACGCTGACCGGCCCGCCGCCCACCGCCGCCACGAGCACCAGAACCCGCGCGGCCGTGGTGGCGCTGGTCGGCATCGTGCTGGTGGCGCTGAACCTGCGCATGGCGATCACCGGCCTCGGCGCACTGCTCGACGAGGTGCGCGCCGGCCTCGGCCTGTCCGGCACGATGGCCGGCCTGGTCACCACGCTGCCCACGCTGGCGTTCGCCGGGTTCGGGGCGCTGACCCCCGCGCTGGCCCGCCGGTACCCGCCCGCCCGGGTCCTGGTCATCGCGATGGCGGCGCTCGCCGCCGGCCAACTGCTGCGCGCCTGGACCGGCGCCCCGGCCGTGTTCGTGGCCGCCACCGCGCTCGCCCTGGCCGGCATCGCGGTCGCGAACGTGCTGCTGCCGGCCGTGGTGAAACAGTACTTCCCGGCGCGGACCGGGCTGGTCACCGGCCTGTACACGATGGCCCTCGTCACCGGCACCACGGTCGCGGCGGCCGGTTCGGTGCCGATCGCGCACGCCTT
The DNA here is from genome assembly GCF_018397995.1 of Rhizomonospora bruguierae. GTDB lineage: Bacteria > Actinomycetota > Actinomycetes > Mycobacteriales > Micromonosporaceae > Rhizomonospora > Rhizomonospora bruguierae. The sequence continues at coordinate 26,262 of NZ_BBQH01000015.1, forward strand.
CGGCTCCTGGCGGGCCGGGCTCGGCGCGTGGGCCCTGCTCGCGGTGATCGCCACCCTGCCGTGGCTGCGGCAGGCGGTCGCCCGGCGCGGCGCCGCCCACCGGGAGGGGAGCCGGGTCGCCGCCCGCGTGCACGCCCACCGCACCCGGCTCGGCTGGGGGCTGGCGGTGTACTTCGGCACCCAGTCGCTCAGCGGGTACGCGACCATGGGCTGGCTCGCCCAACTGTTCCGGGACAACGGGTACACGCCGGAGGTCGCCGGCCTGCTGCTCGCCGGCGTGACCGCGGTCGCCGTCCCGATCACGCTGCTGATGCCCACGTACGCCGGGCGCCGGCCGGACCTGCGGGGCCTGGTCGTGGTGCTCTCGGCGGCGATGTTCGCCAGCTACTTCGGGCTGATGATCGCCCCACACGGCGGTGCGGTGCTGTGGGTGGTGCTGCTCGCGATCGGGCAGGCCGCGTTCCCGCTGGCGCTGGTCATGATCGGCATGCGCGCCCGGACCGCGGGCGGCGTGGTGGCGCTGTCGGCGTTCGCCCAGAGCGCCGGCTACCTGCTGGCCTCGCTCGGCCCGCTGCTGGTCGGCCTGCTCTACGAGGCGACCGGCGGCTGGCTGGCGCCGCTGTGGGTGCTGGTCGCGGCGGCGGCCGTGCAGACCGTCTCCGGCCTGGCGGTGGCCCGCCCCCGCTACGTGGAGGACGAGCAGGACGGGCGCGAGCGGTGAGCCCCGGTGGGGCGGGCGCGGCGGCTACTCGGCCGGCGCCGGCTCCTCCGTCGCGGACAGCGCCTCCTCGACGGTGGCGTAGGTGCTCAGCACGTCAACCAGGCCGCTGACCTCGAGGATCCGGCGGACCCCGCGCTGCGGCGCGGCGAGCCGCACATAACCGCCCAGGTCGTCGCAGCGGTTCTTGGCCCGCACGAACACCGACAGCCCGGTGGAGTCGCAGAACGGCACCCCGGCCAGGTCGAAGACCAGGTGGTGCAGCTCCTGCCCCAGCGCGTCGTCGACCCGCTGCTGCAGTTGCGGCGCGGTGGCCATGTCCAGCTCACCGGCGACGGTGATGACGACCACGTGCTGCCTCTGCTCGGTGCTGACCGTCAACGACATGAGACCTCCTGCGGACCGACCCTCGCACCGTACTCCACCACGGGTCGGTGCGGTGCGCGAGCCGAGGCGCGTCACCGCCGACCCGGCGTTCACCCCGCGCCGGGGTTGACAGCGACTATTCACACAGTGAATAGTCGGCCGCGTGTCCACCTCACACGTGCTGCTCGGGCTGCTCGCGTCCGGCCCGCGCCACGGGTACGACCTGAAACGCGCCCACGACGAGCGGCTGCCGCGCGCCCGTCCGCTCGCGTTCGGGCAGGTCTACACCACGCTCGGCCGGCTGGAGCGGGACGGGCTGGTCCGCGCCGCCGCCCAGGAACGCGCCGGCGGGCCGGACCGCACCGCGTACGAGATCACCCAGCCCGGCCGGGCCGAGCTGGTCGCCTGGCTCGGCGCGGTCGAGCCGCCCGCCCCGTACGTCACCAGCACCCTGCTGGCCAAGGTCGTGGTGGCGCTGATGGTCGCCGACCGGGCCCACGCCCGCGAGTACCTGATCGCGCAGCGCGCGGCGCACACCGCCCGGCTGCGCGAGCTGACCGCCCGCAAGACCGACCCCGGCGCCGCGCTCGGCGCCGTGATCGCCGCCGACTTCGCCATCGCCCACCTCGACGCGGACCTGCGGTGGTTGCAGACCACCCTGGACCGCGTCGGCGCCACGAACGGGGAGCAGTGATGATCCTGCAATGCCGCGGACTGGTCCGCTCGTACGGCCCGACGCAAGCCCTCCGGGGCGTCGCCATGGCGGTCGACGAGGGGGAGATCCTCGCCGTCACCGGCCCGAGCGGCTGCGGCAAGTCGACGCTGCTGCACTGCCTGGCCGGCATCACGCGGCCGGATGCCGGCGAGGTGATCTACCGGGACCAGCGGGTCGACCTGCTCTCCGAGGCCGGCCGGGCCCGGCTGCGGCGCACCGAGTTCGGGGTGCTGTTCCAGTTCGGGCAGTTGGTCGCGGAGCTGACCGCGGCCGAGAACGTCGCGCTGCCGCTGCTGCTCGCCGGCACGGGGCGGCGGGAGGCGCGCACCGCGGCGCTGTCCTGGCTGGACCGGCTCGGCGTGGCCGACCTGGCGGAGAAGCGCCCCGGCGAGGTCTCCGGCGGCCAGCAGCAGCGCGTCGCGCTGGGCCGGGCGCTGGTCACCGAGCCGCGGGTGCTGTACGCCGACGAGCCGACCGGCGCGCTGGACACGCTCGCCGGCGAGCAGGTGCTGGGCCACATGGTCCGGCTGGCCCGGGAGCAGCGCACCACGGTCGTGCTGGTCACCCACGACGCCCGGGTCGCCGCGTACGCCGACCGGGAGCTGGCGCTGCGCGACGGCGTCGCGGACCCGACCGGCCTGGGCCTGAACGCCTCCGCCGGCCGGCACGCCGGTAGCGCCCGGTGAGCCCGCTGACCCTGGTCCGGCTGGCGCTGGCCGGCAGCCGCACCGACACGCTGCGGGTGGTGCTGACCGCGGCCAGCGCCGCCGTCGCCACGCCGCTGCTCCTGCTCAGCGCGGCGGTGATCGCCATACCCGGGTTCGGGCAGGGGCACCGCGGCAGCGATAGCTGGGCCGAGCAGTACCGGCTCCAGGTCCTCGTCGAGCCCGGGCTGCGGCCGGGTGTCGTGATCACACTGGTGCTGATGACCATTCCGGTGCTCGCGCTCGCGGCGCAGTGCGGGCGGCTCGGCGCGCCGGCGCGGGACCGGCGGCTCGCCGCGATCCGGTTGGCGGGTGCCACGCCGGGCCAGGCGGTCCGGTTGGCCGCCGCGGAGACCGGCCTGGCCAGCGCGCTCGGCTCGGCGGCCGGGCTCGCCGGGTACCTGATCCTGCGCCGCGCGCTCGGCCGGCCGGGCGCCGACGGCCGGCTCCTGCTCCCCACCGACGTGCTCCCCGCGACCTGGGCGCTCGTGGCGATCTGCGCCGGCCTGCCGCTGCTGGCCACCGCCGTCGCGATGCTGCTGCTGCGCCGGGTCGCCTTCACCCCGTACGGCGTGGTCCGCCGCAGCCGAAACCGCCCGCCCGGCCCGTACGCGGGAATCCTGATCGTGATCGGGGCGGTGGCGATGGCCGTGCTCCAGCCCGGCTTCCGGTGGGCGGAGCGGATCAAGTGGAGCCCGCCGGGCTGGGTCCTGCCGGCGATCCTGTTCGTCGGCACGCTGTGCGCGGCCCTCGGCGTGGTCCTCGGCACCGGATGGATCTCCTACACCGCCGGTCGGATCCTGCGCCGCTACGGCCGCCGCCCCGCCGCCCTGCTCGCCGGCAGCCGCCTGATGGCCGACCCGTGGTCCGGCAGCCGGACCTTCGCGGTCCTGCTGATCTGCGTGCTGTTCGGCGCCGGTGCCGCCGGGGCGCGCTCCTGGTTCGCCACCGATTTCGCCGTGCGGGAGGAGGCGGGCCGCTGGCAGGCGGCGCAGGCCGGCCAGCCGTACTACGCGGACGACAACAGCTTCTACTTCACCACGTTGGACCTGATCAACGGCGCGGTCGCGTTCGGCGTCGCGCTCGCCGCGGCGGGCATGCTGGTGGCCGTCGTCGAGGGCATCGTCTCCCGCCGCCGGGCGTACTCGTCGCTGGTGGCCACCGGGGTGCCGCGCGGCGTGCTGGCCCGCTCGATCGTGCTCCAGGCGGTCGCGCCCGTCGTGCCGGCCGTGCTGGTCGCCGCCGCCGTCGGGGTCACCCTCATCCACGCCATCGCCGGCGGCTCGGTCCGCAGCGCCAACTACGAATCGTCCAGCTGCACCAGCGCCGACTGCACGACCGAGGTGGTCGTGCACGTACCGTCGTTCGTGCGGCAGATCCCGGTGCCGCTGGCCGACCTGGCCCTGCTCGGTGGGCTCGCGGTGGCCGCCGCGCTCGCGGTGGTCGGCGTCGGGCTGCTGTTCCTGCGGCCAGCGACCGCGGTCGAGGAGTTGCGCACGACATAGCCGCGCCGCGCGGGGGGCTGGCACGATGGTCGCCATGGAGCTCATCTCGCTCGATGACATCCGGGCCGCGGCCAAGTCGATCGCCGGGGTCGCCGTGCGTACCCCGCTGCTGCCCTGCCCGTGGGCGGAAGGGCTCCAGGTCAAGCCGGAGAACCTCCAGCCGATCGGCGCCTTCAAGCAGCGCGGGGCGTACCACGCGGTCTCCCGGCTGGACGCGGACCGGCGCGCCCGCGGGGTGATCGCCCACTCCTCCGGCAACCACGCGCAGGCGCTCGCCTACGCCGCCCGCGACTTCGGCGTCCCCTGCGTGGTGGTGATGCCGGACGTCACCACCGCCGTGAAGGTCGACGCGTGCCGGGCGCTGGGCGCCGAGGTGGTGCTGGTGCCGCCGGTCGAGCGGGTCAGCGCCGCCGAGCGCCTCGCCGGGGAGCGCGGCCTCACGATGATCCCGCCGTTCGACCACCCGAACGTCATCGCCGGGCAGGGCACGATCGGGCTGGAGATCGTCGAGGATCAGCCCGACGTGGACCTGGTGCTCGTCCCGGTCAGCGGCGGCGGGCTCGCCTCCGGGGTGGCGACCGCCGTCAAGGCGCTGAAGCCGTCCGCCACGGTCATCGGCGTGGAGCCGGAGTACGCCGCGGACGCCTGCGAGTCGCTCGAGGCGGGCGAGTTGCGCCCCTGGCCGGTCGAGCGGACCTACCGCACCGTCGCGGACGGGCTGCGCGCCCAACTCTCCGAGCTGACCCTCGCCCACCTCCAGGCCCACCTGGACCGCATCGTCACGGTCACCGACGAGGAGATCCTGGACGCGATCGGCCTGCTCGCCCGCAACGCCCGCCTGGTGGTGGAGCCCAGCGGCGCGGTGGCGGTGGCCGCCTACCTGCGCCACCGGGCCGAACTGCCCGCCGGGCGCGCCGTGGCCGTGCTGACCGGCGGCAACATCGACCCCGCGCTCCTCGCCGGCGTCCTCGTCCCCTGATCCGACGCGACCGGGCCGCCGGGAGGGGCCGCCGGGGACGGGGCCGCCGGCCTGCCGGCACAGCGCCCCCGGTGCTCAGCGGCGCCGTGCGTGTTCGGGCGCCGCCGCCGGTGTTCTCAGCCAGCGCCCCCGTTGTTCAGGCGGCCTTGCGGGGGTTCAGGCGGCGCCCCCGGCGCTCAGGAGGACAGCCCGAAGCGGTCCAGGATCCAGGCGATGATGAACGCCTCCTCGCGCCACGAGTCGTACCGGCCGCTCGGGCCGCCGTGGCCGGCACCCATCTCGGTCTTCAGCAGGTACGAGCCGCGCGGGGCCACCGCGCGCAGCCGCGCCACCCACTTGGCCGGCTCGTGGTACAGCACGCGGGTGTCGTTCAGGCTGGTCAGCGCCAGGATCGGCGGGTACGGCAGGTCGGCGACGTTCTCGTACGGCGAGTAGCCCTTGAGGTAGTGGTAGAACTCGGCCGACTCCAGCGGGTTGCCCCACTCCTCCCACTCGATGACCGTGAGCGGCAGGGACGGGTCCAGGATCGAGGTCAGCGGGTCCACGAACGGCACCTCGGCGACGACACCGGCGAACGCCTCCGGGGCCAGGTTGACCGCGGCGCCCATCAGCAGCCCGCCGGCCGAACCACCGCGGGCGACCAGCCGGTCGGCGGTGGTCCAGCCGGTCTTGACCAGGTGGCGGGCGCACGCCACGTAGTCGGTGAACGTGTTGCGCTTGGCCAGGAACTTGCCCTGCTCGTACCAGCGCCGGCCCAGTTCGCCGCCGCCGCGCACGTGCGCCACCGCGAACACGACCCCGCGGTCCAGCAGCGAGAGCCGGGCGATCGAGAACCAGGGGTCCAGCGACGCCTCGTACGAGCCGTACCCGTAGAGCACCGCGGGCGCCGAGCCGTCGCGCGGGGTGCCCTTGCGCGCCACCACGGAGATCGGCACCCGGGTGCCGTCGTCCGCCACCGCCCACTCCCGGTGCTGCTCGTACCGCTCCGGGTCGTACCCGCCGAGCACCGGCTTGCGCTTGCGCAGCACCAGCTGCCGGGTGACCAGGTCGTAGTCGTACACCGAGTCGGGCGTGACCAGCGAGGCGTACCGCAGCCGGAGGGACCGGCCGGCGTACTCGGGGTTGCTGTCCAGCCCGACCGAGTACAGCGGCTCGGGGAACTCGATGTCGTAACCGCCGGCCGGGTCCGCGTCCCCCGGCAGCACCCGGACGCCGGTGAGCCCGTCGCTGCGCAGCGACACCACGACGTGGTCGGCGAACGCGTCCACCGACTCCAGGCGGGTACCGGGAGAGTGCGCGATCAGCGGCAGCCAGTCGCCGGGCGCGGAGGCCGACGTGTACGCCAGCGCGAAGTCCTCCGCGTCGGCATTGTGCAGGATGAGGAAGCGGTCACCATGATGCTCGACCGAATACTCGACGCCCTGCCGGCGCGGGGCCACCACCACCGGCTCGGCGGCCGGCTCGTCCGCCGGGATGACCCGCACCTCGCTGGTCACCTTGCTGTGGATGTCGATGACGACATACCGCTCGGAGCGGGTGAGTTCGACGCCCACCCAGAACCGCTCGTCCGGCTCCTCGTACACCGTCACGTCGTCCGCGGCCGGCTTGCCGACGGCGTGCCGCCACACCCGGTGCGGGCGCCACGCCTCGTCCACCGTCAGGTAGAACAGCGCGCCGCCGTCGGCCGACCACGCGCTGCCGTACGAGGTGTCGGTGACCTCGTCGGGCAGCAGCTCGCCGGTGCGCAGATCCTTGATCCGCAGGGTGAACCGCTCGTCGCCGCGCAGATCGGTGGAGTACGCCAGCCAGCGCCCGTCCGGGCTGACGTCGAACGTACCGAGCGCGAAGAAGTCGTGCCCCTCGGCGAGCGCGTTGCCGTCCAGCAGCACCTCCTCGCCGTCCAGCGGGCCGCCGTCGCTCGCGGGCGGGTCCACCTCGCCCGGGCGCACGGCCCGCCGGCACTGGATGCCGTACTGCCTGCCCTGCTCGGTGCGGGTGTAGTACCAGTACCCGCCCTTGCGGGTGGGCACGGAGAGGTCGGTCTCCAGGGTCCGCGACTTGATCTCGCCGAACGCCCGTTCGCGCAGGCCGGCCAGGTGGGCGGTGGCCGCCTCGGTGTACGCGTTCTCCGCCGTCAGGTACGCGATGGTGTCCGGGTCCTCCCGGTCCTTGAGCCAGGCGTACTCGTCGACGACCGTGTCGCCGTGGTGGGTGCGCTCGGCGGGGATCCGCTTGGCGGCGGGTGGCGAGTTCGTGGTCACCGGGTTACCGTACCTGGCGGGGCTTTCGAACACGTGTACGATAGCCCGGTCGGGGAAGCGGGGTGACAATCTCTGTTCGGTCCAATCGATGCGCCGGGGGGAGCGGGGTGGCGGTGGCCGGAGGCGCTGTCCTGCGCGAGCTGACCAAGATCTGTGGTGCCGGTGGCGCGTACACCGCCGGGGCCGGCGACCGGATCGTGGACGCGGCGCCGCGCTGGGTCGTCGCGCCCGCCGCCACCGACCAGGTCAGCGCGGTGCTCGGCGTGGCGGAGGAGTACGACCTCGGGGTGCTCGCCCGCGGCTCTGGCTCGAAGCTGGAGTGGGGGCTCACGCCTGCGGGGGTCGACATCGTGCTGGAGACCCGGCGACTCTCCGGCGTCCGGGCCCACCGCCCGGCCGAGCTGGCCGCCGAGTTCGGGGCCGGTACCCCGATCACCGCGGTCACCGCCCACCTGGCCCGCACCGGTCACCGGCTCTGCCTGGACCCGCCCTCGGTGGCGTCCGGGGGCACCATCGGCGGCCTGGTCGCCACCGGCGAGTCCGGGCCGCTGCGGCACCGCTACGGCCCGCCCGCCGAACTGCTGCTCGGCGCCACGTACGTGGGCCCGGACGGCGCGGTGGTACGCACCGACGAGGCCGATCGCGGCGGCCACCCGAACGGCACCCGCCTGCTCTGCGGCTCCTACGGAACGCTCGCCGTGCTGGTCGCCGCCCGCTTCCGCCTGCACCCCACCCCGCCGGCCCGCGCCTGGGTGACCCGCTCCGTCTGGACCCCGCTGGAGGTCCACGACCTCGTCGGCGAGCTGCTCGGCACCGGCGTCCTGCCCTCCGCGGTCGAGATGGACCTGCCCGGCACGCCCCGCGCCCTGGTGCCGCGCCAGCGCGGCCCGTACGGCCTCCCCGGTCCCGGCACGCTCGCGGTCCTCCTCGAGGGCACCGCGAGCGGGGTCGCGGCCCGCGCCGAGTCGGTCGCCCGCCTGCTCGCCGCCGACGCCGCCGTGCACGCCGAGGCGCCGCACTGGTGGGGCCGGTACCCGTTCGGCCCCGGCGAGGTCGCCCTCCAACTCGCCGTGCCCATCGCCGACCTGCACGCCGCCGTCTACGCGCTGCGCGACTCCGCCGGGGCCACGGTCCCGGTCCGCGGGGGCGCCGGCATGGGCGTCGTGCACGCGGCGCTGCCCGCCGACACCCCCGCCGACCGGGTGGCGGAGGTGGTGACCGCGGTCCGCCGGGTCCTGCTGGCCCGGGGCGGCACCTGCCTGGTCCTGTCCGCACCGCCACGGATCCGCGAGGCGGTCGACCTGTGGGGCGAGCCGCCGTCCCTGCCGATGCTGCGCCGGGTCAAGGAGCGGTTCGACCCGCGGAACCGCCTCTCCCCGGGCCGCCTCCCCGCCCCCTGATCGCGGCGCGCCCTCCGGCGCCCGGTCAGGTGTCGTTGCGGATGACGAGGATGGCGATGTCGTCGCGGGGCGGTTCGGTGGAGAAGCCGAGCGTGGTGGCCCGCAGGCGGGCGGCGACCACGTCGGCGGAGTAGCCGGCCAGCGGGGCGGCGGCGGCGCGGAGGCGGTCGAGGCCGAACAGTTCCCGCCCGCGGCGGCGTTCCGTGACGCCGTCGGTGTAGAAGATCAGCGAGTCGCCCGGCCGCAGCGGGACCGCGGTGCTCGGGGTCTTCACCGTGTCGAGCAGGCCCAGGGCGGTGCCGCCGGCGCCGACGTAACCGGCCCGGCCGTCCGCGCGGACCAGCACGGGCTGCTGGTGGCCGGCGAGGTGGAGGTTGACGTCCAGGGCGTCCCCGGCGAGGCCGAGTTCCGCGACGGCGAGGGTGCAGAAGCGGCCCCCTCCGCGCTCGACCAGCGTGTCGTTGACCCGGGCGAGGGCGTCCGGCAGGGGGCGCCCGTCGCGGACGAGGACCCGGATGACGTCCCGGACCAGGCCGGTGACGGTGGCCGCCTGCACCCCCTTGCCGGAGACGTCGCCGACCACGACCAGCCAGCGGTTGTCGGGCAGCGGGATGACGTCGTAGAAGTCGCCGCCGACCTCGGCGTCGTCCCCGGTCGGCACGTACTCGGCGGCCAGGCCGATGCCCTTGACCACCGGCAGGACCGGCGGGAGCAGCGACTGCTGGAGCGTGTGCGCGACCCGGCGCCGCTCGGCGTGGATGCGGGCGTTGTCGATGGCCAGGGCGGCCCGGCGGGCGACGTCCTCCAGGACGGCGATCTCCTCCACGTCGTGGCGGGGGCCGGCCTGGCGACCCACGGACAGGGTGCCCAGCCGCTGCCCGCGGGCGACCAGCGGGACCGCGAAGCCGTCGGGGAGCGGGATCTGGGCACCGGCGCGGGCCGTCTGCCGGAGCCGGGCGGCGATCGAGTCGGGCCCGGATTCGCGCAGGGTCGCGTAGAGCTGCGGTAGGGCCGACTCGTCGGCGTGGGCGGCGGCGGTGAGGTTCAGCTCGCCCCACGCGTCCGCGATGTGCACCGCGCACCACTGGCCGAGCCGGGGGACCACGAGCTGGGGGATCAGCGCCATGGTCAGCTCGACGTCGAGGGACTGGGCGAGCAGTTCGCTGCACTCCGCGAGGAAGGTGAGCCAGCCCTGCCGGCGCAGGTCGGCGCGGCGCAGCCGGTCGGTCTCGATGGTCAGCGCGATCCGGTCGGCGACCATGCCGGCCAGCGGCCGGGCGTACGCGGTGGGCGGCGAGTCCAGCTCCAGCTCGCCCAGGTACGGGCGGTTCACGGCGAGGGGGACGCGCAGGGACTCGGTGCTGGGGCTGGGCGGGCGGCCGTAGCGGGCGAGGATGCGCGGGCCGGCCCCGTCGGCGCGGTCCAGGCGGACCACGCCGCCCGCGGCGCCGATCAGTTCGGCGAGGCGGCCGAGCAGCCGGCCGGCGAAGTCGGCGGCCGGCTCCTCGCCCTGCGGCTCGGGGGCGACCTGGAGCAGCGAGGTGAGCGCGCCGACGCTCGGGGTCGGCCCGGCCTCGGGTACCGGCACGGCCTCGGCGGCGGTCTGGCGCTGCCGGTCGAGGCGGAACCAGACGCCCTTGCCACCGGCGTGGTGGGTGGTGCCCCAGCGGCTGGCGAAGTGGTCGACGAGCAGCAGGCCCCGGCCGCGCTCGGACAGCTCGGCGGCGGCCGCGGCCGCGGCGGCCATGTTGCCGAATGCCGGCGCCGCGGGCGGCTTCGGCGCACCGGTCGGGCTGTCGGACCGCGCCGCCCCGGTACGTGCCAGCCGGAGCTGCCCGGCCGGGCCGGCGGCGAAGTCCATGACGGTGACCGTGAGGCCCTGGCCGTCGGCGACCACCTCCACGTCCAGTTCGGTGCCCGCGTGCACGACGCCGTTGGTGGTCAGCTCCGTGGTCAGCAGGAGCGCCTCGTCCAGCAGCCCGGGCAGGTCGGCCTCGGCCAGCACCGTGCGGACCACCGCCCGGGCGGCGGCCGGGGTACGGCGATCTGCGGGCAGCCGGATGCGGCGGATGACCTCGGCGGGCACGGTTAGCAGTCTGTACCGACTCGGCCCGATGTTCCAACCTGCGCGGTCGCGTCGCCCGGCCGGGAAGCGGGATGATGGTCCCCGGGCACGACCGCGTGAGCGAGAAGAGCAGCGAGGATCTTATGACAGGCGCCAAGCAGCTGAAATCCGCCAGACCCGAGGCCGACGATGCGGTCCTGGCCGAGTTGGCCGAGGCGCTGCACCGGCTGGGCCGGGGCGACTTCAGCGTGCGGCTACCCCGGCGCGGCGGCGCCCCGGGCACCGTAGCGGACGCGTTCAACGAGGTCGCGGCGTTGCAGGAGCGGCGCAGCCGGGACTTCGTGCGGATCAGCCGGGTGGTCGGCCGGGAGGGCCGGCTGACCGAGCGGATGGACGAGGAGGTCTACGACGGGGCCTGGGCGGACGGGGTCCGCGCGGTGAACGCCCTGATCGACGACCTGGGCCGGCCCACCACGGAGATCGCCCGGGTGATCGTGGCGGTGGCCGAGGGCGACCTGTCCCAGCACATGGCGCTGGAGATCGACGGGCGGCCGCTGCGCGGCGAGTTCCTGCGCATCGGGCGCACCGTGAACACGATGGTGGACCAGCTGTCCTCGTTCGCGGACGAGGTGACCCGGGTGGCCCGCGAGGTGGGTACCGAGGGCGAGCTGGGCGGCCAGGCGGACGTGCGCGGCGTCGCCGGCACCTGGAAGGACCTCACCGACTCGGTGAACACCATGGCGTCGAACCTGACCTACCAGGTGCGCTCGATCTCCCAGGTGGCGACCGCGGTGGCCCGCGGCGACCTGTCCCAGAAGATCACCGTGTCGGCGAAGGGCGAGGTCGCCGAGCTGGCCCGCACGATGAACGGGCTGACCGACACGCTGCGGCTGTTCGCCGAGCAGGTGACCCGGGTGGCCCGCGAGGTGGGCACCGAGGGCAATCTCGGCGGCCAGGCGGTGGTGCCGAACGTGGCCGGCACCTGGAAGGACCTCACCGACTCGGTCAACTCGATGGCGTCGAACCTGACCGCGCAGGTCCGCAACATCGCGCAGGTCTCCACGGCGGTGGCCAAGGGCGACCTGTCGCAGAAGATCACGGTGGCGGCGCAGGGCGAGATCCTGGAGCTGAAGGACACCGTGAACACGATGGTGGACCAGCTGTCCTCGTTCGCGGACGAGGTGACCCGGGTGGCCCGGGAGGTGGGTACCGAGGGCAAGTTGGGCGGCCAGGCGCAGGTGCGCGGCGTGGCGGGCACCTGGCGGGACCTGACGGAGAACGTGAACCAGCTCGCCGGCAACCTGACCGCGCAGGTCCGCAACATCTCGCAGGTGTCGACCGCGGTGGCGCGGGGTGACCTGTCGCAGAAGATCACGGTGGACGCCCGGGGCGAGATCCTGGAGCTGAAGGACACCGTGAACACGATGGTGGACCAGCTGTCCTCGTTCGCGGACGAGGTGACCCGGGTGGCCCGGGAGGTGGGTACCGAGGGCAAGTTGGGCGGCCAGGCGCAGGTGAAGGGCGTCTCGGGTACCTGGCAGGCGCTGACCGACAACGTCAACTCGATGGCGTCCAACCTCACCGACCAGGTCCGCAACATCGCCAGCGTCACCACGGCGGTGGCCAAGGGCGACCTGTCGCAGAAGATCACGGTGGACGCCCGGGGCGAGATCCTCGCCCTGAAGAACACGGTCAACACGATGGTGGACCAGTTGTCCTCGTTCGCGGACGAGGTGACCCGGGTGGCCCGTGAGGTGGGCACCGAGGGCAAGTTGGGCGGCCAGGCGCAGGTGCGCGGCGTCGCCGGTACCTGGCGGGACCTCACGGACAACGTGAACTTCATGGCGTCCAACCTGACCGCCCAGGTGCGGAACATCTCGCAGGTCTCGACCGCCGTCGCCGGGGGCGACCTGTCCCAGAAGATCACCGTGGACGCGCAGGGCGAGATCCTGGAGCTGAAGAACACGGTCAACACGATGGTGGACCAGTTGTCCTCGTTCGCGGACGAGGTGACCCGGGTGGCCCGGGAGGTGGGTACCGAGGGCAAGTTGGGCGGCCAGGCGCAGGTGCGCGGCGTCGCCGGTACCTGGCGGGACCTGACCGACAACGTCAACTCGATGGCGTCCAACCTGACCGCGCAGGTCCGCAACATCGCCAGCGTCACCACGGCGGTGGCCAAGGGCGACCTGTCGCAGAAGATCACGGTGGCGGCCCAGGGCGAGATCCTGGAGCTGAAGAGCACCGTCAACACGATGGTCGACCAGCTCTCCTCGTTCGCCCAGGAGGTCACCCGGGTCGGCCGGGAGGTCGGCGTCGAGGGCAAGTTGGGCGGCCAGGCGCAGGTCAAGGGCGTCGCGGGCACCTGGCAGGACCTCACCGAGAACGTGAACCAGCTCGCCTCCACGCTCACCACCCAGCTGCGCGCGATCGCCGAGGTGTCCACCTCGGTGACCCGCGGCGACCTGACCCAGCGGATCACGGTCGAGGCGCAGGGCGAGGTCGGGGAGCTGAAGGACAACATCAACCAGATGATCGTGACGCTCCGCGAGACCACGAAGAAGAACGCGGAGCAGGGCTGGCTGGACTCGAACCTGGCCCGCATCGGCGGGCTGCTACAGGGGCAGCGGGACACCACCGAGGTCTGCCGCATGATCATGGCGGAGGTGACCCCGCTGACCGACGCGCAGCTCGGCGCGTTCTTCCTCAGCGAGGCCGAGCAGGCCACCACCCGGCTGCGGCTGGCCGGCTCGTACGGGTACGTGGCGCACGGCGAGGACGTGCGCTTCGCGCCCGGCGAGGGGCTCGTCGGGCAGGCGGCGGTGTCCCGGCGCACGATCCGGGTCACCACCTCGTACTCGGGCGGGCTGGCGGTCCGGTCCGGGATCGTCGACGTGCGCCCCCGTGACCACGTGGTGCTGCCGGTCCTGTTCGAGGGCGAGCTGCTCGGCGTCATCGAGTTCGCCTCGGTGGACACCTTCTCCGAGCTGCACCTGGAGTTCCTGGAGCGGCTGGTCAGCACGATCGGCGTGGCGCTGAACACGATCCTGGCCAACCGGCGGACCGAGGGGCTGCTGGCCCAGTCCCAGCGGCTGGCGCAGGAGATGCAGGCCCAGTCCGCGGAGTTGCAGCGCACCAACGCGGAGCTGGAGGAGAAGGCGGCGCTGCTGAGCGAGCAGAACGTCAACATCGAGAACAAGAACCGGGAGATCGAGCTGGCCCGGATCGGCCTGGAGGAGAAGGCGCAGCAGCTGACCGCCGCGTCGGCGTACAAGTCGGAGTTCCTGGCGAACATGAGCCACGAGCTGCGCACCCCGCTGAACTCGGTGCTGCTGCTGGCCCGGCTGCTGGCCGAGAACCCGGACACGAACCTGACCGAGAAGCAGATCGAGTTCGCCCGGACGATCCACAGCGCCGGCTCGGACCTGCTCTCGCTGATCGACGACATTCTGGACGTGTCGAAAATCGAGGCGGGCCGGATGGACGTCACGCCGAGCGAGGTGCGGTTCGCCGAGATCCGCGGCTACGTGGAGCAGGCGTTCGCGCCGCAGGCCGAGGAGAAGGGGCTCCAGTTCGCCGTCCGGCTCGGCCCGGACCTGCCGGAGTCCCTGGTCACGGACGCCCAGCGGCTCCAGCAGATCCTGCGCAACCTGCTGTCCAACGCGGTGAAGTTCACCGACGCGGGCGCGGTCACGCTGGACATCACCGCGGTGAATCCGGGCGCGGCGGCCGCCACGCCGGGGCTGGCGGCGGCGCGCACCGCGATCGCGTTCTCGGTCAGCGACACCGGCGTCGGCATCGAGAACGACAAACTCTCGCTGATCTTCGATGCCTTCCAGCAGGCCGACGGCACCACCAGCCGGCGGTACGGCGGCACCGGGCTGGGCCTGTCGATCAGCCGGGACCTGGCCCGGCTGCTGGGCGGCACGATCACCGTGGAGTCCAACCCCGGGCAGGGCTCGACGTTCACGCTCCGGATCCCGGACGTGCTGACGCCGGAGACGGTGGCACCGGTGCCGCTGCCGTCCCCGGTGCCGCAGGTCAGCGCGCCGGCGGAGGTGCCGCCGCCGGCCCTGCGCCCGGTCGACGAGGTGGCGCAGCGGCGAGTCACCCCGGCCGCCGCCCACCAGCTCGACGGCGCCACCATCCTGATCATCGACGACGACGTGCGGAACGTGTTCGCCCTGACCAGCGCCCTGGAGCTGCACGGCATGAAGGTCCTGTACTCGGACAACGGCGCGGACGGGGTCCGGCTGCTGGCCGAGCACCCGGAGGTGGATCTGGTGCTGATGGACGCGATGATGCCCGACCAGGACGGCTACGAGACGACCCGGGCGATCCGGCGCAACCACCGCTTCGCCGACCTGCCGGTGGTCTTCCTCACCGCCAAGGCGATGCCCGGCGACCGGGAGTCCGCCCTGGTGGCCGGCGCCAGCGACTACATCACCAAGCCGGTGGACCTGGACGAGCTGATGGCCCTGATGGCCGGCTGGGTCAGCGGCAACCCCCGCCCGGCAGGGGGTTCAGCGTGAGCGCGAGGAGCGCCCGGAGCGCCCGGAGCGCCCGGAGCGCTGGTGGTTGCGGAGGAAGCACCGCAGTCGTGAACGAAAGGTCAACTCTGTGAGCGCGAGGAGCGCCCGGAGCGCTGGTGGTTGCGGAGGAAGCACCGCAGTCGTGAACGAAAGGTCAACTCTGTGAGCGCGAGGAGCGCCCGGAGCGCTGGTGGTTGCGGAGGAAGCACCGCAGTCGTGAACGAAAGGTCAACTCTGTGAGTGAGGTGGCGAAGGCGCTGTTGGTTGATGACCGGCGGGAGAATCTGCTCGCCCTGGAGGCGATTCTCCAGGGCCTGCCGGTCGAGCCGGTGGCGGTGGAGAGCGGCGAGGCCGCGCTGAAGCAGTTGCTGGTGGACGACTTCGCGGTGATCCTGCTGGATGCGCAGATGCCGGACATGGACGGCTTCGAGACGGCCAGCCACATCAAGCGGCGGGAGCGTACCCGGCACGTGCCGATCATCTTCCTGACCGCGGCGGACCGGGACGCCGAGTTGGCCCTGCGCGGGTACGCCGTCGGCGCGGTGGACTACCTGACCAAGCCGTTCGACCCGTGGGTGCTGCGGGCGAAGGTTTCGATTTTCGTGGACCTGTGGAGCAAGGCCCAGCAGGTGCGGCAGCGGGAGGCCGAGTTGCGGGACGCGCAGGCCCGCCACCGGGCGCTGACGAAGGCGGTTGACGCGGCGGTGGCGGTGTTGCATGACCGGTCGGCCGAGCCGACGGCCGCCGCGCGGGAGGCGGTCCGGCTGCTGGAGGAGGCGAGGTGGGGGTCGCCGGGCTGAGTCGGTGCGGAGTGTGCCTGGGCTGGGGCTGGTCTCAGCCGGTCGTCGCGTCGTTGCGGATCATCAGTGCGGAGCGCAGGCCGGTGATGTCCAGCACGCGGAGCAGGAATTCGCCGACGTTCGTGAGTACCAGCACGCTCTGCGCGGTGGTGGCCTTGCGGCTGAGCACGACCAGCGTGCCGAGCCCTTGCGAGTCGCAGAACGTGACGCCCGCCAGGTTGAGCACGATCCGCGGCGGCGGCTCGGCCAGAACGTCATTGACGGCCGTGGATAGCCGGTTCGCGGTGAGCATGTCGATCTCGCCGGCGAGGTTGACCACCGCCTCGCCGGGGGTGCGCTGCACCGATATCGACAGTTCGGGACGCTCCACCCGATCAGCCTAGCGTGATCCGCCGGTGGCGCACGTTGATCGGCGGCGGCCCACCCCCGCGGGTCGCCCCGGCGGGTGCCGTCGCCGGCGACGTTGGCAGAATGGGTGGATCGTGACTGACCAGTATCCGGCCCAAGCGCCGACCTCCGAGGCCCTGTTCAACCGCGCCCGCGCCCTGGTGCCGGGCGGGGTGAACTCGCCGGTACGCGCGTTCCGCTCGGTCGGCGGCACGCCCCGGTTCATGGTCCGCGGCAACGGTCCGTGGCTGTTCGACGCGGACGGCCGCCGGTACGCCGACCTGGTCAGCTCCTGGGGGCCGCTGATCCTCGGGCACGCGCACCCGGAGGTGGTCTCGGCGGTGCAGGCGGCGGCCGCCCGCGGCACCAGCTTCGGCACGCCCACCCCCGGTGAGGTGGACCTGGCGGAGGAGATCGTCGCCCGGACCCCGGTGGAGCGGGTCCGGCTGGTGAACTCCGGCACCGAGGCGACGATGTCGGCGATCCGGCTGGCCCGGGGCTGGACCGGCCGGTCCAAGATCGTGAAGTTCGCGGGCTGCTACCACGGGCACGTGGACGCGCTGCTCGCCTCGGCCGGCTCCGGGGTCGCCACGCTGGGCCTGCCCGACTCGCCCGGCGTGACCGGCGCGGCCGCCAGCGAGACGATCGTGCTGCCGTACAACGACCTGGCCGCGGTGCGCGAGGCGTTCGCGCTGGCCGGGGAGCAGATCGCGGCGGTCATCACCGAGGCCGCGGCCGGCAACATGGGCGTGATCGCCCCGCGCGACGGCTTCAACGCCGGCCTCGCCGAGATCGCGCACGCGCACGGCGCCCTGCTCATCCTGGACGAGGTGATGACCGGGTTCCGGGTCTCCCGGTCCGGTTGGGCCGGCCTGGAACCGGTGGACGCCGACCTCTACACGTACGGCAAGGTGATGGGTGGCGGGCTGCCGGCGGCCGCGTTCGGCGGCCGGGCGGAGATCATGGAGCGGCTCGCGCCGGCCGGGCCGGTCTACCAGGCCGGCACCCTCTCCGGGAACCCGCTCGCCTGCGCCGCCGGCCTGGCCACCCTGCGGCTGTGCGACGACGGCGTGTACCGGCGGCTCGGCGCGCTGGCCGAGCAGATCGGCACGCTGGCGTCCCGGGCGCTGAGCAAGGAGGGTGTGCCGCACCGCCTCTCCTGCGCCGGCAACATGTTCTCGGTCTTCTTCACCGCCCCGCCGGCCAGCCCGGATGACGAGGTGACCGACTACGCCGGCGCCCAGCGCCAGGACGTGGCCGCCTTCCGGGCGTTCTTCCACGCGATGCTCGCCAACGGCGTCTACCTGCCGCCCAGCGCGTACGAGGCGTGGTTCGTCTCGGCGGCGCTGGACGCGGAGGCGGTCGGGGCGATCGAGGCGGCGCTGCCGGTGGCCGCGGCGGCTGCGGCGGCCGCCCGGGGTGGGGGTGCGCGGTGACCAACACGGTGGTGCACGTGCTGCGGCACGGCGAGGTGCACAACCCGGAGAAGATCCTCTACGGCCGGCTCCCCGGCTTCAAGCTCTCCCCGCTCGGGCACCAGATGGCCAAGGCGGCCGCCCAGGCGCTCGCCGACCGGGACGTCACCTACGTGGTGGCCAGCCCGCTGGAGCGCGCCCAGCAGACCGCCGAGCCGATCGCCGCCCAGTTCAACCTGCCGGTGGCGGTGGACGAGCGGCTGATCGAGAGCGCGAACTTCTTCGAGGGCAAGCGGGCCTCCTACGGCGACGGCGCCTTCCGCGACCCGCGCAACTGGTGGATCATGCGCGATCCGGTCACCCCGTCCTGGGGCGAGCCGTACCGGACGATCGCCGAGCGGATGTTCGCCGCCCTGCACGCCGCCCGCCAGGCGGCCGAGGGGCACGAGGCGGTGTGCGTCTCGCACCAGCTTCCGATCTGGACGCTGCGCCGGTTCGCCGAGAAGAAGCGGCTCTGGCACGACCCGCGCCGCCGCCAGTGCGGGCTGGCCAGCCTCACCTCGTTCCACTTCGAGGGCGCCAAACTGGTCGGCATCGGGTATTCGGAGCCGGCGGCGCACCTGGTCGCCATGTCACCCGGCGCCCGGACCGCCAAGGGGGCGTGATGCGCCGGTTCGTGCCGCCGCTGCTGGCCGCCGCGCTCGCGCTGGCCGGCTGCACCGGCTCACCGGGCGGCTCGGGCGCGGAGTGCACCACCGGCGCGGACCACTGGGTGCGGTGCACCGCCGGGAAGCGACCGGCCGCGCCCGCCCTGGCCGGCGAGACGCTCACCGGTGACCGGTACGACCTGGCCCAGCAGCGCGGGCAGGTGGTCGTGGTGAACTTCTGGGGCTCCTGGTGCCCGCCCTGCCGCGCCGAGGCCGACGACCTGGCCGGCGTCTACGCCAAGTACAAGGACCGGGGCGTCGGGTTCGTGGGCATCAACGTGCGGGACGACCGGGACACGGCGAAGGCGTTCGAGGCCGGCCGGCACGAGTACCCGAGCATCTTCGACCCGGCGAGCAGGCTGGCGCTGGGCTTCCGGGACCTGCCGCCGGTCACCGTGCCGCCGGTCACCGTGGTGGTGGACCGCGCCGGCAACGTCGCCGCGATGATCCGCCAAGCGGTCACCGAGGACGAGTTGGCCGCCGTGGTGGGCCGGATCGCCGCCGAGCCGGCGCCCGCGGGGGCCCGCTGATGGGTGCGGCGTTCGCCAACGCGGCGCAGAGCGGACCGCTGCTGCTGGCCCTGGGCGCCGCCGCGCTGGCCGGCCTGGTCAGCTTCCTCTCCCCGTGCGTGCTGCCGCTGGTGCCCGGCTACCTGTCGTACGTGACCGGCCTGGCCGGCGCCGACCTCGACGCCGCGCTGGACGCCAAGCCCCGCTTCCGGGGCCGCGTCCTGGCCGGCACCGCCCTGTTCATCGCCGGGTTCAGCGCCGTGTTCGTGCTCACCAGCGTGCTGGCCGCCGAGGCCGGCCGGTTGCTGCTCCAGCACGACCGGGCCGTGCAGGTCGGCGTCGGCGTGCTGGTCATCGTGCTGGGGCTGGCGTTCCTCGGGGTGGTTCCCGGGCTGCAACGCGAGTTCCGCGTCCACCGGCTGCCGGCCGCCGGGCTGGTCGGCGCGCCCGTCTTCGGCGCCGTGTTCGCGCTGTCCTGGGCGCCGTGCGTCAGCCCGACCCTCGGCGCCGTGCTCGGCCTGGCGTCGATGAGCGGGCAGAGCGGCCGGGCGGTCACCCTCGCCATCGCGTACTGCCTGGGGCTCGGCCTGCCGTTCGTGGTGTTCGGGCTCGGCTTCCGCCGCCTGATCGGGGTGTTCAAGGCGGTCCGCCGGCACAGCCGCTGGGTCACCCGGGTCGGTGGCGCGCTGCTCATCGCGGTCGGGGTCGCGCTGGTCACCGGGGGCTGGGCGGACTTCATCATCTGGCTCCAGACCACGGTGGGCGCCGGCGAGGTGAGCATCTGATGACCACCGTCGAGTCCCCGCCGGCCCCGCCCGCGCCGCCCACCCCAGGCGGCCGGGCGAACCCGCTGGTCGCGCTGGTGCGCAACTCGTGGCGGCAGCTCACCAGCATGCGTACCGCGCTGGTCCTGCTGTTCCTGCTCGCGGTGGCGGCGGTGCCCGGGTCGGTTCTGCCGCAGCGCAACGTCGCGGTCGAGAAGGTCACCGCCTACTTCACCGCTCACCCGGATCTGGCACCGGTGCTGGACCGGCTGTGGGGCTTCGACGTCTACAGTTCGCCCTGGTTCGCGGCGATCTACCTGCTACTGTTCGGCTCGCTGGTCGGCTGCATCGTGCCCCGCCTGCGGGACCACACCCGCGCCCTGCGCGCCCGGCCCCCGGATGCCCCGCACCGCCTGGACCGCCTGCCGTTCTCCTCGTCGGGCGAGCGGGCGGGTGCGCCGGCCGAGGTGGCGGCGGCGCTGCACCGGATGCTGCGGGGGCGGCGCTGGCGGGTCGTGACCCGCACCGCGCCGGACGGCGCGCTCACCGTCTCCGCCGAGAAGGGATACCTCAAGGAGACCGGCAACCTGATCTTCCACTACTCCCTGGTGGTGGTCCTGATCGGCGTGGCCGTCGGCTCCTGGTGGGGCTGGCACGCGAACCGCCTGCTCGTCGCCGGTCCGGAGAAGGCGTTCTGCAACAGCCTCCAGCAGTACGACGAGTACGGCCTGGGGGCCCGTGTCAGCGGCGCCGGCCTGCCGCCGTTCTGCCTGGAACTGACCGGGTTCGAGGCCACCTACCAGGAGACCGGCCAGCCCGCCTCGTACACCGCCACGGTGGCGGTCACCGGGTCGGGCGCCGACCGGTCGTCCTCCTTCGCGGTGAACCACCCGCTGCGGCTCTCCGGCGCCAACGTGTACCTGCTCGGTCACGGGTACGCGCCGGTGCTGCGGTACACCGACCGGTACGGGCAGTCGCAGACCACGGTGGCGCCGTTCCTCTCGAAGGACGCGATGATGACCAGCGAGGGCGCCGCCGCCTTCCCGGACACCAACGTGGACCCGAAGACCGGTGCCCGGGACCCGAACCTCCAGGTCGCCTTCGAGGGCGTCTACCTGCCCACCGTCCCCGACCAGCCGCCGCTGACCGCGTCCGCCTTCCCGGCCGAGCGCTCGCCGGGAATCATGCTCTGGGCGTACCGCGGCAACCTGGGCCTGGATTCCGGCGTCCCCGGCTCGGTCTACCGGCTGGACGGGCGCCAGATCGCCAACGGCCAGCTCAAGCGCCTGGAACCCACCCCGCACCTGCTGCGGGTCGGCGAGTCGTGGACGCTGGACGACGGCACGACGCTCGAGTTCCTCGGCACCCGCCCGTACGCGACCCTGTCCATCCGCTGGGATCCGGGCGAGAAGATCGTGCTGGTCGGCACCGCCGCGCTCCTCGCCGGCCTGATGCTCTCGCTCGCCGGCCGCCGCCGGCGGGTCTGGTTCCGCGTCACTACGAGCGGTAGTACTACCATCGTGGAGTCCGGCGGGCTCGCCCGCTCCGACCATCCCGGCTTCGCCGCCGAATTCGCCTTGCTCGCGAGAGGACCTGAGTAGATGGCCGCGCTCTCCGACCAGTTCCTCGTGGTCACCCTGCTCAGCTACCTGGTCGCCATGATCTGCCACGCCGCCGAGTACTCCTTCGGCGCCCGGGGCGTGATCGCCAAGGCGGCCGTGCGGGAACTCGCCGGCGCCGGCGGCCCGCCGGTCAGCGTCGAGGTCGGCGCCGACGGCCCCGCCGGGGTACCCGCCGGCACCGCCCCCGGGCGGGTGGACCGGGCCCGGTTGGCCGGCCGCGCCGCCGTCGCCGTGACGATCCTGGGCGCCGCCGCCCACCTGGTCACGCTCGTCTCCCGGGGCATCGCGGCCGACCGCATGCCGTGGGGCAACATGTACGAGTTCGTGCTGACCGTCACGTTCGTGGGCGTCGCCGCGTGGCTGGCCGTGCTCGCCCGCCGTACCCATCTGCGCCACCTCGGGCTGTTCGTCACCCTGGTGATGGTGGTGCTGCTGGGCGTCGCCGGCATGGTCCTGTACGCGCCCATCGCGCCCCTGGTACCGGCCCTGAACTCGTACTGGTTCGCGGTACACATCTCGATGATGTGCCTCGCCTCCGGCACCTTCCTGGTCGGCTTCGTCGCAGCCGCGATGTACCTGATCCGCGCCGGGTACGACAAGGGCCGGCGCAGCTTCCCGTACACCCTCGGCGCCCGGGTTCCGGGCGCGGAGGCCCTGGAGCGGCTCACCTTCCGCCTGCACGCGTTCGCCTTCCCCATCTGGACCTTCGGCGTCGCCGCCGGCGCCATCTGGGCCGAGGCCGCCTGGGGCCGCTACTGGGGTTGGGATCCCAAGGAGACGTGGGCCTTCATCAGCTGGGTCGTCTACGCCGGCTACCTGCACGCCCGCGCCACCCCGTCGGTCAAGCGCTCCACCGCGACGTGGATCGCCATCCTCGGCTGGGCCACGATGCTGATGAACCTGGTCGGCGTGAACCTGTTCCTCAGCGGCTTCCACTCCTACAGCGGCCTGTAGGCCGGGTCCGGCAGCGGATCGCCGGCCGGGGGTCTGCCAGCCCGGCAGGGCCGGCGCGTCCCCGGGTCAGGGGCAGGTGCCGGCGGCCCAGGTGTCGTAGCTGGTCTGCCAGTCGACGCAGAATCGGTCGGTGGGCACGCTGGTCAGGGTCGGCACGGTGGCGCGCCAGGCGTGCAGCCCGTCGCCGGCCCTGAGCTGCACGTTGTCCACGGTCACGGTCGGCACCGGGTAGTCGCCGGGGTGGTCGGGGTCCACGTAGACCTCGAGGTACTGCTCGATCTGCGCGTGGGTGGTCAGCGGGAGGGCCTGCGTGGTGAGCAGCCGCCACGCGTCGTGCCACCAGAGCCACGCCTGCCACGAGCGGTCGTCGCTGGCGGTCAGGGAGAGCCAGATCCGGTCGCCGTCGCCGATCGGGTACTGGTCGTAGAACTGCCAGCGGCGGGTGTTGGTGTCGTAGGTGTAGACGCGCTGGCGCCCGTCGCCGGACCAGCCGGTCTCCGCCCAGCCGGCCTCGATCCAGGCGTTGCCGGCCGAGGTGTCGCGTTTGGCGAGGAAACGGGCGGCGACGAAGTCGTTCGTGCCCCGGCGGACGTCCGGGTCGCGGACCGTGACCCGGCCGAGCACCCCGGACCAGTCGTCGGCGCTGGAGGCGCCGAGGTGGTGGTAGCCAAGCGCGGGCAGCGGCAGCGGAGACGACGCCGGCGACGCCGGGAACCTCGCTGCCGGTGGCGCCGTGACGGCCGGCGCCACCGACGCCGGGGAGACCGGCGCCAGCAGCAGCGCGGCGGCCAGGGGCGCCAGCGCGAGACGGGTCCGCACGCAGGGACAACTCGCCACGCGGGCGGCTGGTGACGTCACCCACCTGATGGAGGGTCCGCGTGTCGGGTGCGCGAGACTGGAGACCATGGGGTTCCCGTACACGGATCTGACGGATTTTCTGACCGCTCTGGAGCGGGCCGGCGAACTGCGCCGGGTGCCCGTGCCGGTGGACCCCACGCTGGAGATCAGCGAGGTCGTGACCCGGACGGTGCGCGCGGGCGGCCCGGCGCTGGTGTTCGAGCGGCCGACCCGGGGTGAGATGCCGGTGGCGATCAACCTGTTCGGCACCGAGAAGCGGACCGCGATGGCGCTGGGCGTGGGATCGCTGGACGAGGTGGGGCAGCGGATCGGCGAGCTGGTGAAGCCGGAGCTGCCGGTCGGCTGGTCCGGGATCCGCGAGGGGCTGGGCAAGGTGCTCCAGCTCAAGTCGCTGCCGCCGAAGAAGGTGCGGACCGCGCCCTGCCAAGAGGTGATCTACACCGGGGCGGACGTGGACCTGAACCGGCTGCCCGGGTTGCGGGTGTGGCCGGGGGACGGCGGGATCTTCCACAACTTCGGGCTGACCCACACGAAGCACCCCGAGACCGGCAAGCGCAACCTGGGCCTGTACCGGTTGCAGCAGCACTCGCCCAACACGCTGGGCATGCACTGGCAGATCCACAAGGATTCGACGGCGCACCACGCGGTGGCGGAGCGGCTCGGGCAGCGGCTGCCGGTGGCGATCGCGATCGGCTGCGACCCGGTGGTGTCCTACGCGGCGAGCGCGCCGCTGCCCGGCGACATCGACGAGTACCTGTTTGCCGGGTTCCTGCGGGGCGAGCGGGTGGAGATGGTGGACTGCCGGACGGTCCCGTTGCAGGTGCCGGCGAACGCCCAGATCGTGCTGGAGGGCTACCTGGAGCCGGGCGAGCGGCTGCCGGAGGGCCCGTTCGGGGACCACACCGGGTTCTACACGCCGGTCGAGCCGTTCCCGGTGCTGCACGTCGAGTGCATGACCACGCAGCGGGAGCCGGTCTACCACTCGATCATCACGTCCCAGCCGCCGCAGGAGGACCTCGGCCTGGGCAAGGCCACCGAGCGGATCTTCCTGCCGCTGCTCAAGCTGCTGATCCCGGACATCGTGGACTATGACCTGCCGGCCGCCGGGGTCTTCCACAACTGTGTGATCGTGTCGATCCGCAAGCGGTACCCGAAGCACGCCCAGAAGGTGATGAACGCGATCTGGGGTGCGCACCTGCTCTCGCTGTCCAAGCTGATCGTGGTGGTGGACGAGGACTGCGACGTGCACGACTACGCCGAGGTGGCGTTCCGCGCCTTCGGCAACGTGGACTACGCCCGGGACCTGCTGCTCACCGAGGGGCCGGTGGACCACCTGGACCACGCCTCGTACCAGCAGTTCTGGGGCGGCAAGGCGGGCGTGGACGCCACCCGCAAGCTGCCCACCGAGGGGTACCACCGGGGCTGGCCGGACGAGATGGTCATGTCGCCGGAGGTCGTGGCGCTGGTCGACAAGCGCTGGAAGGAGTACGGGATCTCATGACGGCGGACGTCGTCGAGCGGCCCAACCCGGCCCGCGCGTTCCTGCGCCTGGTGATGATCGAGCATTCGATCTTCGCGCTGCCGTTCGCGTACCTGGCCGCGCTGACCGCCATGCGGATCGAGTTCGGCCGGGTGCACTGGGGCACGCTCGGGCTGGTCACGGTCGCGATGGTGGCCGGCCGGACGGTCGCCATGGCGGCGAACCGGATCATCGACCGGCGGATCGACGCGCAGAACCCCCGCACGGCCAGCCGCGAGCTGGTCACCGGCGTGATCTCGGTGCGCGCCGCGTGGGCGGGGCTGCTGGTCTCGCTCGCGGTGTTCCTGGCCAGCGCGGCCGCGCTCAACCTCCTCTGCCTGGTGCTCTCGCCGCTCGCCCTGTTCCTGCTGGTCATCTACTCGTACGCGAAGCGGTTCACCAACTACCCGCAACTGTTCCTGGCCTCGGCGCAGGCGGTGGCGCCGGTGGGCGCCTGGATCGCGGTGACCGGGCGCTGGTCGTGGCCGGCGTTCGTGCTCGGCCTCGCGGTCGGGCTGTGGATCGGCGGGTTCGACTGCATCTACGCCTGCCAGGATCTGGCGGCGGACCGGCGGATCGGCGTCGGCTCGGTGCCGGTGCGGCACGGCGTGGCGGGCGCGCTGCGGATCTCCTCGGCCGCGCACGTGGTCACGGTCGCGCTGTACGCCTGGTTCGGGCTGCTCACCGGGTACGGCTGGTTGTGGTGGGCCGGCGTGGCGATCACCGCCGTGGTGCTGGTGTACGAGCACGCCATCGTCCGCCCCGGCGACCTGTCCCGGGTGAACCGGGCGTTCTTCACCGCCAACGGGGTCATCGGCATCGTGCTGTTCGTGTTCGCCCTGGCGGACCTGGTCGTTCTGCAACACTTGCGGCCGTGAGGAAGCCCTGGGTGGTCGGCGTCTCCGGCGCGTCCGGGACGCCGTACGCGGCGGCCGTGCTGTGCGCCCTGCTGGACGCGGGCGACCCGGTGGACCTGATCGTCTCCCGGGCGGCCCGGCTGACCATCCTCGACGAGACGGGCCACCCGTTCCGGGACGCGCACTGGGCCGGGGATCTGGCCCGCTGGCTGGGTCGCGACCTGGGCGGCGCGGATGTGCGCCACTGGTCGGCGGGCGACCTGGCCGCCGGGCCCAGCAGCGGCTCGTACCCGTCGCGCGGGCTGGTCGTGGTGCCGGCGTCGACCGCGGCCTGCGCGGGCATCGCGATCGGCCTGTCGAAGGACCTGCTCCAGCGGGCCGCCGAGGTGGCGCTGAAGGAGCGCCGGCCGGTGGTTGTGGTGCCCCGCGAGACCCCGGTGACCCGCAGCCACCTGGAGCACCTGATCACGCTGCACGACGCCGGCGCGGTGGTCCTGCCCGCCAGCCCCGGCTTCTACGGGGCGGGCGCCTCGGCCAGCGCCGAGCAGTTGGTCGACTTCGTCGCCGGTAAGGTGCTGGACGCCCTGGGTGTCGAGCACACCCTCTTCCGCCGCTGGCAGGGCACCCTGCGCGCCCGGTGAGCCTCAGGGGCGCTGGCCGCCGTTGTGGGAGGGGGGCGGCCCCGGGTTGGGGGAGCCGGCGCCCGGCTGGGGCGGCTCCTCGGCGGTGACGTCGCCGAGTTCCGCCTCGCCCTCGAGCAGGGCGCGTACCTCGGACTCCCGGAACCGGCGGTGCCCGCCCGGGGTCCGGATGCTGCCGATGCGACCGGCGGCGGCCCAGCGCGTCACCGTCTTGGGGTCGACGCGGAACAGCGCGGCCACCTCGCCGGGTGTCAGCAGGCGATCTCCAGTTTCCACGACCCCCTCCTCGTGTCGTTGGTGCCGGGGCCGCCCACCCACTGCGCGGCCATAAGTGGCATATGTCCGATAACTCCGGTACGTACGCTCATTAGAGCACTGGCGGTGTGTCGTGTCCGGGAAATGGGGAATCGCACAGGTTGTGCGGTTAGGCCGGTATGCTGCCCAGCGTCGTCATGTTTGCCCTGGTGACCGGCCGGATGGCTGGTCGACCGGACTGCCAGGCTAATGTGTCCCTACCGTGGACACCATTGATCTCGCCATCCTTGAACTGTTGCGGGGCAACGCGCGTCTTTCGTACGCCGAACTTGCCCGGCAGGTCGGACTCTCCGCCCCGGCCGTCCATGAGCGGGTCGGGAAGCTGGAGGCCAGCGGGGTCATCCGGGGGTACCGGGCGGAGGTGGCACCCGAGACGATCGGGCTGGGTGTGACCGCGATGATCGGCGTGGTCCAGGACCACCGGGTCGAGAGCGACGGGGTGCTCGCCGAACTGTCGGCCTGGCCCGAGATCGAATCCTGCTACTTCATGGCCGGCGCCGAGTCGTTCCTGCTGATGGTGCGCCTGGGTACGATCGCCGACCTGGAGCAGCTGATCGGGCGGCTCAACCGCACCGCCGGGGTGGCCTCCACCCGCACCGCGATCGCCCTCTCCACGAAGTGGGAGAAC
Source organism: Rhizomonospora bruguierae (assembly GCF_018397995.1). Classification (GTDB taxonomy): domain Bacteria; phylum Actinomycetota; class Actinomycetes; order Mycobacteriales; family Micromonosporaceae; genus Rhizomonospora; species Rhizomonospora bruguierae. The sequence continues at coordinate 53,480 of NZ_BBQH01000015.1, forward strand.
CGACCCCAGCCGGTACCCACGGAACGCGCGCCCGAGTGAGCGGTACGGTCACCGGCATGCCATCGCTCGACCGGTACGACGACACCGACCGGGCCTGGGTCACGGCGGCCGTCGCGAAGGTCGAGGCCGACGCGAACCGGTCCGCGGACACCCACCTGCTGTCGTTCCCGCTGCCCGGCGACTGGGGCGTCGACCTGTACCTGAAGGACGAGTCGGTGCACCCCACCGGCTCGCTCAAGCACCGGCTGGCCCGGTCGCTGTTCCTGTACGCGCTGTGCAACGGCTGGATCGGCCCGCACAGCACGATCGTCGAGGCGTCCTCCGGCTCGACCGCGGTCTCCGAGGCGTACTTCGCCCGCATGCTGGGGCTGCCGTTCGTGGCGGTGATGCCGGCGGGCACCTCCCCGGAGAAGATCACGTTGATCGAGTTCCAGGGCGGGCGCTGCCACCTGGTCGACGATCCGGCCCGGGTGGTGGTGGAGGCGCGCTGGCTCGCCGAGGACACCGGCGGCCACTTCATGGACCAGTTCACCTACGCCGAGCGGGCCACCGACTGGCGCGGCAACAACAACATCGCCGAGTCCATCTACCAGCAGATGGCGCTGGAGCGGCACCCGGTACCCGCCTGGATCGTCGTGGGCGCGGGCACCGGCGGCACCAGCGCCACCATCGGCCGGTACGCCCGGTACCAGCGCCACCTGACGAAGGTCTGCGTGGTGGACCCGGAGAACTCCGCGTTCTACCCCGCCTGGGAGACCGGCGACTGGTCCACCGAGACCGGTCTCGGCTCCCGCATCGAGGGCATCGGCCGGCCCCGCGTCGAGGCGTCGTTCCTGCCGTCCGTGGTGGACCGCATGATCCAGGTACCGGACGCCGGCTCGCTCGCCGCGATGCGGGCCGCCTCCGCGGTGCTCGGCCGGCGGGTCGGCGGGTCGACGGGCACCAGCCTGTGGGGCGCCTTCCAGGTGGTCGCGCGGATGCGGGCGGCCGGCGAACCCGGTTCGGTGGTGACGCTGCTCTGCGACACCGGCGAGCGGTACGCGGACAGCTACTACTCCGACGAATGGGTGGCCGCGCAGGGGCTGGACCTCGCGCCCTACACGGCGACCGTGGAGAAGTTCCTCACGACCGGCGAGTGGGACGGTTGACCGCGTAGCGGCGACCGAGGCGGCGCTCGCCGCCCCCGACGCCGGCCCGATCGCCGCCCTCGGGCCCCGTGACGGCCGACACGCTCAGGACGGGCGGGCCGCCAGGCCCGGGTACCGGGTGACGAAGCCCTGCTCGTCCACCGCGATCTCGGTGGTGAAGTTGCCGGAGGTGTAGCCGATCGTGGCCGGGCCCTGCCGGGTGTAGAACTGCTCGCTCGGCAGCACCTGGAGCGACGGGACCCGGACGAACGCCACGGTGAGCCGGTGCGGGCGGTCGTCCGAGCCCTCCAGCATCCGCAGGCGGCGGATCGGGAGCGTGTTGAACAGCGGGTCGTTCTCCACATCCACGTCGGTCGCGGTGCGGAGGCGGTCCGGGTCCTCCATGCCGGGCCAGCCGCCGGCACCGGGGCGGCCCGCCCGGGCGAGCACGGAATCCAGGTCGCCCTGCTCCGCGGTGGTGACGCGCCACCGCCCGACGGCCCGCTCCAGCCGGGCGGTACGCAGCCAGCCCGCGCCCTCCGTGGTCAGGTCGATGTGCGCCGTGTTCCACCCGCCGTCCGTCACCACCTCATACCGGAGGATGTACGGGACGGGGGTGGCGGCCACGACGATGCCCTTGGCGTGCAGCCCGTTGGAATCCGAATACAGCACCGTCTGACCGCCGTCGGCGTCGAGGCGCTGCCAGTACAGCGACTTGGGGAGGGTCGACATGCCGAGCACGCTACCCCTCCCCCCTGACGCTAATCAGCCGTCGCCGAGTGCCGATCGGGCGCCGGCGCGTGCCGCTCGGGGCGGCGCGGGCGGTGCCGGTCGTTGAAGCGGCCGGCCGGGCGCCGGCCGCCACGGTGGTCGGCCCGGTGGTGGTCCGGGCGGCGGCCCCGGGGGGCCGGGGGACGCTCGGGCAGCGGCGGCACCGGAATGCCGCTGGGCTCCCGCGCCCCGGTCAGCTCCGCCAACTCCGGCGAGCCGGCCCGGGTGCGGGTCTCCACCGGGCGCACGCCCGCGCGGCCCAGCATCGACAGGATCGACTTGCGCTGGCGGGGCAGGCCCAACGTGACCACCGCACCGGACTCCCCGGCCCGCGCGGTGCGCCCGGCCCGGTGCAGGTAGTCCTTCGCGTCGCGCGGCGGGTCCATGTGCAGCACCAGCGAGACGCCGTCCACGTGGATGCCGCGCGCCGCCACGTCCGTGGCCACCAGCACGTCCATCACGCCCTCGCGGAACTCGGCGAGGGTGCGGGTGCGCGCCCGCTGGGTCCGGCCGCCGTGCAGGCCACCGGCGCGGACGCCACGCTCGGCCAACTGGCCGACCAGCCGGTCCACGGCGAGTTGGGTGCGCACGAAGACGATCGTGCGGCCGGCCCGGTTCGCGATCTCGGCGGTGATCGCCAGTTTGTCGTGCGGCGGGATCAGCAGCAGGTGGTGGTCCATGGTCTCGACGGCGGCCTTCGGCGGCGCGGTCGAGTGGGTCACCGGATCGGTCATGAACTTCTGGACCAGCGCGTCCACGTCGCCGTCCAGCGTGGCCGAGAACAGCAACCGCTGCGCGCCGGCCGGGGTCCGCTCCAGCAGGGCGGTGACGTCCGGCAGGAAGCCCATGTCGGCCATCTGGTCGGCCTCGTCGAGCACGCTCACCTCGATGTCGTCGAGGCTGCACGCGCCGCGCTCGACCAGGTCACCGAGCCGGCCCGGGGTGGCCACGAGCACGCCCACGCCGCGGCGCAGCGCGTCGATCTGCCGGTCGTACGCGACGCCGCCGACGGCGGTGCCGACGTACCCGCCGACCGCCCGCGCCAGCGGGCGCAGCGCGTCGGCGACCTGCATGGCCAGTTCGCGGGTCGGCACCAGGACCAGCGCGCGCGGGTGCCGCGGCCGGGGCCGCTCGGCCCCCGCCAGCCGGGCCAGCACGGGCAGCCCGAAGGCCAGCGTCTTGCCGGAGCCGGTCTGGCCGCGGCCGAGCACGTCCCGGCCGGCCAGCGCGTCGGGCACGGTGGCGGCCTGGATCTCGAACGGGGTGGTGATGCCCTCCCGGTCCAGCGCCCGGACCAGGTCGGCCGGGACGCCGAGCGCGGCGAAGCCATCGGTAGCGGTGGGGGTCGGCGCCTCGAACGCCGACGGGAACAGGGCAGGGTCAACGAAGGTGGTCAAAACGGCCTTTCGCACACGGTCACGCGGCTCAGATCGCCGCGTGTGGTGCGCCCAGCCGGAGACTCGTCCTTGCATCACAGACGCACCCACATCAGTAACCGAGCCAGTCTACCCCGTGCCCGCGCACGATCCGGGGTCGGTGGTGGTGGCGGGTATCACCGGCTATCCGGGACTATCCGCCGAACAGGCTGCTGAGCAGGTTGCCCGCGGCGGCGGCGATGATCAGGCCGACCACGACCAGGCCGCCGAGGGCCAGCAGCAGCATCACGACGACCCGCTTCGTGCGGCTGGTCGGCGGGGAGTGCTCGATCTCGCCGTATCCGAGGATGCGCCCGGTCAGCGAGCCCGTGTTCTCCACCGGGCTGCCCGCCATGAAGGCGGTGGTCATGGCGGCCGGCGGTTCGGTGGAGGTGCCGCCGTACACCCTGCCGACCCCGCCGGGCTGCTCCTCGGCGGGGATCCGCGCCCACTGCTCGTACCGGCCGGCGCGGCGCTCGGGCGGGAACCCGTTCTCGTCCAGGCGCGACTCGCGGTGGCCGGGCGCGGTCGGGTTCGTGGGGCGGGGCCAGGACGGCAGCGCGGGCGCCGGCACCACGTTCGGGGCGTCCGGCGCGGGTACCGCCTCGGGAGCGGCGGACATCGTCGGCGGTGGCGGTGGGAATGGTGGTGCCGGAGTGGGCCCGGGTACCGGCGGTGGCGTCGGTACCGGTGGTACGGGGCCGGGCGGCACCGGTGCCGGCGGGACCGGGTGCGGCGGCACCGGCGGCGGCGGGCCGGGCGGCGGGGGCAGCGGCGTGGGTGGTGACGGAGGCTCCGGCGTGGGTTCGGGCCACGGCTCCGGGTCCCGCGGCTGCGGCGGCTCCGGCGGCGAGGGCGGGGACGGCGGCCCCGGAGGTTCCGGGGGTTGCGGCGGCTCGACCGCCCGTCTGGGAGACTCCCCGCCGTCGCCCTGCGCGCCCCGGTGGTGGTTCGGACGCGTTACGGGCGGTTCGCCCTCGGCAAGCCCAGGATCGGTGCGAGCCCGGTAGACGCCACCCGCCCGGCCACTTGGCCGTGCCGTGGTCGGCGGGACGCTGGCGAGTTCCTCCGGTGACAGTTGACTCGGGGCCGGCACGGCCGCCCTGGCCCGCGTCGCCCCGGCCCCGCTGGTCGGCGCGGAGACTGGTGGTGCCGGTGGTGCGGACGCGCGCGCCGGGGCCGCGGTGGCGCGCTGCGGCGGCACGAGGAACTCTGCGCCGGCAGCATCACCCGCCAGTGGCGGCGGTGGCTCCGCCACCAGCGACGCGCCCGGCCGCCGGACCGGCGACCGCGGTGGCAGCTCGTTACCGGCGTCGGGGCGGCCGGACCCCGGCACCGGGGGTGCCTGCTCCGGCTCGGCCTCCGGCCGGCGCTCCTCGCCGGGGGCCGGTGCCCGCTCGCCGTGCGCCGGCAGGAAGCCGGGGAACGTGCTCGTGCCGCCGGACGCCGGCTCGCCGGGCAGGGGCGGCAGCGGCTCGGCGGCGAGGGCGGCGGCCGGCTCCCGCATCGGCAGCGGCGGCAGCACCCCGTCCGCCGCGCCGGCGGGCTGGCCGGGCTCGCCGCCGTGCAGTGGGGGCGGCGGCTCGGCCACGATCGCCGCCGCCGGCTTGCGCATCGGCAGCTTCCGTGGCGCCTCCGCGCCGGCGGGGTCGCCGGCGGGCGGCTCGCCAGCGGCGTCGTCACCCATCCGGGGCAGGGCGTCCGCGATCCGCTGGAGCACCTGCAGGCTCGGGGCGTCGTCGTCCCGCCCGGCGGCCCGCTCCCCGGCGGTGGCCTGCCCGGGCGCGCGCTCCCCGGCGGCCTGATCGGCCCCATCCAAGATCGCGTGCTCGGTCGCTGGCGGGCCCGAAGGGGCGCGCGCAACTTCCGCTACCGGCTCATGGCGGCTACCCGGCGGCGCGGGGGCATCTTCCCAGCCCACCGGCGCCGAGGGTGCCCACGAGCTGGCCAGCGCCGACCACGGCGACGGCGCGGCCCCCGGTTCGGCGGCCCGCTGCATGGCGGCGGCCGGCCCGGGCTCGGGCGATGCGGCCGGTGCGTCTGGCGCCCGGGTATCGGGGACCGCGCCGGTCACCTCGCCCGCGCGGTACGTGCGTCCCCCGGCCCCGCCGCCACCGGCCTCGAAGCCGGCGGGTGGCGGTACGACGGCCCGCCCCACGCTGGCCCTGCCGGTCACCGGTGGCCCGGACGAGGGCGCCGACGAGGGCGCCAACGGAGGCGCCGAGGAGGGTGCGGCCGGGGGCGCCGACCCGGGCGAAGCCGCGGAGGGCCACAGCACGCCGGCCGGGGGTGGAGGCGGCGGCTGGTACGCCTCGGGTACCTCCGCCGGGGCCGCTGCGTGCGGCTGCCGGGGGGTGTGGTCGCCGAACGGGGGTGGCGGCGGCAGGATGCCATCCGGCCGGGCTTCCCTCTGGTCGTCCATCAGCGCCTCCCACCCGTGCGGGCGTTGCGACGGGCTGGTGCCCGCCGCGCCGAGCCGTGCCTCGGATCTCACCGTGCCACATCGACATGCGGCCACGCACGGGAGTCCCAGGGGCGGGGAGGGGTCACCGGCCCCAGTCGGGGGAGGCGTTACCCGCCTCCGGAGCCGGCCGCGGCGGGCGTGCCGCCGGCCGCCGCGGTGGTCGGGGCGGCGCCGGGGGGCGGCACCGCCGCCGGGCTCGTCGCCTCGGGCCGGGTCGTCGGTTCCTCGGTGGTCGGCGGCGTGGTCGGTTCGGTCGGTGGCGTGGTCGGGGGCGGGTCCTGGGT
>NZ_BBQH01000015.1:59960-211189 GCF_018397995.1 Rhizomonospora bruguierae
GGGTCCTGGGTGGGGGGCGGCGGGGTGGCCGGCGGGGTGGTCGGTGGCGTCGCGGGCGGCGGTGTGGTGGTCGGGGGTGTCGTGCTCGGCGGTGTGGTGGCCGGCGGTGTCGTGCTCGGGGGTGTCGTGCTCGGGGGTGTCGTGGTCGGGGGTGTCGTGGTCGGGGGTGTCGTGGGCGCCGGGACCGCCGGGTACACGCGCGTGGCGCCGAAGAACCGGGACCAGCGCACCTGGGAGATCTTGACGACATCCCCCGTGGTGGGGGCCTGGATCATGCGCCCGCCGCCCACGTACATCCCGACGTGGTAGATGGTGCGCCAGTCGCTCGGGTTCGTCGCGAAGAAGATCAGGTCACCGGCGAGCAGCTTGTACTGGCTGACTTGGCGGTCGCGGGTGCCGAAGAACTGGTCCTTCGCGACCCGGGGCAGGGTGTACCCGGTCGAGCGGTAGGACGCCCACATCAGGCCGGAGCAGTCGTATCGGTCGGGGCCCTCGGCACCCCAGAGATACGGGTCGCCGAGCTGGCGCTTGGCGAAGTTCATCGCCGCGACCGCCTTCGGGTTGGCCTGCATCCCGTCGATGGACTCGTTCAGGAACTGCTGGCCGAGTTGCTGCTCGGCGGCCTCGTTCGCCCGGTCGATCGCGGCGAGTTCGGCGGCGTGCTGCTGGCGCAGCCGCTCCAGGTCGACCTGCTTCTGCGCGAAGATCGCCGAGAGCTGGGTGTGCCGCTGGTCCAGCGTCAGGTACGCCTGGGCGGCGCTGTCCCGCGCCTGCCGGGCGGACTGCTCGGCGCTGCGGGCCCGGGCCACCTCGCGGGCGGTCGCCTCGTTGCGGGAGCCGCCACCGAACGCCCGGGTCAGGTTGCCGTACCCGCGCAGTTGGGGGCCGAGCGAGCCCGGCGGTAGCGCGGCGGCATCCTTGAACGCCTCGCTGGCGGCGGTGCCGGCGGCCTCCTCGGCGGTGTGCAGCGCGGCCTCCGCCTGCTGCCAGTGGTACTCGGCGAGGGCCTGGTTGGTGCGTGCCTGGTCGCGCTCCTGGTCGACGCCCTTGAGCTCCTCGCCGCGCTGGGCGACCTCGGTCTCCAGGGCGAGCTTCCGGGACGCCAGATCGGACCCGGGCGGCAGGGTGGCCCCGGTGCCCGGCCGGACCTGGCCGGGCAGGTTAAGCGTGCCGGCGGGCACGGGACGGGCGCCGGTGTCCGGTGGTGCGGCGGGCGGCGCCGCCGCGGGGGGTGCGGCGAGGGCGGCGGACGGGGTGCCCGGCAGCAGCGGCGAGAGCATCGCGGCGACAACGGCGGCGACCAGGGCCGGGTGTGCAACCGGTCGTGGTGCGACAGATCGCAGTGGACCGAGTGCCCTCGTCCGCTGGCGCAGCGCCATGATCAAGCTCCCCGTGCCCCTCGGCGTTCCCAGACCTGTCTACCCCAACCGGACAAGGAAGTCGATTGCCTATCGGATGCGAGATAGTTGTGAGACAGCGACGATCACGGATGGACCGGACGTGACCTGGGCGGCCACCCCCGTCCGGCGCCAAGTCGGCCCAAAGGGGCGACGTAGGCTTCCCCTTGGCCGGTGGGTGCCGGGTAGAGGGGAGCGGCGACGCGATGGATGAGGGGCTGAAGCGCGAGCTGGAGGCCAAGGTCTACGCGGGGGAGCGGCTGACCCGGGTGGACGGGGAGGCGCTGTACGCGTCGGACGACCTGGCCTGGCTGGGGCGGCTGGCGCACCACCGGCGCACCGAGCTGAACGGCGACCGGGTGATGTTCAACGTCAACCGGCACCTGAACCTGACCAACGTCTGCTCGGCCAGCTGCGCCTACTGCTCCTTCCAGCGCAAGCCGGGCGAGAAGGACGCGTACACGATGCGCGTCGAGGAGGCCGTGCGCAAGGCCAAGGAGATGGAGGGCGAGCAGCTCACCGAGTTGCACATCGTCAACGGCCTGCACCCGACCCTGCCGTGGCGGTACTACCCCAGGGTGCTGCGCGAACTGAAGGCGGCGCTGCCGGGCGTCAACCTCAAGGCGTTCACCGCCACCGAGATCCAGTGGTTCGAGAAGATCAGCGGCAAGCCGGCCGACGAGATCCTGGACGAACTGATCGACGCCGGCCTGGAGTCGCTGACCGGCGGCGGCGCGGAGATCTTCGACTGGGAGGTCCGGCAGAAGATCGTGGACCACGCGACGCACTGGGAGGACTGGTCGCGGATCCACCGCCTGGCGCACAGCAAGGGGCTGCGCACCCCGGCCACGATGCTCTACGGGCACATCGAGGAGCACCGGCACCGGGTGGACCACGTGCTGCGCCTGCGCGAACTGCAGGACGAGACCGGCGGCTTCACGGTGTTCATCCCGCTGCGGTACCAGCACGACTTCCACGACTCGGCGGACGGCAAGGTCCGTAACCGGATCCAGGCGGAGACCACGATGGCGTCGCCGGCCGAGTCGCTGAAGACGTTCGCGGTCTCCCGGCTGCTGTTCGACAACGTGCCCCACGTCAAGTGCTTCTGGGTCATGCACGGGCTCTCGCTCGCCCAGTTGTCGCTCAACTTCGGGGTGGACGACCTGGACGGCTCGGTGGTCGAGTACAAGATCACGCACGACGCGGACGCCTACGGCACCCCGCAGACCATGCACCGCGAGGACCTGCTGACCCTGATCGGGGACGCCGGCTTCCGCCCGGTCGAGCGGAACACCCGGTACGAGATCGTCCGCGAGTACGACGCGCCGGTGCCGCTGGCCCAGCGGCGGGCCGAGCCGCAGCAGGTCTGGGCCTGACCCGGTGACCGCCGCCCGGCCCGAGCGGGCCGTCCCCCGGACCGCCGGCGAACTGCTCGGCCGGGTGCTGGCCGGCCTGGTCATCGGCGTGGCCATCGCGGTGGCGTTCGACGCGCTGCTGAGCCTGCTCGGCAACGGCCGGTTCGGGCACTCGTCCGGGTGGTTGGCGCTGGTCCTGCCCGGGTGGCTGTATCTGGAGGAGTTCCGGGCCGAGCCGCCCGGCCCGATCCGGGTCGTCGTCGCGCTGGTGGGCGCGGCGGTGGCCGTCGCGGCGGGCCTGCTGGCGGCGGGGATAATCGGCGTCAGCGCGCCGCCGCTGGTCTCCGGCGCCGCCGGGGCGGCGGTCAGCGCGCTCGGGTACGGGCTGATCTGGTACCACGGTGTGCGCTGGCTGGCGCACCGGACGGGAGGCGGGGCATGAACCCGGCGCTGAAGTACACGCTCGGGCGCATCGGCGTGTTCCTGGTGGTGTTCGCGCTGCTGCTGCCGGTGCCGATGGACATCCTGCTGAGGCTGATCCTGGCGATCTTCCTGTCGGCGGCGGTGTCGTACTTCGTGCTCGGCCGCTGGCGGGACGAGTTGACCTCGCGGATGGAGGGCTCGCTGCGGCGCCGGCAGTCGCAGCGGAACAAGTTGCGGGCCGCCCTGGCCGGCGAGGACGCGACCGGGCCGGACCAGGACGATCAGGCGGACGAGAAGCGACACTAGGTTCGCGGAACCCGCGGGCGGGTGGCGGCCGGGACGAAGCGGGCGATGGGCGGCGCCGTGACGACGACGGCGCAGGCCCGGTGCCTGGCGGCAGCCGCCGGCCACCGCATCCCACGCCGATCCGGCGGCCCGGGGTGGGATACCGTTCTGCCGGACCGTTCAGCAGCGAAGCCGGTGTGAATCCGGCGCTGTCCCGCAACTGTGATGCCCCGGCCCGCCCGGCGGACGAGCCAGGTCGCCTGCCGCGGTCGCGACCAGCGCTCTCGAGGAAGGGCGCCTCGCGGGCAGGCCCACCTGGCGATCGCGTGGCGGACCCTGTCGGCGAAGCACCAGCCTCGACCGACAGGAGGTTTCCTATGCGGACAAGACGTTCCCTGCTCGCGGTGCTCGTCGCCGGGGCCCTGGCCCTGGCCGGCTGCGGCGGCGACCCCGGGTCCGGTGCCGCCACCACCGGCGGTATGCCCTCGGTGGACGCCAGCTTCCCGGTGACCGTCGGCTCGGTCACCGTCGACAAGCGCCCCGAGAAGATCGTGTCGCTGTCGCCGACCACCACCGAGATGCTGTTCGCCATCGGTGCCGGCAGCCAGGTGACCGCCGTCGACGAGATGTCCAACTACCCGACCGAGGCGCCCAGGACGACGCTGTCGGGGTACAAGCCGAACGCCGAGGCCGTCGCGGCGAAGGACCCGGACCTGGTGGTGCTCTCCGACGACATCGACAAGATCGTCAGCCAGCTCACCGCGCTGAAGATCCCGGTGTACCTGGTGCCCGCCGCTACCACGCTGGAGGAGACGTACCAGGAGATCACCGACCTGGGTGCGTTGACCGGCCACCCGGCCGAGGCGGAGTCGGTAACCGAGCAGATGCGCACCGGCATCGCCGATCTGGTGAAGAGCGTGCCGCCGCGCACGCCGAAGCTCACCTACTACTACGAGCTGGACTCCAGCCTGTACACGGTGACCAGCAAGACCTTCATCGGCTCGCTGTTCGCCATGGTCGGCCTGGAGAACGTCGCGGACCCGGCCGACCCGGACGGCAAGAAGGGCGGGTACCCGCAGCTGTCCGCCGAGTCGCTGATCCAGTCGGACCCGAAGATGATCTTTCTGGCGGACGTGACGTGCTGCCAGCAGTCCGCGGCCACCGTGGCCGCCCGCAAGGGCTGGTCCGGCATGACGGCGGTCAAGACGAACCAGATCATCGCCCTGGACGACGACATCGCCTCCCGCTGGGGTCCTCGCGTCGTGGACCTGCTCCGGTCGATCACCGAAGCGGTCAGCAAGGCGCCGTGAGGCGGTCGCACCCGCGCCCGGCGGCGGTCGCGGCGGGCGTGGCGGCGGTGCTCGTCGCGCTCGTCGCGGGCGTCGCCGTGGGCCCAGTGACGCTGCCGCCCGCCGGGGTCGCCGCCGAGCTGCTCAACCTGCTGCCCGGGGTGCACCTGCGCAGCGGCCTGTCCGAGCGCGAGGTGGCGATCCTCACCGAGCTGCGCCTGCCGCGGGTGGTGCTGGGGCTGCTGGTCGGCGCGATGCTGGCCCTGGCCGGCGGCTGCTACCAGGGCGTGTTCCGCAACCCGCTGGCCGACCCGCACCTGCTCGGCGTGGCGGCCGGCGCCGGGCTGGGCGTCACCGCCGTGGTCGCGCTGCGGCACGCGGGCGGTACCGAGGGGCTGGCCCCGACGGTGCCGGTCGCCGCGTTCGCCGGCGCCGTGATCGCGGTCGTGCTGACCTACCTGCTGGGCGCGACCGGCGGGCGGGAACGGTCGCCGGGCACCCTGATCCTCGCCGGCATCGCGGTCTCCGCGTTCCTCGCCGCCGGCCAGACCTACCTGCTCCAGCGCAACATCGAGAACATCCGCGAGGTGTACTCCTGGCTGCTCGGCCGACTCGCCACCGCCGGCTGGCACGACGTGCTGGTGCTCCTGCCGTACGCGGCGCTGTCCGCCGTCGTGGTCCTGCTGCACCGCCGCGAACTGGACGTGCTCAGCGTGGGCGACGAGGAGGCGGCGAGCCTGGGTCTGCACCCGCAGCGCTCCCGGTACCTGCTGCTGGCCGCCGCCTCGCTGGGCACCGCCGCCGCGGTGTCCGTATCGGGGCTGATCGCCTTCGTCGGCGTGATCGTGCCGCACGTGGTACGCCTGCTCACCGGCACCAGCTACCGGGCCATCCTGCCGCTGTCCATGCTGTTCGGCGGCGCCTTCCTGGCCATCACCGACCTCGCCGCGCGCACCGTGGCCGCCCCGGCCGAGATCCCGCTCGGCGTGGTCACCGCGTTCTTCGGCGCGCCGTTCTTCGTCGTCATCCTGCGCACCACCCGCCGGGGCGCCGCGTGAGCGCCGTCGAGATCAGCGGGCTCCGGGTGGAACTGGGCGGCAAGGAGATCCTCGCCGGGGTGGACCTGACCGTGGCGCCCGGCGAGTGGGTCACGATCATCGGCCCGAACGGCGCCGGCAAGTCCACCCTGTTGCGCGCCGTCGGCGGCCGCGTGCCGTACACCGGCAGCATCTCCCTCTTCGGGACCGGCGCGGGCCGGTTGCGCCGCCGCGAGCACGCCCGCACCGTCGCCACCGTCGTGCAGTCCCCGATCGTCCCGGCCGGGATGGCGGTCATCGACTACGTGCTGCTCGGCCGCACGCCCTACATCCCCGCCCTGGGCCGCGAATCCGCCGGCGACCTGGGCGCCGTCGCGGAGGTGCTGGACCGCCTGGACCTGACCGGCTTCGCGGAGCGCCCGCTGGCCACCCTCTCCGGCGGCGAGCGGCAGCGCGCCTTCCTGGCCCGGGCGCTGGCCCAGGGCGCCCCGCTGCTCCTGCTGGACGAGCCGACCAGCGCCCTGGACATCGGCCACCAGCAGGAGGTTCTGGAACTGGTCGACCGGCTGCGCGGCGAGTCCGGCCTGACCGTGCTGGCCACCATGCACGACCTCTCCGTGGCCGGCGAGTACGCGGACCGCCTCGTCCTGCTGGCCGGCGGGGCGGTGGTCGCGTCCGGCCCGCCCCGCACGGTGCTGACCGAGGAGTTGCTGGCCACCCACTACGGGGCGCGGGTCCGCGTCATCGACGGTGACCAGGGTCCGCTGGTGGTACCCGTCAGGCCCCGGTGACCGATCGCGACGCGGGGGAATCAAGAGAAGCGGCGGCCCTCGTCGCGGCGGTAGGCCCAGACGGCCAGGGCGCCGAGGGCGACCGTCCAGACCGCCAGCATGCCCAGCGCGACCGGGTGCGGCGGGTAGTCGCCGACCGAGGCCCACATCAGTTCGGCGGCCCCCCGCGTGGGCAGGAACGGCGCCAACGACTCCACGAAGCCGGGCGCCTGGCCGGGTGCCGACATCAGCCCGCCGCCGAACGCCAGCGGGAAGAAGATGAGCTGGCAGACGACCAGGGCGGCTTTCGACGGCAGCGCGTAGCCGACCGCGAAGCCCATCAGCGCGAACGGCAGCGCCGTGACGAACACCGCGCCGGACGCGAGCGCGAACCGGGCCGGCGTGATGGTGGCCTCGGTGAGCAGGGCGGCGATCAGCACCACCGGCACCAGCGAGATCAGCATGATGACCAGGCCGGAGAGCAGCCGCCCGGCGAACCGGGGCAGCGGACCGGCAGGGAGGGTGCGGGTGTACGGCTCCCACGGCTGCGCCCGCTCCTCGGACACGCCGATGCCGTACCGGAACAGGTTGCTCACCATGACCGAGAACACGAGCATGGACGCGGTCGCGAAGGTGGCCCCGGCCGGCTCGTCCCCGGCGAACGGGACGACGAAGAACAGCATGGACGCGGCCGGGAAGAAGGCGCTGCCGACCAGCGCGATCGGGATGCGGACGGTCTCCAGCAGGTCGTACCGGGCGGAGGTCAGGACGAGCGACACGGGTGCTCCCTCAGGCTGCGGCGGCCACGGCCGGGTGGCCGGCGCGGGCGGTGATGGTCAGGAACGCCTCCTCAAGGGAGGTGGGGCGGATCTCCAGGCCGGCGAACGGGGTGCCCGCCAGCACCAGCGCCCGGACCAGCGCGTCCGGGTCGGTGGTGAGCAGGTGCGTGCGGCCCTCGTCCTGCTCGGTCGCCACCACGCCGGGCAGGTCGGGCAGGCCGGCGGCGGTGAGGCTGACCCGGCTCACGCCGACCAGGCTCCGGATCGCCGGCACCGTGTCGTCGGCGAGGACCCGCCCGTTGCCGAGCACCACGACCCGCCCGGCGAGCGCCTCGACCTCCGCCAGGTAGTGGCTGGACAGCAGCACCGTGCCGCCCTCGGCGCCGAATACCCGGATCGCGTCCCACAGCGCCTGCCGGGCCGCGACGTCCAGGCCGGTGGTGGGCTCGTCGAGCAGCACGATCCGGGGCCGGCCGGCGAACGCCAGGGCGACCGCGAGCCGCCGCTTCTGCCCGCCCGACAGCCCGCCGGTCTGCCGCCCGACCAGGTCGGACAGGCTGAACCGGTCGAGTAGCTCGGCGCGTCCGACCGGCCGGTCGAAGTGCGCGGCCACGTAGTCCACGACCTCGCCGACGCGCAGCGTGGCCGCCAGCCCCGTCTCCTGCGGGGTCGTGCCGAGCCACCGCCGGTACCGCGGGTCGCGCGGATCGCCGCCGCACAGTTCCACCCGCCCGGCGCTCGGCCGGCGGTGCCCCACGAGCAGGCTGATCAGTGTGGACTTGCCGGCGCCGTTCGGCCCCAGCAGGCCGACGATCTCACCCGCCCGCACCGTCAGGTCCACGTCGTTCAACGCCAGCACGTCGCCGTACCGGCGGCTCACGCGCTCGGCGCGGGCCAGGATCTCGCTCATCGTCGCTCCTCGCGAATGCTGGGCGGTGCGGGGTTCAGCAGCGCCTGGACCGCCGCCGTGTACTGCTCGAACGCGCCCCGGCCTCGCTGGCTGAGCTGGACCAGGGTGGCCGGGGTGCGGCCGTGGTGCGTCTTGGTGACCTCCACGTAGCCGGCGTCCTCGAGCTTGCGCAGGTGGACCGAGAGGTTCCCGGCGGTCATCCCCAGCACCTCCTGGAGCCGGGGGAAGGCGATCCGGTCGCCGGAGGTCAGCGCGGACAGCGCCGCCACCACCCGCAGCCGGGCCTGCGCGTGGATGACCGGGTCGAGTTCGGGGACCTGGATCACGCCGTGACCGCCCGCCAGCGGCGCCAGGCGAGCAGCCCGGCGACGAGCAGCCCGCCCCCGCCGGCCACCGCCGTGACCAGCGAGTGCCAGCCCGGACCGGCGAGCACGCCGGCGAGGTTCGTGACGGTGATCCAGGCGCCCAGCGCGAACAGGTTCCGGTCCAGCCAGATGGCGCCGCCGGCGGCGTGCAGCAGGCCGGTGACGCCGACCGCGGCGGCGGCCCAGAGCAGTCCCGCCTCGGGTGCCGGCAGGTCCGGCGTGATCCGGCCGAGGATCACGCCCATCGCCAGGTACCCCAGCAGCCAGGTCCAGCCGTACATGGCGCCGCGGATGGACGAGTTGCCGAAGACGTGGCGGTAGGCGCGGGCCCCGGCCAGCCCGGCGACCACCCCGGCCCCGACCAGCGTGGCCGCCAGCGTGGCGCCGGGCACCCACCCGGGCAGGTCGACGAAGACCCGGCCGCCCGGACCGTAGTGCAGGAAGTAGAGCCCGAAGCTGATGATCCAGCTGAACGCCCACGGCCAGAAGATGAGCCGCGGGTCGGGCTGGAGCCGCCGCGCCGCCGCCGCCCGCCCCGCCGCGATCAACCGCATCGACTCGGCGAGATCCGCCGGTGGCGCGTCGTGGCCGGCGGCGGGCGGCGTGCTGTCCCGATCGCCAAAGTGCTCCGTCATGCGAAGAACTTTACATCGCAAACCTCTTTGCGTGCAGTCCAGCTCCGGGCCGGCCCGGGCGGGCCTAGCCGATCGCTTCGGGGAGCGGCTCGGCGTGCAGCACCGACAGCCGGGAGACGGCGCGGGTGAGCACCACGTACAGCCGGTGCAGCCCGCGCGGCTCGGCCGCCACGATGCGGGCCGGCTCGACCGCCACCACGTGGTCGTACTCGAGGCCCTTCACCAGGCTCGCCGGCACCACCGAGACGCGGGTCTCGCCGTCCGCGTCCCCCGCCTCGATGCCGGCGGCGGCCAGCGCGGAGCGCAGCCGGTCGGCGTCCGGGTCCGCGCAGACCACCGCGATCGAGCCGTCGTACGCCAGCGCCGCCCGCACCTCCGCCACCGCCGCCGACGCCAGGTCGGCCACCGGCAGTACCCGGAGGTCGCCGTCGCCGCGCAGCGAGCGGGCCGGCGGCACATCGGTACCGAGGGCGGGCAGCAGGCGGTTGGCCAGGGCGACCACGGCCGCCGGTACCCGGAAGCCGACCGTCAGCGGCACCACCGCGGCGTCCGGCTTGCCCAGGTGCCCAAGCGTCTCCGCCCAGCTCGTCGCCGCCCACGGTGCGGTGCCCTGCGCCAGGTCGCCGAGCAGCGTCACCGACCCGTGCTCGCAGCGCCGCGCCAGCGCCCGGCACTGCATCGGCGACAGGTCCTGCGCCTCGTCCACCACCACGTGGCCGAACCCCGCCGGCCGCTCGATCAGCCCCGCCGCCTCGTCCAGCAGCACCTGGTCGGCGGCGGTCCACCGGGTCGCCTTCGGGCTGCGGGCGGGCTTCGCCCAGCGGACGAGATCCTGCTCATGCGCGGTCAGGAGCCCGTCGGCGGCGGCGCCCAGCGCCTCCGGGTCGGACAGCAGCCCGTAGATCACGTTCTCCGGGGTCAGCGGCGGCCACACCTCGTCCAGCAGCGCGGTCACCGGCTTGCTGCGGCACATCCGCCGCAGCCACGGCTCCCCGGGCGACTCGCCCGAACGCACCTCCGCCTGCCGCTGCAACAGCGCGCCGATCCGCGCCCGCACCCGCTCCCGCCCGGTCGCGTACGGCAGCCCCTCCGCCCGGACCTCCGCCACCAGGCGGCGCAGCGGCTCCACGCCGATCCGCCACCGGTACGCCCCGTCCGGCACCTCGATCGGGTTCGCCGGCTGCCCCCCGTACCCCTGGACGGCCCTGGCGACGACGGTCGCCATCCGCGCGTCGTGCTTGACCGCGGCGGCGGCCGGCGGGTCCGCCGCCCGCACCGGCACCCGAGCCACCAACTCGTCCACCGTGGTCTGCGCCACCTCCACCTCGCCGAGCGCCGGCAACACCGCCGAGATGTACCGCAGGAACGCCCGGTTCGGCCCCACGACCAGAACCCCCGACCGGCGCAGCCGCTCCCGGTGCAGGTACAGCAGGTACGCCGCCCGGTGCAGCCCGACCGCCGTCTTGCCGGTGCCCGGCGCGCCCTGCACGCAGATCGACCGGTCCAGCTCCGCCCGGACCAGCTCGTCCTGCTCCGGCTGGATCGTGGCCACGATGTCCCGCATCGGCCCGACGCGGGGCCGCTCGATCTCCGCGGTGAGGATGGTGCTGCTGGTGCCCAGTTCCTGGCCGCGGTCGAGGTGTTCGTCCTCGAAGCTGGTCAGCTCGCCCCGGACAAAGCCGAACCGCCGGCGCGTCCGTACCCGCTCCGGCTCCCGGGCGCTGGCCTGGTAGAACTTGCGCGACAGCGGGGCCCGCCAGTCGAGCACCATCGGCTCGCCGGTCGCGTCGCTGACGTGCCGGCGCCCGATATGGAACCGGTCACTGTCGATATCCAGTCGCCCGAAGAACAGGGGCGTGTCGGGGTTGTCCGCCAGCTCGGCGATGCGCCGGGACAGCGTCCGGCCGAGGGTCTCGGCCGAGTAGGCGTCCCCGGCCACCCGGTCACCGGTGGCGAAAAGACCTTCGGCGCGTTCCCGCATCCGGCGCAGGGCCTTGCGGGCGGCGTCGAGGTGCGCTCGCTCGGCGGCGAGCTCTTCTTCAAGGCGTTCTTCGGGTGCGGGCACGGTGATCCTCTTGGCGGTCTGGGTCGGCTCGCTCGCGTATCCAGGAGATCTCCTGGCGCGTGGGACGTCCGCTGCGGTGCCTACCTCACCTCGGCCGTCAAGCGGTCAACCAGGTTACGCCGACCCGGATGCCGACTCCACCCGCGTCGTCTACCGCATCGAGGAGGGTCCACGTCGTCCGCGTCGACCATCGTGCCGACGTCCACCACTCCTGACGGTGCCGTGGCGGTGCGGTCCGTCACCGGTAACGGCACCCCGCACGCCCGGGCACACCCGCGGGGTTACCGTGGGGATCATGAGCGCACCGCGGCGCCCCCGGGTCGGGCACATCCAGTTCCTGAACTGCCTGCCGATCTACTGGGGGTTGATGCGCTCCGGCGCTCTCATCGACGTAGATCTACACAAGGACACGCCGGACCGGCTGAACGCCGCGCTCGTCGCCGGTGATCTCGACATCGGCCCGATCTCGCTGGTCGAGTACCTGCGGCACGCGGACGAACTGCTCCTGCTGCCGGACCTGGCGGTGGGCAGCGACGGGCCGGTGCTGAGCGTGAACCTGGTGTCGACGCGGCAGCCGGCCGACCTGGACGGCGCCCGGGTGGCCCTCGGCTCCACCTCCCGGACCGGGGTGCTGCTGGCGCAGATGCTGCTGGCCGAGCGCTACGGCGTGCGGCCCGAGTACTTCACCTGCCCGCCGGAGCTGACGCAGATGCTGCTGGAGGCGGACGCCGGGGTGCTGATCGGCGACGTGGCGCTGCGGGCGCTGTACGAGGCGCCGCGGCGCGGCCTGTCGGTCACGGACCTGGGGCAGGCGTGGCGGGACTGGACGGGGCTGCCCATGGTGTTCGCGGTCTGGGCGGTCCGTCGGGACTTCGCCGCGGGGCAGCCGGGGCAGGTCAAGGACGTGCACGAGGCGTTCCGGCGCTCCCGGGACCTGTGCCTGTCCGAGCTGGACGAGGTGGCGCGGTCGGCGGCGCGCTGGGAGCCGTTCTCGGCGGCCACGCTCGCCACGTACTTCCGGGCGCTGGACTTCTCGCTCGGCGAGCGGCAGGTGGCGGGGCTGCGGGAGTTCGCGACCCGGGCCGCCCGGCTCGGCGCCGTCGCGCCGCTGCCGACCGCCGGCCCCGACTTCGCCCCGCTCTAGGCCGGCGGGGAGCCTGCGGCGGCGTCCGGGTTCAGGAGCTGCTTGGCGACCTTCTTGCAGATGTCCGCCCCGTACGTGTAGCCCTTGCTGGCCTCGTACCGGCTCATCACGCCCATGGTCCAGCCGTCGCCAATGGCGAGGCAGTTGACGTTCCATTCGCCGGTGGCGCTCCGGGTCACCCAGCCGTTCTTGATCGCGATGGTCTTCTGCTCGTCGGCCGGGAACGCCTTGCGGATGCCGAAGTCGCCGACGCCGCGGACCTGGCGCATCTCGTTGAGCAGCCAGCTCGTCCACTTCTTGCCGGCCGCCCGGCCGTCGGCGATGCACGCCGCCAGGCGGGTGGTGTCGCGCGGGGAGACCTGGGTCTGGCTCCACGAGTTCTTCTGGGCCTTGCTGTCGGTCAGCTTGCAGGTCTTGACCATCCGGGTGATCGACGGTGCGCCGCCGACGTACTCCCAGAGATCCTGGGCGGCGTTGTTGTCGCTGTCCCGGATCATGATGCTGACCTCGTTCAGCCGGGCCTTGCTCGGGGTGACGCCCTGCTCGGCGCTGCGACGCAGGAAGTCCGAGGCGATCCACGCCTTGATCATGGACGCGGTGCCGCTGGTGGAGCCCATGTTCTTCGAGCCGTAGATCTCGCCGGTGCGCTGGTCCATCATCGCCCAGGCGTACCAGCCGTCGACGGTGAGGTTGACCGGGGCGTTATGCACCGCGAGCGGCGGCAACGTGGGGGTGGGCGTGGGGGTGGGGGTCGGCGTCGCACCGCTGCCGGCGGTGCCGGCCGAGGCCGGGTTGCCGCGCCCGGCGAGCGGGGAGCCGGGTGCCAGGCGCAGCCCGACGAGCACCAGTGCCACGCCGATGACGAGCAGGAACGACAGTGCCACCTGAAGCGTCGGGAAGCCGCGACGGGTCCGGCTCGACATGGGGGTTCAGGCTCCATGGGGTATAGGCCGCTGCGCGGCGCCGTATCGATGGGCTCGGCACGGAGTACGTCCGACCCCGGCCGTAGGGTTCGAAACCGCTCCGCAGTTTACGGAGAGTACCTGGGAACGCGCTGGAAGCGGGGGGTGAGCACCACGTTTCTATTACAACCTGTTGTCACAAATGCAGTCGGCTGTAACACTTGGGGGGTGTACGACGTGGACGCGCAGGGTGGCGGCCTGCTCGACGAGGTCGAGGCGGCCGAGGCGGCGCTACGTGCCGCCGCGGAGCGCGGGGCGCAGGCGGGCGGCGCCGGGCGGGAACGGTTCGACGCGCTCATCGCGGCCGATCAGAAGATCGAGCCGCGGGACTGGATGCCCGAGGCGTACCGGCGCACGCTGGTCCGGCAGATCGCCCAGCACGCCCACTCCGAGATCATCGGCATGCAGCCCGAGGGCAACTGGATCACCCGGGCGCCGTCGCTGAAGCGCAAGGCGAGCCTGCTGGCGAAGGTGCAGGACGAGGCCGGCCACGGGCTGTACCTGTACGCGGCGGCGGAAACCCTCGGGGTCGGCCGCGACGAACTGGTCGACCTGCTCCTCGCCGGCCGGCAGAAGTACAGCTCGATCTTCAACTACCCCACGCTGACCTGGGCCGACATGGGCGCGATCGGCTGGCTGGTGGACGGGGCGGCGATCGTCAATCAGGTGCCGCTGTGCCGGTGCTCGTACGGCCCCTACGCGCGGGCCATGATCCGCATCTGCAAGGAGGAGTCGTTCCACCAGCGGCAGGGGTACGAGATCCTCTACACGCTGGCGCACGGCACCCCGGCCCAGCACCAGATGGCCCAGGACGCGGTGGACCGCTGGTGGTACCCGTCGCTGGCGATGTTCGGCCCGCCGGACGGGGAGTCCACCCACTCGGCGCAGTCGATGGCCTGGAAGATCAAGCGGTTCTCCAACGACGAGTTGCGGCAGCGGTTCGTGGACATGTGCGCCCAGCAGATCGGCGCCCTCGGCCTGCGCATCCCCGACCCTGACCTGCGCTGGAACGACGAGCGCGGGGCCTACGACTACACCCAGCCGGACTACGCCGAGCTGATGCGCGTGATCGCCGGCGACGGGCCGTGCAACCGCCGGCGCATGGCGCACCGGCGGCGCGCCCAGGCCGACGGTGCCTGGGTGCGCGAGGCCGTGGTGGCGCACGCGAAGAAGGCGGCCGACGCGAAGAAGGCGGCAGCGGCATGAGCGAGCAGTGGCCGCTGTGGGAGGTGTTCGTGCGGCCCCGGCGCGGGCTGGCGCACGGGCACGTCGGCAGCCTGCACGCCCCGGACCCGCGGATGGCCCTCCAGCACGCCCGCGACGTGTACACCCGCCGGCAGGAGGGCGTGTCGATCTGGGTGGTCCCGGCCGCGGAGATCACCGCGTCCAGCCCCGACGAGAAGGACGCCTACTTCGACCCCGCCGCCGACAAGGTGTACCGGCATCCGACTTTCTACGAGGTACCCGAAGGGGTCGACCATCTGTGAGCGCGAGGAGCGCCCGGAGCGCGCCGGGCCGCAGGGTCGGCGACCGCGCAGGAAGCACCGCAGTCGCGAACGAAAGGTTGGCACGGTGAGCGCGAGGAGCGCCCGGAGCGCGCCGGGCCGCAGGGTCGGCGACCGCGCAGCCACCGACCTGGTCGGGTACCTGCTGCGGCTCGGTGATGACGCGCTGATCGCGGCGCAGCGGCTCGCCGAGTGGTCGTCGCGCGCCCCGGAGATGGAAGAGGACATCGCCCTCACCAACATCGCCCTGGACCAGTTGGGTGCCGCCCGCGCCCTGCTCACCTACGCCGGGGAGCTGGAGGGCGCCGGGCGCGACGAGGACGACCTGGCGTACCTGCGCACCGACCGCGAGTTCGCCAACTGCCTGCTGGTCGAGCTGCCCAACGGCGACTTCGCGGTCACCATGGCGAAGCTGCTGTTCCTCGCCGCGTACCAGCACCCGCTGTACGGGTGGCTGGCCGGCTCCGCCGACGACCGGCTGGCGGGGATCGCGGCGAAGGCGCGCAAGGAGTCCGCGTACCACCTGGAGCACGCCGCGCTGTGGACCGTCCGGCTCGGCGACGGCACCGACGAGTCGCACCGGCGGATGCGGGCGGCCGTGGACGAGGTCTGGCCGTACACGCACGAGCTGTTCGCCACGGACGACCTGCTGGAGCGGCTGGACAAGGCGGGCGTGGCGGTCAACCCGGCCGCCGTGCGGGACGGCTGGCTCGACACGGTTGAGAAGGTCCTCGACGAGGCCACGCTCACCCGCCCGGTGGACGGCTGGACCCCCGGGGGCGGCCGGCGGGGCCTGCACACCGAGCACCTGTCGTACCTGCTGGCCGAGATGCAGGTCGTCCACCGCGCCCACCCGGGGGCGACCTGGTGAGCGCACGCGCTACAAGGATGAGGAGTGCCTGGGAGGCGGCCGCGCGGGTGGTCGACCCGGAGATCCGGGCGCTGACCATCGAGGAGTTGGGCATCCTGCGCGAGGTGTCGGAGGACGGCGGCCGGGTCACCGTGACGATCACCCCCACGTACAGCGGCTGCCCCGCCATGGACGCCATCCGCGCAGACATTGAGCGGGCCCTGCACGCCGCCGGCTACCCGCAGGTGCGGGTGACCACCCGGTACGGAGCGCCCTGGAGCACCGACTGGATCACGCCGGCCGGGCGGGCCAAGCTTGCGGCCGCCGGCATGGCGCCGCCCGGACCGGCCGGGGCGCGCGGCCCGGTACCGGTCGCCCTGACCGTGCGCTGCCCGCGCTGCGGGTCGGCCGAGACCGAACAGCTGAGCCGCTTCGGCTCGACCGCCTGCAAGGCGCTGTGGCGGTGCCGCTCCTGCGTCGAGCCGTTCGAGCACGTCAAGGCGCTGTAGATGCCGGAGGTCAGCATCCGGCGGCCGGCGCGTCGCCGCCCCGCGTTCCACCCGCTCCCGGTCACCGCCGTGGACCGGCTCACCGACGACGCCGTCGCGGTCACGTTCGCCGTCCCGGAGGAGCTTCGCGAGGCGTTCGCGTTCCGCGCCGGCCAGCACCTCACGGTCCGGCTCGGCGACGCCCGCCGCTCGTACTCGATCTGCTCGCCCCCCGCCCTGCTCGCGGAGCGAGGGCTGGTCCGCATCGGGGTGAAGCGGGTCCCCGGCGGGGTCTTCTCCGGTCACGCCGCGGCCAAGCTGCGGGCCGGCGACCGGGTGGACGTGCTGCCGCCGCTCGGCCATTTCACCACCGACCTCGACCCGACCCGCGCCCGCCGCTACGCGGCGATCGTCGCCGGCTCCGGGATCACCCCGGTCCTGTCGATCATCGCCACGGCGCTCGCCACCGAGCCGGCCAGCACGTTCCTGCTGATCTACGGCAACCGGTACGCCCGCAGCGTGATGTTCGCGGAGGAACTGGCGGACCTGAAGGACCGGTACCCGCAGCGGCTCCAGGTGGTGCACGTGCTCTCCCGCGAGCCCCGCGAGGCCGAACTGCTCTCCGGCCGGCTGGACGCCGAGCGGCTGCCCCGGCTGCTGGACGCGTTGGCCGGCGAGCGCGACGAGTGGTTCCTCTGCGGCCCGTACGGGATGGTCACGGACGCGCAGAAGGTGCTCGCCGCGCGGGGCGTCCCGCGTGCGTCGGTGCACGTCGAACTGTTCTTCGCCGAGTCGCCGCCCGCCCCGCCGCCCGACCCCGAGCCGGGTGCCGCCGCCGACGTGCAGGCCACGATCCTGCTGGACGGGCGGGCGTCCACGGTCGCGATGGGCCGGCACGAGCGGGTGCTGGACGCGGCCCTGCGGGTCCGGCCGGAGCTGCCCTACGCGTGCCGGGGCGGCGTCTGTTCCACCTGCCGCGCCAGGGTCGTCGAGGGGACGGTCGAGATGGCCGCGAACTGGGCGCTCGAGCCCGACGAGCTGGCCGGCGGGTACGTGCTGACCTGCCAGTCCACGGTCACCTCGGCCACCGTCACGGTCGACTACGACGCCTGAAGGACGGCGTCCAGGGCCGCCATGTCCGCCCCGGTCGGCTTCCAGCCGATCGCGCCGGCGTTCGTCCACACCTGCTCGGGTGTCGTCGCGCCGGCGATCACCGACGCCACCGCCGGCCGCGCCGCCAGCCCGCCGATCGCCACCTCCAGCAGCGTGCGGCCGCGCTGGCTGGCGTACGCCTCCAGCGCCTCGACCGTGTCCCACGGCGCGTTCGCGAGCACCTGCGCGTACCGCTCCTGCGACAGCCGGGAACCCGGTGCGGGCGCCGCGCCCCGCCGGTACTTGCCGGACAGCAGTCCGCTGTTCAGCGGGAAGAACGGCAGGATGCCCAGGCCGTAGCGCTCGCAGGCCGGCACCAATTCGGCCTCCACGCCCCGGGTCAGCAGGCTGTACTCGTTCTGCGCGCTGACGAACGGGGTCAGCCGGTTCGTCCGGGCCACCCAGTCCGCCTCCGCCACCTGCCAGGCCGCGAAGTTCGAGTTACCCAGGTAGCGGACCTTCCCGGCGCGCACCAGGTCGTCCAGCGCGCTCAGCGTCTCCTCAATCGGGGTGGCCGGGTCCGGTTCGTGCATCTGGTACAGATCGATGTAGTCGGTGTCCAGCCGCCGCAGCGACGCCTCCACCGCCCGCGCGATGTACCGCCGCGCCCCGCGCGCCCCCCAGTCCGGCCCGTTGTCGCCCTCCATGGTCATCCCGAACTTGGTGGCCAGCACCACGTCGTCCCGCCGGCCCTTCAGCGCCGCGCCGAGCAGTTCCTCCGACGTTCCGCGCGGTCTGCCATACATGTCGGCGGTGTCGAACAGCGTGATCCCGGCGGCCAGCGCCGCGTGCACCACCGCCCGCGTACCGTCCAGGTCCAGCTTCCGCCCGAAGTTGTTGCACCCCAGCCCGACCGCCGACACCACGAGCCCGGACCGCCCGAGGCGTCGATACGTCATCTCACCCATGATCCGACCCTATTCCGGCCCGGATCACCGCCGCTTGCCGACCAGATCCGCCGGGTCCAGTTCCACCGGAAGGATCGTTCCCAGCCGGTCCACCGCCACCGGCAGCAGGTGCCGCTCGCCGGCCGGGTGCGTCGTCGTGCGCCACTCGCCGTCGTCGCCCAGCAGCCGCACCACCACCGCCGGCACCGGCCCGAAGTGCTCCCGCCACGACCGCAGCTCGACCCGCCAGTAGCACGGGATGCCGGCGCGGGCGTAGAGGGCTGTCTTCTTGGTCCGGTCGTCGGACGCGTTCGACGGCGAGACCACCTCGACCACGGTGTGCGTCAGCTCCGCCGGAACCCCCTTCGGGTACTCGACCGGGTTGGCCGTCGTCACCAGCAGATCCGGCACCGGCCCATCCCCGTTCGGCAGCCGCACGGCGCAGGTGGTGATGGCCTCGGCGTCGGCTGGAATTCGGTTGATGAACAGGTATCTCAGCCGGTCATGAACGAGATTGTGCTCGGGTGTCGGCGGTGGGACCACGACGAGCGCGCCTTCCAGAACCTCGTAGCGCAGCCCGGTGTCGGGCAGCTCGAACAGGGTGTCAACGGTGAAGGGCGGCTTGGGCCACACGTGCGACATCGTCTCCACCTCTATCGGCATCGCCACGGGCGGTCACCTCCCCGCGGCTCACTATTCACGGTCGCACGTGCCCGCGCATACCCGCCAGGCGAATCGCTCTGTATGACTTTTCCTTACCCGGCGTTACCGGCGTATCCAGGTCACAGTGCCGAAGACCACCGGGACGGTCGCCCGGCCCGGCACGTACGCTCGGGTGGTGACGGTGAACGCGGAGATCGACGGGATTCTGCAGCGCGGCGCGGACGGCGGCCGGATTTCGCCGGAGGAGGCGCTGCTGCTCTACACGGAGGCGCCGTTGCACGCGCTCGGCGAGGCGGCGGACGCGGTGCGCCGGCGGCGGTACCCGGAGGGCATCGTCACGTACCTCATCGACCGGAACATCAACTACACGAACGTCTGCGTGACCGCGTGCAAGTTCTGCGCGTTCTTCCGGGCGCCGAAGCACGCCGAGGGCTGGACGCACTCCACCGAGGAGATCCTGCGCCGCTGCGGCGAGGCGGTGGAGTTGGGCGCCACGCAGGTGATGCTCCAGGGCGGGCACCACCCGGAGTACGGAGTCGGGTACTACGAGGAGCTGTTCGCCGCGGTGAAGGCGGCGTACCCGGGCCTGGTCATCCACTCGATCGGGCCGAGCGAGATCCTGCACATGGCCAAGGTGTCCGGGGTCTCCATCGAGGAGGCGGTCGTCCGGATCAAGGCGGCGGGGCTGGATTCGATCGCCGGCGCCGGCGCGGAGATGCTGCCGGCGCGGCCGCGGACGGCGATCGCGCCGCTGAAGGAGTCCGGCGAGCGATGGCTGGAGGTCATGGAGGTCGCGCACCGGCACGGTGTGGAGTCCACGGCGACGATGATGATGGGCACCGGCGAGACGAACGCGGAGCGGATCGAGCACATGCGCATGATCCGGGACGTGCAGGATCGGACCCGCGGGTTCCGGTCGTTCATCCCGTGGACCTACCAGCCGGAGAACAACCACCTGAAGGGGCGCACCCAGGCGACCAGCCTGGAGTACCTGCGGTTGATCGCGGTGGCCCGGCTGTTCTTCGACACGGTGCCGCACCTGCAGGCGTCCTGGCTGACCACCGGCAAGGACGTGGGGCAGCTCGCGCTGCACATGGGGGTGGACGACCTCGGCTCAATCATGCTGGAGGAGAACGTCATCTCCTCGGCGGGCGCGCGGCACCGGTCGAACCTGCTGGAGCTGGTGGACATGATCCGCGGCGCGGGCCGGGTGCCGGCGCAGCGGGACACCGTCTACCGGCATCTGAAGGTGCACTGGACGCCCGCGGACGACCCGACGGACGAGCGGGTGGTGTCGCACTTCTCCTCGATCGCGTTGCCGGGCGGCGGCGCGGGCCGCGCGTTGCCGCTGGTGCAGGCCAGCTGAGGCGAGCGGCCTGACGGTCCCGCCGGCGACTCATGGTGCGTGGGCCCGCCGCATCTCATGCGGCGAGCCGTACCTCGCTGATCACCACGACGACCGGCCCGGCGCGGCGCCGGTGCGTGCCGGCTACCACCTCGGCCGCCCCCCGCCCTGCCACGGGCGGGGGGTCGGCTGGCAGAGTGGTCCCTCGTGACCAGGGCTCAGCTGGACAAGCAGCCGCACGAGGTCGCCGCGATGTTCGACGGCGTGGCCCGGCGGTACGACCTGACCAACACGGTGATCTCGTTCGGCCGGGACCGGTCGTGGCGGCGTGCCACCCGGGAGGCGCTGGACCTGCGCCCGGGCGAGCGGGTGCTCGACGTGGGCGCGGGGACCGGCGTCTCGACGGAGGAACTGGCCCGCTCGGGCGCCTACGCGGTGGGCGCCGACCTCTCGCTCGGCATGCTCGCCCACGGCAAGCGGGTCCGCCCGGTGGTGCCGTTGCTGGCCGGCGACGCGCTGCGGCTGCCGTTCCCCGATGCCGCTTTCGACGCGGTGACGATTTCGCTCGCGCTGCGCAACGTCTCGGACCCGGACGCCGCGCTGGCCGAGTTGGCGCGGGTCACCCGGCCCGGCGGACGGCTGGTGGTGTGCGAGTTCAGTCACCCGACGACCGAGCCGTTCCGGACCGGGTACCTGACGTACCTGATGGGCTCGCTGCCGGCGGTCGCCCGCCGGGTCTCCAGCAACCCGGACGCCTACGTGTACCTGGCCGAGTCGATCCGTGCCTGGCCGGACCAGCGCCGCCTGGCCGAGCGGATCGCCGCGGCCGGCTGGCGCAAGGTGGCCTGGCGCAACCTCACCGGTGGCGTCGTGGCCCTCCATCGCGCCTACCGCTGAGCCCCTCGCAGCGACGATCTTGGAGTTGTGTGGTGCACATCAAATACCGCAAAACGCCTGTTTCTGGCACTCTTACTCCAAGATCCTGTGGCCGGCGAGCGGTTAGGGGCCCCTCACCCGTAAGGGGTGCGGGAAGCGGCTCTAGACTGGCCATGAGCCCGCTTGTGAAGCCTTTCACGAGCGCCCGCCGGAGACGGAGGTGACCGTGCCCGACAACGAACGCCACGCCGATGTCATCGTCGTCGGAGCCGGTCCGGGCGGCTCCGCGGCCTCGTACCACCTGGCCCGGCACGGGCTGCGGGTGCTGCTGCTGGAGAAGACCGAGTTCCCCCGGGAGAAGGTCTGCGGCGACGGGCTGACCCCGCGCGCGGTGAAGCAGCTGATCCGGATGGGCGTGGACACCTCGCCGGAGGTCGGCTGGCTGCGCAACCGGGGGCTGCGGGTTATCGGCGGCGGCGTCCGGCTGGAGCTGGACTGGCCCGAGCTGGCCAGCTTCCCGGGCTACGGCCTGGTCCGCACCCGGCTGGACCTGGACGACGCGCTGGCCAAGCAGGCGGTGAAGGTCGGCGCCGAGCTGCGCACCGGGGTCACCGTGACCGGCCCGCTGCTGGACGGCGCCGGCCGGGTCGAGGGCGTGACCGCCCAGCTGCCCGAGGGCGGCCAGGGCGAGTTCCGCGCCCCGCTCGTGATCGCCGCGGACGGCGTCTCCGGCCGGCTGCCGCTGGCGCTGGGGCTGGCCAAGCGCACCGACCGGCCGATGGGCGTGGCCGTGCGCCGGTACTACGCCTCGCCGGCGCGGCACGACGACGACTACCTTGAGTCCTGGCTGGAGCTGCGCAGCCGGGAGGGCGGCGACAACCTGCTGCCCGGGTACGGTTGGATCTTCGGGATGGGCGACGGCCGGGTCAACGTGGGCCTGGGCGTGCTCAACAGCAGCGCGGCCTTCGGCCGCACGAACTACCGCACGATGCTGACCGACTGGCTGACCAGCACCCCCGCCGAGTGGGGCCTCACCGAGGAGAACGCCGAGGGCAAGGTGCTCGGCGCGGCGTTGCCGATGGGCTTCAACCGGGTGCCGCACTACACCAGGGGATTGATGCTCGTCGGTGACTCGGGCGGTATGGTCAACCCCTTCAACGGCGAAGGCATCGCGTACGCGATGGAGTCCGGCGAACTGGCGGCGGAGATCGCGGTGCAGGCGCTGGCCCGGCCGGCCGGCCCCGGGCGGGAGCGGGCGCTCGGGCAGTACTCGGCCGAGTTGCGAGCCCGCTACGGCGGCTACTACCGGCTGGGCAACGTGTTCGTGAAGGTGATCGGCAATCCGCACCTGATGCGGATCGCGACCCGGCACGGCATGCCGCACCCGACGCTCATGCGCTTCGTGCTCAAGCTGCTGGCGAACCTGACCGACCCGCGCGGCGGGGACGCCATGGACCGCATCATCAACGCGCTGACCAGGGTGGCGCCAGCCGTGTGAGCCCATCCGCATAAGGTGAACCGCCAGCCAGGCCAGGAAAGGACCCGCAGGGGAGAACGATGTCGCTCTCGGCTTATGTGCCCATCATCGCGCTGTTCGCGCTCGCGGCGGCGTTCGCGCTGTTCTCCGTGGGCGTGTCGCAGATCGTCGGGCCCAAGCGTTACAACCGGGCCAAACTGGAGGCGTACGAGTGCGGCATCGAGCCGTCTCCGCAGCCGGTCGGCGGTGGCCGCTTCCCGATCAAGTTCTACCTGACGGCGATGCTGTTCATCATCTTCGACATCGAGATCATCTTCCTCTATCCGTGGGCGGTCACCTTCGACGCCCTGGGCCTGTTCGGCTTCGTGGAGATGATCCTCTTCATCACAACCGTGTTCATCGCGTACGCCTACGTCTGGCGCCGCGGTGGTCTGGAGTGGGACTAGAGCCATGGGAATCGAGGAGAAGCTCCCGAGCGGGGTCCTGCTCACCACCGTGGAGCGGCTGGTCAACTGGTCGCGCAAGTCGTCGACCTGGGGCGCCACCTTCGGCCTCGCCTGCTGCGCGATCGAGATGATGGCGGCCGGCGCGCCGCACTACGACCTGGGCCGCTGGGGCATGGAGGTGTTCCGCGCCTCGCCCCGGCAGGCCGACCTGATGATCGTGGCCGGCCGGGTCAGCCAGAAGATGGCCCCGGTGCTGCGCCAGATCTACGACCAGATGAGCGAGCCCAAGTGGGTGCTCTCGATGGGCGTGTGTGCCTCGTCCGGCGGCATGTTCAACAACTACGCGATCGTCCAGGGCGTCGATCACGTGGTGCCGGTGGACATGTACCTGCCGGGCTGCCCGCCGCGGCCGGAGATGCTCATCGACGCGATCCTCAAGCTGCGCGAGAAGATCCTGTACCAGCCGCTCGGCGCGGGTGGGCGCAGGATGCTGGAGGCCCGCGCGGCCGCCGGCAAGCTGCCCGCCGTCGCCCCCGGGGCCATGCCCTCGTCGTACCGCTCGGACAAGGCGAAGCGGGTCGAGTGGGAGCAGGCCGTGAAGGAGGGCCGCGAGGAGCAGTTGCGGATCGAGAAGTGGATGGAAGCGCAGCGGCACCTGCAGGGAGGGGGGCGCTGGTGAGCACGCCCAACGGCAGCGGCTCGGACGGCAACCGCGACAGCGGCGTCGAGCCGAACCGGCCCAGCGAGGACCCGGGCGGCGGCGTACCGCTGCCGGGCCCGCCGATCGGCGCGACCAGCGGGGCGCCGGCGGAGTTGCCGCCGTCGTCCCCGGCCGGGCGGGGCATGTTCGGCATCCACGGCTCCGGCGACACGTCCGGCTTCGGCGGGCTGGTCCGGCGGCGGCCGCAGGTGATCGGCAGCCCCCGCCCGTACGGCGGCTACTTCGACGAGGTGTACGACGCGCTGGAGGAGGCGTACCCCGGGCTGCACGACGCGATCGAGAAGGTCGTGGTGTACCGGGGCGAGCTGACCCTGCACATCCACCCGGAGAAGATCGCCGAGGTCTGCCAGGTGCTGCGGGACGACGAATCCCTGCGGTTCGAGCTGTGCTCCTCGGTCTCCGGCGCGGACTACCTGGGCGGCGACGAGCGCCGGCTGCACGTCGTCTACCACCTGACCTCGATGACCTACCGGCGGCGGATCCGGCTGGAGTGCGCGGTGTCCGTCGAGCGCCCGGAACTGCCGAGCGTGACGAGCGTCTACCCGACCGCCGACTGGCAGGAGCGGGAGACGTACGACATGTTCGGGACCGTCTTCACCGGCCACCCCAACCTGACCCGGATCCTGATGCCGGACGACTGGGAGGGGCACCCCCAGCGCAAGGACTACCCGCTCGGCGGCGTGCCGGTCGAGTACAAGGGCGCTGAAATTCCCCCGCCCGACCGCCGAAGGAGCTACCAGTGACCACTCCTGGCTACGCGACCGAGCGCGAGACCACCGAGGGCAAGGTCTTCACCGTCACCGGTGGGGACTGGGACGAGGTGGTCAGCGGTGTCGACTATGGGCACGACGAGCGGATCGTCGTGAACATGGGTCCGCAGCACCCGTCCACGCACGGCGTGCTGCGGCTGGTCCTCGAGCTGGAGGGCGAGACCGTCACCGAGGCCCGGCTGGTCGTCGGGTACCTGCACACCGGCATCGAGAAGAACCTCGAGTTCCGCAACTGGGTGCAGGGCAGCACGTTCGTGACCCGGATGGACTACCTCGCACCGATCTTCAACGAGACGGCGTACAGCCTCGCGGTGGAGAAGCTGCTCGGCATCGAGGACCAGGTCACCGAGCGGGCCACCACGATCCGGGTGCTCATGATGGAGCTGAACCGGATCTCGTCCCACCTGGTGTGGCTGGCCACCACGGGCATGGAGCTCGGCGCGATCTCGATGATGCTGTACGGCTTCCGGGAGCGCGAGTACGTCCTCGAGATCTTCGAGATGATCACCGGGCTGCGGATGAACCACGCCTACGTGCGCCCCGGCGGCGTCGCGCAGGACGTGCCGGACGAGGCGATCGTCAAGATCCGCGAGTTCCTGGCGATGATGCCGAAGAAGCTCAAGGAGTACGAGGATCTGCTCTCCGGCCAGCCGATCTGGCAGGAGCGGACCAAGGACGTCGCGGTGCTGGACGTCACCGGCTGCGTGGCGCTGGGCATCACCGGCCCGGTGCTGCGCTCGGCCGGCCTCGCCTGGGACCTGCGCAAGACCATGCCGTACTGCGGCTACGAGACCTACGACTTCGAGGTGCCGACCGCCCAGACCGGCGACGTGTGGGGCCGGTACGAGGTGCGGATGGCCGAGATCCGCGAGTCCATGAAGATCGTCGAGCAGTGCCTGGAGCGGCTGCGCCCCGGCCCCATCATGGTGGCCGACCGGAAGATCGCCTGGCCGGCGCAGCTCGCGATCGGCGTGGACGGCATGGGCAACTCGCTGGAGCACGTCGCGAAGATCATGGGTCAGTCGATGGAGTCGCTGATCCACCACTTCAAGCTGGTCACCGAGGGCTTCCGGGTCCCGCCGGGCCAGGTGTACGTGGGTATCGAGGCGCCGCGCGGCGAGCTGGGCGTGCACGCGGTCTCGGACGGCGGCACCCGGCCGTACCGGGTGCACTACCGGGAGCCGAGCTTCATCAACCTGCAGTCGCTCCCGGCGATGGCCGAGGGCGGCCTGATCGCCGACGTGATCGCCGGCGGCGCATCGCTGGACCCCGTGATGGGTGGGTGTGATCGGTAATGGGCTTTAGTGAGGCGACCCACGCGCGGGCGCGGGAGATCATTGCGCGCTACCCGGCGGGTCGGGAGCGGTCGGCGCTGCTGCCGCTGCTGCACCTGGTGCAGTCCGAGGAGGGGCACGTGACCCCGGCCGGCGTGCAGTTCTGCGCCGAACAGCTCGGGCTGACCAAGGCGCAGGTGAGCGCCGTGGCCACCTTCTACACGATGTACAAGCGCAAGCCCACCGGCGACTGGCTGGTCAGCGTGTGCACCAACACGATGTGCAACGTGCTGGGCGGCCAGGCGGTCTACGACGCGCTGAGCGAGCACCTGGGCGTGGGTCACGACGAGACCACCGAGGACGGCACGATCACGCTGGAGCACGCCGAGTGCCTGGCGGCGTGCGACTACGGGCCGGTCATGACCGTGAACTACGACTTCTTCGACAACGTGGACCCGGACATCGCCCTGAACCTCGTGGAGCGGCTGCGCGCGGGCGAGCGCCCGCAGCCGACCCGGGGCGCCCGGCTCTGCACGCTGAAGGAGATGTCGCTCCAGCTCGCCGGGTTCGCCGACGAGCGCGAGGGCGCGGTCGCGGACGGCCCGCCCGGCGCGTCGACCCTGCGCGGCGTGCGGTTGGCCCAGGAGAACGGCATCACCGTCGCCGGCTTCGACCCCGGCACCCCGATCGGCAAGCCCGCCGAGCGGCCGGCCGGGCCGGAGAAGGCCAACGCCGGCGCGGCGACGGCGGCCGGCGTGGCCAGCAACGAGCCGGCCCGGGACGCCTCGCCGTCCGGGCAGCCGAGCGAGCCGCGGCAGCGCAACCTCAAGGAGGCCAAGTGAGCGCGACCGCTGTGACCGTCCCCCGGCGGGAGGTGCTGGAGAAGCTCACCCCGGTGCTCACCAAGCGCTGGCTGTCGCCGGACGCCTGGCGGATCGACGTGTACGAGCGGCTGGACGGGTACGCGGCGCTGCGCAAGGCGCTCGCGGCGCACCCGGACGCGCTGATCCAGCTCATCAAGGACTCCGGCCTGCGCGGCCGCGGCGGCGCCGGCTTCCCGACCGGCCTGAAGTGGGGCTTCATCCCGCAGAACGACGGCAAGCCGCACTACCTGGTGGTCAACGCCGACGAGGGCGAGCCGGGCACCTGCAAGGATCTGCCGCTGATGATGCACGACCCGCACTCGCTGGTCGAGGGCGTGATCATCGCCGCGTACGCGATCCGGGCCGACCGGGCGTACATCTACATCCGGGGCGAGGCGGTGCACGCGGCACGCCGGCTGCGCAACGCGGTGAAGGAGGCGTACGCCGCCGGGTACCTCGGCCGGAACATCCTGGGGTCGGGCTTCGACCTCGACCTGGTGGTGCACAGCGGCGCCGGCGCCTACATCTGCGGCGAGGAGACGGCGCTGCTGGACTCGCTGGAGGGCTTCCGCGGCCAGCCGCGGCTGCGCCCGCCGTTCCCGGCCACGCACGGCCTCTACGCCTCGCCGACCGTGGTCAACAACGTCGGGACGATCTCCAGCGTGCCGTACATCGTGCTAGGCGGCGCCGCCTGGTGGAAGACGATGGGCACCGAGAAGTCCTCCGGCCCGATGATCTACTCGCTGTCCGGCCGGATCGCCAACCCCGGCCAGTACGAGTGCTCGCTGGGCATCACGCTGCGCGAGCTGATCGAGCTGGCCGGCGGGATGCAGCCGGGGCACAGCCTGCGGTTCTGGACGCCGGGCGGCTCGTCGACGCCGCTGCTGACGGCCGAGCACCTGGACGTGCCGCTGGACTTCGAGGGCGTCGCCGCCGCCGGGAGCATCCTCGGCACCACGGCCACGCAGATCTTCTCCGACCAGGACTGCCCGGTGTACGCGACGTACCGGTGGCTGGAGTTCTACTACCACGAGTCGTGTGGCAAGTGCACCCCGTGCCGCGAGGGCAACTACTGGATGGTGCGGGTCTACCGGCGGATCCTCTCCGGCCAGGGCACGTACGAGGACCTGGACACCCTGCTGGACACCTGCGACAACATCCTCGGCCGGGCGTTCTGCGGCCTGGGTGACGGCGCGACCAGCCCGGTGACCTCCTCGCTCAAGTACTTCAAGCAGGACTACCTGGACTACATCGAGGGCCGGACGGCGCCCAAGCTGTCGGACAAGGCCCTGGTGGGAGCGCACTGATGGCGGACGTTGTCAAGGCTGGTTCCAACGGCGTCGAGACGGTCACCCTCACGATCGACGGGGTGGAGGTGACCGCGCCCAAGGGTGCGCTGCTGATCCGGGTCGCCGAGCAGCTCGGCATCGAGATCCCGCGGTTCTGCGACCACCCGCTGCTGGCGCCGGCCGGCGCCTGCCGGCAGTGCCTGGTCGAGGTGGAGGGGCAGCGCAAGCCGGTCGCCTCGTGCACCCAGACGGTGGCCGACGGAATGGTGGTCAAGACGCAGCTCACCTCGCCGGTCGCCAAGAAGGCGCAGGCCGGCATCATGGAGCTGCTGCTGATCAACCACCCGCTCGACTGCCCGATGTGCGACAAGGGCGGCGAGTGCCCGCTGCAGAACCAGGCGATGTCGACGGGGCGGACGGACACCCGCTTCCACGACCACAAGCGGGAGTACCCCAAGCCCGTCGCCATCTCGACGCAGGTGCTGCTGGACCGGGAGCGCTGCGTGCTGTGCCAGCGCTGCACCCGGTTCTCGGACGAGATCGCCGGCGACCGGTTCATCGACCTGATGGACCGCTCCGCGGCCGAGCAGATCGGCGTGTACCGGGACGACGCGTTCAGCGGCGACCACCCGCGCTCGGCGATCGACGAGCCCGGGTACGAGCAGGAGACGGCCGAGCCGGGCGACGAGCCCTTCAACTCGTACTTCTCCGGCAACACGGTGCAGATCTGCCCGGTGGGCGCGCTGACCGGCACCCAGTACCGGTTCCGCGCCCGCCCGTTCGACCTGGTCTCCTCGCCGAGCGTCTGCGAGCACTGCTCGGCCGGGTGCGCCCAGCGCACCGACCACCGCCGGGGCAAGGTCATGCGCCGGCTGGCCGGCGACGACCCGGCGGTGAACGAGGAGTGGAACTGCGACAAGGGGCGCTGGGGCTTCCGGTACGCCACCGCGTCCGACCGGATCACCAACCCAATGGTCCGGCGGGAGGACGGCGAGCTGCACGAGGCGTCCTGGTCCGAGGCGCTGGAGATGGCGGCCGAGGGGCTGCGCAACGCCCGGGACGGCGCCTACGGCGTGGGCGTGCTGACCGGCGGCCGGCTGACCGTTGAGGACGCGTACGCCTACGCCAAGTTCGCCCGGGTCGCGCTGCGCACCAACGACATCGACTTCCGGGCCCGCCCGCTGTCGAACGAGGAGGCGGACTTCCTCGGCTCCACCGTCGTCGGCGGCACCGACGTGACGTACGCGGACGTCGATGCCGCGTCGGCCGCGGTGGTCGTCGGGCTGGAGCCCGAGGAGGAGTGCCCGATCCTGTTCCTGCGGCTGCGCAAGGCGTACCGCAAGGGCGGGTTCGCGGTGACCGCGGTCGCCCCGTTCCTCAGCCGCGGCTTCACCAAGCTGGACGCGGCCCTGGTCGAGGCGGTCCCGGGTGGGGAGGCCGACCTGCTGCGCGACGATCCGCGGGTGGCCGAGACGCTGCGCGCGCCGGGTGCGCTGCTGATCGTCGGCGAGCGGCTGGCGACCGTCCCCGGTGGGCTCTCGGCCGCGGCGGAGCTGGCCGCCCGGACCGGCGCGAAGCTGGCCTGGGTGCCGCGGCGCGCGGGCGACCGGGGGGCGGTCGACGCCGGCTGCCTGCCGAACCTGTTGCCGGGCGGCCGCCCGGTGATCGAGGCGACGGCCCGCGCCGAGCTGGCCGGGATCTGGGACCTCGAGGCCGGGATCATCCCGAGCCGTCCGGGCCGCAGCACCGACCAGATGGTCGCGGACGCGGCCGTCGGCCGGCTGGGCGCCCTGGTGGTCGCCGGCGTGGACCCGGCCGACCTGGCCGACCCCCGCCTGGCCGAGCAGGCCCTGGACAACGTCGGCTTCCTGGTCTCGCTGGAGGTGCGTCGCAGCGCGGTGAGCCGCCGGGCGGACGTGGTGTTCCCCGTCGCCCCGGTGGTCGAGAAGGCCGGCAGCTTCGTGGACTGGGAGGGCCGGCTGCGCACCTTCGACCGGGTCCTGACCACGACCGCGATGACCGACGCCCGGGTGCTGGACGCGATCGCCGCCCAGCTCGGCGTGGCGCTGGGCACCGGCGACGTCAACGCGGTCCGGCGGGAGCTGGGCGGCCTGCCCGCGACCCGGGCGGATCGTATCGAGCCCCCGCGGGTGTCGGGCATCGGCGCGGCCCGTCCGGGCGACGGCGAGGCGGTGCTGGCCACCTGGCACCACCTGATCGACCTGAGCCGCCTGCTGGAGGGCGACGAGTACCTGGCCGGCACGGCCCGGGTTCCGGTGGTCCGGCTGGGCAAGGTGCTGGCCGAGCGGCTCGGCGTCGCCGAGGGCGACCCGGTGACCGTCGGCACCGAGCGGGGCGCGCTGACCCTGCCGGCGGCGATCACCGAGCTGCCGGACGGCGTGGTCTGGGTGCCGACGAACTCGCCGGGCGCGACGGTGCGCCGCACCCTCGGCGTGACCGCCGGCGCGGTCGTGAAGGTCTCCGCCGGTGCGCCGGCGGGGCCGATCCTGGCAAGTGGAGGTTCCCGGTGACCGCGTATCTCGCGCAGGATCCCCGACTTGAGGACTTCGGCCACGACCCGTGGTGGCTGATCCTCATCAAGATCGTCGTCGCCTTCGCGTTCGGCATGGGCCTGACCGTGCTCGGCGTCTGGTTCGAGCGCCGCGTGGTGGCCCGGATGGCGGTCCGCCCCGGCCCGAACCAGGTCGGCCCGTTCGGCCTGCTCCAGACGCTGATCGACGGCGTCAAGGGGATGCTGAAGGAGGACGTGCTGCCGCGTACCGCGGACAAGGTGGTGTTCTTCTTCGCCCCGACGGTCTCGGCGATCATGGCGCTGACCGCGCTGTCGGTCATCCCGTTCGGCCCGCTGGTGAGCATCTTCGGGCACCGGACCGCGTTGCAGGTCACCGATGTGCCGGTCGCCGTGCTGATCGTGCTGGCCTGCTCGTCCCTGGGCATCTACGGGATCGTGCTCGGCGGCTGGGCCTCCGGCTCGACGTACCCGTTGCTCGGCGGCCTCCGCTCGACCGCTCAGATGATCTCGTACGAGGTCGCCATGGGCCTGTCCATCGTGGCCGTGTTCATGACCGCCGGCACGATGTCCACCAGCGGGATCGTGGCCAGCCAGGCGGGCGGTTCGAAGTTCGCCTCGATCGGCGGGTTCGACCTGTACGTGCCGGGCTGGTACGGCCTCCTGCTGATCCCCAGCTTCCTGATCTTCCTGGTGTCGGCGTTCGGCGAGACCAACCGGGCGCCGTTCGACCTGCCCGAGGCGGAGAGCGAACTGGTCGCGGGGTACATGACCGAGTACAGCTCGATCAAGTTCCTGCTCTACATGCTCTCCGAGTACGTCGCCATGGTCTCGATGTCCTCGATCATGGTGACGCTGTTCCTCGGCGGCTGGCGGGCACCCTGGCCGATCACGCTCTGGTCCGGGGCGAACTCCGGGTGGTGGCCGCTGCTGTGGTTCCTCGGCAAGGTCGTGCTGCTGCTGTTCGTGTTCGTCTGGGTCCGGGCCACGCTGCCCCGGCTGCGGTACGACCAGTTCATGCGGCTGGGCTGGAAGGTCCTGCTGCCGCTGAACCTGGCCTGGATCGTGTTGCTGGCCGGCGTGAAGGTGTTCCAGGGCAGCGAGCTGACCAGCCGCAACCGCTGGCTGATCGTGGCCGGCGTGGTGGTCGCGGCGCTGCTGGTCGCCCTGCTGTGGCCGTCCCGCAAGGCGCAGCCGACGCCGTCGCTGGAGGAGCAGGTGGCGGCCCGGCCGGCCGGCAGCTTCCCGCTGCCGCCGATGGACCTGGTCGTCCCGCCCAGCCCACGGGCCCGCCGGGCGGTGGCCGAGCGGCAGCCGGCGAACGTCGGCGGCACCGAAACTTCGAACGACTCCGACGAGACCCGCAAGGAGGTGTGACGTGGGCGCGGTCACCGACTCGGTGAAGGGCTTCGGCGTCACCTTCTCCCACCTGTTCCGCAAGGTGGTCACCACCGACTACCCGTTCGAACAGCCGAAGACGGCGCCGCGCTACCACGGGCGGCACATCCTGAACCGGCACCCGGACGGCCTGGAGAAGTGCATCGGCTGCGAGCTGTGCGCCTGGGCCTGCCCGGCGGACGCGATCTACGTGCAGGGCGGCGACAACACCGACGAGCAGCGGTTCTCGCCGGGCGAGCGGTACGCCTCGGTCTACCAGATCAACTACGCCCGCTGCATCTTCTGCGGGCTGTGTATCGAGGCGTGCCCGACCCGCTCGCTGACGATGAGCAACGAGTACGAGCTGGCCCGGGACAACCGGCGGGATCTGATCTTCACGAAGGAGCAGCTGCTCGCGCCGCTGCTGCCGGGCATGGAGCACCCGCCGCACCCGATGCGGCTGGGCGACAGCGAGAAGGACTACTACGTGGGGGCCCTGACCAACCCCGGCACGTCGGCCGGCGCCGAGCGGGCGCCCTGGTCGCAGCAGCACACCGCGGACGGCTCGGGCAGCGCCGGGGAGCTGTCGTGACCCCCGCCGCCGTGCTCGCCGCCACCCCGATGTCGACCGGCGAGATGTGGGTGTTCATCCCGCTCGGCATCCTCGCCCTGGTCGGCGCCCTGGGCATGGTCGCCGCCCGCAACGCGGTGCACTCCGCGCTGTTCCTGGTGCTCACCATGCTCTGCCTGGGCGTGTTCTACATCGTCCAGTCCGGGCCGTTCCTCGGCGTCGCGCAGATCATCGTCTACACCGGCGCGATCATGATGCTGTTCCTGTTCGTGCTGATGCTGGTCGGGCGGGACGCGTCCGACTCGCTGATCGAGACGCTGCGCGGGCAGCGGGTCGCGGCGATCCTGCTCGGCGTCGGCTTCGCCGGCCTGGTCTGCGTCGGCCTGGGCCGGGCGCTGGCCGGCACGACCGCCAAGGGGCTGGCCGAGGCGAACAGCGCCCACGGCGGCAACGTGCAGGGCCTGGCCAGTCTGCTGTTCACCAGGTACGTGTTCGCGTTCGAGGTCACCTCCGCGTTGCTGATCACGGCTGCGGTCGGCGCGATGCTGCTGGCCCACATCGAGCGGCGCAAGGGCGAGCGGCCGACCCAGCCGGAGCAGATGCGGGCCCGGTTCGCCCCCGGCAACTACCCGGCGCCGAAGGCCGGTCCGGGCGTGTACGCCACCTCGGACTCGGTCGCCACGGCCGGCCTCCTGCCAGACGGCACGCTTGCCGCACGGAGCATCCCGGAGATCCTGCCGCCGCGGGAGCTGACCAGTTCCGAGACCGCACCGAAGGGTACGGACCGATGACGCTGACCCCCGAGTGGTACCTGCTGCTGGCCGCGGCGCTGTTCACCATCGGCGCGGTCGGGGTGCTGATCCGCCGCAACGCGATCGTGCTGTTCATGTGCGTCGAGTTGATGCTCAACGCGGCGAACCTGGCGCTGGTCACGTTCAGCCGGATCAACGGCACGCTGGACGGCCAGATCATCGCGTTCTTCGTGATGGTGGTGGCCGCCGCCGAGGTCGTCGTCGGCCTGGCCATCATCATGTCGATCTTCCGGACGCGGCGCTCGGCCAGCGTTGACGATTCCAACCTCCTGAAGTACTAAAGGGGCCTGACCCGTGGAACACACTGTGCAGTTCGCGCCGGCCACCGGCCTGCTGAGCGGCATGTGGCTGCTGGTGGCGCTGCCGGCGGTCAGCGCGGCCGTCCTGCTGCTGCTCGGCCGCCGCGCCGACCGGTGGGGGCACTGGCTCGGCTGCCTGAGCGTCGGCGCCGCGTTCGTGCTCGGCCTGCTCTCCTTCTTCGCGCTGCGCGGGCAGGAGAACCGCGCCGTGCAGCTGAACCTGTGGGAGTTCATCTCGGCCGGCTCGTTCAGGGTCGACTTCGGCCTGCTGTTCGACCCGCTCTCCGCCGTCTTCGTGCTGCTGATCACCGGCGTGGGCTTCCTGATCCACGTGTACGCGGTCGGCTACATGGAGCACGACGAGGGCCGGCGCCGGTTCTTCGGGTACTTCAACCTCTTCGTCGCCGCGATGCTGGTGCTGGTGCTCGGCAACAACTACGTGATGACGTTCCTCGGCTGGGAGGGCGTGGGTCTCGCCAGCTACCTGCTCATCTCGTTCTGGTACGTCCGGCCGTCGGCGGCGACCGCGGGCAAGAAGGCGTTCCTGATGAACCGGGTCGGCGACGCCGCCTTCGTCATCGCGATCTTCCTGCTGTTCGCCCAGCTCGGCACGGTGAACTTCGACGGCGTCGCCAACCAGGTGCACACGCTCAGCTCGGGCGTCACCCTGATGCTGGGCCTGCTGCTGCTGCTCGGCGCGACCGGTAAGAGCGGCCAGTTCCCGCTGACCGCCTGGTTGCCGGACGCGATGGAGGGCCCGACCCCGGTCTCCGCGCTGATCCACGCCGCCACGATGGTGACCGGCGGCGTCTACCTGATCGCCCGGTCCAACTTCATCTTCACCGCGAACAGCACGCTCCAGTTGGTCGTGGTCAGCGTCGGCGCGCTCACGCTGCTGATCGGCGCGATCATCGGCTGCGCCAAGGACGACATCAAGCGGGTGCTCGCCTGGTCCACGGTCAGCCAGATCGGCTACATGTTCCTCGGCGTCGGCCTCGGCGGCGCGGCGTACGCGCTGGCGATCGTCCACCTGCTGGCGCACGGCTTCTTCAAGGCCGGGCTGTTCCTCGGCGCCGGCTCGGTCATGCACGGCATGCGCGACCAGGTGGACATCCGCCGGTTCGGCGGGCTGTGGAAGTACATGAAGATCACCTGGGTCACCTTCGGCCTGGCCTGGCTGGCGATCATCGGCCTCCCGCCGCTGTCCGGCTTCTTCTCCAAGGAGCCGATCATCGTGGCGGCGTTCGAGCGCAAGGACTGGACGGCCTGGCTGTTCGGCATCGCGGCGCTGCTCGGCGCCGGGCTCACCGCCTTCTACATGACCCGGCTGTTCATGCTGACCTTCCACGGGCCGAAGCGGTGGACGGACGACATCGAACACCCGCACGAGTCGCCGCCGATCATGACGATTCCGCTGGTTCTGCTGGCGGTCGGCTCGGTCGCCGCCGGTGGCCTGATGGTCGGTCCGGTGCCGAAGTGGCTCACCCCGGTCCTCGGCCACGAGGTGCGGGGCGAGGCGGTCCTCGCGCACAGCGCCATCACGATCCTGGCCATCGCGGTGACCCTGATCGGCGCGGGCCTGGCGTACCTGCTGTTCCGGGACGGCACGGCGACCGCGCCGCAGCCCGCCGGTGCGCTGGTCACCGCCGCGCGCAAGAACCTCTACATCGACGCGTTCAACGAGGCGGTGTTCGAGAAGCCCGGCATCTTCCTCACCCGCGCCCTGGTCTTCCTGGACGGCAAGGGCATCGATGGCGCGGTCAACGGGATCGCCGCCTCGGTGGGCGGCGGTTCGGGCCGGTTGCGCCGGCTCCAGACCGGCTTCGTCCGCTCCTACGCGATGTCCATGCTCACGGGTGCGCTGCTGGTCGTGGCCGCGTTCCTCGCGGTTCAGTACGGGTGGTTCGCATGAATTTTCCGTTCCTCTCGGTTCTGACGGTGGCGCCGCTGGTCGGCGCGGTCGTCGTGGCGCTGCTGCCCCGGACCAGGCCGGCGCTGGCCAAGCAGGTCGCGCTCGGCTGGTCGGTGGCGGTGCTGGCGCTGTCCGTGGCGATGTGGATCGCGTACCAGGCCGGCGGCGACCGGTTCCAGTTCCGCGAGTCGTACCCGTGGATCCCGAACTGGGGCGTGCGGTTCACCTTCGCGGCCGACGGCATCGCGCTGGTCATGCTCATGCTGATCGCGGTGCTGATGCCGCTGGTGATCCTCGCCTCCTGGCACGACGCCGAGCGCGGCAAGCGCAACGTGCCGGTGTACTTCGCCCTGCTGCTGGCCCTGCAGAGCACGATGTTCGGGGTGTTCGCCGCCGCGGACGTCTTCCTGTTCTACGTGTTCTTCGAGGTCATGCTCGTGCCGATGTACTTCCTCATCGGCAGCTACGGCGGCGGCAAGCGCCAGTACGCGGCGGTGAAGTTCTTCCTGTACTCGCTGGTCGGCGGCCTGTTCATGCTGGCCGCGGTGATCGGCCTGTGGGTGCTGGGCGGTCACACCTTCGACTGGCAGGCGCTGGTCGACGCCAACTTCTCCACCGGGGCGGAGCGCTGGCTGTTCCTCGGTTTCTTCGCCGCGTTCGCGATCAAGGCGCCGTTCTTCCCGTTCCACACCTGGCTGCCGGACGCCGGCGGCGCGGCGCCGGCCGGTGCCGCGGCGATCCTCGTCGGCGTGCTGGACAAGGTCGGCACGTTCGGCATCCTGCGGTACTGCCTGCCGCTGTTTCCCGAGGCGTCGCGGTACTTCGCGCCGCTGGCGCTGACCCTGGCGGTCATCGGCATCATCTACGCCGCCCTGCTGGCGGTCGGCCAGAACGACCTCAAGCGGCTGGTCTCGTACACCTCGATCGCGCACTTCGGCTTCATCGGGGTGGGCATCTTCGCGTTCACCACCCAGGCCGGCACCGGCGCGGTGCTCTACATGGTCAACCACGGTCTGGCCACCGGCCTGCTGTTCCTGGTCGTCGGCATGTTCGTCGCCCGGCGCAACTCGGCCCTGGTCAGCGACTTCGGCGGGGCCGGGAAGCTGCTGCCGCTGCTGGCCGGCGTGCTGCTCTTCGCCGGCCTGGCGTCCCTGGCGCTGCCGGGCACCGCGCCGTTCGTCTCCGAGTTCCTGGTGCTGCTCGGCTCGTTCACGGTGAACAAGACCGTCGCGGTGATCGCCACCAGCGGCATCATCCTGGCCGCCGGGTACGTGCTGTGGATGATCCAGCGCACCACCCAGGGCACGGTGAACCCGGCGCTGGCCAGCAACGAGGGCATGCGCCACGACATGTCGCTGCGCGAGAAGGTCGTCGTCGCGCCGCTGATCGCGCTGATCGTGCTGCTCGGCTTCTACCCGAAGCCGGTCACCGACGTCATCAACCCCGCCGTCAAGGCCACCATGGCCGACGTCGGCGCGTCCGACCCGGCGCCGGCCGCCGGCACCACGGAGGCTGCTCGATGAACGACCTGAAGCTGCCCGCGATCGACTACGCGGCGCTGGCGCCCATGCTGATCCTGTTCGGCGTCGCGTGCCTCGGCGTGCTGGTCGAGGCGGCGGTCCCGCGCGCCCGGCGCGGCCTGGTCCAGGTGCCGCTGGGGCTGCTGGGGCTGGTGGCGGCGCTGGTGTTCGTCATCGCCGAGGCGGGTACCCGCAAGCGCACCGCCGGCGAGGCGATCGCGATCGACGGCCCGGCGCTGTTCCTCCAGGGCGCGATCATCGTGCTCGGGGTGGTCGCGCTGCTGCTGATCGCGGAGCGCTCGCTGGAGCCCGGCGGCCCGTTCGTCGCCCAGCCGGCCCGCCCGGTCGGCTCCGAGGCGGACCGCTCCCAGGCCGCCGGCGAGGGCGGCGCCACCGAGGCGTACCCCCTGGTGATGTTCGCCCTGGCCGGCATGCTGCTGTTCGTCGCCGCGAACGACCTGCTGACGATGTTCGTCGCGCTGGAGGTCTTCTCGCTGCCGCTGTACCTGCTCTGCGCGCTGGCCCGGCGGCGCCGGCTGCTCAGCCAGGAGGCGGCGCTGAAGTACTTCCTGCTTGGCGCGTACGCGTCCGCGTTCTTCCTGTTCGGCATCGCGCTGATCTACGGGTACGCCGGGGCGATCACCTTCTCCCGCATCCACCAGGCGGTCACCGCCGGCACCGGCAGCGGGGTGCTGCTGTTCGCCGGCCTGGCCCTGCTGGCGATCGGCCTGCTGTTCAAGGCGGCCGCCGCGCCGTTCCACGTCTGGACCCCGGACGTGTACCAGGGTGCGCCGACCCCGATCACCAGCCTGATGGCGGCGTGCACCAAGACCGCGGCGTTCGGCGCGCTGCTGCGCGTGCTGTACGTCGGGTTCCCGGGGGCCACCTGGGACTTCCGGCCGATCATCGGGGTCATCGCGATCCTGACG
This sequence comes from Rhizomonospora bruguierae, assembly GCF_018397995.1. GTDB lineage: Bacteria > Actinomycetota > Actinomycetes > Mycobacteriales > Micromonosporaceae > Rhizomonospora > Rhizomonospora bruguierae. The sequence goes on from NZ_BBQH01000015.1 coordinate 97,933, forward strand.
ATGCTGGTCGGCGCGGTCTTGGCGGTGACGCAGACCGACATGAAGCGCCTGCTGGCGTACTCGTCGATCGCCAACGCCGGGTACCTGCTGGTCGGCGTGCTCGCGATGACCCCGGAGGGCGTCTCCAGCACCCTGTTCTACCTGGTGGCGTACGGCTTTACGGTGATCGCCGCGTTCGCCGTGGTGACCCTGGTCCGGGACGCGGACGGCGAGGCCACCCACCTGTCCCGCTGGGCCGGGCTGGGGCGTCGCTCGCCGCTGTTCGCCGGGGTGTTCACCTTCCTGCTGCTGGCCTTCGCCGGCATCCCGTTGACCAGCGGCTTCACCAGCAAGTTCGCGGTCTTCGGGGCGGCCTTCGGCGGCGGGCAGGTGTGGCTGGTGGTGGCCGGTGTGGTCACCAGCATGCTGCTGGCCTTCCCGTACCTGCGGGTCGTGGTGATGATGTGGCTGTCCGAGCCGGGGGAGAGCACCCCGAGCGTCTCGGTGCCCGGCGCGTTCACCTCGGCGGCGCTGGTCATCGGCGTGCTGGTCACGCTGCTGCTGGGCGTCCTGCCCGGCCCGCTGCTGGACCTGACCACGAGGGCCGGCGACTTCGTCAGATGACCGACGTGCCGCAGCGCCGCCCCCGGCCCACACCTGGTCGCGGCGCTGTGGCATGGTTGGGTGCGTGGTGGGGAGCCTGAGCGCCGTGCAGCCCGGTGGGTTCGATCTGGGGGCGCTGACCGCGATCGGCGTGGAGTTCGCCGACCCGGAGTTGACGAGCACCATCACCACCGTGCTGAACCGGGTCGAGGGCGAGTTGCTAACCGCGGTCACCAGCGCCGACCCGTTCGTCACCGAGGCGGCCCGGCACCTGGCTGAGGCGGGCGGCAAGCGGTTCCGCCCGCTGCTGGTGGCGCTGGGGGCGCATTTCGGCGACCCGATGGCGTCGATGGTGGTCCCGGCCGCCGTGGTGGTGGAGCTGACCCACCTGGCCACCCTGTACCACGACGACGTGATGGATGAGGCGCCCGTGCGCCGGGGCGCCCCGAGCGCCAACTCCCGCTGGACCAACTCGGTGGCCATCCTGGTCGGTGACTACCTGTTCGCCCGGGCCGCCGATGTCGCCGCTGACCTGGGTGCCGATGCGGTCCGTATCCAGGCCCGCACGTTCGCCCGGCTGGTGCAGGGCCAGATCGCCGAGACGGTCGGCCCGCGGGACGGCGCCGACCCGATCACCCACTACCTGCGGGTCATCGCGGAGAAGACCGGCTCGCTGATCGCCACGTCCGCCCGGTTCGGCGCCATGTTCGGCGGAGCCAACCCGGAGCAGGTGGAGCGCCTGGCGGCGTACGGCGAGGCGATCGGCGTGGCGTTCCAGCTCTCCGACGATCTGCTCGACATCGCCTCCGAGTCGTACCAGTCCGGCAAGACGCCCGGCACCGACCTGCGCGAGGGTGTGCTGACGCTGCCCGTGCTGTACGCGTTGGCGGCCGACGATGCGGATGCCGCGTCCACCCGGCTGCGGGAGATCCTGTCGGCCGGGCCGATCACCGACGACGCCCTGCACGCGGAGGCGCTGGGCCTGCTGCGGGAGTCGCCGGCGTTGAAGCGGGCCCGGGAGACGGTCCGCTCGTACGCGGAGAACGCCCGTGCCCGGCTGGCGCCGCTGCCGCAGCGGCCGGCCCGTGTCGCGCTGGAGTCGCTGTGTGACTTCATCGTCGACCGTACGAGCTGACATTTACCCCGCCACGCGCCAGTTATACGAGGTTCGTTCGATTTCTCGTGCTCGTGCGCGCGAAATGGCCCGAAATAGGGTGATGCGCGAAGCGTGATCGACGAATAGAGTTGTAGCGATGTGCGTACGGTGCGTGGCATCGCCTTCCGGCTCCCGGGTCGAGGGCCTTTTCCCGCACCGGAGCTTTTTCATATGGTGTAAGTCCATGGTGGCGGAGGTGCGGTGGTGCGCGACCCCCTGGCGGAACCTTCTGATCTCATCCGCAGCGTGTCCCGCGCGCTGCGTGTGCTGGAGGCGGTGGGTAGGGCGCCGCGGGGGTTGACCGTGAAGCAGATCGCCCGGCGCTGCGAGCTGACCGTGGCGACGACCTACCACCTGGTCCGCACGCTCGCCTACGAGGGCTACGTGATCCGCCGGGAGGACGGTACCTACGTGGTCGGCCTGGAGATCGCCGACCGGTACCGGGAACTCGTCGTCGCCTTCCGTGGCCCGGCCGCCGTGGGGGAGACCCTGCGCCGGGCCGCCGCCGACACCGGCTACACCCACTACCTGGGCCGCTTCGTCGGCACCCGGGTGGCGGTCAGCGCCTCCGCCGACGGGCCCCGCTCCCCGTACCAGGAGGAGTTCGCCCCCGGCTTCGACGAGGGCGCCCACGCCACCGCCATGGGCAAGGCGCTGCTGGCCACCCTCACACCCGACCAGCGGTTCCGGTACCTGAAGGAGTGGGGGATGCGGCAGTTCACCCCCGCGACGCTGGTCTCGCCCGAGGCGCTGGAGGCCGACCTGCTCGCCGGCGACCGGCGCGGCATGCAGATCGAGGTGGGGCAGTACCGCCCCGGGGTCGCGTGCGCCGCCGTGGTCGTGATCCCCGACCGGGATCTGGAGCGCCGCGTCGTGCTGGCCTGCTCGATGCCGGCCGCCGACCTGATGGCCTCCGCGCGGGTGATCCGGTCGAAGCTGCTCTCGACCGCGCGCGGGCTGGCCGACGTGCTGGAGGCCGACCCCGCCTGAGCGGCGGGGCCGGCCCCTCAGGGCGCGACTAGGCGCCGATGGCGCCGCCGTCCAGGCGCCAGGTCACCACCACGCCGGGCTTGCTGAAGTCGCCGTCCGGCCAGGTCGAGGCGGGCTCCTCCAGGCTCGCGCCGGTGATCTCGCCGGGGTGCTGCACCGCCACGAACACCGAGCGGTTGTCCCCGGTGATGAACGGCCCGCAGGTCTCGGCGCCGTACGGCACCGTCAGGAACTGCTTCAGGTGCCCCTTCTCCGGCCCCTCGACCGCCGTCGCGAACAGCCCGTCGTTGCTGCCGAGGGCGTTGCCGTCGGTGGCGATCCACAGGTTGCCCGCGCCGTCGAACGCCACGTTGTCCGGGCAGGAGATCGGCGAGACCTTGCTCTTGTCGTAGCCGGCGAAGTACGTCGACGGGTCGGTCGGGTCGCCGCAGACGATCGGCAGCTCCCAGGTGAACGTCTCCGCCGTGTGGTCACCGCCGTCCTCGGTGATCGCGAGGATGTGGCCGTGCTTGTTGCCGGGGCGCGGGTTCGCCTCGTCCACGGCCGGGTCGCTGCCGACGCCCCGGTTGGTGTTGTTGGTCAGCGCCGCGTAGATCTTGCCGTTGACCGGGTTCGGCTCGACGTCCTCCGGGCGGTCCATCTTCGTGGCGCCGACCGCGTCGCCGGCCAGCCGGGTGAAGGTGAGCACGTCCACGACGGGCATCCCGTCCACGTACGACCGGGTGCCGCTGACCAGCTTGATCCACCGGCCGGTTCCGTTGAACGCGCCGTCGCTGGGCAGCTTGCCGCTGCCGTCGATCTCGTCGGCGCTGCTGAACGACAGCTTCGCCACGTACAGCGTCCCCGACTCCAGCAGGGTCAGGTTGTGCTCCTTGGCCTGCCGGGAGTTGCCCGGCTTGAACTTCTTCTCCGAGACGAACTTGTACAGGTAGTCGAAGCGCTCGTCGTCGCCCATGTACGCGACCGCGTGGCCGCTGCGCGCCAGGATCACGTTGGCGCCCTCGTGCTTGAACCGGCCCAGCGCGGTGTGCTTGCGCGGCCGGGAGGCCGGGTCGAACGGGTCCACCTCGACGATCCAGCCGAAGCGGTGCGCCTCGTTCGGGTGCTTGGCCAGGTCGAAGCGCTTGTCCGCGCGGTCCCACTTGCGGCTGCCGGACGGGTACCGGTTCTTCACGTCGATCCCGTACCGGGCCAGCTTCGGCTGGATCGCGGCCGGCGCGCCGTCGCCGCCGACGAAGTACTGGTTGAAGTTCTCCTCGCCGGAGAGCACCGTGCCCCACGGGGTCACCCCGCCGGCGCAGTTGTTCAGCGTGCCGACGACCGTGCGCCCGGCCGGGTCCGCCGCGGTCTTCAGCCACGCCGAGCCGGCCGCCGGGCCGGTCAGGTCGAACTTGGTCGCCAGCGCGGTGATCCGCCGGTTGTAGTGGCGCCCACCCCGGTCCACCCGGACCCACCGGCCCGAGCGCCCGTCCCGTTCGATCTCCACCACGGACAGGCCGTGCGCGGCGATGGCGGCCTTCACCTGCTCCACGCTCAGCGCGTCCAGGCTGGTGAAGCCGGGGAACATCAGCTCCTCGTTGGTGTACTCGTGGTTCACCACCAGCAGGGCGCGGTCGCCGTTGCCGGGCAGCGGCAGCACCGCCACGAAGTCGTTGTTGTACCCGAACTGCGCCGACTGGCTCGCCGCCGTCTGCTTGTGCACGTTCAGCGCGGGCGCACCGGGCACCACCTCGTCACCCCAGCGGATGACCACCGAGTGGTCGTACCCGTTGGGAACGATGAACGTGTCGAGCCGGTTCGGGGGGATGGGCTTGAAGGTCAGGGGGCCGGCCTTGACCGGGCCGTTGCCCGCACCGCCGCCCTTGCCTTTGCCCTTGCCGGTGGCGGGCGCGGCGGCGGCCGGGGCGGCGGCCGCGAGCGCGCCACCGCCGAGGCCCAGCACGAGCGCGCCGGCGCCCGCGCCCAGCACGCCCCGGCGGGACATCTCGGCCCGTACCAGGTCACCGAGGTACTCGTTGTCGGACTCGTTGGGTACCGGGTGGCCGCAGGCGTTGCCGCAGCGATAGCGGCACGTCATGCTGTCGCGCCCGGTGTGGCCGGGCGCGCCGAGCAGCGGAAGGAAACGTGGACGGTTGGTCATGGCCCGGAAGGTAGGGGCGAGGGGCACGAAACCGGTGAGAACCCGCGGTCGCCCCGGTGAATGCGCAGTGAACCTCTGCGGCTCTCGACCAGGGCGGACCGGGCTTGAACCAAACCGGGGCGGCCGCCGTGAATGAGATCAGAGGCACGGCGAGGGGCGCGACGCCCCGGCGAGGAGCGGAGATGGACGAACGGGTGGCGCGCGGGGCACCGTGACCGACCCCGATGCCGACCTGCTGCGGGCGTTGCACGACGAGCACGGCGACGCGCTGTTGGCGCACGCCCTGCGGCTGACCGGCGGGGACCGCCAGCGGGCCGAGGACCTGGTCCAGGAGACGCTGCTGCGCGCCTGGCGGCACCCGGAGGCGATGGACCCGGCCCGGGGACCGATCCGGGCCTGGCTGTTCACCACGGCCCGGCACCTGGCCATCGACGCGTGGCGGCGGCGCAGCGTCCGGGTCGGCGAGATCGTCACCGACGACCTGCCCGAGCCGCCGCCGCACGTCGACGAGACCGACCGGGCGGTGGAGGCGTGGACCATCGCCGAGGCGCTCGGCCGGCTCTCCCCGACCCACCGGGAAGTACTCTTCGAGTGCTTCTACCAGGGACGCTCGGTGGTGGAGGCGGCCAATCGGCTCGGCGTGCCGCCGGGCACCGTGAAATCCCGCACGCACTACGCGTTGAGATCGTTGAGGCTGGTCCTGGAAGAGATGGGGGTGACCCGATGACGTGCGACCGATCCCTGGACGACGGTGCCTACGTCCTCGGCGCCCTCTCCCCGGCCGAGCGCCTCGCCTACGAGCGGCACCTGGCGACCTGCGCCGGGTGCCAGCGCTCGGTCGCCGAGATCGCCGTCCTGCCCGGGCTGCTGGGCCGCCTGGACGCCGAAACGGCCCGCGCCGTCGCCGCCGATACCCCGCCGCCCCGGGCGGACCGGGTCGTGGTCGCCGCCCGCGCGGTCGCCGCCGACCGGTCCCGGCGCCGCCGCCGCTCCTGGTTACAGACCGCCGCGGCAGGGCTCGCGGTCGCCAGCGTCGCCCTGGTCGTCGGCCTCGGCGTCAACCTCACCCGGGGGGAGTCCTCCGGCGCGCACCCCTCCGCCTCGCCGACCCTGGGCATGGTGGCCATGACGCCGCTGGTCACGAGCCCGGTCACCGCCGAGATCGCCATCACCCCGGGCAAGGGCGGCAGCCAGATCACCATGCGCTGCCGGTACGGCGAGACGGGCCACGCCATGCCGTACGTGTTCCGGCTGTACGCCATCGGCACGGACGGCGACGAGGAGCAGGTGGCATCCTGGCGGGCCGGCGCGGGCGACGACCTGACGATCTCCGGGGTGACCCGCTTCGGCCGGGAGGACCTGGCCCGCCTGGTCGTCAAGAAGTACGACGGCACCGCCCTGCTCAGCTACGACCCGCCGTAGCCGCCGGCTCCGGGTCGACCGGGACGGCCGCGGCCCGCCGCGTCCGGTGGCCGTGCCGCAGCGCGTCCGCCGTGAAGACCAGCAGGGCGATCCAGACCAGCGCGAACCCGGCCAGCCGGGCGGCCGGCATCGGCTCGTGGAACAGCAGCACCGCGAAGCCGAGCTGCATGATCGGGGTGATGTACTGCAGGATGCCCAGCCCGGTCAGGGGGATCCGGTTCGCGGCGCCGGCGAACAGCAGCAGCGGCACGGCGGTGGCCGCCCCGGCGGCGAGCATCAGCACCGTGTGCCCCGCCGAGACGTGGCCGAACGTGGCCTGACCCCGCGCCGTCAGCCACCCCAGGTACGCCAGGCACGGCAGGGCCAGTGCCGCCGACTCCACGAACAGCGCGTCGGCGGCCGGCAGCGCCAACCGCTTCTTGACCAGCCCGTATGACCCGAAGCTGGCGGCCAGCGCGAGCGCGATGTACGGCAGGTGCCCGTAGTCGACGGTCAGCACGGCCACCGCGATCGCACCCACCCCGACGGCGGCCCACTGTGCCGGCCGCAGCCGCTCGCGCAGCGCCACCACGCCCAGCAGCACCGTGACCAGCGGGTTGATGAAGTACCCGAGCGCCGTCTCCACCACCCGATCGGAGTTGACGCCGTAGATGTACGTGCCCCAGTTCACCGAGATCAGCACCGCGGCGATGCCGATCCCGGCCAGCGACCGGCGCCGCCGGGCGAGGCGTCGCAGGAACCCCCAGTTGCGCAGGGCGGTGAGTACCAGCCCGACGAAGACCACCGACCAGATCACCCGGTGCGCCAGGATCTCCAGCGGGCCGGACGGCTTCAGCAGCTTCAGGTAGATCGGGAAGACGCCCCACCACAGGTACGCCCCGAGCCCGTACAGGTACCCCCGGCGCGACTCGTTCATATCCCGAACGGTACGGCCGGCGCGGCCCACGGATCGTCGCCCGTGACGCGGCTCACCGCCGGTCCAGTTCCATCCACAGGTCGGGCCGGGCCAGCGGCTGGAAGCCGAGCTTGGCGTACACCCCGTGCGCGTCCAATGTGGCCAGCAGCAGCCGGCGCACGCCGCACCCGCTCAACTCCTGGCGCACCCCGTCGACCAGCCAGGTACCCAGCCCGCGCCCCCGCTCCGACCGATCCACGTAGACGTCGCACACCCAGGCGAACGTGGCCCCGTCCGTGACCGCCCGCGCGAACGCCACCTGGGCGCCGTCACCGGGCCGGTACACCCCGAACGACACGGAGCCCGTGATCGCCCGCTGCACCACGTCCAGCGTTCGGCCCGTGGCCCAGTAGGCGTCGGTGGACAGCCACTCGTAGACCCGCGCCACGTCGATCCGGTCGGGATCGGTGGACAATTCGTACCCATCGGTCCGTGTGATCGTCAGCACGGGCCTGACGGTAGCGAATTCCGATCGCGCCCGTCGCGGGCCTGCCCCCGCCGGTGGCCCGCGTGGCGGTGGCGCTAGGCGCGGCGGTCGGAGCGCTTGTGGCCGTCCGGCACCACCGCGTTCAGCAGCCAGCTCACGATGCCGACCAGCAGTGCGCCGAGCACGGCGGACGGCCAGAAGTGGTCGACGTGGAACGGCAGGTCCAGCTTCCCGGCCACCCAGCTGGTCAGCAGGAACAGCAGGCCGTTGACCACCACCGCGATCAGGCCGAGCGTCAGGACGTAGAAGGCGCAGCCGAGGGTCTTGATGATCGGCCGCAGCACGGCGTTGATCAGCCCGAAGATGACGGCCACCGCGAGCAGCGTGCCGACCTTGCCGGGCACCGAGGCGGTCTCCAGCGTGATGCCGGGGATCAGCAGTGTGGCGATCCACAGCGCCACCGCACTGATCGCGAGCCGGATGATGACTCCCATGGCGGGCATAGTGCCATGCCCGTGCCCGCCACGTCAGCCACCCCGCCCGCGCACCCTCGCTCGATCCGGGTCCGGCGCCGACCACGGCGGGCCACCTGTGCCGTGCCGTGCGGCGTTTTCGGCGGTCGCTAGCCGCGGGCCGGGGGGCCGACGAGCTGGAGTTCGATCGGTGTCGGGGTGAGCAGCGCCCAGCGCAGCGTCCGGCGGTGGATCACGCCCACCATGTCCTGGCGGATCCGCGGCAGGTACTGCGCCGAGTCGCCGATGCCCAGCGCCGCGCCGACCAGGCTCGCCTCGTCCGGGCGCAGCGGCTGGAGGATCACCACGTCGGAACGGGTCAGGGCGTCCAGGTCCACCGGGCTCAGCTCGTCCCGCACGATCAGCGTCGCCTGCCAGCCCGGTGCGGCGTTCGGGTCCACGCCGACCGGGCCGATGTCGACGACGACCAGCAGCGGCTGGAGCGACGTCCCGGGCGCCGCCGCGATCGGCCGGCCCGGCGGTACCAGCAGGATGGCCTCGCCGGGCGCGCTGGCCCCGCGCACGAACCGCTCCCACGCCTGGGGGCGCCCGGTCTGCACGACCACTCGCGCGCCCAGCGCGATCGCCCGGAGCACCACGAGCTGGGCGCCCCGCACCCCGCCCACGAACAGCGCGCGGGTCGCCTCCGGCCGGAACATCCGCAGCGTGACCGGCTCGCCCCGCCGGTTGCGGCCCAGCATCAGCCCGGCGGCGGGCTCCGGTATCGCCAGGTCGGTCAGGCCGGCCGGCACCGGCGGCAACTTCCGGTTGACCCCCGGCGGTGTGGGCGCCTCGTCGCCCCCGAGCGGCAGGGTCGCGGCCAGCCCGGCCAACTGCTCGCCGTCCAGCCGGCGCACGGTGGCCCGCTCGCCACTGACCAGCCGGTCCAGCGTTTGCGCGGCGGCCGTCAGTCCGGCCATGTCGGTGGCGGCGAGCCGGACGGTCAGGTCCACGGGGTAGGTGTCGCCCTCAATCGGGCGCGGGCCGACGCTCAGCGAGACGGTCGTGCCCGCAGCGGGCAGCGCCAGCAGGCGGGGGATCAGATTCGCGGCGGTCTCGGCGCGCAGGTCCGGCCAACTGCGCAGCCGGAAGGACGCCTGGAGCAGACCGCCCAGGTGGATCGCCTGCCAGGCTTCGCGCGCCGCCTGCGCCTCGTCGTGGTGCGCCAGTTCCGCCAGGACCCGCAGGGTCGCCGCCTCGCCCAGCGTCCGCGCGGACAGCCCGGCCAGGCGTCGCCGCGCCTTGCGCACCGCGCTGGACAGCGACCGGCGCAGGTCCTCCTCGGTCCACTGCTCGCCGCGCAGCACCCGGACCGCGAGGATCGCCTGCCGCCGGCTGAGCATCCGGCCCTCGGTGAGCTGCCGGTACGACGTGCCGGGCGTACCCGCGCCGGCGCGCACGGCCGGCGCCGGTGCGGCGTCCACGAGCAACTGGAGCCGCACCTGCGGCGCCTCCACGGTGGCCGGCGGGAGCAGCGCCGCCGGGTTCGGCAGGGCGCGGCCCAGGTCACCGAAGAGCGCGCCGCCGTCGCCCAGTTCGAGCAGCGCCGTCACGCCGTACTCGCCGGTGAGCACCGCCGCGTCCTCGCCGGCCACCTCGGCGGTGGCCAGCCGGGTGTTCGGCGCGATCAGTTCCAGCAGCGCGGTGGGCGCCGCGTTCGGCGGCAGCGTGTGCCGGCGGCCCAGGTACCGCAGCCCCACGCCGATCCACTGGTAGAGCCAGCGCCGCCGCAGCCGCACCCAGGCCGGTACCAGCAGCACGATCGCCACCACGGCGGCGGCCGCGATCAGGACCGGACCGCGCCCGAGCGACGCGATCACCGCGGCGGCGGCCGCCTGCAGGGCGACGATCTGCCCCGCCCGCACGCCGCTGCGGGCCGGCCGCGACTTCGTGGCCGGCACCGGACGGATCACCGAATGGGCCGGTCCCGCCGATCCCGCGGGGCCAGCCGGCGGGCCGGCCGGGGGGCCAGCCGGAGGGCCAGCAACACTGATCGTCACTGGAGATGCCTCCCTGTGTCACCCGTCGTGTCTCACCCGTCGTGACGCCGGACGCGGCACGGTCCGGGGTCAGCGCTTCGTCTCAGTGGCCCCATCGTATGGCCCCGGGGCCCCACCCGGCGGCCCGTCTCGGTGTCGGGTGGCCGTTCCTCGCGCAACGTTGAGTCCTTGGTCCGCGGGGTTGCCGGAGGGAGCGGGTCGGTGGTTGGTTAAAGCCGCGGCGGGATTCGCCGTGGCCGGCACGGATGGGGAGGCCCGATGCCGACGCGCCAGGAGCTGCTGCACTCGTACCAGTTCACGATCCAGCGGGTGGTGGCCGCCCTGACTCAGCGCGACACCGACCCCGCCCGGTCCCCGCTGCGCCGGGCCGCCGGCACCACGCTCGCCGGCGTGCTGGTCGCCGCCATCGCGGTCGGCGCGGTGGCCGCGTACGGCCTGCTCACCGGCGCCGGCTCGACCGGCTGGCGGGACGGCTCCGCGATCATCGTGGAGCGCGAGTCCGGCGCGCGCTACGTCTACCGGGAGGGGGCCCTGCACCCGGTCCTCAATCACGCCTCGGCGCTGCTCATTCTCGGCACCGCCCAGCCCCGCACCGTCCTCACCGGACGTCGGACCCTGTCCGCCGCCCCGCGCGGCGCCCCGCTCGGCATCCCCGGCGCTCCGGACCCGATGCCCCTGGGCGGCCAGATCGTCGGCACCCCGTGGACCGTGTGCGCGCTGCCCACCACCCCGCCAAGCTCCGTCCTCCTCATCGGGCGCGAGCCGCCCGGCGCCCCGCTCGCCGACCGTGGCCTGCTGGTCCGCGAGCCCGGCGGCGCCCGGTACCTCGTCCTGCGCGGGCGCCGGCACACGGTGGCACAGGAGTCGGTCCTGGCGGCGCTCGGCTGGGCCGGGCGCGACGCCCTACCGGTCCCGGCCGCCTTCGTCAACGCCCTCCCCATGGGCGCGCCGCTGGACTTCCCGCCGATCCCGGGGCGCGGCGAGCGTTCCCCGAACGTCCCGGGCGCCATGGTCGGCGAGGTGTTCGTGGTGGTCACCCAGGGCGGAGCCCGCCAGTACGCGGTCGTCACCCGCGCTGGCCTCGCCGACGCCACGCCGGTGCAGGCCGACCTCGTGCTCACCGATCCGGAAACCCGCCGCGCGGTCGGGCAGTCCGCCCCGACCCGGCTCACCCCGGGTGAGTTCACGGCGCTCGCCAGAACCTCCAAACTGGACAGCGGTGACATCCCCGCCAGCGCGCCGCCCCTCGCGGAGGCCCAGGGCCCGACCTGCGCCGCCGTCCGCGACGAGGCCACGGTGCCGGCCGTCCGGACCGGCGCCGCGCTTCCCGACCTGACCGCCGTCCCGCGCACCGCGGCCGCCACCGAGGACGGCACGCTCCTCGCCGACCGGGTGCTCGTCCCGCCCGGTCACGGCGCGTTGGTCGAGGCCGCGCCGGCCCCCGGCGCGCCCGGCGCCCTGAGCGTCGTCACCGACCTCGGCCGCCGCCACGCGCTGGCGAGCCGGGCGCTCCTGGCCACCCTCGGATACGCCGATGTCCATCCACTGAGGATGCCAACATCCCTGGTCAGCCTCGTCCCGGCCGGGCCGGCGCTCGACCCCGCCGCCGCCGGGGCGACCGCCGACTGAGGTTGTCCACAGGGCCCCGCGCAGTTATCCACAGGGGCTGTGGCGAGGGTGGTCGAGCGGTTACCTTGAGACGGGTCCGGTTGCGGAGGGCACATACTTCTTCACCCTCGGCGATCATTAACCGTTTCGCGACGTACCTGGGGAGGAACGCCCGTGCCGGAAACACGTGCTCAAGCGGCGGTGATGGCGCAGACCGCCGCCAAGTTCGAGCAGGTCGACGATTCCCTGCAGGCCATGCTCCGGCGCCTGCTCGCCCAGCTCGAGGGGCTGCGCACCGCCTGGCAGGGCACCGGCGGCCGCTCGTTCGAACAGGTCAAGGTGGCCTGGTCGGAGGATCAGACCGCGCTGCACCGCGCCCTGCGCGAGACGGCGAGCGCCATCCGCACCGCGGGGCACCAGTACGACGCCACGGACACCGAAGCCGCGTCCCGGGTCGGCGCCACCGGCCGCCGGGGCGGGCTGACCCTGCCGCTGTAGGGAGGAGGAGATCACATGGGCGACACCCTGTTCGTCAACTTCGCCGCGCTGCACCAGGCCAGCGCGGACATCACCGCGGCGCTCGGCGCGCTGCACTCCCAGCTCGGCCAGTTGGAGCGCGACGCGGCCCCGCTGGTGCAGACGTGGAGCGGCGACGCCAAGCAGGCGTACGAGGCGCGCCAGAGCCGCTGGCGCGCCGCGGCGACCGACCTGGCGACGATGCTGCGCGACATCAAGGTCGCCGTGGACGACTCGGTCGCCGACTACCAGAACACCGAACGGCGCAACACCGGCCTGTTCCGGTAGCCGCGACTTCCAGTAGCCACGACATGGCCGCGCCGCAGAGCGGCATGTGCTGGTGGTGGACGGGTGGCTCTCGGCCGTCCACCACCGTCTATCGGGGCGCCTCCTTCGCTCGGTCGAGGCGCCCCTGGGTTGGTGCGCTTAGCGGCAGGCGCACCCCCTTGCGCCGGCCGGCGACATGCCCCGCCGGCCGGCGCCCTCCTTCCTGCCCGATTCCGCTCGGTAACGTGCCGCACCACCCGTTACAGCGGTGCGTCCACCTTTCCTAGACGATCTATTCCAAGGGGTACGGGGCAGCGAACAAGAGCGAGGGTGTCCATGATCGACGTTGCGAAGCAACGATGACCATGGAGGCCACGTGCACGTCGATACGGACACCCTCGCTACCGCACTGTACGTCAAGATCGACGACGAGTTGAAGTCGTCACCCCAGCTCAACCGGTGGCGGCCCGCTGTCGGGATCGCCCCGAAGATCACCGACGCTGAACTGATCACCCTGTCGGTGTTGCAGGCACTGCTCGGCTACCACAAGGAAGCCCGCTGGATCCGCCACGCGCGCGAGAACCTGACCCACCTGTTCCCCTACCTGCCGAAACAGCCCGGGTACAACAAGCGGCTACGGACACTCGGCGCACAGATCACCCACATCATCCGCGCCCTGACCCTGGACACGGCCCTGTGGCAGCACCCGGTCCATATCGCCGACTCCACCCCGTGGAATGCGGACGATCCCGCGAGACCGTGAAGCGTTCCGACCTGGCCGGATGGGCCAGCTACGGCTACTGCGCCTCGCACTCGCGCCGCTTCTGGGGACTACGCCTGCACCTGATCACCACCATCCAGGACTGCCCGTCGCATTCGCCCTGGCCACCGCCAAGACCGACGAACGCAACGTACTCACGGACCTGTTCAACCTCGACACCGGCCTGTTGAACCACCCCGACGGGCTGATCCTCATGGTGGACAAGGGCTACCGCGACGCCCCCACCGAACGACAACTGACCGAACGGAACGTCACCATGATCCGCCCCGCCTACCGCACCGAAGCGCCACGCCCCGGACGGACACTGCTACGCGCCCTGCGGCAGAACATCGAATCGGTCAACCAAACCTTCAACGGCCAACTCGACCTCGAACGACACGGCGGACGCACCCCCGCCGGCGTAGCCGTCCGCGTCCTACAACGCATCCTCGCGCTGACCGCATCGATCTGGCACAACAGGACCACCGGTCAACCCGTCATGCGATCGCTCATCGCGTACGACCACTGACCCTTGGAATAGATCGTCTAGGTGTGCACCTCGCCGGGTAAATGCCTGGCGTACCTCGTTGAGTACGGCGGGTAGTCGTGGCGGATGCGTTGCCGTGATGCGTGTATCACCAGCCATCCTCCGGAAGGTCAGTAGCATCGTGGCGCGCATGGTGAATTCGAGTGTGACCCGCTGTTCGGGCCACGCGATCTCCGTTACTACTTCCAGGCCGGAGTCGTGCCGTAGCGGGTAGCGCAGTTGCGGGGCGTGGGAGGCCGGCCAGCATTAGCCGGGTCCGCAGGCACGAGACTAACTGGTCGACTGGGGTTCCGTCGGCGGTTTCGAATACGAGGTGGGCCTTTTTTTTGCTGCCCCGCCGGCGCTGGTGCCTGGTCAGCTCTTGGTCCAGGTCGTGGCGGGTTACGAACCCGCCGCGGAGCATGGTGTCTACGATGGCCACCGCGTCGATGGTGGGTAGCCAGGTCGCTACGTCCCAGGCGGTACGGGCTGGGGTGGTGTGCGGGGGGTCGCCGGTGGGCTGGATGTCGTTGGGGCTCGGTTGGGTGATGTGGACGCGGACCTGACGCTGCGCGCTGACCCGCCCCTGCGCCGGTGCGATGATGTGGACCGGGTCATGAACGAGGCGGCGTTCTCGACGCCTAGCTAGAGTTGAGGCGCTCCGCGGACGAACGGTAGAACGCGGATTGATGCCCTCCCGACACGTCGCTTCGCATCGAAGTTGACGATTGACGCAGCGCTACCATCCTGCTACCGTTTGGCATCACGCGGGGTGATCGCTAGTACATAACGGGGCCGAGAAACTTCCGAGCAAGCCAATCAACTTCCGTATGCAGTTGCATACGTCAGCGAAATCTGGCTATACGCGAGCCCTTCGCATCAGCTTCTTCGTCTCCAGGCGAAAAAAGTGCGTGCGCTCGGTTCGCCGTGCCCGTTGCTACTCCGGCAACGGAATATTCGTGATTGGAGCCCTATGAGAAAGACGGCGAAAGCTTCTGCAGTCGTTGCGCTCGCAATCGCACTTGCGGTTGCGGCGTCGGGGCCAGCAATGGCCGCTAGTGGAGCAGTTTCCGGCGAGGTGAACGGCACGGAACTCGTCGTAGGCTCAACGGTCCGGACCGTGGCCAGCAACGGGACCACGATCCAGCTCTACTACAATGATGGCATCGGCCTCTTCAACAGCACGTCGCTCCGCATCGGACCGATCAAGGATAGCACAGGCGAGCAGTTCGCCACGACGACAGTCATGGGGCCCAGCACTGGCGGCACCTACAACCTGGCGACGAACGTACTGGCGACGACGAAGTTCAGGTTGCAATGGCGGGCCAGTGAGTCCGTTTCAGTCAACACTGGCTGGGGTGGTACGCTTTACTGGTAGATCCAGTATGTTCTTCCACTAAGGACAAGCGGCTGGTGCGGCCAAGTGCTCGGCCGCACCAGCCGCTTCCTCGGAAGATCATTTGGAGACTCCTTCGACACGGCTACACCTGGGAACAATGGCCTTTGAACCAAGGTCGCGGCACCAGTAGCCGTGAAGTACTTCGTGATCTTGCATTAGCCCATTCATCATCGTTCTAGTCTGATGAGGTCGCCTATGAACATCCGCTTCGGTAGGGTCCTACTGGTAACAGCGCTCCTGGTCGCCGGTTGTTCCTCCACGGACAACTCCGGCTCGGCCAAGAGCTACGACGAAGCGATGAAGGAATACCAGGCGGCGACCGCCAAGCTCACATTGCCACCGGGCGCCGCCGACTGGCCGGGTCTGAAATCCCAACAAGATGGCGCGTCTGTAACCTACCAGCCGGATGCCGCGACTGGCATGGCTCAGTCCTACTGGCAATGCGCGTGGGAAAAGGAGTGGCTCGCGCAACGGGGGCGTGATACCGCCCGGGAGACCAAGGCCCTGGAGCAGCTTGCCACCTACCCCGACATGGTCAGCTACGCCAAGCTCGACGAAACCGGGCAGCGATTTTTCCAGGAATTCATGGCCAAGGCAAAGCTGGGTGATCCCAGCGGGTTCCAGCAGGACGTCAGAGCCAACTGTGAGTAAACCGCGGCAGCCCCGACACCGGCCGATCCTGTTCGCTCTTCTCTTGGGCGGCCTGGTGACGCTGGCCGCCTGCACCACGGTGCCAGGGCCGACCGTCCCCGGTGCCGCGCCCGGTCAGCAGGACGCCACCGAAACCGTGCCGGTCGAATCTCGGGACATTGTCAGCGTCGTGGCCCTCGACGGGACCGTCGTCGCCAACCCACGGTTCAGCCTGATCGCGCCGCACGCGGGTCGCTTCACCACGCGCAGCGCGAGTCAGAAGGTGTTGCCAGCCAAGTCAGTCGTCGGCTGGATCGAGCAGGACGCCGAGCGGACACCGGTCACCCTTCCCGTCGAGGCCAAACTGGTCGAGGTGGCCGCCAACATCGGTGCACACGTTCCGGCGGGGCTCCCCCTCATCGTCTTCCAGGCCAGCGGGTTCGGTCTGCGGGCGCAGATCGCCGATGCGGTGCGCTACCGGCTGCTCGACCTTCCCGGTACGGCCAGGATGCAGATCGAAAAGGGGCCCGGGCCGGTACCTTGTCCTGTGCTGGGTGGCCCCGTTGAGGAGGGCGAAGGCGTCTCGGTGACCTGCGCGCCCCCGGGCAACCTACGGCTTTACCCCGGGCTCAAGGGAATCATGGCGGTGGACACGGCCCGGGCGACCGCGGCGCTTGCCCTGCCGATGGAGGCGGTGGCCGGATCAGCCGAGCGTGGTCGGGTAGCCGTCGAGACCAGCCCCGGCAAGTTCGAGGAACGTGATGTCCGGCTCGGCATCAACGACGGGTCCTTCGTTCAGATCCTCGACGGACTCGCCGCCGGTGACCGGGTCCGCCGACAAGCACCAATCCTCCCAACGTCCCGCCAACGGTGATCCCATGCTGAATTTGACGGACGTGCACAAGACCTTCATCGGACCGCACGGCTCGACGGTCAGCGTGCTTCGCGGGATCTCCATGGTGGTCGATGCTGGCAGCAGTACGGCCATCCTCGGCCGTTCCGGATCCGGCAAGAGCACCCTGCTGGCCATCCTCGGTCTGCTCGACCAGCCGGACTCCGGACGTTACGAGATCGACGGTCGAGACACCATCGGGCTACGCGACGGGGCCCTGGCCCGTATCCGTAGCGAACAGTTGGGCTTTGTGTACCAGAGGTTCTTCCTCCTGTCTCACCTGTCCGCCTATGAGAACGTCGAAACCGCGCTGCACCACGGCGGCCCGGTGCCCCGGCGTCGACGTCGTCAACTGGTCATGGAGGCCCTGAGCCAGGTCGGCCTGGCCGATCGGGTCACTCACCGACCTGTACAGCTCAGCGGCGGGGAACAGCAACGGGTCGCCATTGCCCGCGCACTCGTCCGGAACCCGTCGATCGTGCTGGCCGACGAGCCCACCGGAGCGCTCGATGAGCAGACCGCCGACTCGGTGATGTCCCTGCTGATGGAGACCACACGGTCCCGCGGTGCCGCGGTCGTGGTGGTTACCCACGATGCGCAGGTCGCCGCACGAACTGACCGGGTCCTCCACCTGGTGGAAGGAGCCTGGGCCGGATGAGGCCACGGATCGGAACCCTGCTCACCATCAGTGCCCGGCAGCTGCGCACCCGGCTGGGTCGCAGTGCGCTGGCCGGCATCAGCCTGGTCATCGGTGTCCTCGCGATCACCGCGATCGAGGCGACCGCCGGCGCCGCCCGCCAGATCATCATCAACCAGTCCGAGTTGACCACCGGCCGCGCCGGCACCGCCTGGGCCAGTGTGCGCGGCGGACCGCTGGGGACGCAGGCCACTTTGGACGGCGTGAACGATCCGATCAGTCCGGACCGCGCCGACGGCACCGCCGTTGCCGCGATCGGTCGGGACACCGGTGCGACCATAGACGCCGGCGGCCGCCGGGTGGGCCTGATCGCCTATGCAGGCGCCCTGCGAACCATCCGCCCGTGGGACACCGTCGCTGGCGGCTGGCCCTCGACGGAGGCCATCGTGGTACCCGAGATCCTCGTCAACGAGGAGGCGGCCCGGCAGCTGACGACAGGTCAGCCGCTGCGCCTGAGCGTGGCGAAAGGGGACGTCGGCACACCCGTGCGGGTGCGCGGCACAGTCCGTGACGGCGAGTTCGAAGCCAGGGCGTATATGCCGTGGCAGGCGCTGGCCGCACACGCTGGCAGCAGCCAGTCAACCACCATCACGCTGCTGGTACGAGACGGCTCCGGCCGGCCTACGGACAGCGTCGCCCGGCTCGACGCCCTCGCTTCCCGCCATCAGATACCGCTGGACGGCGCCGTCGAGCCGGTACGGTCCGACCCTGGCCTCGGCGGTACCTTGCGGACCATCCGGATCGGCTTCCTGATCGTCGGTGTCATCACTGTCCTGGTTGGAGTGATGGGCATGCTCAACATCGGGCTGGCCACCATCCGGGAACGCGCCGAGGAGTTGGCCCTGCGCCGGTCACTGGGCGCCACCCGACGGGACATCGCGCTCCTCGTGCTCTTCGAGGCCGTCCTGGTCGGACTGGCCGGTGCGGTGAGCGCGGTAGCCATCGCCGCCGGCCTGTTCGCGCCGCTGGCGGCCCGGCTCTTCCCCGCCGACAGCCGACCCGCCTTCCCGCTCGGCGCAGCACTGATCGGCATCGCCGTCGGAGCCCTCGCCGGACTACTCGGCGGGCTGATCCCCGCGATCCGTGCAGCCCGCCTGCCGATCGCCGCCGTTATGCGCGCCTGACGCCGCTTCGCAGACCCTCGCCCCTCGGCGCCCCGGTACGGCTACGTGCTGCTGCCGCGCAACCCACGCCGGTCGGCCAGCACATCCGCCGCCGCTTTCGTCGCCGCAGGTATTTGGTCGTTGCCGGCTTGACATGGCCGTGGGGTGGGCCGTCACTGCCCGGTCGCCCGCCACCACGCGCCCCGGGTCATCAGTGGTGGGTCGTTCAGTGGCGGGTGGCGGGGCTGGAGGACGGGAAACCGTTGCGTTGGCTGCCGCTCCCATAAGGGCCGTTTCGTCTGCCCCCACGGCGGTCGCTGAAGGGCGAGAACCCTGCGGCAGGGATACTCCGGCACGCCGCAGGTGCAGTGCCGCAGCCAGGGCGCCCACCACGGGCGCCTGAGTCGGTGCAGTGGCATCTATCCCTCCCGGCACTGAGCAGCGCGGTCGCCGCCCCGATGGAGCGGTATCAACGGCCGCGCTACCAGTAGCCTCCCGGGGACTCGGTGTCACGGTGAAGGGGTCCGGCGTCCGCCGAAACGTATCGCCGTCCGCTGCATCAGCGGACGTGGCGGCCAGTCAGCCGGCGGTCGGCTCTGGCCGGTACGTCTCGTACGCGTCCCGCAACTCGGTGGCCTCCCGGATACCGGCCCGCTCGACGCCCCGTACCACCTCGGTCGCCCGCCACCAGTTCGATGGCACCACCCGACCGGACGTGATCGCCGTCTGCGCCTCCGCACCCGCCTCATCCGGTCGGCCGGCCGCCAGCAGCGCAAGACCCAGATCCAGGCGAGCCGAGGCGATCCGGCGCGGCCGGCGCACACCGTCCCTCGCCGCTTCGAGTTCCGTCACCGCGCCCCGCGCGTACCGCTCGGCCGCCGGATCACCTACCCAGGACAGAGTGGTCGCGGTGTAGCTGACCTCCTTGGCCGGGTCGTACCGGTAGTGGTGCTCCGGCTGGTCCGGTACGGGCAGCGGCGAGACCATCCGTGCCACGCGGCGCAGGGCAGCCCCGGTGTTCGCGGCGTCACCCATCCGCGCCCACGCCCGCCCCTCCTGCGCTGTCGCTTGGATCAACGCTGAGCTGCCCCGCGGCGCGATCGCCTGTGCCCGCTGGGACAGCTCAACGGCACACTGGTAGGCGCCGTCGGTCAGGGCGTCCCAAGCCTGTGTCTCCAGCACCCACGCTGCCACCTCACCGTGCGCGGAATGCTCGGCGAGCTGCCATGCCGTCGTCAGGTTGGCGTTGGCGGCGGCGCGCTGCCGCAGGTCGATGTGGAGGGTAGCGGCGAGCAGGGACAGCCAACCACCACTGGTGAGTAGGCGGCGTTGCTGGGCGAGGGTCTTGTGGGCATCGACCAGACGGCCGACGTAGGCGAGGTGGTGGCGGACGCGGGGCAGCAGCAGTTTGGGTGGTGTTCCGGCGTACGCCATGGCCAGCTCGTCCACGGCCGCCTCGATCCGGGCCAGGGTCTCTGCGCCCACGTCGCTGGCCTCCACGCGTCGGGCGAGTTCGAGGGCGGCCAGTTCATCCTCGTCGGCGGATGGCTCATCGGGCGCGGGGCGCACCATCGCGGCGAGCCGGCCGTCAGCGCCAAGCTCGTCGTCCAGGCGGGCGGCGAGTTCGGGGCCCGGGGCGCCCGGGGTGACCATCGCGGCGAGTTCGCCTCCGGCGTCGAGGGCGTCGTCTAGCCGCTGCGCGGACTTGACCGTTGGGTCCTTGCGGCCTGCTTCCAGCTCACCCAGGTAGCTCTTGCCGTAGTAGGTGAGAGCGGCGAGGTCCCGCAGCGACAGGCCGCGACGCTGCCGGTGGTGGCGCAGCCGGGCGGGGAAGTCCGGGTCGACGAATCGGCGTGGCATGTGGGCTCCCAGGGAGAGGACTGGGGCGGTGCGGTGCCGGCCTCTACTGCGGCTCCAACCTGCGGTCAGGGTAGCTCCAGATCGCAGCCACCACGTGCCGCGCGACCCGTGGTGTACCCGAGCGGTGATGCCGCCTAACTCGGCGTCTACGGGGCGGCGCCGGGTGAGGGGGAGCGCCAGCGGCGGCGGCTTCCGCGGGCGGCGGCCGCGCCGAGGAGCAGGACCAGGAACGCGGCGCCCGTGGCCCAGCCGGCGAACCGGAGCGCCCGTTGCCGTACCCGCTGCTCCGCCGCGAGCGTCGCCGCCGTGACGGAGTCCACTGTGGCGGGTGCGAGTGGGGCGGCGGTGCGCGGTCGGGCGGTGGTGACGGTCTCCGTCAGGGCGCGGTACGGGTTCACGATGCCGGCGCCGTATCCGGCCTCCCGGGCGCCCGCCGCCGGGTCGGCGGTGGCGAGCAGGTGGCGGGTGACCTCCGCCGCCGTGTACCCGGGGTGGGCCGAGCGGAGCAGGGCGGCGGTCGCGGAGACGAACGGGGCCGCGTAGCTGGTGCCGGCGAACAGGCCCGGTGCGCCGCCCGGGCCCGCCGCGGGGACGTCGGTGCCCGGGGCGACCAGATCCACGTAGGGGCCGACCTGTGAGAACGGGAGCCGGGTGCCGTCCGGCCCGACGGCACCCACGCCGATCACGCCCGGGTAGGCCGCCGGGTACGGGCGCGGGTTGCCCCGCTGGGCCTGGTTGCCCACGGCCGCGACGACCACCACGTCCCGGGACCCGGCGTAGGCCACGGCGTCGCGGACCTCGGGGTGGTCCTCCGTCAGCACCACCGACAGGTTCAGGACCCGCGCGCCGCGGTCGACCGCCCAACGGATGGCGGCGCCGAACGTGGCGGGCGGGACGGTGCGGCCGGTCCGCTCGCCGGCGGTCCACTGCTGTTCGCTGACCCGTACCGGCAGGATGCGGGAGGCCGGCGCCAGTCCCCGGAAGGCCCCGTCGCCCGAGCGGGTGCCGGCGATGATGCTCGCCACCGCGGTGCCGTGCCCGACGCAGTCCCGGCCGCCGTCGCCGCCCGGGTCCAGATAGTCGCGTCCGGGCGCGACCCGGCTCGGGAGCAAGGGGTGGCCCCGGTCCACACCCGAGTCGACGACGGCGATGGTGACACCGTCGCCACTGGACAGCCGGGCGATTCCTGTCGCCGGGTAGCGGAGGCGGACCCAGTTGTCCGCGGGCGGCCGGCGTGCCTCGCCGCCCGGGACGCACTCCGGGGCGGGCCGGGCACGGAAGCCCGGCCACGCTACCGGGGCGATGGTCGCGGCGTTTGCCTGAGCGAGCGACACGGTCACCGCTTGCGCGACGGGAGCGGCAGCGGGCACCGTGGGCACGACCAGAGCCGGAGGGCCGGGAACCACGGCCAGCACCACGAGCGCGCCCAGGGCCCGGGCGACGACCCGAACGGAGCGGGTGAGCGGTGCGGTACGGCCAGCCATCAGGCAGCCTTCCGGTTCGTCACGAAGTCGGCACCGCATGTTATCGCTCACCCAATCCGCGGCGGCGTCCCCTCGCGAGGTTGCGGGAAGCGGGCCGGGGTGCGAGTTTGTGGAAGCGGCGGCGGGAGCTTGCGGCAAGCGCCTTCCGTCGGTAAGTCGCGCGAGGACGCCCCCGCGGCGGGGTTGCGGGATGTGGGCCGGCGCGGGAGGTTGGGCGAACCTTGTAGGTTGTACGCGATGCGTCTATCCCAAGGCCCAGGTGCCGTGGGACTCTTGGCCCGCACAGGGTGCTTCGCTGGCGAAGGGAGGTGGCCGTGAGCGACTGGGCGCCGGCCACCGAGGCCGAGGTGGCCATGCAGATCGCGCTGCGCGAGGGCGACCAGGAGCGCTATTTCCAGATCCTGGCCCGCACCGAGCTGTTCCTGCCGGTTTCGGCGGACGCGCTGGCCGGGCGGGCCCCGGCCGGCTGGGGGACGTGGAGCACCGGCGGGCGCACGCACGTGTTGGCCTTCACCTCGAACGAGGCGCTGGATGCCTGCCTGACCGAGCATGGCGGGGCGGCGCGGCGGGTGCCGTACCCGGAGTTGGCGGCCGGCTGGCCGAACCTGGAGTGGTGGCTGGCGGTCAACCCGGGGCTGCCCATCGAGGGGTACCTGCCAGCGTGGTTCGTGGCGCAGCTCGCCCGCGGGGACGTGCGGCTGCCGGGCCGGACGCTGGCCGCCCGGGCGCGGGTGGAGCGGGCCGAGAGCGTGGCGCGGGCGCGGGCGGCCGTGCCGCCGCGGCTGACGCCCATCGCGCCGCTGTCGGAGGCCGCGCGGGCGTCCCGGTCGGTCAGCGCGGCGGCGCTCTCGTCACCGTCCGTGGTGCCGGCCGGTGCGGCGCCCGGGCCCGTCACGATCCCGCCGTACCAGGCCGCGCCGGCCGAGGCGGCGTTCCAGACCGCCCCGTACGGGGGCCCGATGGAGGCCACTCCGACCGATCAGGGCAATGGGGCGTGGGTACCGGAAAAGGAGCCGGCGTCGCGCAACGGCGCGGCGACGGCCGACCGGGCGGAAGCACCGCGGGCGCCGATAGATCCTGATTTCGTGCCGGCGAACGACGTGGAGTCGGAGCTGCTGACGGCGGCGACCGACGGCAACACGGACGCGTTCCTGTCGACGCTGCTGCTGGCCAAGGTGCTGCTGCCGGCCGAGGAGGACGCGGACCCGGCGGCGCGGCCGGGCGCGGAGGGCTTTGCCTGGCGCACCGAGGAGATCGACGGTGAGCGTTACGTGGTGGTGTTCACCTCCCGCGAGCGCCTCGCCGCGCACTTGCCCGCGGCGCCGGCGGCGCTGACCGTCAAGTTCATGCACCTGATCCTCCAGTGGCCGGACCAGGCGTGGTCGTTCGCGGTGAACCCGGGCACCGCCATCGGCGCGACGCTGCCGGGCAGCCAGATCGTGGCCCTGGCATCCTGGGCGGCCGAGGCGGGGCTCGGAGCGGACGACGAGGTGGAGGACGCGCCCCCGGCCGAGGAGGAACCGGCGCCCGAGGCGCCCGCGCAGGCCGCGCGGGAGCAGGGCGACGGGCCGACGGTCATGCAGAAGGCGATCGCGCCGGCGCAGGTGGACTACTACCTGGAGCGCGGGTACGACCGGGTCTCCGGCTTCGTCCACCGGGCGCACGAGGTGGCGCACCTGCGCACGCCCACCCGCCTGCGGGCGGCGCTCGGCCTGGCGTACGAGGGGTCGCCGTTCGCCGCCGACGCCACCGAGATGTACGTGCTGCGCTGGCCGGCGTACCGGCCGAGCCTGTACCGCATCCCGTACGGCGGGCAGCACGAGGCCGGCATGCGCGCCATGGAGGGGTGGGTGATCGAACGCCCGCCGTTCCGCGGCAACGGCTTCGCGCCGGGCGACTCCAGCGCCGTCGTCGCCGAGTTCAAGGTGGACAGTGCCCGGCTGCCGCACCACTCGGAACTGTGGCGGCTCACCGCGGACGGCAAGGAGGAACTGATCGCCCTCCTCGACGCGGACATCCCCAACTGGCAGCGGGTGGGTGAGTCCTGATGCGCGACGGCTACGTGGTCCGCTGGTCGGGTCGCGAGTACGAGGCCTCACCGGTCGGCGACGAGATCCGCATCTACCAGGCCGAACCGGGCGACGGTTTCACGGAGGTACGGCCGGGGCGCCACGTCCGTTCCGTGCCCGCGTCCGAAACGTCCGACCTGGGGTATGTGCGCACCACCTGCTCCTGGAAGGGCGCCCCGTTCATCGTCCTCGCCGAGCACGACGGCTGGCTGCGGGTGGAGTACACCGGCGGGCGGCGGCCGGTGGCGCAGGCGCTCGGGCTCGAGGAGTTCGACTTCGGCGTGTACCAGGGGTGGGCCCCGCGGCACGAGGTGACCGACACCCGCGAGGTCCGGGCCTGACCGGCTACTTCGACCAGCGGATGATTTCCCCGGCGATGGTGTCCGGCAGTTCGAGGTGCGGGAAGTGCCCCACGCCGTCCAGCAGCCGCCACTCGTACGGCGCGATCACGTAGCGCCCCGAGCCCTGCGCCGTGCGGGGGAGGATCGAGGTGTCCAGGGCGCCGTGCAGGTGCAGCGTCGGGGTGACGATCGGCTGCTGGACCAGGCGCACGAAGCGGTACCCGTGCAGTCGCAGGATCGAGCGGAACGCCCACCGATACGCCTCCAGGGCGCAGAAGGACGCCTGCGGGATGCGCATCGCCTCCCGGCAGCGGCGGGAGTAGTCCTCGAAGTCGGCGGTCGCCGCCCAGGCGGGCCCGGCCCAGCGGCGCAGGAAGGCGCCGATCGGCGCGGCGTCGTCGCGGGTGAGGACGTGCTCGTACCGGGGCAGCTGGAACCTCAGCGTGGGCGCGGCGGCGGCGAACTGGCCGCGGGGGTCCGCGAACAGGGCGGCGCGCAGGCGCAGCGGGTGCGCCGCCGCGACGACCACCAGGCGGTCGACCATCTTCGGGTGGAAGGCGGCGGCGGTCCAGGCGATCATGCCGCCGGAGCCGGCGCCGACGAGGATGGCGCTGCGCTCGCCGAGGGCGCGGATCAGGCCGGTGACGTCGGCGGCGAGAGTGTACCCGTCGTAGCCGCGGGGCGGCTTGTCGCTGGCGCCGTAGCCGCGCAGGTCGACGGCCACCGCGCGGAAGCCCGCGTCGGCGAGCAGCGGCAGGGTGTGGTGCCAGGCGTACCAGAACTCGGGGAAGCCGTGCAGCAGCAGGACCAGCGGCCCGGAGCCGGCCTCGACGACGTGGAACCGGCTGCCGTTGGCGTGCACCCAGCGGTGGATCCACGGTCCGTCGACCAGTACACAGGACTCGTCCACGGGGGCGCTCATGCCGGGTAGCCTACGGCCCCGCACCGCAAGCGCATCTCGGCCGGCGGGACTGATCAGGGTGAACTCCGGGTCAGCCGGATAGGTTCTAGGCATGACGCTGCCCGTTCCCGTGATCCGGGTCGGCGGAACGCCGGCCGAGTGCGGCGCCGCCTACGGTGCGGCCGCCGCCGCGCCCATCCGCGCGAACATGGCCCTCTACCTGCGACGCTTCGCGGATCAGGCCGGACTGGACGAGGCCGCGGTGGCCGGGCGTGGCGCCCGGTACCGGGCCACCACCCGGGCGCTGCACCCGCGCGTCGCGCAGCTGCTGGACGCCATGGCGGAATCGGCCGGCATCGGGGTCGAGCACGCGTACGCGTTGAACGCCCGCACCGAGTTGCTCTACGACGCGCGGGTGGATGCGGCACGGGTCAGAGCCCGCCTGGAGGAGGCCAGCCCGGAGAAGGCCAGCCCGGAGCCGGACGGCTGCACCGCGCTCGGCGTCCTCGGTACGCACACCGCCACCGGGCACCTGCTGCTCGCCCAGAACTGGGACTGGCATCCGGACCAGACCGACGCCACCCTGCTGCTGCACACCCGCGACGAGTCGGGCCACGAGGTGCTGACCCTCGCCGAGGCGGGGATGCTCGCCAAGACCGGGCTCAACTCCGCCGGCGTGGGTGTGTGCCTGAACATGCTCGGCACCGACCGGGACGGGATGCCCGCCGAGGGCCCCGCCGGCGTGCCGTACCACGTGCTGGTCCGGGCGGCCCTGGAGGCGCGGCACCTGGCCGGGGCGCTGCGGACGGTGTGCCGCAGCCCGCGCAACGCGTCCCTCAACCTGGTTCTCGGGCAGGCGGGCTCCGGCCCGGCCGAGGGGGAACTGATCGACGTGGAGTTGATCCCGGGCGATGTCGGTTGGCTGCACCCGGTGGACGGCGTCGTCACCCACGCCAACCACCTGGAGGCGGCGCTACCGGCGTACGACACGATCAAGGACTGGGGCGGTTCGTCGCTGTTCCGTTCGGTCCGGGCGCGCCGGCTGCTGGCGTCGGCCGCCGCGGCCACGAAAGTGACCGAGGACGACCTGGCCGGCGTGCTGCGCGACCACGCCAGCTACCCGCACGCGATCTGCCGGCACGTGGACCCGCTGGACGCCGAGGCGGACCGGTCCCAGACGGTCTACGCGGTGCTGCTGGACCTGGACGAGCGGCGGTTCGGCATCGCCGCCGGGCCGCCGTGCGGCCACGACTTCGAGTACCTGACCCTCGGCTGAGTTTCTCGATCGGAAGCGGCGCCCGGGGCAGAAGCGGGGGTGGGGCCCATTGACCCCGCCCCCACTGCTCCTCAGACGATCAGTCCTCGTCGGACTTGCCCGCCTTCATCCCCGACGAGATCAGGTCCATGACGGTCGAGTCCTGCAACGTGGTCACGTCACCGAGCGACCGGTTCTCCGCCACGTCCCGCAGCAACCGCCGCATGATCTTGCCGGACCGGGTCTTCGGCAGCTCTGGTACGAGCATGATCTGGCGCGGCTTGGCGATCGGGCCGAGCGTGCGGGCCACGTGGTTGCGCAGCTCCTGGATCAGCTCCTCGCCCGCCGTGCCCTCGGTCCGCACGCTGCCCCGCGGGATCGCGAACGCCACGATCGCCTGGCCGGTGGTCGGGTCGGTGGCCCCCACCACCGCCGCCTCGGCCACCGACGGGTGCGACACCAGCGCCGACTCCACCTCCGTGGTGGAGATGTTGTGCCCGGACACGAGCATCACGTCGTCCACCCGGCCGAGCAGCCACAGGTCGCCGTCGTCGTCCCGCTTGGCGCCGTCCCCCGCGAAGTACATGCCCTCGAAGCGGGACCAGTACGTCTCGATGAACCGCTGGTCGTTGCCCCAGACCGTGCGCAGCATGGACGGCCACGGCTCACGCAGCACCAGGTACCCGCCGCCGCCGTTGGGCACCGACCGGCCCTGGTCGTCCACCACGTCCGCGCTGATGCCGGGCAGCGGGCGCATCGCCGAGCCGGGCTTGGCCGCCGTCACGCCCGGCAGCGGCGAGATCATGATCGCCCCGGTCTCCGTCTGCCACCAGGTGTCCACGACCGGGCAACGCCCCCGGCCGATGTTCTCCCGGTACCAGATCCACGCCTCCGGGTTGATCGGCTCGCCGACGCTGCCGAGCACCCGCAGGCTGGACAGGTCGTGCTCGGCGGGGATCTGCTCGCCCCACTTCATCATCGTGCGGATCAGCGTCGGCGCGGTGTAGAGGATGCTCACCCGGTACCGGTCGACGATCTCCCACAGCCGCCCCCGGTGCGGGGTGTCCGGCGTGCCCTCGTACATCACCTGCGTCGCGCCGTTGGACAGCGGACCGTACACGATGTACGAGTGCCCCGTCACCCAGCCGATGTCCGCGGTACACCAGTACACGTCGGACTCCGGCTTGAGGTCGAAGACCGCGTCGTGGGTGTAGGACGTCTGGGTGAGAAACCCGCCCGTCGTGTGCAGGATGCCCTTCGGCGTCGCGGTCGTCCCCGAGGTGTAGAGGATGAACAGCGGGTGCTCCGCGTCGAACGACCGGGCCTCGTGCTCCGGGTTGGCCTTCTCCACCGTCTCGTGCCACCACAGATCCTTCTCGCCCCAGGCCACCTCCTGCCCGGTGCGCCGGACCACGAGTACCTTCTCGACACTGGGGCAGCGGGCGACCGCCTCGTCAACGGTCGGCTTCAGGGCGGACGGCTTACCGCGCCGGTACCCGCCGTCGGCCGTGATGACCACCTTGGCGGTGGCGTCCTGGATCCGGCCGGACAGCGCGTCCACCGAGAAGCCGCCGAACACCACGCTGTGCGTCGCGCCGATCCGGGCGCACGCCAGCATCGCCACCGCCGCCTCGGGGATCATCGGCAGGTAGATCGCCACCCGGTCACCCGCGACCACGCCCAGCTCGGTCAGCGTGTTCGCCGCCTGGCTGGTGGCCTTCAACAGTTCGGCGTACGTGATGGTGCGCGCGTCGCCCGGCTCGCCCTCCCAGTGGATCGCCACCCGGTCGCCGTTGCCGGCCGCGACGTGCCGGTCCAGACAGTTGTAGGCGACGTTCAGTTGCCCGCCCACGAACCACTTCGCGAACGGCGGGTTGGACCAGTCGAGCACCCGGTCCCACTTGCGCGTCCACTCCAGCCGCTCCGCCTGCTTCGCCCAGAACGCCAGGTGGTCGCCGGCCGCCTCGTCGTACGCCTCCGCCGTCACGTTGGCCTGCCGGGCGAGCTCCTCCGGTGGGGGGAACTGCCGGTTCTCCTGCAGGAGATTCGCCAAGGTCTCGCTCATCGGTTGGGCTCCTTGTCGCTGCGCTGTGGTCCCGGTTACCTGTTGGGAGGTTAGTTCGCCCGTGCGCCTGCGGCGACGGACCGCCCCCGGGGTTCGCTGGGCGGTCGCCCGCAGCGCCGAACGGTACGGCGAACGACCGCGCGTTGCTCGTATCCTGCCGTTTCCGCGCAGTTTGGAACAGTCCGCGGTCAGCTCACGGGCGCGGCGGCGTCCGTGGCCGGGGCTCCGACGAGGCGTGGCGGCAGTGCGAAAAGCCGCGGTCAGCCCACGGCGGCGGCGGCGTCCGTGAGGGCCTCCGCGGCCACCTCGGCCGCCGCGCAGCAGTGCTTGAGCCAGGAGCGCACCCCATCCGGCGTCCCCGTGGCATACGCGCCGGACGCCCCGATGTACTCCGGCTCCCGCGCCAGGTGCCCGATCTCCATCCCGATCAGGCCGCGGGGATCGAAGCCGCCGGCCATCAGCGTCAGCCGGGCGGCGGCCCGGGCCACCACCCCGTACGGCCCGGGGAACGCCCGCGAAGCCAGCAGTTCGCCGTGCACCACGGCGGCGGTGAGCAGCGGCGGCGTGCTGGCTGGTGTGGTGGCGTGGTGGCGGGCTGGTGTGGTGGCGTTTCGGGCGGCTGGTGTGGTGGCGTGCGGGCCGGGCGGCGTGGCTGGTGTGGTGGCGCTCGGGCCGGGCGGTGTGGTGGCTGGTGTGGTGGCGTTTCGGCCGACCAGCGCGGTCATCGCCATGATCCGCTCGCCCACCCCGGGCTCCGGGCGCCCCAGGGCGTCGGCGGGCACCACATCGCGTGCCGCCAGCACATGCAACCGCGCCAGCACCTGCCCCGGCGCCCGCGACCACGTGTCCACCAGGCCCGGAAGCGCCTCCGCGACCCGCAGCGCCCCCTGCACCACCGGGTCGGTCACGGTACCGGCGCGGACCTCGTCCACCTCGTACCGCGAGCCAGACAGGGCCGCGCTGGCTACCGCCGCCCGCAGGCTCACCTCGGCGGCGACCCGCCCGCCCTGGCGCCGCAGCGCCCGATCCCTCATCGCCCGGTCGACCCGCTCCCGAGCGGCCTCGATCGCCGCCCGCACGCCGGCGAGGTCAAGCAGGTGCGCGAGCGGTTCATGCTGCGTGGACGCCACCCGCGCAACGCTATCCGGCGGTTGGCAGGGGCCCGACCTCCGGGCCGGTGCGCCGGCTGAGCCAACGCCGAAGGCGCGCACGTGGACGGCGCCTCGCGGGGAGGCGCCGTCAGTCACGTCCGGCCGGGTTACCAGGCGTGCACCCTCAAGTCGTTGTCGGCGGTCCCTCACGGGTGCCGCCGCAACGTGCCTACCGTGGCTGATCGCACGTGGGTGCCCGGCGGCCGTGCGCGGAGAACGCCTCTGACCTGGTCTTTCTTGGTCAGCGGCGCGGTCCGCTTCCCTCTTTCTACGCCTGAACCGGCGCGGGCGCCAGACCCCCGGTGCGGTTACTTAGCGTCACCCGGCCGTGGTGCGCGCCCGCCGATAGCGGCCGTACCAGGCCACCCCGATCGCCACGCCCACGCCAACGCCCAGCGCCGCCGCCGCGACCGGCACCGCCCGCTGCTCCCGCAACCGCCGGCCCAGCGGAATCGGGTGCCGGAACTCCAGCACCGGCCAGCCCCGTTCGGCCGCCAGTCGGCGCAGGGCGCGGTCCGGGTTCACCGCCGACGGGTGCCCGACCGCCTCCAGCAGCGGGGCGTCGCTGATCGAATCCGAGTACGCGTACGACTCGGCCAGGTCGTACCCGCGCTCCCCGGCCAGCTTCTGCACCGCCTCGACCTTGCCCGGCCCGGCCGCATAGAACTCCACCTCGCCCGTGTACCGGCCGTTCTCCACCGCCATCCGGGTGGCGATCACGTCGGTCACGCCCAGCAGCGCCCCGATCGGCCGGACCATCTCGTCCCCCGACGCGGACACCAGCACCACGTCCCGCCCCGCCGCCTGGTGCTGCTCGATCAGGGCGGCGGCCTCGGCGTACACGTACGGATTGATCAGCTCCTCGAGCGCCTCGGCGACGATCTGCCGCACCTGCTCGACCTGCCAGCCCTTGCACAACTGCGCCACGTAGTCCCGGATCCGCGCGATCGTGCGATCATCCGCGCCGGTCATCCGGAACGTCAGCTGGGCGAAGGCGGTCTTCACCACGTCCCGCCGGGTGATCAACCCATCCCGGTAGAGCGGCCGTCCGAAGGCCAGCGCGCTGGACTTGGCGATGACGGTCTTATCAAGATCGAAGAAGGCGGCGCTTCGGCCCACGACGGGCAAGTCTAGCCGTATCCCACCCCGCCGCGGGGTCCCCTGCCCCGCCCCGCCCGGCGCCGGATCGGTGCGGAACTTTCAGATCAGTCGGACAGTCGATGGCCTGCGAAGATGCCCCCCGCTTCGGCGTGTCGCGATGATCTGGGGTGTACGCCACTCGACGGCGCGGGTGTCCGCAGGGCATGCTTGTTCACGACATGGTTTCAACTCCGTACGCGGAGTGGTGCCATCTCGGACAGTGAGACCCTCGGCGGTTGCACCCCCCGTAACCGCTGAGTGGGTTCGGCTCGACCCCCCCGGAGCCGCAACCCTAGACGACCCCCGTCTCCCCCCGACGGGGGTCGTCGTATCTCCGACACGCGATCTTCACGCAGGTCACAGGGCAGTCGCTGGTCCCCACGTCGCTACCGGTGTCCGTTTTATCCGGCTGAGGCGGCAGAAAAGGCATCAGGGCCATGCTGCTCATAGCGAGCGCGGAACTGACGCGGCCGCCGGTGCGGTGGCCACGACGGTCAATCGTGGTTCAGCCGCAGCTCTTCCGGGCTCTGCGCACAAATACCTCTCGCGGCATGATCTTCATCGTGTCGCAATCGGTGGGCGTGAGCACGTCGTCTGGGCCGATCCGGGCAAAGTCCGAGACCGTGAAGTCCACGGAGATGGCCTTACGGTGACTTGACCCGGAGAGGCTGTACTTAACCCTGGGCTTCAGTTTCGTGAGCGGTTCGATCTTCAGGATGTCGTGGGCGCCCTCGACCTGCCAACCATCGGGCGGCTGACCGAATAGGAGGACCCTTACCACCTCGCTGGTCGGGTTGCCGTGGACAGCCCAGGTGACCAGCGACCGGTTGTCCACGTCGTTCCGGTTGTCGTGCTCGAACACGCTGACCCGCGAGAAGGAGCCGTCGCACGTGACGAGAACGCCCACCGGCTCGTCGTGGGTGCCCGCACCCGCCTGAGGTTGACCAGCGTCGGAGCCGTCCCGGCCGAGGTCGACCCGCGCCGTTCAGAGGCCCGCAGTCGGCGCCCCGCCGAACCCGATCTCGTTGCCGTCCGGATCGACATAGGTGATCTTCCGGACGCCGTTCGAGTACGTCTCGCGCTTCGCCGGCTCCAGTCCGCGCCCGGTGATCGCGGCTATCCGGGCGTCGAGGTCGTCGACGAAGATGGTGTGCATGGCGTGGCCGGCGTGGTCCGGGCGCTGTTCGATGTACAGCCATCGGTGTTCGGCCAGTTCCCATACGGCCTCCGTGTCGTTCGGTAGAAACGACGGCGGGCAGCCGAGGAATCTTTCGTACCAGGTCAGCGCCGCGCCGTAGTCCGTGACTGGTATCCCTGCGAACAGATCAACGGCCATGCCCCCATGCTAGGAAGGCGCCACGGGCTGGCCTGGCCCGATCGTCGGTCGTACCTCGGGCGTCGATGCCTTGAAGGCTACTGGGGCCGGTACGAGAGGTACGCGACGCCGTTGTCGTAGGTGTCCGAGGCGGCGAGGGCGAGCTTGCCGGGCGCGGCCTCCGGGGTGAACAGGCGGGGGCCGGCGCCGCGGGTGACCGGGTAGACGAACAGGTGAAGCTGGTCGACCAGGCCGTCGGCCAGCAGCGCGCGGACCAGGGTGCCGCTGCCGCTGACGTAGATGTCGCCCTCGGTCTCCTCCTTGAGGCGGCGGATGGTCTGGGGGTCGTAGCCGCCGATGATCTCGGAGCTGCGCCAGGTCGCCTCGGTGAGGGTGCCGGAGACGACGTACTTGGGGGTTTCGTTGAAGAAGGGGGCGCCCGGGTCCTCCTCGACGGTGCGGGTGGACCAGGCCGGCTCGAACATCTGGTAGGTGGTGCGGCCCAGCAGGATGGCCGTGCTGCGCTGCGTGACGGCGCCGATGGCCTCGCCCATCCGGCGGTGGAAGCCGAACTCGAACGTCCAGGTCGGCGCGTCGATGACGCCGTCGAGGCTCATGAACTCGTGCACGTGGATCTCGCCCACTGTTACCTCCGTCTATGGATGCCGTCGTTCGCTGCCGCTTCCGTGGCGGCCCCGGCCTATTGGACGCCTTACGGCCGGCTTCGTGTGCCCCGGTGGCTCACTCGCGTGGACCTCCTGCCTACCACCGCCGCCAGGGGCGCCACCGGCTATCCACAGCCCGCGAGTTATCCACAGATCTTGAGGGACGTGGTTGCCGCGATTTCGCGGTCACGACACGGTGGTGCCCGTTCCCGCGCCGACCCTCAGGAGGCTGCGATGCCGGCCCGTACCGCGCTGCCCGTCCGACCCCGGCTGCCGCTCGTCGTCACGAGCGACCCCGATCTGCTCGACGACCTGCTGCGGTTGGCCGCAGCCGGCGGCGCCGAGGTCGACGTGGCCGCCGATCCAGTGGCGGCGCGGGCCCGGTACGCGACCGCGCCGCTGGTCCTGGTCGGGGCGGACCAGGGGCGGGCATGCCTGCGGGCGCGGCTGCCCCGCCGGTCGCATGTGGTGCTGGTCGGCAGCGGCACCCAGGACCGCGAGCTGTGGGAGCTGGCGGAACTGGTCGGCGCGGGGCACGTGGCGCTGCTGCCGACGGCCGAGCCGTGGCTGGTGGAGCGCCTCGGTCAGCCACCGACGCAGACGGCCGAGGACGCCCGCACCATCGCCGTGATCGGGGGTCGGGGCGGCGCCGGGGCCACGGTGCTGGCCGCCGGGCTGGCTGTCACCGGGGTGCAGGCGGGGCTGCGCACGCTGCTGGTCGATGCGGACCCCTACGGCGGCGGGATCGACCTGGTGCTCGGCTGGGAACTCATGGACGGGCTGCGCTGGCCGGCGCTGACCGAGCCCGGCTGCCCGGTGGAGGCACCAGCGCTGGTCGAGGCCCTGCCGAAGCGTGGCGACCTGGTGGTGCTCTCGTGGGACCGGGAGGACCGGGACGCCCACGTCTCGTTGGACACCCCGCCAGAGGCGATGGCCGCGGCGATGGACGCCGGCCGGCGCGGGCGCGACCTCGTGGTCATCGATCTGCCGCGCCGTCTCGACGACGCCGCCGCGCTGGCGCTTCAGGCCGCCGATCGGGCCCTCATCCTGGTACCGGCGGAGTTGCGCGCCACGGCGGCGGCCACCCGCATCGCCGCGATCGCCGTACGGCACTGCGAGCAGTTGGCGGTGGTGGTCCGGGGGCCGTCGCCGGGGCGGCTCACCGCCCGGGATGTCGCCCGGTCGCTGGGGCTGCCGCTGGTTGGCGTGCTGCGCCCGGAGGCGGGCCTGCCGCGGGCGCTGGAGCGCGGGGAGGCGCCCACGGCGTCCGGTCGCGGGCCGCTGGCCATGCTGTGCAAGCGGCTCGTCGCCGACCTGTGCGAGGGGCGCGAAGCGACGGTGCTGCCATGAGCGCCACGACGGAGCAGTTGGTCGGGCGGGTACGGCGCCGGTTCACGGTGGAGGGCACGGCAGCGACGGGTGCCGCCGTGGTGTCGGCGGTCCGGGCCGAGCCGTCCAGCGCAGCGCTGGCCGACACCGCCGTCCTGCGGCTCGCGGACCGGGTCCGGCACGACCTGATCGGCGCCGGTCCGCTCGCACCCCTGCTGGCGGACCCGGCTGTCACGGACGTGCTGGTGAACGGGGCGCAGGTCTGGGTCGACCGGGGCCGTGGCCTGGAGCGCGTGCCGCTGGCCGTGGGCACCGCCGAGGACGTACGCCGGTTGGCGCAGCGCATGGTCGCGGCGGCCGGCCGCCGCCTGGACGACGGGGCACCGTGCGCCGACGCCAGGCTGCCCGACGGGACCCGGCTCAACGCTATCCTGCCGCCGATCGGAACCACCGGGCCGTACCTGTCGCTGCGGGTCTTCCGCGGCGAGCCGGTCACCCTGGCGGACCTGGTGCGCTGGGCGGCCTTCCCGCCGCCGGTCGCCGACGTGCTCGCCGCGATCGTGGCCGCGCGCCTGGCCTACCTGGTCACGGGTGGCACCGGCTCGGGCAAGACCACCCTGCTCGGCACGCTGCTGGGGCTGGTGCCGCACACCGAGCGGATCGTGCTCGTCGAGGACTCGGCGGAGCTCCGCCCGGCGCACCCGCACGTGGTGGGGTTGCAGACCCGTACGTCCAACGTGGAGGGCGTCGGTACGGTCGGCCTGCACGACCTGGTCCGGCAGGCGCTGCGCATGCGCCCGGACCGGCTGATCCTCGGCGAGTGCCGGGGCGCCGAGGTGGTGGAGCTGCTGGCCGCGCTGAACACGGGCCACGAGGGCGGCGCCGGCACCCTGCACGCCAACACCCCGGCCGACGTGCCGACCCGGCTGGAGGCGCTCGGACTGACCGGCGGCCTGCCCCGGCACGCGCTGCACGCCCAGATCGCGGCGGCCATCCAGGTGGTGCTGCACCTGCGCCGCAGCCGCCGAGGCGAGCGCACCCTGGACAGCATCTGCCTGCTGGCGCCGGAGGGCCCGGAACGCCTGGTCACGGCGGTACCGGCGTGGAGCCGGGCCCGGGGCATCGGCCCGGCGGCCGGGCGGTTGGCTCGGCTGCTGAACGAACGCGAGGTCTGCGTCCCGCCGCTGCTCGCCGACGCGCTGGGCCAGGGATCGCGATGACACCGGCGATCAGCTGGGTGCGGTCGCTGCCCATGCGGGTGGTCGTCACGCGAATGCCCCTGCTGCACCTGGGCGCCGCCGCATGCGCGGGCCTGCTTGCCGGGCCGGTGGCCGGCGTGGCGACCGGGGTGTACGCGACGGTGGCGGCGCGAACCATCCGGCGCTGGCGCGCGGACCGGGCGGCGGCGATCGCGCGCACCGAAGCCCTGGACGCCCTCGGCGCCCTCGCCGCGGACCTGCGCGCCGGGCTGCCCGCGCCGCTCGCGTTCGACCGGCCACGCGCACTCGCCCCGCTGGTGGCCGTGCCGCGGCTGCACCGCCTGGTCAGCGCGCTCCGCCGCCTGGCGGAGGAGACCGGTGCGCCGCTCGCCGACCTGATGGAACGGCTGGAGGCGGACTGGCGGGCCGGTGACCGGTCGCGGGCGGCCGCCGCCGCCGAGGCCGCCGGCGCGCGGGCCACCGGCTGGCTGCTCGCGGGCCTGCCCGCGGCCGGCATGGCACTCGGGTACGCGATGGGAGCGGATCCGCTGCACGTCCTGCTGCACACGCCCATCGGGGCGGCGTGTGCGGGCGGCGCCATGGCCCTCCAGGTCACCGGGCTGGCCTGGGCGGAGCGGCTGGCCCGGGAGCCGGCATGAAGCCCGCGACGCCGCCGGCGATCCTGCGCCGGCCCGACGCGCGGGCGCGCCTGCGGTCAGTGGTTCGTCCCCGGCCGATGAAACGCCCAGCGCGCCGATCCGGGAGCCCGGAATGGCGACGGGTCTGGCTCATCCGGGTCGTGGCGGGGCTCGCCGGCATCGCCGCCGCACTCCTCATCGGAGGGTGGATCGGCGCCGCGGGCGGCGTGATCGTGGCGGGCCTCGCGAACCGGCAACTCCAGCGGCTGGAGCCGGCCGTCGCGCGGGCGGAGCGCCTTCGCGCCGAGGGCGACCTGCCACTCGCCGCCGACCTGCTGGCCGCGGCCCTGCGCTCCGGTGCGCCGACCGGTCGCGCCGTCGAGGCGGTGGCGGTCGCCCTCGATGGACCGCTCGGCGTGCGGCTCGCCCGGGTCGGTCGCGCCCTCCGGCTGGGCGCCACCGCCGACGAGGCGTGGGCGTACCTGGCCCCGGTGGCGGGCGCGGAGCGGATCATCCGGGCCGCCGTGCGCAGCAGCGACAGCGGCGCGGCCCTGGCCGGTGCCCTGTCCCGGCTCGCCGACGACCTGCGCGCCGGTCGGGGCGCCGCCGCCGAGGCGCGCGCCCGCCGCGCCGCCGTGCTCATCGTGCTGCCGCTCGGGCTGTGCTTCCTGCCCGCCTTCGTCCTCGCCGGCCTGCTGCCGGTGATCGTCGCGATCCTCGGCGACGTGCTCTGACAGGTACCACCGTGACAACGACAAGGGGAGGTTCCACATGCGTCGACTGCGCACACGGCTCGCCCGCCTCGGGGACGATGCCGGGATGACGACGGTAGAGTACGCCGTCTGCCTGCTTGCGGCGGCCGCGTTCGCCGGGCTGCTCTTCAAAGTCCTGTCCTCCAGCACCGTGCAGGCGGCACTCACCGCGATCGTCCAGCGGGCATTGAAGTGAGCAGGCGCCGGCTCCGGGACGACCGCGGCTCGGCGACCGTGGAACTGGCCATGGGGCTTCCCGCGCTCGTTCTCCTGCTGTTCGCGGGCCTGACCGCCGTGAGCGCGGTCACCACCCAGCTGCGCTGCGTCGACGCGGCCCGGGAGGCGGCCTTGGCCGTGTCCCGGGGCGAAACCGCGCAGGAGGCGGTCGGCGGGGACTCCGCACCGGAGGGCGCCCACGTGTCGGTGACGGTGTCGGGCGGCCAAGCGGTGGCGATCGTGCGGGCACCCATCCGCCCGCTCGGGGCGCGCCTGCCCGAGTTGACGGTGGCCGTGACCGCGGTGGCGGCGGTCGAGCCCGGCGTACCGGAGCCGGCACCATGACCGGGAAACCGGCCACACCCTGGGAGGAGGCGGCCGGCGGCACCCCCGCCGGCCGCCTCCGGGAGCGCCTCCGGGAGCGCCTCCGGGAGCGCCTCCGGGAGCGCCTCCGGGAGCGCCTCCGGGAGCGCCTCCGGGAGCGCCTCCGGGAGCGCCTCCGGGAGCGCCTCCGGGAGCGGCGAGCGCCGGCCCACCTCCGCTCCCAGACGCGCCCGGCCCGCCACAGCATTCGAGGGCGGCCCTCGGCCCGCCGTCGCCTGCGGCGCAACCATCCGCGGCGCCGGCGTTGACAACGCCAGGCACAGTTCCGAACGCATCGGCCCGGCATCAGGACGCGTCGGGCGCGCATCTCAACGCTCCGGGCCGACATCACGGGGTGCCGACATCGGCGGCGCCGCGTGTGCCGGCGGCGGCCACCGAGCAACCCAGACAGCCGGGCGGCGACCGTGGGTCGGCGACCCTATGGGTGCTCGCGTTCGGGCTGGTGCTCGTCGCGGCCGGCCTGGTGGGCGCCGGGCTCGGCGCAGCGGTGGTCGGTCGGCACAGGGCGCAGGTCGCCGCCGACCTGGGGGCGCTCGCCGGAGCGGCGCACGCCTACCAGGGAACGGCCGCCGCCTGTGCGCGGGCCGGCGAGATCGTGGCGGCGAACGGTGCCCGGATGACCAGGTGCGCCCTCGACGGCCTGGACATCACGGTCACCGCCGAGATCACGGTCGCGCCCGCGCCGTACGCGGCGGGAACGGCCTCGGCCACCGCCCGCGCGGGCCCGATGCGCGCCTCAGCCGGAGGCGACAACCGGATCGGCCGGTCGCGCCACCACCGCCGCCCCGGAAGCCGGGGCGGACCCACGATCGGCACCCGGCACCTCCGCCACGCCGGACACCTCTGCCGGCCCGGACGCACGATCGCCGCCGGGCCCCTCTGCCGCGCCGGGCCCCTCTGCCGCGCCGGCCGCACGATCGGCACCGGGCACCTCGCCCAGGCCGGGCACGCCCGTCGAGTCGGGCACGCCCGCCGGGTCGGGCACTTCTGGCGAGGTGGGCGGGGCGGCGGCGAGGGCGGAGAGGACCGCGTCCAGGACGTCGACCGCTGCCGCCTTGGCGAGGGGGTTGTTGCCGTTGCCGCACTTCGGGGACTGGACGCACGACGGGCAGCCGGCCTCGCAGCCGCACTCGGCGACCGCCGCGCGGGTCGCGCCGAGCCAGTCGGCCGCAGCGGCATACGCCCGCTCGGCGAATCCGGCGCCGCCCGGGTGCCCGTCGTAGACGAAGACGGTGGGCGCCTCGGTATCCGGGTGGTTGGCGGTGGACAGTCCGCCAATGTCCCACCGGTCGCACGTGGCGACCAGGGGCAGCAGCCCGATCGCGGCGTGCTCGGCGGCGTGCAGCGCGCCCGGTACGTCCGGCGCCTCGACCCCGCCCCGCTCCAGAGCCCGCGGCGAGATCGTGAACCACACGGCGACGGTCCGCAGGTCGCGAGCGGGCAGGTCCAGCGGACGGGTGTCGATCACCTCGCCCGAGCCCAGGCGCCGCCGCTGGTACGAGACCACCTGGCCGGTCACGTCCACATCGCCGAGGAACAACCCGACCGGCCCGGCGTCCACGTAGGAGCGCACGTTCACGACGGACAGGGAGGTCACGTCGCGGGCGTGGGTGGTCCACTCCGGCTCCTCGGGGTGCACCAGGGCGACGGCGTCGGCCAGGTCCAGGTCGTCCACCACATAGGAGACGCCCTGATGCAGGTAGACGGCGCCCGGGTGGACCTGGAAGTGCGCCGCGCCGGCCTCCACCGTACCGAGCAGCCGCCCCGTGGCGGCCTCGACCAGCGTCACCGGGGTGCCGTCCCCACCGCGCAGGTCCACCTCCGGGCGCCCGCGGTGCGTCCAGTACCAGCCCGACGGGCGCCCGCGCAGGGCGCCCGAGGCCACCAGCGCGTCCACGGCCGGCCGGGCGCCGTCGAAGAGCGCCAGGTCGGCCGGGGTCAGCGGGGCCTCGGCGGCCGCGCAACACAGTTGCGGGCCCAGCACGTACGGGTTGGTCGGGTCCAGCACCGTCGACTCGACGGGCCGCCCGAACAGCGCCTCCGGATGGTGCACCAGGTACGTGTCCAGCGGGTCGTCGCGCGCCACCAGCACGCACAGCGCCTCGCGACCCGCCCGCCCGGCGCGGCCCGCCTGCTGCCACAGCGACGACCGGGTACCGGGATAGCCACAGAGCAGCACAGCGTCCAGGCCGACCAGATCCACACCCAGTTCGAGCGCATTCGTCGAGGCCAACCCGAGCAGGGAGCCATCCAGCAGCCCCCGCTCCAGGGCCCGGCGCTCCTCGCGCAGGTAGCCCGATCGGTACGCGGCGACCCGGTTGCCGAGCCCCCGTACCGCCTCGTCCAGCGCCCGGCGGGCCATCGCGGCGACCACCTCCGCGCCCCGTCTCGACCGGACGAACGCCAGGGTCCGCACCCCGGCCACCACGGCGTCCGCGAGCAGGTCCGCGCTCTCCCGCAGGGCCGACCGGCGGACCGGCGCGGCATCCTCCCGGACCACGCGGTCCGAGTCGCGGTCAGGGGGAAGCAGCGGCGGCTCCCACAGCACAAACGTGGTGCCGGCGCGGGGCGAGGCATCCTCGGTCACCGCCTCCACCGGCAACCCCGTGAGCCGGCTGGCCGCGGCACCGGGGTCGCCCGCGGTCGCCGAGGCCAGCACAAACGTCGGCCTGCCGCCGGCCCGGTCGGCCAGCCGCCGCAGCCGGCGCAGCACGTGCGCCACATGCGAACCGAAAACTCCCCGGTAGCTGTGGCACTCGTCAACCACCACATAGCGCAGGCGCCTCAGGAACGTCGTCCACCGTGCGTGGCCGGGCAGGATGCCATGGTGCAGCATGTCCGGGTTGGCCAGGACAAACCGGGCGTACTGGCGGATCCACTCCCGCTCCTGGCGCGGAGTGTCGCCGTCGTAGCAGGCCGGCCGCGCCTCCGGCAGCTCCAACTCGCGCACGGCCCGGAACTGGTCGGCGGCGAGCGCCTTGGTCGGCGCCAGATACAGGACCGTGGCGCGCGGGTCGGTGAGCAGCCCGGACAGCGCCGGCAACTGATACGCGAGCGACTTGCCGGAGGCGGTACCGGTCGCGACCACCACGTGCCGTTTACTCCACGCCAGCTCCGCCGCCCGCACCTGGTGCCGCCAAGGCGCCGAGATGCCCCGCCGGCCGAAAGCGACCCGCAGCTCAGCCGGTACCCAGCCGGGCCAGGGCTCGGTGACCCCCGCCCGCGCCGGCACCCGCTCCACGTGCGTGACCGGCGACGCCTCCCCGTCGTAACGCGAGGAGAGCCGTGCCAGCAGAGCGGCCGGGTCCGCGGAAGCTGGGGCGATGGTCACGCGGAGCACTCTGGCATCATCCCGGCGTGCTCGTCCACCTGTACGACTGGGCGACCACCCCGAACGCCCTCGGTGCCGTCAACATCCCCGGGCCGCGGGCGCCGCAAAGCGTCAAGCCTGACAGTGAGGACACCGCCCCCACCCCGCCGATCTTCAGGATGCGATGTCCGGTTAGAGGTGAATCGCGGCGCTCCGGCAGCCTTG
This sequence comes from Rhizomonospora bruguierae, assembly GCF_018397995.1. GTDB lineage: Bacteria > Actinomycetota > Actinomycetes > Mycobacteriales > Micromonosporaceae > Rhizomonospora > Rhizomonospora bruguierae. The sequence continues at coordinate 138,814 of NZ_BBQH01000015.1, forward strand.
GTACATACGCGCCGACTTCTGGCCGATTTCCGGCCAGATCCACACCAAGATTCGGCATGGCGTAAGGGGCAACGTTCCTATGAGGCGGCGGGGCAGGCGGGCGCGCGCGAGGAGGGGCGCGGTGTTTTGGGGGGTGCGGCGAGTTGCATGGGGGAGAAGTCGACGCCAGGGTTGTACGGTCACCTCACGCATCGAGCCACACCCATGTCACGCCTGCCCGCCCAGGGGTCCGTGCCGCCGTCAATGGTCGGGTTCGGTACGCCTGCGCGCGGACCGGCGCCAAGGACGCGAAGGGTGGCGAACTGCCGTTCGGGCCGGCGCGATGGTTAGATGCCCAGGGCGGGGCAAGGGAGGTAAACCGATGGAACTGTCGCTGGCGACCCGCGCGGTCGCCGGGCACACGGTCCTGGAGGTCGGCGGGGAGGTCGACGTCTACACCGCCCCCCGGCTGCGGCAACTGCTGCTCGAGGTCCACGAGAGCGGGGCCCGGCACGTGGTCGTGGATCTTGGACGGGTCGACTTTCTCGACTCGACCGGGCTCGGTGTGCTGGTCGGCGCGCTCAAGCGGCTGCGGGCCGCGGGCGGCACGTTCAGGCTGGTGTGCTCGCGCGAGCCGCTGCTCAAGATCTTCCGGATCACCGCGTTGGACCAGGTCTTCCCGTTGTACGACTCCGTCGAGTCCGCCATCGCGGCGGACCCGGACGCCGCTTCGGCGCAGTGAGCGCGGCGCGTTGATGGCCACCGTTCGTCTGTCGTTCTCGCCCGCCCCGGTCCACGTCCGCACCGCGCGCCTGGTCGGCGTGGCGGTGGCCCGGCGTGCCGGGGTGGCCGACGAACTGCTGGACGAGGTGCGGCTGGCCATCGGCGAGGCGTGCACGCGGGCCGTCGCGCTGCACAACCAGTACGGGCTGCGCGACCCGGTCGAGGTCGAGATGCGTGACGACGATCCGTACACGGTCCGGGTGATCGACCGGGCGCCGATCGAGGCGAGTATCGGGCTGGCGGCGCTGCCGCCGGACGAACTGGCGAACGAGTCCCTGACCGACGAGGCGTTGACCACCGGCGTGGGGTTCGCCCTGCTCGCGGGCTTCGTGGAGGACCTGCAGGTCAGGCCCGTGGAGGAGGGCGCCGGTACCGAGGTCCGGATGATCTGGCCCACCCGCCGCTGAGCGGGCGGCCGCAAGCGCCGGGCGGGACGATCGAGGCGGCAGGGGCGGGCGAGACGGGCGCCCGGGGGCGATCTTCGTCCGTTACGGCGGGTGAGATGCGCCGGTCGGTGTGACTGTGGACACGCCGGATCGGTAAGGTACGCGGGTTGTTAAATATTGCCCTGGCCCCGTTCGCGGGTGCGAGGGCTCCCTTTCGTAGCTCCCCGCGTGGAGACGCCATCGCCGGTTCGTCCGCCGGCGGTTGCGAAGTTGTTGGGTACAGGAGGACATAGATGTCCCGGACCTTGGCCGCCGAGGGCGGCGGGGTGACCCTTACCAGCGCGAACGTCTCGTTTGTCATCGTCGCGGCGGTGATCGCGCTGGTGGCACTGGCGTTCGCCGCCGCGCTCGTGCGAGCGGTGCTGGCGACCGACAAGGGCACCACCACGATGCAGGAGATCGCGGGCGCCGTGCAGGAGGGCGCCTCGGCGTACCTGTTCCGCCAGTTCAAGACCCTGGGCATTTTCGTCGTGCTCGCGGTGATTCTGTTGTTCCTGTTGCCGGTGCACGACGCCGGCGACAACGAGACCCTTGTGAAGATCGGCCGATCCGCGTTCTTCGTGATCGGCGCGGTGTTCTCGGCGTTCATCGGCGCCGCCGGCATGGCCATGGCCACCCGGGCGAACGTGCGGGTGGCCGCGGCGGCCCGCGAGGCGTCCGGCGGGCGGGAGCGGGCGATGCAGATCGCGTTCCGCACCGGCGGCGTGGTCGGCTTCCTCACCGTGGGGCTCGGCCTGTTCGGGTCGGCGCTGGTCGTGTTGCTGTTCCGCGGGGACGCCCCGACGGTGCTGGAGGGCTTCGGCTTCGGCGCGGCGCTGCTGGCGATGTTCATGCGGGTCGGCGGCGGCATCTTCACCAAGGCCGCCGACGTGGGCGCGGACCTGGTCGGCAAGGTCGAGCAGGGCATCCCCGAGGATGACCCGCGCAACGCGGCGACGATCGCGGACAACGTCGGCGACAACGTCGGTGACTGCGCCGGCATGGCGGCCGACCTGTTCGAGTCGTACGCGGTGACGCTGGTGGCGGCGCTGATCCTGGGCCGGGCGGCGTTCGGCCAGGACGGCCTGGTGTTCCCGCTGATCGTGTCGGGCATCGGCGCGATCGTGGCGATCATCGGCGTGTTCATCACCCGGCTGCGGACCTCGGACCGCAACGGCCTGACCGCGATCAACCGGGCGTTCTTCATCTCCGCGGCGATCTCCGCCGTGCTGGTGGCGGTGGCCGCCTGGGCGTACCTGCCCAGCGACTTCGCGAAGTTCGGCGACCAGTTCGCCGCGTTCCCGGGCAACCCGCGCACGATCGCCATCGGCGCGGTGATCATCGGCGTCGTGTTGGCGGCGGCGATCCAGGCGCTGACCGGGTACTTCACCGAGACGAACCGGCGGCCGGTGCGGGACATCGGCAACACGTCGGAGACGGGTCCGGCCACGGTCATCCTGGCCGGCATCAGCGTGGGCCTGGAGTCCGCCGTGTACTCGGCGCTGCTGATCGGCGCGGGCGTGTACGGCGCGTTCCTGCTGGGCGGCGGGAACCTCGTCCTGTCGCTGTTCGCGGTGGCCCTGGCCGGCACGGGCCTGCTCACCACGGTCGGCGTGATCGTCGCCATGGACACGTTCGGCCCGATCTCGGACAACGCGCAGGGCATCGCGGAGATGTCCGGCGACATCGACGAGCAGGGCGCGCGGACGCTGACCGAGTTGGACGCGGTCGGCAACACCACCAAGGCGATCACCAAGGGCATCGCGATCGCGACGGCGGTGCTGGCCGCGACCGCCCTGTTCGGCTCGTACACCAACACGCTGGACAGCTCGCTGCGGACCGCCGGGGTCAGCGCGGGGCAGGTCGGCACCGAGGTCCTGAACCTGCTGAACCTGGCCAACCCGCGCAGCCTGGTCGGCCTGCTGGTCGGCGCGGCGGTGGTGTTCCTGTTCTCCGGCCTGGCGATCAGCGCGGTGTCGCGCTCCGCCGGCGCCGTGGTGCTGGAGGTGCGCCGCCAGTTCCGGGAGCTGCCCGGGATCATGGACCGTACGCAGCGGCCGGAGTACGGCAAGGTGGTCGACATCTGCACCCGGGACGCGCAGCGCGAGCTGCTCACCCCGGGCCTGCTGGCCATCATGGCGCCGATCGCGGTCGGCTTCGGCCTCGGTGCCGGCGCCCTCGCCGCGTACCTGGCGGGTGCGATCGGCGCGGGCACGCTGATGGCGGTGTTCCTGGCCAACTCCGGTGGCGCCTGGGACAACGCGAAGAAGCTGGTCGAGGACGGCGCGCACGGCGGCAAGGGCTCGGAGCAGCACGCCGCGACCGTCATCGGCGACACGGTCGGTGACCCGTTCAAGGACACCGCCGGCCCGGCGATCAACCCGCTGCTCAAGGTGATGAACCTGGTGTCGCTGCTGATCGCCCCCGCCGTGGTGGCGTGGAGCGTCGGTACCGACAAGAACACGCCGCTGCGGGTCACCGTCGCGGTGGTGGCCGCGGCGATCGTGGTCGGCGCGGTGCTGTTCAGCAAGCGCAAGCCGGTCGCCATGGCCGAGTCCGTCCCGGAGACGGCCGGCACGACCACCGTCAACGCCTGACCGCCGGTGGCACCATGACCGGTCCACGGGGCCCGTTCCGTTCCGGAACGGGCCCCGTGCCGGGTGTGGGGCGGCGGATACGGCGGTGCGGCGCGGGTCGGGATCGCCGTACGCTGCAAGCCATGCGCAGGCCGGTGACGCTCGTGGTGATGCTCGTGCTCGCGGCCACCCTCGGTGCCTGCGCCCGCAACCCGTCGGCGTCGGCCTGGGCGGCGTCGGTGTGCGAGGCGCTGGCGCCGTGGCGGGCGGAGATCGGCACGCTGACCGGCCGGGCGCAGCAGCAGATGACCGCGAAGACCACCCCGGCGCAGGCCAAGGAGAACCTGGTCCGGCTGCTGGGCGGGGCGGAGACGGCGAGCGAGACGGCCCGCGCGAAGGTGGCGCGGGCGGGCGTGCCCGATGTGGACGGCGGCGAGCAGGTGGCCGTCGGCTTCGTGGCCAGCCTGTCGGCGATCCGGGACGCCTACGGCAAGGCCCGGACCGGGGTGGAGCAGCTGGCTGCCGACCCCGCGGACGCGTTCTACACCGGGGTGGCGGGCGTCATGTCGACCCTGAACGACGAGTACGGGCGCAGCGCACTGGACACCAGCAAGCTCAGCTCACCGGGGCTGCGGGCGGCGTTCGACGAGGTGCCCGAGTGCCAGTAGAGCCGGCGCGGCAGTTGTCGCTGTTCGGCGTGGAGGCCGGCGAGCCGGCGCCGGCCGACCTGGCGGGGCTGCTTGCCGGGCCGGGCGAGGTGGTCCGGATGGGCGGGACCGCCAGGGTCTCGATGACCGTGGACGCCGCCTGGCGGGTGCACGTGCTGGCGGCCGAGTTCGCCGCGCGCGGGCTGGCGGCGTCGTGGCTGCCCGCCCAGGGTGCCGGCTACCGCGTGCGGACCGCCTACACCGGGCTGCTCGCCCCGCTCGCCGCCGCCTGGCTGCGGGAGGGCGGGAAGCGGCCGCCGCCGCGGTTCCACCTCAACGGGCACCGGCTGCGGCTCTGGGTGGCGGCGGCCGGAAACGTCGAGCCGCTGGGGTTCCTGCTGCGGCTGGGCGCCGGCGACGAGTTGTGCTGGGAGCCGGTGGGGGCGGCCCTGGCGGCGATCGGCCTGCCGGCGGTGCTGGTAACGCCGAGGGTGGTCGCCCGCGCCGTCCCGGCCGTGGCCGCGTCCCCGGCCGGCGGCGAGCCGGCCCGGGAGAACGAGCCCCGGCCCGACGACGACCCCCGGTCAGAGAACAGGAGCCGGTCTGCGGGCAAGCCTCGGGCCGGGGGCAGGCCGATGGCGGAGAGTAACGGCCGGCCCGAGAGCAGCGTCCGGTCCGGGAGCGGGTCCCGCAGCGGGAGCAAGGCGGGCCCCGAGGAGAGCGAGTCCCGGGCTGAGAGCGAGCCGCCGGTAGACGGCGAGGACCAGCCGGAAGAGGTCAGCGGGCCCCCGCTCGGGCCGGCGTACCGGATCACCGGGCGGCGCCGGCTGACCCGTCTCGCGGAACTCGTCGGGGAGCGACCGGCCGCCGCTCCGGCGCACGCCTGGCCCGCCACACCTGCATGATCGTCGTGCCAGGGGGGACTGCTTGGGCGGTGGATAGATGATTGTGCCGGTCACGGGTGTACCGTTTCGCCGTCTGTCGTAACGGCGGGGGGCGATGGCTGCACGTACGGTCACCAAAAGCGGCCCAACCGGGTCGAAACCCGGCGTCCGCATCGCGCGTTACGGTGGACATCCGTGACATGAGGGTGGGCGCGGGTACTTTACACGTCCGGGAGAGCTCATATCCCGGTCGTGGTCGGGGCACAGCGGGAAGAGTCAGGGAGAGACGTGCCGAGCACCAAGAGCAGCCGGCTGGTCATCGTCGAATCGCCGGCGAAGGCCAGGCGCATCGCGGGCTTCCTCGGCCCGGGGTACGTCGTCGAGGCGAGCATGGGTCACATCCGGGACCTGCCGCGCAACGCGGCCGAGGTGCCGGCGGGGTATGAGGACAAGCCGTGGGCCCGGCTCGGGGTCGACGTGGACAACGGCTTCGAGGCCCTCTATGTGATCTCCGCCGACCGTCGGAAGCAGATCACGAAGCTGCGTTCGCTGGCCAAGGAGGCCGACGAGCTGTTCCTGGCCACGGACGAGGACCGGGAGGGCGAGGCGATCGCCTGGCACCTGGTCGAGACGCTGCGCCCGAAGGTGCCGGTCAAGCGGATGGTCTTCCACGAGATCACCGAGTCGGCGATCCGGGCCGCGGTGGCCAACCCGCGGGAGATCGACCGGGACCTGGTCGAGGCGCAGGAGGCCCGGCGGATCCTGGACCGGCTGTACGGGTACGAGGTCTCCCCGGTGCTGTGGAAGAAGGTGCGTACCGGCCTGTCGGCGGGGCGCGTGCAGTCCGTGGCGACCCGGATCGTGGTGGAGCGGGAGCGCCAGCGGATGGCGTTCAGGTCCGCCGAGTACTGGGACATCGTGGCCACCCTTGCGGTGGCGCAGGCCAAGGAGGGGCCGCGCACGTTCCACGCGACCCTGGTCGCGCTGGACGGCGACCGGATCGCCACCGGCAAGGACTTCGAGCCGACCACCGGCCAGCTCAAGCCGAATGCGGGCGCGGTGCGCCTGGACGGCGACGGCGCCCGGGGCCTGGCCGCCCGGCTGGCGGACCGGCCGTTCGCGGTCACCCGGGTCGAGGAGAAGCCGTACCGGCGCCGCCCGTACGCGCCGTTCATCACGTCCACGCTCCAGCAGGAGGCGTCGCGCAAGCTGCGGTACTCCTCGGAGCAGACGATGCGGATCGCGCAGCGGCTGTACGAGAACGGCTACATCACCTACATGCGTACCGACTCGGTGAACCTCTCCGAGACGGCGATCTCGGCCGCCCGGACCCAGGTGGCGGAGCTGTACGGCGACCGGTTCGTGCCGCCGCAGCCGCGCCGGTACACCGGCAAGGTGAAGAACGCGCAGGAGGCGCACGAGGCGATCCGCCCGGCGGGCGACGTGTTCCGCACCCCGGGCGAGGTGGCGCAGGAGCTGTCGACCGAGGAGTTCAAGCTCTACGAGCTGGTCTGGCGGCGCACGATCGCGTCGCAGATGACGGACGCGGTCGGCTCGTCGGTGTCGGTGCGGATCCGGGCGGTCTCCACGGCCGGCGAGGAGTGCGACTTCGGCGCCACCGGCAAGACGATCACCGACCCGGGTTTCCTGCGCGCGTACGTGGAGTCCTCGGACGACGAGAACGCCGAGGCGGAGGACGCCGAGCGCCGGTTGCCCACGCTGGTGAAGGACCAGCCGCTGACCGCCGAGGAGCTGGCCCCGACCGGGCACACCACCCAGCCGCCGGCCCGGTACACCGACGCCTCGCTGGTGAAGGTGCTGGAGGAGCTGGGCATCGGCCGCCCGTCCACCTACACCTCGATCATCAAGACGATCCAGGACCGGGGGTACGTGTTCAAGCGCGGTCAGGCGCTGATCCCGTCGTTCCTGGCGTTCGCCGTGGTGGGGTTGCTGGAGCGGCACTATCCCCGGCTGGTGGACTACAGCTTCACCGCCGCGATGGAGAACGAACTGGACGAGATCGCGGGCGGCGCGGCCGCCGCGGTGGACTTCCTGACCTCCTTCTACTTCGGCAGCGCGACGGGCGGGGATGAGTCGATCGCCCGGGGTGGCGGCCTGAAGAAGATGGTCACCGAGAACCTGGGGGAGATCGACGCCCGCAGCGTCAACTCGATCCCGCTGTTCACCGACGCCGAGGGGCGCGACGTGGTGGTCCGCGTCGGGCGGTACGGCCCGTACGTGCAGCGGACCCGCCCGGGCGAGGAGGGCGACTCGCCGGACAACCGGGTGTCGCTGCCGGAGGGCATCGTCCCGGACGAGCTGACCCCGGAGAAGGTGGACGAGCTGTTCCTGGGCGGCAGCGGCGAGCGCAAGCTCGGCGAGCACCCGGAGACCGGCGAGCCGGTGGTGCTGCGCTCCGGCCGGTACGGTCCCTACGTGTCCACCGGCGACAAGAACGCCTCGCTGTTGCGCAGCCAGTCGCCGGAGCAGCTCACGCTGGCGGACGCGCTGCGGCTGCTGTCGCTGCCCCGTACCGTCGGCGCCGACCCGGAGGGCAACGAGATCGTCGCCGCGAACGGCCGGTACGGGCCGTACGTGAAGCGCGGCGACGACTACCGGTCGCTGGACAGCGAGGAGAAGCTGTTCACGGTCAGCCTGGAGGAGGCGCTGGCCCTGCTGGCGGCGCCGAAGACCCGGGGCCGGCGGGCCGCCGCCCCGCCGCTGCGCGAGCTGGGCCCCGACCCGGAGACCGAGAAGCCGATGGTGATCAAGGAGGGCCGGTTCGGGCCGTACGTTACGGACGGCGAGACGAACGCGTCCCTGCGCCGGGGTCAGTCGGTGGAGCAGTTGACCGCGGAGGAGGCGGCGCGGATGCTCGCCGACAAGCGGGCCGCCGGGCCGTCGCCGCGGAAGAAGGCGGCGAAGAAGGCCGCGCCGAAGAAGGCGGCGGAGCAGGGTGCGGAGCCGGCGAAGAAGGCCGCGAAGAAGGCGGCGGTGAAGAAGGCCACGGCGGCGAAGAAGGCGCCGGGGAAGGCGGCCGCGCCGAAGAAGGCGGCTACGTCGTAAGGGTGAACCAAGCGGGCGCCCATCCGGCTTTGAGATTAATTTGACCTAATCAAGCTACTATCCGGCGCCATGGCTTGGCAGCACGTCGCACACTACTGGCTCACCGCCGCTACCGGACTCCAGCTGACCCGCGGGGCGCGGTGGCGGCGGCTCTCCCGGCCGCCGGCTACCCGTCTGCGGGCGCCGGTGTTCATCTTCACGTCGGTCCGGTCGGGCTCGACGCTCCTGCGGATGATCCTGAACAGCCACTCCCGGCTGTACGCCCCGCACGAGCTGCACCTGACCGGGCTGCAAGTCCAGCTCAAAGACAAGTACGTCACCGACAGCATGACCCAGCTCGGGTTGACCGAACCGGAGCTGGACGTGCTGCTGTGGGACTCGGTGATGGCCACCGCGCTGGCCCGCAGCGGCAAGTCGGTGCTGGTCGAGAAGACCCCGCACCACGTGTTCATGTGGTCGCGGATCGCCCGCACCTGGCCGGAGGCCCGGTTCGTGTTCCTGCTGCGGCACCCCGCCGCGGTGCTCGACTCGTGGCGTCGGGCCCGGAGCTGGCAGACCGCGGACCAGGCCGCCGCGCACATCACCCGGTACGCCACGGCGCTGGATGAGGCGCGGCGCAACCTGCCCGGGCACACACTCCGGTACGAGGACCTGATCGCCCAGCCGGAGCCCGAGACCCAGCGGCTGTGCGAGTTCATCGGTGTGCCGTGGGAGCCCGGCATGCTCGAGTACGGCCGGCGGGACCACGGCCCGATCCGCTCCGGCCTGGGCGACTGGACCGAGCGGATCCGCAGCGGGCGCATCCAGCAGCCCCGCCCGCTGCCGGACACCGCCGACCTGCCCGCGGAGCTGGCCGAGATCGCGCAGCGGTGGGGATACCAGGTGCTTCAGCCGAGCACGCGCCCGGTGTAGGCGTTGGCGAACCGGCGGTCGGGGTCCAGTTTGTCCCGGACCGCGAGGAAGTCGGCGAACCGGGGGTATGCGGGCGCGAGGCTCGCCGCGTCCCGGTAGTGCAGTTTGCCCCAGTGCGGGCGGCCGTCGAGATCCTGCGCCACCCGCTCGAACGCCCGGAAGTACGGCTCGTACGGCGCCCCCACGTACTGGTGGATGGCGATGTACGCGCTGTCCCGCCCGTAGCCGTGCGACAGCCAGATGTCGTCGGCGGCGGTGAACCGCACCTCGACCGGGAACAGCACCTTGAACGGCAGCGCCTCGACCACCCGGCGCAGGCCGGCGAACGCCTGCCGCAGGGCGGCGCGCGGCAGCCCGTACTCCATCTCGACGAACCGCACCCGGCGGCTGGTGCAGAACACCCGGTCGGACCGGCCGGTGTAGGTGCGCGCCGAGAGCGCCCGGGCGGAGACGGCGTGGATCGCCGGCGCCAGGGCGGGGACGGCCCGGCCCAGCCGGCAGGCGCCCCCGAACACCGTGTTGGACAGCAACTCGTCGTCCAGCCAGCGGCGCGCCGGCGACAGGGGACGGTCGTCGGCGGGCACCCGGTTGTTGCGCTTGAGCTGGACCCGTTCGGTGTACGGGAACCAGTAGAACTCGGCGTGGTCGTTGCCGGCGACGTGCTCGTCCAGGCCGGCAAGCACGTCGGCCAGGGGCAGCGGGCGCTCGTCGGCGCGCAGCGTGAACGCGTCCACGCAGCGCAGCGTGACCGAGGTGAGCACGCCGAGCGCGCCGAGCCCGACCCGGGCGGCGGCGAACACGTCCGGCCGCTCGGCCGCGTCGCAGGTCAGCACCTCGCCGGCCGCGGTGACCAGGGTCAGCCCGGCGACGGAGGTGGCCAGGCAGCCGTACCGGGCGCCGGTACCGTGCGTGCCGGTGGAGATCGCTCCGGCGATGGTCTGCGCGTCGATGTCGCCGAGGTTGGGCAGGGCCAGGCCGTGCCGGTGCAGCAGGTCGTTCAGGTCGCGCAGGGACATTCCTGCCGGGACGGTCACCAGCCGGCTCGCCCGCTGCACGCGGACCGGTGTGGCGAGCCGGGACAGGTCCAGCAGGACGCCCTCGGTGACCGCGGCCGGGGTGAAGGAGTGCCCACTGCCGACGGCCTTGACCGGGCGCCCGGCGCCGGCCGCGGCGCGGACCGCCGCTACGACCTCGTCCACGGTGGCCGGGCGGAGCGGCTCGGCCGCGGCGCGCTGATTGCCCGCCCAGTTGGTCCACGATCCCGGCACGGGGCACCTCCCGAAAGTGAGTACCGTTCATAGCAGGCCCGGTGGATACCGGTAAAGAACGAACCGATCCGTCCGGTGCTTCGTGTCGTTAATCCGAGTACAGTTCGGTCTTCGTTCGCCGCCGGGCCGCCCGCGGCCGACGGGGGCGATCGCCCAGGGGTACAGAGGAGTGGCGAGTGTCCACACCAACCGTCACCGCCAAGCCCCTGCGCCGGGTACCGGTGCAGGGCCGCAGCGTCGCCCGCGTGCAGCGGATGCTCGACGCCTGTGCGGAGCTGGTCGACGAGGTCGGCTACGAGTCGTTCACCACGACCATGCTGGCCGAGCGGGCCACCGTGGCGATCGGCTCGGTGTACCAGTTCTTCCCCGACAAGCGCGCCATCGTGCAGGCGCTGACCCTGCGCAACCTGGAGGCATACCTGGGCCGGCTCGGCGCCCGGTTCGCCGAGGGCGGCTTCGGCCACTGGTGGGACGGCGTGGACGCGGCCATCGACGAGTACATCGCCATGCACCGCACCGTGCCCGGCTTCCGCACGCTGCACTTCGGCGACGTGGTGGACGTGCACCTGCTCGACGCCGAGCGGGACAACAACGCGGTCATCGCCGACCAGCTCGCCGGGTTGCTGGTCAAGAGCTTCGGGGTGGCGGACACGGGGCGCCTGCGGTTCGCCCTGTCCATCGCGGTGGAGGCCAGCGACGCGCTCATCAAGCTGGCGTTCCGGCGGGAGCCGGACGGCGACGAGGCCGTGCTCACCGAGGCCAAGGCGCTGGCCCGGGAGTATCTGCACCGGCATGTCGAGCCTGATCACAGGAAGGCGTGCCCCTCGCCCCGGTAGGTCAGCGCCGTGCCGACCACCGCGTCGCCGTCGATCAGGTGCAGTTCGTTCGCGTGCTCGGCCAGCTCGCCGGCCTTGGCGTGCCGGAACCAGACCCGGTCGCCGACCGCGAGTCCGGCCGCCGCCGCCCCGCGCAGCGGGGTCTGCACCTCGCCGGCGCCCTCGGTGCCGAGCAGCCGCAGGCCCGCCGGCAGCCACGGGGTGGGCAGCCGGTCGGCGCCGGGCGCGCCGGAGGCGATCCAGCCGCCGCCGAGCACGGTCGCGATCCGTGGCGCCGGCCGCCGCACCACGCTCAGCGCGAACGCCGCCGCGGGGCGCGGGCGCCAGGCGCGGTAGCCGTCGAACAGGGTCGGCCCGTACAGGCCGGAGCCGGCCGTGATCTCGGTCACCGCGGGGTCCGCGGCGGTGGTGGCCACGCTGCCGGTGCCGCCGCCGTTGACGAACTCCAGGTCGACCGCCCCGCGGACCGCCGCCACCGCCGCGCCGCGCCGGTCGGTCAGCTCGCGCAGCGCGGCGCGCTGCATCGCGCGCACGCCGGCCGCCCGCGTCCGCCGGCCCGGTGGCGCGTCGCCCACCCCGGCCACCTGCGCCTCGTACGCCATCAGCCCCACCAGCCGGTACCCGGGGCGCGACGCGATCCGCGCGGCCAGGGCGCCCGCCTGGGCGGCGGAGTGTACGGGCGAGCGCCGGACGCCGACGTGCAGGCCGAGCACCCGCCACGACGCGTCCAGGTCCAGGCAGACCCGGACCGGCTCGCGACGCCCCGGCGGGAGCACCGCGTCGACCAGGTCGAGCTGGGCCGCCGAGTCCACCATGATCGTGACGGTGGCGGCGAGGGCGGGGTCGGTGGCCAGCTCGCGCAGGGCGGACCGGTGTGCCGTGGGGTACGCCACCAGGACGTCCCCGGCGACGCCGGTGCGGGCCAGCCAGATCGCCTCCGGCAGGGTGTACGCCATGGCGCCGCGCCAGCCGGGGTGGGCGAGGGCGCGCCGGATCAGCTCCCGGCAGCGCAGCGATTTCGTGGCGATCCGCACCGGTTTGCCGCTCGCTCGCCCCGCCAGGTCGGCCGCGTTGGCGTCGAACGCGCCGAGATCGACGGCGGCAAACGGGGGATCGAGGTGCGCGGTGGCGGCGTCCAGGCGGCGCCGCGGGCCCGGCACAGTATCGACGCTCATCGTCGCACCCTAGTTGAAGCGAGTAATTTTCACATCATCCACCCCGCCGACACACCTTCAGGGAGCGCCAGGGCCGTCGATCGGCCCCGCGCGGACTACAGTGAACGCGCGGAATGACAGGCTCCGGGGGTGAACGATCAGCGGGAACGGCGGTGACGGGGGCGCGGCACGGGTACCCGGCGGCGGGGCCGGCACCGGGCCGGTCGAGCTGTCCGGCATCCAGGCGCTGCGCTCGGTACTGCGGATCCGGCCGTTCCGGCGGCTCTGGATGGTGCTCGGGGTCGCCTCGTTCGGCGACTGGCTGGGCCTGCTCGCCACGGCGGTCTTCGCCGCCTCCCAGGTCAGCGGCTCGGCCGCGAAGGGCCTGGCATTCGGGTCGCTGATCGCGGTCCGGCTGCTGCCGGCGCTGGTGCTCGGGCCGGCCGCCGGCGTGCTGGCCGACCGCTTCGACCGCCGCTACACCATGGTGGTCTGCGACCTCCTGCGGTTCGTGCTGTTCGGCTCGATCCCGGTGGTGGGCATCGTCGCCGGCAACCCGGCGATCACGATCGGGTGGGCGGCGATCGCCACCTTCCTGATCGAGACGGTCACGATGATCTGGATCCCGGCCAAGGAGGCCGCGGTACCCAACCTCATCCCGCGGGCCCGGCTGGAGGTCTCCAACCAGCTCACGCTCATCACCACGTACGGGCTGACCCCGGTGCTCGCCGCGGTCGGGCTGTCCGGGCTGAACGCGGTGCTGCCCACCTCCGGGCGCGACCCGGCCGCGTGGAGCAACCCGACGAACCTCGCGCTGTACTTCAACGCGCTGTCCCGGCTGGCGACCGCGATCGTCGTCCTGTTCGGGATCAAGGAGATCAGCGGGCGGGACGGCCGGCGGCGGCGCCCCGAGGAGAGCGTGCTGCGGCAGTTCTTCGACGGCTGGAAGTACGTCGGGCGGACCCCGCTGGTGCGCGGCCTGGTACTGGGCATCCTCGGCGCGTTCGCCGGCGGCGGCATCGTCATCGGCACCGCGCAGTTCTACGCGCAGTCCCTCGGCGGCGGCGACTCCACCTTCTACCTGCTGTTCGGCCTGATCTTCATCGGCCTCGGGGTCGGCATCGGGCTCGGCCCGCTCGCCGTCAACCAGCTGTCCCGGCGCCGCTGGTTCGGCATGAGCATCGTGCTGGCCAGCGCCTCCGTGATCGTGCTCGGCCTGGCGTTCCACCTGTCCCTGGCGGTCTTCGGCACCCTGCTGGTCGGCGCGGGCGCCGGCATGGCGTTCCTGTCCGGCACCACGCTGCTCGGCGGCGAGGTCGGCGACGACATGCGCGGCCGGGTCTTCGCGTTCATGCAGACCGGCACGCGGGTCGTGCTGATGCTGTCGATCTCGCTGTCCAGCGCGCTGGTCGGCCTCGGCGGCTCCCGCCAACTGCGCATCGCCGACCTCGGGATCTCCATCTCGTCCACCCGGCTGCTGCTGATCGCCGCGGGCGTGTTCGGCATCCTCACCGGCATCAGCGCCTTCCGCCAGATGGACGACAAGCCGGGCGTACCGGTGCTGCCCGACCTGTGGGGCTCCATGCGCGGGCGCCCGCTGTCGGTCCCCGAGCCGGTCTCCTGGAGCGGGCTGTTCGTGGTCTTCGAGGGCGGCGAGGGCGCCGGCAAGTCGACCCAGGTGCAGCGGCTGGCCCAACTGCTGCGCGAGCGCGGCCGGGATGTGGTGGTCACCCGCGAGCCGGGCGCCACCGACCTCGGCGTGCGCATCCGCCGGCTCGTCCTGGACGCCGACTCGCCCGCCGCGTCGATCTCCCCGCGCGCCGAGGCCCTGCTCTACGCCGCCGACCGGGCGCAGCACGTGGCATCCGTGGTCCGCCCGGCGCTGACCCGGGGCGCCGTCGTGATCAGCGACCGCTACGTCGACTCCTCCCTGGCGTACCAGGGCGCCGGCCGGACGCTGCCGGTGGAGGAGGTCTCCTGGCTGTCCCAGTGGGCCACCGGTGGCCTCAAGCCGGACCTGGTGGTCCTGCTGGACGTGGACCCGCTGGTCGGCCGCAGCCGGGTGGCGGCCCGCGGCATGGGCGAGGACCGGCTGGAGGGCGAGTCCGCCGAGTTCCACGAGCGGGTCCGCTGGGCCTTCCTCGACCTGGCCGCCAGCGATCCCCGCCGGTACCTGGTGCTGGACGCCACCCGGCCGCCGCAGGAACTGGCCCGCGCGGTCGCCGACCGGATCCAGCCGCTGCTGCCGGCGCACCGGCCGACGCTGGAGGACGTGGCGGCGGTGACCCCCGCCGGCATCGAGCCGCACTCGCACGCGAGCGACGCCGGCCCGCACTCGTCCGGCGACACCCCCGGGGTGCCGCCGGAGGGTCCGTCCGGCGACACCCCTGAGGCCGGGGGCGACGACCCGGCCACCGATCGCGAGTTGCAGCGGCGGTCCTGATGGCGGACGTCTTCGCCAACCTGGTCGGCCAGCCCGAGGCCGTGGCGACCCTGCGTCGCGCCGCCGCCGCGGCCGCCGCGATCGTGGGCCCGGCGGGCCCGGCCGACGGCACTGAACCGTCCGGCGCCGGGATGACCCACGCCTGGCTGTTCACCGGGCCGCCCGGTTCTGGGCGGTCGGTGGCGGCGCGGGCGCTGGCGGCGGCGCTCCAGTGCGAGAACGGCACCGGCTGCGGCGCCTGCTCCGGCTGCCACACCACCCTGGCCGGCACCCACGCGGACGTGCGCTTCGTGGTCCCGGAAGGGCTGTCGATCAGCGTGGGCGAGATGCGGGCGCTGGTGCTGCGCGCGGCCGGCGCCCCGACCGGCGGCCGGTGGCAGGTGCTGCTCGTCGAGGACGCCGACCGGCTCACCGAGGCGGCCGGCAACGCCCTGCTCAAGGCCATCGAGGAGCCGCCGCCGCGCACCGTGTTCCTGCTCTGCACGCCGTCCACCCACCCGGACGACATCTCGGTGACGATCCGGTCCCGCTGCCGCACGGTCCCGCTCCGCCAACCGCCGCCGGAGGCGGTCGCCTCGGTGCTGGCCACGCGCGACGGCATAGCGGAGGAGACCGCGCACTGGGCGGCGGCCGCCGCGCAGGGTCACGTCGGCCGGGCCCGCCGGCTGGCCCGCGACCCGCAGGCGCGGGAGCGGCGCGCCGCCGTGCTCGCCGTGCCGCGCCGGCTGACCGGCGTCGGCGCCTGCTTCGACGCCGCCTCGGCGCTGATCGAGGCCGCCGAGGCGGAGGCCGTCGCCGCGGTCGTCGAGATGGACGCCCGGGAGCGCGCCGACCTGGAGACCGCCCTCGGGGCGGGCGGCACCGGGCGCGGCGCCGCCGGGGCGATCCGCGGGGCCGCCGGCCAGCTCAAGGATCTGGAGCGCCGGCAGCGGTCCCGGGCCACCCGCGCCCAGCGCGACGCCCTCGACCGGGCCCTGGTCGACCTCGCCGGCTTCTACCGGGACGTGCTCGCCGTCAAGTTCTCCGCCCCGGTACTGCCGGTGCACGCCGACACCGCGCCGATGGCCGAGACCGCCGCCGCCCGGTGGACCGCCGAGGGCACCCTGCGCCGGTTGGAGGCGGTGCTGGCCTGCCGGCAGGCCGTCGAGGCGAACGTGAAGCCACGCATCGCCGTCGAAGCGATGATGCTCGCTCTCTGGCGCGGCTGAGTTATCCACAGGGGCTTTTGGGCCCCGGGGGATGACGGTACCTTCGGTGCCAGCGGGCGTACGCAGGGTGACGCGGTGAGGGTGGGATGGCGCGCGAGATCGACGAGGGCTGGATCGAGGAGGCGGTCGAGCGCTACCGCCGCATCGAGTCGCTCCAGGCCGAGTTTGAGAAGACGGTCGGCGCCGTCGAGGTGACCGTGCGCTCGCCCGACGGCCTGATCGAGGTGGTGGTCACCGCCGCCGGCACGATTCGCGAGGTCACCGTCGTGGGGCGCCTGCACGGCCGCTCCGAGGCGGAGGTCTCCCGCTCGATCGGCGCCGCCGTCGCCGGCGCGGCCGACGCGGCCGCCTGGGCCCGCCGCAAACTGCACGCCGAGACCTTCGGCGAATACCGGCCGCTCGGGGAGGTGTGATGGCTGTCGTCCGGCGGCGCATCGTGGGTACGGGCGCGGTCGCGCCCCCGCCGTGGAGCGTGGCGTGATGTCCGGGCCCCGCGAGGTCGCTCGGGCGGTGGAGGCCATCGCCACCGCGGTCACCGGCGCCAGCGGCGGGCTGGGCGGCCTGGGTGGCGGCCCGTCGGGCTTCGGCGCCGACGCGCCCGGCCGCCTCGGTGAGCTGGGCCGGGAACTCCACGGCACGTGGGAGGCCGCGCTGGCCGCCCGCTCCCGCGAGGCCGCCGCGGCGGGGGCCCGCCTCGCCGACGCCGCCCAGGCGCTGCGCCTGATCGGGAGCGGCTACGAGGATGTGGAGGCGGCGGCCCGCCGCCGCCACGCGACGGAGTCCTGAGTGGACGCCCTCGGCCGGCTCGCCGCCCCGGCCGGCGACCTGTTCGCCCGGGTGGATGCCGCGCTGATCCGGGCCGGCGCGCCCGAGGAGCACCCGATCTGGCCGCTGCTGCGCCGGGTGGGCGCCCTGCCGGGCGAGGCGGTCGCCGCCGTGGTCGCCCTGCGCCCCGGTGGGCTGACCCGGGCCGCCGCCCCGCTGCGCGGTCTCGCCGAGGAGTACGAGCGGGCGGCGACCACCGGCGCCCGCGCCGCCGGCCAGGGCGCTCCCGGCCGGGGCGCTGCCGGGCACGGTGCCGGCGGGGGCGGGGCGATTGGCGACGGCTGGTCCGGCGCCGGGGCGGACGCCTTCGCCGGGCACTGGTCGTCGCTCGCCGGCCACCTCGCCGGCCCGGAGGAGAGCCTCGCCGCCCGGCTGCGCGCCACCGCCGGCTACGCCGAGGCCGTCGCGGACTGGATGGCCGACACCCGGGCCGCGCTCGCGGCCGCGCTCGCGGAGGCCCTCGGTTCGGCCGAGGCGGTCGCCCTGGTGACGGCCGGGCGCGCGGGCGCCGGCGTCGAGGCGAGTGTGGAGGGTGGCTGGCCCGGCGGCCAGCCGCCCCCGCCCGGGGCGGCGGTCCGGGCCGCCGCCACGCTCGGCGCCCGGGCGCTGGCCGCGATCGACGCCGCGTACGACGGGGGCGAGCGGCTGCGCGGCGCCTGGTCCACACACCTGGTCGAACTGCGTTACCGGGCGCCCGCGTCGGACGGTCCACCACCGCCCAACGCCCTACGCGTCCCGCTCTGACCCGGTCCCGTCCTGCGCGGCACGGGAATCGGCCGGAGAATGCCAACGGCGTCGCGTGCGGATCGCATGCGACGCCGTGGCCCTTTCCTGCACCCCCCGCAGGCTCAGACTCCCCACTCAACGTCGGATTCCCCCGGTTGTCGCGGGGGAGCGGCGCCTTTCACCCGTCCGGCCGATCGGGTTTCGGACGAGTCGAGGGCCGCGCCGCCGATCCGGGGGGCGCGGTTCGTGACCGTTCGGTCGGCGCTGTGTCGTGCCCGTGGTGGCCGCCGGGCGGGAGATCTTGGTACCGATCTGGCCAGAAATGCGGCGTGTCGCACCACGATCTCGCCCGGGGCTGCCGGCAAAGCCCGAAAGTCGAGGGGTACCACAAGTCCAAGATCGGCCGAGGGTGGGCCGGTGGCGGGCGGGTGCTTCACACGGGCTCGCGGACGTAGGGTGTCGATATGGGCATGCTCTGTGCGGTCAGCTTCAACCGGTACGGGCGGCTCTACTACCTGGACCCCGGCGACCTGCGCCCCCAGGTCGGCGACCGGGTGCTGGTACCCACGGATGACGGCCCCGAGGTGGCCGAGTGCGTGTGGGCGGCGCAGTGGGTGTCGGAGGAGACCGCGGGGTTCCCGAAGCTGGCCGGCATGGCCACCGAGCGCGACCTGGAGCGTGACGAGCTTCAGCGGCGGCGCAAGGCGGAGGCGAAGGTGGCCGCGAAGCGGCTGATCCGCGACCATGACCTGCCGATGAAGGTCGTCGCCGTGGACCACGTCCCGGAAAGCGCCGACACCGGCACCGGCGCCCGCACCACGATCTACTTCACGGCGCCGCACCGGGTGGACTTCCGCTCGCTGGTCCGCGACCTCGGGGCGACGCTGCACTGCCGGGTCGAGCTACGCCAGCTCTCGGCACGGGACTCGGCGCGGGTGCAGGGCGGCATCGGCTCCTGCGGGCGGGACCTGTGCTGCGCCACGTTCCTCACCGACTTCGAGCCGGTCACCATCCGGATGGCGAAGGACCAGGATCTCCCGCTCAACCCGCTGCGCATCTCCGGCGCCTGCGGCCGCCTCATGTGCTGCCTGAAGTACGAACACCCGCTGTACCAGAAGTTCCAGGCGAGCGCGCCGGCGCTGGGCGAGCGGGTGAGCATCCCGGAGGGCGAGGGCAGGGTGGTCGGGCACAGCGTGCCGCGGGACTCCGTCATCGTCCGGCTGGACGCGGACGGCTCCCGCCTCTCGTGTGGCCGCGCCTCCGTGTGTGGTTCGCGCCAGGCGTACGAGGAGCGGCACGGCCCGGCTAGCGAATCGTGATCGGCGGCTCCGCGAGGTAGGGCTGGAGGCGCTTCTTCGGGGCCAGCCATGACACCCACGGCGGCGCGTCCGGCTGCGCCTGCCACTGCCGCCCGACCCGGTCCATGGCGATCGGGTAGATCGTCAGGGCGCCGTCGGCGGCGATGTGCAGGCGCAGGAAAATCTTGTAGTCATCGATTCCCTGGCCGGCGAACAGTTCGTTCACGTTCACCCCGAACTGGCTGGCGACCAGCAGGTACAGGCTGGTGAGCTGGGCCGCGACCAGGCCGGAGACCGGGCCGTAGAGCACGGCCGCAGCGACCAGCGGCAGCGGCCACGGCCAGTCCACGAACGGCAGGTGCAGCCACGCCCAGGCGCCGAGCGCGCCCAGCGTCAGGTGCGCCAGCCCGTGCCCGATGCCGAGCAGCCAATGCTGCGGGTGCCGTTTCGCGCTCGCGTTCGGCGGCCGTGCGAACAGCACCGCGCCCCCCATGACGAGCAGCACCATGATCCCCAATGGCACACTGAACAGCCGGCGCACCACCTCGTCGGTGCGGGTCGCCGCGCCGACCATCGCCAGCATCAGCAGTGTGTGCAGCACCCCGAGCATGGTGGCGAAGCCCGGGTTCCGGAACGGCAGCCGCGCGAACACCCCCCAGGCGAGCCGCCGCGACGTCGGCGCCGTCGGGTACCGCGCGGCCAGGTCGTACGCCTGGCTCGGGCTCTTCTTGCGGTTGATCGCGTCCTTCGGCGGCACCGTGATCCGCTCCGGAAGCTTGTGCGTCGGGTACAGGTACGCCCCGCCCCCGCCGCAGGTGATCAACTGCCGGTGCCGGCCCGTGTAGCGCGCGTAGTGGTGCAGGTCCCCGGAGAGCATCAGCGGCACGCGCGCACCAGTCGGCGCGATGATCGTGCGGACGAAGTAGTCGATCGTGTCGTACGCCTGCGGCTTCGTCGCCGACTTCACCCAGGTCGGCTCCGGCGAGCACAGGATCACCCGGTCGCCCGGCCGAAGCTGCTTCGCCGCCTCCTGGAAGTAGATCAACTGCGGGTCGTCCAGGTACGCGCCCGACTGCTCGTCGATCGCGAACAGCCACCACCGCTGCGGCAACTCCACCACGAAGTACGACCGGGACTGTTCGATCCGCCACGCGCCGACGTTGTCGCTGCGCACCTTCACGAACAGCCGCAGGAACGCGGTCAACCCGTCGTACCAGTCATGATTCCCCGGTACCGCGTAGAGCGTCGGCGCCACCGCCTCCGGCCCCGGGTTCGGGAACGCCGCCGCGTAAGGGCCCTTGCACCGGTCCTCGTACGCGTCCGCGCTGGCCGTCGGGTACACCTGGTCGCCACCCATGACGAGCACCTGGCCGCGCGGCAACTCCCGGCCGTCGACGGCGAGCGAGGGCTGGGCGAGCAGGTAGGCGATGCTGTACGTGCTGTGGAACCCGTCGCCCAGGTCCGCCACGTAATCCAGCCACAGCTCCCCGCCCGTGCCCGGCTGGGAGTGCACCTGAGCGCCGAGCGCGTTCTGTAACTCCCGCTTGTCCAGGTACGCGCCGAACAGCGCCGCGAGCAGCGTCCGCAGCCCGGTGCTGAGCAGCAGAAACGGCGCCAACCACGGCACCGGCCGGCGGGGGGTGAAGCCCAACTCCATCGGGTCCAGGCTGCGGGGGCGGCGCAACTCGGGCGCTTCGTGCTCGTCCGTCACGATCCCGCAGCCTAGGTCGTCGATGGCTATCCGGCGAGCGGCTACCCGACTCGGCTCGGCGCCATCGCCGAGGGTGCCCGCGAGACGCGCAGGCGGCTCGTCGCGTACACTTGCCCAACGTTGCCGCCTTAGCTCAGTCGGCAGAGCGACGCACTCGTAATGCGTAGGTCGACGGTTCGATTCCGTCAGGCGGCTCGGCAACACAAAGGCCCTGGTCAACCCACATGACCAGGGCCTTTGTCGCTCCCCCCAACGAGGGGCGTCTATCAGGAAGATCGACGACGGCGCCTCTTGGCAACAAGATCGGCAACAGGAGTGCCGAACAGCGCCTTGTTCATCCGCTTCGCCGCCCTACGCGTCATCTCCACGCCGACATCCTGATACCCGCGCGTCGTCCGTGAATCGGCATGGCCGAGCACCTCCTGAATGACCGACAGATCCTCGCCCATGTCCAACAACGTCGTCGCCGTCGTGTGGCGCATGACGTGCACCCTCGCGTCCCCCACGCCCGCCTCGGCCAGGATGCTCTTCCACTCCGCCCAGTCCACCCGCGGGTCGATCGGCGCACCGTCCACCTGAGCGAACACAAGGTCGAGATCCAGCCACCGGTTGCCGGCCAGCAACCTCTCCTGCGCCTGCGCGGCGCGGTGCTCCTCCAGCAACTTCACCACGTTCGGCGGCAGTGCTACCGTCCTGGCGCGCGGCCGCCGACGCCAGCCCTTCGGTCGAGTGAACACCAGCCCGCCCTCTATTCGATCCGGACATGATGCCGCATGCCCCACACAGTCCTGGGCGCACGGCGGTGGGCAGCCCCGCCTGTGCGCCCGGTGCCTCGTGCAGTCCGGCAGACACGGCTGCGGACACAGACCGCCCGGCCGGCCCTTGTGCTTGCCCGGGCAATCCGGCGGGCACGGCGGCGGGCAGCCCGGTCGATGTCTCGCGCAGTTTTTCGGGCACGACTTGAAGCGATGCAGGCCCTTCGGGTTGTGTTTGCGTGGCCGGCCGCCGCACGCGTGCGGATCCTTGCAGCCATGTCGCCACTTCAGCCGCTGGATCTGCCACTGGATGCTGATGACGCCCTCATCCAGATCCAGGTCGTCCCACCGCAGCCCCAGCGTCTCACCCTGCCGCGGGCCGATGGCCAGCCCGACGAACCACCGGGCAGCGTTGCGCCGGCCCCGGGCCACCTCGAGCACCCGGCGGCTCTCCGCCTTGCTCAGCGACTCCTGCGCCACCGTCGGCGAGCCCGGCGGGTCGAGCAGCTTCGCGACGTTGCGGCCGACCTTGCCTCGCCGCAGCGCGATCTCCAGCCCCCGGCGGATCACGGCGTGGGTTTTCAGCACATGGCCTTCACTGCACGGCGCCGGCTTGCCGTCAACTTTCCGGCTGTACATCGCGCGGTACAGCCGATCCAGGTGGTCCGGCTCCAATGCGTCCAGTCGGATGCTGCCCATCTGGGGGAAAATCCAGCAGCGACAGCGCGACCAGTAGTCGTCCAGCGACCGTGGCGCCAGCGCCCGCTTGCCGTACGGCGCGATGTCCGTCAGCCACGTCGTGAACCACTGCTCGACGGTGGGCACCCGGCCCGGCTGTGGCTTCCGGCCGGCACCCACCTCGCGCAGTAGCACACGCAGTTTCCGACGCACATCCTCGGGTGTCGCGCCCCGTCGGTATCGGCGGTCCAACTTCCCGTTCGCCTTGTGCCCAACGGTCACCGCCGCGCGGTAGCCGCCCTCCGCCGCGAAGATCGGAATATCAGCCAGGTCCGGCAACTCCATGACTCAGGAACCGTACCTGCCAGAGCCCGGCACGGCACCCTCTTCGCGCCGGCGAGTCAATCGACGCACGTTGCTGTCGCCGCCCGTGTCCTCCACGCCGTCGGCGTAGCCCTCCCAGTGCGCGGCCTTCAGCGCCTGCGGCATCTGATCAGCGATCCGGGCGACCACCCGGCTGAGTCGCCGCAGCTCGTCGGTGTTCCGGTTGTGCAGCTTCTGCAACTCGGCCAGCACCGCGGCCAGCTGCTCGTCGACATGCGCCTCCAATGCCTCGCGATGCTCGGCCACCTGTCCCTCCAGCCGCGCCAACGTCGCGCGCTGACCTGTCGCGACACGGCGGTGCATGGCGGTGATCGCGCCGAGCATGCAGGACACCACCGACAGCGCGCCGGCCGCGACCACTGCGGACACGGCGCCAACGGCGAGATCCCGGCTGTGCAGCATCCACGTCATCGCCAGCAGGACGAGTGCGGCGAGCCAGAAAAACACCGCCGCGGCGACGAGGGCGTCGAGCCAGATGTGCCCCGCTCGAGGTGGGCCGGGGATGAGTTTGCTCAAGGGCATGGTGGGTCGGCCTCCCGTGAGGTGCGTGCCTTTCGCGACCCCCCGACGACTGCCCCGCCAGGGTGGAATGGATCAAGACAACGAACGGTAGCGACCCAGATCACACCCCGGCATGGGATGATCGGACTGCATTCACCGACGACGGTCGAACGGTCGACTACCCGGCACTCCGCCGACCGGACGGCTTCGAGACATTCCGGGCAGCCAGCATGCGGATGCTCTCCCGCAGGAAGCGCTTCTCGCTCTCCGGCGTGTTCGGGTCGCGCAGCTTGCGCAGGATCTCCTGGATCTCTGGCTCCAACGGGACCTCGGGGGCCTGCTCCTGCGCCGCCGGGTCGCTCCAGTCCAGTGCCTGATACGCCAGCCTGGCCGGCACGCCTAGGCCGTCGAAGAAGGCGCGCACCTCGGATGCCCGTGGATCCTTCGTCCACTCGCCCGCACGCCACCGATAGAAGGCCGACTTGCTGACGCCCGTGCGCTCGACGACCTGGGGGATGGTCAGACCAGCGGCGCCGGCGTCCTCAAGTACGCGCTTCACCAGTCTGGCGAAGCGCGTGCGACGGACATGCAGCGGCACCGGCACCAATGCACCGTAAGTCCCGAACTCGGGAGCCTCTTCCCGCTGGCGGGCATCTTCCCGCACTCGGGCAGCTGGCGGCGAGTGTGTGCGGTTGACCACGAACACGGCTGAACTGGGCTGCATGAGTCAACCATAGAAGCTGATCAGTACTACCAAGAATCATACGAACGGCTGAGGTATTCCCGCTTTCGGGAAGACGCCTCGGCGCGTACCGTCAGTCCCGTGAACGGGAACGCAACCACCTCAGATCTTCCCGAGATCGGGACGGGCGAAGTCGTCATCGACGGCCAACCCCGCAAGCGCTACCTCTACTCGGTCGAGTCGGTGGCAGCCCTGCTCGGCGACATCACGGAGCGGTACGTCCGCAAGTTCATCGAGAGCGGCCAGCTCCGCTCCGTCAAACTCGGCCGCCGCAGGCTCGTGCCGCACGACGCCCTCAAGGAGTTCCTCGCGAACTACAACGTGCCCGTCGAGGACGACCCCGCCAACGAGACCGCCCCCGCGCGGGCGGCATAGGCCGGGCCGGGCGGGGCGCCCGCCATGGCCACCGGTTCGCGCCCCCGTCGCACCGGTGCCGCCCGGCCCCAACAAAAAAGAGGCGCCGCTCGCGGCAACGAGTCGACGCCCCTGAACAGCACCACGTGGACCACACATCGAAGGGAGTTGGTCCCGCATGCTCGATTCTCAGGCTAGCGAACCGGCCCGACAGCCGCAGACCGCCAGCGCGCAGCACCTACGCCGCACCATGTTCGCCGCCATCGCCGGCATCCACGCCGCCATGGCCGCCGCCGGCACCACCACTGCCATCCTCGCCGGACTGGATGCCCCCGCCCTCTACGGGATCGGCGCCATGGTCGCCGCCGGCGCCGGCTTCGGCCTCGCCGTCGCCCTCTTCCGCCACGTGCTGACCACCACCCTCAACGCCGTCGAGGGATGGGAGCAGCGGTACATCCGCTTCGCCGAAGGCCAGGCCCGCATCGCGGACGAGCAGCGGCAGCTCATCGCCACACAGACGCTGCGCCTGCGCTCGCTCGGCGCCATCACCCCGGCAGGGCCGACGTGGTGAGGCGCACGGTCAACCTCGTCATCTTCGTCACCGTCATCGGCCTGGTCGTCGTGGTCGCCGCGAACATCCGCCTGGTCTGGCGCGAGGTGCTCACCCTGCTCGTCCTCGACCTACTGGTCGCCAGTCCGCTGGTCATCCGCGAACTGAGGCGCGGGGGCGGTGACCACCAATGATCCAGGACGCCATCCTCACCGGCTCGCCGTGGGTCACCGCCATCGCGCAGGTTGCGGTCGCCGCCGGCACCGGCATCCTCGCCGCCGCCGTCATTCTGGCCCGCCGGACCCGCCGGTGCCCCAACTGCGGCGCCACCGCCGGCCGGCACGCCGGGCGCCGCACCACCATGCCCGGACCGCAGGTGCCCACCACCGCCCAGCAGTACACCGGCCAGGTCTACCTGTCCGACCAGACGCGCCTCATGGACGCCGTGCGAGGTGACCGATGAAGGCGTTCACGGCGCTCGCCGCCAACGCCGCGGCCACGCACTGCGACACCTGCGGCCGCCCGCGCGACCACTGGAACCGCGGTGACCGGCTGTACAGTCCCACCTCCCCCGAGTGTCCGCGGTGCGTGCACGTCCTCATCGACGCCGACAAGGCCGCCTCGCGGCTGGAGGGCATGCTGTGACCGCCGCCGTCACCGATATCGCCACCCGCCGGGCGCCCAGCGTCATCGGGCAGATCACCCAGGACGACGGGCAGCGGTTCTACCTCATCGGCAGCGGCGACGACGCGCTGCGGCTGTGGTCGGTCACCACCGCCATCGGCGTGGTGTTCAAGGAGGGCCTCGTCCGCTGGGCCGCCAGCCTCGCCGCCGACGCGGCGTTCGCCGAACTGCCCACCGTCGTCGCCGCCAGCCGGCGCAAGGCGTGCGGCAACACCTACAACCGGTGCTACGAGAAGCACGGGCGCCAGACCCGGTGCGAGCGGTGCGCCTGCGGCGACTGCAAGGAGTGCGTCCGCAAGTTCATCGCCAACCGGCACTACGCCGAGAAATCGCGCCGCGCCGACGAGGGCAAGGCCGTCCACGACGCCATCGAATGGTGGGCGCTGCACGGACAGCTGCCAGCCGTCGACGAGCAGATCCGGCCGTACATCCGGTCGTTCCTGGCGTTCGTCAAGGAGTACGGCCTGACGCCCGACTCGTTCCTGATGAGCGAGGCCGTCGGCGTCAACCGGGCCGAAGGCTACGCCGGGACGCTCGACTGCGTCATCCGCTTCGACGCCCGCGCGTCCGACGCCGCCGCCGACCTGGTGGCCCGGGTGCTCGCCATCACCGTCGAGCAGGCGGTCGCCGAAGGGCGAACCGTCGATCTGATCGTCGACTTCAAGACCCGCGAGAAAGAGCTGGGCGACCGCGGCCCCGAGTTCTGGGCTGAGCAGGCCCTGCAGGTGACCGCCTACCGGCGGGTGGAGACGGTGCAGATCAAAGGCACCGACGTCGAGGTGCCGATGCCGGCCACCGACGGCGGCATGCTCGTCCAGCTCCGCCCGGACGGCGCGACCCCACGGCTGGTGGTCACCGACGACCTGTCCTACGCGGCGTTCCTAGCCGCGCTGAACCTCTACCGCTGGTTCGTCGACTTCGGCACCGCCGCCGTGTCGGTGCGCAGCTTCCCGCTGCCCAAGCCGGAGAAGAAGGCGACGCCTGGCAAGGCCGCCGCGAAGCCGGCTGCCACGAAGGCGACCGCGCCCGCCAAGTCGGCGCCGGCCAAGAAGACGGCGGCCGCGCGCAGGACCACCGCCCCCGCCCGAACCGTCGCCGAGCGGGTGCTCGGCACGCCGCCCGGAACGCTGGCCACCTCCGGCGCCGGGCTGCGCGACGACGAGATCCCGTTCTAAGGAGCCCGACCCGTGTCCGGACGAATCCTCACCTTGCAGCGCCAGGCCCGCGAACTGGGCCGGCTGCGCATGGGCTGGAGCGAGCCCTACACCGACAAGTACGGCAAGGAGAAGCGCAAGCCGGTCAAGTCCACCACCTGGGTGCTCACCACTCCGCAGCGCGCCTACCTCGAGCCCGCCGTGGAGGCGTGGGGCGGCCAGGTGGAGGAGTGGCAGCCGCAGGGCAACGGCGCGAAGGTGTGGCGGATCGTCACCGACACCGACGCCATCGACGCGATCCTGCCGCCCGGCGACCCGTTGAGCCAGGCGTACGAGATGTGGAGCAGGGGCGGCTGCCAGCGGCGCTGCGATGGCGAGACCGAGCAGCTGTCCAACAAGCCGTGCCTGTGCCGCGCCGAGTTCGGTGACGAGTTCCACCTGCAGAAGCCCGAGGTCGTGTGCAGGCCGCACACGCGGCTGAACGTCGTGCTGCCGGACATGCCGGACCTCGGCGTCTGGCGTGTTGAAACGCACGGGTTCTATGCCGCCAACGAGATCGCCGCCGCCGTCGATTTGATTCGTCACGCCACCGGCGGCACGGTCGCCGTACCGGTGCGCTTGCGGATCGAGCCGCGCACCCGGGTCGCACAGGGCAAGACGAAGCAGTTCCTGGTGTTGGCCTTGGAGATCCGTGGCTCGACCGCCGGCCAGATCCTCGCCGGCCAGCCGGCCACCGTGGAGCTGGAGGGGACCGCGCAGCGCCGCGCGCTCGAGGCGGCGCCCGCCGCGGCGAACGGCACGCGGCCGGGCCCGGACTTCTACCATCTGGCCCGCGAGGCGCGGGACGGCAAGACCATCCGCCAGCTGTGGACACAGGCCAACCAGGCCGGCGCACTCGACCAGAAGCTCGCTGACTTCCTGAAGGGCCGCATTGCCGACCTGGAGCCGCCCGCGCCCCCGGCCGCCGACGTCCCGCAGCAGCCCGCCGCCGCGCCCGTCGAGGTGGTGGAGGGCGAGGCGGAGCCGGACGCGGACACCGTGTGGGCGCAGATCAACGCCCACGTCGGCAAGAACCAGAAGTGGTCGGCCGAGGAGCTGGAGAAGCGGGTCATCGCCCTGCTCAACAAGGACAGCGCGGAGGCGAACGGCTGGGAGCTGCAGCGGTTCCTGACCGCGCTGCGCAACGGCGAGGTGGCCTGACATGACGACGCTCAACTTGGCCGCGACCACCACGCCCCTCGCCGCGCTGGACACTGACGAGCACGGCAACTGGGTGCTCACTCTCCCCGACGGCGAGCGCCGGCAGCTCAACGCCCACCGCCACACCCGCGCCGCCGCCGAAGCCGGACACCTGCTGTTCAGCCTCGGCTACCAGCTGATCGGCGGCTGGGTGTGGGACGCCGGCGCCGCCATGGCCGGCGTCCGCCGCGTTTCCCGCCACTACGCCTCCCTGTCGCCCGCCGCCATCCTCCACGGCGCCCGCGACCTCATCAGGCGGTACGGGTTCTGGCGGGGCGGCTTTGGCGCCTACAACATCGGCTTCTCGCTCGAGGGCGCCATCTACGAGATCGCGGCCTTCCGCATCGACGACCTCAACCTGCGGGACGCCGACACACCCGAGGACCACGCCCGCTGGAACGCCGCCGTGGAGGCCATCCAGGCGATCGCCCGCACCCTCGGCGAGCAGCGACCCTCCCGGGCGCCCGGCCGCGTCTATGACACGTCGGAGCGACTGAACGCCGCGCAGGCGGACGCGCTGCTGCTGCGCACCCTCGGCGAGCAGTTCGAGGGTGAGCTGGTGCGGGCACGCGGCGGAGAGCGGGTGTCGGCATGAGCTGGCACACCAAGCCTCAGTGCGCCTTCGACCTCGAGTCGACCGGCATCGACGTGGAAACGGAGCGGGTGGTCACCGCCTGCGTCGCCGTCATCAAGCCCACCCCGGTCCCGCCGTGGGACATCGACATCCGGTCGCACCTCATCGACCCCGGCATCGACATCCCCGAAGGCGCCACCGCGGTGCACGGCATCACCACCGCCTACGCCAAGGAACACGGGCAGCCGCCCGCCGAAACCCTCGACGTGGTGGCCGGCGACCTCGCCCTGGCTATGCGCAGCGGCATGCCGGTCGTCGGCATGAACCTGGCCTACGACTTCACGCTGCTCGACCGGGAGTTGCGCCGCTACGGGCTGGCCGCCCTGCCGGAGCGGCTGGGCCGCGCCATCGGGCCCGTCATCGACGTGTACGTCATCGACAAGGCCATCGACCCGTTCCGGCGGGGCAGCCGCAAGCTTGTCAACCTCTGCGAGCACTACGGCGTTCGCATCGACGGCGCCCACGACAGCACCTTCGACGCGCTGGCCTCCGCGCGGATCGCGTTCCGCATCGCACAGCGCGCGCACATGGAGCCCGACGCCCTGGCCCGACTGTACGCCGACCGGCGCAAGCCGCAGGAGATCGTGCGGGCATTCGCCGCGCTACGCCGCCTCACCCTCGCCGAACTGCACGACCGGCAGAAGGTGTGGCGCCGCGAACAGCAGGAGTCGCTCGCCGACTACCTGCGCGGCCAGGGCAAAGACGCCTCCGACGTCGACGGGTCGTGGCCGATGCGGCCCTGGCGGGAGCCGGCCGTGGCGGGGGAGGTGCGGCCGTGATCGCGCCCGCCATCGAGATCAAGGTGTACGGCCAGCCGGCGCCGCAGGGGTCCAAGAGCTTCAGGGGCATCTGGGGCGGCAAAGCCATCCTCACCGAGTCGTCCAAGGCGGTGAAGCCGTGGCGCGACGCGGTGCGCGCCGACGCCATCTTCGCCCTCGCGCAGCGGACCGGCGACAGCTGGACGCCGCTCGACTGCCCGCTGGCTGTGGAGATGGTCTTCACCATGCCGAAGCCGGCCAGCGCGCCCAAGCGGCGGCGCACCTGGCCCAGCCGCATGCCCGACCTGTCGAAGCTGGCCCGCTCCACCGAGGACGCGCTCACCGACGCCGGCATCTGGCGGGACGACGCCCGCGTCGTCGAATACCGCCGGCTGGCCAAGGTCTACCCGGGCGAGGACGTCGACGCCCTGAGCAGCCCCGGCGTCGTCATCCGCATCCACGCGATCGGCGAGACGGCGCCGGGCGGCGACGACATGGGCATCGGCCGCCACCACGGCTACCGCGACCCCAGCCGCACATGTCCGACCACGCCCGCGACGCCGTCATCGCCGGCCTCGAAGTCGCCTACCGCACGGCCGACAAGGAGCACTGACCCATGACCAGCCCCACGCACGGCCACGTCAACCTGCTCGACCTGATCACCAAGGATCTGACTCTGCCCGACGGCTGCGACCGGTGGGCCATCCGCACCGTGTACCCAGACATGCGGTCCAAGCACGGCTACCGCTGGCCTTTCCCCGGCCAGTGGGCGGAAGCGCCCGGCCCGCTCCGCACCAACAATACCGACGGCTGCCCGGACGGGGTGGGTGACGGGATCTGCCTCGCGCACACGTGGCGGGGCATGCGCTCCGGTGGCGTCCCCGCCATCACCCTGCTTCTGTGCGCCTACACCTCGGCTGATGTGCTCGGCGAAACCACGAGCGAGCAGAAGATCCGCGTCCGCCGCGCGCACGTGGTCGACGTGGTCGACGGGGCCCGGCTGATCCGTGAGCACGGCACCCGCGCGGACCTGGCCGGCGCGGACCTGGCCGGCGCGTACCTGGCCGGCGCGTACCTGGCCCGCGCGTACCTGGCCGGCGCGGACCTGGCCGGCGCGTACCTGGCCGGCGCGTACCTGGCCCGCGCGTACCTGGCCGGCGCGTACCTGGCCCGCGCGTACCTGGCCGGCGCGTACCTGGCCCGCGCGGACCTGGCCGGCGCGGACCTGGCCCGCGCGGACCTGGCCGGCGCGGACCTGGCCGGCGCGGACCTGGCCGGCGCGGACCTGGCCGACGCGGACCTGGCCGGCGCGGACCTGCGCGGCGCGGAGTACGACCGGCGGACGGTGTGGCCGGGCGGGCTCGACCCGCAGGCGCGTGGCGCTGTCCTGGTCGGCGGTGCCGCCCGATGACCGCCGCCGACGACATCGACGCCATCCGCGCCCGCGCCGCAGCGGATCACGGTGGCGGCATGAGCGGCACCCTGACCCGCGACATCACCACCGAGCCCACCGACGGCGGCATGACCACGCCCACCGGCCTCACGTTCCGTGTCGAACCACGGCCGTTCGCCTCCGCTGTCTCGTTCGTCGCCAAGCACCTGCCCACCCGACCCGAGGTGCCCGTACTCGCCGGACTGCTGCTCGACGTCGCAGACGGGCAACTCACCGTCGCCGGCTTCGACTACAACATCGCCACCCACGCCGAGGTCGACGTCGTCGGCGAGTGCGCCGGGCACGTCCTCGTCTCCGGGCGGCTGCTCGCCGAAGTAGGCAAGACGTTCCCCGACAAGCCCGTCGACGTCCGCGTCGACGACACCCGGGCGACCATCACCTGCGGCGCCGTCCGGCTGGGCCTGCCACTGATGAACGTCGAGGACTACCCGACGCCGCCCGGCGCGCCCACCACCATCGGGACCGCGACCGCCGCCGACATCGCCGCACTCATCGAACGGGTCAGCCTCGCCGTCGACCGGTCGGGCACCGGCGGCATCAAGGCGTTCCACGGCATCCATCTCCGGTTCGACTCCCAGCGCATCACGGCGCACGGCACCGACCGGTTCCGCGCGGCCACCGGCCACATCGGATGGAACGCCGACCTGACCAAGCCGATCAGCACGCTGGTACCCGCGCCCATGCTGCTGGACATCGCCCGCGCGCTCGACGGCGCCGACACTGTGACCATCGGCGCGGACGAGCACCTCGTGTCCTTCGCCATCGCCGGCCGGACGATGATCGCGCGGCAGCTCAGCGAGACCTACCCGGCGCAGGTGGAGGCCATCTTCCCTGCCCGGGTGGCCGCGCCCGCAGTGGTGCCGGTGCCTGACCTGCTGGTCGCAATGAAGCGAGCCGACCTCGTGCGCGCCCCCAAGTCGCCGGTGATGCTCACCTTCGCCGCCGGCCAGCTCGCGATCGCCGCCAAGGGTGAGGTCGCGGACACCGGCGACGCCATCGACTGCCAGTACGACGGGCCGGAGCTGACGCTCGGCATCAACCCGCAGTACCTGGGCGACGCGCTGGCCGGGTTGCGCGCGGATACCGCCGAGATCTCGTTCACCGACGCCCGCCGGCCCGTCCTGCTCACCATCCCCGACGACACCGGCGCGGAGCCGGCGTACCGCCACGTCGTCGTCCCCATCCAGACCGTCCGCTGACCCGAGGGTGCAACCATGACGACTGCTGAGACGACCTCCGTCACCGCCACCCCCACCGATGACAACCGGGAATGGCTGGTCGGCATCCTGCCCAAGAACGCCCACCAACGCCACCACCATCACCTTCCCCTACGGGGCCGGGGTGGTGGCGCGCTGATGCTGCTCTGCGACCGCGACCTCAAGCTGGCCGTCGACGGCGGGTGGCTGGGCGTCCACCCGTACGAGCCGGAGCTGGTGCAGCCGTCGTCCATCGACGTGCGGCTCGACGAGCAGCTGCTCGCCTGGCCGCCCGGGGACACGGCCATCGACCCGAGCCGCCCCCAGAAGATGCTGAGCGTCACCATGCGCGAGGAGGACCACTACCTCCTGCGGCCCGGGCGGATGGTGCTGGGCTCCACCATGGAGCGCATCACCGTGGCCGACGACCTCGCCTGCCGCGTTGAGGGCAAGTCGAGCCTCGGCCGGCTGGGCCTGGCGGTGCACGTCACCGCGGGGTTCATCGACCCCGGCTTCGACGGACACGTCACCTTAGAGATCGTCAACCACGCGCCCCGGGCCATCGTGCTGCGCCCGGGCATGCGTATCGGGCAGCTGTGTGTCTTCGAACTGTCCGGCAAGGCGGAGCGGCCATACGGCGCCGATGGCGTCGGCCACTACCAGGGGCAGCGCGGACCCACCCCGTCCCGGTCGCACATCGGATGGCGGACGTGGCCCACCGCGCCGGCGCCGGCGCCGGCGGCGAAGGTGACCGGCCGTGACTGACCTCCCCTACACCGACTTCCTGGCCGCGAAAGCGCAACTGGCGGCCGGCGCGGGGCTCGATGTCGACCCCGCCGAGGTTCACCCCATCCTCAAGCCGCACCAGCGCGACGCCGTGGTGTGGGCGATCCGTGGCGGGCGGCGAGCCATCTTCGCCGCGTTCGGGCTCGGCAAGAGCATCATCCAGCTCGAGGTCGCCCGCCTCGCCCTCGCCAAGCTCGGCGACGGCAAGGCGCTCATTGTCATCCCCCTCGGCGTCCGGCAGGAGTTCGTGCGCGACGCCGGCAAGCTCGACCTCGAGGTCACGTTCATCCGCCACACCAACGAGGCGGCCGACGACGGGATCTACCTGACCAATTACGAGTCGGTGCGGGACAGCCGGCTCGACCCGGCCGCGTTCCAGGTCGCGTCGCTGGACGAGGCCGCGGTGCTGCGCTCGTACGGGTCCAAGACCTACCAGGTATTCCTCAACCTCTTCCGGCAGACGCCGTACCGGTTCCTCGCCACCGCCACCCCGTCCCCCAACCGGTTCAAGGAGCTGATCCACTACGCCGGGTTCCTCGGCGTCATGGACACCGGCCAGGCCCTGACGCGCTTCTTCCAGCGGGACAGCACCAAGGCGAACAACCTCACGCTGTACTCGCATAAGGAGCGGGAGTTCTGGCTGTGGGTGGCGTCGTGGGCCCTGTTTATCCAGCGGCCCAGCGACCTCGGCTACGACGACGCCGGCTACGACCTGCCGCCGATCGAGGTCGTGTATCACGAGATCAGCGTCGATCACTCGCTGGCGACCGTCGACCGGGACGGGCAGGGCCGGCTGTTCCGCGGTGGACCGCTCGGCGTGAGCGATGCCGCCCGCGAGAAGCGGGACACCCTCGCCGCCCGGGTCGCCAAGGCCGTCGAGATCGTCGCCGCGTCCCCGGACGACCACTTCATCCTCTGGCACGACCTCGAGGACGAGCGCCGTGCCATCAAAGCCGCCATCCCGGAAGCCGTCGAGGTGTTCGGCAACCTCGACCTCGAGGTCCGCGAACAGCGCATCATCGACTTCTCCGACGGTAAGGTGCGCCTGCTCGCCACCAAGCCGGAACTGTCCGGCAGCGGGTGCAACTTCCAGCGCCACTGCCACCGCGCCATCTTCGTCGGCGTCGGGTTCGGCTTCCACGACTTCATCCAGGCCGTCCACCGCATCCACCGCTTCTTGCAGGGCAAGCCGGTGCGCATCGACATCATCCACGCCGAGTCCGAGCGGGAGATCGTGCGCACCCTCCAGCAGAAGTGGGCCAGGCACGAGGATCTGACCAGCCGCATGAGCGACATCATCCGCGAACACGGCCTCTCCCACTCGACCATCGCCGCGGAGATGACCCGCAGCATCGGCGTCCAGCGGCGGGAGGCATCCGGGCCCGGCTGGTTGGCGATCAACAACGACTGCGTCGACGAAACCGCCTCGATGGCGGACAACAGCGTCGACCTGATCATCACCAGCATCCCGTTCAGCAACCACTACGAGTACACGCCGTCGTACAACGACTTCGGCCACACCGACGACAACGCCCACTTCTGGGCGCAGATGGACTACCTGACGCCGCAACTGCTCCGGGTGCTGGCGCCAGGCCGCATCTACGCCTGCCACGTCAAGGACCGCATCCTGTTCGGCGCGGTCACCGGCGCCGGCGTGCCCACGGTGTCGCCGTTCCACGCCGAGGCGATCGCGCACGGGATCAAGCGGGGGTTCGACTACATGGGCATGATCACCGTCGTCACCGACGTGGTCCGGGAGAACAACCAGACCTACCGGCTCGGCTGGACGGAGCAGTGCAGGGACGGCACCAAGATGGGGGTCGGCTCCCCCGAGTACATCCTGCTGTTCCACAAGCCGCAGACCGACCGCAGCAAGGGCTACGCCGACACGCCCGTCGTCAAGGACAAGGCGTCGTACACGCGGGCCCGATGGCAGACCGACGCGCACGCGTTCTGGCGGTCGTCCGGCGACCGGCCCCTCACTCCCGAAGAGCTGGCGCAGCTACCGCTCGACCAGATGTCGCGACTGTTCACCGACAACAGCCTCCGCCAGATCTACGACCACGAGGCGCACATCGCGCTCGGCGAGGAGTTGGAGCGGCAGGGCTCCCTGCCGGCCACGTTCATGTCCCTGGCGCCCGGCTCCCACCACCCCGATGTGTGGCACGACGTCAACCGGATGCGCACCCTCAATGGGGAGCAGGCCCGCAAGTCGCTCATGCAGCATGTGTGCCTCGCGCGGGATTCGCTGGTGCTCACCCGCGGCGGGTACAAGCCGATCCAGCAGGTCCAGGTCGGGGAACTGGTCCTGACGCACAAGGGCCGATGGCGGCCGGTTCTGGCTGTGCAGAACACCGGTGTCCGTCCGGTCATCCAGCTCCACGCCCAGGGTGTTCCCGGACTCACTCTCACCCCGGACCACAAAGTGTGGACCCGTGATGTGCGGCGCTTCGCCCGCAAGGCGGACTACGCGCGCCGCGTCGAGCCAGGTTGGGTTGCCGCTGCGGAGACCGTGGGGTCGTACGTCAACCGGAAGCTGCCGCCGGTCGAGATGCCCGGCGTGGCGGACCTGGATGTCTGGTGGATCGTCGGCCGCTGGCTGGCTGACGGGCACCGGGAGGCCCACGGCGGGCTGGTCATCTCATGCTCGGAGCTCGAGGTCGATGAACTGCGAGCGCGACTGGGCCGGTTCGGCGGCAACTCGTTCCGCCGAGCCGGCGAGCACTGCCACCAGGCCCTACTCCGCGACCCAGACCGCGTGCTGCGGAACATCACCAAGGCATGCGGCATGGGGGCCGCCGGGAAGCACCTCCCGCCGGATGCCTACACCCTGCCTGCCGAGCACGCCAAGGCTCTGCTCGACGGTTATCTGTCCGGCGATGGCCACTTCCTGCCCGAGCGGCAGCGGTGGACCGCCAGCAGCGTTTCTCGGGAACTGCTGCTCGGCATGGCCTCCCTGG
Organism: Rhizomonospora bruguierae; assembly: GCF_018397995.1. GTDB lineage: Bacteria > Actinomycetota > Actinomycetes > Mycobacteriales > Micromonosporaceae > Rhizomonospora > Rhizomonospora bruguierae. The sequence goes on from NZ_BBQH01000015.1 coordinate 174,383, forward strand.
CGCAGCGTGCCTACGGCGCGGCGGCCAGCGTCTACCCTGGCCGGCCGGCTCGCCGCGGCACGATCGACGACCGCGAGGTCAGCATGCGAGGCGACTGGATCTTCTGTTTCGACCTGCCCGACGCGCAGCGACGGAAGAAGTCCCTCGTCCTTGATGACGGCGCCTGGATGAAGGTCCGTTCCGCCGAACCGGCCGGCGAGGTGGAGACGTGGAACCTGCGAGTCGCTGAGGATGAGAGCTACACCGCCGAGGGAATGGTCGTCAAGAACTGCCCGCTCCAGTTCGACATTGTTGAGCGGCTGATCACCCGGTACAGCAACCCCGGCGAGACGGTCTACGACCCGTTCGGCGGGCTGATGACGGTGCCGTACTGCGCGGTGAAGATGGGCCGCCGCGGCGTCGGAGTAGAGCTGAACCCCCAGTACTTCGCCGACGGCGTCGCCTACGTCGACGCTGCGGCCCGCGAGATGGCCGCCCCCACGCTCTTCGACTTCGTCGACGGCGGTCTGGATGGGGCGGAGGCAGCCTGAGTAATGATCATCAATTTCGAAGGAGCGGCCTGATGGCCAACGAAACCACCCTGACCGTCATCGGCAACCTGACCCGTGAACCCGAGTTGCGGTTCACCCCATCCGGCGCCGCCGTCGCCAAGTTCGCGGTCGCCTCCACCCCACGCCTCTTCGACAAGCAGTCCGGCGAGTGGAAGGACGCCGACCCGCTGTTCCTCAACTGCAGTGCCTGGCGGCTTCTCGCGGAGAACATCGCCGAATCCCTGACCAAGGGCGCCCGCGTCATCGTCACCGGCCGGCTGCGGCAGCGCTCGTACGAGAAGGACGGCGAGAAGCGCACCGTCTACGAGCTCGAGGTGGACGAGATCGGCCCCTCCCTGCGCTACGCCACGGCGAAAGTCCAGAAGGTCGCCTCCGGCAACGGGGGTGGCCGCGCCGCACGGGGCGACGACGCGTGGGCGAACGCCACCCCAGCCCGGCCGGCGGCGTCCGGCAGCCAGGGCGGCTTCGACGACAACCCGCCTTTCTGATCATCGACCACGAGAGGACCGCGCACCCGTGATCACTATTCCCACCGGCGAACTCGTCGGCCTGCTCGGCGACGTCGTCCCCTTCGCCAGCCCCGACAAGGACATGCCCAACTACAACGTCGTCCGCCTCGAATGGGACGGCGAGATGCTGCACGCCCTCACCTGCGACACCATCCGCATCGGCTGGTCGTCGTGGCACCCCGACGCGGCCGGCGCTGCCCCGGACCCGTTCTGAGGTGCCCGATGACCATCACCGCCAACGCGCCCCACCATCTGCGCCCACGCCGCGTGACGCGGACCATCGCCGACGACGGAATCGTCGACGACCTGGCCATCGACCTCGCCCTCACCGGACGCGACGACATCCGCCTCACCGGGTTGGAGCGGTGGCACGCCGTCCACCGCGGCCTCGAACGCGGCATGGCCATCAACGCCATCCGGCTGGCACTGCACATCAGCCACGAGGTGGCCAAGCAGATCGCCGCACAGCCCGAGCCGGGCACGCCACCACGGCCAGCCGTGGCCGCGGCCGCGTGACCCACACCCACCGCCCGGCGCGGTCCCCTCGCCCCGGGGACCGCGCCGCCAGCACCAGGAGGCCGAGGTGACTGTGTCCTCCAACGCACGCCACCGCGATCGGCGAACCCGCCACGCCGACCAGCAGGGCCGGCATGGCGAAGCCACCGGCACGGTCACCCCGCTGCCCGCCCCGCCGCTCGACGGCGAGCCGATTGGCATCGACCAGGTGGCGCAGGCCGAGCGCGCGGTGCTCGGCGGCATGCTCGCCTCACCCACCGCCGTCGACGACGCGATCACCCGGCTCACGTCCTCCCACTTTCGCGAGCCGCGGCACGGCAGCATCTTCACCGCCATCATCGCCAACTTTGCCGGCGACGCCCCCACTGACGCCAACGCAGTCATGCTCACCCTCGCCGACGAAGGCGAACTCATCCGCATCGGCGGCGCCCCCTACCTCACCGAACTGCTCGCCGCGTGCGACAACCCCGCATCCACCGGCTGGTACGCCGACCGCGTCGCCCGCTACGCCGCCGCCCGCGAAGTCGCGGTCATGGGTGCCCGGCTGTCCCAGGCCGGCCAGAGCGCGGACATCGACCGCATGGCCGAGGTGTACGAGCAGGCACGGGAGCTGCTCGCCGCCAACCCGCTGGACGCCATCGGCGGCCGGCCCACCGGCACCACCATCGACCGGTTTCTCGCCGCCGACGTGGATGAGGAAGACGACCACGACTGGATCATCCCCGGCCTGCTGGAGCGCCGCGACCGCGTCATCCTCACCGGCGGCGAAGGGTCCGGCAAGTCGACGTTCGGCCGGCAGGTGGGCGTGTGCGCCGCCGCGGGCATCCACCCGTTCACGCTGGAGAAGATCGACCCCATCCGGGTGCTCATCCTCGACCTGGAAAACAGCGAGCGGCAGCTGCGCCGCGAACTACGGCCGCTGGTCATAAAAGCCGGCGACGCGCTGGACCCCGCCAACCTGGTCATCGAGGTGCGGCTGGCCGGGTTGGATCTGCACGGCGGCGAGGACCGGCCGTGGTTGGACAAGCTGATCGGCGCGGTCAAGCCCGACCTGGTGATCACCGGCCCCATCTACAAGATGGCCGACGGCGACCCCACGGAGGAAAAGTACGCGAAGGCGGTGGTCACCTGCCTCGACCAGATGCGCGAGCGGCACGGCTGCGCGCTGTGGATCGAGGCGCACTCCGCGAAGGCCGTAGCTGGGGTGAAGAAGCGGTCCATCGAGCCGTACGGCGCCAGCCTGTGGCTGCGCTGGCCGGAGTTCGGGGTGCACCTGGCGCCGGAGGGCGACCTGGAGCACTGGCGGGGGCAGCGCGAGCAGCGGGAGTGGCCATCGCTTTTCAGTCGCGGTGGGGCGTGGCCGTGGACGGCGACCAGCAACGAGCTGGAAGTGAAGTTCCGCCAGATCAAGAATGCGCGTTTCGCTTTCGGGCGGCCTATGTCGATGCGCGATATCGAGGTGGCGACGGGAATCTCCAAGTCGACGGTGGCGCGTGTGCTGAAGCGGTTCGCCATTGAGTGGGCTCAATTCAACGCGACCAACCCGGGCGAGGATGACGTCTGATGCGCACCGCCTCTGACCTGCGGTTTCGGGGTGTCCCACTGCTGTCCCACGGGTGGGACGCCTTACGTGCCAACGGTTTCCGCCGCTGTCCCACGTGTCCCACGCTGTCCCACGGAGGTGTCTCACCGGTGCTGACCTGCGAAAACATGCACTGTCCCACGGCTGGGACAGTAAACGCTGTCCCACGCGACCAGCGATCTTGGGCGCAACGCTCTGACCTGCGGCGTCTCTCGATCAAAAACGAGTTGATCTTAGGTGTCCCACCCAAGATCAAACTGTGGGACAGCGGGTCGAGCAGCCAAAACACGGCCTGTCCCACAAGATCAAAAAGTGGGACAGCTTATGAAACAACTGTCCCACGCTCACCCTCTTACGAGGGGAAGCGCCGCTCCAGCGACGGCGCGCTCCCCCCCGTAGGGAGGGGCGCGACGAATGGAAGTGGAATGGAAAGCGACAAAGGCGCGACGGAAAGCGCGCGCCACCCCTCCACCCGCTTTCTCGACGGCTGCCCGGCGTGCTGGGTGCGCAACAACGAGCCCCGGAAAACAACCGTCGTCGGCGACAACGCGCGGTGCGAATACGGGTGCGGGTGCTGCGGCCACCGCTGGGCGACCAACTGGTCGGTACGGGCGGCGGGTGCGGCGTGACGACGAACCCCATGAATCCGATCTCCCTGGTGAACAGCAACGGCCGCTGCACGAAGCGTCGCAAGGACGGCGAGCCGTGCAGGGCGATGGCGATCGCCGGCATGGATGCGTGCCGCCGACACGTGGGCATGGCGCCGGCCGCGGCCCGGGCGAAGGGCGCGGTGGTGGTGGAGATTCACCGCTGGGGCCTGGGCGACACCACCGTGGACCCAGGCGAGGTGCTGCTGCGCCTGGTCACCCAGTCGGCGGCCCGGGTCGAGCTGTATAGCCGGCTGCTGGGCGAGGCGTTCGACGCGGCGGAGCGGCTGCGGGAGGCGCACGCCGCGCAGGTCCTGCTGGCGTCGGAGCGGCCGACGGACGCGGCTGAGGAGCACCCGGCGATGCAGGCGGCGCACGCCGACCTGGAGCGCGTGTTCGCCACAGGTGGCGTTGGCGCCTTGATCGGGCATCGGTACGACGCGGACCGGGATGGCCGGGTGTACCCGGTGGACGAGGGCATCCGCGGCCTGGCCAAGTTGGAGGCCGAGGAGCGCGACCGCTGCGCCAACTTCGCCACCAAGGCCGTCGCCGCCGGGCTGGCTGAGCGGCAGGTGCGCCTCGCTGAACGTCAGGGCGCGCTACTGGCCGCGGTCATCCAGGGCGTGCTGCGGGACCTGGGGGTGCTGGACGACCCGCGGGTGCCGGCGTTGGTGGCGCAGCACGTGCAGGCGCTCACCTCGAGCGGCCGGGTGATTGAGGGGCGGGCGTCGTGACCGCCCACCGTCGCCCGCTGCGGCCCGCTCATTTCGCCGTAGAGCGTTTGGGGGTACCTGAGGTACGCGGAGCGGCGTTCTCGGCGCTCCTGGCGCGTCTGGGGCCCCTTGGCGCCACGGTTCTGCGTTCGACCGACCCCCAGATTCGCGCCGCCGTGGTCCGCCACGTGGTGAGCCGAGCCATCCGACGCCGGGCGGCGCGTCGTTTGCCGATCGCCCACCCGGCCCGGGTGGGCGTCCGTCAGGGATGGCCATTGCGCCGGAGCGGTGACGCCGTGGAGCGCCGAACGGGCCCTCGCCCATACCTCGGTGAGGGTCAGGCCCGTGAGGGCGGATCTTGCACAACCCCTGCGGTCGCCAGAACGGCGGCCGCGCCCACCACCCAACCCCCCCGAAGGAGAGTCATGACCTTGACCCGTACGGCCGCGGCACTCGCTCTCGCCGCCGCCCTCATCGTCGCCGCCGGTGGCTGCGACGCCCAGCCCGACCGCCCGTCGCAGGGTGGCCGGGTCGACCCGAACCCCACGTCGACCGCCGACGGCCGGTATTGGACTCTCCCCACCACCACCACCGAAATGGCCCTGTGATCGCACCCTGGCCCGCATCGCCGTAGCGCTCACCGTCGCCGTGGTCCTCACCGCGGCCACCGCCCGGTGCGGACACCACCGCAGCCACACCGCCCCGGTCGGCACCGTCGCCGGCCGGTACTGGACCTGATCCGAGCCTGACCCACAACCATCGAAGGAGCCCCATGACCACCGAGCACACTGCGACCGCTGAGAGCGATTCTGAGGCGTTGGGGGGCGCTCACGGCGGGCGGGAGTGGCACCCCCTGGTGCTCGACGCCCTCACCGGAGCCCTAGCCCGCGCCGGGCGGATGGTCACCCACGCCGAGCGGCAGGCGGCCACCACCGCCATCCTCGACGCCCTGAGCGGCGCCGGGGCGCTGCTGTCACCCGGCGCCGAGACCGTCACCGAGTGCCAGATCGACTGGGTCGACGAGCGCTCACCCCACGGCCGGTCGGACGGCGCCGCCTACCGGTGGCGGGTCGACACCGCCGCCGGGCACCTCGCGGACGTCATCGCGGCGCGTGCCGAGCTGCGGCAGGTGCCCGTGATGATCCGCCAGCGGACCGTGTCGACGTGGCCGGATGGCCTCACCGTGACGGGCCGGTGGATCGCCCGATGACCGACGTGGACGAGCCGCCGGCCGAGCCGCCGGCCCCGGCGAAGGTGGTCATCTCGACGCCCGGCGTCTCGGTCTGCGTCGAGGCGCCCGAGCCGGCCGCGACGGTGCTCGCCCTGGCCCAGCACGCCCACCAGGAGGCGCAGCGCCGCGCCAACCAGACAGTGATCGGAGGCTATCTGTGAGCGCACGAAGGGGGCGCAGGCCGCCCGCTGCCCGACGCCACCCGCCGGGGACGCGCGCAGGGCTACCCCGATCCCGCTCCCGCTGTCCCGTCTGCCTGCCCGAAGGAGCCCGCCATGGCCGTTGAGCCGTGCACGAACATCCTGCCGCACCAGCCGCACCACCGAAGCGGAACCGACAACTGCCCCGGCCGCGCCGTCCCAGCCTGGGACGCCGAAGCGCCCGATCGCGATCGCTACTTCGCCCCCGCCCCCCGCCCCGTCGAGTCCCGGGAGGACCGGATGGCCTTCGCCACCAACAACCCCACCCCGACCGCCCCTCGTACCCATGTCACTGACGGGGAGGTCGCCGACCTGACCCGCCGCGCCGAAACCGCCGAACAGCAGCTGGAAACGCCTGGCTGACCGTCCTGTAGCTCGGGGTGCACGCCGCATCCCGGGATCACACCCCACGCCCCGAAGATTCGGCCGCGTTCGACGCCAAATTTGGGCGGGCACACCATGGCTGACGTGCGTGTCACCTGCGGGGCCGACGCCCGGGCGATCCTCGCCGCGATCGGACAACGCACTCCGGAACGGGTCGCACATGACCGGCGCGAACCTGGCGTTCGACCTGCTGTGCGAGCGGCTCGGCGTCGACCGAGACGCACTGGAGTTCCGCCCGGACTGGGCCCGGGCGCAGTCGGCCCGCCCCGCTAACCTCGCGATCAGCACCAGGCTCGCCCCGGGATGGGGCAACCCCACCACCGCCCCACCGTCGGAGGGACCCCATCCCGTGAGCGTGCCACCCCGGCTGCCTGGCAGCCTCGCCGACCTCGCCGTCGACCTCAGCTCCCGGCGGCCGGCCGCCACCCTCGCCAGGCCGGTCCGCGTGTTCGGATGGGTGTCCGACTTCCAGGGCTGCGGTTACTACCGCATCGCCCTGCCCCTGTCCGCGCTGCCCGCCGACCGGTTCCGCACCGCCGTCGACAACACGCTGCCCATGGACTTCTGGAACCACCTCGACGTGGTGGTGGGCCAGCGGGTGTGCAAGCCGGGCACCAGCGGCCTGTGGCAGCAGATCTGCCGGCACTCCGACGTCAAGGCCGTGTTCGAGCTTGACGACGACCTGTGGAACGTGGACCCGTCCAGCCCGGCCGCGTACGCCCTGTATTCGCAGCCGGAGATCCGCGACAACCTCACCCGCAACGTCGCGGCCGCCGACCTGGTGACCGTGTCCACCGAGCAACTGGCCGAGCGGATCCGCCCGATCAATCCCAACGTGGTGGTGATCCCCAACTACGTGAACGCCGAGCTGCTCACGCTGCCCCGCCCAGAGCAGGGGCACGTCCCGGTCACCATCGGCTGGGCCGGCTCCCCGACGCACGCCATGGACTGGGCGGTCGCCAAGCGGGAGATCGTCCGCGTGATCAACGCGCCGGACTCGCTGGCGCGGATGGCGTTCATCGGCGCCCGCTTCCCCGAGGGCATGCCCCGCGACCAAGTGGTGTGGGTGCCATGGCAGATGGACATGGGTCGCTACTACGACCACCTCCTGAGCACCTTCGACGTGGGGATCGCGCCGCTGGCGCACCACCCGTTCAACAGCTGCAAGACCGGAATCAAGGCGCTCGAATACGCCGCTGCCGGCATCCCCACGGTGGCCAGCGCCGAGCCGCCGTACGAGGGATTCGTCCAGCAGGGGGTGACGGGCTTCCTGGTGCGGCAGCCGCACGAGTGGGGCCGGTTCCTGCGGCAGCTGGTCAACGACCGGGACATGCGGGTGGCGATGGGCGCGGCCGCCTTCGAGCAGGCCAAGCAGTGGACCATCCAGGGCAACATCGGCCGGTGGGTGGAGGCGCTGCGATGAGCGCCCCGACCGGCCCGGTGGTGATCACGCTCCTGGGCGGTCCGCGCGACGGCGAGGAGTGGAAGCTGTCCGAGCTCCGCGAGCGGTACCTGTTCCCCGTCATGCGGGCAATGCCGTTCGTTCCCGACCCCGGCGAGCGGGAGGCGTGACCCATGATCTCCGTCCTGCTCCCGTCCCGCGGCCGCCCGGCGTCGCTGCGCCGCGCCATCCACTCGCTGCTCGACAACAGCGCCAACCGCGCCATCCGTACCGACCACCCGGGCTGGACGGCGATGCCCGGCGCGCTGCCCGAACCACTGCCGCCCGTCATCGAGGCGCCGCAGATCCTGGTGGCCGCCGACCCCGACGACCCGGCCACCCGCGACGCCGCCGAACGGCTGGGCGCCCAGGTGCTGGTCACCCCGCGCCGCTACGGGTATGGGGAGCTGCACCGCTACCTGAATGCCCTCGCCGAGCAGGCGGAGGGGGAGTGGCTGCTGCTGTTCAACGACGACGCGGTCATGCGCACCCGGGACTGGGACCAGGTCATCCTCGGCCAGCCGGCCAACGTGATGGTCGCCGACCTGCAGTCGCAGCTGAGCCCGGAGTTCTGCTGCTTCCCTGCCGTCCGCCGGGTGGCGCTCGAGGTGACGGGCGGCGTCTACTCGCCGCACACCCCGCACGCCGACTCGTGGTGGCAGGACATCGGCCGCCGGTCGGGCACCATCCGCGCCGTCGATGTCCACGTGCACCACGACCGGTTCGACCTCACCGGCGGCCACAACGACGCCACCTACCGCGAGGGCCGCGCCGGGCCGGGCCTGCGTGACGCCCAGTACTTCACCCCCCGAGTGCAGGCCGCGGTGGACGCCGCCGCAGCGGCGGTGCGGGGGCTGGCCGCATGACCACCGCGCTCATCACCGGCGGCGCCGGCTTCGTCGGCGGCTACCTGCGGGAGCATCTGCGCGCCCAGGGCTGGGAGACCGCCTCCTTCGACCTGCGCGACGGCCACGACGTGCGCAGCTACGAGCAGGTGCGCTTCGCCGTCGACGCGCTGCAGCCCGACTACGTGTTCCACCTCGCCGCCCAGGCGTACGTCGCCGAGTCGGGCATGGACCCGGAGCGAACCCTGGCGGTCAACGTGACCGGCACCCACAACCTGCTGCTGGCGCTGCGCAACACCGGCTGCCGCGCCCGGGTGCTGCTGGCCGGCACCAGTGAGGAGTACGGGTACGAGCACCAGCCCGGCCCGGAGGTGACCGAGGACAGCCCCACTCGGCCCACCACCGCGTACGGTACGTCGAAGTTGGCCGCCACCCACCTGGGCCTCGTCTACGCGCAGGCGTACGGCATGCCCATCGTGGTCACCCGCGCGTTCAACCACACCGGGCCCGGCCGGCCGCCGCAGTACGCCGACTCGGCGTTCGCCCGCCGCGTCGTCGCGGTGGAGCGCGGCCAGGCGGCGGTGGTGGCGCATGGCAACCTGGAGGCGGTGCGCAACTACACGGATGTGCGAGACATCGTCCGGGCGTACCGGCTGGCCATCGACCTGCCCAGCGGGATCTACAACCTCTGCTCCGACTACACGGTGCCCATGGCGTGGATCCTCAACACGCTGCTGGGCGCCGCCGAGGGCACGGTGCCCACCCGCCAGGATGACGCGCTGTGGCGGCCCTCCGGCTCGGCGGTGTTCCACCCGCCGTCCGCGGTCCGGTTCCACGCGCTCACCGGCTGGAAGCCGCAGATCCCGCTGGAGCAGACCCTCGCCGAGGTGCTCGACTACTGGCGGGGGCAGCCGTGACCGCCCGGGTGATCGACGCCTGCCGGGCGTGCGGTGGCCGCGCGCTGGTGGAGGTGGCGAACCTCGGCGAGCAGTATCTCAGCGATTTCAGGGACGATGAGGTGCGCCCGCCCCGGTATCCGCTGGTCGCCTACTGGTGCGCGATCTGCAGCCTGCTCCAGCTGGGCCACACCGCGCCGGCCGCCGAGATGTACCACCCCCGCTACAGCTTCAAGTCGGGGGTGAACCCGGCGATCGCTGCCGACCTCGCCGACGTGGTGCGCTACGCGCTCGCGGCCAAGCCGGACGCCGAGGCGTGGCTGGACATCGCCTCCAACGACGGCACCCTGCTCGCCGCGGTGCCACCCGCCATCTACCGGGTGGGCGTCGACCCCCTCGCGCAGTTCGCCGAGGAGGCGGCGCGGCACGCCGACCGGATCGTGGTCAGCTTCTTCCGGCCCGAGTTCCTACCGAAGTGGCACTTCGATGTGATCACGTCGGTGTCGATGTTCTACGACGTCGACGACCCCAACGCGTTCGTCGCTGGCGTGAGGCGGGTGCTCGCCCCGGATGGCGTCTGGGTGATCCAGCAGAACTACGTGGGCAGCATGCTGACGGCCGGGTCGGTCGACAACATCAGCCACGAGCACCTGACGTACTGGTCGCTGCGATCTCTGTCGCGGCTGCTCGGCCGGCACGGGCTCGAGGTGGTGGACGTCCAGCTCAACCCGATCAACGGCGGCTGCTTCCGCACCCTCGTCTGCCGCAAAGGCGATCGCCCGGTGCAGCCGTCGGTGGCCGCGCTCGCCGCCGCCGAACGGGCGCAGGGCCTGGAGCGGGCGGAAACCTACTGGCGGTTCGCCGACCGGGCGCGCGACACCCTCATCGAGTTGGCCGCGCTGGTCGCGGGCATCAACGACCGGGGTGAGCGCGTGTATGTGTACGGCGCGTCCACCCGCGGCGGCACCCTGTGGCAGGCGGCCGGCCTGACCGAGCGCGATCTGCCGTTCGTGGTGGACCGCAACCCGGCGAAGGTGGGCCGGCGGATGTCCGCGCTCGGGTCGCTGATCATCTCGGAGGAGCAGGCGCGGGTCGCCCGGCCCCAATATTTGCTCGTGGGGCCGTGGTGGTTTGCCGACGACTTTAGCGAAAGGGAGAGTGAATACCTTGAGCGGGGCGGAAAAATGATTATTCCGCTCCCCCATCTCAAGGTGGTAGGTCGTTGAAGACATGTAAGCGGTGCGGTGATCTGAAGCCGTTAACCGAGTTTCATAGAAAGGCTGGCACAAAGGACGGCCTCTCCTATCGATGCAAGGCATGCAGAGTGGAGAAGGCGTCGACCTCTCCCGGCACCGCGTCAGGTGGCGACCGGTGACCGGGGATCCGCCGGCCGCGCAGCCGCCGGCGGCCCGCGCCCGCTGCTACCACGCCGACCACGAGGGCGAATGGCACGAGTTCACGGCGGCGGAGGCCACCCGCCTGTTGGAGCTGATGAGCTTCGACATGGGGTGGGCGGACAGCGAGCCGCGCTGCCTGCGGCGCGTGCTCGAGGTGGTGGGGTTGGGATGATCGTCGTCGGCGCCACAATGACCGGCTTCGCCACCGGGCGGCCGGAAACGTGCCTGTCATGGCTGCGGACCGCCGAGGCCCTGGCCGACTCCCACCCGGACGGGGTGCGGTTCTTCGCCGCGCTGGAGCTGGACGGGCGCGGACGCCCGCCGTTTGAGCCGGTGTTCAACCGGCTCCACCGACTGGGCGGCGAATGGTGGACGTTCACGCTGGACGATGGCCGCACCGAGGTGACCAGCGGCAACCGCTACAGCCATATTTGCGCCGGCCGCAACCTGATCACCGACTACGCGCTCAGCGCCGGTGCCAGCCACATCCTGCACCTGGATGCGGACATGTGCCCGCCGCCGGATGCGCTGCCCAAGCTGCTGACACTCGATCACCCACTGGTGGGCGGGGAGGTGCCCACCTACAACCTGCGCGGGCCGGCTGTCGCCCAGTACCCGTTCCGGGTGGAGTCGCACATGAACACCGCCGGCTTCCTGCTGGTCGAGCGGTCGGTGTTCCGCCGGCTGCGCTGGCGCTGGGACATGGACGCCGGCATGAGCGACGACCCTTGCTACCACGCGGACGCCCGGGAGCTGCTGGGCGTGGAGACGTATGTCCGCAAGGACGTGATCGGCCGGCACTGGCCGGAGAACATCCCGCCACTGGAGGGCCGCGGCTACGACCTGCGGGTGGTGCGCTGACCGTCAGGCGCTGTCGGGGTCGCCCGGTACCGTCAAGTCGTGAGCTTTGCTGGGGTGCGGTGAGGAGGGCGCCCTCGCTGGGCCTGAGGTGGCCAGCGGGGGCGCTCGCGCTCCCATGTCGCGTTGCGAAGACTGTCGTATGGGGGCGCTATGGTGCCGACCATGACAACCACCGACCCGCAGGCTGAGGCGCAGAACGTGACCGATACCCGCGACGCTGTTTTGAAGGCCATCAAGAAGGCTGCCGACAGGTACGACCCAAGCACGTTGTCCGCTGGCTCCGTCCGCGACCTCGCCGAGGCATTCGCGCTCGTCACCGGGACCAAGGAGCCCGGAACTCGCCCGATCGTGAACGTCAGGAAGTAGTTCCCGGCCCCGACTGCTGGCTCATGGCCGAACGTCGGGGCCGCGCCGTATCCTGATCACCAGCCGCCGCCCGGGCGGCGCAACCCGCGACGGGTCAAGGAGCAGCTGCGATGGCTACAGCCATCGGCGGCGCCCGCCGTCGCCGAACCCCAACCGCCACCGCCCCGACGGGCGGCGGATCATGCTGACTGCCAGCGGCCTCGACGCCGCTGCATGGGAGGCGTGCGCCCGCCTGTTCACGCCCGCCATCGAACTCGACATCCCCGACCCGCCCACCTGGGTGGACCCCGCCATCGACTCCGACACCTTCGACCCGCAGGCGTACCTCGCCGGCTTCGACGGCCTGCTCGACAGCCCGGAAAGCCGTCGCGCCGCCACCGTCCGCGACCCGCTGCTGTTCGCCCTCGTCTACCTGTCACAGCACCTGGCCGGTGACGCCACCGACGGGCAGATCACCTTCGCCGACCCGCACCTCGACTGGTGCCGTCGTGCCCGCGGCTGGCTCACTCCTGCGGCCGAGCCCCGGTCGCAGCGGCACGCCGAGATCGCGCCCCGGGAGACCGGCAAGTCGACGTGGTGGTTCCACATCCTCGTGCTGTGGGCCGCCGCCCACGGGCACGTGCACTTCGCCGTCGCGTTCGCAGACTCCACCGGCCAGGCGGAAACCCACCTGTCCACGTTCAAGCGGGAGCTGGAAACCAACGAGCTGCTGCGCGAGGACTACCCGGCGCTGTGCACCCCGGCCCGCCGCCAGTCGGGCACCACCCTCGCCGACCGGCAGGGAATGCTGCACACGCAGGGCGGATTCGTGTTCGCCGCCCGGGGCATCGACTCGTCCAACCTCGGGCTGAAGGTTGGTAAGCGCCGTCCCGACCTCATTCTCTTTGACGATGTAGAACCGGACGAATCGAACTATTCCGCGTACCAGGCGGAGAAGCGGCTGAGCACCATCGTCGACGCCGTCCTGCCCATGAACATCTGGGCGCGCGTTGTGCTGGTCGGCACCGTCACCATGCCCGGCTCCATCGTCCACCAGCTGGTGCGCGCGGCGGCCGGCGACCAGCCCGAGCAGTGGATCGTGGACGAGCGGTTCCAGGCCCACCACGCCATCCCCATCGTCACCCGCCCCGACGGGTCCGAACGCTCCATCTGGCCGGCGAAGTGGCCGCTCGAGCTGCTCAACCAGATCCGGCACACGCGCAGCTACAAGAAGAACTTCGCCAACGACCCGGCGGGCGCCGACGGCGGCTACTGGACGGCCGACGACTTCACCTACGACGAACCCGAGGGCAGCACCGGGCAGCTGCTGAGTATCGACCCGGCGGTCACCACCAAGAAGACCTCCGACTACACGGGCATCGCGATCATCGACTTCATCCCGCCGCGCACCCAACGGACGCTCACCGGCACCCGGCAGACGGCGCCCGCCCGCTGCGTCGTCCAGTTCGCGCAGCAGGTGCGGCTTACCGGTTCGCCGCTGCGCGAGCACGTGCTCCGCCTGTTGGAGCAGTGGCCGCTCGTCCGGGGCGTGCTGGTGGAAACCAACCAGGGCGGGGAGAACTGGGCGGACATCCTGCACGGCCTGCCCGTCCGCCTCTACACCGTGCACCAGACGGTGAAAAAGGAAGTCAGGGCCGCCAACCTGCTCAACCAATACCAGGTGCGCCCGCCCCGGGTGGTGCACGCCCGGCCGCTGCCGCGCCTGGAAGAACAGATGTGCGCGTTCCCCCGGGGGCCGCACGACGACATGATCGATGCGACGGGCGCTGGCGTCGAGCGCCTGCTACGCCCGCCCAAGGCCCGGACCGAGACGGTCTACCCCCGATGACCCCACACTCCGAGAGGTAGACCATGGCGGGCACCCCCGACCTGATGGACGGCCTGCGCCAACTGCGTGAGGCCGCCCGCGAATACCAGCGCGCCGACGCGTTCTACTACGGCCGCACCACCGAGGCGTACGCCAGCGTGCGCGTGCAGATGCTGCTGGCCAAGCAGGGCGTCAATAACATCGAGCGCTTCGACTACGCACACATCCCCGTGGATACGATCGCCAACCGGCTGCGCATCCGCTCCATCGCCGCCGTACCCGAGGAGCCGGATGTGGACGGCGACGGCGTCATCGACGCCGAAGCGGATGAGGCGGTGACCGCCGCGCAGGCCGCGCTCGACCGGACGTGGGAACGGAACCAACTGGATGCCGAGGCGCCGGACGCCATCCTCAAGGCGTGCCGCAATGGCGACGCCTACCTGTTCGTCTGGCCGGTCACCGTCGACGGCGGCGCCGACGACACCGTGGGCGAGGACGGCGACCCGCCCAGCGGCCAGGTGGTGGATGTGGACGTCCGCGTCAACGGCGCGGACACGGTGCGCGCCGTCTACCGGCAGGACGACCCCCTGACCATCGACTACGTGATCAAATCGTGGACGTTCGACGAACCCGGCCCGGAGGGCCAGCCCCGGCAGCGCGCCCGCGCCACCCTCTACTACCCGCCGCGCGGCGGCCGGCGGGCACGCATCGAGCGGTGGATATCCCAGGCGGGCTGCGACGCCAGCGACTCGAAGAACTGGGACCCGTTCGACCCGGGCGACGGCCGCGGCGCCGCCTTCGAACACGACCACGGCATGCCGTGGTTTCACCTGCGCACCGATCGCCCGTACGGCAAGCCCGACCACCTGCACGCGTATGGCCCTCAGCAGATGATCGACAAGCTGGTCATCGCGCACGCCTCGTCCATCGACTACCAGAGCTTCCCGCAGCGCGTCGCCCTCATGGACCCGAAGGCCGATGACGTGCTCGGCAACCGCGGCGACCCGTTCCGGCCCGAAGACGAGGACGACGACCCGGAGGGCGGCGGCACGTCCGCCCTGAGTGCCGACCCGTCGTCGGTATGGAAGATACCGGGGGTCCGCGACGTCAAGCAGTTGGACCCGGCTGACCCGAGCGTGTTCCTTGCCCCCTTCGACCGGTACGTGCAGGCGATGGGTGAGGCCACCCAGGTCGCGCTGTACCGGTTCGGCTCCCGCTTCGCCCAAACCCCGTCGGGTGCTGCCCTGCGGATGGCTGACGCGCCCACCGACAACACAGCCCTGATCCGGCATGAGCTGTGGGGTGGGGTGATCGCCGACGCGTTCGAGCAGGCGCTCCGACTGCTGGGCATCGAGGGCGCCCGGGTGGAGGTGAAGTGGGCGCCTGTCGCGTCCGTCACCGACCTGGAGGGCTGGCAGGTCATCCAGGCGAAGATCACCGCCGGGGTGCCGGCGAAGGTCGCGCTGATGGAGGCGGGGTACACCGCCGAGCAGGCAGCCGACTGGACGAAGGACTGGCCGGACCCGGGCATCGAACGGCGGCTCGCCGTCGTCGTCAAGCTGGGCGACGCCGTGCAACGGCTGGGCGCCGGCGTGTCCCTCGGCGTGATCAGCGAGGCCATCGTGGGGCAACTGGTGCGGTGGGTGGTGGACCCGCGGGCGGCCGGCGGCGAGGAGATGCTCACGGGTGTGGGCGCGCCGCAGCTCGCCATCGACGCCAACCGCACAGGGCAGGAGGCGGGCGGCGACACGCGGCCGGGTGACGGGGTGGACGCCGGGTGACCTCGCCGCTGCCGCCGTGGCTGGCCCGGCAGGACGTCGAGGCGATCGCGTTTGAGGAGCGGGCCGCTGAACAGCTGACCGCCGCTGCCCGGCGCGAACTGGTGGCGGTCACCCGCAGGGTCACCGCCGAGTATGTGCGGCGTGCCGGCGGCGTTGACCAACTGCTGCCGGCCGACCAGGTACCCGCGTTTCGCGCTGTGCTGGTGGCCGCGCTGGCCGGGCTGAGCATCCGGGTGGGTGACCGGCTGGCCCGCATCGCCGCCGCCGGCCTGGCCTTGGGGCTGCGGCACGCCGCCGCGGTGCTCGGCAACATCCGGCTGCGACTCCGCCCATCCCCGGCGCTGCGCGACGTCGTGGCGGCGGTCAACGAGCGGGCCGCCGCCGACCTCGCCGCCGCCGTGCGCGCCGCCCGCACCGCCGACCTCGAGCGACACAGTGACGTGATGGCCGCGGTGGGTCGCGCCAATCAGGCGGTCCACCGCGTGGATGCGACCACGCGGTGGGTGGCCAACCGTGCAGTCAACGAGGGGATCGCGGCGGCGGCGGATGATGCAGTCGCGGCGCGGCTTTGGGTGGCCGAGCGCGACGCGTGCCTCACCTGCCTGGCCTACGCCGGCATGGTCGTCGGCGCCGGGGAACTGTTCCCTGCTGGGCAGACGTTCGGCGACACCTCCGCCGTGGTAGGGGCGCTGGCCGGTCCGCCCGCCCACCCGCGCTGTCGCTGCCGACTTTCGCCCTGGCTGAGCGCCAGGGAGTCCGCCGATGGCGTCAACCTACCGGACGTGCTCCGCCGGGAGGCGCAGCGGACGGTGCTGCGCGGCTGGTCGGCACACGCGTCGGAGCCGGCGCGGCTGCGCGCCGCCGACCGGGTGCTGCGCAGCCACCTCCTGGTGCCCCGTTCGGTGGCGGACCGGGCGCGCCGCGCGGTCGCAGCGGGCACCTTCGATACCTGATCCGGGAACCGCCTCAACCAATCACCCGATGCTCTGACCTGCGAAAAGTTGCCGCCAATGGCTGTCGGGCTCGTCTGCCATAGTGCCCTCCCAGTAGGCAAGATCCTCCGGAGGGAGACCGGTCGCGATGACCATCACCGAGCCGGGGCTGCGCGCCGCGACGGCCCACCCCGCCCCGTCCCTGATCGTGCTCGGCCACCGTGCCAACGGCGCCCCCATCCACTGGGCGGGCGGCGGCGACGGGGAGGCGGTCACGGCCGGCGAGGACGACGACACCGACGACGACACGGGCGACGACGAGACGGCCGGAGAGACGGACGAGTGGACGCCGCCCACCCGCGAGCAATGGGAGGCCGCCGAGACCGCCCGACGCAAAGCGAACCGCGAGGCGATGGAGCGCCGCCGGCTGCTGCAGGAGCATGGCATCGACCCGCGCACCGGCAAGAAGACGGGTGCCGACGACGACGCGGCCGCGCCCGCCGAACCGGCCGGCAGCGGCCAGAACCCAGCGGACATCAAGCGGGCACTGAAGGACGCCGCCGACCGTGCCGCGGCGAAGACGGAGCTGCGGTACAAGCCGGCGCTGCACAAGCTGGCCGCCAAGAACGCGCTGGACGACGCCGGCTGCGACCCCGGCTACCGGGACCTGGTGCTCGCCGGCCTCGACATGTCGCAGGTGGATGTGGACGATGAAGGCAACGTCTCCGGGCTGGACGAGCAGATCACCGACCTGAAAGTGCGCTACCCGGCCGTGTTCAAGCAGAAGGCCGCGACCAAGCGGACCCAGGGCACGGTGCCGGCCGGCGCCAAGACGTCCGGCGCCGACGCGGTGGACGGCGGCGCCAAGCCCACCAAGCCGGCGAAGTCCATCGGCGACTGGCGGTCGAAGATGTTGGCGCAGGCCGGCATCGACGGCGAGTAGCAGACTGGCGGCAGCACCCATGCTGGCCATTCCGGGGGGAGTCCTGGGCGCGGTGGTCGACCACTGCCGCGCCCAGGCACCCGTGGAGGCGTGCGGCATCATCGCCGGCTGGCCGGGCGGGCTGCCCACCCGGGTCATCCCGATGGCCAACGCCGAGGCGTCCGAGCACCTGTGGCGCTTCCACCGCGAGCAGCAGCTCGCCGTGTGGCGGGAACTGGACGAGCGCGGCGAAGACCCGCTCGTCATCTGGCACTCGCACCCGACCAGCCCGGCCCGGCCGTCACGCGCTGACATCCAGCTTGCCGGCGAGCCCGGCGCCCACCACCTGATCGTCTCGCTGGCCGGTGCGGAGCCGACCGCCCGGGCGTGGCGGATCCGCGACGGAAACGCCGTCGAAGACGAGCTCACCGTTGTCACTATGGAGGTCTGATGCACGCGCGCGTCGTCAACTACCGGAAGCGTGACCAGCGGCACTGCCTGGTCGATGTCGGCTTCTGGCTGCGCGGCATCCGCCGGCCGCTGCTGTTGTGCCGGCTGCGCGGGCACCGGCCGATCGTCGACGGGTACGGAGGGCTCCGGGGTGACTGGGGTCGCCGCTGGGCGATCTGCGGCCGCTGCGGCGTCCGGCCCAAACCTCAGGGCAACCTGCTCCCCGAGAGCTGGCCGATCGGCGCCCGCTACACCGGCGACCACGCCGGGCCGGCGTTGATGGCGAAGGGCCTGACCGGATACCACGCGCCGGGCCCCTGGCCCGCCAGCTCCCAGCTGGCGCTCGGCGGGCAACTGGTCGTCGGCGACCCGCACCACAAGACGTGGGGCTTCTCGCTGAAAGTGGGCAACAAGGGGTCGGAGCACACCCTCGCCGCCAGCTTCCACCTCGGTATTTTCGGCCATCTCTACCTGCACACCGAGCGATTCGGATCCTGGCTGGTGCACCGGCTCAACGGGACCGGCTACCAGTCGAAGGTGATCAGCCTGCGGCTGTCCCACGGCCACCTGTGGTGGCAGCTGTGGGCGGACCGTGACGGCGCCTGGTCGAATCGGGCGCGTGGCTGGGCGAAGTGGCACGACCACAGCCTGCAGATCGACCCGCGCACCATCCTGCTCGGCCCGAAGCAGTACAGCTACGCCGATGTCGGCGAGCCGGTGATGGCCACCGTCCGGCTGCCGCACGGCGACCAGCACGACGTGGTACTCCAGTTGCAGCGGCAGACCCTCGGTCGCAAGCGCGGCTGGTGGCGGCGACAGGCGTGGACCGCCCAGTGGGAGGCGCCCGTCGGCATCCCCACCAAGCCGGGTCGACGCGGCCGCATCTTCGGATCCGGGCAGACGCTGACTGATGCGGAGCGGGCCGCCGACTGGGTGACCGAAGCCACCGACGCGATTGCCGCTCAGATTGTGCGGGACCGCGCCCGCTACGACTGGCTCCCGCATACGCCCGTCCTGGTCACCGCCGAACCGGACCGGGACTGACCATGCTGCACGAGCTGCCCGCCGACGACCTGGTCCGGCACGAAACCACCCGCGACTGCGTGTGCGGCCCTACCGCGGTGCCCGTGGTTCGAGGGGATGGCTGCACCCGCGACATCCTCGTCCACCGCTGGCTGGACGGGCGGGAGCAGGACGAACCCGCGGCGCGCGACGCGGCTGGTTGATACCGCCGCGTCGCACGTCCGTGGTACAACTGGATCACAGCGCGCACCGGCAGCGGCCGAGACGGCCACCCGGAAGCCGCGCACCCCGGCAGCGCCTGCGACAGGCCGCCACCAGGACCGCCCGCGATGGGCATCGACACAGACCATCGCGAGCGACTGGAGTCCCCGATGCGGACCACCCTCGCCGACGTGTGGGCCGAGGCCGACAACGACCTGCCCAACCGCGGCACCATCCTCGGCTTCCGCAGCAGCGGTGAGCCCATCTACTCCCTCGGCGGCGCGGCCGCCGCCGTCATCGACGACTGGATCCCGATCGAGTACGACTCCAACGTCGTACAGCGGGTCCGCATGGACTCCGCGATCGAACGGTACGGCCAGCGGTACGTGATGCGGTCGAAGACCCGCAGCATCCCGCGGTCGGCGGGCATCACCGTCGCCTCGGGCTCCACCTACAGCGACGACACCTCCACCAACGACGAGGTCACGATCACCGCCCGGCGTTTTCACAGCCGGTTCAAGGTGGACGAGGATGACCTGGCCGACGCCAACTCGCGCATGGACGTCTTGTCCACCAAGGGCGAGGACTGGGCCATCTCCTACGCTGACACGTTCGACAACGCGTGCCTGGGTGCCACCGGCGCCGAGAACGGCACCACGATCCCGTTCACCAGCGCCTACCGCACCCTGCGGTCCAACGACTCCGACGCGTCGTACGTCGCGGACGCCAACTACCTGACGTGGGACGGCACCCCCAGCGGGCTGTACGGCAAGTTGTCGGGAGTCTTCAAGCTGGTGGAAACCGGCAAATACTGGTCGCTGGCTGACTCGCTGGTGATCGCCCACCCGGGCTGGCGGGACGCGCTGCGGATGACGGTCGACGACCAGGGCCGGCCGATCTTCATCGCCACCACCGATGGCACCCCCGACACTTTGTTCAACGTGCCGATCGCCTGGTCGCGGGGCTGCCGGGCGAGCACCGTCATGTCCGGCGACCCGACGGGCCGGGACCTGCTGTACTTCACCAACCGCCGGTTCCTGGCGCGCGGTGACCGCAGCGGGCCCGAGAGCCTGTTCCAGAACGCCCGCCCGCAGGACGACACCGACGACGCCGCGATCAAGTTCCGGGCGCGCAGGGCCTTCAAGCTCACGCACCCGAAGGCCGCGGCCGTGCTGGAGCGGGTCGGCTGAGCCGGCTGACGTGGGAGGGGTGGGCCCGATGGACTTCGCAGTGAAGACCAACGACGAGTTGCGCGAGGAGTGCGCCCATCGGGGCCTGCCCACCTACGGCAACAAGGCCTCGCTGGTCGCGCGACTGACGGCGGCCGATGAGGCTGCGGGCGCCGCCGGTCGTGGTGGGGCGGCGGCGCCCGCACCAGCCGAGCCGGCCGCGACGGACGTCGGCGGCGACCCGGACCCGGGGGAGCGGGACCGGGCCGCCGCCGAGCCGACCGACGACGACCTGGATCCCGGGGCGTGGGGGGAGCAGTCATTGAAAGACGATCTGTCAATCTCGCCGCCGACCACAGACACGGGCGCGGTTGCCGACGCGCCCGCGCCGGCCAGCGACACCCCGCCGGCGGACCCGCCGGCCGCAGACCAACCCCCGCCGCCCGCGGCCGGCGCCACCGCCGACAAACCCGTGTTGACGGCATTCATGGCCGAG
Source organism: Rhizomonospora bruguierae (assembly GCF_018397995.1). GTDB lineage: Bacteria > Actinomycetota > Actinomycetes > Mycobacteriales > Micromonosporaceae > Rhizomonospora > Rhizomonospora bruguierae. The sequence goes on from NZ_BBQH01000015.1 coordinate 195,303, forward strand.
TTCCCCATCGACGGGGCGTTCACGGACGAGCAGCACTGGCGGTTCGTCGCCGAGGTCGCCGTCCGGGCGCGCGCCGTCGGCCACACCCCACTCGCCGACGGCGGGCACCGGGTCGGTTGGGGCGCGGGTACCGCCGTCTACGCGATCGACCTGCGGCCGTGACCGCCGTCCTCCGCGACATCGTGGTGGAGCAGGGCGCCACCTTCGAATTCATGGTGGACCTGTTGGACGAGAACGAGCAGCGCCGCACCGACCTGGCCGGCTACACCGGTGCCATGCAGATCCGCGAACGCCCCGACGCGACCACGGTGCTGGCCACCGCCACGGTCAGCGTCGACGCCAGCAACGCCCAGGTCACCGCCACCATCCCGGCCGCCATCACCACGGAGTTCGACTGGACGGCCGGCGTTTACGACCTGGAAATCACCAACGGCGCCCGCACCGAGCGGATCGCCCAAGGCAAGGCCCGGCTCAGCCGGGAAGTCACCCGGTAGGAGAAGGTCATGGACGGCGTCTTCAACACCGCCAAGGGTAGGGCGGCCTACTACGCAACCCTCCCGGCCGCCGACGACTCCCTGATCGTCGTGCTACTGAAGGCGGACGGACTGGAAGCCGACGACACCCTCAACAACCACGCCACCCTCGCCGCGATCCTGGCCAGCGCCAACGCTGAGGCCGACTTCACCAACTACGTCCGCAAGACCCTCGCGTCGATCACCGTCACCGTCGACGACACCAACAACCGCGTGGACGTGGACGCCGCCGACTTCACTTACGCCGCTGCCGGTGGGGCGTCCAACAACACGCTCGGCAAGCTGATCATCTGCTACAAGCCGGCGTCCGGCAGCACCGACGCGGACATCATCCCGCTGACCTACCACGACTTCACCGCCACCACCGACGGGTCGGACCTGGTCGCACAGGTGGCCGCCGCCGGGTTCTACCGCGCCGCGTAGCCCGGGAGGCCGGCCGTGGCCGACAGCATCTTCGCGGGCGACGCCCCCGATGGCAGCCACAATGACGGCACCACCTACGAGCTGGGGCTGGGATGGATCACTGCCGTCGATGGGGCCTGTCTCGGCGTCCCGGTCTACGGGCCGTCCACCGCGCCGTCGTCGTGCGTGGTGAGCCTGTGGGCGATTGACTCCAGCGTCAGCGGGACCCTGCTCGCGCAGAAGACCGCGCCGGCGCCGCTGACGCCCGGGGTGTGGAACAACATCCTGTTCGACGCGCCCGTCAGCGTCACGGCGGGCGTGCACTACCGGGTCCAGTACCGGACCCCGTCGTGGTACACGTTCACCGCCGGCCGGTTCACCACCGCCGCGGTCACGGTCGGACCCCTCACCGCGTTCCGGCACGGCGTCGAGCCACCCGAGGACCCCTATCCGAACGGGTCACTACTCGTCGGCGCCGGCTACGCCTCGGACTCGGGCAATGGTGCGTGGTACGGCCTCGACGTGCTGTTCGAGGCGCCCGGTGGTCCGATCACCGTGGAGGTTGGCCAGGCGACCGAGACGGATACCGCTGCCACGCTCGGCCGCGTCAAGACCAAGGCCCTCGATCAAGCCGCCGAACTGGACGCGGCCAGCGCCATCGGCCGATCCAAGACCCATGCCATTGGGCCGGCCGTCGAAGCGGATAGCGCTGGCACGGTCGCTCGCCTCAAGACCATCCACCTCGGGCACGCCGGCGAGGCGGACAGCACCGCCGCCTTCAGTCACAGCAAGAGGCGGGCCATCGGGCAGGCGATGGAGGTGGACACCGCCAGCCCGTTCGGCCTGATGCGCACCATTGTCCTCGGTCGGGCCGTGGAGACGGACACCGCCGCCGCGCTGAGCCGCACCAAGCGCCGCACGTTGAGCCGAGCCGTGGAGACGGACACCGCCCGGTCCATCACCACCGGTGGCGGCACCGCGGCCCACGCCGACCTGCGGCACCTCGCAGGCCCGCAACGTGCTCGACACCTCGCCGGACCGCAGCGGTTGACACACCACAGGCCCTGACTGCTTGACCCGTGCCCGGACAGACGGGCACGTGGTACAACTGATCACAGCACGGCAGCGCGGCGACCGAGATGGCCCGCGCACCAGCCGCCCAGCACCCCGGCGACCGGGGATCGCAGGCCGCTCGCGACGAGCAACCACCCGACGCTCCGCGAGACAGGCCACCGCCGTGACCGAATGGGCGACCCCCTCCGATGTCCTGAGCATCGCCAAGGCCACCGTCACCGAAGACGACGTGACGTCGGCCCGGTTCATCGTGGAGTTGTTCGCCCACACCACCACCGAGGCATCCGACGCCGGCAACATCAGCAGCGGCAACCTGCGACTGCTGCGCATGGCCGTCGCCTACCAGGCGGCGTGGATGCAGGCGCACCCCGACGTGCTCACCAACGTCGACGTCGACTCCTTCAGTCAGGACGGCCAGTCCGCCGTGCACGCGCACGCCAACGCCGCCCTGCTCGCCCCCCTCGCCAAACGGTGCATCGACCGCCTGTCCTGGCGTCGAGAAAGCATCCGCACCACCACCCGCCGCCGGCCCGGCGACCGCGACAGCGCCGCCGCCGACGACAACCAGCCGTGGCGGCCCATGCACAACGGGGCGGTGATCGGCTGATGCGCGCCACCACCACCGTCACCCTGCTCGGCGGCACCACCGAAGACGAATACGGTGACGAGCGCGACGTGGCCCGGCCGCTGCGTACCGGCGTGATCGCCTCCATCATCCAGGCCAGCCCTGGCGTGGGTACCCGCGCCGCCCAGGTGCAGCTGCCAGACACCGGCACGCCGCGCACCATTCGCTCCTACGCCTGCCGCCTGCCCGCCAACACCGACATGACCGGGGTGGAGCGGCTGCGAGACGAGAGGACCGGCGCGGTCTATGTCATCGACGGGCTGACCGCTCCCGCCAGTCCAATCAACGTCCCCGACCTGCACCTGCAGCTCCGCCGCATCACCTGACCGGGGCGCGCCCACGGCCGGGTCGACTGGCCGCACCCCGCACCCGACCGACCTGTAGAGGGGAGGCCACTGCCGATGCCAGCAGCCCGTCTCGAGCCCACCGCGATCGTGCGCATCGAAGCGGCGAGCGTCCCCACGGTTCGTCGCCTCATCGTCGCGATCGCCGCGGATATGCGTGCCGGCGTGCCCGTCGACAACGGCGACCTGCTGCGGTCCATCCACGAGGAGTATCCGAAGGCCGGCCGTCCAGTGGGGCGGGTGCACGTGGGTGGCCCAGGCGCTGACCACTGGGCCAGCGTCGAATACGGGTCGCAGCCGCACGAGATCCGCTCCCATGGGCCGTGGCCGCTGCGCAACCGCAAGACCGGGCAGGTGTTCGGCCGCCGAGTCTGGCACCCCGGCACCCCGGCGCAGCCGTTCGCCCGCCCCGCAATTTACCGGGCGCGTGCCCTCGGGCTGGGGATGCCATGAGCCACCGACCCACCTCCGACCTCGTGGCTGTCGCCTGGTGCAGGGGCGTCGCCGGCATCCCGCCGGGCGCGGTCGCCACCACCCTGCCCAAGCCGGGCGCCGATGGTGTCATCCGCTGGGCGGACACCGGCTTCATCCAGGTCGGGCCGGTGGTGGGCGGGTCCATGGGCCTGGAGATGGCCACCCGCGCCCCTGTCCTGCAAATCAGCTGCTGGGCGACCAACCAGGGCAGCAGCAAGCCGCCATGGGGCAAGGCGTCCCAGCTCGCCCAGCTCATCGTCGACGGCACCTACGCCGGCCAGCAGTACGGCAAGCGCGACGTGTCCGCACACCTGCCCGACAGTTACGCCGGCGCCCGCGTCATGACCGCACTGGCCACCGAACCCCGCCGCTTCCCCGGCGACCCCGGCTCGTACGCCCGCTACCTGCTGGAACTCACGCTTAACTGGACAGACAAGGAGGGGTCATGACGGCCCTGGCAGTCAACGCGGTCATGGGACCGATCTCCGGCATCTACTGCGGCAATATCGACGCCACCGAGCCCCTCGACACACAGATCAACAGCACGCCCGCCGCGTCGGCGTGGACCGATCTAGGCGGCACCCTGGGCGGCCTGACCGTCAACATCAACCAGCAGTTCGCGATGCTGGCCATGGACCAGGTGGTCGACGTCGTGGGTCGGCGGCTGACCGAGCGGGACATACAGGTGGTCACCCAGCTCGCCGAGCCGACGCTGGACAACCTCTCCGTCGTGCTCAACGGCGGCACCGTCACCACCGGCAGCGGCTTCAAGGCATGGGACCCCGAGTTCACCAGTTCGGCGACCCAGCCGAACTACAAGAAGCTGATGTTCGACGGGTGGGCGCCCGGCGCCAACCAGGTGCGGCGCCGATTCATCATCCGCCGCGCTCTATCCATTGCCGCCGTCGGCGTGCCGTTCAGCAAAGACGGCCAGACCGTTTTCCCGGTGACGTTCGGCTGCCACTACGTCGACGCCAACACCAAGCCCTTCCGGGTTGTCGACGAAGTCGTCGCGCCGTAGCCCATGGCCGCCCCCACGCAGCAGCCGGTCGGCGTCGACCCTCGCCCGGTCGATGCCGGCCAGGGCCTGCGCGTGCTGCGCCTGGTGCGCGGCCTCGGACCTCAAGCGCTGCCCGCCGTCGTCGAGACGGCGCTGGGAGCCGACCGGTACGCCGCGCTGCTCGCCAGCGGCGGTAGCGACCAGCACATCCAGCAGCAGATCGACGCGGCCGTAGACGCCGTGTTCGGACCCAAGGAGCAGGACATGACGAGCCCCACCACCGCCGCCGCGACGCCGCCGGACGAGCCGGCCATCGACGGCGCCGACCTCGCGCCCATCGCCTTCGACACCACGGCCCCGGCGCCCGACGTCGAGCGCATCGAGGTCTTCACCATCGACGGCAAGCCGTACACCATCCCCAAGAAACTGCCGGTCCAGGACGCGCTGCGCGGGCTCGAGGTGATGGCCGACGGCGGCGAGGCCGTGCTCATCCCCTTCCTGGCCCGGGCCTACCTCGGCGACGACGGATACAAGGCCCTGCTCGCCGTCCCCACCATCACCGACGAACAGATCAACCCGATCATGCGGCGACTGCGGAAGATGTTCCTCCAGCGCCTGCGCGAGATCGCGGGAAACTGATCATGCGGGCCGGGCAACTGTTCTGGGTCCTCGACCACGACGCCGACGTCGCCAGCGACATGTCGGCGATCCACCGCGTGGCCGACCACCTGAGCATGCCTGCCCCGCGTTTCTTCGCCTTCGCCCACCGGCTGCCCGCCTACCGGGGCGTGATGCGCCTGCGCGCTGAGGAGGTCATCAACGAGCGGGAGGCCGCCCAGGCACCCTTCGCGGCGCCCGCCGCTGGCTCGCCGGCCATGACCGCGACTGGCGGCCGCGTCGAAGTGGACGCCACGCCGGCGGCGCTGGCCAGCGCCGGCCTGTCCGGCCTGTTCGAGGTGGGCGGCGGCGATGGTTGACGGGCCCGAATTCAAGATCGCCAGAGGCTTCGTCGAAGTCAACGCCAAGGTCGACAAAAACCAGGTCCAGCACGAGGCCGACAAGGCGATGGACGCCGCCGACGACTCGTTCCGCCACGGCGGGGAACGAGCCGGCGAAACGTTCACCCGCACGGCCACGGGTCGGATCCGGGACTCCCGCGGGCAGTTCGTGCGGGAGGCCGACGCCGCCGTCGCAGGGGCAGAGGGGGCGTTCGGCGCCGCCGGCCGGCGGGCCGGCGACACCTTCACCCGCGACGCCACCGGCCGCCTGCGTGACCACCGCGGCCGGTACGTCGACATCGGCACCACCCTCGGTGACGACACCAGCCGCGGCATGCGCTCCGGCATCATGCGTGGCCTCAGGAGTGTCGGCGACGACATCGGCAGACTTCTGCAGTCCACATCCCGGTCCGGCATCAAGAAGCTGTCCACGGACATCGGGAAGATCTTCGACAAGGTGCCGGGGAGCGGGCTGTTCGGCTGGCTCAACAGCAGCGTGCTCGGGACGCTGAGCAAGGCAACTCTCTACGCTGGCCTGTTCGGCGCCAGCCTGCAGGTGATCCCGCCCGTCATCTACGGCATCGCCGGCGCGCTGGCCGCGTTGCCCGCGCTGGCCGCTGCGGCCGCCGCCAGTATCGGCACCATCGTCATGGGCAGCCTGGGCATCGGTTCGGCCATCAGCGAGGTGTTCGACCCGCCGAAAACCGGCGGTGGAGGCGGCGGAGGGGGTGGTGGCGACGGCGGCGCCCGTGACCGGGTGGCGGCCGCCGAACGCCGGCTCGCCTCCGCGCAGCGGGAGGCCGCAGGCGCGCAGGAGAACCTCAACGCCGCCCGCCGTCAGGCACGCCGCGACCTGCGGGACATGATCCTCGCCCTGGCTGGCGCGCGGCTGGATGAACGATCTGCCACCCTCGCCGTCGCCGAGGCCGAGCGTGAGCTTTACCGCGTGCAGGCTGACCGCCACGCCGACGAATTGGACCGGCAGCGCGCCCAAATCTCTCTTGAACAGGCCCAGCATGCGCTGGCGGAGGCGAAGATCCGCGCCCAGGATCTGACCGAAGACCAGGCCCTCGCGGCCAAGGCGGGGGTCGAGGGTAGCGATCTGGTGAAGGCCGCCCTGGAGCGGCAGCAGGCGGCCACCGACGGGCTCATCGACGCGCAGCAGGCCCTCAAGCAGGCCCACGAGTCGACAGCCAAGGCCGGGGCCGGCGGTGCCGCCGCGGTGGAACGCGCCTACGACAAACTCACCCCGTCGGCCAAACGGTTCGTCGACGTCATCGCCAAATACAGGGATGACCTGCGCGGACTGAAGACCCTCGCGCAGGAGCGGATCTTCCGAGGACTGGACGAGCACCTCGACGGGTTCCTCAAACGGTGGCTGCCGGAGGCACGCCGCGGGATCAAGCTGTTCGGCGACGACTGGAACCACACCCTCACCCAGACGATGGACGCCTTTTCCAGCCCCAAGTTCATCAAGTCCGTCGACAAGATGCTGCACGTCGCTGACGAGGTGTGGGACGGGTTCAACAGGCGGATCCCCGACATCGCCGATATGTTCGCCAACCTTTTCACTGAGTCGGAGCCGTTCGTCAAGAAGTTCCTCGGCCACCTGGGGGACCTGCTTGACGACTGGAACGGGATGATCGACAAGAACACCAAGAACGGGTCGCTCAAGAAGTGGTTCTCCGACGCCGCCGACCAGGCCAACGCCCTGCTCGACGTCGGCAAGGAGCTGACCCACATCATCGGCCAGATCTCGGACATCGCACTCGACGACGCGCAGAACAAGGGCAAGAAGTCCGGCCTGGAGAGCATGGCCGACGGGCTCAAGCGGTTCTCCGACTGGCTGGACACTGACGAGGGCCGCGCGTCGATGAAGGGCTGGATTGACGCTTTCAAGGGCTTCGCCGCGGCGCTCATCGATGCTGTTGCCTGGCTCGGCAAGCTGGGGAAGGCATGGGAAGACTTCGAAAATGACCGGAAGGGAAACCAGCGCAAGGTCAAAATCTGGGCGCTGGAGCTGACCACAGTCTTCAACGACGCCTACGGGACGATCCTCGACGGCGCCGTCTGGGCGTTCGGTTGGATCCCCGGTCTTGGGTCGAAGTTGAAGGACAGTCAGAAGAAGTTCCGTGAATTCCGCGATGCCGTCAACCGGGAGCTGGCCAACCTCCACGACAAGACGATCAAAATAGACATCAAGCCCAACACATCCCGGCTGGACAAGGTATTGAACCAGCTGGCCCGCTACGGGGTCCCCATGCGCCACGGCGGCATCCTCCAGGCCGCCAACGGCCTACTCACCGGCACCGGTGGCGCCGGCATCTTCACCGCCCCCACCGTTGTGTTCGGCGAACGCGGCACCGCCCGCGACGGCGGCTCCAAGGAGGCGTACGTTCCCGAGAACATCCCGCGGACGCGCGCGCTGGGCATCCTCGGCGAGGCGGCCAGTTGGCACGGCGCGCGGGTGGTGCCCAGCGAGGGCGCGGCCAGTGGCGGCGGCTCACTCCAGGCTGGCCAGCCGGTCTACGTGGTCGTCCAGTTCGACTTCCCCACCGGCCCGGTCACCCAGATCGTGCGCGGTGTCATCAGTGATAACCCCCGCGATGTCGCTGACGCGGCCCGTGAGGGCGATCGGCAGCGCGGCTGGATCAGCCCGCAGCGAGCGGGGCGGTGACCCGTGACTGACGTGCCCATTTTCCTCGGCCGACCGGAAGCACTGCACGCGCTCCCCTACCCCCGGGGCGGCGCCGACATCACCCGAGCCCGCACCCGCGCCGCGTTCACCCTCGGCTCCGGCGGCATCCGGATGGCGCAACTGCCCGGCGGCAAGCGGCGCTTTTCCTACGCGTGGCAGTCCCTCGACATGGCCACCTACGCCATCATTCAGGCGTTTGACCAGGGCCACGAGGGGCCCGGCCCGTTCGTGCTGCTGGACCCATCGCAGGTCAACATGCTCACCGACAACCAGTCGGCCGCCACCAGCGTGCGCAACGACACCCGCAACTTCACCGTCTCCGGGTCGGGCGGCACCCTCGCCTCCGACGCCACCATCAACGAACGCGGACCCGCGTCGCTGCGCTGGGACTTCGCCGTCGGCAACCCAGCCGGCGCGCTGCTCACCATCGACTCGCCGAGCCCGGAGTGGCCAGGCGTCCCCGTCGTCAACAACAGCGTCGACGGCCCGGACATCAACGCCAATCCGCTCTTCGAGGCGGACGTGAGCGACTGGGCGCCCAACGCTGGCGAGGGCACGGTCACCTGGTCCACCGCGCAGGCGCACGAGGGCGCGGCGAGCCTGTTGCTCACCCCGGACGGTGCGGGGACCCAGGCGGCGGCCCACAGCACCGCGGTGCCGGGTATCTCTCCGGGCCAGATGCTGCGCGCGTCGGCGTGGGTGCGGTGCGCGGTCGGCCGCAACATCCAGCTGCGCATCGACTGGAGGACCGGCGGCGGCACCTACCTCTCGTCGACTACGACGACGACCGCCGTGGTCGCCAATACCTGGACCCACCTCGACGTCGTCGGGACCGCCCCGGCGACCACAGCGCAGGCGGGCATCACCGTGCTGATGACCGGCACCCCGCCGATCGGACACCTGCTGCATGTGGACGAGGCACGGCTGCGCCGGTTCACCCCCGGCCGCAGCCTCTGCTTCAGCTTCCGCGTCCTCGGCGGCGGCACCAACCCCGCCGTCACCCTCACGCCGCAACTGCGGTGGCTGAACGCCGCCGGCGCCACCCTGGCCACCACCTCCGGGACGGCCGTAGCCGCCACCGATATCGCCCGCACCACCATGTTCGTCACCGGCACCCCGCCACTCAGCGCGGCATTCGTGGTACCCCAAGTGGCGGCAACCGGCGCCAGTATCAGCGCCGCCGCCAAGCTCTGGCTGGAGCAGCTCCAGCTGGAGGCGGCGAGCGCACCCACCGCGTGGCGGCCCGGCACCGGCGTCCTGCCCGTCCAGGTAGTGAGCCTGCCCGAGTCGTGGCCGTGGGGCTGGCCCGACCACCGCTCCGGCGCCATCCTCACCCTGCAGGAAGTGGGTGCCTGATGCAGTCCGCCTCCAACAACCTGGTCCGCGCCGCCACCGGCGCCAACGTCACCTGGTTGCCGCCCACCGTCCGCGCCGACTGGGGTGAGGACGGCTACGGCGCCAGCGGCGGCTGGGGTGTGCCCAATCTCGTCAACGACACATTCGACGACCGCGCCACCAGTGGCGGCTGGGGTGCCGCCGACGCCAGCACCACACACGCCCAAGCGTGGTCCACCAGCGGCGGCGCCAGCAACGACTACGCCGTCGCCGGCGGCTACGGCACACACCAGCACAGCGCCACCAACGTCGCGCACCACACGCTGCTCGGCTTCGACGTGCCTGACACCGACATCCTGGCGGGCGTCAACCTCACAACCGGCGCGACCGGCGCCAACCTGGAGGCCGGTGTTCTCACCCGCTACACCTCAGTCACCAGTCACTACGAGGCGCAGGTCGAGCGGCATCCCGGCAGTCGCGTCCTCGACACCTTCAGCCGCAACGTGACTGCCGGCTGGGGCAACGCCGACACCGGCCACCCATGGACCGTGCTCGGCACGGCGTCCGAGTGGAACGTGGTGGGCGGCACCACCGGACGAATCACGCTGGCCAACCCGGGCGACCTTCACATCGCCCACCTCGACATCGGCGACCCAGACCACGAATGCCAAGCCGCGTTCGCTATCCCCGTCGTGCCCAGCTCCGCACCGATCACCGTCCGCGTCGCTGGCCGCTTCGTCGACCCCAACAACTACTACGAGGCGCAACTGATGCTCGCCGCGGGCGGTGGCGTTCGGCTGGTGCTCTTCAGGTGGGTGAATGGCGTCAATGTCAACGTCAGCCTTCTGACCGGCGTCGGCGCCCACACCGCGGGCAACACCTGGAATGTGGCTCTCTCGTGCCTTGGCCGGACGATCCGAGCCAGGGCCTGGAAGTCGACCGACCCCCGGCCGGGCTGGCAGGTGTCGTACGCCGAGACATCGACCACCCCACCCGCCGGAACCAGGGTGGGCGTGCTGGCCATCCGCGAGAGCGGCAACACCAACGGCACTGTCAACGTCGACTTGCCAGACTTCGTTGCCAATGGCGACCCGTCATTGCCGGAGAGCAACGTCAACGTTCGGCTCGTCAAGCGGAGCGGCTCGACCACCGTGCTCGCCCAGGCTCGGCTGCCGTTCATGGCCACCGCTGGGCAGACGGTGTGGCTGCGCACCCAAACCTCCGGTGCGCTGATTCGCGTCAAGGCGTGGCATACCGACAGCGCGCCGCGCGCCGTTTGGGACGTCCAGGTCCGGGACGCCGGCAGTCCGCTGCCCACCGGCCGCGTCGGCGTCCGGTCGCTGATCAACACCGGATTCCTGGCTTCACAGTTGCCCAACACCATCCGTTTCAAGCAGTTCCGGATGGTCAACGGCGGTGTCGACGACCTCACCGACCAGGTCGGCGACGGATACGAGGTCGCGCACACGATTGACGACGGCCTGCCCGACCAGGTCGCCTTTGTGAGTGGGGTGGGTGTCCCCGAGCTGTCCATCGGGCTGGCCGACGGCCGTGATGGCATGTCGCCCGCCGAGTATTTCTCGCCCTTCAACGCGGCGTCTCCAGTGTGCGACTTCGACCGGGACGTTGCCCCCGTCACCCTTGACCAGGGCCTTGTCACCGCCGCTGGGCCGGAGGAGGTGCGGCTGTTCACCGGTCGCATGACTAACCTGCCCATGCGTGGTAGTTCCAGCCTCACCGGGGTCTCTGCTACCCGACTGAAGCTGGCCAAGGCGGTGCAGCCGCCGCCGGTGCTCGCGGAGCTCGAGGGCGGCGACGCGACGTGGCTGATCAGCTGGACGCTGCACCAGTGCGACGTGCACGTCTCGCCGCCCGTCCGCGTCGGCTGCCGTTTCCATGCCACCATGCACGGCGCCATCCGGCCGGCCATCCCCGCCGACCAGGATGTCGTTTACAACGTCCGGCCTTACGACTCCGCCAACCGGCCGTTCAACCTGGAGTTCATCCCGGGCCCATTCGTGCTCGCGCCCAACCTGGGCATTGACGCCACCCGCAAGGACCGGGCGGTTATCCAGCTGGGCCACCTCGGCGACGGCGACGGCGCGCTCATCCGCACGGCCTACCGCGGCCGCTTCGAATGCTGGATCAAGGGCCAGGCCACCAACGCCGCCGCCGCGCCCGGCGGACCCGGCAGCGCCCTGGTCAGCTTCAGTATCCAGGCGTTCTCCGACGGCGGCAGCGGCTATGCATTCATGGGCATTGACAACAACCGGCACCCCTACGTCCGACTGATGGGCGCCGCCGCCGACTGGACGTACACCGGCGCGCAGACGCTGCCCACCGACGGCGGCTGGTATTTCCTCGGCTGCGCCTACGACTATTCGGCCGGCAAGGCGGCCGTGAACCTGAACGGGACGGTGAGCGCGTCAGCCGCCGCGGCCGGCGTCTTTAACATCAACGACCTGCCGATTCGGGAGATCAACCCCAACGGGACGTCCAACCAGCAGTTTGTGCACTTCAGCTATCTGCCCGTCGCAGAGGTGCAGTTCACCACCGGCGCCAACGCCGATCCGAACACGGCACCCTGGCTCAACCAGCTGCCCTGGCGGGTCGGCGCCGTCGTCCACCCCTCCGCTAACCGCTTCGCCGCGCTAGTGGAGACGGAGGCCACCGAGGCATGGGAGCTGATCGGCAACCGCGCGAAAACCGAGCTGGCATCGGTGCACTGCGACGAGCAGGACATCCTCCACTACCTACCCGCCGGCTACTGGACGCAGAGCGCGCAGCAGGTGCCGACGGAGACGATCTCCACCGATGTCAACGCCGGGCCACTCAACATCAGCCTCGACCCGTCGCGGATCCGCAACACGGTGCAGGTGTCATACAACCGCACCGAGGTGTCCACCGCCAATGTCTCCGTCTACCAGTCCACCGAACGGCTGGCCGTCCCCCGCGGCAGCACCAGCCTGGATGTCACGCTCGCCACGACTGCCGTCCGGCTGTACGCCGGATATCTCGACATCCTGCGGCCGTCGCAGATGGACGGCACTGACCCGTCACCCGACAACACCTCGTGGATCACGCTGAACACCGCGGCCGACGGCACTGGCCTGGAGCTGTTCTACCCGAAGGCTTACGCCCAGGTCCACCTCATCGACGCCAACACCGCGCGACTGACCCTGACCAATAACACGAGCGCCACGGTGTACGCGGTCAACGACGGCTCCGTCCCCTATATCAACATCGCCGGCCGGGCGGTCACCCAGACCCTCGCCACCCAGACCGCCGTCGACGACGACAGCATCGCGGCGCGCGGCGAACGGTCGATGACCGTCAACCTCCCCGAAATTCAGCGGCCTGGCGACGCCCAGCAGATCGCCGGCGCGCTGGTCGCCGAACTGGCGCGCGCCGCGCCCGTCGTCGACGACGTCACCCTGTTCGGCGACCCCCGCCGGCAGCCTGGCGACCTGGTGATCGTCGACGACCCCAGTCAGACCAAGGCCAACGGCCGGTATCGCCTCAACTCGGTGGTCCACCGCAAGGTCGGCGCCGCCTTCACGCAGGTGGTCCGCGCCCGGCGAGCGCTGCCGCCCGGGACGTGGGGCAACAGCACCTGGAACGAATGCCTGTGGACGGAGTGACGTGACCTACCCCCTCACCATCCCAATCACCGGCAGCCCCGTCTCCGTCGCCGGATTCGCCAAGCCGGCCGTCGACGCGATCACCGACCTCGACAAGCGGGTCAAGACCCTGGAGCCCGGCGATGCCATTCCTGCCTCCAACGACCAGCCATCGGAGGTCACCACCAGCTCAACCGGGTTCGTGGCCAATGCCAGCGTCTGCGGAACTGGTTTCACCGCCCCACTGTCCGGTCGCGTCGTCGTCATGTGGGCCGCCGTCATCCGCGCCACCTCCGGCGCCGGATTCGGTGTCTGCTCCTACGAGCTGCGCACAGGGAGCGACGTCGGCTCGGGTGCAGTCGTCGTCGCACCCAGCCTGGACCGTGGCTGCCAGAACAGCGGTACGAGCACCGTCGCCAGTAGCACTTTTCATTGCGTGACCGGCCTGACGCCAGGCGACACCTACAACGTCCAGCTCATGTATGCGAGCCAGACGGGCACCACCTCCGGCTTTGCCCGCCGACGGCTCCTGATCATTCCCATCCCCTGACCCTGAAGGACTGAGGAGGCCAGATGGAGATCATCACCCGTGCCCAATGGGGTGCCCGCTCACCGGCGGGCACCGTCCACACCACCACCTGGGCCAGCCGGACCGGCTTCGCCGTGCACTACTCCGGCGCTAACAAGGACCAGACGCCCCGGGCGATCCAGGACTACCACATCGGCAAGGGCTGGTCGGACATCGGCTACAACTTCCTCGTCGACACTGCCGGCCGCATCTACGAGGGCCGTGGGTGGATGGCGGTCGGGGCGCACATCGCCGGCCACAACACCGCCAACATCGGCGTGTGCATGATCGGCGAGGACAAGGACGTCACCGACGCGGCTAAGGCCGCGATCAGGTGGCTGTACGACGAGGCCCTCCGCCGCGCCGGCAAGACCTTGACGAAGCGGTACCACTCGCTGCTGGCGGCCACCAGCTGCCCGGGGGCGCGTCTGCGCGCCTGGGTGATCGCGGGCATGCCCACGCCGGGCGGCACCACGCCGGTGTCGACGCCGGCACCCACCAACCCCACCGACTGGACGGAGGCCATCGTGGCCCAGCTTCCCACCCTCAAGCGCGGATCCAAGGGGGCGGCTGTCGGCCGCCTGCAGGGCCTGCTGCACGCGGCCGGCTACCGCGGCTCGAAGATCGACGGCGATTTCGGGCCCGCCACCGAGAAGGACCTGAAGGTATTCCAGGCCAAGAAGAAGGTCCAGAACTCGGTGACCAAGGCCGGCGCCGGGGACGGCCAGGCCGGCCGGTACACCTGGACCGCCCTGCTCGGGGCCTGAGGGCGGTGGATCGTGTCCTCGCGATCTGCGGCCTCATCGTGGCGGTGGGTGCCGCGGCTGAGGTGCTCCGCCGGGTGGTGGGGTGGGTGATCGGCACCATGCGCCGCCTCGGCCGCCTCGCCGACGATCTGCTGGGGGAGCCTGCTCGTGGCGACCAGCCAGCCAGGCCGGGGCTGATGGACCGGGTGGCCGGCATGGACCGCCGCCTCGCCGCGGTCGAGCAGCTCGTGCACCAGGAGCTGACCCACAACGGTGGGTCGTCCATGAAAGACCAGGTCACGCAGGTCGCGCGGGCGACCGGCGCCGACCAGCACTAACCCCCCACTGAGGAGAGAGCATGTCTGATCATCTGGTATCGCTGATCCGGACATATGTCCCCATTGCCGTTGGCTCCGCGCTGGCCTGGCTGGCGTCGACGCTCGGCGTCGTGCTCGGCGATGACGCGTCGACCGCGCTGACCGTCGGCGTTGTCGCCCTGGCGACGGCCATCTACTACGCGGTGGCGCGTGCGCTGGAGTCGCGGTGGCCGGCGCTCGGGGTGCTGCTCGGCGCGGCCCGGCCGCCGACGTACGAGCAGCAGCGGTAGCTACACCTTTCAGCACCACAGCGAGAACGCCCCGCTTCCTGGCTTCGGCCGGGAGCGGGGCGTTCCGTCGTCTGCGGGGGGGTCAGCGGCGGGCGGCGAGCGCGGCGATCCGGGCCTTGTCGTCGGCGGTCAGCTCGCGCTGGAGGACGCGGCCGATGTGCCGTCCGGACTGCTCGCCCCACCAGAGCGCGTTGGTGTGGCGGAGGGCAACCTCGCGGTAGATCGCGATGAGCTGGTCGACGAGTTCGGCGGGCTGCTGGCCGGCGGTGGCGCGGATCGTGGCGTCGATCTGGCCGAGCACCTCGGCGCGGTCGTGCTCGCCGTGCCGGATGAGCTGGGGGTGGTGGGCGGTCAGGGCGGGCAGGTCGGTCACGGCGGCTCCCATCTCGTATTGACAAGTACAGCTTGTCAAACTGTGGAGCCCGGTGGCGGAAGGAGCGCGAGGAGCGCCGCGCCGCCAGTGCCTCGCGCGACTAGCCAGCACCACAACGATGGCGCCCCACCTGGCTTCGGCCAGGGTGGGGCGCCATCGTTGTGTCCGGGGTCAGGGAAGCCGGGCCACCTGCACATCCAGGCCCATGCCGCGCATCGCCTCGGCGTAGCCCTCCAACCACGCCAGGGCGGCCCGGCGTGGGTCCTCCCCGTCCGGGTGCTCGTAGATCGTCCACGTGAGCAGGCCCGCATACACGGTGTCGTCCTTGGCGCCACGCCGCCACGTCCGCGCCACCTCACCGGGTAGGCCGGCAGCGACGGAACGGTCCAGTAGCGACTGAATTTCGGCGTGGGCTTCGTCCCGGGTCAGTCCACCGGGGCCGATCATCGGCCGGATCAGCAGGTCATCCGCACTGACCTCGACCTGCATG
>NZ_BBQH01000016.1 GCF_018397995.1 Rhizomonospora bruguierae
TATCCCCGGATCTTCATGCACTGGCGTTGGGTCACGACCGCCTGGTGAGCAGAATGACAAAAGCCCGGTGACAGGAGACTGTCACGCGGAAATCTGTGGGAGCCGGAGGGTTAAACTCCCTCCGGCTACCCGACCCTGGTTACGGGCCGGCGAGGTAATGCTCGCAAGAAGAGGTTACGTGGCTCGAGAACCATTCGCCCCGATGGCCGTACGGGGCGCGACGTAGCGGGGACCAGTCGCCACCGCTGGTGAATCGCGGCCATAGCGAGAACCGCGTTGGTAATGGTGAAGTTCTGACTAATGCACTTTCGCGGCCCAAAGCCGAACGGGATATAGGTCGTGGCTCTTTCCGCCGTGGTCGCATTAAGACCATCCCACCGGTAGATGTCGAATCGTTCGGGATCGCTGTACAGATCAGCCCGGTGGTGGAGGGCGTAAGGTGTGAGCAGTATCGGGGTGCCAGCCCTCACGAGGTGGTTGCCCAGTGTGATGTCGTTCACGGCGACCCTGCTGGATAGCCAGGCTGCGGGCGCGATACGGAGTGTCTCCGTGATCGTGTTCGAAATTGTCCGCAAATGAGGGATGTCCTTGTATTCAACCATCCTATCGCCGCACACACGGCCGACCTCATCTGAAATTGCTTCGTCCACGACGGTGTTACAAGAGATGTAGTAAAGCGTCCAGCCGAGCATGGCCGCGGTGGCACCAATCCCAGCGATCAACGTAGTAATCACTTGATCGCAGATCTCGCCATCAGATAATTGATCGCCATTTTCGTCCGGCCAAAGGAATGCGGAAAGAAGGTCTCCGTAGTCCTCACCGGCATGGCGATAGGTTGCGATGATCTCGCTAATCAGCCTGTCAAGTTCCAGCTTGACCCGGTGATGTCGTCGGTTAACAGGCAGTGGCAGCCTTGTCAGAGCGCGCGGCATCACCATGCGGATAAATGTTCCTCGAACAAGGATGCTGGCGCTGTCGAGAATCTTTTCGGCGACCGCCTGCTTCTCGAGAACTGGCGACCATGCACTGAACATCGTCGAGACTGTCATCCGCATGGCCAGATCCTGCATGGCCCGGTACGCGTCGAAGGCCTCGCCATCTGACCAGCTTTCGACTATTCGGGAAATCTCTCGCTGCACTATTTGGCTGTATGCTTCGACACGAGCCTTGCGAAATGCGGGCTGCATCAGCCTCCGCAGCCTTGCATGTTTCGCATTTGGGCAAGTCGCTAGACCATCGCCGAGGAATGTCGTGAGATTGTCAAAGAAAGGTCCACCCTTGTCGAAATCATGCCGCAAGTTGAGGAGGACGCTCGCAACAAGGTCGGGCGAGCACACAACGTAGGTGGAGCGAGAGCCGATCTTGATTTCCACCAGATCGCCGTGCTGCGGAAGCGAAGCCAGAAAGGCGGTAGGATCCGTGATCATCTGCCAACCATGGCCGATGACCGGCAAGGCGCCCGGCGCTCGCGGCACAAGACTTCGATTCATACCGGCTCAGCCGCCCTGCGGAAACAGGAGTGTGGTCGCCCATTCTGGCGTTTCGCGATGGCTTTCGTTCCTCGTGGATACCTGCTCCCACTCGTAGTCGCCAACGATCCAGTTATGGATGATGTCGGTATAGCCATTGAGGGCCGCTCTGCGTTCGACGCTAATCTCTGCCATGATCCTTGGTAGATTCGTCTGCTCAAGTTCGACGATTTCAGCTATCTTGCATTGCGCAATGGCTGAAGCCTCGGCCACGGCTTCCTCTCGTGAACATCCGCGGGTCGCTTCGATGATGTGAATGGTGTTATGCAGCCCTTGGACATCCTCGTGAGGTGTGGACATGGAGTCGTTGCGTATCGCCACGAGATCGGCACCGAGTTGCCGCAGTCGGGCCAGTGCGGGATGGTGCCACACCGTGGGGTCAACCTCCATACCGCCCCATTTCTCGGCCAAATCGTTCTGGCCAAATGCACACGTAGTCGCCGCCCGGAATGCGAAGTAGTCGTCTAGGTTGCGGAAAACGAAGCCAGTCGCGCGGTCCAGTGCTTCGGTCACTTGTGAAGAGAAGTAACTTGTCCAGTGGAAGCGTAGCCGGGCAAGCAGGGCGGGCGAGGAACCCGCGGTCATCTGTGGCCACAGGTCGGCGAAGGCCCGCACGGTCGGAGTGTCCACGGCCAGTCGTGGGCTGAACTCGCCGTTCACGATCGAGATCAGCGTCCCGATCACCTCAGTCACGTTCTCCGCGTTCCGACCGCCCTCGCCATCGAGCTGGTCGTCAAAGGGTAAGAAGTACCAGCCCATCATACGTGCGGCCACGCAAAGGTCCTCAGCGTTGGCGTGGGGATAGAACCAAGCGGCCACCTCGGCGAGCCTCCAACTCACGAACGCCTGCACCGAGTCCTCGTCGTGCAGAAGCCCATGGCTCTTCATCCAGTCGATGGCGTCGCCACGTGCGTGGTTCAGATGGGGATTCGTCTGCAAAGGCCATGGTGCCAGGAAGGCGGCACCCGAGCGCGTCATCCTAACCTCCAAGGCATAGTCTGACCTTTCCCTTCTTACCGCGAGGGTGACCGGGCGTACTACGACATCCCATTAGCTGGGATGCCTTCTCGCTACATCGAGTGGGCGACTCTGAGTGACGGCATGGGCAGCTTCGATCCTAATGAGATGTCAAGCCCCGGGTTTGATGGAGAGTTGGTTAGCTGGTTTCAGGGGTGCGGTGAGCGGGTGGGTCATCGCGTGTAGGGCTTCGTGTTCGGCGGGTGGGATGTGCCCGAGTTCGCCGTGTAGGCGGCGGTTGTTGTACCAGTCGATGTACTCGACGGTGGCGATTTCCAGGTCGTCGAGTCCGCGTCAGGGGCCGGTGTTGCGGACGAGTTCGGCTTTTAGGGGGAGTTGAATGCTTCGGCCATGGCGTTGATGCCCCCTATGTCGAGCTGTTTGTGGACTTGATTGTGGTGGGGTGAGAGCGCGGCGGATTTCCGGGAAGACTTGGCGGACGATGTAGCGCTCGAGTATCCGGATGATCTCTTTGCGGCTGGAGCTGGTGGCGGTGCGGCGGGCGGCGTACTCACGGGTGCGGGGGTCGTGGATGAGACGGTTGGTGGCGATGTCCACAGTGCGCTGTTGGCGGCGCGGTCGCCGCCGCGGTTGAGGCGGTGGCGTGGGGTCTTGCCGCTGGAGTGCTGGACCGGGCTGACGCCGCAGAGTGCGGCGAAGGCGGCTTCGCTGGCCAGCCGGTCGGGGTTGTCGCCGGCGGTGGCGTTGTAGTTGGGCGGCGCTGACTGGTCCGATGCCAGGGCGGGCCAGCAGGCCGGGTGCGGTCTGCTGGACGACCTTCTGGATGTGGGTGTCGTTCTCGCGAATCTCAGTGTTGAGGTGCTGCCAGCGGCGGGACAGCGCGGCCAGGGCCAGGCTGGTGCCGTCGGTGCCGGTGAGCGCGGCGCAGGCGGTGGTCCTCGATGCGTTTGTGGTCGATGCCGGCGCGGGTGTCGTCGTTGAGTTCGAGGATGAGGCTGCGTAGCTGGAGTTCGGCTAGGTGCGGGACTTGATGGCGCTGCGGCGGGCGACCAGCAGAGCGCGTAGCTGGCCGGACGGGCCGGTGTGGGTCTTCGGCGTGGCGGTGGCGTCGCCGGCCAGCACGGCGCGGGCGGCGTTCTCCGCGTCGACCGGGTCGGACTTGCCGCGCCGGCGCCGGGCGGTCCGGTTCGGGTGGTTGACCTCGAAGACGGTGACGCCTCGGCCGGTCAGGTACTGGGCCAGCCGATAGCCGAAGCTGCCGTTCCTTCCACGCCGGCTTGCTCGATCGAGCCGAAGCCGCTGGCCCAGTCCCACATGGCCTGGTGATGGGCGTCGTCCGTCGGTACGCTGGCCACGCCCAAGCGGCGGCCGAGCTGGTCGAGCGTTGACCGCCCTAACCGATGGCACCGACACACTGCCGCGCAGCAAGCGCGACGAGTTCGCCGAGGTGATCTCCATCAAGCCCCCTGAAGCGCTACCTTCGCCGCACCCCCAGCGGACTGCTGCGCGTTGACGCCGCTACCAACAAAGACCGAGGCGAACCTCGACGGCAAGGTACCCGCTGCGCACCTCCGACCCCACTCTGTCCACCGAGGACATCGCCATGGGCTACAGCAGCTGCTGGAGGTTGAACCGGGGCAGGCATGCTAGAACGTTTCAATTCACAGCCGTGGCCGAAAGCGGTCATCTCTTCCCGGCCAGTTGTGAGGCGCGACAAGTCTTGCCTACTGTCCCCTATAACGTTTCACTGGCACAGCGGCGTCCAGCAAGAGGTGGCCCCCATGCGGTACATGCCTGATAGAGCTCGTCGTCTCGTCGGCGTGCTGACGGTGCTGGCGCTGACCCTGACCGGGCTCGGCGTACCGACGGCGAGCGCGAGCGCGCGGCCGGCGAAGGGCGATGGGGTCGCGCTCGTCGACCTCAAGGTCGAGCGCAAGCGCGAGCCCGTCGGCATCGACCTCGACCATCCCCGGTTCTCGTGGATCATCAGCACCACCGGGCGCGACGTCCGTCAGGAGTCGTACCGCGTACGGGTCACCACGGGACGGAACACCGTCTGGGACAGCGGAGTCGTCAGATCCGACCGTTCCTTCGACGTGGAGTACGACGGACCGGTCCTGCGGTCGACGACCGGGTACGAGTGGACGGTCGACGTGATCACCACCGCCGGCAAGGCGAGCGGATCGGCACGGTTCCGGACGGGGTTGATGACCGCCGCGGACTGGGGCGACAGCAGGTGGATCGGCGCGCGGCCGCCATCGAGCGACCCGCTCGTCGGATGGGACAACTACACCGCGGAGTTCGACTTCACCATCGACCACGTCGCGTTCGGTGCCTTCGTGCGCGCGCCGAGCCCGAACAACGCTCTGATGTGGCAGGTCTCCGTCGACGGTGGCACGCCCCGCCTGCGCCCCCACCGTCGGGTGGACGGGGGCTACACCCTGCTGGCGAACCCCGGTATCGACATCTCCTCGGCGGTGACGGTCAACCAGCTCACCACGCAGTCCAACAAGCTGAGTGTCACCGTGGGACCGGGTATCGACCAGTCCAGCGTCCACGTGCTCACCCGCATCAACGGGATCGAGGTCGACTCGCGCAACGTGACGCAGGCCGGCAATATGCAGCGCGGCTTCGTCGGCTTCCGTTCCGACTTCGCCAGCGGACAGCCGGAGCGGTCGCGGGCCCACGCGGTCAAGGTGACCCGGAGCGAGGACGGCCAGGTGCTGGCTGACGTCGACTTCTCCACCGGCTTTAACCCGTTCAGCGGCGGCACGGTCGTCAACGGCTCGCTGGAGCTCGTGGGGACCGTCAACACGGTCCTGGCGCCCGCGCCGGCCGCCGCCCCGCTGCTGCGCAAGGAGTTCGCCGTCGGTGGGCGGGTGCGCAACGCGACGTACTACGTCGCGGCCGGCGGCTACGCCGACGTCAGCCTCAACGGGTCGCCCGTCAGCGACGCCATGCTCTCCCCGGGCTTCACCGACTACGACGACACCGTGCAGTACGCGGCGTTCGACGTCACCGACCGGCTGGTCAAGGGGACGAACGTGATCGGCATGGAGCTCGGCCGCGAGTTCTTCTCGATGACCGGCGGCAACGTCTGGAACTGGGAGCGGCCGACCTGGCGCGATGAGCCGATGGCCCGGGGCATCCTGCACATCGAGTACGCCGACGGCAGTACCGGGCGTGTGGTGACGGACGACTCCTGGACCTACCGCGAGGGCCCGACCCGTTTCGACGATCTCTACGCCGGTGAGCGTTACGACGCGCGCTTCGCGGTTCCGGGTTGGAACTCTGCCGGCTTCGACGACTCCGCGTGGCAGGCCCCGAGGATCGCGACCGGGCCGAAGGGTGTCCTGGTGAATCAGCGGCAGCAGCCGGTCCGGGTGACCCGGTCCTTCCCCGCCGTCGGCATCACCGAGCCCGCGCCGGGCGTGTACGTGGTGGAGTTCCCCAACGTCATCGCCGGCATGGTCCAGTACACCGTCCGGGGCCCGGCGGGCACCACGATCCGGGCCGCCCACGCGGAGAAGCTGCTGGCCGACGGCCGCGTCAACATGAGCAACAACGGTGGCTTCCAGGCCGGTTTCCAGACCGACTACTTCACGCTGGCCGGGACCGGCAAGCCGGAGACCTGGATGCCCAAGTTCTCCTACAAGGGCTTCAAGTACATCGAGGTCACCGGTTGGCCCGGCGACGCCCCGCCGCCGCTGAGCGCCTTCACGGCCAAGCGGGTCAACACCGACGCCGAGCAGACCGGTCGGTTCGAGGCCGCGAACGGCACGCTGAACGGCGTCCACGAGATCGTGGTGAACACGCTCTACAACAACATCCACCACATCCCGACCGACACTCCGATGTTCGAGAAGAACGGCTGGACCGGCGACGCCGCGGTCGGTGCCGAGATGTTCATGCTGAACATGGATACCCACGAGCTCTTCGCCAAGTGGCTGCGCGACATCCACGAGAGCCGGGAGGTCAGCGGCTCCCGCGCCGGTGCCCCCATGGTGATCGCGCCCAGCTCGGGCAACTGGGGCGCCTGGGGGCCGTCTCAGCCCTGGCACGCGGCCTACATCGTGATCCCGTACTGGCTGTACCAGTACGGCGGTGACGACCGGGTGATGACCGAGCTCTACGACGGCATGAAGGGCTACGTCGACCTGGAGTACGCCCAGCGTCGAGCCAACGGCACCGTGATCAGCAACCGGCTCGGTGACTGGGTGCCGCCCACGGGCAGCCCGGCCGGCGGTCACGCCCCGGACGAGGACAACCGCGTGGCCGGCACGGCGTACCTCTACCTCATGCTGCGCACGATGCAGCGGGTCGCACAGCACCTGGGCAAGCCGGCCGACGCCGCGCAGTTCGCGGCGAAGGCGGAGGCCACCAAGACGGCGTTCAACGATGTCTACTTCCAGAGTTCCCAGGACCGCTACCGCGGTGAGGGTGCGGACGCCAACCGCTACCGGCAGGTCCACAACGTGCTGGCGCTTGCCTTCGATCTCACCCCGAACGGGGAGGTGGCCCAGCGGGTCGCCGACCGGCTCGCGCAGGACGTGGCCGAGCGGGACTACCACCTCGACACCGGCACGCTGGGCACGAAGTATCTGCTGCCGGTGCTCACGCAGTACGGTCACGAGGACGTGGCCTACCGGGTGGCGACCCAGACGACGTACCCGAGTTGGGGTTACAAGCTCGCGAACGGTGCGACCACGGTCTGGGAGCACTGGTCCCTGCAGGCCCGGTCGTTGGGCCACTACTTCCTCGGCACCATCGAGGACTGGAACTACCACTACGTCGCCGGCATCCGACCCTCGGCCACGACGGGCTACCGCGACGTCACCATCGCCCCGGCCCTCACCGCTCAGCTCGACCACGCGTCCGCGACCACGCAGACCCCGTGGGGTCCGGTCGCCAGCGACTGGCGCCGCCAGGGTCGCCGGCTCTCGCTCAACGTGCACGTCCCGGTCGGTACGACCGCCACGGTCGAGCTTCCGGGGGCCAGCCGCTGGGCCGTGTCCGAGGGCGGACGGCCGGTGGCCGGTGCTGCCGGCGTACGCGAGGTGACCGTCGCCGACGGCGTCGTACGGGTGGTCGTCGGCTCCGGAAACTACCGGTTCGTCTCCGACGAGCAGCTTGGCCTGATCGGCGCGGCGATCGAGGCGACGCAGCCCCTCGCGGCCCTCGTCGACGCCGCCCGCCGGGCCGGCGACCTCAACCCGGGGCATGCGCAGCGGCTCTCCGCCGCGGCCGCCACCGCCGAGACGAAGGCCCGCAACGCCCACGCCGCCCTGCTCACGGGCGACACCCGCACGGCCGCCCGGCACCTGGCGGCCGCGCACCTGGCGCTGGAGTCGATGGCCGACATCCTCGCGAAACGGGGCACCACCGGCCTGGCAACGCTCGTGACCGCGGTCGACCGCGCGATGTCCGCCGTGTCGACCGCCGCGTCGGACCTGTTGGGTCTGTCGCTGAAGGCCGAGGCCGCTCCCGACGCGCTGCGGCCCGGGGACCGGGTCCCCGTGCGGCTCACCGTGGCCAACGACGGCTCCGAACGGGTGGTGAACGTGCGGGCCACGCTGACCGGGTTCGGTAAGGGCTGGACCACCACGCCCTCGTGGGTGCGGCTGACCAACCAGTTGCCGCCCCGCGGCACCGGCGAAGGCCGGATCGAGCTGGCGGTTGCCGAGCAGCAGCAACCGGGCACCGTGCGCGGCGACGCCGAGGCGACCTACGTGTACGCCGACGCGACCCTGACCGTGCGTGGCCCGCTCGAGGTTTCCGTGCAGTCGCCGGTGGTCGTGGAGTCGGTCACCGCCGAGCCGGCCGAGGTGCGGCCCGGGGCGTCCGCGAGGGTCACCGTGACGGTGCGCAACGTCGGCCGCGCCCCGACGCCCGGCAAGCTCCGGCTCGACCTGCCCGAGGGATGGCAGCCGGTCGCCGGGGCCGACCTGACGGTCCCGGCCGGCCAGGCCCGCAGCGTGGCCCTCGACGTGGTCGTCCCGCGCGCCGCCCGCCAGGCGGTCGAGGACGGCACGCTCACCGCGCGGTTCGTCCGCGACGGCGAGGTCCTCGCGACCGGAACCGGCTCGGTCCGGGTCGCGATCACCCCGGACGTCACCGACGCCCTCGACCATGTCGACCTCGGCGATGCCTCGTCCGAGCAGGCGCACCGGCTGACGGCGGCGCCGTCCTCCGGGACCAGCACGGAGGCCGGACTGACCCGGCGCTACGCCGGACACCTCACGCCGTTCTCGTGGTTCGAGTTCGACCTGGCCGTGACCCCGGGCAAGGCGTTCGTGGTCCGCGCGGTCGAGACCTACGACCGTGCCCAGACCAAGCGCTACAAGGTCTACGTCGACGGTGAGGAGGTGCTGCTGCGCACCTTCGAACGCTCCGCCGCCGGTGCCGGCACCCAGACCTACGAGCTGGTCGTCCCGGCCTCGCTCGCGGCCGCCGACGGGTCGGTCCGGATCCGGTTCGAGAACCAGGACGACCCGGCCTACTTCGACCCGTCGATCGCTGACGTCTGGTCGCGCCCGGTCTCCTGAGCGCGCATCGCCGCTTCCCGGTCCCCGCCCAGCCCCGAAGAAGCTGTGAGGTTTGACCCCAAGGAGACCACGACCACCGGCGCGGTAGTGGGCCCCACCCGTACCCGACGAGCCCAGACATCCAGGTCGTCGGCGGCGTCAGACCCGTGAAGCGTGGGTCGAGGGGGTTGCGGGCGGCGATGGAAACCCTTCACGAGATGGTGGTTTTGATGCGATCTATCCTCATGCCTGTCAACCTCGGCCAGGGGCCTCGGAAACGCGGCAGGCTGGCGCTGGCGTCGCTGCTCGTGGTGGTCGTGTCGTTGGCGCCCGGCACGGCCGGTGCGAGCCCGGGTGTGCGCGGCTCCGCCTCGCCGCCGGGCGTCGGAACGCTGGCGCCGCTCGACCTGAGAGTCGAGGGCACCGCTCGGCCGCTCGGCATCGACGACCCGGCGCCGAGCCTGAGCTGGCGGGTGGAGAGCCGACAGCGCGACGCCCAGCAGTCCGGCTACCGGATCATGGTCGCGACAACTCCCGACCGGCTCGTTTCCGGTCGGGCCGACGTATGGGACAGCGGTCGGGTCGAGAGCACCGAGACGATCGGGATCCCCTACGGCGGGCCCGCGCTAAAGTCCAGTACGCGCTACTACTGGAGGGTTCAGGTCCGAGACTCCCGCGGTCGAGCCGCTGACTGGAGCCCCGTGAGCTGGTGGGAGACCGGCCTGCTCGACGACGCCGACTGGCGGGGCGCCGCGTTCGTCGGGCCTGACACCGCGGCCGAACTCATGTGGCGCGACTTCACCTACGAGGCGGACTTCACCATCGACCAGGCGGCCGCCAGCTTCCTGTTCCGGGTGAAAGACTCCGCCAACTTCTACCTGTGGCAGATCAACGCGGTCACCCGGCCGGGCTCGGTCATGCTGCGGCCGCACGTGAACCGGGGCGGCCGCTTCGCCAATCTCGACGACGTTGACCTCAGCCCGGTGCTCACCCCGCAGAACGCGGACGAATCGCATCACATCCGGATCGGGGCGTCCGGCGCCGTGATCACCACATGGTTGGACGGCGTGCAGGTCGACCGGCGTGCGGACGACTCCTTACCCGGCGCGGGTACCCTCGGATTCCGCGCCAGTAGCACTGCCGGACAGGCGGAGCGGGTCAGGTACGACAACCTCAAGGTGACCAGCCCGACCGGGGAAACGCTCTTCACCGACGACTTCTCCACCAACCCCGATCCGTACTTCCCTGGCACGCCGATCGTCGACGGCCAGCTGGCGCCGACCGCGGAGCTGACGATCTTGGCGCGCGATCCGGCCGCACCCCTTCTGCGGTCAGACTTTGCGGTGACCAAGCGCGTGGCTTCGGCCCGGGCCTACGTCTACGGTCTCGGCCTCTATGAGATGCAGCTGAATGGTCACAAGGTGGGTGACCGGGTACTCACCCCCACCAACGGTCAGTATGCGACGCACGCCCTCTACGACACCTATGACGTGACGGATGGCCTGCGGTCGGGTAGGAACGCGGTCGGGCTGTGGCTGGCCGACGGCTACGGCCAGGGCTACAGCCCCTACGCCTGGCGGTTCCTCGGTGAGAAGCGAGCCCGGATGCTGATCCGCATCACCTATGTCGACGGCACCGTCCAGTACGTCACCACGGGTGCGAAGGACTGGTCGTGGTCGACCGGGCCGATCGTTAGTGCTGACCTCTACGACGGGGAGGCATACGACGCACGCCTAGAGCAGCCAGGCTGGTCCTCGCCCGGCTTCGACGACCGGTCGTGGAAGCCGGTAACGAGCCTCCCCGCCCCCCAGGGACGGCTGGTGGGAGACCCGATCCCGCCTCGCCGGGTCGTCCAGACACTGCGTCCGGTCGCGCTCGATGAGCCCAAGCCCGGTGTCTTCGTCTTCGACCTGGGGCAGAACATCGCGGGTTGGGCACGGCTGCGCGTATCGGGCAGGGCCGGTGCGACCGTCCGGATGCGGGCCGCCGAGGAGGTCTATCCAAACGGCGGTCTCGACACCCGCACCAACCGCAACGCCGAGGTCACCGACACGTACGTCCTCAAAGGCGGGGGACCGGAGACCTACGAGCCGCGGTTCACCTATCACGGGTTCCGCTACGTGGAGGTGACCGGCTTCCCGGGTCGACCGACCCTGAACTCCCTCGAGGGCCGCGTCGTTCACGCCGACGTGCAGTCCACCGCGACGTTCGACTCCTCGGACAAATTGCTGAACGCCATCTGGCGCAACAACCGCTGGAGCATTGTCAACAACTCGATGAGCACACCGACCGACACGCCGGTGCGCGACGAGCGCACACCTCCGGCCATGGATGTGCAGGCCTATGCCGACGCGTCCACCCGGGAGTTCCGCATGGACACCTTCTACGCCAAGTACCTGCGCGATCTGCCGCCCGGCACCGCCCTGCCGACGGATGACGTGAAGTCGCAGTACCCGGACATGGCCGGCGGGCAGGTGGCACTGGCGTGGACGCTGTACGAGCAGTACGGCGATCCCGCCGTCCTGGTCGAGCACTACGACGACATGGTCCGGTTCATCGACCGTAACGTCGAGGAGAAGCCAGCTCTGATCTGGCCCAACAACGAGGGGTTCGGCGACTGGTGCCCGCCGGTGCACGGAGAGCAAGCCAACGGTGGTATGGGTGGGCCGGGCGTCACCAGCTGCTTCAGCGAGGTCTCCCTGGTCAACACCGCGCTCTGGTACCGGCAGGCACGTGACCTGGCCGCGACCGCCGCCGCGCTGGGCAAAACCAAGGACAAGGCGCGCTTCGAGGCGTTGGCCAAGCGGATTCGCGACGCCTTCAACGACGAGTTCCTCTCCGCCGCGGGGGACAGGTACGGCAGTGGCCGGATGACCACCAGCGTGCTGCCCCTGGCCTTCGGCATGGTGCCCGAGGCGAACGTGGAGGCGGTGGGCCGCCACCTCGTCAGGACCATCCTGGTCGACAACAACGGTCATCTCGACACGGGGATCTTCGGCACCCGCTACCTCATGGACGCGCTCGCTGCCATCGACAGGATGGACGTGGCGATGACGGTGCTGGGCAAGCACACCTACCCCAGCTTCGGCTTCCAGATTGACAATGGGGGCACCACACCCTGGGAGCAGTGGGTCTACAACGCGCCGATGATCACCCACGACCACGCCATGTTCGCTGGGATCAGCGCATCGTTCTTCACCCGCTTGGGCGGGATCGTCCCGACCGCACCGGGTTACGCCGCGATGACGGTCGCACCCCAGGTGCCGCGAGGTCTGGACCACGTGCGTGTCACCCAGGAGACGGTGCGAGGTCGTGTCTCGTCCAGCTGGGAGCGCTCGGGTCGCAGTTTCCACCTGATGGTCGAGATCCCCGCGAACACCACCGCGCGCGTGCATGTACCACGGCTGGGCTCCAAGGCCAAACACGTCACCGCGACCGGCGGTGCCCGGCGGGTCAGCGTCGGGGATGCCTTCGTCGTGTACGAGGTCGGTTCGGGCACCTACCGCTTCACCGTCGCGGCCATACCTCGCTGACTGAAGAACGTCGCCGCCCGCCCGGCCACAGTGCGGGGCGGGCGGCGGGGCCATCCCCGCCACGGTGAACCGCTGCGCGATCAGCCAGTCACGCATCTTCCGTAGATCCGGCATCACGTGGTGAAGGAGCGCACCTGCTTACGATGGCGGCCTCCCGGGCGCGACCGCCGGAGTCACCGCCGGGGCCGGTCGCTTGATGCCCGGATGACGAGCTCGGGTTGGAACACCACGTGCCGGTGCCGGTGCGTCGCACCAGCGTCGGCCTCCTCCAGCAGCAGTTGGGCCGCGGTCCGCCCCAGTTGCTCGCGGGGCTGGCGTACCGACGACAGCGGGATGGCAGCGGCGCCGGCGAACTCGATGTCGTCGTAGCCGACAATCGCCACGTCATCCGGCACCCGCCGCCCGTGCTTGGTCAGTTCCTGAAGTACGCCAAGGGCGATCAGATCGTTGGCGCAGAAGACCGCGGTGGGGCGCTGCGCGGCGGGTAGGGTCAACAGCTCCGCCGCGGCTCGCCGGCCGGCGGCTACGGTCAGGTTGGTGGTCTTCGCGATTCGCAGCTGTGCGTCGGCGTCGCGTTCGGCAAGCGCTGCCGCGGCGCCGGCATGCCGGTCGGCCACCTGCGGGATGGAGAAGGGTCCACCGAGGTAGGCGATGCGGCGGTGGCCTTGGTCCAGGAGATGCTCCATGGCCAGTCGGCCGCCCAGCAGGTCGTCGACCGCCACCGAGCATCGGCCGGCCCGACCGGATCCACGATCGACGAGCACCACCGGAATGCCCCGCTCGTGAAGCCGGTCGAGGCGGGGCTGTTGGCCATGGCCGACCGGGGTGATGAGCACCCCGCGTACCCGCTGCTCCTCCAGCAGCTCGAGGTGCCGGCGTTCCCTGGCATCGTTCTCGCCGCTGTTGCAGACGACGAGCATGGCGTCGGCCTCCTCAACCACCTGCTCGGCGCCGCAGACCACATCGGTGAAGAAGGGGTTGGCCACGTCGAGGACGACGATGGCGATGGTGCGGCTCTGGCCGGCGCGTAGCTGCCGCGCGGAGTCGTTGCGAACGTAGCCGAGCTCGGCGATGGCGTCGAGGACCCGCTGACGGGTGGCCGGAGCGACGGCGTTCGGCCGGTTGAGCACGTTGCTGACCGTCCCCAGCGACACGCCGGCGTGCCTGGCCACCTCCTTGATGCTTGCCGCTGTCATGGCTCCCTCGATGACGTGTACCTGCGATGGTGCGGGCGTTCGGTGCCCGAGGTCTGGATTGGGGCGATGATCGGCAGTAGTGTAGAACGCCCTAAAACGTTTCATCCACCGCGGACCGCGTGTGGAGAATCTCCTCGATCCATGGCGCGAGGCCAGGCGCCCTCTTTCGCGCCGCTGGCCGGTGGAATCGCGAAGAAATCTCCTGGAAACCTCTTGACGCATGCAAATCCTAACCCCTACCGTCCTAGCCACCGACGATGAAACGATTCAGAAGGGGGTCGGATGAGCCCCGACACGGACGGGACGCAGACGTCCCCGCTGCTCGTCCTCGACGACATCACCAAGTCGTTCGGCGCCGTGGCCGCGCTGCGCGGGGTGCACCTGGCGCTGCACCGCGGTGCGGCCCACGCGCTCGTCGGGGAGAACGGGGCCGGCAAGTCCACCCTGGTCAAGGTTTTGGCCGGCGCCCACGCCCCGGACTCCGGCCGCATGACCCTCGATGGACAGCCCCTGGTGCTGCGCGGCCCCGCCGACGCCCGCGCCGCCGGCATCGCGGTCATCTACCAGGAGCCCACCCTGTTTCCGGACCTGTCGGTCGCGGAGAACATCTTCATGGGCCGGCAGCCGCTGCGCGGCGCGCGCCGCATCGATAGCAGGGCGATGAACCGCGCCACGGAGCGGCTGTTCGCACGCCTCGGCGTCCGGATCGACCCCACCCGCCCGGCGCGCGGGTTGTCCATCGCCGACCAGCAGCTCGTCGAGATCGCCAAGGCGCTCTCATTCGATGCCCGGGTTCTGGTGATGGACGAGCCGACCGCCGCGCTCTCCGGAGTCGAGGTGGAGCGGCTCTTCGGGGTCGCCCGGTCGCTGTGCGAGCGGGGCGCCGCGGTGCTGTTCATCTCGCACCGCTTCGACGAGGTGTTCGACCTGTGCCAGCGGATCACCGTCATGCGCGACGGGGCGTGGGTGTCCAGCGACCCGGCCGCCGACCTCACCGTCGACGAGGTGGTCCGGCGCATGGTTGGCCGCGACGTCTCCTCGCTCTACCCGAAGCAGGACACCACGCTGCGCGACACCCTGCTGGATGTGCGTGGGCTCAGCCGCGCCGGTGTCTTCTCCGACGTGTCCTTCACCGTCCATGGCGGTGAGATCGTCGCACTGGCCGGGCTGGTCGGAGCCGGGCGCAGCGAGGTGGCCCGCGCCATTTTCGGTGTCGATCGCTACGACGCCGGCCAGGTACGAGTCGCCGGCCGGGTCCTGCGGCCGGGCAACCCGCGCAAGGCCATCGCCGCCGGTATGGCGCTCGTGCCCGAGGACCGCCGCCAGCAAGGCTTGGTGATGGAGCTGTCGGTGGAACGTAACGCCACCCTGGCCCGCCGCCGGGCGCTGAGCCGGCTCGGCCTGCTACTCGGCGGCGCCGAGCGGGCCGAGGCCCGTTGCTGGACTCGCCGGCTACAGGTCAAGACCTCCCGGCTCGCCGCGCCGGTGGCGACCCTCTCCGGCGGTAACCAGCAGAAGGTTGTGCTGGCCAAGTGGCTGGCAACCGAACCACGAATCCTGATCATCGACGAACCCACCCGCGGCATCGACGTCGGCACCAAGGCCGAGGTGCACCGGCTGCTTTCTGAACTGGCCGGTGCGGGCCTGGCCATTCTGATGATCAGCAGTGAGCTGCCCGAGGTGCTCGGCATGGCCGACCGGGTCCTGGTCATGCACGAGGGCCGCGTGGTCCGCGAGCTGCCCCGAGCCGAGGCCGACGAGACCTCCGTGATGTTCGCCGCCACCGGTCAGGGAGCCGCCGCATGAGTCGCACCGACACCGGCGCGTCCGAGCGGGTCGCGGATCACCCGCCGTCCGGCCCCGGCCGGCCGCGCCGCGGCCTCACCGAGCGGCTACTCGCCGTACGGGAGCTGAGCCTGTTGATCGCGCTCGCCGCGCTGATCCTGGTCACCACCATGCGCAACGACCGCTTCCTCAGCGCGCAGAGCATCAAGGATCTTCTGCTGGGCTGCGCGATCCTGGTGATCCTCGCGGTCGGCCAGACCCTGGTCATCGTCACCCGCAACGTCGACCTGTCCATCGGGTCCATTCTGGGACTCGTCGCCTTCGCCACCGGTGAGCTCTTCCTCGCCGCGCCCGGCACGCCCTGGCCGGTCGCCCTCCTGGTCGGCGTCGCGCTGGGCGGGCTGTGTGGGGTGGTCAACGGCGGGCTGATCGCGGTGGCCAAGGTCCCGGCGCTGGTCATCACCTTGGGCACCCTCTACGCCTTCCGTGGCATCGATTACTACTGGGCTGCCGGCCGGCAGATCAACGCCGCCGATATGCCCCGGTCGTTCCTGCGTCTGGGCAACCAGACGGTGCTCGGTGTACCCGTGCTCTTCCTGGTCGCCCTGGTCGTGGTCGCCGCCGCCGGCTTCTACCTGCGCTCCTACCGCAGCGGTCGGGAGCTCTACGCGATCGG
The DNA here is from genome assembly GCF_018397995.1 of Rhizomonospora bruguierae. Classification (GTDB taxonomy): domain Bacteria; phylum Actinomycetota; class Actinomycetes; order Mycobacteriales; family Micromonosporaceae; genus Rhizomonospora; species Rhizomonospora bruguierae. Next base: position 16,222 of record NZ_BBQH01000016.1, read on the forward strand.
CTCCGAGCCGGCCGCCGCCCGGCTGTCCGGAATCCCGGTGGGCCGGCGGGTGTTCGCCGTCTTCGCCGCCAACGGGGCGCTCGCCGGCCTCGCCGGCGTGCTGTACGCCGCCCGGTTCGGCACGCTCGACGCGGCCGCCGGCGCCGGACTGGAGTTGCAGGTCGTCGCCGCCGCGGTGGTCGGCGGGGTGGCCATCTTCGGCGGCAGCGGCAGCGTGTACGGTGCCGCGCTCGGTGCCGTCCTGCTCACCACGATCGGCAGCTCGCTGGCTGTCCTGCGCATCGACCCGTTCTGGCAGCAGGCCGTGGTCGGCGCGCTCATCCTCGCCGCCATCGGCCTGGACCGACTCCTGGCCCTCCGGACGGCGGCCCGGCTCAGAGGGGGAAGCGCCCATGGCGCATGACAGCCTGTATACCGCGCCGCCGTCCGGCGCGGGCGTCGAGACCGAGCGGGAGGGGGGCCGGTTCGCCGCCCTGCGCCGGGCGCTCGGCTCCTGGGATGCGGCGGTCGTGGCCGCACTGGTGGTCGCCGTGCTGCTGGCCAGCGCGTCGGTGCAGAACTTCGCCACCGGCCGCAACGCCCAGTTCCTGCTGCTCGACCTGGTGCCGCTGGCGCTACTCGCGTTGCCCATGACGCTGATCGTGATCACCGGCGAGATCGACCTGTCGGTGGCCAGCATGGTCGGGCTGTCCAGCACGCTGATGGGGCAGATGTGGCTGTCCAGCGGGCTGTCGCTGGAGCTGATCTGCGTGCTGGTGGTGCTGCTGGGCGGCGTGCTCGGCGCGGTCAACGGCGTCTTCATCACCGGGTTCGGCCTGCCGTCGCTGGCCGTCACCATCGGCACCCTCGCGCTGTATCGGGGACTGTCGTTCGTTGTGCTCGGCGACCAGGCGGTGGCCGACTTTCCGCCCAGCTGGACCGCCGCCGCGGTGCGGAACCTCCCCGGCGCGTCGATCCCCGCCGCCGTCGTCCCGGTGCTGCTGCTGGCGGTGGTGTTCGGCGTCGTCCTGCACGCCACCCCGGTCGGGCGGGCGCTGTACGCCATGGGCAACAACGACCAGGCCGCCACGTTCGCCGGCGTCTCTGTCGCCCGGACCAAGTTCTGGCTGTTCGTGGTCTCCGGTGCCGTCTGCGGGTTGGTCGGCGTCTTCTGGACCCTGCGCTACGCCAGCGCCCGCGGGGACAACGCCACGGGCCTGGAGCTGACCGTGGTCACCGCCGTCCTGCTCGGCGGGGTGTCCATCTTCGGCGGCCGTGGCGGCCTGCTCGGTGTGGTGGGCGGCGTCCTGCTGCTGGGCGTCCTGCGCAACGCGCTGCAACTCGCCGACGTCGATGCGAACGCGCTGACGATCGTCACCGGTACCTTGCTCATCGCCTCCGTGGTGCTTCCCAACGCCGTCGCGAACCTCCGCGCCCGGCTGCACCGCCGACGGCAACGCGCGCACCTCACCGCGTCGTAACCGTCTCCGCTTCCCCCACCACTCGGAAAGGATATCGATGTCTGCCAATCAAAGGGGCCTCCGCCTCGGAGCCACCGCCCTCACCCTCACCGCGCTGCTGCTCACCACCGCCTGCGGTGGCACCACCCGCGAGAAGTCCGGCAACGACACCGGCGGCGGCTCGCAGACCAGCGGCGCCGCCAACCCGGACGCCCAGCTCAAGGAAGGACTCAAGATCGCCTTCCTGCCGAAGCAGGTGAACAACCCCTACTTCACCACCTCCGACAACGGCGGCAAGGAGGCGGTCACCGAGATCAAGGGCGAGTTCAAGGAGGTCGGCCCATCCGAGGCCAGCGCCTCGTCCCAGGTCAGCTACATCAACACCCTGTCCCAGCAGGGCATGGACGTCATCGTGACCTCGGCCAACGATCCCAACGCGATCTGCGGCGCCCTGAACCAGGCGAAGGCGGCCGGCGCCAAGATCGTGACCTTCGACTCCGACACCAAACCGGAGTGCCGCCAGATCTTCGTCAACCAGGTCACCGCCGAGGGCATCGCCGAGAACCAGGTCAAGCTCATCTCCGAGCAGATCGGCGGCGCGGGTGAGATCGCCATCCTCTCCGCCACCGCCAACGCGACCAACCAGAACGCCTGGATCGCGTTGATGAAGGAAGAGCTGAAGAAGTCCGAGTACAGCAAGATCAAGCTGGTCACGGTGGCGTACGGCAACGATGAGGACCAGAAGTCCTTCCAGGAGACCCAGGGCCTGTTGCAGTCGTACCCCAACCTGAAGGGCATCATCTCGCCGACCACCGTCGGTGTCGCCGCCGCCGCCCGCTACCTGAGCGGCTCGCAGTACAAGGGCAAGGTCAAGCTGACCGGCCTGGGCACCCCGAACCAGATGCGCGAGTTCGTCAAGGACGGCACCGTCGACGCGTTCGCGCTGTGGAGCCCCGCCGACCTGGGCTACCTCGCCGCTTACGCCGGCGCTGCGCTCGCCTCGGGCCAGATCAGCGGCGCCGAGGGCGACAAGTTCAAGGCGGGCAAGCTCGGTGAGTACACCGTCGGCAAGGACGGGGTGGTCGTGCTTGGCCCACCCACCGTCTTTGACCAGAACAACATCGACCAGTTCCAGTTCTGACCGCCGCCTGGCCGGTGCCGGCGCTCCTCGCGGGCACCGGCCGGGCGCACCGACGGGAGAACCATGCCCCGCATCTGCTTCACCCTGCAGGTCGACCCGAACCGGCTGGAGGAGTACCGGGCCCGGCACGTGCGGGTCTGGCCGGAGATGCTGGCCGCGCTGGCCGAGTGCGGATGGCGCGACTACTCGCTGTTCCTGCGCGAGGACGGCCTGCTCGTGGGGTTCCTGGTTACCGACGACTTCGCGGCGGCCCGGACCGCCATGCAGGCCCGCGACGTCAACGCCCGCTGGCAGGCGGAGATGGCGTCCTTCTTTCTCAACCTCGACCGCGGCACCGCCGACCAGTCCATGCGGCCGCTGGACGAGGTCTTCAACCTCGAGGCGCAGCTCGCCGCCCAGACGGGAGAAACAGCATGATCCAGCCCGACGCGCCGACCCACGAGCGGGTCAGGCAGGCCCTGCGCGCGCAGCGCATCGAGACCCCCTCCTGGGCGTACGCGAACTCCGGCACCCGGTTCAAGGTGTTCCCGCAGGAGGGCGTGCCGCGCGACCCGTACGAGAAGATCGCCGACGCCGCGATGGTGCACCGCCTTACCGGGGTGGCGCCGATGGTGGCCCTGCACATCCCGTGGGACCGGGTCGACGACTACGCCGCGCTGGCGAAGCACGCGACGAACCTGGGGGTGCGGCTCGGCGCGATCAACTCGAACGTGTTCCAGGACCAGGACTACATGCTCGGCAGCGTCACCAACCCGGACCCGCGGGTGCGGCGCAAGGCGACCGACCATCTCCTGGAGTGCGTCGAGATCATGGACGCCACCGGTTCGCGTGACCTGAAGCTGTGGTTCTCCGACGGCACGAATTACCCGGGCCAGGACGACATCCGTACCCGGCAGGACCGGCTCGCCGCCGCGCTGCGCGAGGTGTACGACCGGCTCGGTGACGGCCAGCGGCTGCTGTTGGAGTACAAACTGTTCGAGCCGGCGTTCTACACCACCGATGTGCCGGACTGGGGTACCGCCTACGTGCACTGCCGGGAACTCGGGCCGAAGGCGCAGGTGGTCATCGACACCGGGCACCACGCGCCCGGTACCAACATCGAGTTCATCGTGGCGTTTCTGCTGCGCGCCGGGAAGCTCGGCGGCTTCGACTTCAACTCCCGGTTCTACGCCGACGATGACCTCATGGTCGGGGCGGCGGACCCGTTCCAGCTGTTCCGCATCATGTATGAGATCGTCCGCGGGGACGCGCTGCGCCCGGAGGCCGGGATCGCGTTCATGCTCGATCAGTGCCACAACATCGAGCCGAAGATTCCCGCGATCGTCCGCTCGGTGCTCAACGTGCAGGAGGCCACCGCCAAGGCGCTGCTCGTGGACGCCGACGCGCTGGCCGCCGCGCAGCGGGCCGGGGACGTGCTCGGCGCGAACGCCGTGCTGATGGACGCCTACGCCACGGATGTCCGCCCGCTGCTGCGCGAGGTGCGCGAGGAGGCGGGGCTGGACCCGGACCCGTTGGCCGCGTACGCCCGCTCCGGCTACTTCGACAAGATTCGCGCCGAACGCGTCGGCGGCCACCAGGCCGGCTGGGGCGCCTGACCACCACCGAGAACGCACAGAGGACGTGAGGACGATGCATTCCGAGGTTCAGGCGCTCATCGCCCGCAGCAACCGGCTCGGCGCCGACCCGGCCACGACCAACTACGCCGGCGGCAACACCTCCGCCAAGGGCGAGGCCACCGACCCGGTGACCGGCGGCCCCGTCGAGCTGCTGTGGGTCAAGGGCTCCGGCGGCGACCTCGGCACGCTCACCGAGGCCGGCCTCGCGGTGCTCCGCCTGGACCGGCTGCGCGCCCTCGTCGACGTCTACCCCGGCGTCGATCGGGAGGACGAGATGGTCGCGGCGTTCGACTACTGCCTGCACGGACGGGGTGGCGCGGCGCCGTCGATCGACACCGCCATGCACGGGCTGGTCGACGCCGCGCACGTGGACCACCTCCACCCCGACGCCGGTATCGCGATCGCCACCGCCGCCGACGGTCCCGAGCTAACCAAGGAGATCTTTGGCGACCGGGTGCTCTGGGTGCCGTGGCGGCGACCCGGCTTCCAGCTCGGCCTCGACATCGCCGCCGTGGCGAGGGCCAACCCGCAGGCGATCGGCGTCATTCTCGGCGGGCACGGCATCACCGCCTGGGGCGCCACCAGCGAGGAGTGCGAGCGCCACTCGCTGGAGATCATCCACACCGCGCAGGCGTACCTCGACGAGCACGGCCGGTCCGAGCCGTTCGGCCCGATGATCCCCGGCTACGAGCCGCTGCCCCCGGATCGGCGGCGCGCCAGAGCGGCGGCGTTGGCCCCGATCATCCGTGGCCTGGCATCGACCGACCGCCCCCAGGTGGGGCACTACACCGACAGCGACGCGGTGCTCGACTTCGTCGCCCGCCAGCGGCACCCCGCACTCGCGGCGCTCGGCACCTCCTGCCCGGACCACTTCCTGCGTACCAAGGTCCGCCCGCTGGTGCTCGACCTGCCACCGGCCGCCCCGCTGGCCGACGCGGTGGCCCGGCTCCGGGAACTGCACGCCGCTTACCGCGACGACTACCGCGCCCACTACGCGCGGCACGCCACCCCGGACAGCCCGCCGATGCGCGGCGCCGACCCGGCCATCGTCCTCGTGCCGGGCGTGGGCATGTTCAGCTTCGGGGCCAACAAACAGACCGCCCGGGTCGCCGGAGAGTTCTACGTCAACGCCATCAATGTCATGCGGGGCGCCGAGTCCGTGTCGCAGTACGCCCCGATCGACGAGGCGGAGAAGTTCCGCATCGAATACTGGGCACTCGAAGAGGCCAAGCTAGCCCGGATGCCCAAGCCCAAGCCCCTCGCCACCCGGATCGCCCTGGTCACCGGCGCCGGCTCCGGCATCGGCCGGGCCATCGCCAACCGCCTCGCGGCCGAGGGCGCCTGCGTCGTCGTCACCGACCGGGACACCGCCGCCGCCGAAACAGTCGCCGGCGAACTGGGCGGCCCGGACGTCGCGGTGGCCGTACCGCTGGACGTCACCGACACCGAGGCGGTGGCCGCCGCGGTCCGCGCGGCCGTGCTCGCCTACGGCGGGCTGGACCTCGTGGTCAACAACGCCGGGCTGTCGCTGTCGAAGTCCCTGCTGCAGACCACCGAGGCGGACTGGGACATCCAGCACAACGTCATGGCCAAAGGCTCCTTCCTGGTCTCCCGCGAGGCCGCCCGCGTCCTCATCGACCAGGGAATGGGCGGCGACATCGTCTACATCTCCAGCAAAAACTCCCTCTTCGCCGGCCCCAACAACGTCGCCTACGGCGCCGCGAAGGCCGACCAGGCCCACCAGGTTCGCCTGCTCGCCGCCGAGCTCGGCGGCCACGGAATCCGGGTCAACGGCATCAACCCCGACGGCGTGGTACGCGGCTCCGGCATCTTCGCCGGTGGCTGGGGCGCCCAACGCGCCGCCGTCTACGGCGTGCCGGAGGAGAAGCTCGGTGAGTTCTACGCCCAGCGCACCCTGCTCAAACGGGAGGTGCTGCCCGAACACGTGGCCAACGCGGTCTTCGTGCTCACCGCCGGCGACCTGTCACACACGACCGGGCTGCACCTCCCCGTCGACGCCGGCGTCGCCGCGGCCTTCCTGCGCTGATCCGGACGGGCGCGAGATGAGGACGACGGTGATCGTGGAGAAACCGGTGCTCGACGAGGAGGACTTGCGGCTGCTGCGGCTGCTGGCGGCGGGTCTACCGCTCGAGACGGTGGCCCGGCGGCTCGGGCTCTCCGAGCGAACCGTGCGCCGGCGGGTACGGGCCGTCTGCGACCGGCTCGGTGTGAGCGCGTCGATCCAGGCCGTGGTATGGGCGGTCCGACGGGGGATGCTATGAGCGCCACCCTTGCCGCCGTCGATCTGGGCGCATCCGGCGGCCGGGTCATGGTCGGTCGCGTCGGCGCCGGAAGGTTGGACCTGACGGAGGCGCACCGATTCCCCAACGAGCCGGTACGTGCCGACGGCACCCTGCACTGGGACATCCTCGGCCTGTGGCGGGGCGTCCTCGACGGCCTGCGCGCCGCAGGCCCCGTGACCAGCATCGGCATCGACTCCTGGGCCGTCGACTACGGGCTGCTCGACTCCTCCGGGGCGCTGCTCGGCAACCCGGTGCACTACCGTGACGCCCGCACGGACGGAATCCCCGAGCGGGTGACCAGGCACCTCGGCGCGGAGCGGCTCTACGCCACCACCGGGCTGCAGCAACTGCCATTCAACACCCTCTACCAGCTCATCGCGGCCGCCGGTACGCCGCAGCTGGACATCGCCGACCGGCTGCTGCTGATCCCGGACCTCATCGCGTACTGGCTCACCGGGGAGATCGGCGCGGAGATCACCAACGCCTCGACGACGCAGCTGTACGACGTACGCCGCCGGGGCTGGGCGGTCGACCTCATGGCCGACGCGGGGATCCGTACCGACCTGTTCCCGCCGCTACGCGAGCCGGGCACCCGGATCGGGCCGGTCCTGGCGGACCTCGGGCTGCCCGGCGAGCCGGGCGTCGTGGCGGTAGGCTCGCACGACACCGCGTCCGCGGTGATGGGCGTGCCGGCGGCGGGGGAACACTTCGCCTACATCTCCTGCGGCACCTGGTCCTTGGTGGGCGTCGAACTCGACGCCCCGGTGTTGACCGAAGCGAGCCGGCGCGCCAACTTCACCAACGAATCCGGTGTGGACGGAACGATCCGCTACCTGCGCAACATCATGGGCCTGTGGCTGCTGCAGGAATCCCTGCGTACCTGGGGCACCAGCGACCTGCCCGGTCTGGTGCGCCACGCGACCCAGGAGCCAGCACTCCGGTCCGTCATGGACCCGGACAACCCAGCGTTCCTGCCACCCGGGGACATGCCGGCGCGCATCGCCGATGCGTGCCGGCGCGCCGGTGAGCCGGTGCCCACAACCCCCGCCGCCATCGTCCGGTGCATCGCGGACAGCCTGGCCCTGGCCCACCGCCGCGCCGTGCGCCAGGCGCAACAGCTCTCCGGCCGCCACGTCGACGCCGTGCACATCGTCGGCGGCGGCGCCCGCAACGAACTACTGTGCCAGCTCACCGCCGACGCCTGCGCGCTCCCCGTCCTCGCCGGACCGGTCGAGGCCACCGCGCTCGGCAACATCCTGGTGCAGGCCCGTGCCGCCGGTGCCATCGACGGTGACCTCGCAGCCATGCGAACCGTGCTGCGCCAGACCCAACACATCGTGCGGTACGAGCCGCGCGGCGACGAGGTGGCCTGGCGCGCGGCCGAGGACAGGATTGGTGGTTGAGGGTCCCGCCGGTCGCAGTGCCAGCGCCGCTTACGCCACCGCAGCCGACCAGGGCGCCCACCTACCGGCAAGTCCCGTATGACCGTCCGATCCAGACACTCAGATGATCACTGAAGAGCCGCGAACCCGCACACCCGGGTCGCGCCACCCCACCAACCCCACTCAAGTTCGAAGAGCCCGATGGCCCGGGTCGCCGGTACGCGCGGACCCGGCCTCCCTCGCTATGCGGTGACCGGGTCGGAGGAACATTCCGAGTGCGAGCGCGGCGAGCAGGGCGACGATGCCGCCAACGAGCATCGCGATGTGGAGGCCACCCGTGAGTTCGTTGGTAGAGCCGCGCTCTGCGAGTTGCGCGTGGCCGAGTGCGCCGAGAACGGCGATGCCGAGCGCGGTGTCGGACTGGCGTGCCGCGCTGACAGTGGCGGCGGCAATGCCGGCCCGTTGGGGCGGCACGATGTGCAGCACGGCGGCGGTGGCAGGGGTAATGGCGAGGCCTTGGCCGATTCCGTTGACGAGGAACAGGATCGCTGTCACCCCGTACGGGGTATCGGGCCGGAGGACGAGCATCCCGAGCAGGGATGCGCCGACGAGCGTGTATCCGATGGTCATGGGGAGGCTGGCGCCGTGCTTGCCGGTCAGCTTTCCGGCGACACCTGCTACCGCGAAGACCACTCCCGAGTCCGCACCCGCTCCGGACCTCGCGTCCTGGCCTCGCTACGCAACCTGGCCATCAACGCGCTACGCCTGGCCGGACGCTCCGACATCACCGAAGCCACCCGATGGGCCAGCCGGAACATGACCAGGCCCTTCACCATCCTCGGATTCACATCGTGATCTTGAAACGCCCGTGGACACACGATCAGCACGGCCCAGACGCCCCACTCATCTCCTTGAATGCCCTCGCTGGACATCGCTCCCGCCGCGAAGGTTGACCAGGGCGAACCAGTACACCCCGGCCACGACGGACACCGGTTCCAGGTGCCGTTCCGGTCGCAGTAAAGTGCTGCCGCTGGAGATTGGGGTTCAAGCAATCAAGCCTTCGCCATACCGCGCGGGTCCCCCGACACGCTGTCCCAGGCGCCTGGACCCAGCCGCCGGTTTCCTGGCATGCTCTTGTCCCCTTCACCTTTCGGCTCCAGGTAAGCCATCAGACCCAGCAGACCTCCCTTCGAGTCTGTCCCGCCTGCGGCGGGGATGTGTCAGAGCGCCTCGTGGCGCACTGGTTGCCCTTGACCGGGATCAACAGGTGAGCGCCTTGGCTGGCGGTCTCGCGCGACGGTGATCTGTTCGGCCGTGGGGCCACGTGTGGGATGCGTAGCCAGCGGCGGTGCTGGCCGTGCACGAGGCGGGCGGCGGTGTGCAGGATCCGGCAGCGCAGCCGTTCGGTTCGGCCTTGGCCAGTGCTGTCGAGGCCGATGAGCTGCAGCCAGGCGATCAGGTTGATGGCGATCGCCGCAGCAGTGCACCAGGCGGCGTGGCGAACTCGCGGGAGGGTAGCCGGCGAAGGCCGGTGTCCTTGGCGCAGCGGATCCGGTCCTCGACACGAGCGTGGGTCCGGTGAGGGGCCTCCAACCACTGCAGGGCCCTTGTCGGGGTGTTGGTGATGAAGGCGGTGTAGCGCCAGCCGTCGCGGTGCTCGAACAGTGTCAGTTGGGCGCCGGGATGGGGGCGTTCCCGCCGACGATGACCCGCAGCTCATGACGCGCCAGATCGACTGGCCGGCGAGGACGTCAATCGGGCAAGCGGACATAGTTCGATTCGATTAGGGCGCCTGAAATTTGGACACGGGTGTAGTGACTTTTGGCGTCCATGTATCAACAATGATGATCATCCAGTTCGTTGGTCGCAGCGGAGGTGCCCACCGTGACCGCGCTACCCACCCCCAACCGCTGGCGCGGAAGCCCGGCTCGGCCCGGCGTCTGCAGGAGGCCGTGAGGTGCCACCACCTCCTACGGCCCTTTCTTGGAGGCGTCGGTGGCCCGTATCGATTGGTGGCGATGAGCTTGGCTAAGCCGCGGATATGACCAGACCCGGGTGAAAGTCAGTACCCTTGAGCGTGTTCTAACGTAGCTCCTGCCTTCAAGATTACCGACACGCCCGGTGCGAATGCCGCGCGGCTCGCCAATCGTTTAGTTGCCTTCAGTTCAAGCCTGCCTAAAAGTAGGGATTGTATAGATTGTGCTATCTATCAAATTCCTGCACCGCGCCAAATTCGTTGCATACATTGCGAACCCGGATTTCTCGGCAAGGCATGGTGATCGCCGGCGTGGTCGTACGGTTGTTCTGCTTGGGGGATGACCCGCCTATTCGGCGAGCCGGAACTGCTGACTCTCAAGTGTGGGAGCTCCTTTGCAGCGCTTGTGGCTGACTCGGACGTGCCGAATTCTTCAACTCACAGGAGGGTCATCTCTATGAATGCTCGCGAAGATGTAGTCAGCTATCGAGAATTCGTGAACAGATTGAGGTTGCGAGGAATTCAGGTCGAGGAGACAAATGGCATCGATTTCCCGGCGAACGCCGCGATGCACGACCGCGCGGCCGTCGTACCGGCCGTCGTCGTCTCTCCGCGCAGCGAATGGGGCGTCGTGCAGACGCTGCAACTGATGGCTGAGTTGAAACTGAACGGGAAGGTCCCGCTGTCAGTCAAGAGCGGCGGCCATGGCTACTTTAACGGCGCGACCTGCACGGGCATCATGATCAACCTAGCGAACATGACCCAGCGTCGCATTGCCGACGATACCTTGTTCCTGGAGCCGGGCTGCGTGCTCGGGCAGACCATCAACATCCTGGCCAAGAACCACAAGGCAGTGCCGCATGGCGACTGCTTCGGAGTCGGCGCGGGCGGGCACTTCCTCACCGCCGGGTGGGACCTTATCCTCGCGCGCAAATACGGACTGGGGTGCCAATCCGTCGCGGGCGGTCGAGTCGTGCTCTGGGACGGCAGCGTCGTCGACGTAGATGAAGAAAGCCACCCAGACCTGCTGCTGGCGATGCGTGGCGGTGCCACCGCCGGCGTGGGAGTCGTCACCGAAATACGCTTACGTCTGATAGACGAGCCGGCGCTGGCGACTTGGCGGTTCACGCGGATCACCCGAGAACAACTGGCCACCTGCGTGGGCCATGGCTTCTTCGGACGGTCGGCCAAGCTGCCCCAGGAGGTGTCAGTCTCGGTCCGCATCCACTTCGAGCCGGATCAGCTGGCGCCAGTGTGCTCATTCAACGTTGTAAGCCTACTGTCCGCCGAGGCCACCGTGCAACTGCTGCGGGAAAACCTGGGAGACGAGGTTACGGACATCGTGGCCGATCTTTCGGCATGGTCGGAAAAGACTCTGCTCGATCTGCGCATGTTGCCGGCTTCGGACTTTCTGGCAGCCCACCCAGAGATGCTGGGAGAGGTGAACGCGCAGGCGCTACACGCCAATCCCTTACTGTACTGGAAGCAGACCTCGTCCGCGCGCGAGATGGCCAGCTCCTACTTCACGTCCATCTCGAATTGGGTCGTTCCGGACTGCGAGCCCATGCTCCTCGAACTATACGCCGCCTTCGAATCGGCGCAGGCGCATCCGTTGCGCGAGCGGATGTACACGCTCGTCATTTTAGGCGGCGGCCGGATGACGGACCTGCAAGAAAGCTGTTCCATGCCCTTGGGCGAGGCGCTGGCGCGGTTCGAGCTGCACTGGGATGACCCCGAAACCGAGGAGGCATGGAGCCGCGACTTCACGGACAAGGTTCACTCGATCCTGCTGTCGAAGCAGGATCCGGGGCCCGGGCGCCCCTACCGGGGAGACATCTGGCTGCCCGAGCAGGCGCACGACCCGCGTCTGGAGGCCATCCGCAAGACATACGATACCGGAACAATATCGCGCGCCTGAACGGATGCAGGCACCGAACCAATGCTCATGAGGTGCTGACGCTCCAAGGCTCCGGCAAAGGCGAGACGGGGTCCGGCTTGATGTGGTTGGTGTAGACGCGCCCCTTGCTGGTGGTAGCAGGGCGGGCTTGACGCGTTCAGATGATCATCGAGGTTCCTGCGCCTTTGTTGATCGCCCGAAGTGAGTCCTGCCCTCCCTGCCATCATCGCTGATCTCGTCCTTGTCCGGCGCACCGGCGGTCACCGTGCCCGAAATCGCTGCTGGGCTGCCTGCGGCGCTGCCGGGTCTGCCGGATCCTCGCGCCCGTCGCGGTGTACGACACCGGCTGACGGTCGTGGTCACCGCAGCGGTCTGTGTCAGCGGTCGCCGTCTACCTACTGGTGGGCGTGGCGGCACTCTGGGGCGCTGGACCGGAACGGCTCGCCGCCGCGGCGGCGCCGCTGACCACCGCCGTCCAGGCGGCCGGCGCCGGTAACCTGGCCCCCGTGGTGCGCGTCGGCGCCGCGTTCGCCGCGCTCGGTGCCCTGTTGGCGCTGGTCGTCGACATCGGTCGCACCGGCCTGGCGATGGCCCGCAACCGCGGCCTGCCGGGCTGGCTGGCCGCCGTCCACCCCCGCTACCGCGTCCCGCATCACGCCGAGGTCGCGCTCGCGGTCCTGGTGGGCGTCGTCGTGGCCACCAGCGACCTGCGCGACGTCGTCGGCTTCTCCTCGTTCGGCGTGCTCATCTATTACGCCATATCTAACGCCGCGGCCTTCACTCAGCCCGCCACGCAGCGCCGCTGGCCGCGGGCTCTCAACGTGCTCGACGTCCTTGGCTGCCTTGATGCTGGCGTCGCCACCAGGACCAACGTAAGTGGTGGCTGGTGGAGCGGCAGACGCGGGTGGCCAGGTTGAACAGCGTTTCATATCGAACATAGTCAATGGGATTAGATCGGAGTCATCGGGTGGCGGCTGGTTCGGACTGGTCGGTGTGGGAGGGGTTTCGGTGTTGATACGGGCGTGCGCCGTGGCGACGGCGCGGGCCGCGAGGGCGGCCATGACCGGCACGATGGCGCATGATCGGGGTATATAGGCGGGTCTGGGACTGGTTGAAGGCGAACCGGTCCTTGCCGACCTCGTGCTCTTCCTACCAGCGGGCCGAACTCGTCGAACGCGAACACCCGCCGCGGGAAGTTGCTGGTCACGCGCCCGATGCGGGCGAGTTTCGCATCCCAGTCTGGGGCAGTCGACTCTTTTCAGATCTTGGTCCGCTGGAACGTGATCCCGTGCTTGACCAGCAGTCGCCGCAGCCGTTCCCACCCGATCTCGATCGGCGGGTGGCCTGCTCCAGCGAGTAAACATCCCGCCCCAACTTGTCAAGATTCGGGCAAGTTCACCTGCTGATGTACCTATGCACATTGACTGTGTCATATTAGGCCGACCGGTAAGCCGTCTGTGCCAACGAGACACCGTGGTCACCGACGCCGTCGACTGCGGAGCCGACCCGATCATCACGGCGGACGTGGGCCAGCACGCTGCGGCATTCGCGCGGCGTGCCGAGGCCGTCGGCGATGTCCTGCCGACAAAGCACCTTCGCGGTGCCTGCGCGGTGACAGACCGCACGACGATGGAGGGATAAGAGTGTCGGAGCGGCTGGGCGATCGGGTCGCGGCCGCACGGCGCGACCGGGGGCTGACTCAACGAGAACTGGCGCAACTGGCCGGCGTCGCGCTCGGGACGGTGCGTGATCTCGAACAGGGCCGGACTCGCCGGCCCGACGCCAGCGTCGTCCGGCGGCTGTCCGCCGTACTCGGCGCGGTGCGCGAGCCGGTGCCAGGGGTGCCGTCCGGGAACCGGTGGTCCGGGCTCATCAGCGCACCACGACTCTCGATTGAGGTGCTCGGCCCGCTGCGGGTTACCGTGGCAGGCCAGCCGCGGCCGGTCGAGGCGGACCGGCTTCGCACGCTGCTGACGTTGCTGGCGCTCGGGGCCGGTTGGCCCGTCGAGACGGAAACGATCGTTTCGGCTCTGTGGGGCGAGCGGCCACCGGAGACGGCGGCGAACCTGATCCAGACCTACGTCAGCCGACTACGCCGGCTGCTGGGTTCGTCGCGAACCACGCAGCCGTGGGACGCTCTGCTGGTCCGGTCCGCCCAGGGGTACCGGCTCGCCGTCTCACCGCCCGAGCTCGACCTACTGCGGTTTCAGCAGCACTTGCAGGAGGCCCGCGGCGCGGCAGCTCAGGACGGCCAATCCCGTGCACTGGCCGGTTACCGGGCCGCGCTGGCGGTGTGGTCGGGCGACGTCGCGGCGGATGTGCCGGCGCTGCGCGGTCATCCCCGTGTGGTACGGCTTCACCGGGAGCGGCTTTCGGCGACCGTCGAGTACGCCTCGCTGGCCATGGCGATGGGTGCGCACCGTCAGGCACTGCCGGTGCTGGAGGCGGCAGCGGAGGCGGAACCATTGCACGACGGCGTGCACGCACAGCTCATCCTTGCGCTCGGCGGGACCGGGGACCGTGCCCGGGCGATGCGCGTGTTCGAACTGTTCCGGCAACGGATCGCTGAGGAGCTTGGCGTCAGCCCGGACCGCGCCGTCCTCGACGCGTACCGGCAGGTGCTGGATGTGGCGTTGTCGGCGACGTCTGCCGCCGACATCTCCGAGTCGGACGCCGGTCCGGAGCCGGCGCCCGGCCGCGTGCCCGTCGAGCCGGCCGGTGGTGTGCTTCCCGTCCCGCGGCAGCTGCCGGCCGACACTGTGGACTTCACCGGCCGCGCTGACCTCCTGCACCAGCTCGACACCGTCCTCGGCGAGGCCGGCACGAATCTGGTCGCGGTGCTTAGCGGCTCTGCCGGGGTGGGCAAGACGGTGCTGGCGACACACTGGGCGCATCGCGCCGCAGCCCGGTTTCCCGACGGTCAGCTCCACACGAACCTGCGAGGGTACGCCACCGGTGACCCGATGCACCCGTTGGCCGTGCTGGCCCTGTTCCTGCGTGCGTTGGGCATCCCACCGCAGCACGTGCCGTCGGATGTGGACGAGGCGGCCTCGCTGTACCGGAGCGTTCTTGCCGACCGGCGGGTCCTGGTGGTCCTGGACAACGCGGCCTCGCCGGAACAGGTCCGTCCACTGCTGCCGGGCAGTCAGAGGTGCCGGGTGCTGATCACCAGCCGGGACCGGCTGGTCGGCCTTGTGGCGCGGGAGGCCGCCGCGTCCGTGCACGTCGACGTGCTCGCCGAGGCCGAGGCGCTGCACCTGCTGGCCCGTGTCGCCGGCACGGGGGTGGCCGCCGAGCCGGCCGCCGCGGCACAACTGGTGCGGCTGTGTGCGAGGCTGCCACTGGCGTTGCGGATCGCGGGCACCAACATCAGCGAGGACCCACACCTGTCCGTCTCGGGATACGTTCACCGCCTCACCGTCGGCAACCTGCTCGACGAGCTCGCTTTGGAGGATGAACCCGGGACTGCGGTCAGTGCGGCGTTCGAACTGTCGTACCGGGGTCTCGACCCATTCCCGCGGCGCATGTTCGGGCTGCTGGGTGCGGCTCCGGGGCCGAGCTGAGCATCGACGCGCTGGCCGCGCTCGCGGGCGCTTCCCGGGACTCCGCGCATCGGGCGGTGCGCCGTCTGCTGCGGGCGCACCTCGTCGAGCAGCCTGCTCTCGACCGGTACACCTGCCATGACCTGCTGCGGCTGTACGCGCGTGAGCAGTTGCCCGACGACGACCGCGCGATGTCGATCGCGCGGCTCCTCGACTGGTACCTCGCGCGCGTCGACGCCGCCGCACGACTGCTGTATCCCGCGATGCTACGCCTTGACGTCGACAAGGGCTTCGAGTTCCTCCACCGCGGCGAGGCGCTGGAGTGGCTCGATGCCGAGCGGGCCAACCTCGTCGCGGCGATCCGCTACGCCGCCGACCACGGGCGCCTGCACCACGCCTTCCAACTGTCCGACGCACTGCGCGGCTATTTCATACTGCGCCGCCCGATCGCGGACTGGACTGCCGCCGCCGCAGCCGGGTTGGCCGCGGCGCAGGCGGCCCGGGACGTCCGAGGCCAGGTTACGGCGCACCGCAACCTGGCCAACCTGCACCAAAGCATCGGGCAGCAGGGGCTGGCGCTGCGGCACCATTCGGTGGCGATCCAGCTGGCCGAGGATTGCGGCTGGACCGAGGCCGAGCTCGGCACGTACAGCGACCGGGCGACGATCTACATCGAGCTCGGCCAGCTACGAACCGCCTCCGACCTGCTGACCCGCGCGCTGGCACTGTGCGCCGGGGTGGACGTGCCGCACATCGAGGTACATGTGCACAACAACCTCGCGGTCACGCTGCTGCGGATGGGCGCGGTGGAGTCGGCACTCGACCATCTCGAGCAGGTGCTGCGCCTGGCCGCCGACCAGCAACAGCTCGTGGGGCTGGCGATGGCGAACAAGGCCGAGGCGTGCCGGTTGCTGCGTCGCTACGCCGACGCCCGTGACTTACTCAGCCGAGCCTTGGCCATCCACTGGGAGATGGGCAACCGCTACGGTGAGGCCGACGTGCTGGTGATCATGAGTCGAGTGCAGTGCGAGGTGGGCCAGACCCGTCAAGCGCTCGACACGGCGCGGCAGGCCCTCGCGATCACCGTCGAGAGCGACGACCGCAACACCGAGGCCCGCGCGCATCACGCCATCGGTGAGGCGCTGCGGGTATCCGGGGCGATCGGCGCGGCGCTCGCGGCACACCGGGAGTCGCTGCGCATCGCAGAGGCCGTCACCGACCAGTACCTGGTCACCGAGGCGCATCTCGGCCTGGCCGCCGCATACCGCTCAGCGGGCGAGTCGGAGCTCGCCCGCCGCTACGGCCGCGTCGCGGCGGAGGGGGCGCGGCGGGGAGAGTTTCGCCACCTGCACGATCTCGCACTCGCGTTGCTGGCAGGCGTGCCCGGCTGACCGCCGGTACCGCTGTCCAGCGGTACGGGACACGCCGTCGACCGACTCCCGTACCGGCCCGCCAAGGCGCCGCCGACGTGCACTGATGTCAATGGCCTGATGGTGCGCTGGCGTCAAGTGCTCGGTCGGCGGCATCTGTCACGCTGCGGTCATGTCTGTGTATCCCAACGCATTTGGGGAGTGACGTTGTCAGGACGTGCGAGGACGGGGGCCGCGTTCAGCACCGACCTCAGCGACGCGGCGTTGACCGTCTACGGATTCGCGGAACGCCGTCCGGGCGCGACCGCCGGCATGGTGGCGACGGCCACCGGGATCGCGTTGCGGGTCGTCAACGATGCGATTGGTGAGCTTGTCGACGCCGACCTGCTGTACCGGAGCGACTCCGGCCGGTTGAGCCCGACGAACCCTTGCCTGGCCCTCGACGAACTGGCCAACCGGCACTGGCGTGACCTGGCCGCCCGGCATCGCCGGCTGCAAGGCGTCTACCAGGCGCAGCAACGGGTGTTCGAGGCGCTGAGCGCGGTGCCCGGCGCCGAGGGTGAACCGGCGGCCGGGTGTGCCGCCGCACAGGTCGAGCCGGTGTGCCCGCACCGCCTCGGGCCGCTGCTGAGCGGCGTGCGTCATGTGCTGCGGCTCGTGTGCCCGACGCCGCTGTTGACCCAGCTGCACAGCGGTGAACCGGCAGCCGGCCTGGCCTATCCGGCCCTGGCGCGGATGGCCGGACGGATGAACCTGGTCGTGCAGCGGTCGTGCCTGAACTCGCTGAGCACGTACCGTCTCCTGCGGATGCTGGGCCGGCGCGGTGCCAGACTGCGGGTGGCGGACGCGGTGCCGTTGCCCTTCGCGATTCTGGACGAGGCAGCGGTACTGGCGGGACATCCTGTCCGTGCGGACCAGGACGTGATGATGTTGCGCGGCCGGCCGGTGGTGGACCTGTGGGCCGCGGTCTTCGATCACCTCTGGTCCACATCCGATCACCTGCCGGCACGTCACCCGGTCCGGGTGCGCGACGAGCCCGAACCGGACGGGCTCGGCGCGCAGCAACAGGCGGTGCTGCGCCTGCTG
Organism: Rhizomonospora bruguierae; assembly: GCF_018397995.1. Taxonomy (GTDB): domain Bacteria; phylum Actinomycetota; class Actinomycetes; order Mycobacteriales; family Micromonosporaceae; genus Rhizomonospora; species Rhizomonospora bruguierae. The sequence continues at coordinate 33,973 of NZ_BBQH01000016.1, forward strand.
GCCTGCGGAGCCAAGGATGAGGCGATGGCTCGACACCTGGGTGTCTCGCTGCGCACGCTGCGCCGCATCGTGTCCGAGACCATGACGAAACTCGGTGCGCAGTCGCGGTTTCAGGCCGGCCTCATCGCCGCGTCATACGGGTTGCTCGACCGGAATGCGCCGGGTCGCCCGCCGGTCGACCGAGTCGGCTGACGGCTGGCAGGTTGCGGCACTGGCCGCTGGGCGCCAGCGGGGGCCGTGGCGGTTCCGGCGACCGGCGCCGACGATGAGATCGGCCCGGTGCCGCCGGTCGTTCCGACACCGGTGCTGCGCGCTCGGCGGGCCGTTCGTTGTTCCCAACCGCAGACGCCTGAGGAGGCGTAGATGAACCACGTACGGGCTTGGAAGGATCTCGACTACCGCGACTCGATCTCCGGCGAGGAGCTTGCCACGCTGCCGGCGCACCCGGCTGGCGGCATCCTCGCAGACGCAGAGCTGGCTCAGATCTCCGGTGGCACGCCCACCACGCCGGTCTGCGGAGTCATCACGATTGTCACGCTGAGCGCCGCCTACTGCACCAAGAACTCGGTGTGCGGGACGTGCGGTTTGTGGACGAGCGGTTGCTGCTGACGCATCGGGCGTACTCGGTGTGGTCGCCTCGCGTGGGCGGCCACACCGTCGCATCCCGACCCGGCACGGGGATCTGGAGGAGATCGATGGGGCAAGTTCGCGGAGCCGAGGGCGGTGGCGAGCCGTTCGATTTCGACCCGGGTGCGTGGCGCCCGGCGGCACATCTGCACGAGCGGGATCCCGCCGCCGGGGACCAGGAGTTGGGCCGCCGACGCAGACGGCGGTGGGCCACCACGTTCGGCTCGGAGACGGCGCTGGAGGCCGGCTTGCGCTGTCTTGGCCTCGATGAGCCGCTGTTTGACGGGCTGCTGGGCGTGCTTGCCTCAAGCGGCGCGACCAGCGGCGCAGAGCCGCCGGGTGCCGCTTCCGGCGACGCGGGACGCCCGGCGTGGGTCGGCGAGGTCACCGCGGTGGTGGCCGACGGGACTGCCGGCCCCGAGCCCTATCTCGCGGCGGACGACCGGCTCGGCCTGCTGCGCGTCGTGGGGCCGCAGGTGCGTGGCTACCAACGCCGCTTGCACCGCAAGGTGACCACCGTGGTGGGTGCGGGCGCGGCCGGCGGCCGGCTGGCGGCGCTGCCGGACCTGCTGGCCTCGGCATGGCCGGAGTCGGCGGTTACGTCGGCGGTGCTGCGGACCTCCGTGCTGGAGTTGGCGGTGGCGCGGGTGGAGGACCGGCTCGTCGGGTCGACCCCGGAGGAACGCTTCGTGTCGTTCGTCGAGATGCTCGGCCTCCCGGCGACCCGGCACACCATCTGGAACGAGTATCCGGTGCTCGTCCGGTACGTCAACGACGTCCTGCGGCATTGGTGCGAGGCGAGCCTCGAACTCGCCGCACGGCTGTGCGAGGATCTGCCGGCTCTTGACGCGCTGGCGCCGGGTGTGAGCGGTCTCGGCGAGGTCGTGGCGGTCGGCCTCGGTCAAGGCGACACACACCGGCGCGGCCGCAGCGTCGCGACGATTGAGTTCGCCCGCGGAAAGGTGGTCTACAAGCCGCGGTCGCTCAAGGTCGATCTGGCCTGGCGGGCGGTGCTCGACTGGTTCAACAACGGGGTCACGGCGCACCGACTGCGCACCCCGGAGACGTTGACCCGCCCGGGCTACGGCTGGGCGGAGTTTGTGGAGCGGCGGGGGTGTGCCACGGTTGCCGAGCTGGCGGCGTTCCACTGGCGGCTCGGCGCGCTGCTTGCCCTGCTGCATGCGCTGCATGGGGTCGACGTGCACTTGGAGAACGTGATCGCCTCCGGCGCCGATCCGGTGATCATCGACCTCGAGGCGCTGTTCCACGCCGCACCGGCGGCCGGGCGGCACAATATGTGGACTGACCCGGCTGCGCAGCTGATAGATACCGGGGTGACCGCGGTCGGCATCCTTCCCGAGAAAATGATCATCAAAGGGAATCAGCCCGCCCGGGCGCTCGATCTCAGCGCCGTGGGCTCCGGGGGCGACCAGATGACGCCGATCGCCGTGCCGTCACTCGTCGGGCTCGGCACCGATGCCGTGCGAGTCGTGGACGAGCACGCCCCGTTGCCGCATCTGAGCCTCAGCCGTCCGAGCTTCGGCGGGCGGGACGTCGACCCGGCCGAGTTCGAGGACGAGCTGGTCGAGGGGTTCACAGCGACGTACCGGCGCATCGCCACGGAACGGGCGCGCTGGCTTGGGCCTGGCGGGCTGGTCGACGGTTTCGCCGAGGTGCGCCTGCGATACGTGGCCCGTCCCACGGCGTACTACGGTCGGGTCCTGCTGGACAGCCTGCACCCGGACTTTTTGCGCGACTCGGCGGAGCGGGACCGCGCGCTGGCGCGGATCGCGGTCGGCGCCGACGGCGACCAGCGCTGGGAGTGCCTCGTCGCGAGTGAGCTCGCCGACCTGCGGGTCGGTGACATCCCATGTTTCGAGATGCGACCCGGGGAACGCAATCTTTACGCCGCATCCGGCGACGTGATCGCCGATTTCCTCGACGACGCCCCGATCGCCCGGGTACGGCAACGGGTCGAGCAGGTGTCCGAGCCTGCACTGCGCCATCAGGTGGACCTCATCCACCGCACGTTCGAATCACTGCGGGTCGGGCACCGGACCCAGCTGTCAACGGAGAAACTGCCGGTCGAGCCGCTCGGCGCCGAGGAGGGCCGAGCCGCCGCGCTGCGGATAGCACACCGCCTCGTCGACGGCGCCATCCGCGACGGCGACGACCTCGGCTGGATCATTCTGCGGTTCGTCGACGAGTTGCACTGGCAGGTGGGCGCGGCCGAACTGGACCTGTACTCGGGACTATCCGGCATCGGACGGTTCCTGTCCGCAGTGGCCGGTCGCACTGCCGATCCGCGGACCACTGAGGCCGCGTTACGCGTCGCTGATATCGTCGCCGGGCGGGCGAGCCGGATGGCCGAGGCGTTCCCGCGGAAGATGAACAGCAACCGCCTGCTGCTGGACGTCGTGACCGAGAACGCCGATCTCGGCGCCTTCGGCCCGCTCAGCGGCACGGTCTACTACCTGGCGCACGCCGCCGCAGCGCACGATCGGCCTGACCTGCTCGACGTCGCAGAGCAACTGCTGGACGTGCTCGCGCTGTCCATCGACCGGAGCGGCTGCTTTGACCTGCTCGCCGGTGCCGGTGGGGCACTGCTGGCGCTGTTGGCGCTGCATCGGATGCGGCCCGGCTCACGGGCGCTGCCGCTGGCTCGGCAGGCCGCCGCCCGCCTGGTCGAGGGTGCGATACCGGCCGGCGACGGGCTCGGCTGGCCGTCGAACTTCGGTGACCGGCCGCTGCTAGGCATGTCGCACGGCACGAGCGGCATCGCGTACGCGCTCGCCCGGCTCCACGCCGTCGAACCGCAGGACGTCTACGCCGCCACGATCGAGGCGGCACTGCGCTACGAGGCCGGCACGTTCGACGCCGGTGCCGGCGGCTGGCCGGACCTGCGTCGGCCCGAGCACGGCGGCTCCGCCACGCCACTGGTCGCCTGGTGCCACGGCGCACCCGGCATCGCGCTGTCCCGGATCGGTATCCTCGGCGCACCGCTGCCGGCGGCGGTGCGCACCCTGGCCACCGACAGCCTGGCGGACGCGGAGCTGATCGTGCGGCGGGAGACGTTCGGAGCGCACCGTGGCCAGTTCGTCAGCCAGGGCAGCAACGTGCTGTGCCACGGTGACCTGGGCAACCTGGAAGCTCTGGTGCTGGCGGCACGCCGGCGTGGCGACGACGATGCGCACCTGGCATGCCTGCGTGCGCTGCGGCAGATCGTCCGGCACGGCGCTGCTGCCGACTACCGGACCGAGCCGATGAGTTCGGCCGCCGTGCCCGGGCTCATGTACGGATTGGCCGGCATCGGGTACAACCTCCTGCGACTGTCTGATATGGATAGTGTGCCGTCGGTGCTACTGCTCGATCCGCCGATGCAGGCAGGCGACGGCCGTTGCAGTTTGCTGCCAGCGCAAACGCTTCAGCCGGCCATGCTGCCCGGCGAAGAATTGGGTTAAGCCGGGACCCGGAGTGTGTCTACCGAGCGGACATTCGCCGCGAGCTGCCGGAACTCATCATCGACCAAGGAGTCCCCTATGGACATTGCACGTGCGTGGAAGGACCCACAGTACCGAGCGGGCCTTCCGGTCGCCGAGCGCGAATCGCTGCCAATGCACCCGGCCGGCGAGCCGGGTCTGGAGCGGATCGACGACGCGGAGCTGGAGGCCATCGGCGGTGCCGGCACCGCCTGGATCGCGACCCTCGGCTGCTGCAACTGGTACATGACGCTCACCGGGGGGACCACAATCCTGCCCTGCACCGCTATATACATCTGCTACTGAGCGACCTGACTGACCGGCGTGACCGCGCCTGACGCAGTCACCTGTTCCGCGGGCCCGCCGCCTCCCGTGGGCCCGCGGAACCCCAGGTCTCTGCCGGACTCCCCGCAGACCACGTGTCACCGTCGATGGGACGAGTAAAAAGAGATGACCGTCGCTGACCAAACCACGCCCGGCTCGACGTCATGGCACCGGGCACTGCGACTGGGCGAACGGGCCACCACCGCACCGTACGGCGCCCGCCGCCCGACGCCGGACCTGAGCGGCTTCGCCGACGTGCTGAACGTGCCCGTCGACGGGGCGGAACTACCCCGGGCAGCCGGGATGTTCGGCCTCGGCGTCGACGACCTGCTCCGCCCGCCCGTGCCGAACGACCCGACAGAGCCGTCCTGGCTGCGGGATATGACGGCGGCGCGGGCGTACCCGGGCCCGCCGGAGCCCTGGATGGTCACCGACGGACAGCTCGGCCTGCTCCGGCTCGTCGGCCCGTACGTACGAGCCTTCCAGCGCCAACTCCACAACCTCGTCGCTGACGCGCTGCCGGCCGGAGAATCGCGGCAGCGGCTGTCCGGCCTCCCGGCACTGCTCGCCGCCCAGTGGCCGGCGGAGCAACTCAGTACGGCACTCGGACCGACGATGGTGCTGGAGCTCAACGTCGCACGGGTGCGTGGCGAACTCGCCGGCGACACGCCCGAAGCCCGGTTCGCCGACTTCGTGCGGCGGCTCGACATGGCCGCGGATGAGTTCTGGGTCGAGTATCCGGTCCTGCTTCGGTACCTGCACGACGTCTTCCAGGGCTGGGTCGAATCACGCACGGCGTTCGCCCGGCACCTGGTGCAGGACCTCCCGCTGCTGGACGGGACGTTCGGCGACGACGCGTCGTTGGGCGACTGTCAGGCAGTCGAGTTCGGAGCCGGTGACCGGCATCGGGGGGGCCGAAGCGTCGCGATCGTGAGTTTTGCCGGTGGCCGGGTCGTCTACAAGCCGCGTTCCCTGGCCGTGGACGAGGCGTGGCATGCGGTGGTCGCGTGGTTCAACGGGCGCGGACCGAGACACGATCTCGTCACCCCGGTCGTCGTCTCGCCGCCCTCCACCGGCGACCGCGGCTGGGCGGGCTTCATTGCCGCCGGGGAGTGTGCCGACCGCGGCGAGGCACAGGCCCACTACTGGCGGACCGGTGCCCTGCTCGCCCTGCTTTACGCGGTCCGCGCGACCGACGCGCACACGGAGAACCTGATCGCTGCGGGGCCGTACCCGGTGCTCGTTGATCTGGAGACCCTGCTGCACCCCGCCCCTGCCCGACCGGCGATGCCGTGGAACGATCCCGCGGCCGCCGCCATCGCCGGCGGCGTGACCTCCATCGGCCTGCTGCCCCGGAAGCTTTTCGTGCCCGGCGAGCGGGGGCTTGCGGTGCTTGACTTCAGCGCCATCGGCGTGCCGGAGCGGCAGTTGACGCCGTTCACCGTGCCCACGCCCACCGACGCCGGCACCGATGCCATGCGGCTTGTCGACCAGCGGGCGCCGGTGGCCGTGAACGGCGCCAGCCGGTTGCGCGTGGCAGGTCGGCTCGCAGATCCGCGGCATTACCAGCAGGATGTGCTCGACGGCTTCAGCTGGGCGTACCAGGCCATCTGCGCCGACCGTGACGCCTGGTTGGGGGCGGGCGGCCTGTTGGACCGGTTCGCAACGGTGCCGGTCCGGTACATTTCCCGGCCTACGTCGTACTACGCGCGGCTGCTCGGCCAGAGCCTGCATCCGGACTACCTGCGCAACGCGGCGGACCGGGACAGGACGTTCTTCCGCCTCGCGTTCGGCGTCGACCCTGGCAGCCTCAGTGAGCGCCTCGTGGTATCCGAGTTCGCGGACCTGCGTGCCGGCGACATCCCGTACTTCGCCGCCCGGCCTGACTCCCGTGACCTGTGGAACAGCCGCGGGGAGCGAATCCCGGACGCCCTGGACCGTCCCTCGCTCGCCGAGGTCACCGAGCACGTCCGCGGGCTCGGTGAGCCCGACCTCGCCGCACAGACGTTGCTCATCCGCCAGGCGTTCGCCTCCCTGCAGAGCGGTCCGGTCTCCACGCTCGCTCCGCCGGTGCCGAGCCCGCTGGTCAACGCTCCGCTGAGTCCTGCCGAGGCGCATGAACTGGCCGCGATGCTGGCCCGCCGGGTGTGCGCGTCGGCGGTCCGGCTCGGCACGGACATCGGCTGGATCACCATGCGTCTCATCGAGGATGTGCACTGGGCGGTGGATGCCGCACCGGCGGACCTCTACTCGGGTGTCGCGGGCATCGGCCTGTTCCTGTCAACGGTGGCGGCACTGACCGGTGACCCCGAGATCGCCGAGACGGCCCTCGCCGCTGCTGAGGCGGTCGCCGCCCGCGCGCATCTCGTCGGCGGGGAGATCGCCCGCGAGGTGACCCGCCGCGGCACGTTGCCGCCGCTGCTGCGGCGCACCGCGGACGCCGGCGTGTTCGGCATGTTCGGCGGCACGATGTACTACCTCACCCACGCCGGCGCGCTGCACCATCGGCCCGACTTCCTCGATGCCGCCGAGGCCCTGCTGCCCGTGTTGCGCCGCTACGTTGCCGACGATCCGTCTGCCGACCTGGTGTCCGGTGCGGCTGGCGCGATCGTCGCCGCCCTGGTGCTGGACCGGACCCGTCCCTCGGACGAAGCCGTGGACGTGGCGGTCGCGGCGGGCCGGCGCCTGCTCGACACCGCGGTCGCCGCTCGTGGCGGCCTGGCCTGGCCGGCGCGGTTCGACCACAGTCCGCTCACCGGTATGGCCCACGGCGCCGCCGGGGTGGCGTTCGCCCTCGCCCGCCTTGACCGGCTGGTCCCGGGACTGGGCTTCGCCGAGGCGGTTGCCGGCGCCCTCCGCTACGAACGGGCGGTACGCGACGACACCGCCGGCACTTGGCCGGACCTTCGCGACCAGGCCCGCGGCGGTGGTGGCGTGCCGCTGGTCGCATGGTGTCACGGCGCGGCCGGGATCGGCCTGTCCCGGTTCGCGGTGCTCGACCACCCCGGCCTCTCCGACCTGCATGCGGGCGCCGCCGACGATCTCGCCGTGGCGGAACGTGCGGTCTGGCGGAACCTCGTCAGCACCGATGCCGACGCGCAGCCCATGCTGGTCGGGCTGGGCACGGACGCGCCCTGCCACGGCACGCTGGGCAACCTGGAACTGCCGCTGACGCTGGCCCGCCGACGCGGCGACGACGAAGCGGTGCGGCGGTGCCTGACCCTGGCCCAGACCGTGGCCCGCGACGGCTTGCAGCGCGGTTGGCGTACCGGGGTGCCCGGTGTCGAGGACATCCCCGGCCTCATGTACGGCCTCGCCGGCATCGGCTATCAGTTTCTTCGCCTGGTCGATCCGGGCCTCCCGTCACTGTTGCTCCTCGATCCGCCGGTGGGCAGCCGTGGATAGCCGGACCGAGGTGCGTGGGATGACCGATGCCGCCGGCCCTGACGCGCCGGACGGCGGCGACCTTCTGGAGCGCCAGCTGCGTCCGCCGGTGCGGGCCATCATCCTCTGTGTCACCGCCATGGCCCTTCTAGTCGGCATCGGCGCCGGTGTGCGGGTCCCGTGGCAGGTCCGGCTCGTGCCGGTCGACGTCGTCGGCGTCGAGGTGCTCGCCGTCGCTCCCGCCCGGCAGGACCCGCAGGAACTCGTCGGCGCGGCGGTCACCGCACACACCCGGACAGGTCCGGTGCCGGGGCGGGTCGTCGCGGTACGGCCGTGGGCACCACGGCCCGGCGACCCGCCACAAGGCGTTGTGGTCGTCGCGTTGCCCACGCCGCCGGCCGAGATCGCCGACCTCACGGTGGTGTTGGGCCGGCGCTCCTTGTTCACCGACATCGTGGCGGAGGCGTGATGGGTGTCTTCCGGCGCCGAGTACCGGTGCTGCTGCAGGCCAGCATGGCGGAGTGCGGCGCGGCGGCACTCGCCATGATCGCGAGCTACTTCGGTCGCCCGACCAGGGTCCGGGAGTTGCGTGAACGCCTCGGCGTCGGTCGCGACGGCACAACGGCAGCGGCGCTCGTCCGCGCTGCCGACGAACTGGGCCTACGTGTGAACGCGCTCCGCTGCGCACCGGGCGCCCTCGACCGGGTGCGGCTGCCCGCCCTGATCCACTGGCATGGCAACCACTTCGTCGTGCTGGAGCGCTGGAGCCCGACCCGGGCCGACATCGTGGACCCGGGAGTCGGCCGCCGCAGGCTCGAACGCACGGAGTTCGATGCCGGGTTCAGCGGCGTCGTGTTGGAGATGACTCCGACCGTGCGGATGGTCCCCGCCCGCCGCGACCACGCCGGGCTCGTCCGGTTCGTGTGGCGTTATCTGCCCCACCGGCCCGCACTGTTCGCGATGATCCTGGTCGCGTCCGTCGTCCTCACCCTGGTCGGCCTGGTGCCACCGCTGCTGACCCGCTATGTCGTCGACGATGTCGTGCAGGCCGGCCGGGGCGACACCATGGTCGTGCTCTCCGCCGCGGCTGCCGCACTGATCGTCGGCCAGAGCCTCGTCGGATACCTGCGCCGGGAACTGCTGCTGCGCCTGCGTACCCGGCTCGACCACGGCATGATGTCGGCCTTCCTGCGCCATGTGTTCCGACTGCCGTACCGGTACTTCCAGCTACGCACCAGCGGTGACCTGCTGACCCGGATGTCCAGCAGTGCCATGCTGCGCGAGGTCGTCTCCACGCATGTGTTCACCCTGGTGCTGGACACCGCGTCGGCGGTGGTCTACGCCGTCCTGCTCTGGCGGGTGTGGCCGCCGCTGGCCGCGCTCGTGGCGGGCGTCGCATTGCTGCAGGTGCTGGTGGCGCTGGCCTACGCGCCGTCGATCCGCCGGGCCACCGACCGTGAGCTGACCGCGATGGCCGCGGCGCAGAGCCGCCTCGTGGAGGCGCTGACCGGTATCGAGTCGCTCAAGGCCGCGGGCGCCGAAAATGTGGCACTGTCCCGCTGGAACCGGCTCTACCGTCAGCAGTTGGGCGCAACTGTCAGCCAGGGCGGGCTGCGCAACACCATGGACGCGCTGCTCGATCTCACCCGGGTCGGCATGCCGATCGTCCTGCTGCTCGTCGGTGCACATGCCGTGCTGGCCGGGAACCTGTCGCTCGGCACGATGCTCGCGGCCAACCTGCTCGCCGGCATGGCACTGTCACCGATCACTTCGCTGTCCCAGGTGTACCAGAGCTTCCAACTCGTCGGCACCCACATCGATCGCCTTCGGGACGTGTTGGAAGAGCCGCCGGAGCAGCCTGAGGGAGCACCGCTGGACACGGTCGAGATCAGCGGCGCCGTGCAGGTGCACGACGTCACGTTCCGGTACCAGCCGGACGCGCCGCCCGCGTTGATCGACGTCGATGTGGACGTGCCGGCCGGTGGGTACATCGCCATCGTCGGACGCACCGGCTCCGGCAAGAGCACCCTTGCCCGGCTGCTGGTCGGCCTCTATCAGCCGGATGAGGGCGAAGTCCGATTCGACGGCGTACCGCTGCGACGCCTCGACGTGCGCTGCGTGCGACGGCAATGCGGCATCGTCGTGCAGGACGCCGCCGTCTACAGCGGTTCGATCCTGGAGAACCTCACCATCAACGCACCGGACACTCCGCTCTCAGCGATCGTTGACGCGGCGCGGCTCGCCTGCCTCCACGACGACATCGCCGGCATGCCGCTGGGCTACGCCACTCCCCTCGGCGAGGGCGGCGGCGGCCTGTCCGGTGGCCAACAGCAGCGCCTGGCGCTCGCCCGGGCGCTGGTGACCCGGCCACGGCTGCTGGTGCTCGACGAAGCCACCAGCCATCTGGATGCGGACACCGAGGCCCGCGTTCACGCGAATCTCGCCCGGCTGCGGGCGACCCGGATCGTCGTCGCGCACCGGCTCAGCACCGTCGTCAACGCCGACACGATCCTCGTCGTGGAGCGCGGCCGGGTGGTGGAGCGTGGCCGGCACGACGACCTCGTCGCGGCCGGCGGCCGTTACGCGGCGCTGGTGAGCGCCCAACTGCCGGCCGAGGCGCACGGCGGTCACGCCGGGCGAGGGCAGTCGCAGATCGAAGGAGAGGAGGACCAGACGAGGGTGGCCGAGACCGTCCCGTAGACCGCTGGCAGATCGTTGTGGCCACCCCGATCGCCCGCCTCCGGTCATCCGCGCACAACCCAGGAAGGCATCCCATGAGGAGCATGCTCACGTTCACCGATCGGCTCGTCGACCGCCTGGTCCCCAAGGTCCCGGCGGCGGCCGAAACCTACAAGGGAATCACCTGCAGCAACAACCGGTGCGCCATCTTCTGGCGCCAGGAGCTGGAGATCACCTGCGTCTACTCGTCGCAGGGTGCGATCTGCAACGTCACCGGTTGGATCGGTTGCGGCTGCTGAACGCAGCCTCGCCGGATGGGCCGCCCGAGCTGTCGGGCGGCCCTGTCGAGAGAGGGCACCTCGGATGGACCTAGGCGACGCCGTCACCGCGCTGGTAGGAGTGGTGACACTTATAAATCTCGTGCTTGCCGTCGGCATCGTGCGCCGGCTACGGGAGCACAGCACCCGGCTATCCCGTCTCACCAGCCCGTTCGGCGAGGGCACACCCACGATGCTGCCGCCGGGCCAGGCTCCCGGGCCGTTCTCGGCCACCACCATCGACGGCGAAACCGTCTCCCTGGATGCCGTTGCCGATGGTGCGCTCGTCGCGTTCCTCGCCGCGGACTGCCGCCCCTGCCAGGAGGAGACGCCGGCCTTCGTCGATCGCGCGGCCGCGATGCCGGGCGGCCGGTCACGGGTACTCGTCGTCGTCGCTGGCGCGTCGCACCGCGACGAGTACGTCGCGCGACTCAGCCCGTTCGCCCGCGTCGTCATGGAGCCCGACGGCGGGCCGGTTACCGCCGCCTTCGCCGTGCGCAGCTACCCGTCCTTCGCGCAGGTCGGCCACGACGGCATCGTCACCGCCACCGGCCACCGCGTCGCCGATCTTCCGGCACCGGCGCTGACATGACCGGCATCGACATACCCGGTCCGCCGCCGCCCGCCGTCGGCCGGGGCCCCGGGCGATACGTCAGGGACTGTCTCCACCTCGTCTGGGCAGCAGCCCCGTCCGCGATGATTGTTCTCGTCGCGGCGGCGTTGCTGGCCGCCGGCGCGCCGGCTGCCGCGGCTTGGCTGACCAAACTGGTGCTCGACGCCGTCGCGGCGTCAGGGAGCGCCGCGCTGCCGCACGCGGCGCCGCTGGCGCTCGGGCTTGCCGTCCTCGGTGTCGTGGTGGCCGGCGTCCCGCACCTGTCCCGCTACGCGCACCACGAGGTGGAGCGGCGCACGGCCCGGGTGATGCGGGACCGGCTCTTCATCGCCGTCAATAGGCTGGCCGGCCTGGCTCGGCTGGAGGACCCGGTGTTCCACGACCGGCTCCAGCTTGCCCAGCAAGCGACCCGGGCGGCACCGCGTCAGGCATTCACCGGCCTGATCGGCATCGGCCAGGCCGGGCTGACCCTGGTCGGGTTCATCGGCACCCTCGTGGTGCTCAGCCCGTGGATGGTCGCAGTGATCATATTGGCGGCGCTGCCGGCGCTCGGTGTAGAACTACTGATGAACCGCGGCCGAGCCGCTGTCGCGTGGCGGCTCGGCCAGCCGGAGCGCCGCGACATCTTCTACACTGAGCTGCTGTCGAGCGTGGCCGCCGCGAAGGAGATCCGTCTCTTCGGCCTGGGCCGGCACTTCGCCACCCGAATGCTCGCCGAACTGTCCACCATCCATCGCGAACAGCGCACCGTGGACCGGCGTGAGCTGCGCTGGCAGCTGGCGCTCGGCGTCTTTGCCGCGACGGTCGCAGGTGCCGGCCTCATCTGGGGAGTGCGTCAGGCAGCATCGGGCGCACTGACCGTCGGTGACGTCTCCATCCTGATCGCCGTGATCGCCGGGGTGCAGTCCGCGTTGACCGTCGCCGCCGTGCAGGTCGGCTCGGTCTACGCGGCGCTGCTGCTGTTCCAGCATTACGACGATGTGCTGCACACCCCGTCGGATCTGCCGGCGCCGGCCCGGACACGGTCTGCGGCGCCGCTGCTCGATGGCATCGAGCTGCACGACGTTTGGTTCCGGTACAGCGACCACCATCCGTGGGCACTTCGCGGCGTCAACCTCCGCATACCGCGCGGCTCGGCGGTCGCACTCGTCGGCCCGAACGGTGCCGGGAAGAGCACGTTGGTGAAGCTGCTCTGCCGGTTCTACGACCCGACGAAAGGCGCCATCACCTGGGACGGTGTCGACCTGCGCGAACTCGACCCCGCGGACCTGCGCCGTCGGGTCGGCGTCGTGTTCCAGGACTTCATGCGGTACGACCTCTCCGCTGCGGACAACATCGCCGTCGGCAACCTCTCCGCACAGCACGACCCCGACCGAATCCAGTGCGCCGCCCGGCATGCACACATCCACGACGACCTGGTCAGGCTCCACAAGGGCTACGACACGCTGCTCACGAGGATCTTCTCCGGCCACGGCGACAAGGGCCGACCGGAGACCGGCGTCGTGCTCTCCGGCGGGCAATGGCAACGCCTGGCCCTCGCCCGTGCGTTGGTGCGCTCCGATCCGGACCTGCTCATCCTCGACGAACCCAGCTCGGGCCTCGACGCCGATGCGGAGGCCGCGATCCACGCGCGGTTGCGCGCGCACGGTGCTGGCCGGACCAGGCTGCTGATCTCCCACCGCCTCAACACGGTACGCGACGCGGACCGCATCGTCGTGTTCGACGACGGCCGCATCGCCGAGCAGGGCAGCCACGACGCACTGATCGCAGCCGACGGCGTTTACCGGCGGTTGTTCAATCTGCAGGCCAGCGGCTACCTCACCGGTGCCACCGAGCCCGCCCGGATGGTGACATCATGATGTACGCCCTCCCGTCTACCCTGGTCCTGGTCGGCTGCGCATGGTGGCTCGTGCGGTGGAAACTCGTGGTCGTCACCGTCCACGGCACCAGCATGATGCCCACATACCACGACGGTGATCGGGTCCTGGTGTGGCGCCGGCCGATCACCAGGATCCGCCGCGGGCAGGTCGTGGTCGTCGAACGCCCGCACAGCGTGCCGCGACTGGGTATCACACCCTTTGCCCGGACGAGCGCCCGGGAATGGATCATCAAGCGGGTGCATTCGGTGCCGGGTGATCCGGTGCCGCGCACACAGTTCCCCGCGCTTCGGTACACCGCCGAACAACGGGTGCCACGGCACCGGCTCGTGGTTCTCGGCGACAACACTGCGGATAGCCACGACTCCCGCAGCTGCGGCTATGTGGACGCCCGGCTGGTCCTCGGGATCGGTATCCGGCGACTCCACCCTTCCTGACAGGCCCGGTCTGGAAGAGAAAGGACGATGTCGATGACGCACCTGTCAACCGGCCTGATCGTCACGCTCGTGGTGGTGTTCGCCACCTCCGGGGCGAGTAAGCTTCGCGGCCCCGACGCGCAACGGACGTTCGCCGCGTCACTGGGCGATCTGCCGTTCCTTCCCGCACGGTCGGTCCGGGGGGTCGCAGCCGCGCTCACCGCTGGCGAACTGATGGTGGCCGCCGATCTGCTCGCATCGCTTATCGCCGGCTGGGCCGGGTTGCCCGGCGCGGTAGCCATGACCGCGGTGGCGCTCACGGCTACCGCGATATTGCTGATCACCCTCACCGTCGGGATCGCCATTACGCTACGGCGCGGCGTACGGGCAGGCTGCGCCTGTTTCGGGTCGGCGCACCGGCCGCTTGGCGTGTCACACCTGGTCCGCAACGTGCTGCTACTTGCCGCAGCCGGGACCGCAGCCGCGCTGCCACCCGCACCCCCGGTCCGGCCTCAGGACCTGCTTGTGGCCGTGACGGCCGGCGCGGTGGCGGCGTTCCTCATCATCCATGCCGACGACATGGCGGAGCTGTTCGCCGCGAATCCGGGGCAGTAGGCACCGCCCATCCGTCCCGGGCTCCCCGCTTAGCTATTCCGCGCAACCGCGCGGTGATGCTGCGTGAGACCCGATGAGGGGGTGATCTTCAGGACGCGAAGCCGAGGCTCACGAACGATGATCTGAAGTCGTGGGGAATCGGCCACCCGATGCTAGGACAGGTGAGGAGGCGCGCTCAGCGCGGCGGCCAGGGCCGGCAGGCGGCCGAAGGCGCGGGCGGCGGCGATGTGGTCGACGTAGCCGCGGGACTCGCGGCGCACGCCCGCCACGGGCATCGCGGCGTCCTCGCCGGCCACCGCGCGGCGCTCGCCGGCCGCGGCGCCGGGCCCCACCACGCCCTGCGTGCCGTGGCCGCCTACCTGTCGGCCGAGCAGTCGGCGGGTCGCGTCCGGGTCGAGGTCGACCCCGAGGCGGCCGCGTCGCTCGCGGGCCAGGCGTAGCGGGTACCACCTCACGCGGACTGGCGGACCACCAGGGTCGGCTCGAAGATCACAGAGGACGGGTCGGTCGCCGGGTCGGCGACGCGGGCCAGCAGCATGCGGGCGCTCTCCGCCGCCATGTCCTCCAGCGGGTGGCGGATCGTGGTCAGGGTGGGCCGGGCGGCGAGCGCGGCGCTGCTGTCGTCGAAGCCGACCACGGCGACATCCTGCGGGACCCGCAGGTTCGCGTCCCGCAGGACCATCAGGGCGCCCTGGGCCATCAGGTCGTTGGCCACGAAGAGACCGTCGACGGCGCGCTCGCTCAGCAGGTGGCGCATGGCTCGCTCGCCGCTGTCGTACGTGAAGTTGCCCTCGACGCACGGCACGAAGGGCTGCCCGTGCCGGGCCAGCGCGCGGCGGAAGCCGGCGATGCGGTCCTGGCTGGCGGGCACCTCGGCCGGGCCGCTGATCATCGCGATCCGGCGGCGGCCGCAGGCGGCGTAGAGGTGGTCGGCGGCGAGGGCGGCACCGGCGTCGTTGGCGAGGTCCACGTAGCTGATCGGCGCGGGGGTGGCCGGGCGGCCGATCAGCACGGCCGCGATGCCGGCGTTGACGAGCATGCCGGGGAGGCCGTCCTGCGGGTGCAGCGAGAGCACGATGGCGCCGTCGGCCCGGCCCTGGCGCAGGTCGCCGATCAGCCGCTCGCGGGACTCCCGGTCCCCGACGAACTGGAGGGCGAGTTGCACGCCGCCCGGCCGCAGGACGCTGAGCAGGCCGCCGACCACCCGACCGAAGAATGGGTCGGCGAAGAAGCGGCTCATGAACGGGTCGTCGTCGTGGCGCACGGAGTCGGAGACGACGAGCGC
Source organism: Rhizomonospora bruguierae (assembly GCF_018397995.1). Lineage (GTDB taxonomy): Bacteria > Actinomycetota > Actinomycetes > Mycobacteriales > Micromonosporaceae > Rhizomonospora > Rhizomonospora bruguierae. The sequence continues at coordinate 49,589 of NZ_BBQH01000016.1, forward strand.
CACCGTGCCGGTGCGGCCGGTGACGAGCGAGCGGGCGGCGCGGTTGGGGACGTAGCCGGTGACCCCGACCGCGTTCCAGACCACCTTGTGCAGTTCCGGGTTGACGTTCCGGATGCCGTTGATGACCCGCGACACGGTGGCCCGCGAGACGCCCGCGAGCTGCGCCACGTCCTCCAATGTGGGCGGCCGGGACCCGGTTGCGGAGTCACCGCCCCCACCCGACCCCAGCGCCATGCCGGCATTTATAGCACAGCGGATGGAGAGCGCTCTCCTTGCTGGGCGCGGCCAACCCGGTACGCGGCGACGCGTATCTCGTCGGCCGGCGCGGGCGGCGATCTTGGTACGGATCTGGCGCCTTGTCGCTCGGGGCCGGGTCGGGCCGGGGCGCAGGGCGGGTGGGTGAGGGGTGGCGGGCGCTGGCCCGCCCGCCACCCCGGCACCGGTCAGCGGTAGACGCCGACCTCCCACAGGGAGTACCCGTACGTCGTCGCCCGTTGCGTGCCATTGACCCGTACGTACCGGGCGGAGCCGGTGAGCGCGAGGTCGTCGAACCCGCCGTCGCCGCTGGTCGTCGAGTAGATGGTGGTCCAGGAGGCGCCGTCGTTCGACACCTGGACCTGGTACGCCGTCGCGTACGCCGCCTCCCAGGCCAGCAGGATGCGGGTGAACGAGGTGACGGCGCCCAGGTCCACCTGGAGCCAGGCGGTGGGTACCCATTCGCTGGCCCACCGGGTGCCGTAGTCGCCGTCGACCGCGCGGTTCGGGGTCTGCGCGCCGTCGGTGCCGGTCGGCTGGTACGAGGAGGCGGTGGCGGGCTTGTTCAGCGCCACGTTGGTGCCCGGGATGGTCGGCGGCACCACCCGAATGGAGCGCTGTTCGATGCCGACGTTGCCCTGCCCGTCAAAGGCGTAGCCGTAGATTTTCCAGACGCCGAGCCGATCCGGCGCCCGGACGGTGAACTGGCCGGGCGCGGTCTCGGTGAAGGTGAGGTTGCTGAACCCGGTGCCGCCGCTGATGTACTTGTCGCTGGCCATCAGGTTGTAGCGGATCAGGTCGCCCTGTGGGTCGCTGGCGGTGACGCCGACGTTGAACGTGCCGCCGGCGGGTACCGAGGTCGGCGTCGACACGGTCATGGCGGAGATTTCCGGCGGGGTGTTCGCCGACGCCTGGCCGGTGTACGCCTGGCGCAGCGCGTGGTAGCCGAGCCGGCGCCAGCCGCCCGTGTACGTGTTGAGCCAGACCCCGCCGAAGTCGTTCTCGAGCCCATAGTGGAATTCGGTGGCGCCCAGTGCCACGCCGGGGTGGGACCTGATGGCGTTCCAGCTTGCCGTGTACATCGCCCGCTTCTGTGGGTCGGTCGGCTCGGTGGGTACGCCGTTGGCGTCGTTCGGCACCTCCCATTCGCCGTCCGGGCCGGCCTCCGTCACCACGTACGGCTTGGTGTACCCGCCCGCGATCCAGTCGGACTTGACGGTGGCGATGGCCCCGTACGCGTTCACCGCGAGCAGATCCAGGTCGGGGGAGTACTGCCGGTAGTACCCCCACGCGCCGGTCCACGCGTCGGTGGAGGTGACCGGGTGGTTCGGGTCGGCGGCGTGGATGGCGACCGCCAGTTCGTTGACGAACTTCGCGTACGCGACCCGGCGCGCCTCCACCTCGGCGGCGGGCAGCCCGTGGTCCTGCATGGTGAGGATGACCTCGTTGCCCACGTCCCACATGAGCACGCCCTGCCGGTTCTTCAGCGCGTTGACCCGGTTCACGATCTCGGTCTTGGCCGAGGTCTTGTACGCGGAGTCGTTGACGTAGTCCGCGCCCTGGTTCAGCCAGTGGCCCACGATGACGCGGATGCCCTGCTGGGCGGCCCGGTCGAGCAGGGTGGGCGTGGCGGCGTCGTCGACGCCCCAGGTGCGGATGGTGTTGACGCCCATGTTCTTCAGGTCGCGCATGTACCCGTCCGCGGCGCCCTGCGGCGGCCCGTACGTGAGGCCCCGGATCTCGTACGGCGCGCCGTTGACCTGGAGTTGCCAGTTGCCCTGGCTCCCGGTCACCTTGACGAGGCTCGGGCCGGCCGGGGTCGCCGGATCGGTCATCGCCGGCGGGGTCGTGCCGGCGGACCGGGACACGGTCACCGAGTCGACGCTCAGGATGCCGCCCGACGTGGTGTCGCCGGTCGGCGTGGTCGACCCCGCGATCGCGGTGGGCAGGGAGCCGCCGATCGCCAGGTCCAGCCGCAGGTAGAAGCCGTGGTGCACGGCCGCCTGCCAGGCCGTCACGCCGACCTGGCTCTCCCGCACCACCCAGGTCTGCCGTCCGTCCAGGTAGAACCGGATCTCCTCGTCCGTCCTGGTCCGGTCGATGATCTGGGTGTACTCGTGGAAGCCCGTCCGGCAGCCGGCGCAGCTGGCCAGCCCGCTTGTACGCCCGTTGTATTCGGCGCACGGCCCGTCCGGTGCGGTGCCGCAGTGGAGCGTCTGGGCGAGCTGGCCGCGGCCGTTGACGTCGGTCATGATGTCGGTCTCGCCGACGCCCGGCCAGTTGGTGAAGGTGCCCCGGTAGGCGGCGCCGGTGGCGCGGAAGCCGGGCCAGTACCCGAGGCCGTTGGCCACGTCGGGCTGCTTCAGCACGGCGCTGAACCGCAGCTGCTCGCCGGGTTGCGGAGCGAAGTCGGCGCGCTGGGTCTCGATTCGGCCGGAGGTCCAGTTCCCGGCGCCGTCGCGGGTCGCCCGGATGTTCAGCCGGCCGGCGCCGTCCAGGTACACATTGGACATAGACGCGCTGGCGGTCTCCACCGAGCCGGTACCCCAGTTCGCCGCGCCGCCGGGGTACTGGGTGCCGGTGCGCAGCAGCCAGTTCGCGGACGACGGCGACGTGTTCGCGGCGCCGGTGAAGTCGTCGCTCCACACGGTGGTCCAGTTGCCGGGCGGCGGGGTGGTCGTCGGGGGCGGCGTGGTTGCGCCGCCCGTCGCCCCCGTGAACACCTGGAACTCCCACAGCGAGTACCCGTACCCGCCGCTGCGCGCCGTGCCGTACATGCGTACGTACCGGCCGGTGCCGGAGACGTCGAGGGTCTGCGTGCCGCCGGTGCCGGTGGTGGTGGAGTAGACGCTCGTCCAGGCGTTCGCGTCGGCGGAGGTCTGGATCTGGAACGCCCTGCCGTACGCCGCCTCCCACACGAGCACGACGCGGCAGATCGGCTGCGCCGCACCGAGGTCCACCCGGATCCACTGCGGGTCGCTGAACTGGCTGGACCACCGGGTGCCGGCGTCGCCGTCGAACGCGGCGGCGACGGGCGTGCCGGCGCCCTCGGTCGAGGAGGCCGTGGCGGGCCGCCCCAGCGCCGCGTTGGCGGTTCCGCAGCCGGCCGGTGGGGTCCCGCCGGCCGGCGTGCCGAAGACCTGGAACTCCCACAGCGAGTACCCGTACCCGCTGTTGCGCGCCGTGCCGTACATGCGCACGTACCGGCCGGTGCCGCTGACGGTGAGGTTCTGCGTGCCGCCCGTCCCGGTGGTCGTGGCGTAGACGGTGGTCCAGGCGTTCCCGTCGGCGGAGGTCTGGATCTGGTACGCGGTGCCGTACGCGCCCTCCCACTGGAGGACGACCCGGCTCACGGTGGCCGTGTCGCCCAGGTCCACACGCAGCCACTGCGGGTCGCTGAACTGGCTGGACCAGCGGGTGCCCGGGTTCCCGTCGACGGCGTTGGCGGCGGTCAGATCGTCGCCCTGGATCGATGAGGCGGTCACGGGCCGGCCCTGGGAGAGCAGGGTTTCCGCCGCGCCGGCGCCCGGCGACACGACCATCACGTACGCGCCGACCAGCATCGCGAGCAGGACCGATAGCAGCGCCCGCAGCGCGGGCGGCGAGGGTGTGCGGTTCACGAGGTCGCCTGCCTCTCGGTGGTGGGGGAGCGGAGGGGGAGGGAGAGCGCTCTCCACAGGCGGCAGTGTGACGCCGCGGTTTCCGTGGTGTCAAGAAGTTCGATCCATTGCCATGCCGTGCCAAGCGTGCGAAAGCGCCCTTGACAGCGCGGGCGGGGGCGGCGAGGCTGGGTGCGGATTGGAGAGCGCTCTCCAATTGGGGCGGCGGCCCCGGCCTCGCCGGGGCCGCCGCCCGCCCGCCTCCCGATCCTGGCTCCGGGCGGCATCGCACGAGCGCGGTCAGTGCGGCCGGTGAGGCCGTGCGGCGCGACGGCACGCGAGAGAGGTGGCGATCGGATGAGCGCACTGGCGGTGTCGCGTGTGGCGCCGGCCCCGGGCCCGCAGCGGTTCCGGCCGGACTTCTGGTGGGGCGCGGCGACATCCGCCTACCAGATCGAGGGCGGCGTGGCCGAGGACGGCCGCGCACCGTCCATCTGGGACACCTTCTCGACGGGACCGGGCCGGGTCGACGGCGGCGACACCGGCCGGCGGGCCGCGGACCACCGGCGCCGCTACCGCGAGGACGTCGCGTTGATGGCCGACCTGGGCCTGACCGCCTACCGCTTCTCCGTCTCCTGGCCGCGGGTGCTGGGCACCGGCCTCGACTTCTACGACCGGCTGGTCGACGAACTGCTCGGCGCCGGGATCGCGCCGGTGGCAACCCTGTACCACTGGGACCTACCGCAGACGATCGAGGACGCCGGTGGCTGGCCCGCCCGCGACACGTCCCACCGCTTCGCCCAGTACGCCGCCACGGTGGCCGAGCGCCTGGGCGACCGCGTGCGGCTGTGGCACACGCTCAACGAGCCGTGGTGCGCGGCGTTTCTCGGGTACGGGTCGGGGGCGCACGCACCCGGTCGCCGGGACCACGCCGCCGCGCTGGCCGCCGCGCACCACCTGCTGCTGGCGCACGGGCTCGCGGCGGACGCGCTCCGGGCCGCCGCGCCCGGGGCGCCGGTGTCGCTCGCGCTGAATCTGGGCGTCGTGCGCCCGCTCACCCCCGCGCCGGCCGATGTGGACGCCGCCCGCCGGATCGACGGCCTGCTCAACCGCCTGTTCCTGGACCCGCTGTTCCGGGGCGGCTACCCGGCCGACGTGCTGGCGGACACCGCCCGCGTCAGCGACTGGTCGTTCGTGCGCGACGGGGACCTGGCCGCCATCGCCACGCCGGTCGACGCCCTCGGCGTGAACTACTACCAGCCCGACCTGGTCGCCGGGAACCGCCCCGAGCCGGACCCCACCACGCCGTACCCGGCCGCGAGCGACATCACCTTCCACCGCACACCCGGTCCGGTGACCGGCATGGGATGGTCGATCGATCCCGCGGGGTTGCGGGAGATCCTGCTGCGGATCCGGGACGAGTACCGCGACCTGCCCGTGCACGTGGCCGAGAACGGCGCCGCCTACCCGGACCGGGTGGACCCGGACGGGCGGGTACGGGACCAGGAGCGGATCGGGTACCTGCGCACCCATCTCGCCGCCGCGCACGAGGCGTACACGGCCGGCGTCGACCTGCGCGGATACTTCGTCTGGTCGTTGCTGGACAACTTCGAATGGGCCTACGGGTACGGCAAGCGCTTCGGACTCGTGCACGTCGACTACGCGACCCAGGTGCGCACGCCGAAGGACAGCGCGCTCTGGTACAGGGGCGTCATCCGGGCGGGTGGGCTCCCGACCGGGTGACCCCGGCGCTGGCCGGCACAGCCGGAAACGGCCCGCCCCGGGAAAGGGTCGGGCCGCTCGGTCAGGCGGACGTGCCGGACGTCGGTGGGGCCGGGTAGGTGTACGCGACCGGCCGCTCGGCGGGCATCAGGATCCACAGGATCGGGTAGATGATGATCTGGCTGCCCGGAATCACCATCAGGATCAGCAGGAACAGCAGCCGGGCCGGCCACGGGTCGATACCGAAGCGGCGGCCCAGTCCGGCGACGACGCCGCCGAGCAGGCGGCCCTCGGTCGGCCGGACCAGGCCCTGGTCGCGGAAGGTGCGGTGCACGTCGTTCATGGCTGGGCTTTCCTTCCCGATGGCGGTCGCGCGGGCGGTCGTGCCCGTCGATAACCAGTGTCCGCCAGGGTGGCGCCGAGAACATCGGGGACGGACCCCGGCCCTACCCTGACCCGCCGGGACGCCTTCGACCCCGAGATCGGCCCCGGGACCGCCCCCGACACCCCGGGGTGGCGCCGGCCGGTGGCGACCCGGGCGGCCTGCGCGGCGACCCGCTCCGGCGGCACCGCCAGGCAGTCCTGGGCGTACGGGCAGGCGAACTGGCGGCACGGCGCGCAGCCGGTGGGGATCGTCAGCACCGTGGCGGCGGTGCCCCGGGGCCGGTACTGCTCGACCTCCTCGGTGCCGGCGAACAGCACCACGACCGGCGTGTCGACGGCGTCCGCGAGGTGCGCGCCGCCGCTGTTGTTGCAGATCACGACCGCGGCACCGGCGATCGCCGCGGCCAGCGCCGGCACGTCCAGGTCGCCGGCGACCGCGACCGCGCCGGCCGGCTTCGCGACCCGGTTCACCAGCCCGGCCTCCCGGGCGGTGCCCGCCACCACGACCGGCAGCCCCGGCCCGCGGGCCGGGGCCGCCAGCAGGGCGGCCACCTCCGCGTACCGGTCGGGCGGGTAGCTGCGGGCGGGGCAGGAGGCGCCGGGCAGGATCAGCGCGTACGGGCGGGCGGGGTCCGCGCCGCGCGCCCGCAGGGCGCGGCCGGCCGCGGCGGTGGCGCCGGCGGGGATGCTCAGGCGCAGGTGCCGACCGGTGGCCGGGGCGCCCACCCGCTCCAGCAGGTACAGGTTGCGGTCGACCTGGTGCAGCGGGTCGGGCGGGGCGGGCACCCAGTGGGTCAGCCCGGCACCGCCGAACTCCTTCGAGGTACCCACCCGGATCGGTACGCCCGCCTCGCGGCACAGGTAGCCGGCGGGCCACGGCGTCTGGGAGAACGAGGTGAGCACCACCGCCGCGTCGTAGGCGCCGGCGGCGATCCGCTCGGCGAGCCGGCGGTCGTCGGCCGGGGGTCCGGTGACCGGTCCGGTCTGCTGCCACGACACCGATGCGGCGATGACCCCGTCCACCTCGGGCAGCAGCTGCGCCGCGGGGGCGCCGGCGGGCGCGGCGAGCAGGTCCAGCCGGGCGGACGGCGCGGCCCGGCGCAGGGCGCGCAGCGCGGGACCGGCCAGCACCACGTCGCCCAGGTTGTCGGTGCGGATCAGCAGGATCGCCCGCAGGTCCCGCCAGCGGATCGGCGGCGAGGCGAGCGCGGCGGGGTGTTCGAGCGTCACGCGGGGGCGGCTACCCCACCCGCCCGGCTGACTAACGGTTTGCCCGGCCGGCCGGCGGGAACGCGGTTGCGGTGAGGCAGCTGCGGGTCGCCATGGTGCACGGTGCGGCCGACCCCACCCGGGACGGCGTCGCGGACTACCTGTACCGGCTCGTCGGCGCGCTGTCGGCGGTGCGGGTCGAGGTGGCGCCGGTGATGGTCTGCCCGCGGGCCGGCGCCGGCGACCGCTTCGAGGCGGCCGACTGGTGGCGGGCGGCGTGGCGGGCGGCCGCCGGGGTGCGGATGTTGCGCCCGGACCTGGTCCATGTCCAGTTCGCCCCGTCGGCGTACCGGTTCACCGGCGCGGCGGGGCTGCTCCCGCTGCTGGTCGGCCGGGGCGTGCCGCTGGTGACCACGCTGCACGAGTACGGGCGGCCGGGCGGCCCCCGGTGGTGGGAGCGGGCCAGCGGCTGGGACCGGGACAGCGGCCGGCTGGTGCGCGACAGCCGCGCCGTGGTGGTGACGAACGCCGGGCACGCCGCCGAACTGCGCGAGCGCACGGGCCGGGCGCCGGTGCTGGTCCCCATCGCGCCGAACGTCTCCGACGCCGGGGCCACCGACCGCGCGGCGGCCCTGCGCGCCCGCTGGGGCGTGCCGCCGGACGCCCGGCTCATCGCCTTCTTCGGCTTCGTGCACCCGGTCAAGGGGCTGCGCTACCTGCTGGCCGCCCTGCCCGAGCTGCGCCGGCGACACCCCACCCTGCACACGCTGGTGATCGGCGGCTTCACCTCGCAGGCGCTGCCGCGGGAGCAGGCCGAGGCGTACCGGGCCGACCTGGCCGCGCTGGCCGTGCGGCAGGGGGTGGCCGATGCGATCACGTTCACCGGGTACCTGCCGGCGGCGGACGTGTCGGCGGCGCTGCACGCGTGCGAGGCGGCGGTGCTGCCATTCGGTGAGGGCGTCACGACGAAGAGCGGGGCGCTGCTGACCACGCTCGCGCACCGGCTGCCGACCGCGGTCACCGTGCCGTACCGCCCCGACCCGGACCTGGTCGACGGCGCGACCGTGGCGGTCATCCCGCGACGCCGGGACGTGGCCGCGGTCACCGCCGCGGTCGACCGGTTGCTGCGGGACGGGAATCTGCGCCGCCGGCTCGCCGACGGCGGCGCGCGACTGGTCGCCGGGCGCCGCTGGTGCGACGTGGCGACCGCCCACCGCGACCTGTACGACATGCTGCTGGACCTGGAGCCGGCCCGTGACGCCGCCGGCTGAGTCGCTGATCGGGAAGGGTTCGGTCATTGATCCGCCGCCCGAACCACCCCTCGTCGAGCCGCCGCCCGAGCCGCCGGTGGTGGAACCGCCGCCGCAGCCGCCGGTGGTGGAGCCGCCCCCCGAACCGCCGGTGGTGGAGCCGCCCCCCGAACCGCCCGTCGTGGAGCCGCCTGGCGAGTCGCCGGTGACCGACGTCCTGGTCGTGGACCTGCTCGGCGGCATCGGCGACCTGGTGATGGCGCTGCCGGTCATCCACGGCCTGGCGCAGCGGTACCCGGCCGCGCGGCTGCGGGTGGTCACCCACGAGCCCGGGGCCGCGCTGCTGCGCGGCGACCCCGCGGTGGCCGAGGTCCGCACGCCCCGGCACGGCGGCCCGGGCGCGGAGCGCGCCGCCGTGGCCGAGGCCGTCGCCCGCCGCCGGCCCGATCTGGCGGTCACCACCACCCGGTACGACGGGATTCCGGCGCTGCTGACGGCGACCGGGGCCCGGTGCGTCACCGACCTGTGGCGGAACCCGCCGCCGGACGAGCGGGTGGGGGAGCGGTACCTGCGGATCCTGCGCGCCGAGGGGCTCGGGGTGGTGCCCCGCGCGCCGCGGATCCGGTTGAGCGAGCGGGAGTTGCGGCGCGGCGAGCGGGCGCTGCCGGGCGGGCGCCGGCCGCCGCCGGTCGTGCTGGTCGTGGGCGCCGGCATGGCGGTCAAGCGGTGGCCGACGCGGCGCTGGCGGGACCTGTCCGCCTCGCTGCGCCGCACCGGCCACCCGGTGCTGACCGTCGCCCCGCCCGGTGCCGGCGCCGTCCGGGGCGGCCGTCTCGGCGGCGACCTGCGGGACCTGGCGGCGGCGTTCGCGGCCGTGGCCCGGCGGGGCGGCGTCGTGGTCGGTGCGGACACCGGCCCGCTGCGGATCGCCGCCGCCGTCGGCGCCGCGACCGTGGGCCTGTTCGGCCCCACCGACGCCCGGCGCTACGGGCTGACGACCCCCAGATCCGATGTGGACAGACCAGCGTCCGGTGTGGACATCCAGGGGATGCCGGGGTGCCCGCACCGCCGCCCGACCGCCATCACCGAACAGCCGTGCTGGTGGACGGCGAAGTGCCCGGTCGTCCGGGCGGCGGTACGGGCGGCGAGGCCGGCCTGCATGGCCGACATCGGGGTGCCGGCCGTGCTGGCCGCGGTGCGCTCCGCCCTACGGTCCACCCGCCGGCCGGTCTCCCGGTCGGCTCCGCGGGTCAGTGGGCCAAGGCGCCGGTTCAGAGGGCGGAGTAGCCGCGGGTCTGCGTCCACTGCGCCGCGGCGCTGTAGTCCATCCAGTAGCTGGCCTGGCCGTTCACGTACGCCGGATCGGCGATCCTCACCTGGTTGCCGTTGTCGCGGTAGCCCACGATCGTGAGGTAGTGCCCGCCCGGGTAGTCGTGCACGACGCCATCCACATCGGAGGCCGCGCCCGCGATGTTCGCCACCACCGGGAACCCGGAGGTGATCGACTGCACCACGTCGTCGCGCATCCGCTCCGTGTCGGACTGGCTGGCCCGCGGCCCGATGTGCCGGCTGCCGTACCGGTCGGTGCCGTACATGTTCAGCACCCGGGTCACGTCGTCGATCGAGTCGGTGCCGTTGACCGTGGTGCCCAGCCGGCCGGCCACGGTCTCCTGGTCCGGGAAGTACCCGCGGGACGAGACGGCGATCCGGGTGGCGCCCGGCCCGCAGTACCAGCCGTTGATCTGGGCCTGGTAGTCGTACTTCAGCTGCTTGGCCACCGGCGCCGGGCGCTGCGCCCGCTCCGCCGGCCGCTCGATCCGGTCGAGGGTCATCGCCGCGATCGAGGTGTCCCCGCCCACCGGCGGGGCGGTCTGCCCGCGGGTCACGTCGGCGATGGCGCCGAGCGAGAAGACGGACAGCAGGCCGGCGGCGGTGGCCGCCACCTTCAGCCGGTTGCCCTCCAGGGCGTCCCGGAGCGTGCGAATAGCGTTCACCGAGGAACTCCTTCCACGACGCCTACCGGGTTAGCTGACGGGTTCGGGCGGGAAAGAGCGCCCTACCGCGTGCGATACGCGGATTCACCCCAGGAACCTGGGTCCCCGGCTCGCGCGGGTGCGCGACTCGGCGGTGCCCCGCGCCGTCGGTTTGACGGCCAGCGGACGAGGCACGGGTCGAGGGTACTGGCCGGTCACCCGGTAGCAAGGCGGCCGCCGACCCGCCGGCCACCGCTTCCACCTCCCGCGGCACAGGCGTCACGCCAGCGGTCCCGAGTAACACCGAGGGTGGTAATCCGCCCGGATAATTTCTTCGGCCCGTCGTACCCCGGCCGTAGCATCCGCCCCATGCCGAACAGTGGACCCGCGGTGCAGGAGCCGCCCCGCACCCTGGCCGACCCCGCCGACCTGCTGGCGGGGTACCTCGACTTCTACCGGGCCGCGGTGCTGCGCAAGCTCTCGGGGCTGACCGAGCAGCAGGCGCGGCGCAGCGTGGTCCCGTCCGGCTGGTCACCGCTGGAGCTGGTGGTGCACCTGATGTGGGTGGAGCGGCGGTGGCTGTGCTGGGGCTTCCTGGCGGAGCCGACGCCCGAGCCCTGGGGCGACAACGGCCCCGGCGCCGGGCCGCACGGGCGCTGGCAGGTCCCTGCGGAGGTGACGATGGCGCAGGCGCTGGAGCGCTTCACCGAGCAGTGCGAGCGGTCCCGGCAGATCGTGGCGGGGGTGCCGCTGGCGCGCCGGGCCGCGCTGGGCGGCCGGTTCCCCACCCCGGAGAAGGCACCCACGCTCGGCTGGATCCTGTTCCACGTGCTCCAGGAGTACGCCCGCCACGCCGGGCACCTGGACGTGGCCCGGGAAATCATGGACGGGACGACGGGCGAGTAGCCGGCGGTTCGGCTCGCGGTTCCGCGGGCCCGGTGAGCCGCCAGTACTGCCGCCGGTTCGCGTCCCGGACCACCACGCCGAGCCGGGCCAGCTCGCCGCGCAGCTCCGCCACGTCCGCGCTTTCGCCGGCCCGCTGGGCGCGCTCCCGGGCGCTGAACAGGGCGTCGGCGCCGACGGGCAGGGCCGGCTCGCCGGGCACCCAGCGCCGGTACGCGTCGGCGAACGGGTCGCCGTCCGGGCGCCACGGGTAGCCCCGCGCGGTGAACGCGGCGGCCAGCGGCCCGGCGTCCAGGTCACACGCCTCGCGGGTCAGCTCGGCGCCGTCCGGACCGAGCAGCACGAGATCCTTGCCGTCCAGAAACGCGGCCGCGACGGCGCGGCGGGCGCGGCTGTTCGGCTCGCCGCCCGGCCGGCTCGTGGCCACCACGTCCCAGTCCACGGCGACGGTCAGGCTGTCCCGGTGCGCGGCGTACGAGAGGGCGAGCCCGGCGACGCCGCCGAGGGCCAGCGCGCCGAGCGTGGCGGCCGGCTCCGGCACCGCGTGGATCAGCCGGAACACCAGCCGCAGTGGCAGCCAGCGCAGGTCCAGCAGCCAACCGGCGGCGCGGACGAGCAGCCAACCGGCCGCGGCGCCGGCGGCCGGCGGGACGGTCCAGACCAGCGAGGTGACCCACCGGGGCCGGCTGACGACGATGCGAGGGGCGTCCACGGTGACGAGTGTCCCGGGGCGATCGCGCCCGGTGACACCCGTCTTAAGTCAACACCTCGCGCCGAAGGTCGACGCCCCCGGCACCGGGGATTGCCGCGCGGCCGGTTCAGGTGCCGCGGACCACCGCGACCGGACAGGAGGCGTGGTTCATCAGCGCGCGGCTGACCGAGCCGAGCAGCAGCCCGGCGAAGCCGCCGTGGCCGCGCGAGCCGACCACCACCAGCCGCGCCCGCTCGGCCGCGTCGAGCATCGCGTTGACCGGGCGGTCGTAGACGAAGCTCTCCTCGACCTCCACGTCCGGGTACCGGGCGCGGGGCCCGGCCAGCCGCTCGTGCAGCGCCTTGCGCACCGACTCGGTCAGTCGGTCGGGGTCGGTCAGCGGCGGCGGGACCCCGTCGCCCGGGGGCGGCGCCCACGCGGTGACCACCCGCAGCTTGACCCCGGCGGCGTCGGCCTGCGACAGCGCGAAGTCCAGCGCCAGCATCGAGCCGTCCGACCCGTCGACGCCGGCCACCACCGGCGCCTGCCGGTCCTCGCCGCGGACCACCACCACCGGGCTCGCGGCGTGGCTGGCCACCGCCGTGGTGGTCGAGCCGAGCAGGAAGTCCCGCACCCCGCCGTGCCCCCCGTCGCCCAGGACCAGCATGCGGGCCTCCGCCGACCGGTCGCGCAGCACCTCCGCCGCCTGCCCCGGGCACAGCTCGCCGGTGACCTCCACGTCCGGCCGGCGCGCCCCGGCGCTGACCACCGCGGCGTCCAGGCTGCGCTGCGCGCCGCGCCGGACCTCGCCGTCCGGCCAGCCGGCCGCGATCGGGACCAGCGGGTTGGCCACGCCGGGCCACTCCAGCGCCCGGGTCAGGCGGACCGGGGCCACCAGCAGAGCCGCCTCGTCCAGCGCCCAGTCCACAGCGCGGTGGGCACCGGCGGAGTCGTCGGTGCCCACCACGATTGGCCGGTCGTCGGTCGGGTTCATCGTCCGTTGTTCGCCGGGGTCGCCGGGACACCGGACCGCTCGGCCGCGGCCGGCGGCGGGGTGGTGGCCTTCGGCGGCGCCGGCTTGTGCACCGCCGCGAGTTCGGACGGTACCGGCAGGGCGCTGCCCTTCACGTACTCCGGCCAGCTGAGGTCCCAGGCGGTCCAGCCGTTGCCCTGGGTCAGCTTCGTGCCGGTGCCTTTGATCGTCACCTGGTCGCCGACGTGCGTGACCTTCATCAGGTAGTTGGCGTCCTCATCGGAGACGTTGGTGCAGCCGTGCGAGACGTTGTCGTAGCCCTGGTCGCCCGTCGACCACGGCGCCGCGTGGATGAACTCGCCGCCGTTGGTCAACCGCTGCGCGTCGTTCACCTGCACCACGTACCCGCCGTCGGGCTCACCGCGGGTGTCGAAGATGGTGCTGTTGAACTTCTCCATGATCACCATCTTGCCGCTGGACGTGGGCGTGCTCGACTTGCCCAGGCTGACCGGGATCTTCTTGAGCGTCTTGTCGTCCCGGGTCACGGTCATCTGGTGGGTCCTGTCGTCAATGGACAGGAAGACCGGGTGTTGGACCACCGAGGCGCTGGCCGTCCAGTCCTTGTCCCCGTACTGGCCGTTGCCCATCGGCAGGCCCGCCAGGCCGGCGCGCATGCTGATCTTCGTGCCCGGCTTCCAGTAGTCCTGCGCCCGGTAGTACACCTGCGAGCCGTCCGGCACCCACGACCAGACGCCCGGCTGGCTCGGCGTGGTGTCCACCCACAGCCGGTTCTGCACCGCCGCGCGCTGCGCCTTCGGCACCGGCGGATCGAACGACACCGCTACCGGCATGGCCACGCCGTACGCCTCGCCGGTACGCAGGTAGCTGAATGTCGTGGTGCTCTTGTCCGGCTTATTCATCGTCGTGAACTGGGTGGTTGCCGTCGAACTCTGACCGCTGTCGTTGCGCGCGGTCACCGTCGCCGAGTACCGCTGCTTGTACTTCAGCGGCTTGCTCGGCACCCACGCGGAGCCGTCCGGCCGCATCGTGCCGTCCAGCTTCGCGCCCGCCGCGTCGGTGACCGTCACCGCCGCGACCTTGCCGTGTGTCACCTTCGTGCCGATTTCTGCGCTGATGGGAACCTTCTGCCCTCCGGTGGCCGGGCTCACCGCGACGTCGGGAGCTGCCGGCTTCACCCCGGGCACCAAATCCTTGCCCGTACAGCCGGCGAGCGCCAACGGCGCCGCGATAACCGCCGCCAGGAGCGGTCCCGTGTGCTGCCTCAGTCCCATGTCTCCTGTCTAGCCCGGCACCGGAGGGACGCCCTCCCCGCGCGGGCCATTTCATCCCGTGCGGGTGACGGGCACGAGCGTCAACGCGTTGGATCGACCAGGGTGCCGGCCGCGTCGCGGGAGCGGGCGTGCAGCGCGCGGACCACGTCGTCCCGGTGTTCCAGCAGCAGGCGGCGCAGCGGGCCCGGCAGATCCCCGGCGAGCAGGTCGTCGGTGCGGTCGAGGGTGACCTGGCGGACCGCCCAGTCCGGGTAGGCGCCACCGGTGAAGCGCCGCGCCATGCCCACGGACCACCGCGCCCACACCCCGCCGACCGCCGTGAAGAACGCCTCCTCGTACGGCGCCAACAGGGCCTCGTGGTCCCGCTCGGCGAAGCCGTCCAGGGTGGCCCGCAGGGTGAAGTTGGTCAGACAGCCGCTGGTGGCGCGCTCCCAGGCCGCCGCCTTCGCCTCGGCGGTGGGGATCGCGGCGCGGCACGCGGCGGCGTTGTGCTCGCCGTCGGCGGTGCCGTCGCGGGCGAGTTCGGCGTCGATGTCGGCGGCGCCGGCGGCGCCCCGGGCGACCAGGCGGCGCAGCAGCGCCCAGCGCAGGTCGGCGTCCACGACGAGCCCGTCGAGGACGCGGGCCCCGCTCAGCAGGTCGCGGACCAGGGCCACCTGCCCGCCGGTGCGGGCCACCTGGGCGAGCGACTGCGCGTAGAGCAGTTGCCGGTCGCCGCCGGGCGCCGCGGCGAGCAGCAGGTCGACCAGGCCGTCCGCCAGCGCCACGAGGCCCGACTCCCGCCACCCCGGGTCGGCGTACCGGTACAGCGCGGTCCGCGCCTGGCCGAGGACGCTCTGCGCGACCGTGACCTCCGCGATCGCCCCCGCACCGGCGAGCACCATCGCGAGGAAATCCCGGGCGGGAAGCTCACCATCCCGGGTCAGGTGCCAGGCCGCGGACCAGGCGAGGGCGCGCGGCATCGGCTCCACGATGTCCCCAATGGACGATCGTAGGGTCGCCAGCGACCGGGCGTCCGGCCGAACCTTCGCGTACGTGAGGTCGTCGTCGTTGACCAGCACGAGGTCGGGGCGGGCGTGCCCGGCCAGCGACGGCACCTCGGTGCGCGCGCCGGTCACGTCGACCTCCACCCGGTGCCGGCGCACCAGGCCGGTGGGGCCGTGGTCGTACAGACCCACCGCCACCCGGTGCGACCGCGGCGGCGCCGACTCCTGCAGCACCGCGAACGCCGCGATGCGACCCGCCGGATCCACGTCGTACGCCGGGCGGAGCGTGTTCAGGCCGGCCGTCTCCAGCCACTCCCGCGACCACGCGGACAGGTCCCGCCCGGACGCGCGAGCGAGCGCCTCAAGCAGGTCGTCGCGGGTGGTGTTGCCCCAGGCGTGCCGGCGGAAGTAGTCGGCCACCCCGGCCAGGAACGCGTCCCGGCCCACCCAGGCGGCCAGCGCCTTGAGCACCGAGGCGCCCTTCATGTACGTGATGGCGTCGAAGTTCACCTCCATCGCGGCCACGTCCGGGATGTCCGCCGAGACCGGGTGGGTGGACGGCAACTGGTCCTCCCGGTAGGCGATCTCCTTGCGCATGCTGGCGAACGAGGTCCAGGCGCCGGTCCAGCGGGTGGTCTCGGTCTGCCCGAGCAGCCCCGCCCAGGTGGCGAACGACTCGTTCAGCCACGAGTCGTCCCACCAGCGCATGGTGACCAGGTCGCCGAACCACATGTGCGCCATCTCGTGCAGCAGCGTCTCCGCCCGCCGCTCGTGCAGCGTGTCGGTCACCCGGGACCGGAACACGTACTTCTCGTGTACGGTCACGCAGCCGGCGTTCTCCATCGCGCCGAGGTTGAACTCCGGGCAGAAGATCTGGTCGTACTTGCCGAACGGGTACGGCATGCCGAACGCGCGGGTGAAGAAGGCGAAGCCGCCGCGCGTGATGGCCAGCAACGCGTCCGGGTCCAGGTACGGGGCCAGGGACGCCCGGCACCACAGCCCGAGCGGGATCACCGTGCCGTCCCCGTCCCGGTACTCGTCGGTGACGACGTGGTATGGGCCGGCCACGACCGCGGTGGCGTAGGTGGGTAGCGGGGGCGTGGCCGGGAAGCGCCACACCCTCCGATCAGGTTCCCCGGCCGGCTCGGCCGCCGTGTTCGAGGCCACGGACCAGCCGGGCGGTGCGGAGACCATCAGCGTGAAGGGCGCCTTCAGGTCCGGCTGGTCGAAGCAGGCGTACACCCGCTGGGCGTCGGCGGTCGCGAACTGGCTGTAGAGGTAGACCCCGCCGTCGACCGGGTCAACGAAGCGGTGCAGCCCCTCGCCGCTGCGCGAGTACGCGCAGTCGGCCACCACCCGCACGTCGTTGTGCGCGGCCAGGTCGGGCAGGACGATCCGCCCCACCGCGGGGTCGTACCCGGAGGTGTCCAGCGGCTTGCCGTTGAGCGTCACCAGGCGCAGCCGGGCGCCGGTCAACTCGATGAACGTGCCGGTGCCCGGGGTCGCCCGGAACCGTAACCGGGTCGTCGAGCCGAACCACCGGTCCTCGCGCTCGGCGAGGCCGAGGTCCAGTTCGACGTCGTATCCCTCGACGGTCAACGCCGCCGCGCGCGCTGCCGCCTCGTCGCGGGTCAGGTTTCCGGCCACGAATCCCCCTCTATGCGGCCCTCCAACCTAGTTGGCCCGCGCCGCCTCGCGGGTGGGGGGTTGCCGATCCGCGGCGGTCGATGGTCCGATGGGGGCGTGGAGAGCCGTGCCTGACCGTGCGCGCGACCGGGCCGGCCCCTGGCGCGGGCGGCTGGCCGCCGCGGCGATGTTCCTGCTGTTCGGGACCGCGCTGGGCGCCTGGACCGCGCGCATCCCCGCGATCAAACAGCGGCTCGGCCTGACCGACGGCCAGCTCGGCGTCGGGCTGCTCGTGTTCGCCGCCGGCGCGATCACCGGCATGCAACTGGTCGGCCGGCTGGTGGACCGGTACGGCAGCGCCCGGGTACTGGTGCCCGCCGCCCTGGCCGAGGGCGCGGCGCTGATCCTGCCCGCGTTCGCGCCGACGCTCGCCGTGCTGGCCGGCGCGCTGTTCGCGTTCGGGGTGGTGCACGGCACCCTCAACATCGCGATGAACGCCAACGCGGTGGAGGTCGAGCGGGCCTGGGGCCGCCCCATCATGTCGTCGTTCCACGCCGTCTACAGCGTCGGCGGCTTCCTTGGCGCGGCCATCGGCGGGTTGTTCGCGCGGGCCGGGCTGGCGCCCGCCACCACATTCCTCAGCGTCGGGCTCGGTGCGGTGGCGCTCGCGGCGGCGGCTTCCCGGTGGGTCGTCGCCACGCCGGCGCCGGCGCCGGTGGCCGCCCCCGACCCGGCCGGCGCACCGGGCGGCGTGCTCCTGCTCGGCGTGCTGGCCTTCTGCTGCCTGGTCGGCGAGGGCGCGGCGGCCGACTGGTCCAGCGTCTACCTGCGCGACAAACTCGGCAGTTCCGCCGGGTTCGCCGCGGCGGCGTACGCCGCGTTCGCCGGGGCCATGACCGTGGGCCGGATCGCCGGCGACCGCCTCGCCGCCGCCCTCGGCCCGGTCCTGCTGGTCCGGCTGAGCGGGATGCTGGCCGCCGGCGGTCTGGGCGCCGCCCTCCTGGTGAACCACCCGGTCGCCGGCGTGGTCGGCTTCGGCTGCCTCGGCGCCGGGCTCGCCGGCATCGCCCCGCAGGTCTTCTCCGCGGCCGGCAACCGCGACCCGGCCCGCGCCGGCCGCGCCATCGCCCGGGTGGCCAGCATGGGGTACGCGGGCTTCCTGGTCGGGCCGGTCGTGATCGGCGGGCTGGCGGCGCTGTTCGGCCTCCCGCGCGCCCTCGCGCTGCCGGTGCTGCTGGCGCTGTTCGTCGTGCTCATGGCGGGGGTTCTCCGCCCGCCCCGGAGGCGCCCGGAACCGGTGCCCGGAGCCCCGTCGCCGGCCGTGGCCGTACCGCCCGCCTGAGGTCCGGCCGCCGGCGGAGTTTGACCTTAACCGATGGGAGGGGGAGCGGGTGGGAGGGCTGGCGGCAGGTCCCGGAGTCCGTGCAGGGCAACATGATCTACAAGGACCGGCGGTACGGGATCCCGCTGGGCACCGACGGGCGGGTGCTGTTCTACAACCGGAAGCTGTTCGAGCAGGCTGGCCTGCCGGCGGACTGGCAGCCCACGAGCTGGGCGGGACCTGATCCAGACCGGCCAGACGATCAAGGCGAAGCTGCCCGGGGTGACCCCGATCCAGCTCAGCGCGAGTACCGCGATGGGCGAGGCGACCGCGATGCAGGGCATCCTGCCGCTGCTGGCCGGTGTGGGCGAGCAGATCTGGGCGGATTGCGGCTGGCTGGGCGACTCGGCCGCGCTGCGTGACGCGCTCGGGCTGTACCGGCGGATCTGCGGCGGCGGCCTGGGCGACAAGGTGCTCCAGCAGGACGCCAAGGGCAGCGTGGTGGAGCCGAAGGAGGGCATCGCCAAGATGCCGGACCGGGACGCGGCCGTGGGGTACGCGCTGATCCCGGCGCAGCAGCCCGGCGCCGGCATCCGCGGGCAGGATTTCATGTCGACGTCCGGCGGCAGCGGCCGGGTCATCAACCCGGCGACGAAGTACCCACAGCAGACGTGGGAACTGCTCCAGTTCATGAACCAGGATGGCCCACGGGCCGACGACGAACTGTCCGCCCGTGACCAGCGCCCGGACCGCGCCGCCGCCTCGGGGCGCACCTTCAGGTAGTCGTCCACGGCGGCCATCTGCCCGTCCAGGGTGAAGCGGAACGAGGGATCCGCCTCGGCTCCCTCCAGAACGTCGTCCGGCAGGTCGACCAGGCGCAGCCGGAACCGCTGGAACGGCTCGTACCACTCCCGGTCCCAGCGCGTGTGCGGTACCAGATAGACGGTTGCCGAAGCGGTGTGATCAAACTACCGGCCCGTTCGCCGCCGTTCCAGCCTCCCGGCCCGCCCGCCGCTGCGATGATGGGCCGGTGCTGATCACCGTGGTCGCCGACTACGGCACCGGCGACCTGGCCTTCGCGGAGGTGCGGCAGCGCTTCGCGCGGCTGCTGCCCGGCGCCGATGTGACCGCCGTGCCGGTACCGCCGTTCGACACGGTCAGCGCCGGCTTCTGCGTCGCGCAACTGGCCTTCGGCGACGGGCCGGCGGACCGGGTCATCTACGCCAATGTCGCGCCCCGCGCGGACGCGGACGACCCCCGGGAGGACAACGCGGGGGAGCGGCTGGTCGCGGCGCGGCTGCCGTCCGGCGCGCTCGTCGCGGGCGTGGCCGCCGGCGCCAGCATGTCCTTCCTGGCGGACGCGGGGGTGCCGCTGCGCGCGGTGCGGGTGCCCGGGTCCGGTTCGCAGTTCCGGTCCCGCGACATCTTCCCGGACGCCGTGGCCGCGCTGGCGGGCGGCGACGGCGACCTGCTCGGCGAGCCGGTCGAAGTGGCCCCGCCGCCGCCCCGCACGGTGACCTATGTGGACGGTTACGGCAACCTGAAGACGAGCTGGTACGACTCGCCGGCCGCGACCGGCACCCGGGTCCGGGTACGCATCGGCGACGCCCGGGCGCGGGCCGTGGTCAGCGACGGCGTCTTCGCCGTGCCGCCCGGCGAGCTGGCGTTCGCCCCCGGCAGCTCCGGCTGGCCGGTCGGGACTGGCGACGGCGCCGCCTACCGCGCCTGCTACGAGCTGTTCGCCCGGGGCGCCCGGGCCGCCGACCTGTTCGGCAACCCACCCGCCGGCACCCCCGTCGAAGTAACCCCCACCACACCGCGGTAGCCACCCAGCCGGCCGTACTGGTACCGATCCGGCCAGAAAACAGGCCAGAAAACCCGCGTGTCTTACCAAGATCTCACCTCCGGGCGGCGGCGCCGCACAACACACCCCACCATCGACGCAATTGGCGGAGAGCGGGAGAGCGGGGATGTTTGCGCCGGCGCTGGCGGGTTAGAGCCACTCATGAGCGAGATCGCGTCCGAAGCGCTGATCGGGCGGCTGGCGGACTGGGGCGTGGATACCGTGTTCGGGCTGCCCGGCGACGGCATCAACGGGATCATGGAGGGCCTGCGCCGGCACGCGGACCGGGTGCGCTTCGTGCTGGTGCACCACGAGGAGTCGGCTGCCCTCATGGCCACCGCGTACGCCAAGGCGACCGGGCGGATCGGCGTGTGTCTGGCCACCTCGGGCCCCGGTGGCATCCACCTGGCCAACGGGCTCTACGACGCGAAGCTCGACCACGTGCCGGTGCTGGCGATCACCGGCATGCAGGAGACCCCCGTGCTGGGCAGCGGGTACCAGCAGGAGGTGCACCTGGACCGGCTGTACCAGGACGTGGCGGAGTACGACCAGGTGGTGATGAACCCGGCCCAGCTGCCCAGCCTGGTGGACCAGGCGATCCGGGCCGCGTACGCCCGGCGCGGGGTGGCGCACCTGACCGTGCCGAACGACGTGCAGGTGGCGCCGGCGCACACCGACCCGTACCGGTCGGTGGCGCCGGTCCGGCCGCCGGCCACCGCACCGGTGTACCTGGAGCCGGTGATCCGCCCCCGCGACGAGGATCTGCGCCGGGCGGCGGACGTGCTCAACGCCGGGCGCCGGGTGGGCATCCTCGCCGGCACGGGCGCCCGCGGCGCCGGCGACCTGGTGGAGCGGGCGGCGGAGACGCTGGGCGCCCCGGTGGTCAAGACGCTGCTGGGCAAGGCGGTGCTGCCGGACGACTCGCCGTACACCACCGGCGGGCTCGGGCTGCTGGGCACGGCGGCGAGCGAGGACCTGATGGACAACGTCGACACGCTGCTGCTGCTCGGCACGAACTTCCCGTACACGAAGTTCCTACCCCGGCCCGGCCGGGCCCGGGTGGTGCAGGTCGACATCGACCCGACCCGCTGCGGCGGGCGGATCGCGACGGAGGTACCGCTGGTCGGCGACGTGCGGGCCACCCTGGAGGCGCTGCTGCCGCTGCTGCACCGCAAGGACCGGGAGAACCTGGCCGCGTACCAGTCGAGGATGGCGGAGTGGCGGGAGCGGATGGCCACCCTGGAGAACCCCACCCGGGACCCGATCGCCCCGCAGTACCTGGCCCGGCAACTGGACATCCTCGCCGCCGACGACGCCGTCCTGACCTGCGACTCGGGGACCGTGGCCACGTGGGCCGCCCGGCACTGGCACATCCGCGGCGGCCGGGACTTCCACCTGTCCGGCACCCTCGCCACGATGGGGCCGGGGCTGCCGTACGCGGTCGCGATCCAGCACGCCCACCCGGGCCGGCAGGTGATCGCGTTCGTCGGCGACGGCGGCTTCGCGATGCTGATGGCCGAGTTCCACACCGCGGCCCGGTACCGGCTGCCGATCAAGGTGGTGATCGCGAACAACAACGCGCTGGGTCAGATCCTCTGGGAACAGATGGTCCTCGGGTACCCGGAGCACGGGGTGCGCTTCGGCGAACCGCCGGCCGACTACGCGGCGTGGGCGACGGCGTGCGGCGGGCGGGGCGCGCGGGTGGAGCGCCCGGCCGACCTGGCCTCGGCGCTGCGCGCCGCGTTCGCCCACGACGGGCCGGCCCTGGTCGACGTGGCGGTCGACCCGGACGAGCCGCCGATGCCGGGCCGGGTCTCCTACGACCAGGCGACCCGCTTCGCCCAGGCGTGGCTGCGCGGCCAGCCGCACAAGGGGGCGATGGCCACCACACTGGTCCGCGACCGGCTCCAGCAGATGCGGCTCTGACGTGGCGGGGCGGGGAACGGGACTGGCCGCGGCGCTCGCCCGCGAGGTGCGGGGTGAGGTCCGCTTCGACACCGGCAGCCGGGCGGCGTACTCCACGGACGCCTCCAACTACCGGCACCTGCCGATCGCGGTGGTCTGCCCGGCGGATGTGGCGGACGCGGTCGCGGCGGTGGCGGTGTGCGCGGCGCACGACGCGCCGGTCGTCTCCCGGGGCGGCGGGACCGCGCTGGCCGGGCAGAGCTGCAACGAGGCCGTGCTGCTGGACTGGTCCAAGTACGTCAACCGGGTCGAGTCGGTGGACGAGGCCACCCGCACCGCGGTCGTGCAGCCCGGCATCGTGCTGGACGATCTGAACGCGATCACCCGCCGGCACGGCGGGCTCATCTTCGGACCGAAGCCCGCCACGCACACCCACTGCACGATCGGCGGCATGATCGGCAACGACTCGTGCGGGTCCACCGCCCAGTGGTCGGGTCCGGTCTCGGCGAACGTCCGCCGGCTGGAGGTGCTCACCTACGACGGACTGCGGATGTGGGTGGGCCCCACCAGCGACGAGGAGTACGCGGCGATCCAGCGCGTCCCGGGCCGCCGGGCGGACATCTACCGGCGGCTGCGCGACCTGCGCGACCGGTACGCGGAGCAGATCGCCACCCGGTTCCCGGACATCCCGCGGCGCATCTCCGGCTACGACCTGACCTCGCTGACCGAGGAGCGCGGCTTCAACCTGGCCCGCGCGCTGGTCGGTACCGAGTCCACCTGCGTGACCGTGCTGCGCGCCGAACTGGCGCTGCGCCCCGAGCCGCCGTACCGGGCGGTGGTGCTGCTGGGCTACCCCGACCTCGGGTCGGCCGGCGACGCGGTGCCGGCGATCGTGCCGCACGGCCCGATCCAGCTCGAAGGGCTGGACGACAAGCTCGTCCGGTACGAGCGGGAGCAGGGCCGCAACCTCGCCGCGATGCCGCTGCTGCCGCCGGGGAACGCGTGGCTGATGGTCGAACTGGGCGGCGAGTCGGCGGACGAGGCCACCGACCGGGCCCGGGCGCTCGTCGCCGACCTGGACCACACGCAGGCCCGCCTGATCACCGACGGCGGGCAGCGGGCGCGGCTGCAACGCCTGCGCGAGGTGGCGCTGGCCAGCACTTCCCGCACACCCGGCGGTCCGGACACCTGGCCGGGATGGGAGGACTCCGCGGTCGCTCCCAACGAGGTGGGCGCCTACCTGCGCGAGCTGACCGGACTGCTGAACGAGTTCGGCTACGGCGACGCGAGCCTCTACGGCCACTTCGGCCAGGGCTGCGTGCACACCAGCATCCCGTTCGACCTGACCGACGCGGACGGGATCGCCGCGTACCGGCGGTTCGTGGAGCGCGCCGCCCGGCTCTGCGTGGCGCACCGCGGCTCGCTCTCCGGCGAGCACGGGGATGGGCAGTCCCGCGCCGCCCTGCTGTCGGTCATGTTCGGCCCGGAGATCGTCACCGCGTTCGAGGAGTTCAAGGCGGTGTTCGACCCGGCCGACCGGATGAATCCCGGCCGGATCGTGCACCCCCGCCCACTCGACGCGGACCTGCGCCTGGGCGCCGACTACGCCCCGGCCCAGCCGCCCACGCACTTCCGGTACTCCACCGATGGCGGCAGCTTCGCGCGGGCGGCGCTGCGCTGCGTCGGCGTGGGCGAGTGCCGGCGCACCGACCCGCGCGGCGAGGTGATGTGCCCGAGCTACCTCGTGACCCGCGAGGAGGAGCACTCCACCCGGGGCCGGGCGCGGTTGCTGTTCGAGATGGCCACCGGCGAGACCATTGAGGACGGCTGGCGCAGCCGGGCGGTGCACGACGCGCTGGACCTGTGCCTGATGTGCAAGGGATGTCGCAGCGACTGCCCGGTCGGCGTGGACATGGCGACGTACAAGGCGGAGTTCCTGTCCCACCACTACGCCGGCCGGGTCCGCCCGGTGGACCACTACTCGCTGGGCTGGCTGCCGGTCCTGGCCCGCGCGGCGGCGCTGGCCCCCGGCGTGGCAAACGCCGCAACCCGGATACCCGCGCTCAAGCGGCTGGCCGGCATCGACCCGAAGCGCACCGCGCCCCGATTCGCGCACGCCCGCATCGACCGGTGGCTGCGCCGCCGGCCCCCGCGCGGCTCCGGGCACCGCGGGCCGGTGCTGCTGTTCCCGGACACGTTCAGCACCGCGTTCGCCCCGGGCGTCGTCGCGTCGGCCGTCGGCGTCCTGGAGGCGGCCGGGTTCCGTGTGGTCGTGCCCCCCAGGGCCGTGTGCTGCGGACTCACCTGGATCTCGACCGGGCAGCTGGCCACCGCCAAGCGGGTGCTGCGCCGGACCGTGGACGCGCTGGCCCCCTTCACCCGGGCCGGCATGCCGGTGGTCGGCCTGGAACCGTCCTGCACCGCCACGCTCCGCTCGGACCTGCCCGAGCTGTTCGGCGACGACCAGGACGCCCGGCGGCTCACCAGGCACACCCGCACCCTGGCCGAGCTGCTGGTCGAACGGGCACCCGACTTCACCCCGCGGCTGCGGGAGCCGGTGGAGGCGGTGGTGCAGAAGCACTGCCACCATCACTCGGTGCTCGGCTTCGACTGCGACCAGCGGCTGATGGCCGCCGCCGGGGTGCGGGTCCGGGACCTGCCGGGCGGGTGCTGCGGGCTGGCCGGCAACTTCGGCATGGTCCCGGAGCACCGGGACGTCTCGATCGCCTGCGCGGAGCGGGAACTGCTGCCGGCGATCCACGCCGCCGGCCCGTCCGCCGTCGTGCTGGCCGACGGGTTCTCCTGCCGCCTCCAGATCGCCGACACCGGCACGGGGCGGCGCGGCGTCCACCTGGCCGAGCTGCTCAACGCCGCCGTGCGCGGCACCCCGCTCGGCGAGTACCCGGAGCGGACGCTCGGCCCGCGGCGCGAGGCGTGATTAGCCCGCCAGGGGTGATGCCGGACTACCCGGCCACGCACGAGGCTGCCAGGGTGACTATCGCGGACTTCTTCGAGCAGCTCGGGCACCGGGAGCATGAGGTCCGGCTGGAGGGCGTGCGGGGCAGCATCCAGTTCGAGATCGAGCGTGGCGACAAGGCGGCGGGCGGTGGGCAGCCGGTCGACACCTGGTTCCTGCGCCTGGACCGGGGTGACATCGAGGTGGCGCACGAGCGGCGCCCGGCGGACTGCGTCGTGCGCACCGGCGAGGGGGCGCTGGCCCGGATCGCCCGTGGCGAGGAGAACGCGATCGCCTCGCTGCTGCGGGGCGCCGCGCTCGTGGAGGGCAACCTGTACCTGCTGGTCTCGTTCGAGCGGCTGCTCCCGTCGCCACCCGGGACCCGCGACCCACGCGCCCGCTACCAGGAGGCGTTCCGATGAGCCGCGAACAGAACCGGATCCTGGACGGCAACACGTTCGTGGTCAGCGACGACCGCGGCGACATCGAGGCCGGTCCCACGGCGGTGGTCGGCCTGTTCTCCATCGACACCCGGTTCCTGTCCACCTGGGTGCTGACCATCAACGGCGAGCGGACCAGCGCCCTGTCGGTGGACGACCTGCAGTACTACGAGGCCCGGTTCTTCCTCGTCCCCGGGGTGGCCGGGCAGTACGTCGACTCGAAGCTGTCGATCATCCGGCAGCGCTCGCTGGGCATCGGCCTGTTTGAGGACCTCACCCTGCTCAACCACAACGAGGTCGGGGTCGACCTGACCGTGCGCATGCAGGCCACCTCCGACTTCGCCGACATCTTCGAGATCAAGAATGAGCTGACCAAGAAGGGCAAGTACTACGCCGAGCCGCGGGACGACCGGCTGCGGCTGGGGTACGAGCGGGACACGTTCCGCCGCGAGACGATCATCACCAGCAGCGTGCCCGCGGCGTTCGACCCGCAGGGGATCACCTTTCAGATCCACCTGGAGCCGGGCGAGAAGTGGCACACCACGCTGACCGTGAGCGCGGTGGCGGTCGGCCCCGACGGCCAGGACCTGCGCCTCGGCCTGTCGTCGCAGAGCCGGGAGAAGGGCGACCTGGCGGTCGACCTGAACCAGTGGCTGACCCGGGCGCCCACGCTGAACAGCGACTCCCGCAGCCTGGTCGAGACCTACAAGCGCAGCCTGGTGGACCTGGCGGCGCTGCGGTTCCCGCCGCTGTCGCTGGGTGGGCCCGCCCTGCCCGCCGCCGGCCTGCCCTGGTTCATGGCGGTGTTCGGCCGGGACAGCATCCTCACCAGCCTCCAGTCGCTGCCGTTCACGCCCGAACTGGCCGCCACCACGCTGCGGGTCCTCGGCCTGACCCAGGGCAGCCGGTTCGACGACTTCCGGGACGAGGACCCGGGCCGGATCGTGCACGAGTTGCGGTACGGCGAGTCGGCCGCGTTCGAGGAGCAGCCCCACTCGCCCTACTACGGCACCGCCGACGCCACCCCGCTGTTCGTGATTCTGCTCGACGAGTACGAGCGGTGGACCGGCGACCTGGACCTGGTGCGGTACCTGGAGTTCGAGGCGCGGGCCGCGCTGGACTGGATCGAGACGTACGCGGACCTGCTCGGCAACGGCTACATCTGGTACGAGCGGCGCAACCAGGACACCGGCCTGGAGAACCAGTGCTGGAAGGACTCCTGGGACTCGATCTCCTACCACGACGGCCGGCTGCCCGGGTTCCCCCGCGCCACCTGCGAACTACAGGGGTACGCGTACGACGCCAAGCTGCGCGGCGCCCGGCTGGCCCGGCGCGCCTGGAACGACCCGGGTTACGCCGAGCGCCTGGAGAAGGAGGCGGCCGACCTCAGGGAACGGTTCAACCGGGACTTCTGGGTGGAGAAGGGCCAGTTCTACGCCCTCGCGCTGGACGCCGACGGCCAGCAGGTGGACGCCCTGTCCTCCAACATGGGTCACCTGCTGTGGAGCGGCATCGTGCCACAGGACCGCGCCACGAAGGTGGCCGAGCACCTGGTCGGTCCGCGGCTGTTCTCCGGCTGGGGCGTGCGCACGCTGGCCGTGGGGGAGGGCCGGTACAACCCGATCGGCTACCACGTCGGCACCGTGTGGCCCTTCGACAACTCGTTCATCGCCTGGGGCCTGCAGCGGTACGGCTTCCGCGAGGAGGTCGCCAAGATCGCCACGGGCATCTTCGACGCGGCCAACTACTTCCAGGGCCGGCTGCCCGAGGCGTTCGGCGGCTACCCGCGGGAGCTCACCAAGTACCCGGTGCAGTACCCGACGGCGTGCAGCCCGCAGGCCTGGTCCACGGGGACCCCGCTGCTGCTGCTGCGGACCCTGCTCGGGCTCGACCCGCACGGCGACCACCTGGTGGTCGACCCGGCGCTGCCCCCGGACCTGGGCCGGATGGAGTTGCTGGACATCCCCGGCCGCTGGGGCCGGGTGGACGCCTTCGGCCGGGGCCGCGCCACCCTGCACAGCAAGGAGGTGGAGCGCTCGCCGGACGGCGAACGGTAGCGGCCGGGCCCGCTCAGCGATTGACGAGGTACAGCGCGACGACGGCGGCCACCAGCGCGAGCGCCGCGACGACGGTCGCCGCGATCTTCGCCGCGCTGTACGGACGCTCACCGATCACCTCGCCGGTGCGGGCGTTGACCAGCACCTGGTACGAGCGGCCGGCGTGCAGGTACGCGGCGATCCAGACGGGCAGCAGGAGCAGCTTGTACATGACGTCGGAGTAGGCGGTGTCGACCGAGGTCACCCGCTGCTCGTCCCCGCCGATGTCCCGCCGGCAGTCCCGTTCGATGACCGGCGCCATCCGGTTCTTGGCCCCCACGAGGCCGGCCTCCGGCTCGGTGTCGTACCGCAGCGCGTGGTACCCGGCCAGGTACGCCGCCTGGTACGGGACCGCCTCGGCCAGCGGCCACGGGGTCAGCCGGTCCAGCTGCTTCTCGGGCAACCGGGTGGTGGCCGGAACGAGCACGTCGTCGAAGTCCCGGCTCACCCGGCCGCTGGCCGGGTACCACCGGGTGCGCCGCACCTGCCGGGTGCGCCGCTCCGACTTGCCGTTCACCGTCACCGTGTACGTCTCGGTCACGTAGTAGTACACGCCGCGCTGGCCCAGGTAGTCCGAGACGGTGTGCGCGTCGAACGTCCAGTGCGGCAGGTACGTGCCCTTGAGCGTCTCCGCCTCGGAGACCTTCTTCAGGCTGTTCGGCGCGAACCACCGGGACCGGCACCAGGCGCCGAGCGCGGTGCGCACGCCGGCCCGGTCCACGGCGAACGGCAGCACCGCCTCGGGCGCGACGAGCTCCCCCGCCCTGGCCTCGGCCACCAGCGGCGCGGCGCAGAACTGGCACCGCTCGGCCAGCGCGTCGCTCTCCGTCCGGGCGCCGCAGCCCGGGCAGACGAACACGTACGCGCCCACGCTCGCCACCGGCTTGCGCGGCAGGGTCGCCAGTTCGGCGAACGGGTGTTCCCGCACCTCCCGCACCGGCCCGGCGATCTGCTGCTGGTGCCCGCAGTACGGGCAGCGCAGCACCGTCGTCCCCGGTGCGTACTCGACCCGCGCGCCGCAGCCGCCGCACTGGTACGACGGTGGCGAGACTGCCGTGTCGCTCATCGCGCCGCTCCCTCGTCGCTCACTGCGGCGGCAGCGGCGGCGGGACGCTGGCCAGGACGGACGCCAGTTCGGGCAGCTGCCCGGCCGGCTGCCACTGGGCCATTCCGGCCCGCCAGACCAGCGTCTCGGCGCTCAGCGTTCCCGCGCCGGCCCGCTCGGCCAGGCCGCCGAGGTCGAACGGGCCCTGCCGCTGGCCGGCCACGCCGACGTACCACTGCGCCTGGTTCGGCAGCGGCGGCGGCTCGGCGGCAGCGGGTGCGCCCGCCGGGGCGCCACCACCCGCCATGCTGCGCGCCACCTGCTGACCGACCGCCATCCCCATGCCGAGCCCGATGCCGCCGCCCGCGCCGCCACCCGGGTTCTTCGCCGCCTCCTCCAGGGCGTTGGCCGCCTGGTACCGGGTGTACCGGTCCAGGTCGCCGACGGCGCCCATGCCGGTCCGCTTGTCCAGGGCCTGCTCCACCTCCGGCGGCACGGAGATGTTCTCGATGACGAACTTCGGGATCGCGATGCCGACGTCGGACAGCTCCTCGGTCAGCACGGCGGCCAGCCGCCGGCCGATCGCGTCCTGGTGCGCGGCCAGGTCCAGCAGCGGGACCCCGGCGGTCGCGAGCGCCGAGCCCAGCCGCCCCACGATGAGTTGGCGCAGGTACTCCTGCACCTCCTCGGTGCGGAACTGCGGGTCGGTGCCGACCAGCTCGCGCAGCAGCTTCTGCGGATCCGCCACCCGGGTCGCGTAGGCGCCGAACGCCCGCAGCCGGACCACACCGAACTCCGGGTCGCGCACGATGACCGGGTTCTGGGTGCCCCACTTGAGGTCGGTGAACTGCCGGGTGTTGACGAAGTACACCTCGGCCTTGAACGGCGAGTTGAAGCCGTACTTCCAGCCCTTCAGCGTGGACAGCACCGGCAGGTTCCGGGTCTCGAGGGTGTACGTGCCGGGGGTGAACGCGTCGGCGATCTGCCCCTCGTTGACGAACACCGCCGCCTGCGACTCGCGCACGACGAGCTGGGCGCCCATCTTGATCTCGTTCTGGTACCGGGGGAAGCGCCAGACGATCGTGTCCCGGCTGTCGTCCAGCCACTCCACGATGTCGATGAACTCGCCCCGGAGCTTGTCGATCAGCCCCACCACGCCCCCCTTCCCTTCGCGCCCCCGGCGGGTAGGCGCCCCGGTGACGATAGCAAGCGACCGCCACCGCATCCCACCTGCCGATCTTGGAGTGGTGGTGCCGGTATCGCGCGGATTCGCCCGCTCCGCGGCCCACCGCGCGTCCAAGATCGACGAGGTGGCCGCGTTTCCGGTAGGGTCCGGCTCGCCGGCCGTCGGGCACGGGAGTCGAAGGAGAATCATGCTTCAGTCCGAGCCCACTTCCGCAACCGTCGCGGGGCGTCGGGGGCGGCTTGTCGCGTCCTATTCGATGGACGCGGAGCAGAGCTCCAGCTGGCTCCGGGAGTTCCTCCACACCCTGGCGAAGAACGCGGCCGCGGCGGCGGAAGCGGCCGGGGCGCAGGTTGTGCTGGTCGACGCCGCCCGCCCGCTCGGCGACCCGGCGGACCTGGTGCGCGACGCGGACGGCGTGCTCATCCTCGGCGGCGCCGACCTGGATCCCGCCACCTACGGGCAGCCGCGCCGGGTGAGGAACCTGTACGGCCTCGACGCCGCCGCCGATGCCTTCGAACTCGGACTGGCCCGCGCCGCGCTCGACGCCGGTCGACCCGTCCTCGGCATCTGCCGCGGCATGCAGGTACTCAACGTCGCCGCGGGTGGGTCACTGATCCAGGATCTGGGCCCCGGGACGATGCACAACATCGAATCCGATAACTCGACGATGACCACCCACGGCATCGGGATCATCCCCGGCACGCTGCTGGCCGGCATCTGTGGGCGCGCGCGCCTCGACGTCCGCTCCGGCCACCACCAGGCCGTGGACGCCGTCGGTGCGGGGCTGCGGGTCTGCGCGACCGCGAGCGACGGGATCATCGAGGCCATCGAGGGAACCGAGGGCTGGGCGCTCGGCGTCCAGTGGCACCCGGAAGACCCCGACGCCGACCCCGGTCATCTCGCCACACTGATGACGGCATTCACCACGGCCGCCAACACCGCCCAGACCAGGCGGTGAAAGTCCCGCGGGCGGCCAGCCGCACGACGGTCTACTGCACGCCGGCCGCCGCGTCGAGGTGGGGCACCGGCACCGTGCCCGCCGGGCTGCGGCCGGCCCGGCGCAGCGCCACCGTCACGGCGGCGATCACCAGGACGGCCCCGCCGGCCGCGGCACCCACGGCGGCGGTCGGCAGGTCCAGCAGCTTGAGAGCGCTGGCCAGGAGCACCACGACGAGCGCGGCGCGGACCAGCCCGGCCGGCGCCCGGGACGACACCCGCGCGCCGATCAGTACCCCGGGCACCGATCCCAGCAGCACCGCGCCGGCGATGTCCAGGTGCAGGTCCCCGAACAGGGCGTGGCCCAGGGCCGCGGCCGTGACCAGCGGTATCGCCTGGATCAGGTCGGTGCCGACCAGGTCGTTGGGGCGCAGCATCGGGTAGATCGCCAGCAGCACCACGATGATCAGCGACCCGGAGCCGACCGACGTGAGGCCCACGACCAGCCCGCCCAGCGCCCCGAGGACCACCGTCGGCAGCGGCCGGACCCGCAGCGGCGCCGGCGCCCGGCCGGCCGTCCGGCGCGCCGTGTACGCCTTGATCAGCAGCCCGACCACGGCCAGCAGCAGCGCCACCGCCAGCGCGACCCGGATGGCGGTCTGCACCGCGGCGTCGTCGCCGAGCAGGCGCAGCAGCAGCACGCCGAGGAACGCGCTCGGCACGCTGCCCGCGCACAGCCAGCCGACCAGCGCCCAGTTCACCGTGCCGCGGCGGGCGTGCACCCAGCCGCCGAACGGCTTCATCACCGCGCTCGCCGCCAGGTCGCTGGAGACCGCCGCCACCGGCGGCACGCCGAACAGCAGCACCAGGATCGGCGTCATCAGCGCCCCGCCGCCCATGCCGGTCAACCCGACGATGATGCCCACGCCGAGGCCGGCCAGCGCCATGATGGGGTCCACGCCCCGAGTTTGCGCGCGGCGGCCGGGCTTTGTCTACTAAACCAGTGGACTTGGTGGAGAACTTCCTATCAGCCGGGACGCCGGCCGGTCAGGACCAGATCGCCTGGGCGACCGTGATGCCGATGAATGCGGCGCCGAGCCCCGCCGCGACGCTGGCGACCGCGTTGGCGACCGCGTAGAACGCCGCCTTCTCCTCGACCAGCCGTACCGTCTCGTAACCGAACGTCGAGTACGTGGTGAGCGCGCCGCAGAAGCCGGTGCCGAGGAGGGTGCCCAGCGCGCCCGGCACGACCCCGGCGGTGGCGCCGCCGATCAGCACGCCGAGGATCAGCGACCCGGTCACGTTGACCGCGAACGTCCCCCACGGGAACAGCGAGTCGTGGCGGGCCTGGACGGCGCGGTCCAGCAGGTACCGCAGCGGCGCGCCGACGGCCGCCCCGAGCGCCACGTACAGGAAGCTCACCGCGGCCGACCCCGCCGCGCCAGGCGCCGGGTGAGCGCCTGCCCGGCCGCGACCGCGGCGAGCGCGGCGACGAGCGTGCCGGCCAGGTACACCAGGCCGGTGCCGGCGGCGCCCGCGGCGACGAGCCGCTGCACCTCCACCGCGTAGGTGGAGAACGTGGTGTACCCGCCGAGCACGCCCACGCCGAGGAACGGGCGGACCAGCCGGTGCGCCGGGCGTACCTCCGTGATCAGCACCATGAGCACCCCGATGAGCAGGCACCCGGAGACGTTGGTCAGCAGCGTGGCCCACGGGAACTGGTCGGGCTGGCGGGGCAGGGCCAGCGCCAGGGCGTACCGTCCGCAGGCGCCGGCGACGCCACCGGCGGAGATGGCGGCGAGCACCGCCCAGGGCGTGCGCGCCAGTTCGGCGCGCTGCGCGGGTACGTGGAGGTCGACGTCCGGATCAACCACGGGTCGAGCGTCTGCCACGGGCCGAGCATAGTGCCGCTACGGCGCCACGCCCGCCTCCTGCGGCAGGTCGCGGCCCGGCGCGGCGGGGCGGTGCCGGCCGAACTCGGCCAGCAGCGCGGCGGGGCCGACCCGGGGCAGGTCCCACCAGGTGCACAGCAGCAGGAGCCGGGGGCGCCACCGCGGGTGGAACTTGGCCGTGAACCGCCACAGCGGCCGCAGTTCGATCCAGCGGTCCAACACGTGCAGGGGGATCCGGGCCAGCGCGGCCATCCGGCCGGGGCTGACGAAGGCGCGGCGCATGCCCGCGAAGTTCAGCGAGACCTCCCGCACGCCGCGCTCCCGGCCGTACCCGGCCGCCTCGACGATGAGTCGCTCGACGACGCCGTTCGGCGCGTCCAGCCGGCGCGGCGCGACATCCAGGGAGAGCACGGCACCGCCACCGGCCACCGCGAACCGCGCGAACGCCTGCGGCGCGCCCGCCCGGTCGTAGGCCACCGCGACCAGCACGTCCGCGCGCGGCGCGAGGATGCGGTCCAGGTTCATCGCGAAGCCGCGCTCCGCCCGCCCCCGCAGCCAGTTCTCCAGGACCGGCGCCAGCCGGCGGGCCAGCGACGCGTCGAGGACGCCGAGGTCGACCCGGACCCCGCTGAGGTGGGTGCGGCGCACCGCCTGGCGCACGTTGCGCATCCGCCGGGTGGCCAGCGAGAACCCGGCCACGTCCAGCACCGCCTCGTCGCCGATCTCGACGCCGCGCCGGGGGCCGGCGGCGCGCCACACCCCGGCGTCCGCGGCGTCGGCGCCGAGCACGGCGGGGCGCCATCCGCGCCGCTCGCAGAGCCGGCCGAAGGCGGCGACCGCCGCGGGTGCGGACGCCGCCGCGCCCACCGGATCCCCGCCGGCCAGGGCCACCCCCCACACCACCCGGTACCCGATCGCCGCGGCGCCGTCGTCGCTGAACACGTACGCCCTGTCGGCACGGGTGGCAAATGGCGCGAGGCTGCCCGAATCCGGGTGCCGGACGAGGTCGCGCACCCGCGCGCGGGTGGCCTCGTCATCGGCGGGCGGCGGCGGCGCGGGCGCGAACGCCAGCGCCAGGGCGAGCAGCGCCGCGAGCACGACGGCGAGCAGGAACACCCGGTCGGAGCGGGCGGCCGCCCGCGACGGCAGGGTCAGCGCTGCGTGCGCCACCTGCCGCACCGGCGTCCGGTCCCGGGCGGACAGCCACAGCCCGTGCCCCACGACCAGCGTCAGCGCGCCCAGGCCGGCGTACGCGGCCGCGCGCAGCCGGCGCGGATCGGGGCGCGCGACGTACTGCGCGTGACCGGCGATCAGCAGCACCGCCACCGCGCCGAGCGCGAGGAACCGGCCCGGCCGGTGCGGCGGCAGCAGCGCCAGCAACGCCACCAGGGCCAGGCCCGCCTGCCACGCGAGGCGCCGCCGGCCGAGCAGCCCGCGCCCGAGGACCAGCAGGGTGCCGGCCAGCGCCCAACGGTCCACCGTGGGCAGAGCGGCACCGAGCGGGGTCAGGCAACCCACGGCCGCCCCGACCGAGAGCGCACCCGCCGCGCGCGGCCCCCATGCCCTCACCCCGCCATCATCGCGGACCGCACTGAGTACCGGTACTCATCCATGGGGCCGATTACGGCGGCAGACTCGGCGGATGACCTCGATGCGTACCGGCGTCCGTGCCGCCCTGGCCGTCCCCGCCGTCGCCGTTTTGACCGTGGCCGCCTGGTATGCCTGGCTCGGCTGGGATACCGGTTATGACGTGGATCCCAGCACCGGCGCGGTCAGCGGCCCGTACCAGTGGTGGCAGGTCGCCGGCTGCGTGTTCACCCTGGCGGCCATCGCCGTCCTCGCCACCCTGATCGCGCCCGCGTGGGCCGTCGCCGGGGCGCTGACCCTCGCGTTCACCGCCGCCTGGTCGGCCCGCGCGGCCTCGTCCGACGACTCGGGGCTGTGGGTGGTCGGCGCGGTGCTGGTCCTGCTCGGCACGGCCGCCGGTTCGGCGCTGCTCACCGGCGTGACCGCCCGCGCGGTCCGGCGGGGCCGCCGGGTGCCCGGCTGAGGGCGAAACCGGTCGACAGGGGCGGTGGCGGCGCCAATGCTGGGCGGCGATGAGGCGAGAAGCGATGGAGTTCCGGGCCGGCGAGGCGCGTCTCGCGGCCGACCGCTGGCCCGGTCGGGACCCCACGATCGTCCTGCTGCACAGCGGAGTCACCGACCGCCGGTCCTGGTGCGGCAGCGCGGACCTGCTGGCGGAGGCGGGCACCGCGGTCGCGTACGACCGGCGCGGCTACGGGCGCGGACACTGGCGCTGGAGATGAACCTGGCGATCCTCCGGCGCGGCCTGCCCGAGGAGGCCGGCGCCTCCGGCGTCGAGGCGTGGCCGCGAATCGAGCGGGTCACCGTGCCGACCACCGTCGCCCGGGGTGACCTGGACCTGCCCCACATCATCGACCGCTGCACCCGACTGGCGGAACGGCTGCCCAGCGCCCGGGCGGTGGTGCTGCCCGGGGTGGCGCACCTGCCGTCCCTGGAGCGGCCGGCGGCCGTGGCGGCGCTGATCCGCGAGGCCGTCGCCGCCGGGTGAAGGGGATCGGCGGCACGCGGACGCTCGCCGTGACCGGCACCGGCCGGTACGTGCGGATGTACGGGACCGCCCGAGCCACCGCATACGGCTACTCGCTCTGGGAGTTCGCGGTGCGCATCTCAGCGACGAGGTGCCCGCCGAGTTCAAGCACCTGGCCCAGGTGCAGGCGCCGTACCGGATCCCGGCGCCGGGCAGCGACGCCGACTTCCGCGCCGGCGGGCAGTACGCCAACTACTTCACCGGCTACGCGTCGTCGGTCGGGGTGTCGGCGTCCACCCAGGACATCTTCGGCTGCGCGGGCCCGCTCGCGAACGACCCGGGGCACTGCTCCGCCCTGAACCGGCACGTGGCCCAGCTACCCGAGTCGCAGTGGTCCACGCCGAGCCTGTACTACCAGGCTGCGCCGGCGAACTACTACGCGCGCTTCTGGCACGACCACGCGATCACCAAGCTGGCGTACGGCTTCCCGTACGACGACTACGCCGGCCAGTCCTCGTTCATCTCCCACGGCAACCCGCAGTACCTGCTGGTTGCCGTGGGCTGGTAGCGGCCGCAGGTACCCTCGGCGGATGCAGGAGAGAAGGCCGACGCTGGCCGATGTGGCCCGCGAGGCGGGGGTGTCCGTGACGGCGGCGTCCCGCGTCGTCAACGGCGGCCGGGGTGTCGCCCCGCACGTGCGGCGCCGGGTCCAGGCGGTGATCGACCGGCTGGCGTACCGGCCCAGCCCCGCCGCGCGGGCCCTCGCCGCGGGCCGCGCCGACGTGGTCGAACTGGTCGTGGTCGACGACGGCGAATGCAGCCTCGGGTCCAACCCGTACTGCGGGCGGGTGGTGGCGGGGATCGCCGCCGAGCTGGCCGGCAGCCCGGCACAGCTGCGCATCCACGTCGTGGACGAGTCCGCGGCGCCGCGCCGGCTGGTCGAGGTCGCGGGGGCGGCCAGCCTCGGCGCGATCCTGGTCAACGTCCCCGCCGACCTGGGCGCCGACTTCTACCGCCGGTGCGACCGGGTCGTCTCGATGGGCCGTTCGGCGCCCCGGGTGCCGTTCATCGACCCGGACAACGTGGCCGGCGCCCGCGCCGCCGTCGACCATCTGTACCGGGGCGGGCGGCGGAGGCTGGCCGCGATCCACGGCCCGGAGCGGAACCCGTGCGCGATCGGGCGCCGCACCGGCTACCAGGAGGCGATGCGCGACGCCGGTCTGCCCCCGCTCGGTGCCGGTGGGAACTTCCGCCGCGAGGGCGGGTACGCCGGGACGCAGCGCCTGCTGGCCGACCACCCGGACCTGGACGCCCTGTTCGTCGCCTGCGACGTGATGGCCGTCGGCGCGCTCCAGGCGCTGGCCGCCGCCGGCCGCCGGGTGCCGGACGACGTGGCCGTGGTCGGCTTCGACGACAGCCTCCTGGTCAGCTGCACGATCCCGCCGCTGAGTTCGGTGCGGCAGCCGGTGGAGGAGATGGCGGCCACGGCCACCCGCGCGCTGCTGGGCGGCCACCTCGCCGCCTGGCAGAGCACCTTTCCGACCACGCTCAAGGTGCGCGAAAGCTCGCGTCCTGATCCGCGGCGTGGGCGTGGACGGCTCAGGCGGCGTCCCGCCGGGTGGCCGCGGGGGTGACCGGCCGCCGGCGCAGCGCACGGGCCGCGCGGCCGTTCGGCTCGGGCCACACCCAGCGGCGGAACGCCCACAGGCGGAACACCATGCCGAGCAGGGTGCCCAGGATCATGCCGCTGGCGAAGTCGGAGACCTCCTGCACGGTCCGGGAGACCTCGGGGACGTGCAGGTGGAAGACGTACCGGGCCAGCAGCAGCGGGACGTCGGTCACCGCCACGGCCAGGCCGCTGAACAGGAAGAACAGCACCGCCTCGTGGTGCCGCCGGCGGCCGCCGCGGTGCCGGAACGACCACTCCCGGTTCAGCAGGTACGACACCACGGAGGCGACCACGGTCGCGATGGTGAGCGCCGTCACCGGCTTGTGCGCCAGGACGGTCAGCTTCAGGCCGTAGTTGATCGCGGCGGTCAGCAGATAGCAGAAGCCGCCGACCAGGACGAACTTCACGACCTCGCGGTGCTTCCACAGCAGCCGGTGCAGGGGCGCGGGGAGCTTTGCGAGCGCGTGGCGGGCGATGGGCACCGGCGCACTTTACCGGTTCATCCTGTGCGCCCCGGTCGTTGGCGACACGGCCCCACCAGGGGTCCTCCCTCCGCCGGGGAGGACGTTGCCTCCGGCGGGTGAAGCGGGGCCGGGGTGCCGGTCCCTAGCGTCGGGGTCATGGCACAGACGCACGCCGTGATCCTCCACAGTGTCCGCGCTGAGCGGGCCTGGGCGGTGGTCCGCCTCACGCGCCCGTGGTTCTGGCCGCTCGGCTGGGCCGGTACGTTCCTCGGCTCGGTCCTCGCCACCGGGCGGTGGCTGCCCGAGCCGCCGGCCCTGCCCGCGTACCTGGCCGCGTACGTCGTGCTTGGACCGCTGGTCTGGGGCGCGGTGCTGGCCCTGAACGACCTGCACGACCTGCCCGGCGATCGGCGCAACCCGCGCAAGGCGACCGCGTCGCTGGTCACCGGGGCGCTGACCAGGGTGGACCTGCGGCGCGCTCGCGGTCGCGGCCGGGATCGGGCCGACCTTCCTCGCGGGCACGGTCGCCGTGCTCGTCCTCGGCTGGCTCTACAGCGCGCCGCCGATCCGCCTCAAGGCCCGCCCCGGCGCGGACGTGACCGTTAACGCGCTGGTCGTGGGCGTGCTGGGCCCGCTGGCCGGCTGGTCCCTGCACCGCCCGCCCGGCGCGTACCCGCCGGTGATGGTGGTGCTGGCCTGCTGCTCGGCGCGGCGCTCTACCTGCCGACGACCGTGATCGACCTGGCGGCCGACCGGGCGGCCGGCTACGCGGCGGCCGCGGTGCGGTGGCACCCCCGCACCTGCTACCGCACCGGCCTGGCACTGTGGACGGCGGCGACCATCACCTGGCTGGTCTGCTGCCACCTGAACGTACTCGCCCGGCGTGACGACTGGACACTCCAGACGGTAGCCGCGCCGCTGCTCGTGGCGGTGTACGCGGTCGCCGCGCGCCGGCCGTCGATCCCACGGATGGCGCTCGTGGTCGTGGCGTTCGCGGTGCCGGCCGCGGACTTCCTGGCCGCCGTGGCCTGACCCGCGGTGCCCGTCAGGCGCCGGTGGGGAAGGTCTCCGGCTCGCGGGCGTCCTCGGCCGGGGTGCGCAGCGGGCGCACCGCCGACGACCGGTCGAACCAGCAGAACGCGTCGTACCGCTCGCCGAGCACGGTCGGCACGTAGTTGCCCCACCGCTCCCGCTCCGGGTGGTAGACCACACCGATCGCGCGGTGGTCCAGCGCGTCGGTGAGCAGGTCGGGCCGCCCGTCCCGGGGGAAGACGAGCAGCGCCCGCTCCGGCGCGGTCTCGTGCAGGACCTCCTCCAGCGAGTCCCGCCGGGCCGGCGGCACCGGCATCTCACGCATCGGGGCACCCCACTCGTCCCCGGCGATCACCGTGCCCGCATGGGTGCCGAAGCCGACCAGCACCACCTCGTCCGCGCCGTACCGCTCCCGGCCCAACTGCCCGATGTTCACCGCGCCGGACTGCGCCATGTCGGTGGCGCGGGCGTCCCCGACGTGCGTGTTGTGCGCCCAGACGATCCCCTTGGCCGCCCGCCCGTAGTACTCCAGCAGCCGGGCCAGGGTGTCGTCCATGTGCCGGTCGCGCACGTTCCACGCCTCGGAGCCGCCGCCGAGCATCGCCCGGTAGTACCGCTCCGCGCCCAGCACCGCCGCGGCGTTGCGCTCCGCGCCGAACGAGTCGCTGCCGGCGTTCCGGGCGGCCGCCTCGCGCAGCGCCATCAGCAGTTCCAGCACCTCCGGCTCGCAGCCCTCGGGTACCAGGCGGGTGGCCATCGCGTACCGCTGCGGGTCCTCGCCGTAGGGTTCGAAGCACCGGTAGGCGGCCAGCGCCTCCGGTACCCGTTCCGGGTCGTTCTCCCGCAGGTACAGCATGACCTCGCGCAGCGACTCCCACAGCGAGTACACGTCCAGGCCGTGGAAGCCGACCGGCTCCGGCACGGTCGCGTTGTACCCGCGCAGCCACCGGCAGAAGTCGGCCACCTCCTCGTTGGCCCACATCCACGTCGGCCACCGCTCGAACCCGGTCAGCGCCGCCCGGGGGTCCTCCGGCGCGCCGGGGTCGCGGCGGGTGCTGCGGTCCACCCGGGCGCAGTCCGGCCAGTCGCCCTCCACGGCCACGAACGAGAAGCCCCGCTCGGTGATCAGCCGCTGGGTGAGCGCCGCGCGCCACCGGTAGAACTCGTGCGTGCCGTGCGTCGCCTCGCCGAGCATCACCACCCGCGCGCCGGCCACCCGGTCCATCAGCGGGTCCAGGTCGCCCGGCCCGGTCAGTGGCGTCGCCAGCCCCGTCACCTCGTCGCCGTACCGGCCCATTGCCCTCACGACCAGCGGGTACCCCGTGCGTCCGCGGCCATGCCGGCTGGGCCGGCGCAAGAGGTCCGGGCACCACGGTGTCCAGCCGGGGCCCGCTCCGCACCGCTGGCCACCGCTGAGCCATGGCCTCGCCGAAACATCGGGGACGGTACGTTCCTCGATGTGGATCGGACGCGGCGGCTGTGGTACCGGCGACCCGCGCAGCGGTGGGCGCAGGCGCTGCCGGTGGGCAACGGGCGGCTCGGCGGGATGGTCTTCGGCGACCTGGTCGCGGAGCGGATCGGGCTGAACATCGACACGCTGTGGTCCGGGAGCGGGCCGCGCCAGGCCGGCGTGGCGGGCGGGCCACGGACCCTGGCCCGGGTGCGCCACCTGCTGCTCGCCGAGGGCGACCGCGCGGCGGCCGGCGACGCCTCGCGGGCGCTCCAGGGCCCGGACACCGAGGCGTACCAGCCGCTCGGTGACCTGCTGCTGGAGGTGGACGGGCCGGCTGGCGCGCCGGACTACCACCGGGAACTCGACCTTGCCCGGGGCGTGGCGACCGCCTCCGGCGGCGGGGTACGCACGGAGGTGTTCGCCTCGGCCCCGGACGACGTGCTCGTCGTCCGGGTCACCACGGACCGGCCGGGCGGGCTTCATCTGCGTGCCCGGTTGCGAACGCCGCACCCGGACGCCAGGCGGCCGTCGGCCGGCGGGACCACCATCGCGCTCAGCGGTCGCGGTCCGGTGCGCGCCGAGCCGGTCACCTACGACCCGCAGCGGGGCATCCGCTTCGTCATCGCACTCACGGCCCGCAGCCCCGAAGGGCAGATCAGCACGGTGGACGGTGACCTGCGCGTGACCGGTGGGCGTGAGGTCACCCTCGTACTCGCGGCGCACACGTCCTTCCGAGGGTGGAACCAGCACCCGGGCGACGACCCCGGCGAACTGATCACCCGGTGCCTCGCCACCATCCGGGCGGCGACCGGCGACCTTCTCGCCCGGCACGAGCGGGACCACCGGGTCCTCTTCGACCGCGTCCACCTGGACCTCGGCGGTCGCGGCGGCGCGGACATCCCGACCGACGAGCGGCTCGCCGCCTTCCGGGCCGGCGTGCCCGACCCCGACCTGGTGGCGCTGCTCTTCGACTACGGGCGGTACCTGCTGATGGCCTCGTCGCGGCCCGGCACCGAGCCCGCCAACCTCCAGGGCATCTGGAACGAGACGGTGCGACCACCGTGGCGGGGCAACTACACCACGAACATCAACCTGCCGATGAACTACTGGCCGGCGCTGACCGCGAACCTCGCGGAGTGCCACGGCCCGCTGCTCGACCTCATCGGACAGTTGGCCGAACCCGGTGCCCGCACCGCCCGCTCGCTGTACGGCTGCGCCGGCTGGGTCGCGCACCACAACACCGACCTCTGGCGCGCAAGCTGGCCGGTGGGGGAGGGCACCGGTGACCCGGTCTGGGCGCTGTGGCCCATGGCCGGCGCGTGGCTGGCCCGCCACCTGGCCGAGCACGCCGACTTCACCGGGGAGCCGGTGGACGACCGGCCGGTGCGGGGCGCGGCGGAGTTCGTCCGCGACTACCTGGTACCGCACGGCGGCCGACTCGTGCCCGCCCCGTCGACCTCGCCCGAGAACGCCTTCCGCGACGACCGTGACCGCCCGGTCTCCCTCGACACCTGCTCCACGATGGACATCTGGCTGATCCGGGACCTGTTCCGCTGGGCCGGCCTGGCGGAGCCGGCGCTGCCCGAGCCGGCCGTCGGGGCGGACGGCCGGCTCCTGGAGTGGTCCGCGCCGGTCACCGAGGTGGAGCCCGGGCACCGCCACCTCTCCCACCTCTACGGGCTGTTCCCGGGCGACGCGATCGACGTCGACGACACGCCGGACCTCGCCGAGGCGGCCCGCGCTGCACTGCGCCACCGGCTGGACCACGGCGGCGGGAGCACCGGTTGGAGCCGGGCCTGGGCGGTGGCCCTCTGGGCGCGGCTGGGCGACGGGACGGCCGCCGTGGCCAGCATCGCCACCCTGCTGCGCGAGTACGTGGCGGAGAACCTGTTCGACCTGCACCCCACCGACCTGTTCCAGATCGACGGCAACTTCGGCGTGACCGCCGCCGTGGCGGAGCTGCTGGTACAGAGCCACCGCGGCCGGCTCCGCCTGCTCCCGGCATTGCCGCCGCCCTGGCGGGACGGGTCGGTCCGGGGCCTGCGCGCCCGCGGCGCGGTGACCGTCGACCTGGACTGGCGGGCCGGCCGGCTCCGGGAGGCCACCCTGACCGCCCGCCACGACCGTACCGTCCGGGTCGCACCGCCGCCGGCGGTGGCCACGCCGTCCACCGTGGAGCTTCGCGCCGGGGTGCCCCGGCGGCTCAGCTTCCACCGGTAGTGGACGGGACCCGCTCCGCGAGTACGGGCCGGTGTCGCGGCCCGCCCGCCGCCGGCGGAGCCGCCTCGGCCAGTTCGGGGCCGAACTCGGCGATCCGGTCCCGGCCGGCCGCCTTGGCCGCGTACAGCGCCAGGTCGGCGCGGCGCAGCGCCTCGGCCGGGCAGAGCGGGGCGTCGCCGAACAGCAGCAGCCCGACGCTGGCGGTGGTCAGCCGGCCGTCGCCCCCGGTGATGCCCAGGGCGCGGATCCCGCCGCGGACCGCGGCGGCCACGGCCCGGCAACGCTCCGGGTCGGCGCCGGTCAGCAGCACGGCGAACTCGTCGCCGCCGAGGCGCGCCACCGCGTCCGCGCCGTCGGTCGCGTCCCGCAGCCGCGCCGCCACCGCCACCAGCAGGGCGTCGCCGGCCGCGTGGCCGAACCCGTCGTTGACCGCCTTGAACCGGTCGAGGTCCACCAGCAGCAGCGCGCCGCGCGGCGGTGGGTTCTGCGGCAGCGCGCTGTGCAGCGACGCGCCGGGCGACGGCGGGTTGTGCGGCGGCGGGCCGTGCCGCGATGCGCTGTGTGGTTGTGCGCCGGGCGGCGGCGGGTTCTGTGGCGGCGGGCCGTGCCGCGATGCGCTGTGCGGCGGCGGGCCGAGCGTGAGGGCGGCCTCCAGCCGCTCGGCGAACAGGATGCGGTTCGCCAGCCCGGTCAACGGGTCGTGCAGCGCCTGGTGGGCCAGACGGCGCTGGAGTTCCTCCTGCTCCGCCAGGGACCGGCGCAGTCGCGCCGCGTACTCGTCCAGCATCACGGCGTGCACGGCCACCGCCCGGGCGTTCTGCTCGGCGACCCGCAGGGACAGCGCGTGCCTCGCGACCAGCAGCACGGACACGACGCTGGCCAGCACGGCCGGCCCGATCGTCGCGACCGTGGCCGCCGGGGTGTCCGCGTGGCCGGAGGTCACCGCGCCGGCCGCCGCGACGAGCGGGGTGGCCGCCGCCAGCGCCATGAACACGCCGTGCCGCCGCGGGGAGAGGCGCCGCGGCGGGCGCGCCTCGCGGCGGGACACCACCCCGAACGCCGGGTGCGCCAACGCCCCGGCGGCCAGGAAGCACCAGGCCAGCCAGGCGTACTGGCCCGCACCGCCGGACGCGAACGCGCCGGTCCCGATCGCGGCCATGCGGGTCAGGAACGCCACGTCCCCGGCGAGCACGGCGGCGCCGGCCGCGGCCAGCAGGAGCACGGGCGGGGCCACCCGGCGCCGCCGCCAGGCGCGGCCGACGACGACGAGCGCGGCGGCCATCGCCAGGTCCAGCGCGTTGTACGTGACGGCCACGGCGAGTTGGGCGGCGGTCGGCGAGCCGCCGTGCAGCGAGGGCGCCACGAGCAGCGTCCAGCCGAAGATCATGGCACCGACCGCCACGATCCCCGCTTCCAGCACGGTGGTGCCCGGCGCCACCTCGGCGGAGAGCAGCATCAGGGCGAGCAGCCCCGCGGTGAACAGCAGGTACGCGACCGCGAACGCCGCGACCCAGACCAGCGAGGGCACCGACCGGCCGGCGGGCACGGCGCTGGCCAGCAGCACCACCGCGCCGAGGGCCAGCCCGAGGAAGGCGAGCCAGCCGCCGAGCGGGGCGCTGCGGCGGCTCAGGGCGCGCCCGGCGAGCGCGACCCCGGCGACCCCGACCGCGGCGGCCAGGGCATGGGCGTGCAGCGCGGCCTGGGCGCCC
Source organism: Rhizomonospora bruguierae (assembly GCF_018397995.1). Classification (GTDB taxonomy): domain Bacteria; phylum Actinomycetota; class Actinomycetes; order Mycobacteriales; family Micromonosporaceae; genus Rhizomonospora; species Rhizomonospora bruguierae. The sequence continues at coordinate 93,173 of NZ_BBQH01000016.1, forward strand.
ATCGCGACCGCGCCGGCGAGCGGGATCCACCACCAACGGGGGTACCGGGTCAGGGCGCTCTGCCCGGCGGCCGCCGGGGTGGCGAGGGGACGGAACCTCGCGACGAGCGCGCTCGGGCGCGGGTCGGCGTCCATCTCCATGGCCAAGAGCTTCTGTCCGATCGCGAGAGGTGCGATTGGCGACGTTGCGTGGTCGCGCGGACACCATGATGCCCGTGTCGATCGTGCGGCGGCAAGTGCCAATGCACGTGCACCCGCCCCGCGCCCCGGTCCGGCGCGAAGCACCCGCCGATCTTGGAGTTGTGGTGTCGGGATCGGATGGGTAAGGGCGGTTTGACCGGCACGGCAGGTCCAAGATCGGCGAAGGGGGAGGGGTGGGATGACGGTCGTTGTGGCCGGGCAGTTGGCCCGGGACGTCGTGCTGCTCGTGGACGAGCTGCCGCCCACCGGCACCTCCGCGGACGCCCGGCTGCGTCTGGAGATGCTGGGCGGCAAGGGTGCCAACCAGGCCGTCTCACTGGCCCAGCTCGGCGTGCCGGTGGCGCTGGTGGCGGTGGCCGGCGACGACCGGGTCGGTGAGGAACTGCTCGCCCAGGCCCGGCGCGACGGCATCGACGTCCGGTACGTGGTGCGCCGGCCCGGTGCGCAGACCGGGCTGATCGTGGAGGCGTTGGAGGCGGACGGCGGCTGGCGGTACCTGCAGCACCTGCCCGTCCAGGTGCTGCTCACCGAGGCGGACGTGGCGGCGGCCGGCCCGGCGCTGGACGCGGCGGAGGCGGTCCTCGTCCAGCTCCAGCAGCCGCCCGCCGCGGTGCTGGCGGCGGCGCGGCGCGGCCGGGACGCCGGCGCGATGGTGGTCCTGGACGGCGCGCCCGGGGACGGTGCCGACCGGGCGACCCTGCTCGGCACCGCCGACGTGGTGCGCGCTGACGCCAAGGAGGCCGAGGCGCTGACCGGCGCCCCGGGCAACGACCCGGACCGGGTGCTGGAGGCGGCCTGGGGCCTGCTCTCCGCCGGTCCCCGGCTGCTGGCCCTGGCCCTCGGCGGCGCGGGCAACCTGTTCGTCTGGGACGACCGGGCGTGGGGCCGGGGGCACGCGCTGCTGCCCCTCGCGAAGGAGAAGATCATCGACACGACCGGCGCGGGCGACGCGTTCACCGCCGCGCTGACCGCCGCCCTGCTGCGCGGCGACCACCCGAGGGACGCGGCCCGGCTGGCGGTCGGGGCCGCCGCCGCCTGCGTCGGCCAGCCGGGTGGCCGCCCGGCCCTGACGCCGCTGGATGGCGGGCGCCCCCTGATCGGGCCCGGTGGTCCGTAGCGCCGCTGCGGTCCGCGCCGAGTCCGGCGGCGCCGTCGCCACCGGGGGATTGGCGGGCTGGCAGATCGGTGGAGCGCTCCCACGCGCCTACTGCCGGGGCGGCGCCGCCCGCCGCCGGGAATCGAGACATGGAAGTTCCTCTTGTTTGGCCCCGGTGGTGGGTGGTCGAATTCGGGTGTCATACCCGTCCGCCGGTCCGTTGGCCCCGCGCGGATGGGTCTCCCGCGGCGCCGGCTGGCCGGCGGCGCCCGGCGGCACCGGCCGCCGGCGGCGACCAGCGGGCGCCGCGACCCGCTACCGGGAGTCGCCATGACCGCACGCCGTCTCACCGCCCTCGCCGCCACCCTCCTGCTCGCCCTCGCCGTCGGCGCCGTCGTGGCGCCGGCCGCCGCGCCGGCACACGGCACCCCGCAGCAGCCGGGCAGCCGCACCTGGCTGTGCTACCTGGACGGACTGTCGCCGCAGGGCGACATCCAGCCACACAACCCGGCCTGCTCCGCCGCCGTCGCGCAGGGCGGCACCACCCCTCTCTACAACTGGTTCGGCGTGCTCCGCTCGGACGCGAACGGGCGCACCACCGGCTTCGTCCCGGACGGGCAACTGTGCAGCGGCGGCAACCCCACGTTCGCCGCGTACGACCTTGCCCGCAGCGACTGGCCGGTCACCCACGTGACCGCGGGCGCCCAGTTTGAAATCGACTACAGCAACTGGGCGAAGCACCCGGGCACCTTCTACGTCTACGTCACCAGGGACACGTGGAGCCCCACCCGGCCGCTCGCCTGGAGCGACCTGGAGGCCGCCCCGTTCTCCACCGTGACCGACCCGCCACAGGTCGGCGGTCCGGGCACCAACGACGGCCACTACTACTGGACCGTCACCCTGCCCGCCGGAAAGACCGGCCGGCACCTCATCTACGCCCGGTGGGTCCGCTCGGACAGCCAGGAGAACTTCTTCAGCTGCTCGGACGTGGTCTTCGACGGCGGCACCGGCCAGGTGACCGGGGTCGGGACGGGCAGCGAGGGCACCCCACAGCCAGGCGCCCCGGGGCTGTGCACCGCGGTGCTCGAAATCACGAACAGCTGGCCCGGCGGGTTCCAGGGCGAGGTGACCGTGACGGCCGGCTCCAGCGGCGTGAGCGGCTGGACGACCAGCTTCTCGCCCGGCTCCGGCGCCACCATCACCCAGGCATGGAACGGCGTGTACCTGCAGAGCGGCACGCTGTCGGTGGTCCGCAACGAGAGCTGGAACCGGCAACTGACGCCGCACGGGTCCGCCACCTACGGCTTCGTCGGCTCCGGCACCGTCACCGGCACGCCCGCCGTCACCTGCACCAGCCCGTGATCAGACGGACCGGCTGGTCTCCCCCAGCAACTGCGACACGGTCACGAACTCGTAGCCGCGCTCGCGGAGCCCTTCGATCATCCGGGGCAGCCCGCGGAGGGCGACCAGCCGGTCCGGCTTGCCCACGTTGTGGGCGAGCAGGATCGTGCCGGGCGCCATCTGGTCGATGATGTGCCGCGCGTGCCCCGCCGGGTCGCCCGGGAACTCCGACTCCACCATCTGCTGGGACCACAGCACGACCCGGTAGTTCATCCGCGCCGCGGCCAGCAGCGCGCCGCCGCCCAGGTGGCCGTACGGCGGGCGCAGCAGCGCCGGCTCCTGCCCGGTGACCTCGGCGATCGCGTCGTGCGAGCGGCGCAGGTCGTCGCCGGCCCGCTGGGCGTCCGCCCGCGCCAGGTCGTTGTGCCGCCACGAGTGGTTCGCCGCCTCGTGCCGCGCCATCCGCCCGTGCACCACGCCCGGGTTCTTCAGCGCCCGCTGGCCGACCATGAAGAACGTCGCCGGCACGTCGTACCGGTCGAGGGTGTCGAGGGTCAGTTCGGTCCAGTTCGGTTGGGGACCGTCGTCGAAGGTGAGGGCGACGAGCTTCCGGTCGGTCTGGACCCTCCACGTGACGGCGATCTGCCCGGCGCCGCTGTGCGGCCCCCGGTCGACCTCCGTGGCGCCGGCCGCGCCGCCCCGGATCGGCAGGTTACGGTCGAGGACGTCGGCCGCCTCGGCGAAGGCCACCGCGCCGAGCCCCGCCCCGGCGGCGACCAGGCAGGCCCGCCGCAGCAGCGCCCGCCGGCTCTCCCGGCTCCACCGCGGTCCGGCCCGTTCCGGTGCGGCCACCTCGCCCCCGGGCTGTTCAGCCCCGGGCTGGTCCGGCCCTGTCTGGTCCGGTCCCGGCTGGTCCGCGTCATCCGGGTCCGGGTCGGTCCGCTTTGCGCCGGTCTCCTGCGCACTGCGCATTTCCGGCCCGGCCTTGTGCGCGTCGCCGGCCGCGTCGGCGGCCCGTAAATCCGCCTGCCGCGCCGCATCTCCCGGTGACCCGGCCCCCACTGGCTCCCCCACGCCGCTGACGATAGCGACAAGAACGGGTGCCGGGTGCCCCGTTGAATTGATCCGATACATTGCCGCACTTGATGGTGATTGTCAGTATCCGTACCAAGATCTCCGGGCGTGCGAGCCGGCGTGCGAGCCGGGTCTGCGAGCCGGCCCGGCAAGGTGGGGGTGCGAGAGCATGGCCGGCGACCCGGGCGCGTGCGGGTTTGCCCCGAGGGCGCGCGGGTCGTCGCCCGGCCCACCCGGCGACCCGGGCGCGGGGCGGGGTCGGTGGCTCGCGTTCCGCGACCGGGCTGAGGACTGTGACGCTGGCGCGGCGGACCCGGCTGCCCACACCGGACGGTTACTGACCCGGGCGGCGGGCGATGCGGCGCCACCACGGGTGGCGCGCCGGCCGGGGCGGGCCGACCACGGCGGGCCCCGGCGAGGTGGCAGCGGTGGCCGGGGCAGCTTCGTGGGCGGTGGCCTCGCGCTCCGCCCGCCAGGCGGCGACGATCCGCTCCGCGTCCACGCGGCGGATGGAGACGGGCGGCCCGGACGGCGTAAGCAGGTAGTCCAGGATCCGACGGTTGAGTTCCGCCACGGCCTCGCGCACGGTCTCCTCCGACCGGAGGCCGCGTACCGTCTCCGGCAGGTGCTCGACCTCCCGGCGCAGCAGGAGCGGCAGGGGCAGCAGCGCGTCCGGCGACACGTTCTCACGGCGCACCCAGTCCTTGATCCACCACTGCTCGTCCTCGGGGCCGGAGAGGTTCCGCAGCGGCTTGCCGGCGCCCAGCAGGTTGTCGAACTCGCCGCGCTCGGCAGCCTCGCGGATCTGCCGGTCCACCCGGGTCTCGAAGCCAAGCCCGCGCGGCGTGCGCTCGCTCACCCGGCAACCGTACCCGGCCTGCGGGAACTCGGCGACGGCGCGCGGCGACTATGACGGTATGGGGTGTGAGCGATGCCGGGAAGCGCTGTCGGCCCGGCTGGACGGAGAGGACGAACCGGGCGCGCCGGGTGCGGTCGACGCGCACCTGAGCCGGTGTGCCGCGTGCCGCCGTTGGTTGCAGGCCGCCACGCAGGTGACGGACCTGGTGCGCGCGTCGGTGCCGGCGCCGGACGAACTGCCCGCGGTGCCCGTGCCGCCGTCGCGGCGCGCGGGTGACGAGGCGGTCCAGGTGATCGCGTTGCGCTGGGCTCTCGGGGTGCTCGGCGCGGTCCAGTTCCTGCTCGGCGCCGCCCAGGTCGCCGGGGTGGCGGGGGGCCAGCACCTGCACACGGGCGGCGGCGGGTTGCAGGCCGGCCACCTGTGGCACGAGTCCGCCGCCTGGAACATCGCGATCGGCGCCGGCTTCGCCTGGGTCGCGGCCCGGCGTGGGCGCCCGGTCGGGGTGCTGCCGATGCTCAGCGCCTTCGTCGCCGCGCTGACGGTGCTGACCGTCAACGATCTGCTGGCCAGCCGGGTGGACCGCGCCCGGGTCGCCAGCCACATCGCCGTCCTCGCCGGGTACCTCATCATCCTGGTGCTGAACCGGCGGAGCCCGGCGGACGAGCCGCCCGGGGGGCGGCGGGAACCGTCCCGCTGGAAGGTCCGCTTCGACGACGAGACCACCGCGGACGAGCCCGCGGGCGCCCCCGCGCCGCCGCGCCTGCGCCTGATTCGCGGCCTGCCCTCCGAGGCCCACGCCGCCGCGATGTTCGGTGCTGGGGTGCGCGCGGCAGGGGTCGCCGGCGCCGCCGCTCTTCACGGGGCCGGGGCGGGCGCCGCCGGGATAGGCGGCACTGCGGCGATGCGTGTCCGTGTCGCGGGGGCGGCTGGCAGCGCGACGATGCGCGGTGCTGGAGCCAGCGCCGCGGGGGCGGCTGGCAGCGCGGCCCGCGCCGCCCCGATAAGCGGCGCTAAGGCCGGGCCGGGTGCCGCCCGGGTACGCGCCGAGGGAGCAGCCGGCACGACCGGCCGGCGCGCCGCGTGAGGGGGCGGCCCGTCCTGCCGTTTTCGGGAGAGGGGACCGGGGTACCGGCTCCGGCGAGCCCGGCGAGCCGGGGATCGGGAGGTGACCATGGCCAGGCCGAGGATCGTCGTCGTGGGTGCGGGGTTCGCGGGGTACCACGCGGCGCGCACGCTGTGCCGGTCCGGCGGCGGCGCCGAGATCGTCGTCATCAACCCGACCGACTACTTCCTGTACCTGCCGCTGCTGCCGGAGGTCGCGGCCGGGCTGGTGGAGCCCCGGCGGATCACGGTCTCCCTGCCGCAGACGCTGACCGGCGTGCGGCTGATCCTCGCCCAGGTTGAGGAGATCGACCTCGGGGCGCGCGAGGTGGGCTGGGTGGATGCCGAGGGGCGGCACGGCCGGACCGGGTACCACCGGCTGATCCTCGCCGCGGGCAGCGTGAACAAGCTGCTGCCGATCCCGGGTGTGGCCGAGCACGCCCACGGGTTCCGCAGCATCCCCGAGGCGCTGTACCTGCGCGACCACATGACCCGCCAGCTGGAGTTGGCCGACGCCACGGACGACGGGCGGGAGCGGGCCGCCCGGTCGACGTTCGTCGTGGTCGGCGCGGGCTACACGGGTACGGAGGTGGCCGCGCAGGGGGTCCTCTACACGGATGCGTTGTGGCGGCGGCACCCGCGGCTGCGCGGCAGCCGCCCCCGCTGGCTGCTGCTGGACACGGCTCCCCGGGTGCTGCCGGAACTCGCGCCGCGGCTGTCCCGGACCGCCGACCGGGTGCTCCGCGAGCGTGGGGTGGACCTGCGGATGGGCGTCTCGGTGGCGGAGGCGACCGCGGACGGGGTCCGCCTGACCGACGGCGAGCACGTGCCGACCCGATCGCTGATCTGGTGCGTCGGGGTCCGCCCGGACCCGCTCGTCGCCCGCCTCGGCCTCCAGTTGGAGCGGGGCCGGCTCGCCGTGGACGAATACCTGGCCGTGCCGGGCCACCCCGAGGTGTACGCGTGCGGTGACGTGGCCGCGGTGCCGGATCTGACCCGGCCGGGCCAGGTCACCACGATGACCGCCCAGCACGCGCAGCGGCAGGGTGTCCGGGCCGCGCGCAATGTGGCCGCCTCGTACGGGTCCGGCAAGCGGCGCCCCTACAAGCACCGGGACCTCGGCTTCGTGGTGGATCTCGGTGGCCGCGAGGCGGCGGCGAACCCGCTCGGCGTGCCGCTGGCCGGGCTGCCGGCCAAGGCGGTGACCCGCGGGTACCACCTGCTCTCGCTGCCCGGCAACCGGGCCCGGACCGCGACCGACTGGCTGCTCGAAGCTGTCCTGCCCCGGCAGACCACCCAGCTTGGCCTGGTCCGCTCGCCGGCGGTGCCGCTCGACACCGAGTCGCCGGAGCTACCCGCCCTGCCACACTGACGCCGGCCCCGCCGGCTCCGGCTCCGGCTCTGCCAGCTCCGGCCCTGCCGGCTCCGGCCCCGGCCCTGCCGGCCCTGGCCCCGCGGTCGTGGTCCGGTCGGGGAACTCGGCGCCCAGCAGGCGCAGCAGTGGCGCCGCCTTGACCGCCGTCTCCTCGTACTCCGCCGCCGGCTCGGAGAGCGCCACGATCGCCCCGCCGGTCCCGTAGCGGACGCCGCCGGGCGCGGCGACCAGCGTGCGGATCGCGATGCTGAGGTCGGCGGCGCCGGTGAGCGAAAAGTAGCCGATCGCGCCCGAGTAGACGCCGCGCGCCGCGCCCTCCAGCGCGTCGATGATCGCCATCGTTCGGACCTTCGGCGCGCCGGTCATCGACCCGCCCGGGAAGGCGGCCCGCACGCAGTCCACCGCCGTGGCGCCCGGGCGCAGCGCGGCGCGGACGGTGCTGACGAGCTGGTGCACGGTGGCGTAGGTCTCCACCTCGAACAGGCGCGGCACGCGCACCGAGCCGACCGTGGCGACCCGGCCCAGGTCGTTGCGGACCAGGTCGACGATCATCAGGTTCTCGGCCCGGTCCTTCTCGCTGGCGACCAGGTCCTTGCGGAGCAGTTCGTCGGCCGCCTCGCCGGCGCCGCGCGGCCGGGTGCCCTTGATGGGCCGCGACTCGACCGTGCCGTCCGGGTACACCCGAAGGAACCGCTCCGGCGAGCTGCTCAGCACCGCGAGCGCGCCGAAGCGCAGCAGTGCCGCGTGCGGGGCCGGGCTGAACCGGCGCAGCGTCCGGTATGCCGCCCAGGTGTCAAGCCGGACCGGTGCCGTCGCGGCGTTGGTGAGGCACACCTCGTAGGTCTCGCCGGCTGCGATCAGCGCCCGCGACTTCTCGATCATGGCGAGGTATCCGGTGCGGTCGTGCCGCAGCGACGGCGCCACGCCGGGCGGGTGCCACCGCGGCCCGGGAAGCTCCTGACCGGCCAGCTCCCGCAGCCGCTCGGCGGTCGCCGCCAGCCACTCCCGCGCCCCGGCCTCCCGCCCGGCCCGCGCCCCGACCTCCTGCTCCGCCCCGGCCTCTTGCCCGGCCCGCGTCCCGGCCTCCTGCCTCCCGCGCGCCCCGGCCTCCTGCCCCGCGTGCGCGTCCGCCTCTTGCCCCGCCCGCGCCTCGACCTTTTGCCCGGGCCCCGGGCCGGCCCCTTGCCCGGCCCGCGCGTCGGCCTCACTCCCGGTGCGTGCCAGTGCGAGCAGGTACGTGGTGCCCGTCGCGTGGTCCAGGACCACCGCCCGGTCGGTGAACAGCAGTGCCGCGTCCGGTTCGGCGGAGCGGTGCGCCCGGTCGCCGCCGCACTCGGCCTTCAGCTCGTACCCGAGGTACCCCAGCCACCCGAGCGCGAAGTCGCACGGGACGGGCGGCGGGGCGACCGCGTGCGCGCGCAGGTCCGCGTCCAGCCAGTCCAGGAAGGGGCCGCGGGTCTCGGTGACGCCGGCCGCCGACTCCACCCGCACGGTACCGGTCCACGCGTCGGCGTACGCGGTCCGGGCGAGCGGGCCGGAGTCGTCGGCCATGACGGAGAAGCGGCCCGACTCGCCGCCGGTCTGGCTGCTGTCCAGCCACACGGCGTTCATCGACCGGCGGAACAGCCGGTCGTACACGAGTTCGTCGCTCCACCGGGTGGGCAGGGCGGCGTGCAGCACCCGGTACGCGGGCTCGGCCGCCGGCACGGTGGGCGGTGGCGGGGTGGGCGGCGTGACGGTGATGGGCCCCGGCCTCGCGGCCCGCTCGGCCAGCGACACGAAGTTACGGATCAGCCGCTGCCCGTGCTCGGTACCGATCGACTCGGGGTGGAACTGCACCCCCCACCGGGGACGGGTGTGGTGGCGCAGCCCCATCACCACCCCGTCCGGGGTGTACGCGGTCGCCTCCATGGCCGGCGGCACCGCGGTCACCGCGAGCGAGTGGTACCGGACCGCCCGGAAGGGGGAGGGGATGCCGGCAAACAGTTCCCGCCCGTCGTGGAGCACGGGGGAGACGCGCCCGTGCCGGGGCTCGGGGGCCGGCCCGATCGCGCCACCGTGCGCCCACGCCAGGCCCTGGTGCCCGAGGCACACCCCGAGCAGCGGCAGGTCCGACGATTCGGCGAGCGCCCGGCAGATCCCGAAGTCGGCGGGCCGCTCGGGCGTCCCGGGCCCGGGCGAGAGGACGATCGCGTCGTAGCCGGCCAGGTCGGGCATCGGGTCGTCGTTGCGCACCACGACCGGCTCCCGGCCCGCCACCCCGGCGAGCAGGTGCACCAGGTTGTAGGTGAACGAGTCGTAGTTGTCGACGACGAGGGTGCGCACCCGGCCAGCCTAGGCACACTCCCAGGGCCTGTCTCGACGTGGATGACCGGGCCCGGACGCCGCTTGGAAGCACGCCGGTCACGGCCAGACACAACCCCGGTATCCGGCCGCACCCTCAGCCGACGCCTGGACCCAGCCTCGCTCCGGCCCCCGCGGCGAGGCGGACCCTAGGCTGGCCGGCATGACCTCACACTTCGACGTCGTCGTCCTCGGCGCGGGCCCCGGCGGCTACACCGCGGCCGTCCGCGCCGCCCAGCTCGGCCTGTCCACCGCCGTCATCGAGGAGCGGTACTGGGGCGGCGTCTGCCTGAACGTCGGCTGCATCCCGTCCAAGGCGCTGCTGCGCAACGCCGAGCTGGCGAACCTGGTCCAGCGCGAGGGCGGCACCTTCGGCCTCCGCGTCGACGGCTCGCTGAGCTTCGACTACGGGCCGGCGCACGAGCGCAGCCGGGCGGTGGCCGACGGCCGGGTCAAGGGCGTGCACTACCTGATGCGCAAGAACGGCATCCGGCAGTTCGACGGGCGCGGCGAGTTCCTGGACGCGCACACGATCCGGGTGGGTGGCGAGGCCGTCTCCTTCGGGCACTGCATCATCGCGGCCGGCGCCACGACCCGCCTGCTGCCCGGCACGTCGCGGTCCGAACGGGTCGTCACGTACGAGGAGCAGATCCTCAGCGCCGAGCTGCCCGGCAGCATCGTCATCGCCGGCGCGGGCGCCATCGGCGTCGAGTTCGCGTACGTGCTGAACGCGTACGGGGTCAAGGTGACCATCGTCGAGTTCCTGGACCGGATCGTGCCGCTGGAGGACGCCGACGTCTCCGCCGAGCTGGCCCGCCGGTACCGGCGGTTGGGCATCGACGTGCTCACCGGCACCCGGGTGGAGGGCATCGAGGAGGGCGCCGAGGGCGTCCGGGTGACCGTGACGAAGGGCGGCGAGCGGCGGGTCCTGGCGGCGGACAAGGTCCTGCAGGCGATCGGCTTCCGGCCGCGGGTCGATGGGTACGGGCTGGAGCGCACCGGGGTCCGGCTCACCGACCGGGGCGCGATCGACGTGGACGGCCGCTGCCGCACCAGCGTCCCGCACCTCTTCGCGATCGGCGACGTGACGGCCAAGCTGATGCTGGCGCACGCCGCCGAGGCGATGGGCATCGTGGCCGCCGAGACCATCGCCGTCGCCGAGACGATGGAGCTGGACTACCCGATGATCCCCCGGGCCACCTACTGCCAGCCGCAGGTGGCCAGCTTCGGCTGGACCGAGGCGCAGGCCCGGGAGAAGGGTTTCGACGTGCGGGTGGCCAAGTTCCCGTTCACCGCCAACGGCAAGGCGCACGGCCTGGGCGAGCCGGTCGGTTTCGTGAAGCTGATCAGCGACGGGACCCACGGCGAGCTGCTCGGCGCCCACCTGATCGGCCCGGACGTGACCGAACTGCTGCCCGAGCTGACCCTCGCCCAGCAGTGGGACCTCACGGTGCACGAGGTGGCCCGCAACGTGCACGCCCACCCGACGCTGGGCGAGGCCGTGAAGGAGGCGGTGCACGGCCTCGCCGGCCACATGATCAACATGTAGTGGCGGACCTGCCCGGCAAGCCGGCCGCGCGTCCGGTTGGCCGCGCGGTTTGGCGAGCCGGCGTAGCGAGACGATGGGCCGGGCGATCGCGAGCGGCGCCGCGAATCTGGTGTACGTTGTCGAACACGCTGTTCGCGTATGCGCGCGACCGGCGGGGGGCGGGTCAACGACCGGGTCCGGCCGCCGTGCGGGAAAAGGGGCGGCGATGGAGCGGGTGGACCGCCGGGTCCGCCGGACCCGGCGGGAGTTGCACGAGGCCCTGATCGCGCTCGTCCTGGAGCGCGGGTACGAGAAGATCACGGTGCAGGACATCCTGGACCGCGCCGATGTGGGGCGCTCCACGTTCTACGCGCACTTCCGGGACAAGGAGTCCCTGCTGCTGGCGAGCTTCGACGACGTGCGCGAGCGGCTGTGGGCGGACCTCGACGACACCGCGCGGCCGGGTCCGGACTACCCGGTCCGCGCCCTGTTCGAGCACGCCTACCGGCACCGGATGGTGTACCAGGCGCTGTGCGGCCGGCGCGGCGGCGACGTGGTGCGCCGGCACCTGCACCGGCTCCTCGCCGACCTGCTGGCGGCGCACCTGCGCCCGCGGCTGGCCGCCGCCGGGTCCGGGGTGCCGGTGGAGGTCGCGGCGGAGTTCTGCGCCAGCGCGGCGATCGGCCTGCTGATTTGGTGGGTGGACCACGACTTCCGGTACGGCCCGGAGCGGCTGGCGCGCATGTACCACGCGCTGGCCGCCCCGGGCATCCGAGCCGCCCTACGGGCGGACGACGATCACGGGTAACTCACCACGTTGACGGGCACCGTGCTCGTGCCCTGCGCCGTGCCGCCGGTCGTGTTGATGACGTTGGTGATGGTCCCGTTGCCGCCGAGGCTCACCGTCAGCAGGCTGTGGAACCGCACGCCGCCGGTGTTGGGTGCCTCGAAGCCGCGGGCCGCGTTCACCGACGGGTCCACGTTGAAGTAGCAGTAGCTGCCCAGGCCCCAGCCCTCGTGGGAGGTGACGCCACTGGCCACCTTGTACGCGGCGTACCCGTTGGTGCCGCCGTTCATCCAGGCCGCCTGGTTCGGCGGGTCGTACGGCATCTCGTTCTGGAAGAAGTACGTGCGCCCGCCGTTGCCGTTCCAGATCACCTGGTACTTCTGGTAGTGCTCGACGAACAGCCCGTACGCGGTCACGTTCGCGCCGTTGACGATCAGCCCGGTGTCGGCGGTGTTGACCGTCCAGCCGACGCCCGTGCCGTGGTCCGCCCGCCAGGCCCAGATGTGGTCGATGATGGCGTTGCTGCTGTTGACCACCAGGCTGGTGGTCGCCTTGCCCGCGCCGGCGCCGCCGATCCGGAAGAACACGTCCTGGATGGACGTCGGGTTGGCGGCGTGTCCGGTGCCGGCGGAGCCGTCCGGCCCGACCCGCAGCAGCACCGGCGAGTTGGTCGGGCCGGCGTCGAACAGCAGCCCGGCCAGCCGGACGCCGTCCACATCGGCCACCGTCATCGGGACCACCCCGTTGTCCGGGATGATCGTCGCGTACCCCAGGCCCAGGACGACCGTGTCGGCCCGGGTCACGGTGACGGTCTGGTTCACGTGGTAGATGCCGGGCGTGAACAGCAGGTTCAGGCCCTGGGCGAGGGCCGCGTTGAGGGTCGCGGCCGAGTCGCCCGGCTTGGCCACGTAGAACTGGCTGAGCGGGATCGAGGACCCCGGTGTGCCGCCGCCGGTCCAGGTGGCGCCCTGCGAGTTGGTCCGCAGCGACGGGACGAACACGTTGTACGCGCCGGCCGAGTCCACGTACAGGTACGGCTTCTCCCGGGTCACCGGGCTCTGCGCCACGGTGGTGTACGGCGGGTTCGGGAAGCTGGTGGCGGGCGCCCCGGTCACGCCGGTGAACACCATGTTCCACACGCCGTTGAGCCAGCCGCCGATCTGGCTGTCCCGGGTGTACCACTGCTGCTGCGAGTACGGCTGCACCGTGCCGCTGACCCGGCTGTCGGCGATGTACCCGCCGCTGGCCCAGCCGTAGCCGTTGGGCGCCAGGTTCAGGTCGCCGCGCACGTCGATCCGGCGGAACGGCGCCGCCTGGGAGACCGCCCAGCGGTTGAAGCCGCCGGTCGGGTTGATGGCCAGGTTCTCGGCGGAGCGCCAGAAGTTCTGCGTGGCGTTGCCGTTGAACCAGCCCGCGTCCACCGTCACGCCGCCGTTGATGACCACGTCGCCGGGGTTGCGTCCCAGGCCGGCGATGGACGTGTAGAACCCGATGTTCGCGTTGACGCCGTAGCTGCCCGGCTTGAACAGCAGGGCGTACCGGTCGGTGCCGAACTGGTTGCTCTCCTGCCGGCTGAACACGGTGTCGAGCTGACGCTGGACGGTGCTGGCCGACATCGACGGGTCGAACACGAGCACGTTCGGGCCGAGCGAGCCACCGCCGGGCACGGTGCCGGTCGGCGTGGTGGTCGGGGTGGCCGTCGGCCCACCGGTCGAACCGCTCGTGCGCACCTCGAACTCCCACAGTGAATAGCCGTACCCGGTGGCCCGCGTCGTGCCGTACATCCGCACGTACCGGCCGGTGCCCGACACGGCCAGCGTCTGGACGCCGCCGGTGCCGGTCGTGGTCGAGTAGACCGTCGTCCAGGCGCTCGCGTCGGTGGAGAGCTGGATCTGGAACGTCTTCCCGTACGCGGTCTCCCAGTTCAGCACCACCTGGCAGACGCCCGCGGCGGCGCCGAGGTCGACTTGGATCCACTGTGGATCACTGGCCGCGCTCGACCAGCGGGTGCCGGTGTTGCCGTCCACGGCCGCCGAGGCGGGGGTGCCGGCGTTCTCGGTGGAACTCGCCGTCGCGGGGCGGTTGAGGGCGGCGTTCGCCGTGCCGCAGGCACCGCCTGACCCGGTGCTGCCGTACACCTGGAACTCCCACAGCGAGTACCCGTATCCGGTGGCCCGCGTCGTGCCGTACATCCGCACGTACCGGCCGGTGCCGGTCACCGCGAGGGTCTGGGTGCCGCCGGTACCGCTGGTGGTGGAGTACACGGTCGTCCAGGCGTTAGCGTCCGCCGAGACCTGGATCTGGAAGGCCCGGCCGTACGCCGCCTCCCAGTTCAGGACCACCTGGCTGATCGTGGCGGTGGCGCCGAGGTCCACCTGGATCCACTGCGGGTCGCTGAACGCGCTCGACCACCGGGTGCCGGTGTTGCCGTCGACCGCGGCCGAGGCCGGGGTACCGGCGTTCTCCGTGGTCGAGGCGGTGGCCGGTTTCCCCTGGGAGAGCAGGGTGTCGGCGGCGCTGGCCAGGTGCGCGGTCGCGACCGCGAGGTACCCGGCGAGCAGCGCCGCGACGGCGCCGAGGACGGCCAGGGTCGGGCGCCGGCGGTACCGGTCCGGGGGGCGGGGGTTGGGATGCATGCGACATCTCCTGTGCGGGGGAGGGACGACGGTTGGGAGAGCGCTCTCTGGGAGAATCCGTCAGCCATGTGCATGTGTCAATAGGGTTACGGTTCCGGAACCATGCGCAGCCGTCCCGTCATGAGGGAGCGCTCTCCGAATGACGCGAGCATCCCCCGCCCGGCGAGCCGGGGTGCTCAGCCCTTCAACCCGCTTCGCGAGACGCCCTGGATGAGGTACGGTCGGCACGAAGTCCGCCTCGGTCAGCCCGAGCGCGCCGGCCACGTCGTCCAGCGGGGCGAGGATCTGCCGGGCCGTGAACGTGGCCAACTGGTCCATGTGCATGACGCCGATGTCCGGCCCGTTGCCGCTGGAGACCGCGCCGGGCAGCTTGGCGTAGTAGTCCTCCCACCGGTACGTGGCGGGCGTGACCGTGATGGTGCTGTGCTGGCCGTTGAACTCCTCGACCAGCTTCTTGAAGATGTCGCCGTCGCCGCCGGTGAAGCCGTTCCACAGGTTCAGCTGGACCCTGGGCCCGGTGTAGTCCTTGCCGCCGTTGCCGCTGGCGGCCGGCTCGTCGCTGTCGCCGCCGCAGCCGGCGAGGGTCAGGGCGGCCCCGGCGCCGGCCCCGAGCCCGAGGTCCAGCAGCCGACGTCGGGTGAATGGCGTGCTCTGCATGGCGTGCTCCCAATCGGTCTTCTTGGGGATGTGCCGGGCTACGCCGGCTGGAAGAGCTCAGTGGGTGGGGGAGGTGAAGCGGAGCAGATTCCAGGAGATCGCGGGCAGCCGTACCTGGCAGCGCCCGCCGTCGATGGCCGGCCGATCCCCCTGGCGGGGGGTGACCCGGTCCGGGGCCGCCGCGGTGTTGACGGCGTCCGGGTCGGCGCCGGCGTCGAGCGTGATGTGCCCGGCGCCGGCGATCCCCGGGAACGCCCGAAGGTCGCAGTCGAGGATGACGTCGCGGTCGAGGCGGTTGACCGCGAAGACGTTGAGGTAACCGGTCTCCGGGTCGTGCACGGCCACGGTGTCCACACCGGACACCCGGCCGTGGCGCGCGGTGTCGTACTGCGGCGCGACCGGCTCGGTGCGCAGGACCGCCCCGCGGGCGTGCCGGGCGGTCAGCGCGAACGGGTGGAAGATGGTCTGCCGCCAGGCCGGCCCGCCCTTCTCGGTGCGGATCGGGGCGATGACGTTGACCAGTTGCGCCTGGCAGGCCACCCCGACCCGGTCGGCGTGGCGCAGCAGGGTGACCAGCAGGTCGCCGACCACCACGGCGTCGGTGGCGGTGTAGGTGTCCTCGATCAGCGCCGGCGCCTCCACCCAGCCGCGCCGGTCCAGGTCGGCGCGCAGCCGGCTCTGGTACCACACGTTCCACTCGTCGAAGGAGATCTTCAGCTTGCGCCGGTGCCGCTGCTTGGCGGCGACGTGGTCCGCGGTGGCGACCACCTCGGTGATGAAGGCGTCCATGTCCACGGCCGAGGCGAGAATGCTGGGCCGGTCGCCGTCCGACGGATCGTAGTAGGTGTGCGCGGAGATGTAGTCGACGTGCTCGTAGGTGTGCTCCAGGACGGTGGCCTCCCAGGCGGCGAACGTGGGCATCCCCCGGCCGGAGCTGCCGCACGCCACCAGGCTGACGTCCGGGTCGATCATCTTCATCGCCCGGGCCGTCTCGGCGGCCAGCCGGCCGTACTCGTCGGCGGTCTTGTGGCCGACCTGCCACGGCCCGTCCAGTTCGTTGCCCAGGCACCACAGCCGGATGCCGTACGGCTCGGCGCTGCCGTGCGCGCGGCGCAGGTCCGACAGCCGGGTGCCGCCCGGGTGGTTGGCGTACTCGAGCAGGTCGCACGCCTCCTGGACGCCCCGGGTGCCGAGGTTGACCGCCATCATCGGCTCGGCGCCGGCGGCCCGGGTCCAGGTCATGAACTCGTCCAGCCCGAACGCGTTCGGCTCGACGGTCTTCCAGGCCAGGTCGAGGCGGCGCGGCCGGTCGCCGGCCGGCCCGACCCCGTCCTCCCACCGGGACCCGGAGACGAAGTTCCCGCCCGGGTATCGGATGACCGTGGCGCCCAACTCGCGGGTCAGCTCGAGCACGTCGCCCCGCAGGCCGCGCTCGTCGGCGCGGGGATGGCCCGGCTCGAACACGCCGCCGTAGACACACCGCCCCATATGCTCGACGAAGGATCCGAAGATCCGGCGGTGCACGTCGCCGATCCGGAAGGCGGGGTCGATCGTCAGCTGGGCGATGTCCATGCGACGTTTCTATAACGTTGTATACAACGTTGTAAAGGGATCGGGCGGTAGAGTGCCGGTGACACCGTGCCCTGGGAGGAGGCGGCGTGCGGCACAGGCTCAAGGACGTGGCCCAGCGGGCCGGGGTCTCGGTCAAGACCGTGTCGAACGTGGTCAACGGCTACCAGCACGTGCGCGCCTCCACCCGGGCCCGGGTGGAGGAGGCCATCGCCGAGCTCAACTACCGGCCCAACCTCTCCGCGCGCAGCCTGCGCCGGGGCCGCACCGGGGTGATCGCGCTCGCCGTCCCCGAACTGGACCTGCCGTACTTCGCGGAGCTGACCCGGCACGTGGTCAACGCCGCCGGCGCGCACGACTGGACCGTGCTGGTGGACCAGACCGGCGGCGCGATCGACCGCGAGCGGGAGGTCGCCACCGGCATCCGCGACCACCTGATCGACGGGCTCATCTTCAGCCCGCTCGCGCTCACCGCCGACGACCTCGGCGCGGGCGCCGACAGCACCCCCATGGTGCTGCTCGGCGAGCGGATCGAGGGTGGCCCGGCCGACCACGTCGTCATCGACAACGTGGCCGCCGCCCGGGAGGTGACCGCCCACCTCGCCGGGCTCGGCCGCCGCCGGATCGCGGCCATCGGCGCCCAGCGCACCGCCGAGGGCGTCAGCACCCGCCTGCGCCTGGCCGGGTACGCGGCCGCGCTGGCCGACGCCGGCCTGCCGTACGACGACCGCCTCGTCGCGCCCGCCGCCGCCTGGCACCGCGCGGACGGCGCCGCCGCGATGACCGCGCTGCTGGCCGGCCCGGTCCGCCCGGACGCCGTCTTCTGCTTCAACGACACACTCGCGCTCGGCGCGATGCGGGCCCTGCACGAGCACGGGCTGCGCCTGCCCGAGGACGTGGCGGTCGCGGGCTTCGACGACATCGAGGACGGCCGCTTCGCCGTGCCGACGCTCACCACCGTCTCGCCCGACAAGGCGGAGATCGCCCGGCTCGCCGTCGCGCTCCTCGCCGAGCGGCTGGGCGGCCGGCGATCGGGCGGCGAACCGTCGGGCCGGGAGGGCGGCTCGCCGTCGCGCGAAATCTCCGCCGGGTACCACCTGGAGATCCGCGAGAGCTCCGTGGGCCGGCCGGCGGCCGCGCGCTGAATGGGCGTCGGCCTGCGATCCCGGCTGACCCGCGCGGAGCGGGACGCCGCCGCCGGTGGCCCGGGCACACCGGTCGGCGGTTGAGCGCGCGATGTGGCGGAACCTTCCGGTCGACTTCGGCGTCGCCGATCTGGTGCTGGACGCCACCGGTGGCCGAACCCTGCTGGTGGACGGGGTGGAGCAGTCCCACGTCGCCATGGACCCCACCCGGCTGCGCTTCGAGTACACGCGGCGCCTGGCCCGCGCGGTGGACGCCGCGGCGCCGGCCGGCGTGCCGCTGCGCGTTCTGCACCTCGGCGGGGGAGCGCTGACCCTGCCCCGGTACGTGGCGGCGACCCGGCCCGGCTCCGCCCAGACGGTCGTGGACCGGGACGCGCGGCTGATGGCGCTGGTCCGCCGGGCGCTGCCGCCGCCGCCCGGGGTCCGGGTCGACATCGCCGACGCCCTCGACGCCCTCGACGCCGCCCCGGACGCGGGGTACGACGTGGTGCTGTCGGACGTGTACGGCGGCGCGCACATGCCCGAGCGGGTCACGGGGCGGGACTTCGCCGCGCACGCGGCCCGGGTCGCCGGCCCACGCGGGCTCTACGCGGTCAACGTGACCGACCTGCCGCCGCTGGTGCTCTGCCGCCGGCAGGTCGCCACGCTGCGCACCGCCTTCGCGGACGTGTGCCTGATCGCCGCGCGGACGATGCTGCGTGGCCGCCGGTACGGCAACGTGGTGCTCGCCGCGACGAACCGCCCGGGCGGGTTGCCCGTGGCCGCCCTCACCGCCACGGCCGCCCGGGACGAGGTACGCGGCCGGGTGCTGCACGGGGCCGACCTGGACGCGTTCGTCGCCGGAACGTCCGCGGCGGACTGATCCGCGCGACGCCCGAACCGGCCCGCGCGACGGCGACCTGGTCGGTGACGCTGAGCCCCGCCACGCCCGGCCCGAACCCGTCCCTGGCCCGCGGATCCTATAGGATCTTGCCCGCGCCGGTGGGCGGACGAGACGGGAGCGGATGCATGGACCCCTTCGAACGCGCCCGGTTGGGCCGCACCGAGGTGACCGTGACCCGGCTCGGCCTCGGCCTGGCCCCGATCGGCGGGCTCTACGCGGCCGTCGGCGACGAGGCCGCCCGGGCGACCGTGCGGCGCGCGTACGACCTGGGCATCGGGCACTTCGACACCGCGCCGCTGTACGGCAGCGGACTCTCCGAGCGCCGCGCCGGGTCGGTCCTGTCCACCCTGCCGCGGGATGGCTTCACGCTGGCCACGAAGGTGGGGCGGCGACTGGCGGCGGCCGGCGGCGACGGGCAGGACTTCTGGGCGGAGGACAGCGGCGAGCGGCCGGTCTGGGACTTCTCGGCGGAGGGCACCCGGCGCTCGTACGCGGAAAGCCTGGAGCGGCTCGGCCTGGAGCGCGCCGACGTCCTGCACATCCACGACCCGGACGACCACTTCGTCGACGCGATGGCGGGCGCCCGGCCGGCGCTGGTCGACCTGCGCGCCGAGGGCCGGATCGGCGCCGTCTCGGCCGGCATGAACCAGTCGGCGATGCTGGCCGACTTCGTGCGCACCGGCGACTTCGACTGCGTCCTGCTCGCCGGCCGGTACACGCTGCTGGACCAGTCCGGCCTCGCCGGCCTGCTGCCGCTCTGCGCCGAGCGGGGTACCTCGGTGATCTGCGGCGGCGTCTACAACTCCGGCATCCTGGCCGACCCGGGCGCGGGCGCCCGGTACAACTACGCACCCGCCCCGGCCTCCCTTGTGGAGCGTGCGCTCGCGATGCGGGCGGTGTGCGAGCGGCACGGCGTGCCGCTGCGGGCCGCCGCGATCCAGTTCCCGTTCGGGCACCCGGCGGTGGCCGGCGTGGTCATCGGCGCCCGGTCGCCCGCGGAGGTGGACGACGCCGTCGCCATGTGCTCGGTGGAGATCCCCGGCGCGCTCTGGGCCGACCTGCGCGCCACCGGGCTGATCCCGGACGGGGTGCCGGTGCCGTGACGGGCAGGGCCGAGGGAGGTACGGGGATGTCGGGAGGCCGGATGAGCGGGGTCGAGGGCCTGGTGGCGGTGGTCACCGGCGGCGGGTCGGGGATCGGCCGGGCGTGTGGGGAGGCGTTCCTGGCCGGGGGAGCGCGGGTCGCCGCCCTGGACCTGGACCCGTCCGGTGCGCCCGCGGGCGCGCTGGCGGTGGTCGCCGACGTGGCCGACTCCGCCGCCCTGGACCGGGCGATGGCCACCGCGGCGGACGCCCACGGCGGGATCGACGTGCTGGTCAACAGCGCCGGGATCAGCGCGGTCGGCCCGGTCGAGGCGAACGGCGACGACGAGTGGCAGCGGGTCCTGGACGTCAACGTGGTGGGTGTCGCCCGTGCGAGCCGCGCCGCCCTGCCGTACCTGCGCCGCAGCGCCGCCGGCGCGATCGTCAACCTGTCCTCGATCGCGGCCACCGCCGGGCTGGTCCAGCGGGCTCTGTACTCCGCGTCAAAGGGCGCCGTGCACGCGCTCACCCTGGCGATGGCCGCCGACCTGGTGGGCGAGGGCATCCGGGTCAACTGCGTGGCGCCGGGCACCGTGGACACCCCGTGGGTGGCCCGGCTCCTGTCGAACGTCGAGGACCCGGCGGGGGAGAAGGCCCGCCTGGCCGCCCGCCAGCCCACCGGCCGCCTGGTCGCCGCCGCCGAGGTGGCCGCCGCCGTGGTCTACCTCTCCAGCCGCTCCGCCGGCGGGGTCACCGGTACCGCCCTGCCGGTGGACGGCGGCATGTCCGGGCTGCGCCTGCCGCCCAGGCCGCGCGCCTGACCGCGGGTCAGACGCCGGCGTCCCGGACCAGCAGCGCGGCCTGCACCCGGTTCGCACAGTCCAACTTGGACATTATTCGGCTCATGTAGGTCTTGACGCTGGTCTCGGTCATCCGCAGCCGGCGGGCGATATCGGCGTTGGGCAGCCCCTCGGCCGCCAGGCGCAGCACGTCCGCCTCCCGGGGCGCCAGCGTCGCCAGGCGCGCGGCGGCGGCGCTGCGGCGCTCGGCGGCCTGGCGGGGGATGAGGCCCAGCACGATCCGGGCCACCGGCGGGGAGAGGTACGCCTCGCCGGCGTGCGCCGCGCGGACCGCACGGACCAGTTCGTCGGGCGCGCACGTCTTCAGCACGAACCCCGCCGCCTCGCCCCGGACCGCCCGCAGCACGTTCGGCTCGGTGCCGAACGAGGTGAGCATGACCACCCGGACCCCGGGCGTGCGGCGGCGCAGTTCCTCCGCGGCGGCCAACCCGTCCAGGTCCGGCATGCGCACGTCGAGCAGGGCCACATCGGGACGGTGCCGGTCGGCCAGGTCGACCGCCTCCCGGCCGGTGCCGGCCTCGGCCACCACCGCCACGTCGCCGGCCGCTTCGAGCACGGCGCGCAGCCCGGCGCGCAGCAGCGGCTCGTCGTCGGCCACCAGAACCCGGATCGGCGCGCTCACGCCGGCCCCAGCAGCAGGCCGGCGGGCAGGACGACGAACATCAGACAGGCGGCGGCGACGCCGACCGCGGTGGTGCGCAGCCGGCCACCGGGCAGGTCGGGATCCGGTGCCGGCGCGGCGGCGGGCAGCATCGCGCCGAGCCGGAACTCGCCACCGGCGCGGCGATGGTCGAGCAGGCCGCCCGCCGCCGACATCCGCTCGCCGAGCCCGCGCAGCCCCTGCCCGGAACCCGCGCCGGTCCCGTCGCCGAGAGGGTTGGTGACGGTCAGCAGCAGCGCGTCCGCCTCCCAGGCGAGCCGCACCTCGACCGGGCGCCCCGGCGCGTGCTTCGCGGCGTTGGTGACGCCCTCCTCGACGGCCCGGTACGCCGCCTCACCGGCCAGCATGGACAGATCCACCGGAGTACCCCGCCGGTGCAGCGTCACCGGCACGCCCGCGGCGCGGTACTCCGCGACCAGCGCCGGGATCCGGTCCGGCCCCGGCGGTTCCGCCGCCCGCAGTGCGCCCACCACGTCATACAGTTCGGCGGCGGCGTCCCGGGCCGCCTCGGCCAGCCGCCGCGCCGCCGCCCGGTGCGCCTGCGGGAGGGCGGCCACCTCCAGCGCCGCCGCCTGCATGGAGACCAGGCTCAGCCGGCGACCCAGCGAGTCGTGCATGTCGCGGGCGATGCGCAGCCGCTCCCGCAGCCGTTCCCGCTCGCCCAGCAGTTCCCGCTCGCGGCGCAGGTGGCGGTTGCTCCGGTCGAGCGCGGTCACCAGGCGTTCCTGCTGCGCCACGTACCGCCCGGTCAGCAGCGGCAGGGCGACGAACACCAGGTACGCGGTGGCGAACTGGGGGAGCAGGCGGGGATCGGGCGCCCTGGCGAGCACGGCGCCCAGCCCGCCCGCCGCGAGGCCGGCGGCGACGGCGGCGTCCCGGCGGGACGCGACCCGGCGCCCGGCCCGGTAGGCGCTCCAGATCAGTAGCGCGTAACCGGCGCCGGTCAGCGCGCCGAGGACGATGGCCCCGCCGAACGCCGCGTACGGCCACCGCCGCCCGGCCCCGACCAGCAGCGCGACGCCGGCCGCGTAGGCGACCATCGCCACGGCCGGCACGGCGCCGTCGTGGACGCCCGCGAGGAGCACCGCCTCGGCGGCCACCACCGCCGCCACGAGGAGAAATCGGCGCGCGAGGAGAGGTAGGCGCATGAGGTGAAGCGTACGGGTCGACTTTCGTCGACCGGCCGGCGTGACCTTTGGCGACTGCGCCGGCGCGGCCGGGCGGCCTACCGTCCCCGGGTGATCGAAGTACGCAACCTCAGCAAGCGCTACGGGCGCGCGCTCGCCGTGGACGACCTGTCGTTCACGGTCCGCCCCGGGTTGGTGACCGGCTTCGCCGGGCCGAACGGCGCCGGCAAGTCCACCACGATGCGGATGATGCTCGGGCTGGACCGGCCCACCGCCGGGGAGGTGCGGGTCGACGGGCGGCCGTACGCCGGGCTGCCCCGACCGCTGCGCCGCGTCGGTGCCCTGCCGGAGGGGCGCACCTGGCACCCGGGCCGCCGGGTCGAGGACCACCTGCGGTGGCTCGCCCGGACGAACCGGATACCGCGCACCCGGGTCGCCGAGGTCCTGGATCTGGTCGGGCTCGCCGGGGCCGCGGGCAACCGGGGCCGCACGCTGTCCCTCGGCATGGCGCAGCGGCTCGGCATCGCCGCGGCGCTGCTCGGCGACCCGCCGGTCCTGCTGTTCGACGAGCCGCTCAACGGCCTCGACCCGGCCGGCATCGCCTGGCTGCGCGCGCTGCTGCGGCACTGGGCCGGCGAGGGGCGCACGGTCCTGGTCTCCAGCCACCTCATGACCGAACTGGCCCGCACCGCCGACCGGCTCGTGGTGATCAGCCGCGGCCGGCTGCTCGCCGACACCACGGTCGCCGAGTTGAGCGCCGGCGCCGACAGCCTGGAGGCGGCGTTCATGCGCCTGACCGGCGAGGTTCCCCGATGAACCCGCAGTGGGCGGACGGCATCGCGACCGAAAGCGGCTCGGCGGGCCGGGCCCTCGCCGGCGCGGTGGCCGGCGAACTGACGAAGATCCGCAGCCTGCGCTCCACGCTCTGGACGCTCGCCGCCGCGGTGCTGGTCAGTGGCGGGCTCGGGTACCTGGTCGGGCTGAGTTTCGCGGCGGGCTTCGACCGGTTGCCCGCCGAGCAGCGCGAGCGCTTCGACCCCCTGTTCGCCACCTTCTACGGCCTGACCCTGGGGCAACTCGCGCTCGTGGTGTTCGCCGTCCTCGCGGTGACCGGCGAGTACGGCAGCGGCATGATCCGGGCGTCGCTGGCCGCCGTGCCCCGGCGCGGCACGTTCTACGCCGCGAAGCTGGCCGCCGTGGCGGCGTCGCTGGCCGCCGTGGCCCTGGTGACCGTCGCGGTCACGTTCGCCGCCGCCCAGGCGTCGCTCGGCCCGCACCGCACCACGCCCGGCGCCGCGGGCGTGCCCACCGCCGTCGCCGGCGCGTTCCTCTACCTCGTCCTCATCGGACTGTTCGCGTTCGGGGTCGGGGCCATGCTGCGCAGTACGGTGCTGGCGCTGGTGGTCCTGCTGCCGCTGCTGTTCCTGGGCTCGCAGGGCCTCGGCAACGTCCCCGGGCTGCGCACCGTCCTCCAGTACCTGCCGGACCAGGCGGGCGCCGTCATCATGCACCTGACCGGCCCGGCCGGCGACCCCCGATTCGGCCGGGACTTCGGCCCGTGGACGGGCCTGGGCATCACGGCGCTGTGGACGGCCGCCGCCCTGCTCGGCGGGTACCTGGTCCTGCGCCGCCGGGACGCCTGAGGCGCCGGTACCCGGTCAGAACCTCGCGGGGGTGTCGAGCAGGCACGGGGCGCCCGGCGGGGGAGCGGCGCCCGGTGCCTTCTCGTACAGCGCCACGACCACGCCGCCGTACCAGTACTCGCCGGCAAGCCGGGCGAACCGGGCCATCGCCCGCTTCTCCGCGTCCAGGGTCCGGGGTTTCGGCACCCAGGAGACCCGGACGAGCCACACCCGCGACGCGGCCGTCATGCCGGCGGGCTGGCCGCCGGCCCGGCACGCGTCACCCTGGCCGGGACTGTACCAGGAGTCCGGGCGCAGACCGGCGCCGCGCCCGTACCAGCCGATCATCGCTACCTCGGACTTGCCGCCGTGCACCAGCACCACGTCGCCCGGGAGCCGCCGCTCGGCGACCATCTCCACGGCCGGCTGCGCCCGCGCGAACCGCTCGGCGTTCGTGGCGTGCTGCGCGTGCCCGAAGCGCTGCAAGTGGGTGGCGATGAGCAGCGCCGCCACGGCGGCCGCCACGCCGCCCGCCGCCCTCGGCGCGCGGCCCCACCAGGTGCCGCTCGGCCATCGGGCGCGCAGCAACGCCACCGCCGCCAGCCGCAGCAGGCCGTCCAGGCCGGCGCAGAGCAGGATCCACGCGACGGGCACCAGCCAGAGGGCCACCCGGGTCGCCATCGGGTACAGGCGCAGCAGCGCCAGCAGGTAGCCGGCGGCGAGCGGGGCGGTCACCAGCGCGGCGGTGCGGGGACGGCGGACGGCGAGCGCCACGGCGCCGGCCGCCATCAGCCCGAGCACGAGCCACCGGACACGGTCGTGCTCCGCAGCCAGCGCCGACCGGGCGAACTGGTGGAACACGTCGCGCGACCAGGTGAGGGCGGAGCGGGGCCCGAGGTGGCGGGGCGCCAGCGAGCCCGGGTAGGTGGTGGACCACCAGTCGCGGAGCCACCCGACAGGGGACGGCATGGCCAGGTACACCAGCAGCATGGAGGCGGCGGTGGGCGCCGCGGCGATGGCGTGGTCGCGCAGCAGCACCCAGCGGCGGGAGGCCGCCGCGAACAGCAGCAGCAACCCACCCATCGCGCCGGTGACGAACAGTGCCGTGGTGGCGAACCAGACCGCCACCGCGCCGGTCAGCCAGAACGCCAGCAATCGCCGCCGGGCCGGGTCGTCCAGCGCCCGCAGCGCCAGGATCAGCAGCAGGACCGTCGCCGCGGCCTCCACCGAGTACGGCTTGAGCTGGCTCGCCTGGTAGATGAGGGCGGGCGTGCCGGCGGCCAGCGCGACGGCGGCCAGCGCGAGCGGCGCCGGCAGCAGGCGCCGGGCCAGCACCGCGGTGAGCGCGACCGCCGCGCAGGCGGCGATGAGTTCCGGCAGCCGGAGGAGCGCGTCGCCCCGGCCGGCGGCCAGCCCGAGCTTGTGCAGCCAGAGCCAGCCGGGTGGGGCGATCTGGTCGAAGTCCAGGCGCCCGTGCAGCTCGGCGAACGAGCGGCGCTGGAGATTGACGGCGATCCACAGCTCGTCCGAGTTGAGCGAGCGCCGCCCGGACCAGCGCCGTATCCGCAGCAGGACCCCGCAGGCGACCACGAGCGCCGCCCACGTGGGGTAGCCGAGCGGCCGCCGCCGACCGGCCGGCACCCGGGTCCCCGCATCCCCCACAGCGTCACGGTAGTGAAGTCATTACGCAGCGTCGCGGCGCTGCCTACGGAACCACCACCAGGGGTACGCACCGGCAGCGCGCGAGGCGGTTGGGCAGCGCGCCGGCGATCCGGTGCAGCGGCTGCGCCGAGGCGCCGACGACGACCAGGTCGGCGGTGTTCTCCCGAGCGGCGGCGATCAGTTCCCGCGCCGGGTCGCCGTACCGGTGCTGGAACCGCGCCCGTACGCCGAAGTCGCGTGCCATCCGGTCGGTCTCCTCGCGCAGTTGCTCGGCGACCCGCACCGGCGTCTCGACGAGCAGCGTCGCGGCCGCCTCGCCGGAGGCGACCACCGGCGCCCAGTACCGGGTGCCGGAGACGTGGACGGCGAGCACGGGGCACCCGGAGCGGCGAGCCTGCCCGCACGCCCACGCGAACGCGCGCCAGCCACCAGGGGTTCCGTCGACGCCCGCCATCACCAGGCCGGGCCCGTCGGCGCGGCGTGGGGCGGGCACCGGGCCGGGCGCCTCCCTGAGAGCCATGCCATGAGCATAAGCCACTTCTATAAGTAACTGATATAAAGAAATCGTGCTTGCGGCCAGGGCGGACGGGGACCGGCTCGCGGCCGGCTTCGACCGGCTGTTCGAGGCGCTGCGCCGGCTCAACCCCGCCGACGGGCTGAGCCTGACCACCGCGTCGACGCTGCGCCGGCTGGACCGGTGCGGCGATCACCGGCTCTCCGAACTGGCCGCGGCCGAGGGCGTGACCCAGCCGGCCATGACCCAACTGGTCTCCCGGCTGGAGCGCGACGGGCTGGCCGAGCGCTGCCCCGAGCCCGCCGACGGCCGCGTGGTGGTGGTGCGGATCACCGAGGCGGGGCGGGAGGTGGTCCGGCGGCGCCGGGCCGAGCGGGCCGAGCGGCTCGCCGCGCTGATCGAGCACCTGCCGGACCGGGACCGGGCCGCCATCGAGGCCGCCCTGCCCGCCCTCGACCACCTCGGTGAGTTGCTGACCGACGAGAGTTGACCGACCAGAGGCAGGAGACCGGGCGCTTTCCCTCGACGACCACCTCACGGTCACCTCGATCGCGCTGTCGCTGGACCCGTTCGGCGGGGAGCGCGGCGCGCTGTGGCTGATCGCCTGGCGGGTGCTCCAGGCGGTGGGCGGCGCCATGCTGATGGCCAACTCCGCCGCGATCATCACGGACGCGTTCGACGCCGCCCAGCGCGGGATGGCCCTCGGCGTCAACATCGTGGCCGGCATCGCCGGCTCGTTCGTCGGCCTGGTCCTCGGCGGCGTGCTGGCCGAGTGGAACTGGCGCTCGGTGTTCTGGGTCAACGTGCCCATCGGGCTGCTCGGCACGGCCTGGGCGTACCGGTCGCTGCGCGACACCGGCATCCGGCGCCGCGCCCGCATCGACGGGTGGGGCAACCTCACCTTCGCGGTCGGCCTCACCGCGCTGCTCGCCGCCATCACCTACGGCATCCAGCCGTAGACCGACCCGTGGGTGCTGGCCGGCCTGATCGGCGGCACCGCCCTGCTGGTCCTGTTCGTGGTCGTCGAACTGCGCGTGCCCGAGCCGATGTTCCCGCTCAGGCTGTTCCGCAGCGCCGCGTTCAGCAGCGGCAACGCCGCCGGCCTGCTCGGCTCGGTGGCCCGGGGCGGCCTGCAGTTCATGCTCATCATCTGGCTCCAGGGCATCTGGTTGCCGCTGCACGGCTACGACTACGCCGAAACCCCGCTGTGGGCCGGCATCTACCTGCTGCCGCTGACCGTCGGCTTCCTCGCCGCCGGCCCGCTGGCCGGCCACCTGTCCGACCGGTTCGGCGCCCGCCTGTTCGCGGCCGGCGGCCTGCTGCTGATGGCCGCCTCGTTCGCCGGGCTGCTGCTGATTCCCAGCGACTTCCGGTACTGGGTCTTCGCGGTGCTGGTCTTCCTGAACGGCCTCGGCGGCGGGCTGTTCGCCGCGCCGAACACGGCGCTGATCATGTCCAGCGCCCCGGCGCACCTGCGCGGGGTGGCCTCCGGCATGCGCGCCACGTTCCAGAACGCCGGCATGGTGCTGTCGATCGGCGTGTTCTTCTCGCTGATGGTCGCCGGCCTGGCCAACTCCCTGCCGGGCGCGCTCGACTCCGGCCTCACCGCACAGGGGGTACCCGCCCCGGCCGCGCACGCGATCGCCCAACTTCCCCCGGTCGGGACCCTGTTCGCCGCGTTTCTCGGGTACAACCCGATCCAGCAACTGCTCGGCAGCACCGTGCTGGACGCCCTGCCGGCCGCCAACGCGCACGTGCTGACCGGCCGGGAGTTCTTCCCGCACCTGATCTCCGAGCCGTTCCACCAGGGCCTGGTGATCGTGTTCTGGCTGGCCATCGTGATGGCCCTGGTCGCGGCCGCCGCGTCGCTGGCCACGCCGAAGGGCCGTCCGGCGGGCGACCCGGTCACCCGCTCGGCCGAGCGGGCGGACGAGGTCGCCGGCGCCCAGCCGCTCGCCCCGTGACCGGCGTCGCCGAACCGACCCGCGACCGCTGAAGCGGCCGCCTGGCCAACCCTCCGAGGGGCGCGACTTCGTGGCCCGGATCACGTGAGACTCGGCCCGGCGGGGGTACTGCGAGCCGGAAGGTGATCGTCGGAGGGAGATCCCAGCATGGCCGGCACCAAGCTCGCCGTCATCTACTACTCGTCAACCGGCACGGTGCACGCGATGGCGGAGCGGTTGGCCGCCGCGGGCGAGAAGGCCGGCGCCACGGTACGGCTGCGTCAGGTGGCCGAACTCGCCCCGGCGGAGGCCATCGCCTCCAACGCGGCCTGGAGCCAGCACTTCGACCGGACCAAGGACGAACCGCGGGCCACCGCCGACGACATCGTCTGGGCGGACGCGGTGCTGCTGGGCAGCCCCACCCGGTACGGGAACATCGCCAGCCAGCTCAAGCAGTTCCTGGACACGCTCGGCCCACAGTGGACGCAGGGCTTGCTCGCGGACAAGGTGTACGCCGGCTTCACCGCGACGATGACCGCGCACGGCGGGCAGGAGACCACGCTGCTCGCCCTGTACAACACGATCTACCACTTCGGCGGCATCATCGTGCCGCCCGGGTACACCGACCCGCTCAAGTTCGCCGACGGCAACCCGTACGGCGTCTCGCACGTGACCGGCGGCAACAACGACGAGCCGCTGACCGACGTGCAGTACGCCGCGCTGGACCACCTGACCGAGCGGGTCCTGCGGATCGCCGCGAAGCTGCGGGACTGACCGGGCCGCGGGCTCGGCCGCCTCATCGCGCCGGTCCGCCCCGCGGCGCCGACCGCGTGATCCGTCCGCGGCCGGCGCCCTCCGCGCCGGCTACCGGCCGTGATCCTCACCCGTGTGCAGGATCCCGAGGCGCTGGGTGGGGCGGGTTAGCGCGACGTACAGGTCGCCCTCGCCGCGCGGCGACTCGGCGGCGATCGCGGCCGGGTCGACGACGATGACGCCGTCGAACTCCAGCCCCTTCGCCTGCCGGACGGTCAGCACCACCACCCGGTTCTCCAGGTCCGCCGCGTCGCCGGTGGCCGACTCGGGCACCGCGTCGGCCACCGCCCGGCCCAGGTCGTCCAGGCGGCGCACCGGCACCAGCACGCCGAGCCGGCCCTCGCCGACCGCGTCCGCCTCCTTGCGGACCGCCTCGACCAGTTCGCCGGCCAGCTCGCCCGGTGCGACGGCGCGCCGCCACGGCTGCACCCCGGTCGAGCGGACCGAGCGGGGCGGCCGCGCGTCCGGGTCGATGCGGGCCAGCACCGGCGCCGCCAGCGCCATGATCTCGGCCGGCGTCCGGTAGTTGACGGTCAGCTCCGCCAGCCGCCAGCGCGTCGACACGTACGGCTCCAGCACCTGCCCCCACGAGGTGGTGCCGGCCGGGTCGCCGGTCTGCGCCACGTCGCCGACGACCGTCATGGACCGGCTCGGGCAGCGCCGCATCAGCAGCCGCCACGCCATCGCGGACAGTTCCTGCGCCTCGTCCACGATGATGTGCCCGAACGCCCAGCGCCGGTCGGCCGCGGCCCGCTCCGCGGCCGTGCGCCGGTCCGCTGCCTCCTGCCGCTCGCCCAGCCGGCTCGCGTCGATCAGGTCCGTCGCGGTGAGGATCTCCGGGTCGATCTCGTCCTCGACGTCGATCGGCCGGGAGCCGTGCAGGATCTCCAGCGCGCCCTCCGCGTACGCGGTGCGCTGGCGCCGCCGCCGCTCCGCCAGCACGGCGGCGTCCCGGTCGTCGTCGCCGAGCAACTCGGCCGCCTCGTCCAGCAGCGGCACGTCCGCGGGCGTCCACAGGGGATTCCGGCGGACCAGCGACGCACGCTCCTCATCGGACAGTTGCGGCGCCGCGGCGGCGATCCGCTCCGGCGACGCGTACAGCTCGGCCAGCAGCCGCTGCGGCGTGAGGACCGGCCACAGCCAGTCCAGTGCCGTCTGCACGCCGGGATCGGCGGACAGCTCGCGGCGGAACTCCGCCAGATCCGCCTCGGCGAGCAACTGCGGATCGCCCGGCGCGTCGTCGCCGCCCAGCGGATCGTCCGCGTACGGGTCCGTGCCGATCTTCTCGGCCAGCCGGAGCGAGAGCGCGTGCACGATCTCCCGGTCGAACGCGGAGCGCGCCTGGTTGTGCGGCCACCCCGTCCGGCGGGCCCGCTCCCGCGCCGCCGCGCAGGTCGCCCGGTCCAGCTGCAGCGTGTCCCGCTGCAGCGTGCCCTGGTCGATGACGATCTCCAGCGCGTCGTCGGGCAGCCGCTGCCGGTCCCGCACCGCCGTGGCGAGCACCTCCGCCATCACCGGACGACCCTTGAGCTCCGCGACCCCGTCGGGCTCGGCGTGGTACGCCTCGACCCCCGGGTACAGGCCGCCGAGCGTGCGCAGCAGGACGCCGGTCTCGGCCAGCGCGGGCAGCACCTGCGAGATGTACCGCAGGAACGTCGCGTTCGGGCCCACCACCAGCACGCCGCGGGTCGACAACTCCCGCCGGTACGTGTAGAGCAGGTACGCCGCCCGGTGCAGCGCGACAGCCGTCTTGCCGGTACCCGGCCCGCCCTGCACCACCAGGACCCCGGACATCGGCGCGCGGATGATGCCGTCCTGCTCCGCCTGGATCGTCTCGACGATGTCCCGCATCCGGCCGGTCCGGCTCGCGTTCAGCGCCGCGAGCAGCACCGCCTCGCCGGTCACGTCGGTATGCCCGGCCGCCGCCTCCACCGCGGTCAGGTCCAGCACCTCGTCGTCCAGCGCCACGACCTTGCGCCCCGCCGTGCGGATGTGCCGGCGCCGCCGCACCCCCTCCGGCGCCGCCGCCGTCGCCAGGTAGAACGGCCGCGCCGCCGGCGCCCGCCAGTCCACCAGCAGCGGCTCGTACCCCGAATCCTCGTCGAACAGCCCGATCCGCCCGATGTACCGCCGCTCGTCCGGCCCCTTGTCGAAGTCCAGCCGGCCGAAGCACAGCCCGCTCTCCACCGCGTCCAGCTGGGCCACCTGCTCGGTGTACATGCCGGTCGTGCTCTCCCGCTGCGAGCGCTCCTGCTGTGTACCGCCGGTCTGCCGCAACGCCGCGGCCAACCGGTCGGCGGCCTGATCCCGCATCGCGTCCAGCCGCCCGTACAGGCGGGTGACGTACCGCTGCTCGTCGTTGAGGTCGCTGGCGGAGGTGCTTGACAAACCCGGCTCCCTGTATCGTAAAATGATGCGACGTAAGGCCGGCTGTGCCGTGCCTTAGCGTTTTGAACGTCTCAGCGTACCCGAACCCCGCCCGGCATGGCGGGGTTCTTTCGTCTTCCCTTCCGCTCCACGGCGCCGGCCCGTGGCGCGCACCAGCCCGGTCGTATCGGCTCGCGAATGCATTGACTCACGCCGGTATTCTCGCGCGTGCGTCGGCCCGAGCGCGTCGGCTCGCGTGCTCGCTTGCTCGCGTGTCGGGCGGCGCGAGGCGGCGTGGCGGAAGTGTCGGGGGGTGGGCCTAGGGTCCCAGCCATGAGCACACCACAGACGCTTACCGGCGAGCGCGCCGATCTGGTGCAGACGCTGGGCCGGCACCGTGGCTTCCTCCGGCACACCTGCCGGGATCTGACCGATGAGCAGGCCGCGCTGCGCACCACGGCCAGCGAGCTGTGCCTCGGCGGGCTGATCAAGCACGTGGCGGTCACCGAACGGCGGTGGATGCGCTTCGCGGTGGGCGGGGCGGAGGCGATGGCGGCCGAGCCGATCGACGACTGGGCCGGCAACTTCCGGATGGCCGCGGGCGAGACGCTGGCCGGCCTGCTCACGGGGTACGAGCAGGTGGCCCGGGAGACGGACGCCCTGGTCGCCACGCTGGACCTGAACACCGCGCATCCGCTGCCGCAAGCACCCTGGTTCGAGCCGGGCGCGAGCTGGTCGGTGCGGCGGGTGCTGCTGCACCTCATCGCCGAGACCTCGCAGCACGCCGGGCACGCCGACATCCTCCGTGAGTCGCTCGACGGAGCCAAGACCATGGGTTAGCGCCTTCCCCGCCGATCGGTGGCGTTTGTGGTGCCGCGCGGCCGGGTAGGGCTCACCGTCGAAGGCATGGACGGCGAACGGCGGGTTGATGGTGGCCGGTGGGGCCGGGCGGTCGATACGGACGCTGGGTGGGCGGTACCAGCTCGACCGGCGGATCGGCGTGGGCGGCATGTCCGAGGTGTGGCGCGCCCACGACCCGGTGCTGGACCGCCCCGTGGCGGTGAAGCTGATGACACCCGTCCACGCCGCCGACGCGGGCGGGGTGGACGCCTACGCGCTCATCCGGGCCGAGGCGCGGACCGTGGCGCGGCTGAGCCACCCGAACATCGCGGGCGTGCACGACTTCGGGACGGTGCCGGTCACGCCCGGCCGACCCGCGCCGTACATCGTGATGGAGCTGCTGGAGGGTCGCACGCTCGGCGCGCTGCTGACGGCCGGCCCGCTGGACTGGCGCATCGCGGTGCGCATCTGCGCGGAGGTGAGCGCGGCGCTGGCCGCGGCGCACGGCAACGGGATCGTGCACCGGGACGTGAAGCCCGCGAACGTCATGCTCACCGCGGCCGGGGTGAAGGTGCTCGACTTCGGCATCGCCGCGGTGCTCGACCGGGCCGACGACGAGCCGGACGGCAAGGTGGTCGGCACCC
The DNA here is from genome assembly GCF_018397995.1 of Rhizomonospora bruguierae. Taxonomy (GTDB): domain Bacteria; phylum Actinomycetota; class Actinomycetes; order Mycobacteriales; family Micromonosporaceae; genus Rhizomonospora; species Rhizomonospora bruguierae. Next base: position 125,902 of record NZ_BBQH01000016.1, read on the forward strand.
CCGCGTTCGTGCCGCCGGAGCGGTTCGCCGGCGCGCCGGCCACGCCCGCCACCGACACGTACGCGCTCGGCGTCATGCTGTACCTGTCGCTGACGGGCTGCCTGCCGTGGCCCGTACCGGGTGGTGAGGCCGTGGCCCAGCCCCGCCCCGACCCGGACCCGGTGCCGCTGCGAACCGTGCCGGACCTGCCGCCCACCGTGGTGGACCTGTGCCTGCGCTGCCTGAGCCGCGACCCGGCCGACCGGCCGACCAGCTACCTGGCCGCGCTGCTGCTCGCCGACGAGGTGGACGCGCAGGTGTACGTGCCGATCGCGGCGGCCGTCCGCCCGCTGTCCGGCTCGCCCGCCATGATGCCGGCCTGGGACGAGCGCGCCGCCAGCGCCCCCACCGGTCTCCTCCTCGCCAACCCCTCCGACGAGCCGCCGGACGCGCGGCCCGGGGCGGGCGCGGAGGGGTCGGCGGGCGTGGGTGTGGGGGCGCGGCCGGGGGTGGGCGCGGAGGGGTCGGCGGACGTGATTGTGGGAGCGCGGCTCGGGGTGGCTGCGGAACGGCCGCCGGGGGTGGTTGTGGAGGCGCGGCCCGAGGCGGGCGCGGAAGGGTTGGCGGACATGGTCCTTGAGGTGCGGCCCGAGGTGGGTGCGGAGTCGCGGGCCGGCCTGGGTGCCGGGGTGCGGGCTGAGGCCGCTGCGGAACCGTTGGCCAGGCCGGGTTCGGAGGCGCGGGTCGAGGTGGGCGTGGGGGCGGCCCCGGCGGCCGAAGCGGGTGGCGGAGGAGGGCAGCCCGGCCGCCGATGAGTCCGCCGGCCACCCCCGGTGCCCGGCCCGCTGTTCCGGGCCCGCTGTTCCGGCCCGCTGTTCCGGTCAAGCTCGTAGATCTTGGTACGGATCAGCCGCTTCCCGGGCGTTTTTGGACCAAGATCTCGAATCGGTGGGGGCGCCAGGCACGCGGTGGATCGGGCGGGTGGTCGAGGGCGGCCGATATCTTCGGGGTCGTGGCGGTCAAGCCGCGCTGACCGGGGCGGCATGGGTAAGGATGGGGCCATGGCAGAGACCCAGACCGACGAGCAGGCCGGCGCGTACGTCAACCCCGAGGGCGAGTTCACGCGGGATCAGCGGTACATCGCCACGAGGATCACCGCCGACGGGCGGACCGGGTACCCGGTGGAGGCCGGCCGGTACCGGTTGATCGTCAGCCGGGCGTGCCCCTGGGCGAACCGGGCGATCATCGTGCGCCGCCTGCTCGGCCTGGAAGAGGCGCTGTCGATGGGCGTCGCGGGCCCCACCCACGATGCCCGGAGCTGGACGTTCGACCTGGACCCGGGCGGGCGGGACCCGGTGCTGGGCTACGAGCGGCTCCAGGAGGCGTACTTCGCCCGGTTCCCCGGGTACGACCGGGGCATCACGGTGCCGGCCATTGTGGACACCAGCACGGGTCAGGTCGTCACCAACGACTACGCGCGGATCACGTTGGACCTGGAGTCCGAGTGGCGGGCGTACCACCGCCCCGGCGCGCCGGAGCTGTATCCGGAGCACCTGCGGGAGGAGATCGAACGGGTCAACGAGGTGGTGTTCAGCGACGTCAACAACGGTGTGTACCGGTGCGGCTTCGCCGGCACGCAGGAGGCGTACGAGAACGCGTACCGGCGGCTGTTCGACCGGCTGGACTGGCTGACCGAGCGGCTCGCGGGGCAGCGGTACCTGGTCGGCGACACCATCACCGAGGCGGACGTGCGACTGTTCACCACGCTGGTCCGATTCGACCCCGTCTACCATGGACACTTCAAGTGCAATCGGCGCAAGCTGACCGAGATGCCGGTACTGTGGGCGTACGCGCGGGACCTGTTCGCCACCCCCGGCTTCGGCGACACGGTGGACTTCGTGCACATCAAGCGGCACTACTACGAGGTGCACCGGGACATCAACCCGACGGGCATCGTCCCGGCCGGGCCGGATCTGTCGAACTGGCTGGAGCCGCACGGCCGGGAGGCACTCGGCGGCCGACCGTTCGGGGACGGTACCCCGCCGCCCCCGCCCCGGCCGGACGAGGTGGTCCCGGCCGGCCATACGCCACTGCCGAGCTAACCAACGGCGCCGCGCTCTGGCCGCGGGCCGCGCCGGGACACCATAAGCGCGCCGATCACCGCATCCATCTGGTCGCCGGCACCGGCACCGCAGAGGCGCCACCACCACCGCGCGGTCGCAACCGTCGGGCCGCCGCCGCCACCACCGCCGGCGCCGGCGCTAGGCGCAGTGGTGGTGGCGGTCGGCGTCACACCTCCCGGCGTGCGCCGGCCGTCACATCGGGCCGGCGCATCCCGTCCACGGGGTATGAACATTCTGCTGTGGGTCCTGCAGGGCGCTCTTGCCGCCGTCTTCCTCTGGTCCGGCGCGAACAAGATCAGTCTGAGCCGGGAGCGGCTCATCGCGTCCGGCCAGACCGGCATCGCCGTGTACCCGATGCCGGTGGTCCGCTTCGCCGCCGCCTGCGAGTTGCTCGCCGCGGCCGGCCTCGTGCTGCCGTGGGCGACCGGCGTCGGTCGGGTCCTGACGCCGCTGGCCGCGCTCGGGCTGTGCGCCGTGATGGTCGGCGCCGCCGCTGCGCACGTCCGGCTGCGCGAGCCCTGGTCGGTGGCCGCCAACGCGGTGATCTTCGCCGTCGCGCTCGCGGTGGCGGTGGCGCGGCTGGCCGAGCTCGGTTAGGCGATGACGCTTGGCGAGCCGCCGCCGGCCGGAACGGCGCCTCAGTGGGGGAGGGGCGCGACGATGCGGACCCGCGTGCCCTCCGGACCGCTGTGGATCTCGCAGCGGGTGCTGAGCTGCCGGACCAGCCACAGGCCCAGGCCACCGGCGGTGGTGGCCGCGGGCCGGGCGGTGCGGTCCGTGTAGTCGCCGGCGTCGAAGCCGGGGCCGGAGTCGCAGACCTCGCAGATCAGCTCGGGTGCCGTCGCGACGGCACCGCCGCCCACCTCCCCGCTCGGCGTCTCACCGAGAGCCGCGCCGTGCCCCTCGCCCGCCTCCCCGCTGGGTGCGGCGCCGAACGTGGGCTCACCGCCCGCCTCCCCGCTGGGCCCGGCGCTGAACGTCGCGCTGGGCTCTTCGCTGGGGGCTTCGGTGGGGCGGGCGTGCCACAGGCGCAGGGTTCCGCTGCCGCCGCCGTGTCGGACGAGGTTGGTCAGCGCCTCGTTCACCGCCGCCACGAAGTCTTCCCGGCTCTCCTCGGCCAGGCCCGCCGTGGCCGCGTACCGGCTGATCCGGCCGCGGATAGCGGCGAGCTGCCCGGGGGTGAACGCCCCGGCGATCAGTACCCGCTCCCCGGGGCCGCCGCCCGAGCCGGTCATCGGCAGCGCTCCCTTCGCCATCTTCGCCGTGAGGCTTAGGTGCCCGCTTCCGCTGCGGTAAATCCCCCCGATCGGGTCGGCGCAGCATGTGCGGACGGACCGTCAGGTGCCCCGGCACGCCTCGACACGGACGAGGGATACGGCGGTGCTGGTGTAGAGGCGGGCGGGGTGCGTGAACGGCTCCTGCACGCCTCAGCTCCCGCAGAGATCTACCACCAACACCCCCTCCCGCCGGGCAACCCGTCGACGATAATCGCGCAGGTCACTGCTTGCCGGGCACGGGTTCGACGGCGACCGTGACACGGGGACGATGACGGGCCGGGGTGCTGGCCCCGGCGTCCCATGACGGCTAGGTTGTGTGGCGCCCACCACCAACTGTCCGGAGGGTTACCGTGAGCGGACGCCGAGGGTATCGGCACGGTGGTCGCCGCCGATCAGATCGCCGCCGATCGTCGCGTGGCGATGGTGGTCGACCGCCCGTCCTCCGAGGTCGCCGACCAGTTGCGCCGCGCCGGGCTGCCCCGCCGGCACATCCGCGCCCGCGGGCGCTGGTCAAACAGCCACTTCATCCTCTGGCTGGTCTGACCTCGGCCCACGGCCGCCCGCGCCGCGAGCCGGCGCGGGATCAGTCCGCGAGGATGCGGTCGATCGCGCGCAGCGGGATCGGCAGCCAGGTCGGCCGGTGGCGGGCCTCGTACGCGACCTCGTACACCGCCTTGTCCAGTTCGTACGCGCTGAGCAGGGCGGCCTGGGCGCGCGGGTCGAAGCCGGCGACGTCGGCGTAGCCGTCGCAGAACGCGTCGCGGTTGCGGTCCACCCATTCGCGTGCCCGCCGCCCGGCTTCCTCCTCGGCCTGCTCGTCCACCAGCAGCTCGTCCACCAGCAACTGGTAGGCCGCGTACTCGTACGAGCGCAGCATGCCGGCCACGTCGCGCAGTGCCGAATCGGGGCGGCGGCGTTCCGCCAGCGGCTGCCCCGGCTCGCCCTCGAAGTCGATCAGCAGCCAGGTCGACGGGGTGCGCAGCACCTGGCCCAGGTGCAGGTCGCCGTGGATCCGTTGGACCGGCACCGGGGCGTCGCCCAGCACCCGGAACCGCTGCTCGATCGCCGGCCGGTACGGCCGCAGCTGCGGGACCGAGCCGGCCGCCTCGGCCAGCCGGGCCAGCATCGCCGCGGTGGGTGGCGGCGCCTCGCCGGTACCCAGTTCGTCGGCGAGCGCCCGGTGCACCACGGCGACCGCCTCGCCCAGCCGGAACGACTCGGCGGCGAAGTCGCCGCCGGCCTCCTCGGCGTGCATCTCGCCGCCGCCGGTGAGCAGGTCCCGCACGCTGGTGGTGGCCATCGCGGCGCCCTCGGCGGAGTTCGCCGCGAACGCGGTCACCATGGCCAGCGAGCACGGCTCGCCGTCGGGCGCCGTCTCGATCGCGCCGAGCAGCCGGGCCACGTGCGGCACGCCGGCCCGGCCGAGCACCCGGTTCAGCTCGACATCCGGGTTGACGCCGTTGCTGACCCGGCGGAAGACCTTGAGGATCGCGGCCGAGTCGAACACCACGCTGGTGTTGCTCTGCTCCACCTCGGAGACCCGCGCCGGGGTGTCCACCGGCAGGTCGGCGTCCGGCTCCGGCACGAAGCGCAGCTCGCCGACCGTGGCGCCGGCCGCGACGAGGGCCAGGATCCGGTTCGCGATGGCCGGGTCGTACAGCGCGTCGTAGCCGACGCGGTCGCCGTCCGAGCCGATCGTCGCGGCCGCCGCGAACTCCTCCGGCGGGTGCGCGTCCAAACCCACGAAGACCTGGTACCGCTCGCTGCCGCGGTCGGCGTAGGCCGCGTCGAGCAGCACGTGGTACAGGCCCTCGGCGATCGGGGTCACCGAGGCCGGCTTGACCGTTACCAGCTCCCGGTTGCGTCCCGCGTACCACCGCCGCTTCGGCAACCAGTCGGCGAACGACAGGTTCATCGGGTTCTCCTCCTGCCGCGTCACTGCTCTTCCTGCGGGCACAGTTGGAACCAGTAGAAGCCGTGCCCCGGCACGGTGAGCAGGTAGGGAAGCTGGCCGATGCGGGGGAACGACACGTGCCCGGTCAGCTCCACCGGCGCGTACCCGGCCCACGGTTGCAGGTTCAGCTCGATGGGCTGGGGAAAGCGGGACAGGTTGTGCACGCACATGACGATGTCGTTCCCGTGCTCGCGCAGGAACGCCAGCACGGACGGGTTGGAGCCGCCCAGCTCGCGGAACGTGCCCAGCGCGAACGACTCGTGCCGGCGGCGGATCGCCACCATCGTGCGGGTCCAGTTGAGCACCGAGGTGGCGCTGTCCCGCTGCGCCTCCACGTTCACCGACATGTACCCGTACACCGGGTCCTGGTTGACCGGCAGGTACAGCCGGCCCGGGGTGGCCGAGGAGAAGCCGGCGTTGCGGTCCGGCGACCACTGCATCGGCGTGCGCACGCCGTCCCGGTCGCCGAGCCAGATGTTGTCCCCCATGCCGACTTCGTCGCCGTAGTACAGGACCGGGGAGCCGGGCAGCGACAGCAGCAGCGCGGTGAACAACTCGATCTGGTTGCGGTCGTTCTCCAGCAGCGGCGCCAGCCGGCGGCGGATGCCGACGTTCGCGCGCATCCGCGGGTCCTTGGCGTACTCCGCGTACATGTAGTCGCGCTCGTCGTCGGTGACCATCTCCAGCGTCAACTCGTCGTGGTTGCGCAGGAAGATGCCCCACTGGCAGTTCTGCGGGATGGCCGGGGTCTGGGCCAGGATCTCCGAGATCGGGAACCGGGACTCCCGGCGTACCGCCATGAAGATGCGCGGCATCAGCGGGAAGTGGAACGCCATGTGGCACTCGTCGCCGCCGCCGGCCGGGTCGCCGAAGTACTCCACCACGTCCGCCGGCCACTGGTTCGCCTCGGCCAGCAGCACCCGGCCCGGGTACTCGTCGTCGACCACCTTGCGGCAGCGCTTGAGGAACTCGTGGGTCTCCGGCAGGTTCTCGCAGTTGGTCCCCTCCTTCTCGAACAGGTAGGGGACCGCGTCCAGCCGGAAGCCGTCGATGCCCAGTTCCAGCCAGAACCGGATGACGTTGAGGACCTCCTCCTGCACGGCCTGGTTGGCGAAGTTCAGGTCCGGCTGGTGGGAGAAGAACCGGTGCCAGTAGAACTGCCGGCGCAGCGGGTCGAAGGTCCAGTTGGATTCCTCGGTGTCGACGAAGATGACCCGCGCGTCGGCGTACCTCTCGTCGGTGTCGCTCCAGACGTAGTAGTCGCCGTAGGGGCCGTCGGGGTCGCGCCGGGACTCCTGGAACCACGGGTGCGCGTCGGCGGTGTGGTTGATGACCAGGTCGGTGATGACGCGGATGCCGCGCTTGTGCGCGGCGTCCAGCAGCGCGACGAAGTCGTCGACGGTGCCGAAGTCCGGCAGGACCCGGTAGAAGTCGCGGATGTCGTAGCCGCCGTCGCGCAGCGGCGAGTCGTAGAACGGGGGCAGCCACAGGCAGTCCACGCCGAGCCACTGGAGGTAGTCGAGCCGGCCGATGAGCCCCTTGAGGTCACCGGATCCGTCGGCGTTCGAGTCGCAGAACGCCCGGACCAGCACCTCGTAGAAGACCGCCCGCTGGAACCAGTTGCGGTCGGTCGGCAGGATCCGGGCGGTGCCGAAGTCGCTCGCCGAGGGGTGTTCGACCACCCCGTCGGCGGCGACGTGGCTGCCGTGAGCCGGATCGTGTAGCTCGTCCGCTGCCCCCATGAGCCCCCCACGTTGCCGGGCCGTTTCACCACCTCTGCCCCCGCGCTCCCGGTCTCTACCCCCATGGGTGGCGGTTGAATCGGCTTCGCGGGATGTTGGGGGCGCGCGGTGGGGGTGGGGCGGCGGGGTGTCGCAGCGGCGGGAGTGTCAGATGGGCCGCTTTCGGCGTGGACCTGCACCTCGAGGTGGACTCCGACCAGGGTCGCCGGGCCGGGCTGGAGCGCGCCCTGCGCGGCTCCATCCGCGCCGGCCGGCTCGCCCTGGCCGGGTACCTGGGCCGCGCCCGGGGTGTGCTCGCCACCCCGGACCGGATCGTCATCACCTCCGGCTACGTGCAGGCGCTCGCGCTGCTCGTCGGGGTGCTTGCCGAGGCCGCGCCGGGCGAGGCCGTGGTCGCGATGGAGGATCCGGGGCTGGCGTTTCACCGGGAGGTGGTGCGGCGCCACGGCGGGCGGGTTGCCGCTACCGGTGGACGACCGCGGTGCCCGGCTACGGCACCCCGCCGGACGGTGGCTATCCCGCGGCGCTGGACGCGCTCGCCGGCACGCTCCGCGCGGTCAGCCGCTAAGCGGCCGGCAGCCGTCCCGCCGGCCGTAGCCGCGCCCGCCGCCGTAGCGGCCTGCCGGCCGTTGCCGCCCGCCGGGCAGCCGTTCCGGAGGGCCAGCTCCGGCAGCGGTTCCCCGAGCCAGCCCCGCGCGCCCTGACATTTGTCATGGTCAGGTCGTGACGCCCGGCCTGCCGCGGCGGCCCCCACGGGCCGGACAGTGATGTCCATGCCAGTAACCACGACCACCGGCACCGCGACGGCCGTCGAGCTGACCGGGCTGACCAAGACATTCGGGCCGGTGACCGCCGTGCGCGGGCTGAGCCTGCGGATCGAGCCGGGTGAGGTGGTGGCCTTCCTCGGCCCCAACGGCGCCGGCAAGACCACGACGATCGACATGATGCTGGGCCTGGCCCGCCCCACCGCGGGCACCGTGCGTGTCTACGGCCGGACCCCGGCGGAGGCCATAGCGGAGGGGCGGGTCGCCGCGGTCATGCAGTCCGGCGGGCTGCTGAGGGACCTCACGGTCGCCGAGACGGTGCGGATGACCGCCTCGTTCTTCGCGCGCACCCGGCCGGTCGCCGAGGTACTGGAGCGGGCCGGCATCGCCGGCATCGCCGACCGCCGGGTCGGCAAGTGCTCGGGCGGCCAGCAGCAGCGGCTCCGGTTCGCCATGGCGCTGCTGCCCGACCCGGACCTGATGGTCCTGGACGAGCCGACCACGGGGATGGACGTCGAGGGGCGGCGCGAGTTCTGGTCCGCCATCCGCGCCGACGCCCGGGCCGGCCGGACCGTCCTGTTCGCCACCCACTACCTGGAGGAGGCCGACGCGTACGCGGACCGGATCGTGCTGATCCGCCGCGGCGAGGTGGTGGCCGACGGCACCGCGGCCCAGGTGAAGGCGCTGGCCGCGGGCCGGGTGGTGCGGGCCACGCTGCCCGGCGCCGACGAGGTGGCCCTCGCCGCGCTGCCGGGCGTCGACTCGGCCGAGGTGCGCGGCGACACGGTGCTGCTGCACGCCACCGACTCCGACCGGGTGGCCCGCCACCTGCTGACCCGCACGCCCGCCCGGGACCTGGAGATCACCTCCCGGAACCTGGAGGACGCCTTCATTGCCCTCACCGCCGACGATGACGCCCCGGAGGCCGTTCGATGACCGCCAAGACGATGGATGCCAAGACGACGGATGCGGCGGCCGCCGCGGTGACCCCGACCCGACGCCCCGCGCTGGGCGGCTTCTCCGCCACGTTCCTGGTCATGGAGATCCGGCGGATGCTGCGCAACCGGCGCACGCTCGTCTTCGTCCTGGTCATGCCGCCGCTGTTCTTCCTGCTGTTCGGGGGCGCGAACCGGGGTCAGCACCTCGACAACGGCACGCGGGTCAACGCGTACATCATGATCAGCCTCGCGGTGTACGGCGCGATGGTGGCGACCACCAGCGGCGGCGCGATGGTCGCCGTGGAGCGGGCGCAGGGGTGGAGCCGGCAGTTGCGGCTGACCCCGCTGCACCCGGCCGCGTACGTGGCCACCAAGGTGCTCACCGCGATGGCGCTGGGCCTGCTCGCCGTCGTCATCCAGTTCACCGTCGGCGCCGTCAGCGACGTGCGCATGCCGGCGCACGTCTGGCTCTTCGCGGGGCTCGCCGCCTGGCTCGGCTCGCTGGTGTTCGCCGCGTTCGGCCTGTTCGTCGGGTACCTGGCGCCGGCCGAGAACGTCATGCAGTTCCTCGGGCCGATCCTGGCGATCCTGGCCCTGTTCGGCGGCCTGTTCGTCCCGCTGGAGGTGCTGCCGCACGTCATGCAGCAGATCGCCAAGTTCACCCCGGTGTACGGGGTGGGCCAGATCGCCCGCAGCTGGCTGATCGGGGAGAGCGTCAGCGGCGCCGCGGTCGCCAACGTGGTGCTGTGGACCGCCGGCTTCGGTTTCGGCGCGGCGCGCCTGTTCCGGCGCGACACCGCACGGGTCTGACCGGCCGCGGCGGGTAGGTTTGAGGGTCGTGAACGCAGCCACCGAGCCGGTCCGGGAGCCGTGCCAGGCCGGCGGGAAGCCGACCGATCCCCGGCCCGGCACCCGGCGGCTGGGCTGGCTCTTCGGCGGAATCTGGCTGTTCTACCTGGGCGAGCCGCTGCACGCCGCGCTCCGCGCGCCCAACCCCGGATACCGGTTCCTCGCGGTGGGCGCACTGGCGGCCTTCGCCGTCTGGTACGTGCTGCTGTTCGTCCGGCTGCGGATCGGCGTCCGGCACACCCCGGTGGGCCGGCGCCGCGCGTTGGTGTCGCTGGTGGTCCTGCTCGGGCTGGGGTTGCTCACCATACCGGCGGTCGGTGCGGACTGGATGGTCACGCTCGTCTACGTGTGCGCGGCGGGGATGTTCCTGCTCCCGCCGCGGCAGGGCGTCCCGGTGGCGGTGGGTGCCGCGGCGCTGACCCAGATCCTGCCCGCCGTGGTGCCCGACTGGCCCACCGAGAACGCGCTGACCTTCGCGATCGGGCTGGCCAGCCTCGCCACCTTCGGCTTCGGCCGGGTCGCCGAGCGGACCATGCGGCTGCTGGCCGCGCAGGAGGAGATCGCCCGGCTGGCGGTGGCCGAGGAGCGCGACCGGGCCGCCCGGGACCTGCACGACATCCTCGGCCATTCGCTGACCGTCATCGCGGTCAAGGCGGAACTGGCCGGCCGCCTGCTCCCGCTGGACACCGGGCGCGCCGCCGCCGAGGTGGCGGACCTGGAGCGGCTGGCCCGCGAGGCGCTGGCCGACATCCGGCACACCGTGCAGGCGTACCGGGAGGTCACGCTCGTCACCGAACTGGCCAGCGCCCGTTCCGCGCTGGCCGCCGCGGGTGTCGCCGCCGACCTGCCGGAGCGGGTCGAGGGGCTGCCGCCGGAGCGCAGCGAGCTGTTCGGCTGGGCGGTGCGCGAGGGGGTCACCAATGTGGTCCGGCACAGCGGCGCCCGTACCTGCACGATCCGGGTCGGCCCGGACTTCGTCGAGATCACCGACGATGGCCGGGGCCCCGGTCCGGGTGGGGAACTGGCGACCGGTGCGGCGCCGAACGGGGAGCGGGGTGCCGGTGGGCACGGACTGCGCGGGCTGCGCGAGCGGGCGCAACGGGCCGGCGCCCAACTGTCCGTCGGCCGGGCCGGCCGGCGCGGCTTCCGGCTTCGGGTCAGCCTCTCCGGCGGTACGGCGTGAGCGGGTCACCCATCCGGCTGCTGCTCGCCGACGACCAGGCCCTGGTGCGCGGCGCCCTGGCGGCGCTGCTGTCCCTGGAGCCGGATCTGGAGGTGGTCGCCGAGGTCGGCCGGGGCGACGAGGTGCTCGAGGCCGCCCGGCGCAGCCGCCCGGACGTGGTCCTGCTCGACGTGGAGATGCCCGGCCAGGACGGCATCGAGGTGGCCGGCCTGCTGCATCACGAGCTACCGGCGTGCCGGGTGCTGGTGGTCACCACGTTCGGGCGCCCCGGCTACCTGCGCCGGGCGATGGAGGCGGGCGCCGGCGGCTTCATCGTCAAGGACACCCCGGCCCGCCAGCTCGCCGAGGCGGTCCGCCGGGTGCACGCCGGGCTGCGCGTGGTCGACCCCACGTTGGCGGCCGAGACGCTGGTCAGCGGCCGTAGCCCGCTCACCTCCCGGGAGACGGACGTGCTGCGCGCGGCCCGGGACGGCGGCACGGTGGCGGACCTGGCCACCGCGTTGAGCCTCTCCGAGGGGACGGTGCGCAACCACCTCTCCGCCGCCATCGGCAAGACCGGTGCCCGCACCCGCGCGGAGGCCGTGCGCCTGGCCGTGGAGAACGGCTGGCTCTGATCAGCGGGCGGCCGGCGCGGTACGGCGGTCGGTCGTCCTTCCCACCCACCTGATCGTCCGGGAGTCCATGGGGCCGCCGCCTGAGACCCGCCCGGGTCGAGGGCGCCGCCCACCGCAGCGTTGACGCCGTTTGACGGCCGCCCGACCGCCGGTTTGCGGCCCCCGGGCGGGGGAACGCCACGGTGACGGGGAGGAGGGCGAGCCGTGCAGATCGGATACAAGCTCGCGGCGGAGGCGTTCGGGCCGGCGGAGCTGATCCGGCAGGCGGTGCGGGCCGAGGCGGCCGGCTTCGACTTCGTGGAGATCAGCGACCACTACCACCCGTGGCTGGACGTGCAGGGCCACGCGCCGTTCGCCTGGACGGTCCTGGGCGCCATCGCGGCGCGGACCCAGCGGATCGGGCTGGCCACCGGCGTCACCTGCCCGAGCGTCCGGTACCACCCGGCGATCATCGCGCAGGCGGCGGCGACCCTGGCGCTGGTCTCGGACGGGCGGTTCACCCTCGGCGTCGGGGCGGGGGAGCGGCTCAACGAACACGTGGTCGGCGAGGGCTTCCCGAGCGTGCGGGGCCGGCACGAGCGGCTGCGCGAGGCCCTGGAGATCATCCGGCTGCTGTGGCGCGGCGGGTACCGGTCGTACGAGGGCAGGCACCTGCGGGTGGCGGACGCCCGGGTGTTCGACCTGCCCGAGACCCCGCCGGTGATCGCCGTGGCGGCCAGCGGTGCGCGGTCCGCCCGGATCGCCGCGGAACTGGGCGACGGGCTGTTCGCCACCGAGCCCAGGAAGGACATCGTCGACGGCTACCGCCGGTACGGCGGGACGGGGCCGCGGTACGCGGAGGCGATGCTGGCCTGGGCCCGGGACGAACAGCAGGCCGTCGAGGCCGTGCTGGAGAAGAGCCGCTGGGCGCTGACCGGCTGGAAGGTGATGAGCGAGCTGCCCAACCCGGTGAACTTCGCCGCGGCGAGTCAGTTCGTGGACGCTGGCGACGTGCGGTCGCGGTGGCCGGTGGGCCCGGACCCCGAGCCGCACCTGCGGGCGGTGCGGGCGTACGTGGACGCGGGCTTCGACCGGATCGTGCTGATGAACACGGGCCCCGACCCGGATGGGTTCCTCGACTTCTTCGCCCGGGACTTCCAGTCCCGCGTGCGGGCGCTCGGGTAGCCGGTTGACAGCTACTACCTTCTGGGAGTTACTCTCATTTTAGAGAGAATCCCAGAAGGAGGTGACTGTCATGCTTGGCGCGCGACGGTGGTGGGCGCTGGCCGCCCTGATGCTCGGCATGCTCACGATCGGGTTCGACGTCACGATCCTCAACGTCGCCCTGCCCACCCTGGCCACCGCGCTGCACACCGGCACCGACGGGCTGCAGTGGCTGGTCAACGCGTACACCCTGGTCTTCGCCGGGCTGCTGCTGCCGCTCGGCGCGCTGGGCGACCGGTACGGGCGCAAGCGACTGATGCTGCTCGGCCTGCTGCTGTTCGGCGGCGCCTCGGTCGTGGCCACCTACGCCGGCTCGGTGGACGCCCTGATCGCCGCCCGCGCGGTGATGGGCGCCGGCGCCGCGGTCATCACGCCGGTGAGCCTGGCGCTGTTGCCGGCGCTGTTCCCGCCGGCCGAGCGCCCCAAGGCCATCGCGTTCGCCATGATCGGCATGGGCGCGGGCGTCCCGCTCGGCCCGATCGTCGGCGGGTACCTGTTGGGCCACTTCTGGTGGGGCTCGGTGTTCCTGGTCAACGTGCCGGTGGCGCTGGTCGGCCTGATCGCCGTCGCGTTCCTGGTCCCCGAGTCGCGGGATCCCGCCCCGCCCCGCCCGGACGCCCTCGGCGGGCTACTGTCCACGGCCGGGCTCGTCGCCGGGGTGTACGGGGTGATCGAGGCGCCCCGCCGCGGCTGGGCCGACAGTGTGGTCGTCGCCGCCATCGCGGCCGGCGTGATGCTGCTGCTCGGCTTCGTCGCCTGGGAACGGCGGGCCGCCGAGCCGATGATCGATCTGGCGCTGTTCGCCCGGCCCCGGTTCCTGTGGGGCACCGTCGCCGCCACGATCGCCTCGTTCGCGCTGTTCGGCCTGCTGTTCGTCGTCCCGCAGTACCTGCAGGCGGTGCGCGGCCACGACGCCCTGGGCACCGGCGTGCGGTTGCTGCCGACGATGGCCGGGCTGATCCTCGGCGCCCGCACCAGCGAGTGGATCGGTGCCCGCTTCGGCGCCAGGGCGCCGGTCGCCGCCGGCCTGGCGCTGATCGGCGGTGGCCTGCTCGCGGGCGCGGCCACCGGCGTGGGCACCGGCTACGGCGGGATCGCCGCCTGGCTGGCCGTGGTCGGCGCGGGTACCGGCCTGACGCTGGCGCCCGCCATGGACGCGGTGCTCGGCGAGCTACCACCGGGCCGGACCGGCGCCGGCAGCGCGCTGACCCAGGTCTTCCGCCAGGTCGGCGGGGCGCTCGGGGTCGCCCTGCTGGGCAGCCTGCTGGCCGCCCGGTACACCGGCCGGATCGACACCGCCGGCCTGCCGGCGCCCGCCGCGGACGCCGCGCGGGACAGCGTGGCCGGTGCGGTGGCGGTCGCCGGTCGGCTCGGGGACGCGGCCCTGATGTCCAGCGCCCAGCGGTCCTACACCAACGCCATGGACCTGGTGCTCGCCGTCTGCGCCGGGGTCGCCGTCGCCGGCGCGGTACTGGTCGCCGTGCTGCTGCCGGCACGCCCGACCCGCGCTCCCGAGGCACCGGCCGGCGGCAGGCCGGATGACGCGCCTGGCGAGTTGCTGGCCACCGGGTGAACGCGCCGGGCCGCTGGGGAACAATCGGCTGATGAACGCACCGGGTCTGCGCGAGCGCAAGAAGCAGAAGACGCGCTGGTCGATACAGGAGCACGCGCTGCGGCTGTTCGCCGAGCAGGGGTACGAGGCGACCACGGTGGAGCAGATCGCCGCCGCCGCCGAGGTCTCGCCCAGCACGTTCTTCCGCTACTTCCCGAGCAAGGAGGACGTGGTCGTCCAGGACGAGTACGACCCGGTGCTGGCGGCGGCGCTGGCGGCGGCGCCGCCCGGGTTGGGTGCCCTGGCCACACTGCGGCACGCGGTGCTGGCCGGCTTTCAGTCGTTTCCCCCGGGGGCCCTGGAAAAGGTGGTGGAGCGCGGCCGGTTGGCCCTGTCCGTGCCCGCCCTGCGGGCCCGGACCGTGGACAACATGGCCACCACCGTGGACCTGATCGCCGCGCCACTGGCCCGCCGGGCCGGGCGCCCGCCGGACGACCCCGCCTACCGGGTACTGGCCGGCGCCTGCCTCGGCGCGATGACCGTGGCCATCTTCGAATGGCTCGGCGAGGCGCCCAAGGGTGCCGGACCGGGTGAGCGGATCGACGCCGCCCTGGCCGCCGTCGAAGCCGGATTCAGCGGAATGTAGCCCTTCCGGTGGCGGCCCGTTACGCCCCGGGCTGCCGAATCACCGGGCCCCGGTTACCCATTACGGGTGACCCGGGGCCCGGTGAATTGCGCCCTGGGGCGCCGCCATTTCCGCCGCTCAGCGGTGCGCCGCCTCGTACGCCTGCACCACGGCGGTGGGAATGCGGCCCCGCTCGGAGACCTCGTAGCCCTTCTTGACGGCCCACTGCCGGATCGCCGCGTTCTGCTCGCGGTCCGAGCGCGCCGGCACGCCGCGCCGCGCCGCGGCTCTACCGGCACCGCCGACCCGGCCTGTCCGGGTTCCCGCGTTGATGTACGGGTCCAGCGCCTTGCGCAGCTTTCCCGCGTTCATCTCGCTCAGGTCGATCGTGTAAGCGACGCCGTCGAGCGCGAACTCGATGGTCCGGTCCGCCGGCTTGCCGTCGAGATCGTCGATCAGCGCGGTGATTACCTGCCGAGCCATTGTGTCCCCCTGAATATCGGTTAGTAGTCACCGGCATTGTGCACTACTGACCCGTCAATCAGCAACTTTAGCCCGTTCTTCCGCCCGGTTCGGCGGCGCCGGAAATGGGGATCATCCGCCGGCCGGGCGCCCCGACCCCGGGCGCGGGTAGATCAGCCACGGCGCCGCGAGGCGCACCGCATAGAAGGCGATAAAGGCGGCGTACGCGCCCCCGCCGCGCCCGGAAGATGGCCGGAATCGTCTTGTCCGGGGAGCCGTTGCCGATTCAGCGGGCCGAGGAATGCCCGGTAGACCGGGGGGTGCGGGTGCCCGACCTACCGGATCCGCGCCGGCGCGGCGGGGCCGAGGTGCCCGTCACCTGAACGATTCGCGCACCACCCCGCCCACGGCGGCGCACCACGTGCTCGCCGTCAGCTTCCCGTTCGGGGTCAGGCCGTGCAGCCGCTGGAGATCCTGCACGGCCTTCTTCGTGGGCTGGTCGTACGCCCCGGTGATCGAGACGTCCCGCCATCCCTTGTGGAGCAGGATGTACTGCAGGGCGCTCACCGGGGGCGTGCCCGCCACCAGGGTCTCCCACGTCTGCGCGGTGAATGTGGCGTCGACGTCCACCGGGAGCCCGTTGCGGGCCTGCCAGTCCTGCACGGCGGCGACCGTGTCCGCGCCGAACTGCCCGTTGACGGCCAGCGGGTAGCCCCGCGCCACGAGCAGATACTGCCCGACCTGCACCACCGGGCCGCTGACGAACTTCCAGGTGTCCGGCCACCGGCGCGGCGGCGCCTGGCCGGCCGGCATCTTCAGCCCTTCGGCCACCGCCCGCCGCAGCATCGGGAACTGCCGGTAGAACGCCTCGCCGGGGCACTGCGTCTCGATGAAGTCCCAGTGCCCGAAAATGTCGTACGCGTGCAGCCCGTACCGGCGGCAGACCGCCACGCACAGCTTCGTCAGCGCCGCGAGCAGCGCCGCCGGGGGCGTCTCGGTGAGGTAGATGCCCTCGTTCTCGATGCCGATCGCGTTGCCGTTCTCGCCCGGGCAGTGCGCGCCGATCATCTGGTGCTCCCCGCCCGCCAGCGCGGCCAGGCTGCCCCGCCGCCCCTCGAGCACGTAACCGCCGCGGCTGACCGTGAAGTGCTGCCCGGTGTCCGACCAGCCGTTGCCGTCGATGTGCAGGTCCTGGATGTCCCGGGCCAGCCACACCGCCTGCTCGCGCGAGTAGTCGGTGCTGTTCGGGTACGCGGTGTGGTGCACGATGATCTTGTTGGTGACGTTGCCGCTGAGCTGTAGCGGCGCGGCCGGCGGCCGGGCGCCCCAGGAGTCGCAGTCGATGATCCACGGGAAATCGGCGCTGGGCGTCGCGCCAGCCGGGCCGGTGCCGGCCAGTTCGGTGCCGACCATGGCGACGGCGGCGGCGCCGAGGCCCGCCTTGAGCAGGGTTCGGCGGTCGAGCTCGGGCATGGGGGTTCCCTTCCGCGCAAGAATCCTTCGATATTGAATGCTTTGGCGAAGAATATTGCCTTCGATGTCCAGGCGCTAGGCTAAGGCCACTCGACCTGGGTCGACCCGAGCGAGGGGTGGGCGATGGACGGCGTGGGGATCCGGTCACCGCTGCGCGTCGCCGAGCTGACCGCGATCGGCGAGCACCAGGCGGCCGCCGCGCTGCTGACCCGCATCTGGCAGGCCGCCTCCCCGGCGCAACTGGTCAGCGCCGACCTGATGCGCGCCCTGGCCCACTCGGGCAACTACGTCGCCGGCGCCTACCAGGGCAACCGCCTGGTCGGCGCCGCGATCGCCTTCTTCGGCGCCGACCACCTCCACTCCCACATCACCGGCGTGGACCCCGGCTGCCAGCGCCTCGGCGTCGGCGGCGCCCTCAAGCAGCACCAGCGCGCGTGGGCGCACCGGCGCGGCCTGGCCGAGATCCGGTGGACCTTCGACCCGCTCGTGCGCCGCAACGCCCGGTTCAACCTGCTCACGCTCGGCGCGGTCGTCCGGGCCTACCTGCCGGACTTCTACGGCGACCTGGCCGACGCGGTGAACCAGGGCGACGCGTCCGACCGCCTGTACGTGGCGTGGGACGTCCGCGACGCCGCCCCACGCCCGCCGGACACCCTCACCGGCGCCCGGGTCATCCTGGACGACCTGCACGAGCGCCCGGTCTCGCTGGCCGAGCGCGGCGGCGACCGGGTGGCCGTCGCCGTACCGGCCGATGTGGAGGCCCTGCGCCGGCGCGACCCCAGGGTCGCCGCGTGGTGGCGGCAGGAGGTCCGCACCGCCCTCGGCGGCGCCCTCGCCGACGGCTACCGCGTCATCGGTTTCACCGCCGGCGGTCAGTACCTGCTCAGCCGGTGGCGCCCGCCGTCTACCTGAGAACCTCTCCCGCCAGGCTCGCCACATCGGACGCACAGCCCCAGGAGAGCGTGATGCCGGCGCCCCCGTGGCCGTAGTTGTGCACCACGTGCCCGGCGTCGAGCGGCTCCCGCTCCAGCCGCACGCTGGCCCGGCTCGGCCGCAGCCCGACCCGGTGCTCCAGCACCCGGGCCCGCCCCACGCGCGGGTCGATCGCCGCGCACCGGCTGCGGATAGCGTCCGCCACGCGCCGGTCGGGCACCAGGTCGGTGCGGCCGGGCTCGGCGCTGCCACCCAGCACGAGACGGTCGCCGTGCGGCATGAAGTACACCGGCGTCTCGGACTCGTCGTGCTCGGTGAAGAACTCCTCGATGCCGGGGTTCTCCACGACCACGATCTGCCCCCGGGTCGGGCTGACCGCGTCGTCCGGGACGAGAGCGCGGGCGGCCACGCCGGTGCAGTTGACCACGACGGGGGCCGCCGACAGCGGCTCGGTGAACGACCGGACCGCCCGCCGGCGCACCGGTACGCCGTGCTTGGCGAGATCGTCGACCAGCGCCCGCAGGTGCGCCGGCATATCGATCATCGGCGCCCGGTACCGCCAGCCGACCGCGTACGGGCTGGGCACCTCGGCGTCGTGGCAGCCGCGGTAGTCGGGCAGCCCGCGCATCCACAATGGCGCCTCCAGCGCCGATCGGGAGACCTCCCGCCCGGCGACCTGGCGCACCCCCTGCTCCTCGGTGCGGCCCAGCAGCCAGCGGTAGGTGGCCCGGCTCCACCCGACCACGCGGGCGTCATCCACCAGGTACGGCGCCCACATCGCCGCGGCGGCGCAGGAGGTGCTCTCCAGCGGTAGATCCTGGGTCCACACCTCGACACCGAGATCGGCCGTGGCCAGCGCCAGGGCGCTCGTCAGGCCGGAGACGCCCGCGCCCAGCACGATGACATCGGGGCGACCGGGCACCTTTCGACAGTAGGCTATCTCGGTCATCATGTGAATACGTTCGGTGCGATTGGCATCGACGGTAGTCGTATCCGTGGGGGAGGCCGGATGGCCGGCGGTACGGTGGTGGTCCTCGGCGAGGTCCACACGGGTCTCGTGCAGCACTCCGGCGAGTTGCCGCCGGCGCAGTGCGAACGGGTCCTCCGGTTGCTGGAAGGGGAGCGGGTGCACGGCTTCCAGCGCCCCATCGCGTACGCCGTGTCGCCGCCGGTGCTGACCGGGGTCGACTGCTCCCTGGCGACCGGGTCGGGGGCCACCCCGCGCGGCGTCGGCAGCGTCGAGGCGCGGGCCGGCATCACCGGCGGCCGGGTGCTCCAGGGGCGGGCGGTCGCCGCCGTCGTGCGCGCGACCGCGACACGACGGTTGCCCTGGGCGCACTACCTGGCCCGTCCCGGCCGGGTGGAGGCGATCGGCCGGTGCACCCCCGAGGCCCTCGCCACGGGCTTCCTCGCCGCGCCGGCCGCACCCTCCACACTCGATCTGACCGCGATCGCCGGCCGGATCGTGGACGAGGTGCAGGCGTCGCCCGTCCTCGACCGGCGGCCCCCGCTTCGCGTCGCCCGGACCCGGCTGCGCTGGGCGGTGGAGGTGACGGACGCGGCCGAGCCGGAACTCGTGCGGTTGGCGGTCGAGCCGAACCACCGGCGGACCGTCCTGATGCGCGCACCGGGCGCGCTGCTGGGGTCGATCGCCGAGTTCTGCGCCGACCTGGCCCTGCACGACTGGCTGCTGACCACCCTGCTCGGCGTGGTGGAGCGCAGCCGGATGGGCGCCGGCCACGGCTCCGAGGTCGTGGAACGGCTACGTCCGGCCGTGCAGCACCTGTTGCACCTGTGGATGCCCGTACCCCGCGCCGACCCGGTCGCCCGGGCGCTCTGGGTCACCGTGGAGCGCCTGGCCGGGGTGGAGCGGCAGTGGGAGGCCACCCGGGACCGCATCCGCGACCAGGTTGCCCTCAGCAACCTCACGCTCCTCATGGGTGGCGTGGCGGCCGGGGCGACGGGGGTGGGCAGGTGAGCAGGGCGATCGGCGAGACCATGCAGACGATGGCGAGCCGGGCCCGGCTGTTCCGCAAGATCATGGTGTCGCTGGCGATCGGCACGCTCGCCTACGTGATCACCAACCTGCTTGCCGAGACCGCCGACGAGCCCCAGCTCATCGGGTTGACGCTGTCGGTCTTCATCGGTGGCGCCACCCTGGTCATCCAGGTGCTGGTCGACTTCGAACGCCGGTTGGTCGGCGTCGAGGACTCGCACGAGTCACACGCCGAGCACATGGAGGATCTGGTCAAGGCCGGCTTCGCGAAGATCAACGAGGCGACCGAGCTGTTCAGCCTGGTGGAGGCGTCCGCGCTGCACACCGACGTGGTGCTGGAACTGGTCCGGCACTCCACCCAGATCAAGGCGAGCGCCCCCCGGCTGGTGCTGGCGTTCGCCCAGGCCGAGATCGGCCGCACCTCCCAGTTCGTCAAGGAACTCAGCGAGGGCAGCAACGTCAGCTACGACGGCGAGGACCGGGACTGGATGCTCGCCCTGGCCCGCAACGTCCAGTCCAGCATCGACGCCACGAGCCTCAGCACGGTGGACGCGGGCGGCCGGGGCTGGATCGACGAGGGGCTCTGGCACAGCGACCTCGGCCAGCGGTACCTGGAGGTACAGCGGCAGGCCATCGAGAACGGGGTGCGGATCCGCCGGGCATTCATCATCGACCAGTCGGAGCTGGCCACCGACCCCGGGTTCCTGGAGATCTGCCGGGTTCAGCGGGAGGTCGGCATCGAGGTGCGCATCCTCGACTCGTCCGCGATGCCGGGGCTGCGCCGCACCTCCCTGTTCGACTTCATCCTCTTCGACGACGTGGTCAGCTACGAGGTGACCCCGGCGACCCTGGCCGCCGGCAGCGTGCGCCGGGCCATCGTGAATACCCGGATCGAGCTGCGCCCGGAACGCGTCCGCGACCGGATCCAGCGGTTCAAGGACCTGTGGGCGCTGGCCCACGAGCCCGAGTGAGCACCGTGGACGGTCCGCGGCTCACCCCGTGAAGACGTAGTCGATCCGGCCGCCCGGCTCCCGGTCCAGGTCCAGGCCCTCACCCCGGGCCCGGTCGATCACCTGGTCCACCACCGCATCCTCCGGGGCCACCTGCTCCAGGATCGTGCGGACCGCGTGCTCGGTGGTCAGGAACCGGCGGGGCAGGATCGACAGCGACCGGTACGCGGTGAACGGCGCCGCCTGCGGGTTCAGGCGGATGACCGCGGGGAGTTCGTCCCACCGCTCGGGGAGCGCACCCGACCACTCCTGCGGCGTGGCCACCACCTCGCCGCCGTGACGCAGCATGCCCAGGCGCAGCAACTGCCACACCGAGGCCAGGAACGCGCAGGACCACAGCCGCTCCTCGGCGCGGCCGTTGCCGGCCCGGCTCCACAGTTCCACGTCCACGAAGACCGAGTGCCGGTTGGCGGCGTTCTGCACCGGCGGCGCCCACGCGGGCGCGGTGTCCATCGCCGCGGCGGAGCGCACGCTCGGCGAGCGCTGCCCGTTGCTCAGCCAGCCGGTCTCGGCCAGCGTCGGCCGCCCGCCGGTGGTGCGCGGCGGCGGGTCGGCGACGATCCGCTCCTCGACCAGCCGGGCCAGCGGCGCCCCGTCGGCGTTCGCGCAGGCCGCCTCCCGGGCCAGGTAGTCGATGCGCAGGCCAGCCTCCTCCGCGGCCGCCAGCAGCGGCGGGATGATCTCGGTGGGCGGGGTGGTGGGGCCGAAGTAGTCGTCGATCAGGAAGCAGGTGCTGATCCGCGGAGTACGCCTGCCCAGGTCGGCGGCGGCGATCCCGCGGGCCGCCGCCGCCCACGGCGCCACGGTCCGGAAGTGCCGCAGCAGCGTGTCCGGGCCGGTCAGGAAATCCTCGAAGTACAGGTGCCCCAGCTCGACCGACAGGTGAGCCAGCGGCACCGATCGAACCCGCCGCCGCTCCGCCGACTCGGCGAAGATCGCCTCCGGGGGCGCCACCGCTACAACCCTTCCCATGCGGCGTCGTCCACCAGCCGCTCGGCCAACCCGTCGAACGCCTCGGCCGTGGCCCGGTTCGCGATCTGGGTCAGCGCCACGTCGTCGTCCGAGATCAGTTGCTCGCGCCACTGCAGCACCGGGTCCAGCGGGACGCTGCCCAGCGTGGCGGTGCGGCCGATCCGGTGCCGGCCGGCGAGCCGCTGGAGGGCGGCGTTGCAGTCCCGCAGCCACGCCACCTGGGCGGCGCGCAGGCCGGCCAGCTCGGCCGAATTGGGGTCCACGACGGCGGTGCGGACGAACCGGATCGCGTTGCTCAGCCGCTCCCGGTCGTGACCCCGCACGGTCCCGGTGTCGAGGATGCCGCGGTCGCCGAAGACCAGGTCGGCGGCGGCGATGATGTGCTGCCGGGTCCACCGGTGGAACACCAGCCATCGGCAGGGCACCGCGGCCAGCTTCGGGTCGGCGGTGGCCGCGAGCACCATGTCGATCGCGTACGACCGGCCGGCGCTGAGGTCCACCAGGCAGAACTCGTACTCCTCGACCATGCGCATGAGCAGCTTCGTGCAGCGCTCCACGATGACGTCGTCGCTGGGGAACTCGCCACCGCCCACGTCGCCCGGGTAGAGCACCAGGCGGCCGGCCCCCGCGGGCTGGCCGCGCAGCGCGTCCCGGTCCGACTCGTACCACACGTCCAGGGCGCGTGGTTCGGCCACCTCACCGAGCAGGAACGAGTGCAGCCCACCACCCTTGATGCCCCACACCGCGTCGTTGATCTCGAAGATCGCCGGCGCCGTCGGCGAGCCGAAGTCGAAGTCGAGGTATGCGGTGTCGCCGCCCTTGAGCGCCCGCCGGTACAGCAGATTACTGCTGGTGACCGAACGCCCGGTGCCACCCTTGTCGGAGGTCGCGAAGATCAGCATCAGGCGGGACCCGTCGCCTTCTGCCGGGCGGCGGCCAGCCGATCCAACTCGCGTAACACCTCGGCGGCGAGCACCGCCGCGGTGCCCGGCCGGTTGCCCATCAGCTCGTGCGCGCGACGCAGCGTGGACCGGGCTCCGTGCAGTGCCGCGCTCATCGCCGGCCCCGCCTCGGCGGAGACGCTCAGCAACTCCTGGTCGAACAGGTGGTCCGCTTCGGCGAGCAGGTCGGTGGCGTAACCGGCGAGCGCCTGGCTGCGCAGCGGCGCCGTGCCGACCAGGCCGGCCGCCGCGATGAGGCTCTCCACCACCCGCTCGGTGTAGTACCAGGACGGCAGCTGGACGTCCTGGTCGGCGGCCGCCCCGGGCGTCTGGTCCCACAGGTGCAGGTACTGCCCGCTGGTGAAGCGCCGGGCGCGCAGGTGTTCCCAGGTCCGGTCGGCGAGGGTGACCACCTGGCCGCGTAGCTCGATGTGACGCAGCAGTTGGGCCACCAGCACGGTCTGCTTGAGCAGCAGCGGCGAGAAGTCCGCCACCAGCCAGTGCAGTCGCTCCCCGCCGGCCGCCTCCGTGCCCTCCAGGGCGAGCCGGAACCCGGGGGAGTGTAGGGCGAGCGCCGGGTCGTTGAACAGCGGGCGGCGGGTGATGCGGGCGCGCTGGGCCAGTTCGGCCAGCACCTCGCCGACCCGTTGCACCTCGGATTCGGTCGGCTGCCCCCGGGTCAGGTCCTGCACCACGATCGAGGTGACCAGCAGGCTCAGGTAGTCGGAGTCCACCTTGTCCACCGTGCGCCACGGCAGGTCCTCCAGCGGCCACCGGCCCGAGCCGAAGCGGCCGACCTTCGACCAGTACGACTGGGTGAGATCCCACCGCAGCTGGAGCGACCGGGACAGCCGGTTCTGCTCCTCGTCGAGCAGGCCGAGCAGGCGGGTGCGCTCGGAGAACAGATTCCGGATGCAGTCCAGCGCCACCACCGTGAAGTACAGGTACGGCGCGGACTGGGCCACCCCGTCGCGCTGCTCGCCCACGTCCGCGGTGGTATCCACCTTCGGCGCGTTCGCCACCAGACCCCAGGACCAGCCGCACTGGAACAGCTTGTTGTCGTTGTCGATGTCGGTGACCTGGCCGCTGCCCAGGGTGATGTCCCGTACCCCCGCCTTGACCTGGCGCAGCTCCCGGTGCAGGGACTCCACCACCTGCCGGGTCGGCAGGCCCTGCTGGTTCACCGTCTCCAGCAGCGCCTGGCCCTCAGGCGATCCGACGTCGAACACGTCGACCGAGAAGCTGCGCAGCAGCCCGACCATCGCCGCGCTGAGCCGGCGGCTGGCCATCGACTCCAGCGCGTCCACCTCGGACACCAGGTCGGGGCGTCGGACCACGGTGCGGAACACGCGGGTGAAGCCGATCGTGGCCAGCGACAGCCGGATCGCGACGGAGAAGGAGTCCACAACGTCGAGGGCACGCTGCGCCGCGGTCGGCGGCACCTGGCTGGCCGCGGCGAAGTAGGTGCCGCCGGAGAACACCGGTGTCTTGCTGTCGTCGGTGTAGGTGCTGAAGTATTCGGTGAGCCGGCGAACCAGCAGCCGCGGGATCTCCACGCTGTCGCCCAGTTCGGCCAGGGCGTCCAGCACGTCATCAGCGGTCTCGTCCGGCTGGTCCAGCTTGAACGACGGGATCTCGGTGGCCGGACCGAGCAGGCAGAGCAACTGCTCGGCGTCGCTGATCGAATTGCGCCCGTGCCGGCCGCCCCACGACCAGCCGCCGGCGGGGACCGCGGAGCGCGCCATCGCGCGCCACACCTCGAGCAGCTGCTGACGCGGTTGAATCCACATGGGCTGGCGCTCACCCACCCGTCAGGCTCGGGTCCTGCCCGCCTTTCCGAGGGCCACGATCATTCCCGCATACCCGTCCCGCAACGGCTTGTGGGAGCGGATCGCGCGAATGTCCAGGTCCTCGACGAGTGGGGCAAGAGTCTCTGCGATGTCGACCTCGTTCACGGCCACGGCCGGGAACCTCAGGCGGTCTACATAATAGCCCGCCGAGTCATGCATGAAGGCCGCCGCGAATGGCGCGCCGGGGCGCAGGGCGCCGATGAAGCGCCCCACCGCCATCTTGAATTCGCTTACTTGATCTGATATGGACTCCGCGACGAAGAACATTGTCGCCAGATCCCACCGGCGTTCGGGTAGCTGGTAGAGGTCGCCCTGCTCGACCCGGCCCTTGTGGAGCAGCGCCTCGCGGGGATCGGATATCCGATCGTAGGCGGGCTTCTCCGAGAGCACCTGCCAATACGCGTCCCAGACGGACGAGTATCCCTTCCGCTGCTCCTGCAGCCACGCCACGTTGGCCGCCCCGCGCTCCAGCAGCGTCAGCTCCCGGCAGAAGGGCACCATGGTCAGGGCCGGGTAGAGGTTCGAACCGGCGCCGACGTCGACCCCGCGCTCGACCGGCCGCTCCGGGTCCAGTACGGCGGAGAAGTAATCCCGCACGGTACGCAGGATTTCAAGATCGTCGTCCCGCAGTTCGGCGTAATTCTGGTGGAAATACCATCGTGGATCGAACCGATCCCACGGGTAGCTGCCGTTCGCCTCGGCCGGTTTGGCCCCGCCGCCGGGCGGCGCGACCGTCACCCCGCGCGTCGGTGTTCTGGGCATCGATCCGGCTCCTCAGCGTGTAGACGGGCCCCTGATGAACCCGCGTGCGGGTTGTGCGAAGTCATGTGACTCCACTCACAGCTTACGTCGGGCTGCCGCCCGGCTCACTGCCGACATGCTCGACAAGCAACGGCCGGTACACCTTCGTGCGGGTGTGTGACGTGCGCAAACGTCGCCGGTCGTGCCCCTTGTGGCCCATGGTGCGCCGGACCACGACGCGAAACCATACTGATCTCCGGTACGGCCGCGCAATGCCCGCCGATTACGGTCCGGGATCACTGCTGGCGACCGCGGACGGCGGCCAGGTAATCCGCGTTGAGTCGCCCGATCGTGGTCAATGGAATCCCCTTGGGGCAGGCGATCGCGCACTCCCCGGTGTTGGTGCAACCACCGAAGCCGGCCGCGTCGTGCGCCTCGATCATGCCGCGCACCCGCTCCGACCGCTCGGGCTGGCCCTGCGGCAGCAGGCCGAGGTGGGTGATCTTCGCGGCGGTGAACAGCATACCGGAGCCGTTCGGGCAGGCGGCCACGCACGCGCCGCAGCCGATGCAGGCGGCCGCCTCGAAGGCGGCGTCCGCGTCGGGCTTGGGTACGGGGGTGGCGTGCGCGTCCGGCGCGCTGCCGGTGGGGGCGCTGATGTAGCCGCCCGCCCGGATGATGCGGTCGAACGCGCCGCGATCCACGACCAGATCCTTCACGACCGGGAAGGCGCGGGCGCGCCACGGCTCGACGTCGATGGTGTCCCCGTCGGAGAAGTGTCGCATGTGGAGCTGACAGGCGGTGGTCGCCGGCTGGGGACCGTGCGGCACGCCGTTGATGACGATTCCGCACATGCCGCAGATGCCCTCCCGGCAGTCGTGGTCGAACGCCACCGGCTCCTCCCCGGCGAGGGTGAGCCGCTCGTTCAGCACGTCGAGCAGTTCCAGGAAGGACATCTCGGGCGACACCTCCTCGACCCGGTAGGTGACCATGCGGCCCCTGGTCTCCGGTCCCGCCTGGCGCCAGACGCGCAGGGTCAGGTTCACCTGTAGCTCCGCTGGGTGGGGTGGACGTACTCGAAGGTCAGGGGCTCCTTGTGCAGCACGGGCAGCGCGTCGGCGCCCGTCCACTCCCAGGCCGCCACGTAGCCGAACCGCTCGTCGTCGCGCCGGGCCTCGCCGTCCGGGGTCTGACTCTCGGCGCGGAAGTGCCCGCCGCAGGACTCGGTGCGGTGCAGCGCGTCGACGCACATCAGCTCGGCCAGTTCGAGGAAGTCGGCGACCCGCCCGGCCCGCTCCAGCGCCTGGTTCAGCCCCTCGGTGGAGTCTGGACCGCGGCCGCCCGGAACCTTGACCCGCCGCCAGAACTCCTCGCGCAGTCCCCGGATCAGGCCGACGGCCTTGCGCAGCCCCTCCTCGGTGCGCTCCATGCCGCAGTACTCCCACATGATCCGGCCGAGTTCGCGGTGGAACGAGTCGACCGTGCGGTCACCGTCGACGGCCAGCAGCCGGGCGATGCGCTCCCGCACCCGGGTGCGTGCCGCCACGGCGGCCGGGTGGGTGACGTCCAACTTCTCGAACGGGCCGGCGGCCAGGTAGTCGCCGATGGTGTTGGGCAGCACGAAGTAGCCGTCCGCGAGCCCCTGCATCAGCGCGGACGCCCCGAGCCGGTTGGCGCCGTGATCGGAGAAGTTCGCCTCCCCGATCACGAACAGCCCCGGGATCGTGGACTGGAGGTCGTAGTCCACCCAGAGCCCGCCCATCGTGTAGTGCACCGCCGGGTAGATGCGCATGGGCACCCGGTACGGGTCCTCGCCGGTGATCCGCTCGTACATCTCGAAGAGATTGCCGTACCTGGCCTCGATGGCGGGGCGGCCGAGGCGGGCGATGGCGTCGGCGAAGTCCAGGTAGACGCCGAGGCCGCCGGGGCCCACGCCGTGCCCGGAGTCGCAGACGTTCTTCGCGGCCCGGGACGCGATGTCGCGCGGCACCAGGTTGCCGAACGCCGGGTAGATCCGCTCCAGGTAGTAGTCGCGCTCGTCCTCGGGGATGTCACCGGGCGCCCGGGTGTCGCCCGCCCGCTTCGGTACCCACACCCGCCCGTCGTTACGCAGCGACTCGCTCATCAGCGTCAGCTTGGACTGATGGTCGCCGGAGACCGGGATGCACGTGGGGTGGATCTGCGTGAAGCACGGGTTGGCGAACAGGGCGCCCGCGCGGTGCGCCCGCCAGGTCGCCGTCACGTTGCAGCCCTTGGCGTTCGTGGACAGGAAGAACACGTTGCCGTACCCGCCGGAGGCGAGCACGACGGCGTCCGCGAACTCGGTGGTGATCTCGCCGGTGACCAGGTCCCGCACGACGATGCCGCGGGCCCGGCCGGCCACCACGATCAGCTCCAGCATCTCGTGGCGGGCGTTCATCCGGACCGTGCCGGCCGCGACCTGCCGTTCCAGGGCCTGGTACGCGCCGAGCAGCAGTTGCTGTCCGGTCTGGCCGCGGGCGTAGAAGGTGCGGGACACCTGGGCGCCGCCGAACGAGCGGGTGTCCAGCAGGCCGCCGTACTCGCGGGCGAACGGTACGCCCTGCGCCACGCACTGATCGATGATCTCCACGGAGACCTGCGCCAGCCGGTGCACGTTGGACTCGCGGGACCGGAAGTCGCCGCCCTTGACCGTGTCGTAGAACAGCCGGTGGATCGAGTCGCCGTCGTTGCGGTAGTTCTTGGCGGCGTTGATCCCGCCCTGGGCGGCGATGGAGTGCGCCCGGCGGGGGCTGTCCTGGTAGCAGTACGACTTGACCCGGTAGCCCAGTTCGCCGAGGGTGGCCGCGGCCGAACCGCCGGCCAGCCCGGTGCCGACCACGATCACCGTCAGCCCGCGCCGGTTGGCCGGGTTGACCAGCTTGGCGCCGAACCGGCGGCGGTCCCAGCGGGTCTCGATCGGCCCGTCCGGCGCCGTGGTGTCGGCGATCTCGTCGCCCTCGCGGTAGAGGGGCTGACCCTGATTCATCGCACCACCCCGGTGAGAACGGCGAACGGCACGGCCAGATAGCCGCCGCAGAGCAGCACGGACAGGGCGAGGGCGAAGGCCCGGGCCCGCCGTTCCCCGCGGGAGGTCTGCTGGCCGAGCGTGCGCAGCGCGCTGTAGACGCCGTGCCGCAGGTGGAACCCGATCGCCACGACGGCGAGGCCGTAGAACAGCGTGACGTACCAGCGGCCCGGGGCGAAGTCCGCGACCACGGTGGCGTACGGGTTCGCCGGGTCGGCGACCGGGTTCAGGTGGCCGGTGGTCAGGTCGAGGATGTGGTAGATCACGAAGAGCACGATGATCACGCCGCCCCAGCGCATCGTGCGGGCCGCGTAGCTGCCCCGTACCGGCCTGCGGTGCGCATACCGGACCGGCCGCGCCCGGCGGGCGCGGAGCGTGAGCGCGGTCGCCGCCCAGATGTGCCCGCCGACCGCGAGCAGCAGCACCACCCGCTGGATCCACAGGTACGCGGTCTGCGGGAGCACCGGGTCGCCGAGTCGGCGCAGCCACTGGGCGTACTCGCCGAACGCGCTCGCCCCGGCGAACACCTTCAGGTTGCCGAGCATGTGGGCGACGAGGAACAGCACCAGGAGGATGCCGGTCGCCGCCATCACCACCTTCTGCCCCACGGTGGAGGGCCCTTTGGCCCTGGCGTTCTGGGCCGGGGTCGGTCTGGCTCGGGTCAGTAGCGCCACGCACAGAGAGTGGCCCGGCCGGTCACAAGTCGTCCAATGCATGAAGGTCGCAGTGTTGATAGCAGTAGGCTATGACGGTGCGCTTCCAGCAGCTCCGGTACTTCGTCGCCGTGGCGGAAACCCGGCATTTCACCCAAGCGGCGGCTCGCGTGGGCATCACGCAGCCGTCCCTCAGTAAGCAGATTCACAGCCTGGAGGCGGAGCTGGGCACCGCACTGTTCGAGCGGGTGCCCGGCGACACCGCGCTGACCGCCGCTGGCGAGGCACTCCTGCCGCTGGCCCGCCGGATCGTCGCCGACGTGGAGACCGCCCGCCGGGAGGTGCAGGAACTCGTCGGGCTGCGCCGGGGGCGGGTCCGGCTGGGTGCCACCCCGAGCCTGTGCGTGTCGCTGGTCCCGCGGCTGCTGCGCCGGTACCACGACGCGTACCCCCGCATCGACCTGGTGGTGGAGGAGAGCGGCTCGAAGGATCTGATCCGCGCCCTGACCCGCGGCGAGCTTGACCTGGCGCTCGTGGTGGTCCCCGCCGACGGCGTGGACCCCGCGCTGCGGGCCGAGCCGATCCTGCGGGAGAGCCTCGTGGTCGCCTCGGTCGACCCCCTGCCGGACGCGCTGCCCGGTGCGCCCATCCCCATCACCGGCCTGCGGGGCCTACCGATGGTCATGTTCCGGACCGGCTACGACCTGCGCGACGCCACGCTGGAGGCGTGCCGGCGCGCCGGCTTCACCCCCCGACTGGCGGTCGAGGGCGGCGAGATGGACGCGGTGCTGAGTTTCGTCGAGGAGGGGCTCGGCGTGGCGCTGGTCCCCGGCATCGTGGTCGCCGGCCGCCCGCGCCTGCACGCGACGCCACTGGCGCCGCCCGGCATGTTCCGCACGATCGCGCTCGCGCACCGCCGCGAGGTGGTGCCCACCAACGCCGCGCAGGCACTGGCGGACACCCTGGCCGCCCTCCTCGCGCAGGTGCCGCTCCCGCCGGGGGTCGAACCGCTCCCGGCGGCCGGCTAACCGCCGCCTCCCGACCCCGGCTCAGCCGGCGGCGCGGATCTGGTCGGAGCCCTCGCGCTCCTGCTCGGCCTGCTCGTCGGCCGAGGGCTGCCCCGGCGCCTCGGGGCTGGGCCGGTGGACCTCCTCCTCGTTGCCGGCCAGCCCGGCCGCGCCGCTCTCCAGCACGTCCACCGGCAGGTTCTCGTCGGGGACCGCGATCTCCTCGGCCTCGTCGTCCTCTCGCGTGTCCCTGTCCCGCGCGTCCATCGGATCACCCCCATCGAGTCGGTCCTGCCCTGCGTTACCCAGTCCGTCCCCATCCACACCCGGCTACCGTCGGACCGTGAGCGCCTACCCGCCCTCGCCGTGGCGGCTGCGCGGCCAGCTGTACCTGTCGGTGTGGCTGGTACCCGCGGCCGCGCTGCGCCCGCTGCCGCCGGAGCTGGCGGCCACCCACCACCCGGTCGTGCTCGGCGGCCGGGCCGTCGTGGGCGCCGCCTGGGTCCGGTACGGGCCGGGCGGGGTGCTCGAGTACCGCGAGTTGCTTTCGGCGGTCCTGGTCCGCGCGGGTGCCCGGCCGGCGGCGAGCATTGTGGACATCTGGGTCGACAGCGACGCGTCCCTGGCCGGGGGGCGCGAGCTGTGGGGGATACCCAAGCGGAGGGCCGCGTTCGGGTTCATCCCCGATCCGCCCGCCGCCGCCCTCGATCTGACCGCGCACGACGGCGACGGCCCGCTGGCCGCGGCGTCCGTCGACGTCGGGCGGGGCCTGCCGCTCCGCCTGCCATTCCGGTTCCCGGTCGTCCAGGCGCGGTCGGGGCACCCGCTGGCCACCCCGGTACGGGGCAGTACCCGCGCCCGCCTGGCCCGGTCGCGCTGGCAACCGGAGCCGTCCGGCCGGTTGGGGTACCTCGCGGGCCGCCGGCCCCTGCTCACCCTGGCGCTCACCGACTTCCGCATGACGGTCGGCCGCTGAGGTCGCGGCCCGGCGGGATCACCGGGCGGAGCGGGCCGGACCGGGTTCCGCCGCAGGTGGCCGCGCGGCGCGGGTAGAGTCCGGCCAGTGACAAGATCGGGGCCCGCGCTGTACGCGGTGTCCGACGTCCACGGCCACCGGGCGCAGTTGCGCGAGGCGCTGCGGGAGGCGGGGCTGGTCGACGGGGCCGGCCACTGGTCCGGGGGCGACGCCCGGCTGTGGTTCCTCGGCGACTACGTGGACCGGGGGCCGGACGGCATCGGGGTCATCGACGACGTGCGCGCCCTCGCCCGGGAGGCGGCCGCGGCCGGCGGGGCGGTCGGCGCGCTGCTGGGCAACCACGAGGTGGTCATGCTGGCGGCGCGCCGCTTCGGTGCCGCGGACGTGCCCGGCTGGAACCGCCCCGGCGGCTTCCGGACCACCCGCAACCGCTACGGCGGCCGGCTGCGGGACATGCATGCGCTGACGCCCGAGCACGAGCGGTGGATCGAGGGACTACCGGCGGTCGCGGTGGTTGACGGATTTCTGTTGGTGCACGCGGACACACCCCGCTACCTGGAGATCGGCGACACCGTCGAGGCGGTCAACCGGGCCGTCGCGGCGGACCTGACCAGCCCGGACGCGCAGCGCTGGCGCCTGCTGGCCAGCCGGCTGAACGCCCGCGCCGGCTTCCGCGCCGCGGACCCGCCCGGCCCGGACGACGCCGTGGCGCGGATGCTCGGCGCGTTCGGCGCGCGGGTGCTGGTACACGGGCACAGCACGCTGCCGGGCCAGTTCGGGGTGCCGCCGAGCCAGGTGCGCGAGCCGCTCCGGTACGCCGGCGCGCGGGTGCTGGCCATCGACGGCGGCGCCTACGAGGGCGGCCGGATCCTGGTCGCGGAGCTGTCCTCAGGTGGCCTGGAGGCCGGTGCGGTGCAGGGGTCCCCACTCGGGTGAGCGCTGCTCCCGGACCACCTTCTCGCACTGCCGCAGCGCCTCGTCGGAGACCCAGGCGATCGGCCGGCGGCAGACCACCAGCGGCTCGTTGTCCGGGCCGCGGCCGCACTCCTCGCCGACCAGCGCCCACGGGCGCACGGCGGGGCCGTGCAGGTCGCGCATGTGCCGGTAGTCGTAGAGGCGGCGGGCCACCCACAGCCGGGTGGAGCGCCCGCCCCACCACGGCTCCACCCGCAGCGAGTTGGCGGACAGGCCGGGCAGTTCGATGCCGGTGAGCGCGTCCCGGCTGCGCTGGTCCGTGTTCAGCCCGTCCGGCAGGTCCACCTCGGGTCCGCGGGACCACCGCACGTACAGTTCCGCGCCGCGGTCGTCGCGGTCGAGGAGGGCGGCCAACTGGGCCAGGTCGTCGATCGTGGGCATCGGCACGCGGCCCTTATTGCCCACTTCGACCCGGATCATTCGGCCCGGCCGCGCGGTGTGCCATGCTGGGCCGGTGACCAGCACCGCCGACCTCGTCCGGCTGCGGCAGGCCCGGGACCGGATCGACCGCGAGTACGCCCAGCCGCTCGACGTCCCGGCCCTGGCCCACGGCGCGCTGATGTCGGAGGGGCACTTCTCCCGACGCTTCAAGGAGGCGTTCGGCGAGACCCCGTACAGCTACCTGATGACGCGGCGGATCGAGCGGGCCAAGGCGCTGCTGCGCCGGGGCGACCTCAGCGTCACCGAGATCTGCTTCGCCGTCGGCTGTACCTCGCTGGGCTCGTTCAGCAGCCGGTTCACCGAACTGGTCGGGGAGAGCCCGAGCGCGTACCGGGCCCGCGACCACGGCCCCGGGGCGGCGATCCCGGCCTGCTTCGCCAAGATCTTCACCCGGCCGGTCAGGAATCGAGAAGCCGGGCCCGCCGCCCGCGGCATAGCGTGAACCGCATGGACATCAGGATCTCGCACACCTTCATCGCCGTCGACGACCACGACAAGGCGCTGGCCTTCTACCGGGACGTGCTCGGCATGGAGGTCCGCAACGACGTCTCGTTCGAGGGCCTGCGGTGGCTGTCGGTCGGGCCGAAGAACCAGCCGGACATCGACATCGTGCTCGAACCGCCGGCCGCCGACCCGAACACCTCACCCGCGGACAAGCGGGCCCTGACCGACCTGCTGCACAAGGGCCTGCTGCGCGCCGTCAACTTCACCACGGACGACTGCGACGCCACCTTCGAACGCGTCCGCGCGTCCGGCGCCGAGGTGATCCAGGAGCCGATGGACCAGCCGTACGGCGTGCGCGACTGCGCCTTCCGCGACCCGGCCGGGAACATGCTCCGCTTCAACCAGGCGCGGAAGAAGTAGCTCCCGGCCCGCCGGCCGCGGCCCCACGGGTCAGCCCGCGAGGTGACCCCACCGCTCGGCCAACTCGGGCCAGGTGCCCTGGGCCACGGCCGCGCCGCCCAGGAGCACCACGACCCGGTCCGCCTGGGCCAGCGCGGCCCGCTTGGACGTCGAGCCGACCACCGTCACGCCGTGCGCGCGCAGCGCCCGCCACAGCTCCAGCTCCGTCGTGACGTCCAGGGCGGACGACACGTCGTCGGCGATCAGCAGTTCCGTGCGCGGTGCCAGCGCCCGGGCCAGGGCCAGCCGCTGGAGCTGACCGCCGGACAGCCGGGTGCCCTTGTGCCCGATCAGCAGGCCCAGCCCGCCGCCGGCCGCGGCCAGGTCGTGGTCCAGCTGCGCGGTGGAGATTGCGCTGGCCGCGTCCACCTCGTGGCCCAGCCGGATGTTGTCCGCCACCGTGCCGGACAGCACCCGGGGCAACTGGGCCACGTAGCCGACCTGGTTCGGCCGCAGGAACAGCTCCGGCTCGGTGATCTCCTGGTCGTTCCAGCGCAGCGCGCCCCGGTGGTGCACGATGCCGGCCAGCGCCCGCAGCAGCGACGACTTGCCGGCGCCCACCGGGCCGACGACCAGCACCAGCTCACCCCGGCGCACGGTCAGGTCGACCCCGCGGACGCCGAGTGTGCCGTCCTCGTGCACGGCGGTGAACCCGGAAAGCTCCAGCCGGCGCAGCGGGTGCCGCGGCGCGGCCTCCGCCACCGGTGCGGTACCGGCGCAGATGTCCACCGCCGGGACGGCCGACGAGTACGCCCCGACCCCGGTCATCGCCACCGTGCGCCGGGTCCACACCCGGGCCGAGGGGAACTGCGACACCAGCGACGCCGTGGTCCAGGCGAACCACCGCGCGGCGCCGAGCGTCGACACGATCACCAGGGTCGCGCCGGCGCTGAGCTGGCCGTTCAGGTAGAGCGCCCAGGCGACCAGCGGCAGCAGCCCGCTGGCGATCGACGGGGTGGACCGCGCCCAGACCTGGATGGCGATCTCCCGGCGCTGCCGGTCGCTGCGCTGCGCGTCGAGCCGGGCCAGGTGGGCCAGGACCGGGCGGGTGGCGCCGGCCAGCTTCACGCTGCGGGCCGCCGACAGCGATGAGACCAGCGCGGTCGCGAACGCCGCCCGGGCCGCGACCGTGCGCCGGGCCGCCCCGGCCAGCAGCGGGCCGAACAGGGTGGCCGCGGCGCCGGAGAGCGCCATCGTGCCGAGGAAGAACAGCGCCGGCACGACGGAGCCGGTCACCGCGGTCATCCCGACCACGATCAGCGCGCAGATCAACTGGTCGATGAGGTTGTCGGCGAGGATCACCACCCGTTCGGTGTCGCCGCCCTGGGCGACCACCTCCGCCGGGGTGTGCCCGCTGACCCGGCGCGGGCCGGTCTGCCCGTGCACCAGGCGCAGGCTGATCCGCAGCATCTGCCGGACCCACCACTCGGGGAACCAGCGCCCGGCGAAGTAGGACACCGGCGCGGTCAGCAGCAGCGCGGCGACGATGCCGGCCGCCGGCCAGAACAGCCCACCGACCCCGTCCACCAGGTGCGCCCACAGCCATGGCAGCACCGAGCCGTCCAGGCCGAACAGCGCCATCACCATGAACACGCCGACCGCGCCGAGCCCGTACCGGGGGTCGTTGGTGGCCAGGCGCAGGATCTCGCGCATGGTTCGGGCGGGCGGCGGCGGGGGCAGCGGCGGCGGGTCCGCCTTCGGCGGCGCGGTCTGCTCGACGGTGCGCCGCGCCGCCGGTGCGCTCCACCCGGCGCCGTCCTCCGGCAGCAACCGGCCGGCCGCCCCGCCGGCCGCCCGGCCGCCGGCGGCGGTCTCCCCGCCCCCGGCGCCGACCGCGACGGCCACCGCGCTGCTCTCGGTCAGTCCCGCGTTCCCGGCCACCGTGCTGCCCTCGGTGAAGACATTGTCGCCGGCGAGAGCGTCGCTCGGGGCGAGAATGGTGCGGGTGCCGTCGCCGGCACCGGCGTTGCTGCTGGCGAGCAGGCCGGCGAAGCGCTTGGAGCCGGCCAGCGGGCCGGCCTCCACGACCTCGCCGTCGGTGAGCACGACCACCTCGTCGCAGCCGCGCACCGACGAGAGCCGGTGCGCGATGACGATGCCGATCCGGTCCCGCAGCAGCCGTTCGGTGGCCCGCTGCACCCGCGCCTCCGTGACCGGGTCCATCCGGGCGGTGGCCTCGTCGAGGATCACCACGTGCGGGTCCCGAACCAGGATCCGGGCGAACGCGACGAGCTGCTCCTGGCCCGCCGAGAGCACGTGGCCGCCCTCGCCGAGCCGGGTGTCCATGCCCGCCGGCAGGTCGGCCACCCACGACTCCAGGCCCAGCTCCCGCACCGCGCGGGCGGCCGGCGCCAGCAGGTCCGGGTCGAACAGGGCGATGTTCTCCGCCACCGTGCCGGCGAGGATCTCGGTGCGCTGCGGCACCACGGCGACCCACCGGCGCAGCGCCTCCACGTCCACGTCGAGCAGGTCCGTGCCGCCGACGAAGACCGTGCCGCGCGGCACGTCCACCGCCCGGGTCAGCACCTTGGCCAGCGTGGACTTGCCCGAGCCGGTGCGCCCGATCAGCGCGTACGACCGGCCCCGGGTGAACGTCAGGCGCACGTCGCGCAGCGCCGGGGCACGGTCGTCGTCCGCCCCCGCGGCGTACCGGAACGTCAGGCCCCGGATGGCGACGTCACCGCCGCCGGGCGGGACGCCGCCGCTGGGCTCCTGCTTCGAGTCCCGCAGCAGCAGGATGCGGCCCCAGGCGCCCAGCGCGTACTGAAGCTCGGGAACCATCCGGCTGACGTGCTCGACCGTGCCGCCGAAGCCCAGCGCCAGCAGCCAGATCGCGGTCAGCCGGGCGCCGTCCACCCGGCCGACCGCCAGCGCCCAGACGCCGCCGAGCACCACCGCGGCGATGCCCACCCGGGTCACGCAGGACGCCGCCGTGGTGACCCGCGCCGACATCGCCCAGACCCGGCGGCCCCGCTCCAGCACCCGGCTCGCCCGGCGCGCGTACAGCCGCAGCACGTACGGCCGGGCCAGGCTGGTGCGCACGTCGTCCTGGCCGTGGATGGACTCCTCCATCACCGCGGCCAGGTCCGACCAGGCCTCCTCCTCGCCCATCCGGGCGGGGCCGATCCGGCCGGCGGGCTTGCGCAGGACGGCGCCGAGGAACACGGCCAGCCCGAGCATGGTCACGCCGGCGGGCCACCACACGATCAGCGCCGCGCCGATGGACAGCCCGCCCGCGGCCACCGCCTGGGCGATCCGCACACCGTGCCCGCGCAGCTCCGAACCGACCTGGTACACGTCGCCGTCGATCCGGTCGAGCAACTCGCCGACCGGTGTCGTCTCCAGCGTCGGCAGGTCCTGCCCGAGCGCCACCCGGCACAGCCGGCGCCGCACGTCGGCCGTCCAGTCGGCGGTGAGCCGGGCGGCGATCAACCCGACCACGAGATCGGTCAGCACGGCGGCCGCCGCCGCCGCGCACAGCGCGAGGAACAGCGGCACGGAACGATGGAGCAGCACCGGACCGGCCAGCGCCGCCCCGGCCGCCTGCCCGCCGGCACCGAGCACGATCAACAGGCCGAGCAGCGCGGTACGGCGCGGCGAGGCGGTCCACAGGTCGCGGAGCAGGCGCATCGGGAGGGTGTCCAATCACTGGCGGTGTCTCAGCCTGACCCGGACCTGCCGTCCGGCTCAACGCAATTAGCGCACCCACCCCGGACACTCTCGGCCGCTTGCGGGCCGGGGTGCGGGTGGGACTGACACGTCCGCGAGCCCGGGTCAGCCCTCCGTCTGCTCCTCGGGTCCCGGATTCTCGGGGGGCTCCGACGTGCCCGGCGGCTCGGCCCCGTCCTCCTCGTCGTCATGTACCTCGGTGATCGCCCCGGGGACCGCGTACGGCCCACCGCCGGACGAGCCGATGTGCGGGCGGGGCCGCCCCGGCGGTGGGTGCGGGTTCGCGGCGTCGACCGCTTCCTCCGGCGGTTCGGCGGAGCGGGGGTCGCGGTCGCCGGCGTCACCGGGCATGGGTTGGCTCCTCAGCGCTCGGCCTGCCCGCCACCCGAGGTGGAGCAGGCTGAATGGACGGCGGCCGGCGGGTTACCCCGGAGGGGCGGGTGCCAAACGGCGGTGCGGGTGCGCGTCTGCCCGCCGTGGCCCAGTGGGTGGGCCGGGCCAGGGTGGCCGGCAGCCGGGTCGCGGCGTCGCCGAGGGCGGCGTCCAGTTGCGGCTGGGTCAGGAACAGCGCGCCGGTGAGATCGGCCCCGGCGAGCCGGGTGCCGCGCAGGTCCGCGCCGATCAGGTCGGCGCGGCGCAGGTCGGCGTGGGCGAGGTCGGCACCGATCAGGTACGCGCCGCGCAGGTTCGCCGCCCGCAGGTCGGCCCCGCGCAGATCCTTGCCGATCAGATCCGCGCCCCGCAGGTCGCGCCCGGGGGTGCCGCCGCGTGTGTCGGCGCTGACGGCGACCAGGAGGGCGTTCGTCGCGCGCCAGTGGGCGGCCACGTCCAGGGCGGTGAGCGCCCGGGGGTCCAGGAGGGTGTGGCGTTCGGTCTCGTCGAGGGCGCGGCCGAGGTCGGCGCGCAGCCGGGCGGGCGGGTCGAGGGTGACCGCCTCGGTCAGGTACCGCAGCAGCTCGTGCAGCTCGCGCATGACCCGGAACGCGGCGAACATCGCCCCGGCCAGGTCCGGACCGGTGCGCCAGTCCCGGCCGCCGAACGTGACCTGGACGACCTTCTGCCCGGCGCCGAAGCAGTCGAACGCGGTGCAGCCGGGGAAGCCGGCCGGGCGCAGCCGGTCATGGATCCCGCAGCGGAAGTCGGCGCGCAGGTTGCGGCAGGGATGACCGGCCGGCTTGTCGATGGCGAAGTCGGCGGAGGCGGCGAACGCCGGGACCACGCAGCAGAGGCCGGCGCAGCGGGCACAGTCGGCCGTCAACCCGAAGTCGGGGGCGGCGGCGCTGGTCGCGGACACCGGACAAGGTTACGCGCCGCCCTCCCGCCCCACCCCGGGCGGAAGGGCGGCATCGGCCACCGACATATCCTCCGGGGGTGGCGCGGCTCGACCAGGCGAAGGCGTTGGCGACGGCCTTCGACCTCGGTGTGCCGGCCGGCGGCCTGACCCCGGTCGCGGGCGGCCGGATGAACCTCATGTGGCGGCTGCGGACCGATCGCGGGGAGTGGGCCGTCAAGCAGCTCAACCGCTCCCGCGAGGCGTGGTGGCTGGCCGCCTACGAGACCGCCGTCGAGGTGGAGCGGGCCGCCTACCGCCAGGGCGTACCCATGCCGCGCCCGGTCCCGCCGCCGCTCGTCGACCTCACCGTCCATGGTGGACCGGTCAGCTACCGGGTGCACGAGTGGTGCCACGGGTCGCGGCTGCCGGACCGGGACGTGCCCCACGCGGTCCTCGGCTGGGTGGGGCACACCCTGGCGTCGCTGCACGCCCGGGCGGCACCCTCGCCGCCCGACGAACCCGCCCCGCACACCCTGACCGAGTGGGACTCCTGGCTGGGCCCGCCCACGCCGTGGACCGAGCGGGTGCGTTCCTACTTCCCCGACATCGCCCGCGCCATCGTGGCGGTGGAGCGCGCCGGGCCGGGCCACCACCCGGTCCTCACTCACCGCGACGTCAAGCCCGACAACGTCCTGGTCACCCGGCGGACCCCGGTGCTGGTGGACTGGGACGGCGCGGGCGCCGACTTCGCGGAGCGGGAGGCGGTGCGCTCGGCGCTCGCCTTCAGTCGCATCGCCGGTGGCTGGCAGCGACGCCGGTTCGTGGCCGTCCTGCGCGCCTACCGGGCGGCGGGCGGCGCCCCGGTACCCGCCGAGCCGCGGTCGTTCGCCGGGGTGCTGCGCCACCAACTCGCCGCGGCCGCGTACCTGGTGTGGCGGGCCCTCGGGCACCGACCGGTCTCACCGCCCGAGCGCGCCGCCGCCCGGGGCCACGCCCTGGAGTTCCTCGCCGAACTCCGCGCCACTCTCGCGGGCGCCGCCGACTGGACGTCCTGGATCGCCGGGGAGTAGCCCGCCGAGCGGCCCGGTCCCGCCCCGCCGGCCGTGGCGGTACCGGTCGTAGCCGACGGCCGCGAGCGCGACCAGCAGTGCGGCGGCGAGGTAGAGGCCGGTGACACCGACCAGGAGCTCCACCGCGACCAGGGCCACGACGGCGGCCCGGCGCGGCCAACTGGCGCGCGGCAGCAGGCGGACCGCCGCGGCCGTGCCCACCAGGTACACCAGAACGAACGAGCCCGTGGTGAGCAGCACCGACGCGTGCGGCCCGCCGGTGGCGGCGACCGCGGCGAGCGCGACGAAGGAGAGCCCGCACACGACGCCGAGGCTGCGCCGGGGCACGGCGCCGGTGGTGGCGCCCTGGGCGAACCAGGCGGGGAGCGCGGCGTCGCGGCCGAGCGCGGCGCCGAGGCGGGCGCCGCCGGCGAAGTACGCGTTCATGGCGCCGAACGTCAGCAGGACGGCGACGAGCGAGGTCAGGGCGCGGGCCGGCCCGCCGGCGCCGACCGCGAGCAGGTCGGCCAGCGGTGCGCCGCTGTCGCCGGCCGCGGATCCGAGGACGAGCGCGCTGGCGCCGGCGACCCCCAGGTACAGCAGCGCGACGACCACCAGCGCGACGGCGGTGGCGCGGGGCACGTCACGCCGGGGGTTGCGGAAGTCACCGGCCAGCGAGGTGACCGCCTCCCAGCCGGCGAAGCCCCAGACCAGGACCGCGGCGGCGGGGGCGATGGCCAGCCAGCCGTGCGGGGCGAACGGGTGCAGGTTGGCCAGGCGGGCGTGCGGCAGCGCGGTGAGCGTGGCGGCCAGCAGCAGGGCGGCGAGCACGGCGGCCAGGCCGAGCTGGAGCCGGCCGGAGACCCGCAGGCCGGCGGCGTTGGCGGCGGTGACGGCCGCGATCAGGACCCCGGCGGTGACCAGCGTGGTGCGGTACCCCCGCCGAACGCGGCGGCGACGTAGGCACCGCCGAACATCGCGGCGGCCGGGGCGCCGGCCGGGATGGCGAAGTAGAAGCACCAGCCGACGGCGGTGGCGGCCCGGCGCCCGAACGCGATCCTGGCGTACGTGGCGACCCCGCCGCCGTCCGGGTAGCGGGCGGCGAAGCTGCCGGCCAGCGGCACGGACAGGGCGATCAGCGCGACCCAGGCCAGCAGGGCCGCCGGCCCGGCGATCCGGGCGGCGAGGGCGGGCAGGGAGACCACGCCGGTGCCGAGCACGGCGCCGATGGAGACCGCGGCGCCCTGGGCCACGGTCAGTCCGCTCCTTGCGGGTACGTCAACGCTCACATGATCACCGTAGGAATGCAGCGGCACATCCAGTAGACCCAATTTGGCTCGGCAGGGTTGGTCCAATCACTCGTCACGGTGCCACCCGGGTACGTCAGAAATTCGGCGGCGACGGGAGTCCTATCGTGGCGGGGTGACGGAACTCTGGGAGCCGTCGGAGCCAGGGGTGCTGCGGCTGCCGTCCGGGCGGCTGGTGCGCGGGCGCGGGCTGCGCCACCCGGTGCCGCCCGGCGAGCCGCCGGCCTTCGGCCTCTACCTGCTCGGCCGGCCCCCGTCGGTGCCCGTCCCGTGGCCGAGCCGCTGGCTGCGCTGGCCGGACTTCCGCCTGCCGGCCGACCGCGACGCGGCCCGGTCCGCGCTGCGCGAGGCGTGGGAGCGGGCCGCGACCGAGCGGGTGGAGGTCGCCTGCGGCGGCGGTGTCGGCCGCACCGGTACCGCGCTCGGGTGTCTCGCGGTGCTGGACGGCGTCCCGCCGGAGCGGGCGGTGGCGTACGTGCGCGAGCGCTACCACCGGCGGGCGGTCGAGACGCCGTGGCAGCGCCGGTATGTCGCCCGCTTCACGCCCTGACCGGTCCGGCACCATAATGGCCCCGTGGACGGTGCCCGCGCGACGCCGGTCGACGGGT
This sequence comes from Rhizomonospora bruguierae, assembly GCF_018397995.1. Lineage (GTDB taxonomy): Bacteria > Actinomycetota > Actinomycetes > Mycobacteriales > Micromonosporaceae > Rhizomonospora > Rhizomonospora bruguierae. Next base: position 166,990 of record NZ_BBQH01000016.1, read on the forward strand.
CCATATCGGGCAGTGGCTCCGACTTCCTTCACCTGGACCCGGGTGAGGCGCCGGCCGGGGGCCGGGCCGCCTGGCTGGCCGACCGGTTGCGGGCCGCCATAGTGGACGGGCGGTTGCCGCCGGGCGGGCGGCTGCCGGCGAGCCGGGCGCTCGCCACCGACCTGGGCGTCTCCCGGGGCGTCGTCACCGAGGCGTACCGGCGCCTGGTCGAGGAGGGGCACGTCGCGGGCCGCGGCCGGGCCGGCACGGTCGTGGTCGCGGTGCCGGTGCCGGTGCCCGCCGCCGTGCCGCCGCCCGGACCGGGGCGCACGGCAACCGCCAGCGCCGGGGCGACCACCGGCCCGTTCGGCGCCGAGACGTTCGAAGCCTTCCGGGCGGCCCCCGCCCGGATAGATCTCTCGCCGGGCCTGCCCGACCTGGCGGCCTTCCCGCGCGCCGCCTGGCTGCGCGCGGAGCGGGCGGTGCTGAACCGTGCCGCCCCCGCCGACCTCGGCTACGGCGACCCGCGCGGCACCGCCGCCCTGCGCACCGCCGTGGCCGGCTGGCTCGCCCGGTACCGGGGCATCCGCGCCGACCCGGACGAGGTGGTGATCGTCGGCGGGGTCGCCCAGGCGCTGGCCCTGCTCGCCCAGGTCCTGCGGGCGGAGGGCGTCACGGCGGTCGCCGTGGAGGACCCGGGCTCGCTCGGCGCCCGCCAGCAGGTGGGCGGTTGGGGGCTGGCCACCCCGCCGGTCGCCGTGGACGCCGAGGGGCTGCGCGTCGACGACCTGAGCCGGTGCGGGGCGCCGGCGGTGATGGTGACCCCGGCCCACCAGTTCCCGACCGGGGTGGTGTTGGGCGGCGAGCGGCGCCGGCTGCTGGCCCGCTGGGCGGCCTCGGGCGGGCTGGTGATCGAGGACGACTACGACGCGGAGCACCGGTACGACCGGCCACCGGTGCCCGCGCTGCGCTCGGTGATGCCGGAGCGGGTCTGCTACGCCGGCAGCGTGTCCAAGCTGCTCGCGCCGGCGCTGCGGCTCGGCTGGGCGCTGGTGCCGCCCCGGTACCGGGACGCGTTCGTGGCCGCCAAGCGCGAGGCGGACCTGGGCAGCGCGGCCCTGCCGCAGCTCGTCCTGGCGCAGCTGATCGGCTCGGGGGAGCTGGAGCGGCAACTGCGCTTCCTGCGCCGCCGGCACGTGCGCCGGCGGGACGCGATGCTCGCCGCGGTCCGCGCGCACCTGCCCGGCGCGGTCGTGCACGGCGCCGCCGCCGGGCTGCACCTGCTGGTCGCCCTCGCCGGCGTGAGCGACACGGACCTGGCCGCCGCGGCGCTGGCCCGCGGGGTGAAGGCGCAGCCCCTGTCCTGGCACCGGCAGCGCGCCGGCCCGCCCGGGCTGGTCCTCGGCTACGCCGCCAACGCGCCCGCCGCCCTGGAGGCGGGCGTCGCGGTCCTCGGCGCCGTCCTGCGCGAACTGCGCTGACCCGGTTGCCCGCCCATTCCGATGTGGTGGCAGGCCACCGCGACGAACGGGTGGGGCGTGGACGGTTGCCCGCCCGTGCCGGGCGGTGGCATCGTTGCCGCGCGGACCGGATCGGACCTCACCGAGGAGGCGCGGCGATGGCGGACGTGCGGGCGGAGTTGGAGCCCATCGAGCGGGCCGGCGTCGACGAGTTGCGCGCGGTCCAGTTGGAGCGGCTGCGCTGGTCGCTGCGGCACGCGTACGAGCACGTGCCGCACTACCGGGCCGCGTTCGACGCCGCCGGGGTGCACCCCGACGACTGCCGGAGCCTCGCGGACCTGGCGCGGTTCCCGCTCACCACGAAGGAGGACCTGCGCCAGCGGTACCCGTTTGGCATGTTCGCCGTGCCGCGCGAGCGGATCGCCCGGCTGCACGCCTCCTCCGGTACGACCGGGCGCCCTACGCTCGTCGGGTACACGGCGGCGGACGTGCGGACGTGGGCGCGGCTGGTCGCCCGGTCGATCCGCGCCGCCGGTGGACGCCCGGGCGACCGGGTGCACGTCGCGTACGGGTACGGGCTGTTCACCGGCGGCCTGGGCGCGCACTACGGCGCCGAGGAGCTGGGCTGCACGGTCATCCCGGTCTCCGGGGGGATGACGGAGCGGCAGGCGCTGCTGATCCGCGATCTGGCGCCGGACATCATCATGGTCACCCCAAGCTACCTGCTGGCCATCCTGGACGAACTGGAGCGCCAGGGCGTGGACCCGCGCGGCACCACCCTGCGGACCGGCATCTTCGGCGCCGAGCCGTGGACCGGCGACATGCGCGCCGAACTGGAGCGCCGGGCCGGCATCGACGCCGTGGACATCTACGGGCTCTCCGAGGTGATGGGCCCGGGCGTGGCGTGCGAGTGCGTCGAGACCAAGGACGGCCCGCACCTGTGGGAGGACCACTTCTACCCGGAGGTCATCGACCCGGAGACCGGTGCGGTGCTGCCCGACGGCGAGCCTGGCGAACTGGTCCTCACCTCGCTGACCCGGGAGGCCATGCCGGTGGTGCGCTACCGCACCCGGGACCTGACCCGGCTGCTGCCCGGCACCGCCCGCGCCATGCGCCGGATGGAGCGGGTCACCGGCCGCACCGACGACATGATCATCCTGCGCGGCGTGAATCTGTTCCCGACCCAGATCGAGGAGCTGATCCTGCGCGTACCCGGGCTGTCCCCGCATTTCCAGTGCGTGCTCGACCGCCACGGCCGGCTCGACGCCTTGACGGTGCGGGTGGAGCGCCGCGCCGACACCCCGGCCGACGGTGCCGAGGAGGCGGGTCGGGCGCTGGTGCGGCTCGTCAAGAGCACCATCGGCGTGACCGTCGCCGTCGACGTGACCGGGCCCGGCGCGGTCGAGCGCTCGACCGGCAAGATGCGCCGCGTGCTCGACCGGCGGCCGCCCCGCTGACCAGCCCCGGCGGGCCGGGCCGTCCGGCGCCCGATCGATGGTCCCGATCGATGACCGGAATCGATGGCCCGGATCGATGGCCCGGTGCCCGGTGAACACGCGCGGTATCGGCGCTCATCACAGCTTGGTCACGTCGCGGCGTGGCGCCAACCTCGCCCGGTCGCCGGATGGTTTCTGCTCGTAGCAGACAGGTGGTGGCCCACGACGCAAGGCCGTCGCCGACCGCCGGCCGTACCGCGGCGGTCGAACGTCACCGCCGCCGGGAGCGATCCTCGCCCGTCGGCGACCCACGGTACGCGGAGCCGCCGAACGCGGTCTCCGCCACGGTTCACATCAGTGAGGTGGAAGTCATCGTGAGACGTATGAAAGTGGTCGTGGCGATCGCCGCCGCGGCCGTCCTCGGCCTGGCCGCCTGCGGCAGCCCGTCGGCCAACAACTCCGACAACGGCGGCAACGACGGCGGCAACATCGCGCAGCAGGAGAGTGCCACCGACCCCAACGCGAAGGGCCCGGCGCCCGAGGTGCCCGGGGCGAAGAAGGGCGGGACGGTCACCGTCTACTCCCAGTCGACGCCCAGCACCATGGACCCGACCGACATCTACTATGTGGACTCGAACGAGATCGGCAAGATGCTGTTCCGCACGCCGACCCAGTTCGCGATCCGCAACGGCAAGCCGGTGCTGGTGCCGGACCTGACGGACCTGGGTACCGTCTCCGAGGACAAGCTGACCTGGACGTTCACGATGCAGTCCGGGATCAAGTACGAGGACGGCAGCGAGGTCAAGGTCGAGGATCTGGCCTACTCGATCAAGCGGTCGTTCGCGCACGACGTGTACGCCAACGGGCCGGCGTACCAGATGAGCTACTTCAAGGACGGCGACAAGTACAAGGGCCCCTACACCGGTGGTGACAAGTACGACGGCGTGGAGACCCCGGACGCCACCACCCTGGTGATCCACCTCGCGCAGCCGTTCGCGGACCTGCCGTTCTACCTGTCCTTCCCGATGTTCACGCCGATCCCCGAGGCGAAGGACACCCGGCAGGAGTACAAGAACCACCCGATCTCGACCGGCCCGTACGCGTTCGACACGTACACCCCGGGTACCGAGCTGAAGTTGAAGCAGAACCCGAACTGGGACCCGAACACCGACCCGGTGCGGCACCAGTACCCGGATTCGTGGGTGTTCAAGTGGGGCGTCGACGACATCAAGAACCAGCAGCAGGTGCTCAACAGCACCGGGCCGGACGCCACGTCGCTGAACTACCAGAACATCGACGCGTCGCTGATCCCGCAGTTGCAGGGCGAGAAGGCCAACCAGTTGGTCAAGGGTGACAGCCCCTGCACGATCGTGTGGCAGATGGACACCCGCAAGATCCCGCTGGAGGTGCGCAAGGCGGTCGCGAAGGCGTACCCGTACGACCAGTTGTGGACCGCGCAGGGCCTGAACGAGTTCGTCGCGGAGCCGGCCAGCACGGTTCTGCCGCCGAGCGTGCCGGGCTACAAGAAGTACACCCCGGTCGCGGACCTGAGCGGCACCGGCAAGGGCGACCCGGCCGCGGCCAAGAAGATGCTCGAGGACGCCGGCAAGCTCGGCTTCGAGATCAGCTGGTTCTACGACAACACCAAGCCGGTGACCCAGCAGGTCAGCCAGGTGCGGGAGCAGGCGCTGAAGGAGGCCGGCTTCACGGTCAAGGCGATCGGGGTGACCACCGCGGAGTTGCGCGCCAAGACCGGTGACTACAAGGCATCGGTGAACGCGGGCCAGGCCCCGCGCGGCTGGTGCTCGGACTGGCCGTCCGGTGGTAGCTGGTTCCCGGTGCTGTTCCGTTCGCAGAGCATCGACGAGGGCACGACCTGGGGCATGCTGAGCGACAAGGCGCTGGACGAGGAGATCAACTCCATCTCCAACCTGCCGGCCGAGGAAGCCACGGCGAAGTGGGCGGCCCTGGACGAGAAGATCATGGGCATGTACGTGGCCCTGCCGCTGTACTACGACAAGATGGCGATCGTGGCGGGCACCGGCCTCGGCGGTCTCGAGGGCGACGCCACCATGGGCCTGCCGTTCTTCCTGAACATCTACGTCAAGTAACCGCGGCACCGCACGGTTCCCGGTCGGCTCAGCGTCGCGCCGGCCGGGAACCGTTCACCGTCGCCGCCGGTGTCGCGGCGCCTCACCCGAGGGCGGTCAGCTCCTCGGGGCTCAGGCGCAGCGCGCCGGCGGCGATGTTCTGTTCCAGGTGTTCCGGGTCGCCGGTGCCCGCAATGGCCAGCACGTGCCGCCCCTGGCGACCGGCGCGATCACCTGCGCCTCGGCCAGGTGGTCGGGCCGCACGTTGGACAGGCCGAGGTGGCGGATGAGCCCCTTGTCGCGCAGGTCGGCGAGGTAGCCGAAGCGCTCGGCGATCGAGTCCCGGCCCGGACGTTTGACGATCCGCAGGTTCACCAGGTCCAGGTGGTCCCGGCCGAGCCGGCGCAGGTTCTCCGCCACCTGCGCACGCAGCAGTTCCGGCGTGGTCGCCTCGATCCACGCACCGGACGCGTCCGTGCCCGGCCCGACCTTCGTCGCGATGAGCAGGTCCTCCGGGTACGGCCAGAGCGCGTCACGGATCAGTTCGGCGGCGTACCGGACGGCCCCGCGCCGACGCCGAGCGTGCCGCCGGGGGAGCGGTAGAAGGCGGCGGTGCGGGGTGGCCGGTCACGCCGTGATTCTGTCGGGGGTGTGGTGTAGGCAACTCAGTGGCCAGCTATGGAGGGAGAGGTCATGAGCGGTGTACGAGTTCTCGTCGGCACCCGCAAGGGCGCGTTCATCCTGACCGCGGACGGCGCGCGGCGGGAGTGGAAGGTCGACGGCCCCCACTTCGGGGGCTGGGAGATGTACCACGTCAAGGGGTCCCCGGCGGACCCGGAGCGGCTCTACGCATCCCAGTCCTCCGGCTGGTTCGGGCAGGTGATGCAGCGCTCCGACGACGGCGGGCGCACCTGGTCGCCGGTCGGCAACGGCTTCGAGTACACCGGCGAGGCCGGCGAGCACCTCTGGTACGACGGCACCCCCCGGCCGTGGGAGTTCAAGCGGATCTGGCACCTCGAACCGTCGCTGGACGACCCGGACACGGTCTACGCCGGCGCCGAGGACGCGGCGATCTTCAAGACCACCGACGGCGGCCAGAAGTGGACCGAACTGCCCGGCCTGCGCACCCACGAGTCGGGCCCGCGCTGGCAGCCCGGCGCCGGTGGCATGTGCCTGCACACGATCATCCTGGATCCGGCCCGGCGGGAGCGCATGTACGTGGCCATCTCCGCGGCCGGCGCCTTCCGCACCGACGACGGCGGCGTCACCTGGCAGCCCATCAACCGGGGCCTGCGCTCCGGCCAGATCCCGGACGAGGACGCCGAGGTCGGCCACTGCGTGCATCGCCTGGCGATGCACCCGTCCCGCCCCGAGGTGCTGTTCATGCAGAAGCACTGGGACGTCATGCGCAGCGACGACGCGGGGGCCACCTGGCACGAGATCAGCGGCGACCTGCCCAGCGACTTCGGCTTCCCGATCGCCGTGCACGCGCACGAGCCCGAGACGGTGTACGTCGTGCCGATCAAGAGCGACTCGGAGCACTACCCGCCGGAGGGCAAGCTGCGGGTCTACCGCAGCCGGGTCGGCGGCAACGAGTGGGAGCCGCTTACCGAGGGCCTGCCCCAGGCCCACTGCTACGTCAACGTGCTGCGCGACGCGATGGCGGTGGACACCCTGGACCCGTGCGGCATCTACTTCGGGACCACCGGCGGCCAGGTCTACGGCTCCGCCGACGGCGGCGACACCTGGCAGCCGATCGTCCGCGACCTGCCCTCCGTCCTCTCGGTGGAGGTACAGGTGCTCCCATGACCCGCCCCACGATCCGGGTCGTGCTCCCGGCCCACCTGAAGAACCTGGCCGGGGTCAGCGGCGAGGTCGGCCTCGACGTGCCGGCCGGGCCGGTCACCCAGCGGCTGGTGCTGGACGCGCTGGAGGGCCGTTACCCGATGCTGCGCGGCACGATCCGCGACCAGCGCACCGGCAAGCGGCGCGCGTTCATCCGCTTCTACGCCTGCGAGGAGGACCTGTCGAACGAGTCCCCGGACGCCCCGCTCCCGGCCCGCGTGGCCGCGGGGGAGGAGCCGTTCCTGGTCATCGGCGCGATGGCCGGCGGCTGAGATCCGCCGGCCGCGCCGCGCCGGCCGCGCCGCGCCGGCCCGCCCGGGCCGTCCGCGCGTGACTGGCTGGTGCACAGTGACGGGGTGACATTCGTTCTGGACACCCCTGTGGACTCGACCGGTGCGGAGCCGACCGGGGCGGCGGCGTGAGTCCGCTCGGCGGTGCCACGCGCCGCCCGCCCAGCGTCGTGGCCATCGTGGCGGGGCTCATCGCCGCGGCGGTCATCATCGTCGTGGCAATCATGGCGAACCGGCCCGACCGCGGGGACGTCCGCGCCGCCGCGGTGGCGACCGCCGAGGAACTGGAGCGCACGCCCGTCGAGGGGAATGCCGTGCACATCTTCGACGTGGAGAAGGCGGCCGAACGGGCTACCCGGGGCACCGGCACCGGCAAGTTCGCCGCGGTGGGCGGCGGGCGGTTCAGGATCGACTTCCGTGGCTCCGACGAGCGCGGGGACCGGTACGAGATGAGCCACGACGGCCGCGACCCGTTCTGCATCGTCGTCAAGTTCACCCACAACCTGTCCAATCCCGGCCCCGGGTATCCCGCCGCGACCGTCGAGGACGGCGCCTGCTGACCTGCCGCTGACCATCGAGGCGTCGCAGCCGACCGGCGGCCGCCGGGGGTGGAGCGGCTAGTCCGGCGCGGCGGCCGCCTTGCGGGCGCGGTAGGCGGTGACCGCGGCCCGGTTGCCGCAGCCCGCCTCGCAGAACCGGCGGGACCGGTTCCGGGACAGGTCGACGAGCACGTTGTCGCAGTCCGGGTACGCGCACACGCGCAGCCGATCCAGTTCGCCGGCCCGGACCACGTCCACGAAGGCCATCGCCGCCTCGACGGCCATGCGGGTGTCGAGCGGGGCGTCGCGCGGGGTGGCGTGCAGGTGGTGCGGCTCGCCGTCGTGCCGGACGAGTTGGGGGAGGGCGTTCGACTCCCGGAGCAGGCCGTTGACGATCTCCACCACGCCGTCCTCGTCGCGGTGCCACACCGGGCGCAGCCGGGGGCGCAGCCGCTGCACCGCCCGCAGCTCCGCGACGGTGCAGTCGTGCCGGCCGGTCCACCGGTGGGCGCGCATGAAGGCGGTCAGGGCGGGCACGTCGGGCAGCCCCTCACCGCCCCGGCCGGCGGTGTTGACCAGGGCGGCGGTGGCGACCAGGGCGCACGCGGTGTCATGGATGAAAGTCACGTTGACTCCTGACAGGAGCGGCTCTACTGTCACGAGCATAAGCGCCTTTTGCTCATGACATCGATTGATCCCGACATCGATTGATCCTGACCCCGCGGGGGAGTTTTCGCGATGCAGTCCCGTCCGGCCGGCGCCGGTCTCGCGCTGGCGCTGCTGTCGGCCTTCACGTTCGCCACGTCCGGCACCTTCGCCCGCTCGCTGATCGAGGCGGGCTGGTCGGCCGAGGCGGCGGTGGCCGCCCGGGTCGGCATCGCCGCCCTGGTCCTGGCGGTGCCGGCCGCGCTGGCGCTGCGCGGCCGGTGGTCCATGCTGGGTCGCAACCTCGGCGTGATCGGCCTGTTCGGCCTGCTCGCGGTCGGCGCGGCGCAGGCGTGCTTCTTCAACGCCCTCCAGTACCTGCCGATCGGCGTCGCGCTGCTGCTGGAGTACCTGGGCATCGTGCTCGTGGTCGGCTGGATGTGGGCGGCGCACGGGCAGCGGCCGCGCCGGCTGACCGTGGCCGGATCGGTGACCGCGCTGCTGGGCCTGCTGCTGGTGCTCGACCCGTTCGGCGCCGGCCCGGTGGAGCCCGTCGGCGTGCTGTGGGGCCTGGGCGCCGGTGTCGGACTGGCCGCGTACTTCGTGATCTCCGCCCGCACCGACGCCGGGCTGCCCCCCGTCGTGCTGGCCAGCGGCGGGATGGCGGTGGGCGCGGTCGGCCTGCTGGGGCTCGGCGCGCTGCACGCGCTGCCGCTGCACGCCACCTTCGGCGCGGTCACGTTCGGCGGTCACCGGGTCAGCTGGATGGTCCCGATCGCGGGGCTGTCGCTGGTCGCCGCCGTGGTGTCGTACGTGGCCGGCATCAGCGCGGCGCGGATCCTCGGCGCCCGGCTGTCCTCGTTCGTCGGGCTCACCGAGGTGCTGTTCGCCGTGCTGATCGCCTGGCTGGTGCTGGGCGAACTGCCGACCGGGGCGCAGGCGGTCGGCGGTGCGCTGATCGTCGCCGGAGTGGCCCTGGTCCGCCTCGACGAACTGCGCGCACCGGAGCGGGAACCCGCGCCCGCCACGCCCGCGTTGGTCGGTGATTGACCGGTTTTGGGTACCCGTCGAGGGGTACCACCCACGCCATGTCGAGCACCGACTTCCAGGCGGTTCAGCGGGTGCTGGTGGACCTGGACTTCCCCGCGTCGAAGGAGCAGATCGTCCGGCACGCCGAGGGGCGCGGCGACGCGGGCGCGCTGAAACTGCTGCGGGCGCTGCCGCTGGCGACCTACCAGAACATGTCCGAGATCCGCAGTTCCGTGCCGTTGGACCCGACCGTCGACGACGGGTTGAGCCCCGCCGACCAGGCGGCCCGGGCCCGCTCCGGCCACACCCACCGGATCGCGGAGCACCTGCGGGAGCCGAACGCCGAATAGGCACCGGCCCGGCAGAGCCGCGGACGCCACCGGGCCGTACCGCGCCGGTCGCAGGAATCAAGGCCGACGCCCGGGGTAACCGGCCGCGGGACACCCGCCGAGCCGAGAGGACGCCACGCCATGACCGAGCCGGAGGAGAGCCGCGCCAAGACCACCGAGACCGACGGCGTGCTGATGCACCCGGGTAACCACCCGGACACCACCACCGCGCAGGTCAAGGGGCCGCCCGAGAGCGGTGAGACCCGCGTCGAGGTCGGCGGGGAGATGGTCCGGGTCCGGGTGGACCAGGAGACGCGCGTGCAGGGGCCGGACACGGTCGATGATTCCGAGCCGCCCGACTGATCGTCCTCAGGAGGGAGACGTCTCGTCCTCCAGGTCCGACGGCATGATGTCCGGAGCCTTGTCGTCGGACGTCTTGCCGTGCGGCCCGTACGGGGACGCCTGGCCCTCCGGTACCGGTCGGTTGCCGGTCTTGTCGTGCGTGCCGCCCGGCGCGGCGGTCGGGTGGGGCTCCTCGCTGCGCTGCGTGGTGGTTGGCGAGTCGCCGCTGCGGCGCATTTCCGGCTGCTGGACGTTGCTCATGAGCCTTCCCCCTACGGCTCGGCGGGAACGGGTCCGCCCATCGTGTTCCCCGGGCCGGATGGGGCAAACGCGGCGAAGCACCCGGGCGGGGCGCCGAGGGCGCGTCCGGGTGCGGCGGCCGGTCGATGGCCCGGTCGGTGGCTCAGTCGACCATCGGGAGGTCCAGGGTGTGCGCGCTGTGCGTCGCCTTGGTCGCCAGGTACCGCACGTTCGCCGCGGACACGTGCACGCCGGTGGGCACCCGGCTCTCCACGTGCACGCCGAGGCGGCCGAGTTGCTCGGCCTTGTCCGGGTTGTTGCTCAGCAGCGCCACCCGGCGGGCGCCCAGCGCGAGCAGCATCTGCGCCGCGGTGGTGTAGTCCCGTTCGTCCTCGCCGTGGCCGAGTGCCACGTTCGCCTCGTACGTGTCCAGGCCGGTGTCCTGCAGCGCGTACGCGTCCAGCTTGGCGTACAGGCCGATGCCGCGCCCCTCCTGCCGCAGGTACAGCAGGAAGCCGCCGGCCTCGCTGATCCGCTCGACCGCCTCGCGCAGCTGCGGCCCGCAGTCGCAGCGCTGGCTGCCGAACACGTCCCCGGTCAGGCACTCGCTGTGCGGGCGGACCAGCACCGGGCGGCCCCCGTTGGCCGATCGGGTCAGGGAGCGGCGCCAGTCGCCGAGCCCCAGGGCGAGGTGCTCGCGCCCGTCCGCCAGCCCGTCGAAGGTGAACACCCGGGCGGAGGTGGCGTAGCCGTCGGGGAACCGCATGGGGACGGTCACCTGCCGCCGCACCGCCGCGGGCCGGACCGGCGCGGTGCCGGCGACCGGCGCCGCGGGTGCTGGTTCGCTGGGCGTGTGTGGCATCGGATCTCCTCGCATTGACCAAGTGTGCTGCGACCAGGGGGTGACCTGCTTCTCCTCGGTACCGAACCGCCGGCCGCTTCAGTCCGTACCACGTGTGACGGGCGGGCGGCCGCCGCGGCGGCTACCGTTTCACCTCTAGGAGGCTCCATCTGTGGTTGACCGACCGTACGTCCTGCTCAGCTGCGGCATGTCGCTCGACGGGTACGTGGACAGCGCCACCGACACCCGGCTGCTGCTGTCCAACGCCGCCGACTTCGACCGGGTCGACGCGGTCCGCGCGGAGTGCGACGCGATCCTGATCGGCGCCGAGACCGTGCGGCAGGACAACCCGCGGTTGCTGGTGCGGTCGGCGGACCGCCGCGCCGAGCGGGTGGCCCGGGGGCTGCTGCCGACGCCGGTGAAGGTGACCGTGACCGCCCGCGCCCGCCTCGACCCGTGCGGCCGGTTCTTCGCCCTCGGCGAGGTGGACAAGCTCGTGTACTGCGCCAGCCCGGTGCTGGACGACGCCCGGGCGCGGCTCGGTCACGTGGCGACCGTGCTGGACGGTGGCGAGCCGGTGGACTTCCCCCGGATCCTGACCGACCTGCACGCCCGCGGCGTGTCCCGGCTCATGGTCGAGGGCGGCGGGACGGTGCACACCCAGTTCCTGACCGCCGGCCTGGCGGACGAGTTGCAGTTGGTGGTGGCCCCGTTCTTCGTGGGCGATTCGCGCGCGCCCCGCTTCGTCGGCGACGGACGGTTCCCGTGGGACGCGCAGAACCGGGCGGCGCTCGCCGAGGCGCGCCCGATCGGGGACGTGGTGCTGCTGCGGTACGCGCTCTCGGACCGCTTCGGGGAGCAGTGACGGCGCGGCGGGCACAGGCGCGGGCGGCATGGGGCGGCGGGCGGCGGGGTCCGGTCAGGCCACCGGCCCGGCGGCGGTGTCGACCCGGCGGTCGTCCGTGCGTGACCGGCGCGACCCGCGCAGCCAGCGCGCGACGAGCACGCCCGCTCCGGGCAGGCTCGCCACGAACGCGAACAGCCCGTACACCACGGCGATCGTCAGCCCCTGGGTCGCGCTCAGCCCGGCGGCGCCGAACGCCCACGCGGTCACGCCCTCCCGGGGACCCCAGCCACCAATGTTCAGGGGCAGGGTCATCGCCAGCAGGGCCAGCAGCATCAGCGGGAGCAGCCGGGTGATCGGCGTCACCGAGCCGGCCGCCCGGGCCGCGACCAGGAACGTGCCCAGGTGACCCGCGACCACCAGCGCGGAGGCGACCAGGATGCCCGGCGCGGTGCGGCGGGTGAGCAGCCCGCGCCGCACGTCAGCACCGGCGGTACGCACCGCCCGCGCCCACCGGCCCGCCGGCTCGCCCCGATCTCCGCGCTGGGCGGGATGGCCCGCGGTTCCGTGCCGCCCGGGGTGGGCCGCCGTTTCGCGCTGGCCGGCGCGTGTCGCGGTCGCACGCTCGGCGGTGCAAGCCGCGTTCCCGGGCCGAGCCGTGTGCGCCGCTGTCCCCCGCCGGGCCGCGCCGCGCCGGCGCCAAACGATCACCGCCGCGACCAGCCCCGCCACCGTGACCGCGCCGGCCAGGTAGGGCGCGACCGCGGCGAGGCGGAGCCGGTCCTGCACCGGTGACGGGTAGGCGACCAGCACCGCCAGCCCGAACGTGACCAGGACGACCTGACCCGCCGACCGCTCCAGGACCACCGCCCGCAGCCCCCGCCCGACGTCGCCGGACTCGCGGCCGTGCCGCACCGCCCGGTGCACGTCGCCGAGCACGCCGCCGGGGAGGGCCGCGTTGAGAAACAGCGAGCGGTAGTAGTCCGCGACCGCGGCGGCCAGCGGCAGCCGCAGGCCCAGGCCGCGCGCCACCAGGCACCACCGCCAGGCGCTGAAGACCGTGGTTGCCAGGCCGATCCCGAACGCGACCAGCAGGGCGCGGCCGTCGATGACGCGCAGCCCGTCCAGGAACGCGCCGGTGCCGAGCCGCCACAGCAGCAGCCCGAGAATGCCGGCGCCGCCGAGTACCCGGGCCCACGTCCAGACGGTCCCGGGCGGCGGGAGCCACCCCCCGGCGCTGCGTGGCATGCGTGCTCCTCCCCGTCGGGTCAGCCTTCGGGCATGAGTACGGGGTTCGTCCGGCGTTGGTTCACCGGCGGTGGCTCGCCCGGCGGTGGCTCAGCCGTGCGTCGCGAGGAGATCCTCGTGGTCGACGACGACCCGCAGCGCGCCCGCCTCGGCCGCGGCGAGCCGGCGGTCCAGGTAGCCCGCCCCCGGCTCCGCGAGCGCCGGGTCCTGCTCGACCGCGGCGGCGACCCAGCCGCGCAGCCATTCCACGGCGAGCCCCGCCCGCTCCGGCCCGAGCCGCCACGGGCTGGGCCGCACCAGCACATCCGCCCCGGCGGCGGTGAACGCCTCGGCCGCGGCGGCGACCGCGTCCGGCCCGAGCAGCCGCCGCCCGTCGACGCGGCGGCGCTGGTGCGCGTTGAACGCCGCCTCGATCCGGCTGTCCATCGGGTCGCCGGGGGTCAACTCCACCCGGCCGGCGACCGAGAGGGTCAGCAGCGCGGTGCACCCCGCACCGGTGCACGCGGCGGCGAGTCGGCCCACCTCGTCGGCGGTCAGCAGGTCCAGCAGCGCGGAGGCGGTGACCAGCGACGCGCCGGCCAGGTCGGCGGCGGTCAGCGCGGTGGCGTCACCCTGGCTGGTCGCCACGGTGACCGGCGCGCCGTCGCCGGCCGCGCGGACCATCGTGCCGGTGGCGATCCGCAGCAGCACTGGGTCCCGGTCGTGCATGACCCAGTGCTGGGGCCCGGGCAGCCGGGGCGCGAGCCAGCGCCCCATCGACCCGGTGCCGCAGCCCAGGTCGCGGACCACCACCCGCTCCCGGCCCGCGATCCGCTCGCGCAGCGGCGCCAGCAGGTCCCTCGCCCGGGCGTCGGCGTCGGCGTCCTCGCGCAGCGCCAACCACTCCGGCGTGTACTGCGCCTCGCCGGTGGCCTCCTCCGTCGCCGGATCGGTCATGATGCTGCCTCCAGGATCGCCGCCATCGCCCGTACCGTCTCCGCCCAGCCCGGCAGGTGGGCGCGGCGCGCGCGGGCGGCGGCGCGCAGCCGCTCCCGCGCCGCCGGCTCGTCCAGCCACCGGATCAGCGCCTCGGCCAGCGCGGCCGGGTCGCCGGGCGGCACCAGCAGCCCCGGCCGGTCGCCGCCCGGGGCCCGGCCGAGCGCCTCGGGTACCCCGTTCACGTCCGTTCCGAGCACGGGTACCCCGCGGGCCAGCGCCTCGGTCACGACCATCCCGTACGTCTCGGTGAGCGAGGGCAGCATGAACAGGTCCGCCGCCGCGTACGCCGCGTCGAGGTCCGCGCCGGTGCGCGGCCCGACCAGCCGTACCCGGCCGTCGAGCCCGTACGCGTCGACCGACCGCCGGATCCGGTCGGCGTACCCCGGCGCGCGGTCGAGCGCCCCCACCAGCGTGCAGTGCCACTCGCCCGGCACCTTCGCCAGCGCGTCGACCAGCACGTCCTGGGCCTTGCGCGGGGTCACCGCCGCCACGCACAGCAGCCCGGACGCGCCGTCGGTGCCGGGTGCGAGCGGCGCCGGGTCCACCCCCGGGGCGGCGACGTGGACCCGCCCGGGCGGCAGCCCGTGGTGCCCGACCAGGTGGCGCGCGGCCCCCTCGCTGGTGGCCACGACCGCCGCCGCGGCCCGCAGCGTCGCGCGTTCCCGGGCGTCGAGGGCGGCGGCCGCGCCGGGCGCCAGTCCCGTCTCGTCCGCCAGTGGCAGGTGCACCAGCACCACGGTGCGCAGCCGCCGCGCCTCGGGCGCCACGACCTCCGGCACCCCGCCGGACACGAGCCCGTCCAGCAGCACCAGGCCGCCGTCCGGCAGGGCGGCGAGCGACCCGCGCAGCGCGTCCCGGTCCGCCGGGTCGGGTACGGGCCAGGCGCCGCCCGCCGCGATCTCCCGTACCGCCCAGCCGGCGGCGCGCAGCCCGTCGCTCAGCCGCCGGTCGTACCGGTTGCCGCCGCTCGGCGCCCCCGGATCGTCCACGCCCGCCGGTAGGACAAAGTGGACCGTCCTCACCGGGCCGCCCCCGCGATGGGGGTGGGCGGGCGCTGTGGACGCTGTCTCATAGGGATAGCTCGTAGCCGGCCCACGCCACGTGCGACTCGTGCAGCGTGACCGCGATACCGGTCAGCCCCCGGGCGCCCGCCCCGAGCGCGCCGGCGCTCACCCGCTCGGCCAGCCGGTCCGCGATCACCTTGGCCAGGTACTCGGTGGACGTGTTGACGCCCGCGAACGCCGGCTCGTCGTCCAGGTTCCGGTAGTTCAGGTCCGCGAGGATCGCCTTCAGCTCCTGCGTGGCCCGGCCGATGTCCACCACGATGTTGTCCGCGTCCAGGTCGGGGCGGCGGAACGTGGCGTCGACCACGAACGTCGCCCCGTGCAGCCGCTGGGCCGGGCCGAAGACCTCGCCCCGGAAGCTGTGCGCCACCATGATCTGGTCGCGGACGGTCACGCTGAACACTCTCACTCCCGATCGTCGTCGTACCGGACCCGCACGCACAGCGCGGGCAGTTCGCCGCCGGCCAGCCGGGGCAGCACCGCCGGCAGGTCGTCGAAGGCGCACTCGGCGCTGATCAGCGCGTCGAACGCCGGGTCGGCAAGCAGTCGCAGGGCCAGCCCAAGCCGGTCGCCGAAGGTACGCCGGCCGCGCCGCGCGGGCGCCACCGCACCCACCTGGCTGCTGCGCACGGTCAGCCGACGGGAGTGGAAGAACTCGCCCAGCGGCACGCTGACCGGCCGGTCGCCGTACCAGCTCAGCTCGATGACCTGGCCCTCGGGCGCGAGCAGTTCCAGCGACCGGGTCAGCCCGGCAGGCGTGGCGCTGGCGTGGATCACCAGGTCGCAGTCGCCCAGCGCGTCCTGCGGCCGGGCGAAGTCCACGCCGAGCGCGGCGGCGGTGGCGGCCCGGCTCTCGTCCACGTCGACGAGTTGCACCCGGGCGCCGGGGAACCGGGCCAGCACGCCGGCCACCGAGCAGCCGACCATGCCGGCGCCGACCACCGCGATCCGGTCGCCGATCAGCGGGGCCGCGTCCCACAGCGCGTTCACCGCGGTCTCCACCGTCCCGGCGAGCACGGCCCGCTCCGGGGGTACGCCGTCCGGCACCGGGGTCACCGCCGCCACGGGCACCACGTACCGCGTCTGGTGCGGGTACAGGCAGAACACCGCCCGGCCGAGCAGTTCCGCCGGGCCCCGCTCGACGACGCCCACGTTCAGGTAGCCGTACTTGACCGGCGCCGGGAAGTCGCCCTCCTGGAACGGCGCCCCCATCGCCGCGCGCTGGCTGGCCGGAACCTCGCCGCGGAACACCAGCGTCTCCGTGCCGCGGCTGACCCCCGAGTACCGGGTGCGCACCAGCACCTCGCCGGGGCCCGGCTCCGGCACCGCCACCGGCCGGATTCCGGCCCGCCCGGGCGCAGCCAGCCAGAGGGCGCGGGCACTGTCCGTCATCGGCAACCTCCTGCGGCGATGAACCGATCGGCCGCGAAAACCGTGTCCAAGAGGGTCGCGGGCAACCATACGCGGCCGACGATCACGCCGAGCCCAATGGAGCTGTGAATGGTCACGCTGAGTGTCGAAACCCGGCCGGAGCGCTGGGGGCGTCGTTGGGGCTACGGCCCGGCCGTGGGGCTGGGCGCCCAACTGGCGCTGCTCGCCGCGCTCGCGGTCGAGGTACGCCTCGGCGCCGCCGCCTGGTTCGCCGCCATCGCCTACGCGGTGGTCACCGCCGCCGCCCTGGCGCTCGGGCTGCGCCGCTCGGGCGCCCGCGCCCTCGGCCCGGCCAACCAGGTCACGCTCGCCCGGGCCGTCCTCGTCGGCGGGGTGGCGGCGCTGGTCACCGAGTCGCTCGCGCACCCCGTCCCGCTCGCCGCGCTGGTCACGATCGCGGCCGTCGCGCTCGGCCTGGACGCGGTGGACGGGCAGGTGGCCCGCCGCACCGGCACCACCACCGCCCTCGGCGCCCGCTTCGACATGGAGGTGGACGCGTTCCTGATCCTGGTCCTCAGCGTGTCCGCGGCCCGCCCGCTGGGCGCCTGGGTGCTGGCGATCGGCGCGCTGCGGTACCTGTTCGTCGCGGCGGCGTGGGTGCTGCCGTGGCTGCGGGCGGCCCTGCCGCCGCGCCGGTCCCGCAAGGTGGTGGCCGCGGCGCAGGGGATCGTGCTGGTGGTGGTCGCCGCCGGCGTGCTCCCGCCGCCGGCGGCCGCCGGCGCGGTGGCGGCCGCGCTGGCCGCGCTCTGCTGGTCGTTCGGGCGCGACACCGCCTGGCTCTGGCGCAACCGCTCACCGCAGGCGGTGAGCGTCTCGGCGCGCGGGCGGGACCTCGTGTCGACGGGGCGCTGACCCGCCGGGCAGACTGCGGGATCAACCCGCACCCTGGAGGTCACCCCCGATGCCCACCGACGTCGACGCCGCCATCCGCGCGCACCGCACCGCCGACGCCGCCCTGACCGTCACCGTGGACGGTGAACCGCTCGCCGGCCGGGAGATCGTGCTGCGCCAGCGCGGGCACCGCTTCCCGTTCGGCTGCACCGGGTTCGAGTTCATCCCGCTGGCCAGCGGCGACCCGGCCGGCGCCGAAGGGGCGGCCGGGTCGCTGGGCGAGGCGCCGGTGGCGGACCTGGCGGGCCTGGCCGAGCGCTGGTTCGACGTGTTCAACTTCGCCACGCTGCCGTTCTACTGGGGGCGCTTCGAGCCCGAACGGGGCCGCCCGGACACCGAGCGCCTGCTCGCCACCGCCCGCTGGTTCGTCGAGCGGGGCGTGCCGGTCAAGGGGCACCCGCTGGCCTGGCACACGGTCACCGCGGACTGGCTAAAGGACCTGTCGAACGCGGACATCGCCCGCGAGCAGGTGGCCAGGATCCGGCGCGAGGTGCGCGGCTTCGCCGGCCTGATCGACACCTGGGACGTGATCAACGAGGTGGTCATCATGCCGATCTTCGACCGGTACGACAACGGGATCACCCGGATCTGCCGCGAGCTGGGGCGCATCCCCATGGTCCGGATGGTGTTCGACGCCGCCCGCGAGGCGAATCCGGGCGCCACGCTGCTGCTCAACGACTTCGACATGTCGGCCGCGTACGAGTGCCTGATCGAGGGGGTGCTGGCGGCCGGCGTGAAGATCGACGCGCTCGGGCTGCAGAGCCACATGCACCAGGGCTACTGGGGCGAGGAGAAGACCCTGGCGATCCTGGACCGGTTCGCCCGGTACGGGCTGCCGATCCACTTCACCGAGACGACGATCGTTTCCGGTCAGCTCATGCCGCCGGAGATCGTGGACCTCAACGACTACCAGCCCGACCGGTGGCCGACCACGCCGGAGGGGGAGGCCCGCCAGGCGGACGAGATCACCCGGCACTACCGGACGCTGCTGTCGCACCCCTCGGTGCGGGCCATCACGTACTGGGGCATGTCAGACGGTGGCTGGCTGGGCGCCCCGGGCGGCTTCCTCCGCGTCGATGGCAGCCCGAAGCCCTCGTACGACGCGCTCCGCGCGCTGGTCAAGGGCGAGTGGTGGCTGGCGCCGACGACGCTGGCCACCGACGGCGCCGGCCGCGCCGGGTTCACCGGCTTCCTCGGCGAGTACGAGGTGAGCGCCGCCGGCCGCACCGCCACGGTCCGCCTCGACGCGCCCGGCACGGCCGAGATCCCGGTGGCCCTGGAGCGGCCGACGGTGGGGTAGGTCACCCGGCCGGGTCGCCTCCGGCCGGGCGGGCAGCCCCGGGGCGGCCGGAGAGCGCGACGCTGTGGCCCCGGAACTCCGCGACGACCGTGCCGTCCTGCCGCCGGACCGTCACGTCGTAGACCCCGTTGCGGCCGTACCGGTCGCGCTCCACCGCCTCGGCGAGCAGGTCGTCGCCGGCCTCGACCGGGTGCAGGAAGCTGATCTGGGCGCTGTGCGCGACGGTGACCGGCCCGTACCCGTTGCAGGCGTACGCGAAGGCCGTGTCGGCGAGCAGGAACAGGTACCCGCCGTGCGCTATCCCGTGCCCGTTCAGCATCCCGGGGGTGATCCGCAGCCGGACGCTCGCCCGGCCCGACCCCGCCCCTTCGAGGCGCATCCCGAGTGTCCGGGTGGCGGTGTCGCGGGCGTACATCTCCGCGGCCCAACCCGGCAACTCGCCCGGTGCGGCGGCTGGGCCGGAATTCGTCCCCATGTCAACTCCCCGGTGCTGCGCGGCCGGCCGGCAGAGTGGTCATCGTACGCGGGGCCGCCGGATCGCCCCGGCGCCCTTCGGCCGCTCAGCGCGGCGACTGCTGTTGCCGCGACTGGTCCCGCTGGAAGGTGCGGTAAAGCCACCACAGGGAGGGCACCAGCAACAGCGTGCCCACCGCCAGCGAGCCGAGCGTCGCGGCGAGGACCGCCGGGGTCGCGGCGGCCTGCGCGAGGGTGACGCCGGGCAGCAGGTCCGGATACTGGCCGACCGCCCAGCCCCACAGCAGCCCGGTGACCGCCAGCGCGGCGGTGATCCGGACCGCCAGGTAGCTGCGGCGGGCCAGCAGGAGCAGCGACGCGATCCCGGCCGCGATCGACAGCAGCAGCAGGGGCAGGGCGTGACCCCGGGTTAGCCCGGCGAACAGGCGCGGCGCGTCCGCGCGCAGCACCGCGAGGCCCGCGGCGGAGAGGACGCCGACGACGGCGCCGGTGCCCAGGGCGCGGCGGCGGAACGCCTCGGCCAGGTCCGTCCGCCCGGCGCGGCGGGCGTCGTGGGTGAGGTAGCAGGCGGCTGCCGGCCCACCTCGGTGACCGTCCACCCGGCCTCCAGCGCCAGGACCGCCACGACGCCGGACAGCGACGCCGCGCGCAGGAACCAGCGGGTGTGCGGCAGGTCGCCCCGGCGCCGCCACGCCCACGCCGCCCACGCGCCCAGCGCCAGCAGGCCGAAGGCGGACCCGACCATGATCTGGAACGCCGGGTGGACCACGTTGACCGGGGGCCGGTCCGGCTCCGGGGTCTCGTTCAGGCCCACGATCCGGGAAGTGGGGTTCCAGTGGGCGAGCAGCGACAGCCCGTACGGGATCTCCAGGGCGTACCGCAGCTGCCCGTCGAGCGCCACGCCGCCCAGGTGCAGCGGCTCGCCGGTACCGGTCTCGAAGACGCCCTCCATGGCGGCGAGCTTGACCGGTTGCCGCTCGGCCACGAAGTGCGCCGCGTAGTCGCCGACGCCGATCTGCACCGGCGTGACCAGCGCGGCCACCGTGAACGGCACCAGGAACCCCAGCCGGTGGTACCGGCTGTGCCGGCCGCGCAGCAGCGCGACCGCGTACACGCTGGCCGTCAGGTACCCGGCGACCATGAACGCCGCCAGGATCATGTGGATCGTCTGCGGCGGGGTCGCCGGGTTGAACATCGCCGCCCACGGGTCGACCGCGACGATCCGACCCTGGACGGTGTCGAAGCCGGTCGGCGCCTGCATCCATGCGTTCGCGGTGACCACGAAGAACGCGCTCGCCACGCCGGCCACCACGATGGGCACGCCGGTGAGCAGGTGCGGCAGCGGGCGCAGCCGGTCCCAGGCGTACAGGTACAGGCCGAGGAAGATCGCCTCGACGAAGAAGGCGATGCCCTCCAGGGCGAACGGCAGCCCGATCACCTGGCCGTAGACGCCCATCAGCCCCGGCCACAGCAGTCCCATCTCGAAGGACAGGATCGTGCCCGAGACGGCGCCGACGGCGAACAGCACGCCCATGGCCCGCGCCCAGCGGCGGGCCAGCAGGCGGTACGCGTTGTCGCCGGTGCGGTAGCCGCGCCACTCGGTGATGAGCGTGATCGCCGGCAGCCCGACGCCAAGGCAGGCCAGGATGATGTGCCAGCCCAGCGAGAGCCCCATCTGCATCCGGGCCGCGCCGAGGTCGGCCGGGCCACCCGCGTACATCTCCACGGCTGCCCCATTCCGCCCCGCCGCTGTTTCTATGCGTCACCGGTCGGGGGGCCGCCGCGACGACCTCCCCGTTCGGGAGCGGCCCCGGCCGCGCGGCGCCGGTCAGGCGCCCGGGTCGATATGGATCTTCGGGGCGGCGCCCCACTCCGGTCGCCGCCCGCCGGCCAGCACCGCGGCCGCCGCGTCCAGGCCCACGGTCGCCGCCACCAGCGGTCGCGGGTCGACCGCGCCGGACGCGTACAGCTCCGTGCCCGGCCCGATCACCAGCAGCCGCTCGCCGGGCGCCAGGCCCGCCGCCCGGACCGCGCGCAGCGCGTTCGCCCCCGGCTCGACCAGCGCCCCGAGGACCGGATCCACGGCGTCCGGCAGCGGCTGGAGTGCCCGCGCCGGTACCCGCAGCCGCCCGGCGAGCGCGCCCGGCCAGCCGTTGCGGATGCCGATCTCGTACCGGTCCGCGCACAGGTGCTGCCGCCCGCAGGCACAGCGCCCGCAATGCCCGCAGCCGAGCATCGTGTCCCCGGTGACCCGCCGGCCCAGCCACGCCGGGTCCACCCCGCCGCCCACCGCCGCGACCACACCGCTCCACTCGTGGCCGATCCGGATCGGATAGTGCGCGTGCCCGGTGTGCAGGTACTCCATCCGCCCGGAGAAGAACTCGGCGTCCGTGCCGCAGACGCCGGCCCGCTCCACGTCGGCGACGACCTCGCCGGGCCCCGGCTCCGGCGCCGGCACCTCGCGCACCTCCGCGCGGCCCGGGCCGGTGATCACGAAGGCGCGCACGGCATCAACCTACCCGCGCCCGCCCCACCGGCCCCGCCCGTCGGCTGCGGCATACTGGCCCGCGTGTCGCTGAGCTTCCGCATCGCCACCGCCGCCGACGTGCCGCAGGTGGTCCGGCTGGTGGAGTCCGCGTACCGGGGGGACGTCAGCCGCGCCGGCTGGACCACCGAGGCGGACCTGCTGGCCGGCCAGCGTACCGACCCGGCGATGGTCACCGAGGCGGTGGCCGCCACCAACGGCGTCATCCTGCTCGCCGTGCCCCACGACCCCTCGCCCGGTGCCGCCGTCGGGGGCGGCGGGCCGGTCGCCTGCTGCCAGCTTGAGCGCCGCGACGGGTACGCCTACTTCGGCCTGTTCGCGGTGGACCCGGTGCGGCAGGGCGCCGGGCTGGGCCGCGCGGTGCTTGCCGCGGCGGAGCGGTTCGCCGTGGCCGAGTGGGGCGCGGGCGAGTTGCGGATGACGGTCATCATCCAGCGCGAGGACCTCATCGCCTGGTACCTGCGCCGCGGCTTCACCCGCACGGGGGAGATGTCGGCGTTCCCGTACGGCGACGAGCGGTTCGGCATCCCCCTGCGGGACGACCTGCGCTTCGAGATCCTGACAAAGAAGCTGGGCTGAGGCCCTACGGTTCGTCCGGCACCCGCGCGGCGGGGGCCGTCAGGCGTGCTCGGGCTGGTCGCGGCGGCCGGCCTCGCGGGCGACGTCGATGCGGGAGTTCAGGCCGAGTTTGGCGAGGATGTGCGAGACGTGGGTCTGCACGGTCCGGGGGGAGAGGAACAGCCGGCTGGCGATCTCCGGGTTCGACATGCCCTCCGCCACCAGCGCGACCACCTTCTCCTCGGTCGCGGTCAGGCTGGTCCAGCCCTGCCGGTCGCGGCGGTGCCGGGCGCGGGAGCCGCGACGGATCCCGTAGCGGCGGAACGTGGCCTGGGTGCGGGCCAGGTCCCACGCGGCGCCCAGCGTCGAGTACACCGTGTAGGCGCTGGTGAAGTGGGTGCGGGCGGCCGAGGGGTCGCCGCTTTCGGCCAGCGCGACGCCGGCCGCCTCGAGCGCCTGCGCGCGGGGCAGCGGCCGGCCGGCGCGGCGGTACTGTTCGGCGGCGTCCAGGAGGCGGGCGGCGTCGCCGTCCAGCAGCCCGCGGCAGTGCAGCGCGATCGCCCGGCGGTGCGGGGCGTCCGCCTTGGTGGTGACCGCCTCGGCGCGGGCGGCGGCGGCGCGGGCGGCGTCCGCGTCCCCGACGGCGACCGCCAGGCGGACCGCGTCCGGCAGCAGTTCGGCGGCCTCCTCGACCTCCTCGGTCGGGCCGGTCAGCCCGTCCATCAGCACGGCCAGCGCCTGCTCCGGCTCGTCCGCCTGCTCGCGGACCAGGCTGCGGGCCAGCGCCAGCGAGCCGTGCATGCGGTGCCCGAGCCGGGCGGCGTAGCGTTCGGCGCGCACCAGGTGGCGGCGGGCCCCTGCGTCGCCGCGGTGCAGCCGGATCGTGGCGGCCAGCCCGTTGCCGGCGCACTCGACCATCGGGTCCTGCGCGTCGGGGCGCGGGGCCGCCAGTTCGGCCAGCGCCTCGTCCCACCGGCCGACGTCGTACAGCAGCTCGACGAGCACGCTCTGCGCCTGCGACACCCGGACCGCGTTGCCCGCCTCCCCGGCGAGGTGGCGGACGTCGCGGGCGGCGGAGATGGCGTCGTCGTACCGGTCCAGGTCGCTGAGCGCGACCGCCTGGTTGATCCGCATGAGCAGGCGCAGGTCGATCAGCGCCGGGTCGCCCTCGGCGGCGGCCAGCGCCCGGTCGAACAGCGGCAGCGCCCGGCCGGCCTCGCCGCGCATGCCGTGGATGATCGTCTGGATGCCGAGCGCCCAGGCGGTGGCCCAGCCGTCGCCGGCCGCGGTGGCGGCCGCGAGCGCCTTCTCGGCGGCGGCCTGCGCCGCGTCGAGTCGCCCGACCGCCCGGTGCGTGCGGGCGACCAGCACCAGCAGCCGCGCCCGGTGCCGCGGCTCGACCCCGGGCGCCCGCAGCGCCCGTTCGAGCGCCGGCAGCAACTCGCCGTGGCGCCCCGCCATCGACCGGCACTGCGCGAGCGTCCAATGCAGATCGACCAGCACGTCCGGCGGGGTGACGTGGGCCAGGGCCGCGGTGGCCACGCTGGCCGCGCCGTCCTGCTCGCCGACCCGGTAGAGCGCGTCGGCGAGCCGGCAGGAGAGCACGCCGTGCGGCGCCACCCCGGCGGGCACCGCGGCGGTGGCCCAGCGCAACAGGGGGATGGCGGCGTGCGGGGCGTTGCCCACCAGGTACTGCGCCGCCTCCACCAGCCAGGCCATCATCCAGTCGTCGACGGTGGCGGTGCTCTCGCCGTCCTCGGCGGCGGCGAGTAGTTGCCGGGCGACCCGCTCGGGCGGCGCGGCCGCCGCCGCCAGCGCCCGGCCCGCGTCCCGGTGCCAGGCGGCCCGCACGCCCGCCGCCATCCCCTGATACAGGGCGTCGCGGATCATCGGGTGCCGGAACGCCAGCTCGGTGCCGTCCTCGCGCAGCACGTTCGCCAGGATCGCCTCGTCCAGCAGCGGCTTCAGGTCCGCGGCCAGCCCCCGCGAGCACACCGCGGCCAGTTCGCTGACCCGGAAGGTCGTGCCGAGCAGCGCCGCCGCGTGCAGCACCTCGCGGGCCGCGGGGGAGAGGAAGCCCAGCCGGTCCGCGATCGCCGCGGCCAGCGACGCCGGCGCCCGGTCCCGGGTGTCCACCTGTCCATCATGGACGGTCAGCAGCCCGCCGCGGATCAGCGCGTCGACGAGTTCGGTGAGGTACAGCGGGTTGCCCGCAGCGCCCGCGGCGAGCCGCACCAGGCCCGGACCCGGTGGGCCGCCGACGGCGCGCGCCACGAACTCGGCCACCTCGCCGCCGCCCAGGCTGTGCAGCCGGTGCACGTTGGCCGGGCGCAGGGTGCGGCGCAGGACGTTGAGGTCGTCCCGGTGCGGCACGGAGCGGGTCGCCCCGACGAGCAGGAGCGGCATGCGCTCGACCGCGCGCGCCAGCCGGTTCAGCGTCATGACCGTCGCGGAGTCGGCCCACTGGAGATCGTCCAGGACCAGCAGGGTCGGTCCGGCGTCGCACACCTCGCCGACCCGGCCCAGTAACCGTTCCGCGGCGTTGGCCACCCGGTCGCTCCGGTCGCCGGGAGTCGCCTCCGGGTCGGTCAGGGCGTCCACGGTGGGGATCGGCGCCCGCCCGCCGCGCGCGGTGAGCGCGTCGTTGAGCGCCTCGGCGAGCGGAAGCAGCGGGAACGCCCGACTCAGCTCGTCGCAGGAGCCGCGTAGCACCTGGCATCCGCGGGCGGACGCCTCCTCGGCCGCGAGGCGCAGCAGCGAGGTCTTACCGATCCCCGGCTCGCCCTCGACCAGTAGCGCCCCGCCCCCGCCGGCGGCTAGCCCGGCCACCCGCTGGCGCAGCCGTTCCACCTGCCGTTGCCGGCCGATGAGCGGATCGGACAGGAGCGCGTCACCCACCGGCAGATCCCCGCTTTCTTGACCCGTTGCCCTTGTCAACTGTTCGATCCGCCGGCGGGCCGCCCGAACGCGCTCGGCCACCCCGTACCGCATTTGACCTCGGATAAAGCGGAGACACCCGCTGCCTTTGTTTCGCCAACGCCCGCGCGAACGTTTCGGCAGAGCGACGGACGTCGAAGCGATTTGCCAGTGGTTCCCGAGAAGTTCACTAGATGTTCACCTTCGAGACACCTGACGTTCGCTCACCTTCCTCACCGTTGGTAACCAATACCTGGCCAGGTGTTACTTTCCCGGCACCCACTTGGCAGGCTGGAGTGCGCACAATGCGGACCAAAAAGAGCAACTCCGGTCTTGTCGTGTACCTGACGGCGGCAGCACTTGCCGTCGCGGCCGCTGCAACGACCGCGACGACATCCGTCTATCACGACATGACCATCCAGGCCATCGTCCACCCCGTTACCACGGTCGGGTCAGCTACCACCTCCGGCATGACGTCCGCCGTCTACCACGACATGTAACTATTCCTGCCGGCCGTCCGGTTGGGAAGTCCCGTCCTGCAATCCCGACGTGCAAATTGCGCAATAGCCGGCGGCGGCGCCGATCCCCCTCACACCGGCGCCGCCGCCCCCGCCCCGATATCTCGCCCTGCTGGGCGCCGCCCGGCTGGCCCCGGCCGCCCGTCGTGCTGGCACCGCATGCGCGGGCGGCAGCCGGCCTGCCGCGCCCGGAGCCGCCTCCACGCCGCCTTCTGGGACAGCCGCCCCGGCGGGCTCGACACCGGCAGGCGCCGCCCGTACAGAAGCAGAGCAAAGCGCCCGGACAGCAGGACCGACCCCACGTGAGTGGCGTGGCGTGAGTGAATCAGCCGGGCCGATGCGTGCGAGGGTGACCATCCACGTCTCATCGCTGGCGCCGGGGTCGGCACGTACCGGCCGATCAGGCCGGCCGGGGTAGCGCCGGGTCTGTGCTGGCTCCTCGGGCCGGCGGGCGTCCTGCCCTTCGCTGTTCCGCCAGGTGGCGGATGTGATCGGCCCGGGCGCGCGCCGACGATGGTCCTGCGCACGGCCGACCAGGTCCCCGACGGTGTACGCCACAGGGCTACGGCGGCGGGTGACGGGTTGCGCAGCCTGACCCCCCGGGCTGCGCAACCCACGGCCGGCGCGGCGACGGGCGTGTTCGCGGTGGAGATGGAGCCGACAGCGCCGCGGCGACCCGCACCCGGCCATCCTGCCCGATCCCCGAACGGCCGCACGGTACGGTCTTGAGCGAACGTGAACGGGACGGGGCGGGGGGATGACCGGCGGGGCGGGGGCGCGGCGGTGGCGGCAGATCACCATCACCATCGCCGTGCTGGGCGTTCTGACCGTGGAACTGGTGGTTGGTTGGCCGTCCCTGGCCGCCGCGCTGGCCCAGCTGCGCACGCCGAGTCCCGCCTGGCTGGCCGCCGCCGTGGCCGCCGAGGTGGCGTCGATGGGGGTGTTCGCCCGGATGCAGCGGCGGCTGCTGCGCTCGGCCGGTACCCGGGTGCACCTGGCCCGGCACGTCGCGCTGGCGTACGCGGCGCACTCGCTGAGCGTCACGCTGCCCGGCGGTCCGGTCTTCTCCACCACGTTCACGTTCCGCCAGTTGCGCCGGTTCGGGGCGTCCGCCGCGGTGGCGTCCTGGTGTGTCGCGCTGTCCGGGGTGCTCAGCACGGGCGCGCTGATCGTGATCGGCGCGGCGGTCGGCATCCTGGCCCGCAGCGGCGGCGGCTGGACCACCCTCGGCGGCTGCCTCGCCACCGCGCTGGTGATCGTGCTGGCGATCCGGGTGCTGGCCCAGCACCCGCAGTGCCTGGCCTCCCCGGCCGCCCGCCTGATGGCCGGCGTCAACCGGCTCCGCGGCCGGCCCAGGGAGCACGGGGCCGACCGCGTCACCGCGCTGGTCGACCAGATCCTCGCGGTCCGGATCCGCCCGATGGACCTGTCCATGGCCGCCGCCTTCGCCATCGCCAACTGGCTGCTCGACGCCGCCTGCCTGCTGCTGTGCTGCCGCGCGGTCGGCGCGCAGGGGATCACCGTCGTCCAGCTGGTCATCGCGTACGCCGCCGGCATGGCCGCCGCGAGCATCCCCCTGGTACCCGGTGGGTTGGGGGTGGTGGACGGCGCGCTGGTTCTCGGTCTGGTGGCCGGCGGACTGCCGGCCAGCGGCGCGATCGCCGCCGTCGTGCTGTACCGGCTGGTGAGTTTCGGCTTCATCATCGGCGCCGGCTGGGTGTTCTGGCTGATCATCCGGCGCGCCGGGTTCCCGCCCGAGCCGCAGGAGCGCGGCGTGCTGGCGCGCGTCCTGTGGTACCTGCGGTGCGCGCAGTGGCGGACCGGCGATCGGGCGGTTGAGCCGGCGGCGCGCGAGCCCGAGCCCGCCGGCACGAGCCGCGGATAGCGGCTGGGCCGCGCCGTCCGCGCTGGGCCGCGCCGTCCGCGCTGGGCCGCGCGCGGTCCGGGCCTTCCCCGGCGTCAGAGCGGGCTACCTCGGGCCCTGTGGCGCCGCGCTGATCTCGCGGGGCGCCGGCTCCAGGCGCAGGCGCAGGGCGGTGTGGTCGAGGGTGGCGGGCAGGTGCTCCGGGAACAGCCGCCGGCCGCCCGCCGGCACCGGCCGGCGGTCCCGGATCACCTCGGCGAGCAGTGTGCCGGCCACCAGCAGCACCAGGTTGCGCCCGGGGCAGCGCCCCGGCCCATCGCTGAACGGGATCAGTGCCCCGCTGCTGGCGGCCCGCCCGTCCAGCCACGCCTCGGGGGTGAACCGGTCCGCGAAGGGCACGGTCGCCGGGTCCCGGTGGAAGTAGCTGCTGATGATCAGCAGTGAGGTGCCGGCCGGCAGCCGCCCCGCGGGCCACAGCGTCTCGGCCAGGCTGTCCCGGAGGATCGCCTGCGTGGTCGGCCACAACCGCACCGCGTCCAGGACGCAGGCGCGCAGGTACGGCCGGTACAGCCGGTCGCCGGCCGCCTCGGCCCGGGCCCGCTCCAGCGCCTCCGGGTGGGCGGCGAGCACGGCGAGTGCCCGGTAGGTGGCGACGGCGGCCGAGTCGAACGCGAACAGCCACTGCGGCGCCTGGCCCACCGGGTCCGCACCGGGCGGCGCCGGGGTCTTCGCGAGCACCGCCATCAGGCTGTCCGGCTCGGCCCGGGCCGCGTACCCGGCCAGGCGCGCGGTGAACTCGTGGCGCAGGCGTTCCCGCCGCGGGCGCAGGTACGCCCAGTTCGCGCGGTCGCGAAGCTGGTCCAGGACGGCGGTGAACCGGGTGTCGTCGGCGGCGGCGTCGCCGAGCACCACCCGCCGCACGATCCGCCCCGCGACGCGGTGGAACCCCGCCCAGGTGAGCGTGTCGCCCAGGGCCGCCGCCTCGTCGGCCACCTTCCGGGCGAACGTGTCGCCCAGCCGGTGCACCGGCGAGGGGGTGTCCAGCACCGTCTCGTTCAGCCGCCGCCGGACCGGCCGCTGCTCGCCGGTGGAGATGAGCACCCCGTGCGGTTGGAAGTGCGCCAGCGCCGCCCGCTTCTCCCGGGTGGCGGGGGCGAACGGCTCCGGGGAGCCGGCCAGCACCCGGCGCGCGTGGTCGGGGGACAGGGGCAGCGCGAACCGCCCCAGCGGCGCCGCCAGCCGCACGGGCCCGCCGTGGTAGCGCGCCCGCAGCGCGGCGAGGACCCGGTAGACGCGCCGGTCGGCGTCCCGCCGGTCGGCCACCGCGAGCGCGGCGGGGCGGGGCAGGATCACCCCGCGGGCCACCAGGGGCGCGACCACCGCGGTGAGCACCCGCGCCGTCTCCGCGAGCGTCGCGCGCGGTACCAGCGGTACCCGGTCGAGGCCGCCCGCGCCCCTACCCGTGGATCCGTCGGTGGCGCGGCGCGGGGCCGGCAGCCCGCTCATCCCCGGTGGTTGTCGTTCTTCTCGCGCCAGTCCCGCATCACGTCCCGGACCCGGTCGAACAGGGCCAGCGGAGGGCCGGCGAGCAGGTTGGCGCCGGGCGACTCGCCGCTGTGCGGATGCGGCCGGGTCGGTGCCATCCGTTCGGCGGTGCGCACCGCGTCGGCCATCCGCATCAGCCGCTCCTGCGGCACGTTCGCCCGCAGCCGGGAGAACTCCTCCGCCTCCTCCTTGCTCGCGTGGGTGACGACCGCCTCGGACAGGGTGTTCAGCCGGGTGTTGAACTCCGGGTGGTCCACGCCCAGGTCGTACAGGTCCGCGAGGGCACGCTTGGCCTCGTCCTCCTCGGTGAGCCGGGCCTGCACCACCGCGTCGCCGGCCTCCTTGCGCGCGGCCGGGTGCACCACCAGTTCCTCCGCGCTCTCGTGCACGGCGAGCAGGCGCACCAGATCCTCGAACAGCTCACGCCGGTGCGGCCCCTGCGCGGTGGCCAGCTCGCTGAACATCGCCTTGATCTGGCTGTGCTGCGCGAGCAGCAGGTCCACTACGTCCTCTTGTTTCTGCATGGTGGTCATGCCGGCCCGCGTACCCGGCGGCGGGCGGGCCATGCGCGCCACGGGCGGGTTTCCCGCGGAGCGCGGCAACGGCTACTTCCGCGCCGACCCGGGCCGCGACACGTTCCGGTGCAGCCGGGCCTTGAGGGTCTCCGGCGTGACCTTCGCCGCGCCGGCCACGATCCGGTTCCGTACCGAGCCGGCGACGACGTGGTCGCGGCCCGCCATGAGCGCTTCGAAACCTTCCCGGGCGACCTGTTCCGCGCTGTCCTTCCGTCCGGCGCCCAGGCGCGTATCCTCCATCCCGGCGCGGGCGAAGAAGTTGGTCTGGGTCGGACCGGGCATCAGCGCGGTCACCGTGATCCCGCTGTCCCTCAGCTCCTCGCGCAGCGCCTCCGAGAACGACAGCAGGAACGCCTTCGACGCCGCGTACGACGCCTCGAACGGCCCCGGCTGGGTGGCCGCGATCGACGAGGTGAACAGGATCCGCCCGGCGCCGCGCGGTGCCATCAGCTGCACGCAGCGCTTGGCCAGGTGCACCGAGGACCGCACGTTCAGGTCGACCAGGCGCAGGTCCGGCTCCAGCGGCGTCTCGGCGAACGGCCCGCTCACCCCGACGCCCGCGTTGATGGCCACCGCCTCCAGGGGACGGCCGTCCGCCTTGATCCGCGCGTACAGGTCCTCCACGCCGCCGTGCGTGGCCAGGTCCGCCTGTACCGGCTCGACGGCCGCGCCCAGGTCGGCGAAGTCCCGCCCGGCGGCGGTGACGCCGGCGTCCTCGGCCGCCACGACCAGGTCGTACCCGTGCCGGGCGAACTGCTTGGCCAGCTCGTACCCGATGCCGCTGGATGCGCCGGTGACCGCCGCGAGCGGGCGGGTCGAAGGTGTCGTCATGGTCCGGTTCTCCATTTCTCGCGCCTGACGTCCCTCGTGCCCCGGTGGCCGCCGACCTAACGCGACGGCGGGGGCGCGATGTTTACCTTGATCGCCCTGGGGAATTCCGGCCGAGCACCGCTTGGGGGCCTGAGTTTCGGGTCGGGCCGCTGTGGACAGTGTCGTCGTATCGGTAGTCCCCTTCACCCGAGAGGTCGACGGAGCCGCCCATGGAGCCGCCCATGCGTATCGCGATGGTGTCTGAGCACGCCAGCCCGCTCGCCGCCCTCGGCGGCGAGGACGCGGGCGGCCAGAACGCGCACGTCGCCCAACTCGCCGCGGCGCTGGCCCTCCAGGGCCACGACGTGCGCGTCTACACGCGACGGGACGACGCCCACGCGCCCGTTGCCGTACCGGCCGGGCCGGGTGTCGAGGTCGTCCACGTGCCCGCCGGCCCGCCGGAGCCGCTGCCGAAGGACGCCCTGCCGCCCTTCATGCCGGTGTTCGCCCGGTGGCTCGTCGGGCACTGGCGCGCCGATGGGTGGCTTCCCACCGCGGTCCACGCGCACTTCTGGATGAGCGGCCTCGCGGCGGTGGACGCCGCCCGCCCGCTGAACCTGCCGGTCGTGCTCACGTACCACGCGCTCGGCTCGGTCAAGCGTCGCCATCAGGGCACGCGCGACACCAGCCCGGCCGACCGAATCGACCGGGAGCGCCGGCTCGGCCGCACCGTCGACCGCGTCGTCGTGCAGTGCCGGGACGAGGTGGACGAGTTGGTCCGCCTCGGTGTGCCGCCGGCCCGGCTCACGCTCATCCCGTCCGGAGTGGACGAACGGCGGTTCCATCCGGACGGTCCGGCCGCGCCGCGCGCAACCGGCCGGCCACGCGTGCTCTCCGTCGGCCGGCTGGTTGAGCGCAAGGGCTTCGCGGACCTCGTCCACGCCATGCGGGACATCCCGGACGCCGAGTGCGTCATCGTCGGCGGCCCGCTCGGGTCCGAGTTGGACGCCCACCCGTACGCCCGCGAACTGCGGGAACTGGCCGCCCGTCTCGGCCTGGCGGACCGGGTGACGCTGGTGGGCGGCATCGCCACCGACGCCATGCCTGACTGGTACCGCTCCGCCGACGTGCTCGCCGCCGCGCCCTGGTACGAACCGTTCGGCCTGACCCCGATCGAGGCGATGGCCTGCGGCGTACCCGTCGTCGGCACCGCGGTCGGCGGCCTGCGCGACACCGTCCACAACGCGGTGACCGGCCACCTCGTGCCACCCCGCGACCCGGGCGCGCTCGCCGCCGCGCTGCGGGACCTGCTCGCCCATCCGGCGCGTCGCGACGCCTACGCACTCGCCGCCCGGAACCGTGTCGTGCGCCGCTACTCCTGGCGTCGCGCCGCCAGCGACCATGCCGCCCTGTACGCGGCCGTGCGCCGGCCGTCCACCGTGACCGCCCAACGCGAAGCGGTCGTCCGATGACCTGATGCCCGCCCTGCCGCATGGGCAACCCCCGCCCGGCCCTCGCCGCCGGCGGTCGCCGATCTTGTACCGGTGGCGCGTGAATCGTCCGGCATGTCGCCCTTTGGTGGCCACCGGAACGCCGAGGTCGGCGGGTAACTGGGGTCCGGACGGCAGGGGCAGCCGCCTGCGGCGCGAAGGTGCATGATGTCCGCCGTGATTCGTCTCTACGGCCTGCTGTTCCTGATCGATCTGGCGCTGACCGTCGTGGCCCTGATCGACTGCCTGTCCACGGAGGAGTTCCAGGTCCGCAACCTGCCCAAGGTCGCCTGGGTCTTCATCATCCTGCTGTTCGCGCCGGTCGGTCCGATCGCGTGGTTCGTGGCGGGACGCCCGCAGCGGCACGCCGCCGGCGCGGCCGGGGCGTGGAAGCCGGGCAGGGGCTTCCCCGAGCACGAGCGGCCGCGCCGCCCGATCGGCCCGGACGACGACCCGGAGTTCCTGGCCTCGCGCGGCCGGCAGCGCCGCGACGACGAGGACCTGTTCGCCCGCTGGGAGGCCGACCTGCGCCGCCGCGAGGAGGACCTGCGCCGCCGCGAGCACGGCGAGGACGCCTGACGGGGCTCGACTAGATTCGGGCGCTGAACCCGATCTTCGAGGAGGCTCGTGTGACGACCCGTCGCGCCCTGGTCACCGGCGGCTCCCGCGGCATCGGCGCCGCCATCGCCACCGCGCTCGCCGCCGACGGCTGGACCGTCGCCGTGCACGGCCGCACCCCGGAGTCCGCCGCCCGCACCCGCCCGCCGGGCAGCGGTCACGCGGCCGTCGCCGGTGACCTGGCGGACCCGGCGCAGGTCCGGTCGATGGTCCGCGCCGCCGTGTCGGCCCTGGGCGGTGTCGATCTGCTCGTCAACAACGCCGCCGCGCACGCGCACCAGCCCGTCGACGCCACCGGGTACGACGAGTGGGTGGCCTCCTGGTCCGACGTGGTGGCGGTGAACCTGCTGGGCACCGCGAACGTCACCTGGTGCGTCGTGGACCACCTGCTGCACCGTCCCGAGGGCCCCGCCGGTGGCCGGATCATCACCGTCGGCTCGCGGGGTGCGTACCGGGGCGAACCCACCGCCCTGGCGTACGGGGCGACGAAGGCGGGCGTGCACGCGTTCACCCAGTCCCTGGCGGTGGCGCTGGCCCCGCACGGCATCGCGTCGGCGGCGGTCGCGCCCGGCTTCGTGGCCACGGACATGGCGAAGGAGATGCTGGAGGGCCCCGCCGGGGACGGCATCCGCGCGCAGAGCCCGTTCGCCCGGGTCGCCGAGCCCGCGGAGGTTGCCGCGGCGGTCACCTGGCTGGCGTCCCCGGCCGCGGTGTGGGCCAGCGGCGCCGTTCTCGACCTCAACGGCGCCTCCCACCTCCGCTAACACCGCCGCCGATCTTGGTTTGGTGCTGCCCGGTTCCGGGGCGGGGTACGAGCCGGGCGCGTCGTTTCGCGTCCCCTAACGGACGGCACCGGCGCCCCCGTGGCGGCTGTGGGTGGGAGATCGTTGTACCGATTTGGCCGGAAATGCGTGTCGTACCAAGATCTCGCCCGCGGGCCGCCCTCCGGGCGGTGGGGTAAGGGGTGGCCGTGGTCAGTGGCGCACGTCGGCGGGGTCCCACGTGACGGGCAGCCCGACGGCGCACCACGCCTCCACACCGCCGATCATGTCGGTCGCCCGGGTCAAGCCGAGCGCCCGCAGGCTCGCCGCGGCCAGGCTGGAGCTGTACCCCTGGCGGCAGACCACCACGATCTCCCGGTCGTAGCCGGTCGCCTCGGGTATCCGGTCCGGAGAGCCGGGGTCGAGCCGCCATTCCAGCACCGTCCGGTCGATGACCACGGCGCCGGGCAGGACGGCGCCGGGCAGTTCGCCCTGCTTCGCCCGCTGCGACTCGGTCCGGGTGTCGACGATCAGGGCGCCGCGCCGTCCGGCGTCCAGGGTTTGCTCGGGCGTCAGCCGTCGCATGCCCCGGCGCACCCGGCGGAGCACGGCCTCGATGCCCCGACCGGCTACCTCCTCCACCCGATCACTTCTACTCCACCCGGCGGCCCCGCGCCGCGGGTACGGCGGGCAGGTCAAGCCGTCGTGTCGCCCCCACTCCCAGGGCGCCGCGACGGCGACCGTCGCGGAGAACCTGTGCGTCGACAAATGCGGGTGGCGAACCGTCGACGCGCCGGTAGCGTCGCTGTTCTCGCCCGCAACATCTACATCGCGGACACCCTCGTCTACCTCCGGCATCACGATCAGCTCGCTGGACTTCGGGTACCCGATGAACGGGTTCGGCGCCGACCCGGTTGGAAAACGTCTTCATCGCGCGAGCGGGCGGCCACTTCTGGGGCGCCCAGACGTTCCGGCATCTGGGTGTTCTCCGCGTCCAAGGTGTTCCAGGGCGTCCGGTTCTCCGATGTGGACATTGCCGACCCGACCTACTCGGGCATCCTGTTCCAGACCAACAACCTGGGCGGCCAACCACAGAACCATCACCGCGGCGACGGCCCGGCAGCACCGTGGCGGCGGCGTGGCGGCGGCGGCTTTCTCACTGGATTCTTAGTCTCCGCGGCCGAGGGTGCTCAACTGGCGGTGTCACAGTTGGCGGGGTAAGCAACCGTGATCGAGTGGGGCCGCCACCCACCCCGTACAGACTCTGGAGAGCGAGATGCCCGCCGACCAACGCCCAGCCGCCGACGAGCCGGCCCGCAGCGGGGCCGAGGACACCGCCCGCCTCGACCCGGTGCCCCCGCCGCCGGTCGGTCCACCGCCGACGGTGCCCCCGCCGGCGGGTTCGTCGTCGATGGGGGAGGGCGAGTCGAACCCGGCAGCGGCTCCGGCACCCGGGGCGGGCCCGCAGGCCGCACAGCCCACATCCGCGGCCGCCGCGCCGCCACCCCCGCCGCCCGGCACGCCGACCGGCTGGTCCACCGCCGCGGCCGCTCCCGGGCCCGGCCGCCGGTCTTGGCGCGGCCGCATCGACCGCCGCACCGGCATCGGGCTCGGCGTCGCCGGGCTGCTGATCGGCTGCGTCTGCGGTGGGCTCGGCGTGGCGGTCGGCGCCGCCGTCACGCACGGCACCGAGCACCACCGTGGCGGCCACGGCGACTACCGCGGCCCCGGCCCCGGTGCCGGCCACCGTGACCAGGGCGACCGCAAGCGACCCGGCGACTCCGGCGACCGCAACTGGCCCGGCGACCGGCAGCGTCGGGTACCCGGGCCGGGTCAGTTCCCGAAGCAGCCCGGGGAGCCGGCGCCCACGGCGCCGCCGGCCTCGCCCTCAACGCCCCCGACCGCATAGCCACCCGCCCGGGGGCGTTGGCCTTCGCCTCGCTCCTGGCGAGCCTGTCGGCGTTGCCACGCGTCCCCGGGTGGTGCAGCGCGAGAAAGGCACGCATGTAGCGAAGGCGTTGCCACGCCTCCCCGGGTTGTGCGGAGCGCGAGAAAAGGCACGGCACCCGGCGAGGGCGTTGCCACGCGTCACCGGGTGGTGCTCCGGGTTCCCGGCGGCGCCGGGCTCAGGCGACCAGGTCGTCCATCGCGCGGTAGATGCGCTTCTCCGAGACCGGGTACGCGGTGCCGAGGCCCTGGGCGAACAGGTTCACCCGCAGCTCCTCGATCATCCAGCGGATCTCGGGCAGCCGGTCCCAGGTCGGGCTGCTCGGCCGCACCTCGGTGCGCAGCTGCGCGTACTCCTGCTCGACCCGGTGCACCTGCTCGGTGAGCTGCCGGTCCCGGTCCGGGTTGGTGGGCAGCCGGTCGAGCCGGCGCTGCATCGCCACCAGGTACCGGGGCAGGTCGCCCAGGTGGTACCAGCCGGCGGCGCTGACGAAGCCCGGCCCGACCAGCCCGGCGAGCTGGCCACGCAGGTCCGCCAGCGCGGACAGCAGGGTCAGGTGGGTGGTGTTGGTGAGCCGGCGCCGCACCTCGTACGCCGCCGCCAGGATCTCCTTCACCACGGTCACGATGGCCAGTACCGTGTCGGCGAGCTGCCCCCGGACCCCGTCTCGCAGGCGGGCGAAGCCGTCGGCGTCCCAGGCCGGGCCGCCGTGGTCCGCGATCAGCTTGTCGAGCGCGGCGGCGACGCAGTCGTCCAGCAGGTCCGCCGCGCTCTGGTACGGGTTGGCGCGGCTGAGCGTGAGCTTGTCGGCGTTGCTGAGCCGGGCGTTGACCAGCCCGACCGGGGACGGGACCGTCAGCTGGAGCAGCCGCCGGGTGCCCCGTGCCATGGCCCGCTCCTGCTCGGCCGCGCTCTCGAACAGCCGCACCGCCACGGTCGCCCCCTCGTCGACCAGCGCCGGGTAGGCGGTGACCACGTAGCTGCCCCGGCGCTGCTCGACCACCCGCGGCAGGGTGCCGATCTCCCAGCCGGTCAGCCCGGAGCGCTGCACGCCCTCGGTGGCGGCGGCGAGCGTCTGGCGCACCTTCGGCCGCAGCTCCCGCTGCAGGACCGCCAGGTCGCGGCCCTGCGCCACCGTGCCGCCCTCGTCGTCCACCACCTGGAACGCCGGCTTCAGATGATCGGGTACCCGGCTCAGGTCCCACGCCTCCCGGGGTACGGCCACGCCGGTGAGCCGGCGCAGGTGCCGCTCGAGCACCTCCAGCAGCGGGCCGTCCTCGGGTCCGGCCACGTCCAGGATCGCGCGCGCGTAATCCGGTACCGGGACGAAGTTGCGACGCAGGGTCTTCGGCAGCGAGCGCAGTAATGCGGTAACCAGGTCCTCCCGCAGTCCGGGTACCTGCCAGCCGAACGCGTCCGGGTCGAGCCGGCCGAGCACGGCCAGCGGCGCC
Source organism: Rhizomonospora bruguierae (assembly GCF_018397995.1). Taxonomy (GTDB): domain Bacteria; phylum Actinomycetota; class Actinomycetes; order Mycobacteriales; family Micromonosporaceae; genus Rhizomonospora; species Rhizomonospora bruguierae. Next base: position 203,884 of record NZ_BBQH01000016.1, read on the forward strand.
CGGACGGTCACGCCGTCGGCGGCGGTACCCGGCTCGAAGTGGTACGCCAGCGGCAGGTCCAGCCCCTCGGAGGTCCAGACGTCCGGGAAGTCCGCCTCGGCGACCCCACCGGCGGCGGCGTTGACCAGCATCGCCTTGTCGAACGTGAGCAGTTCCGGCCGTTCCCGCCGCTCCTTCTTCCACCAGCTGTCGAAGTGCCGGCCGGAGACCACGTGCCCCGGGATCCGCGCCTCGTAGAAGTCGTACAGCACCTGATCGTCCACGACGATGTCCCGGCGCCGGGCCCGGTGCTCCAGTTCCTCGACCTCGTCGAGCAGGTCCCGGTTGCGGTGGAAGAACTCGTGCCGGGTCTCCCAGTCGCCCTCCACCAGCGCCCGCCGGATGAACTCCTCCCGCGAGTACACCGGGTCGATGCGGCCGAAGTTCACCTTCCGCGAGGTCACGATCGGCACCCCGTACAGGGTCACCTTCTCGGACGCCACCACGGCGGCCTGCTTCTTCTCCCAGTGCGGCTCGCTGTAGCCGCGCTTGACCAGGGGCCCGGCCAGCGGCTCCACCCACTCCGGCTCGATCCGGGCGCAGACCCGCGCCCACAGCCGGGTCGTCTCCACGAGTTCGGCCGCCATCACCCACCGCGGCTGCTTGCGGAACAGCGCCGAGCCGGGGAAGACGCCGAACTTCGCGTTCCGCGCCCCGATGTACTCCTTGCCCTCGACGTCCTTGACGCCGATGTGGGACAGCAGGCCGGCCAGCAGCGAGAGGTGTACCCGCTGCGGCTCGGGATCCGTGTCGTTCAGCGTCAGGTTCAGCGACCGGGCCACCTGGCGCAGTTGGCTCACCAGGTCCTGCCACTCCCGGATGCGCAGGTAATTCAGAAAGTCGGCCCGGCACATCCGGCGGAACGCGCTGGAGGACAGCTCGCGCTGCTGCTCCCGCAGGTGGTTCCACAGGTTGAGGAAGGTCAGGAAGTCCGACTCCTTGTCGGCGAAGCGCGCGTGTTTCTGGTCCGCCTGCGGGCGCTTGTCGACCGGGCGCTCCCGGGGGTCCTGGATCGACAGCGCCGCCGCGATGACAATGACCTCGCGCAGGCAGCCGTTCCGGTCCGCCTCCAGCACCATCCGGGCCAGCCGGGGGTCGATCGGCAACTGCGCCAACTGCCGCCCGACGGGGGTGAGCCGCTTGCGCGGGTCCGCCTGGTCCGGGTCGATCGCGCCCAGTTCGTGCAGCAGCTGCACACCGTCGGTGATGTTGCGCCGGTCCGGCGGGTCGATGAACGGGAACGCCGCCACGTCGCCCAGCCCCAGCGACGTCATTTGCAGGATTACCGACGCCAGGTTGGTGCGCAGGATCTCCGGGTCGGTGTACTCGGGCCGGGCGAGGAAGTCCTCCTCGGAGTACAGCCGGATGCAGATGCCCTCGGAGACCCGGCCGCACCGCCCCTTCCGCTGGTTCGCCGACGCCTGCGACACCGGCTCGATCGGCAGCCGCTGCACCTTCAACCGGTGGCTGTACCGGGAGATCCGCGCCGTGCCCGGGTCGATCACGTACTTGATGCCCGGCACCGTCAGCGACGTCTCCGCAACGTTGGTGGCCAGCACGACCCGTCGCCCCCGGTGCGGCTGGAACACCCGGTGCTGCTCGGCCGAGGACAGCCGCGCGTACAGCGGCAGGATCTCCGTGTCGGGCAGGTTGAGCCGGGCCAGCGCGTCCGCCGTGTCGCGGATCTCCCGCTCGCCGGACAGGAACACGAGAACGTCGCCCGGCCCCTCGGCCCGTAATTCGGTAATCGCGTCGGCGATCGCCTCGGTGGCGTCCCGGACGAGCACCCCGTCCTCGTCCTCGTCGTCGGCCGCCTCGACCTCCACCATCAGCGGCCGGTAGCGCACCTCCACCGGGTACGTGCGCCCCGAGACCTCCACGATCGGCGCGTCCCCGAAGTGCCGGGCGAACCGCTCCGGGTCGATCGTCGCCGACGTGATGATCAGCTTCAGGTCCGGCCGCCGGGGCAGCAACTGCTTCAGGTACCCGAGGATGAAGTCGACGTTGAGGCTGCGCTCGTGCGCCTCGTCCACGATGATCGTGTCGTAGTGGCGCAGCGCCCGGTCGTTCTGCATCTCGGCCAGCAGGATGCCGTCGGTCATCACCTTGACCAGCGTGCCGTCGCTGGACCGGTCGGTGAAGCGCACCTTGTACCCGACCCTCGCCCCGATCTCGGTGCCCAGCTCCTCGGCGATCCGCTCCGCGACCGTCCGCGCCGCGATCCGGCGTGGCTGCGTGTGGCCGATCGCCCCGCGCACCCCGCGCCCCAGCTCCAGGCAGATCTTCGGCAGCTGCGTGGTCTTGCCGGACCCCGTCTCACCCGCGACGATCACCACCTGGTGGTCCCGGATGGCGGCGAGAATGTCGTCCTTGCGCTGACTGACCGGCAGCTCCGCGGGGTACGACGGCACCGGTACCGCCGCGCGTCGCGTCGCGATCCGCCGCTCCGCCGCCGCGAGGTCACCCTCGATCGCGGCGAGGGTCCGTTCGCGCGCGGCCGCGTCGCGCACCGTCCGGGCGCCGTCGAGCCGGCGCCGCAGCCGGTGCTCGTCGCGCAGGGTCAACTCGGGCAGGCGCGCCATCAGATCAGGGGAAGACATACCACGCTCAACAATAGGCTGCCCCCGGCCACCGGTCCCGCTCATTTACGGCCGCCCCGCCGCTGCCACTCCCGACAGGCGTGCGCCCAGCCCACTCGGCCTGCCAGCGGCGAGGGTGGCTGTTCGCCGCCACTCCCGCCGGATTACCGCTCGCGTGGGCTTGTGTCCCGCCTACTCGGTCTGCCAGCGGCGGGGCTGGCTGGTCGTCGCCTTTACTGTGGCCTCGCCGCCGCTCCCAAGGGCTTGTGGCCCAGCCCTGTCGGCCTGCCAGCCGACCGAGACCGGCTGCCAGTTCCCGCTGGAGGGTGCCCCGCCCGCTGCGCCTGGCTGCTGGCCGGGGCGGCTGCTCACCCGCGTGATCAGACGGCGACCGTGGCGAGGAGCACGAGCAGCGACGCGCCGATCTCGATGACGCCGATGTGCACGGGCTTGAGCCGGCGGCCCGGCAGCGCCCAGGCGCGGACGAGCAGCAGCAGGAACACCGCGCCGACGATCGGGGCGAGCCAGAGCAGTGCGGCTGCCGCGACCAGGTGGAACGCGACCGACGCCCGCCGGTAGCCCACGTTGCCGCGTTCCCGGATCATGGTCTTGACGTACAGGACGGTGCCGGTGAAGTAGGCCAGCAGGGCGGCGAACGTGACCGCGACGTCGGCGGGCGGGACGTCGGCGACGGCGGCGCAGACGAACACCATCAGGCAGCTCTGCACCACCGAGGCGACGTCGTTGAGCAGCGCGCGTTCGTCGCGGCGGGCCGCGTAGCCGGCGTTGACCGCCAGCAGCAGGGCGTAGAGCGGCGCGTACCACAGCAGATGGGGCCGCGCGACGAGCACGAGCCCGCCGAGCAGGGCCGTGGGCACCCCGTACACGGCCAGTTGCGCGCGTACCCGGCCGGGCCGGCGGGTCTTGACCGCCAGCAGCAGGTAGTAGCTGAACAGGTAGCCGGTCAGCCAGGCCACCAGCAGCGGCAGGTGCGGCCAGCGGAACCCGGCGGTCAGCACGCCGGCGAGCCAGGGCAGCAGCAGCATGGCCCAGGCGCCGTGCTGCGGTGGGATGAACCGGCGGATTCTGCGCCGGCGTGCCGGGGTGCCCCGACCGGTCGGCGCGGCCGAGGCCGGCGGCCCCGCCGCGCCCGCCAGGTCGCCCGCCGCCCGCGCCGCGGCGCCCTGG
>NZ_BBQH01000017.1:0-73477 GCF_018397995.1 Rhizomonospora bruguierae
AAAGGCCGGCTGCCCGCCCCCGGAGGCCGCGGACGACCCGCACCCGGTGCGGCAGGGGGTCACCCGGTGGCGGCAGGACCGGACCGCGATGGAATCCGGCGCGAGCTGGTCGGGTATCGACGGGATCATGCTCGAGGATCTCGCCGTGCAGGAGAGCATGGGGCCGATCTACGACCGCAGCCGGGAACACCTCGGTGCGACCGACCGGGCGGTCGCCCACGTGCGGCGGGTGCTGCTGCGGGCGGCGGACACCGTCGGCCGGGGCGAAGCACCGATCGGGGTGGGTCGCGACGTCGCCCACGAACGGCTCCGCGCCGGCGACCGCCTCATCGACATCGAGCAGCCCTGGCAGAGCGTCGGCGACTTCTCCGCGCCCCCTGCCGGTTGACCCGACCGGCGCATGGCCCACCCGAACCGCCGTGCGGCGCCCGATCCCACCCTTCGAAGGAGGACGATGGGACGCGATTGGACCCCCTACCCGGAATCCACGGCCGCGGACTACCGCCGAGCAGGCCACTGGCAGGGCCGCACGTTGGGGGAGCGGTTCCGCGAGTGCGCGCGACGGTATCCCGACGCCCTGGCCGTCGTCGCCGGTGCCGCCAGGCTGACCTACGCCGAGCTCGACAACCGGTGCGATCGCCTCGCGAACGGACTGGTCGCGCTCGGCGTGACGGCCCGCGACCGGGTCGTCGTCCAGCTCCCGAACGGCGTGGAGTTCGTCGAGGTGCTGTTCGCGTTGATGCGGGTCGGCGCGACGCCCGTGCTCGTCATGCCCGCCTACCGGCGACAGGAACTCCGGGCGCTGATGCAGATCGCCGAGCCGGCGGCCTACGTCGTTCCGGACCACTACGGCGGCTTCGACTTCCGGACCCAGGCGAGGGAGCTGTGCGTGGACGTCGGGACGGTGCGGCACGTGGTGGTCGCCGGGGAACCGGCGGAGTTCACCCCGGTGCGGGAGCTCTACCACGGGCCCGAACCACGCCCGGACGTCGACGCCGACGACCTCGCGCTGTGTGTGATGTCCGGCGGCACGACGGGCGGCCCGAAGCTGGTGCCACGCACCCATGAGAACTACGCCTACCTGCCGAACGCGTGCGCCGCGGCGGGCCTGGACCGTGACGACATCTACCTCGCGGCCCTGCCACTGGCACACAACTTCCCGCTCGCCTGTCCGGGCCTACTGGGCACCCTCACCTCCGGGGGGACGGCTGTCATGTCGCCGACGTCGAGCCCGGACGACGCGTTCCCGCTGATCGAGCGTGCGCGGGTCACCTGGACCACGCTCGTACCCTCCGTCGTGGAGTTCTGGACCGAGGCCACCCGGTGGCACCGGAGCGACCTGTCGAGTCTTCGGCTCGTTCAGGTCGGCGGCTCGGTATTCCGACCGGAGAGCGCGCGGCGCGCCACGCAGCGCCTCGACTGCGGTCTCCAGCAGGTGTACGGCATGGCCGAGGGCCTGCTGACGATGACCGCGCTCGACGACCCGGACGATCTGGTGCTCACCACCCAGGGACGGCCACCGTGCCCGGCCGACGAGGTCCGGCTCGTGGATCCCGACGGGGTCGATGTCGAGGCTGGCGGGGTGGGAGAGCTGTGGACGCGGGGACCGTACACCGTGCGGGGCTACTTTCGCGCGCCGGAGAGCAGCGCCGGGTCGTTCACGCCGGACGGCCTGTACCGCACCGGCGACCTGGCCCGGCGGCTCCCCTCCGGGCACCTGGTGATCGAGGGGCGGCTGAAGGACGTGATCAACCGAGGCGGAGACAAGATCCCGTGTGCGGAGCTGGAAGGCCACCTGGTCGCGCACCCCGCGATCAGCGCCGCCGCCGCGGTGCCCGTCCCCGATTCCGAGCTGGGCGAGCGGGTCTGCGTGTTCCTCGTCTGCGAGCGGCCGCGGTCCCTACGGGAGATCCGGGCCTTCCTCCAGGCGCGCGGGGTGGCGAGCTTCAAGTTTCCGGACCGGATCGAGTACGTGGATCGCCTCCCCCTGACGAAGATCGGGAAGATCGACCGGAAGGCGCTGATGGCGCGGATCGCCGGCCCGGCGGCAGGTTCCTGACCGTGCCTCAGCACAGCCCGAAGTAGCCGGCGAGTTGCCGCGGCAGCTGGGCATCGGGGGCCTTGAGGAAAAAGTGGCCACCGGACAGGGCGACGGGTGGATGGAACCGGGCCGCGTACCGGCGCCACCCGTCGAGTCGATCGGGGGAGACCTCGTGGTCACGATCGCCGTAGCAGACGAGCAGTTCGGCCACCACCGTCGCGGTGGCCGTGTAGGTCTCCAGCAACCGATAGTCCTCCCGGACGGCCGGCAGAAACATCGACCGCACCTCATGGAGCTGCCACAGCGGCGCGGAGCCCGGATCCTGGCGGACCATGTCGGCGACGAGGTCCGCGTCGTCCGCGAGGTGCAGGGTGGTGGTCGGGCGGTCGTCGGGTGGGTTCTGTCCGGAGACCGCCACCCGCACGTCGGTGGTTCCGGCGCGGGTGAGCGCGGCCGCGACCTCGTACGCGACATAGGCGCCCATCGAGTGGCCGACCAGTACCGGCGACGCGATTCCGGCGTGGCCGATCGCGTCGGCGGCGCTACGGGCCAGGCCGACAAGGTCGTCGCCGTAGGGGTTGTCGCCGTACGAGACGTCGACGCGGGTGTCCCGCCCGGGGTAGGTGACGCCGACGAGGGTGGTCGCCGGCAGAGCCGTCCCCCAGTGCTGGAAGAAGCGCGGGCTGCCGCCCGCGTGCGGGAAGACGACCACGGTGGGCGAGCCGGGCACTCCTCGGTGCAGGGCGGTGAGCATGACACCCATTATCGCCATGCTCCAGGTGGGCCCGGGGTGGCCCCGGATGGCGCGTTGTCGCGGCTGATCGCTGGTGCGCTCCGGGGCGAGATTGTCGTGTCCACATCGGACAGCCGAAGATTTCGCGAACCGATGGGTGGCGGACGCCGACAGTCTTTGCAATGATTATCATTACCATCTGGGCTTCTGGTGGCGCGACGACGCCCGCCGGAGGCCCGTCGGACGCGCTGTTGTCCCGACAGATTGGACGTGGTGTGGGCGCTGACTTTCGGCCGAACGGTACGCACGACTGGCACTCGGCAACCTATGTCTCCGAATGGATCGAGGGCGACGCGACCCGCGACGTCGACCGGCGGCCGATGCTGCGTCGCCTGGCCGGGCTGATCCCGGCGACGCACGCCCGACCGATACGCGTCCTCGACGTCGGTGGCGGCTACGGTGCCGTCAGCGCCGAAGTCCTCGAACGGTGGCCGGCGGCACACGTTACCCTGCACGACTACTCGCAGGCCATGGTCAGCGTGGCCGCGGAGCGTCTCGGCCGCTACGGAACCCGCGTCACCTACCGGCTGGCGGACATGAACGAGCGCGGCTGGGCGGACCGTCTCGGCGGCCCCTTCGACGCCGTCGTGTCGGCGCTGGCCATCCACAACGTGGCAGGGCCCGAACTGGTCGAGCGGGTCTACCACGACATCTTCGGTGTGCTCCGCCCCGGCGGCGCCCTGCTGAACATGGATCTTCTTTTCCCCGCCAGCGACGGGCTGGCCGAGCTGTACCGCCGCGACCCCACCCGGCACTACAACTGGGACGTCCGGGTCACCCCGGCGGACGTCGATTCGCACCTGCGTTGGCTGCGCCGAGCCGGTTTCAGCGAGGTGGACTGCGTGTGGAAGGACCTGGAGCTGGGCCTGCTGTGGGCCTCGCGCGCGGCCTGATGCCTGATCCGGGAGGGGGCGAGCACGTGCATCCGACAACCAGTGAACTCGACCCGCACGACGACGTGCGCCACACGGTCGCATCCGTTCTGGAGCTTCCGGTCGAGGACATCGGTGAGGATCTGAACCTCATCGAACTTGGTATGGACTCGATGACGATGATGCGCCTGGCCGGCCAGTGGCAGCAGGCCGGCGCGACGGTGCGCTTCGCCGACCTCATCGCGCAACCGACACTGGCCGCCTGGCGGGAACTCGTCACGCGGCCGCACGGAGACGCTGCCGCGCAGCCGCACGGAGACGCTGCCGCGCAGCCGCACGGAGACGCTGCCGCGCAGCCGCACGGAGACGCTGCCGCGCAGCCGCACGGAGACGCTGCCGCGCAGCCGCACGGAGAAGTTGAGGGCGCGGCCCGCGCCGGCGAGACCGACGAGTGCGCGCCGTTCGAGCTGACCACCATGCAGCACGCCTACTGGGTGGGTCGCGCGCCCGGGCAACGACTCGGTGGGGTCGCGGCTCACTTCTACTTCGAGTTCGACGGCACCGGTGTCGACCCGCAGCGGTTGGCGGCCGCGGTGCGCGCGTTGATCGAGCGGCACGGCATGCTGCGGGTGCAGATCGGCGGCGACGGCTACCAGCGGGTCCTCCCGGACGCCGGGTGGCCCGGCCTGCCCGTCCAGGACCTGCGGGCCATGCCCGCCGACCGTGCCGAGCACGCCCTGACGCGGCTGCGGCGCCTGATGTCCACCCAGCAACTGGAGGTCGCGTCCGGCCGGGTGCTGGATGTCCGGCTCTCGCTGCTGCCGGACGCGATCCGCGCCGGCGGCACCCGGCTGCACCTCGACCTCGACATGATCCCCGCCGACGCCCTCAGCGTGCAGACCCTCTTCGATGACCTGGCCCGGCTGTACGCGCACCCGGATGCGCCGCTTCCCACACTCGACTACAGCTTCCCCCGCTACTGCGCGGACCACCGGGCCACCCGCCCCACCGACCGGGTCGAAGCCGACCGGGACTACTGGCGGGCGCGTCTGGCTGAACTGCCCGCGGCACCCCAACTGCCGGTACGCGCCGATCTTGAGGCGGCCCCGGCGACGCAGGTGGTGCGCCGCAGCCACTGGCTGGCACCGGAGACCACACACCGGTTGCGTGAACTCTCCCGACACCACGGGTTGACCCCGTCGATGACGCTGGCGGCCGCGTTCGCCGAGACCCTCACGGCGTGGAGCACCGAGCCCGACTTCCTGCTCAACCTGCCGCTGTTCGACCGAGAACCGCGGCATCCCCACATCGACGCTGTGGTGGGCGACTTCACCTCGTCGGTGCTGTTGAGCTGGGCCGGGTCGACCCCCGGATCGTTCGCCGAACGGGCCCGCCGGTTGCAGGACCGGTTCCACGCGGATGTGCGGCACAGCCGCTATTCGGGGGTCGAAGTGCTGCGCGACGCATCACGGCTGCTCGGCGAGACCGTGCTCGCGCCCGTCGTCTACACCAGCGCCCTCGGCTTCGGTGACCTGTTTTCCCCGCCGGCCCGCGAATGCTTCGGTGAGCCGGCCTGGATCGTCTCGCAAGGCCCGCAGATCTGGCTGGACGTGCAGGTCAGCGAGTTCGACCAGGGAATCCTGATCAACTGGGACGCCCGCGAGGAGGTCTTCGCCACGGGCGTGCTGGACGCGCTGTTCGAGGCGTACCGCGCGGTGCTGGCGTGGCTGGGGGAGGGGCAGTGGGGACGGCCGGTGCCGGAGCTGCTGCCGGCCGCCCAGCGACGGGTCCGGGCAGCGGCCAACTCCACCGCGCGGGAGTTCGCGGACGTGGCGTTGCACGAGGAGTTCTTCCGCCGCGCCGCCGAGGCTCCGGACCGGGTGGCGCTGCGGTGGGACGAAGGCGGGGAGCTGGGCTACGGCGAACTGGCCGACCGAGCGTTGCGGGTGGCCGGTGCGCTCGCGGGCCGGGGGGTCGGGCCCGGCGAGCCGGTCGTGGTGAGCCTGCCGAGAGGCCCGGACCAGATCGTCGCCGTGCTGGGAGTGCTGGCGGCGGGTGCGGCCTATCTCCCGATCGGGCCGGAGCAGCCCGCGGCGCGACGCGAGCGGATGCAGCGCCTGGCCGGCGCCCGACTGGTGGTCACCGACGAGGCCGGCGCGATCGGGCGCCCCGCGGCCGAGGTGGTGCTGATCGGCGCGACCGCCGCCGTGGCGCCGCTGCCCGGCCCGGCCACGGTCGACACCGACCGGCTCGCCTACGTGATCTTCACCTCCGGCTCCACCGGGGAGCCCAAGGGGGTCGAGATCACTCACCGGGCGGCGTGGAACACCATCGCCGACGTCAACCGCCGGTTCGCCGTGGGCGACGGCGACCGGGTGCTCGCGGTCTCCGCGCTGGAGTTCGACCTCTCGGTGTACGACGTGTTCGGGCTCCTGTCCGTGGGCGGGGCCGTGGTGCTCCTCACCGACGCGGCACGCAGGGACGCCCGGCGGTGGGTGGACCTCGCGCAGCGGCACGGCGTCACCATCTGGAACTCGGTGCCGGTGCTGCTGGAGATGCTGCTGACGGTGCTTGCGGGCGACACCTGCGCCCGGCCGCCGCTGCGTCTGGTGCTGGTCTCCGGGGACTGGGTCGGACTCGACCTGCCGGGGCGGGTGGCCGCGGTCCGACCGCGGTGCCGGTTCGTCGCCCTCGGCGGAGCGACCGAGGCGGCGATCTGGTCGAACTTCACCGACGTCGCGCGGGTCGATCCGAGCTGGACCTCGATCCCCTACGGCCGGCCGCTGGCCAACCAGCGGTTCCGGGTGGTGGACACCGCGGGCAGGGACCGCCCGGACTGGGTGCCGGGCGAACTGTGGATCGGCGGCACCGGAGTGGCCCGCGGCTACCGTGGCGCCCCGCGGCAGACCGCCCGGCAGTTCGTTGGCACCGACGACGGCCGCTGGTACCGCACGGGAGACCTCGGGCGCTACCGACCCGACGGCGTCCTGGAGTTCCTGGGCCGTACCGATCACCAGGTCAAGATCCGTGGCCACCGGATCGAACTCGGCGAGATCGAAGCCGCGTTCCAGAGCCAGCCCGGCGTCGGCCGTGCCGTCGCCGCCGTGACCGACGACCGCCGGCTCGTCGTGGCCGTCGTCGAAACCGGCACCGCCGGTGCCGCGGAGCAGTCACCTGCGACGGAAATAGCTGACTCCACAGTAGATGTCATAGCACCGCAATCCACAGTGGACACAGTTCCGGTCGAGTCATCCATAGTGGACTTTAATGCCACCGGTGACGCTCCCTCCGCCGGATCGGTCGAGGCCGACGAGGTGGACGCCCTCCTGGTGCGGATCCTGGGGCTGGAGACGCTCACCGGCGGCCACCACGAGAGCGTCGCCGACCTCACCGACCGGCTCGAAGTCGCCGAGCAGCACCGGCCGGTCGTCCGGCTCTGGCTGCGGTGGCTGCGATCCCGCGCGGTACTAACCGGCGACGGTGGGACACTGGGCGCCGGCCCCCGGCTCGACGCGGCGTTGCGGCCGGCCACCCGGCCGGGCTCCGACGGCGACGCCGGGTTCGTGGCCCGGGTCCGCGACCGGGTACTGCACCGCCGCGACGACTACCGCCGCATCCTGACCGGAGCCCTCGACCCCGCGGTGCTCCTCGACGACGACCTGCTGGCCCCCGCCGCGCTCGCCGACCACGACCCGAACGGCCACGCCGCGCTGGCCGAGGCGGCCCGCGAGATCGCGGCCCGCTCGGCCGCCCGGGGCCGCCCGATGGAGGTCGTCGAGATCGACGGCCGCGCCGGGCACACGGCCGAGCGGATCCTGTCCTCGCTCACGCCCGAGCAGGTGCGCTACACCCTGCTCGACCGGTCACCGGCGATGGTCGCCGACGCCGCCCGACGACTGGCCACCCACCCGCACGCGGCAGAGTGCCGGACGGTGCCCGATCTGTGGGTGCCCGGAGACCTCCGCCACCGCTTCGACATGGTCCTCGCCGTCAACGCCCTGCACCGCTATCCGGAACCGACGCAGGGGCCGACGCTGGCGCGGTTGCTGGCCCGCCCCGGGGGCCGGCTCGTGGCCGTCGAGCAGGGCGAGCTGCCCCCGCTCGCGCTGCTCACCGCGGCCTTGCTGGAGTACGGCTACCGCGACCTCGACGGCGAACGCCGCACCGCCGCGTCACCGACGCTGTCGGCGCGCCAATGGGGCACCCGCTGCGAGCGCGCCGGTTGGCACGGGATCACCCATCACGCGGTCGGCGCGTCGTCGACCGTGCTGCTCAGCGGTGGGCGGCCGGAGACGCCACCCGACGTCGACCCGGCGGCGCTGCTGACGCCCGCCGCGTCGGCGCTCCCGCGGCACATGCTTCCGGACCGGATCGAGGTCGTCGCATGGTTGCCGCTCGGCCGCAACGGCAAGGTGGACCGGCCGGCCCTGGTCCGGTCGCTGGCCACCGACCGGGGCCCCGAGCAGGTGGAGCCGCCGCACGGGCCCCTGGAAGAGGCGGTTGCCGCCGTCTGGACCGACCTGTTGACCCTGACGGTGGGGCGGAACCAGAACTTCTTCGCCCTCGGCGGTGACAGCCTGCTGGCCACCCGACTCGTGGAACGGCTCCGACACCGGTTCCGCGGCCCCCTGTCCCTGCGGGACTTCTTCGCCGAGCCGACGGTGGCCGCGGTCGCCCGGCAGCTCGCCGGCGGGGACGCCGACATCGACGAGGGCGCCCTGTGATCGGCCTCCTCGGTGCCTCCGGCGCCGTCGGCGCGCACGCCGCCCGGCTGCTGTCCCGGCACGGTGCCGACCTGCGCCTCGGCGGCCGCCGGCCCGAGACCGTGGCGCCGGTCGCCGGCGAGCTGCCGGGCGGTGTCGAGGTGGTACGGGTCGACGCCACGCGGGAGGCGTCGCTCGCCGCGTTCGCCCGCGGCTGTACCGTCGTCGCCAACTGCGCCGGACCGGCACAGCACCTGGCCGAAGCGGCGGCGCGGACCGTGTGGCGGGCCGGTGCGCACTACGTGGATGCCGGCGGCGACGCCGCCACCGCCGAGCGCGTCGCCCAGGGCGGCGCGGCGGGCGACGATCGGCGGGCCGTGTTCGCCGCCGGGGCGTGGCCGGGGCTGTCCGGGCTCTTCCCGCGGTGGCTCGCCGCCCGGGAGTTCGCCACGGTCCACACCCTGACCGCCTACATCGGAGTACGGGACAGGTTCACCGCCACCGCGGCTGCGGACTACCTGGACGGCGCGCTCGATGGCGCGAGCGAACCCCTCGCCGCGTGGCGGCAGGGTCCACGGTCGCGGGTGCTCACCCGACAGATCGACGAGGCGCTGCCGTTCTTCCCCGAGGGCGTGTCCGCTTTCCCGTACCTCGACCACGAAGGGGTACAGGTGGCGCGGGCGCTCGGGTTGACCCGCGCGGACTGGTACAGCGTCCTGCCGGGCACGTGGGGTGTGGCGCTCGACCGCGCACGCACCCGACCGCGTGCCGACGCGGTCGCGGACCTGTGCCGTGCATCCGAAGTGGACGCCGCGGGCCATCCGGCGTCCACGACCCTGCTGACCCAGCTCGACGGCGAGGTCGACGGCGTCGCCCGGACCCGGACCGGACTGGTGCAGGGGCCCGGCGTGTCGGAGTTGACCGGGGCGGTCACCGCGGTGTCCGCGTTGGCCGTTCACGACGGCACGGTGGCACCGGGAACGGCCTGTGCCGCCACCGCGCTCGACCCCCTCGCGACCCTGACGTGGCTGCTCGCGGCCGGCGTGTGCCGGGTGACGGTCCTGGCGACCTCGATAGAGGCGCTTCGCACAGTCGAGGCGGGTGCCCTGTGAGCAGGCAAGGGCGCCGCTTGCGCGTCGTCGTCTGCGGCACCACATTCGGGCAGTTCTACCTGGCCGCCCTCGCGGAACTCCGCGCCGACTTCGAGCTGGTCGGCATCCTCAGCCGCGGCAGCGCCCAGTCCGCGGCCTGCGCCGAACGCGCGGGCGTCCCGCTGTTCACCGACCCCGCCCGGCTGCGTGGCCGGGCCGACGTCGCCTGCGTCGTGATCCGCTCCGGCGTGACCGGCGGTGCCGGCAGCGACCTGGCACGTGAGCTGCTCGCCCTGGGCATCCACGTGCTGCAGGAGCAGCCGGTCCACCACGACGACGTCGCCGGCTGCGTCCAGGCCGCGCGGCGGCACGGCGTGGTCTACCTGCTCGGAGACCTGTACGTGCACCTGCCACCGGTGCGCCGGTTCGTGGCCGCCGCCCGAGAGCTGCTCGCCCGGCGGCCGGCCCGCCATGTCGACGCGCGATGCGCGATCCAGGTGGCCTTTCCCCTGGTCCACATCCTCGGCGAGGCGCTGGGCGCGATCCGACCCTGGGGGCTCACCGCCGCTCCCGAGCCCGCCGGCCCGGCCCGGGTACTGACCGGACACGTCGGGGCCACCCCGTTGACCGCGATCGTGCATCACGAGATCGATCCCGACGACCCGGACAACCACCTTCCGCTGCTGCAGCAGATCTCGATCAGCACGGACGCCGGTCGCCTCTGCCTGACCGACACCCACGGACCCGTGACGTGGGCACCACGACTGCACATCCCGGACCCGGTGACGACCGCCTTCGACTTCGACGACGAGGCGGCCGCGTTCCTCGCCGAACCCAGCCTCGTCCAACTCGACCCGTCGCCGCCCAGCTACCGCGAGATCCTGACCCGGTGGTGGCCCGCGGCGATCGGCGCGGATCTGCTCGCGCTCCGGGACCGGGTCCTCGCCGGCCGGGGCAGCCCCGCGTCCGAGCAGTACCACCTGACGCTGTGCCGGCTCTGGCAGGAGACCACCACCGCCCTGGGCTACCCGGCGTTGCGTCCGGCCCAGACCCATCAACCGCTGCCCGCGACCGAACTCGTCACGGCCACGGCGGCGGCCGCGATCGACCCGAGGTGAACGGAGCGTTCCGTGCTCAGATGCAGCCATGTCATATGCAAGGTCGACGACGTCCGGTCCCTGGTCCGCGACTACGAGGATCTCGGGTTCACCATGGAGTGGGGCTCGGCTCCCGAACGCGCCCGCAACGCCTTCATCCGCTTCGCCGACGGTCCGTTCCTGGAGTTCTTCGAGCTGACGGCGGCCGCCCGGCGGTGGCGCCGACCCGTCGGGCTCCTGTTCGGCGCCGCGGCCGGTGATCGGCTCGCCCACTGGGCGCAACCCGGGCAGGGCTGTCGCGACCTCGCCCTGGAGACCGAGGCCACGAGCCTCGCCGACACGCGGGCCGCACTGCGGTCCGCGGGTGTGGACACCTCGCGGGTGATCAAGGGGAGACGGACCCGACCGGACGGCCGGGCCGTGCGCTACGAGTACCTCGCGACCCGCCCCGCCGGCATGCCCCTGGTGGTGTCGGCCTACGACCCGCCGCAGCGGCCGGCCAGCATCGTGCACCCCAACGGCGCGCGCGGCATCGGCCGGGTGCGCTTCGCGGTGGCCGATGCCGCGCGACCGGCGATGGCTATCCTCATCGACAACGATCCATACCTGACCGTCGTCCCGGCCGCCACCACCGAGGTGCTCGGCGTGGAACTGGCGGGACTTCGGACCGACCTCGACCCGGCGAAACTGCACGGCGCCGTGCTGAGTCCCGCCACCACCTCGAAGCGGGAGGGCACCTCGTGACGAACATCCTCAGCGCGGACGAACTCATCGCCGACCTGCGCCGAACCGGCGTACAGCTGTGGGAGGAGGCGGGCCGGATCCGGTACCGGGCGCCGAAGGGTGTGCTGACCCCGGACCGCCTGGACGCGCTGCGCGCCAACAGGGACGCCGTGATCGCGTCGCTGCGCGACGCGGACCCGCCCGTGGTGCTGCGTCCCGACCCTGACGCCAGGTACGACCCGTTCCCGTTGACCGACGTGCAGGCCGCCTATCTCCTCGGGCGAGGGCAGGTCTTCGAGTACGGCGGGGTGGGGTGCCACGTCTACCTGGAGATCACCTATCCCCGCCTCGATGCCGGCCGGGCGGAGACCGCCTGGAACCGGCTCGTGGAGCGGCACGACATGCTGCGGGTCGTCATCGAACCCGAGGGATACCAACGGGTACTGCCCACCGTCGCTCACCTGGTGCTGCCGGAGCTCGACCTGCGCGGGCTGGACGACGCACGGGCGCGGGCGGAACTGGCCGCGGTCCGGGCCGAGCTGGACCACGCGATGCACGACACCACGACCTGGCCCGTCTTCGCGCTGCGCCTGACCCAGACCGCGGCGCACACCGTGCTGCACCTGTCCATGGACTTCCTGGTCGCCGACTGGACCAGCATCTGGCTGCTGCTGGGCGAGTTCGAGGCGTGCTACGCCGAGCCGGCCCGCGAACTGCCCCCGCTGGAGATCACCTTCCGCGACCACGTGATCGCCGAGCGCGGACTGCGGGAGTCCAGCCGCGGCCAGCGGCACCGGGACTACTGGTGGTCGCGACTGGACGACCTGCCCGCCGCCCCCGAACTGCCGGTGCTCGCACCGCCGTCCCCGGCGCGGTTCGCACGCCGGTCACTGCGGCTGGACACCTCGGCGTGGGAGCGGTTGAAGCGACGCACCGTCGACCACGGCCTCACGCCGTCGGTCGTCGTGCTGGCCGCCTACGCCGCCGTGATCCAGCGCTGGTGCGGGATGCCCCGGTTCACCCTCAACCTCACGGTGCTGAACCGCCAGCCGGTGCACCCCCAGCTCGGCCAGGTGGTCGGCGACTTCACCTCGGTCGACCTGCTGGCCATCGAGTGGGCGCACGCCGATACCTTCGCGGCGCGAGCCGCCGTCATCGGCGCGCAGCTGTTCGAGGATCTCGATCATTCGCTGTGCAGCGGCATCGAGGTGATGCGCGAGCTGGCGCGCCGGCGTGGGCGCGACGCCGCACTGATGCCGATCGTGTTCACCAGCGCGATCGGGCTCGGTGACTCCGCCGAGAGTGAACGGTCGACGCCCCCGCCCGGCGGCGCCAGCGTCACCCAGACTCCCCAGGTGTTCATCGACTGCCAGACCATGGACGACGCCGAGGGTCTCCTCGTGAACTGGGACGTCCGGCAGGGCGTGTTCCCCACGGGGGTTACCGACGACATGTTCGCCGCCTTCGAGGCGCTGCTGCGCGAGCTGGCCGGCAGCGACACGCCCTGGCAGGCCGACGAGGTGGTCGCCCTGCCCCGCTGGCAGAGCGCCGAGCGCCGAGCGGTCAACGACACCGCGGCGCCGCTGCCGTCCACCCTGCTGCACGAGGAGATCTTCGCCCAGGCGGCTCGCACACCGCAGCTCCCGGCCGTGATCGACCCATGGCGAACGGTGGGCTACGGCGAGCTGGCCGGGTGGGCCGCGGGGGTGGCACGGGCACTCCGGGCGGCGGACTGCGGCGCGGGCCACCCGGTCGCGATCGTCATGGACAAGGGCGTCGAACAGGTCGCCGCGGTGCTTGGTGTCCTGCTGGCCGGCGCGGTCTTCGTCCCCGTCGACGCGGTTCAGCCGCCGGTGCGGCGCCGGGCGATGATCGCTGACGCCGGCGCGCGGCACGTCCTCACCCAGTCGTGGCTGTCCACCGGCACCGACTGGCCGGCCGGGGCACGGGTGATCCAGGTGGACACCCTGGAACCCTCGGCGGTGACGCCGGGCCCCCGGCGCGACCCCGACGACCCCGCCTACGTGATCTACACCTCGGGCTCCACCGGCCGCCCGAAAGGCGTGGTGATCAGCCATCGGGCCGCGGCCAACACCGTCGGCGACATCAACCGACGCTTCTCGATCACCGCGGCCGATCGGGTGCTCGGCGTCTCCAACCTCGGCTTCGATCTGTCGATCTACGACATCTTCGGGCCACTGTCGGTCGGCGGCGCCCTGGTCTACCCACAGGCCGCCCGCCGAGCCGACCCGTCGCACTGGGCCGCGCTGATCGCGGAGCACGAGGTGACGGTGTGGAACTCGGTTCCCGCCCTCATGCAGATGCTGACCAGCTACCTGCGGTCCGGCCCGGCCGCCGTGCCGGCGTCGCTGCGCCTGGCGCTGTTGTCCGGGGACTGGATCCCCGTCGCGCTCCCCGACGAGATCGCCATCATCCCCGGCGTGCGGGTCGTCAGCCTCGGGGGCGCCACCGAGGCCGCGATCTGGTCGATCCACCACCCGATCACCGGCCGTGACCCGGCGTGGCCCAGCGTCCCCTACGGCGTACCCCTGGCCAACCAGGGCTTCCGCGTGCTCGATCCGTCGTATCGGGACTGCCCCGTGTGGGTCGCGGGGGAGTTGTTCATCACCGGAGCGGGTCTCGCCCAGGGCTACCTCGGCGACCCGGAGACGACCGCGGCCCGGTTCGTCACCCACCCGCGGGACGGGGAGCGGCTCTACCGCACGGGTGACCGAGGCCGCTACCGACCGGGCGGGGAGATCGAGTTCCTGGGCCGGGAGGACACCCAGGTCAAGATCCGGGGCCACCGCGTCGAACTCGGGGAGGTCGAGGCCGCCCTCTGCGAGCACCCGGCCGTGACGGCCGCCTGCGTGGTCGTCGACGGGCAGCCCGGCGGCCCGCGCGCGCTGTTCGGCGTGGTCGAGCCAGCCCGGCGCGCCCCCGTCGTCGACCGGGGCCGGGCCGGACAGATTGCGTCGCTGGTGCACTTCGCGACCGGGGCCCTCGTCGCCGGTGTCGATCGCGCGGAGGTGGACACCTACGTCGCCCGCCTCGACGACGCCGTCCTGTCGGCCATGACCCTGGCGCTGCGCCGGCTCGGCTTCTTCCCCACCACGGACGCGACCCACGACGGCGACGACATCGCGGCCGCGGTCGACCCGCGCCACCGCTGGTTGCTGGGACGCTGGCTCGCGGTGCTCGCCGACGCCGGCCACCTCACGGCGTCGGACGACGCAAAGCGGTTCGCCCTCAATACGCCCGTCGACGAGGAAACCGTCGCCCGCACCTGGCAGGCCACCGAGGCCGCCGCCACCGGCCTGGGCCTGGCGGGGTTCCTGCGGTACCTGCGGGGCAACACCGAGGTCCTGCCCGCGCTGCTCGTCGGCGAGCAGGATCCGGTCGCCCTGCTCCTGCCCGGCGGGCAGACCGAGGTCGCTGACGCGTTGTACCGGGACAACCTCATGGTCCGCTACCTCAACCGGGGCGTGCGCACCATCGTGGAGCGCATCGCGACCGAGTCGGCCGGGGCCTTCGGTCTGCGGGTGCTCGAGGTGGGCGCGGGTACCGGAGCCACCACGGAGCCCGTGCTCGAGGCGCTGGGTGGCACCGACGTCGACTATCTGTTCACCGACGTGTCACGGTTCTTCCTGCCTGCGGCGCGGGCCCGCTTCGGGGCCCACCCCGGGGTCCGGTTCGGCGTGGTCGACATCGACCTCGACATGCGGGCACAGGGACTGGCGCCGAACTCGTTCGACGTGGTGCTCGCCGCCGGCGTGCTGGAGAATTCCCGCGATCCGGGCGCGGCCCTGCGCCGCCTCGGTGACCTGGTCACGCCCGGCGGCTGGATGGTGCTCACCGAGCCGACCCGCGAGCACCCGTGGATCCTCGCCTCCCAGGCGTTCATGATGACGCCCCCGGAGGACGCCGCACGCCGGTCCGGAGCGTCCTACCTCGACCGCGACCAGTGGCTGGCCCTGCTCGCGGAGGCGGGCGCGGTGGAGACGGTGTGCCTGCCCGACGACGAGCACGTCCTCGCGCCGCACGGACTGCACCTGTTCGCGGCGCGCTTCAAGGCCGATCGGGTGCCGGTGCGGCCCGAGGACCTGCATCGGTTCCTCGTCGACCGCCTGCCCGAGCCGATGATCCCGCGCGGCATCCAGATCGTCGACCGGCTGCCCCTGTCGACCAACGGCAAGGTCGATCGGGCCGTGGTACAGGGCTGGCTGCCCACCGCGAACGCCGCCGAGACCGCCGACCCGGACGACGCGCCGGCCGACGACCTCGAGACCGCCCTCGCCGCCATCTGGTCCGACGCGCTCGCCACCGGGCCGATCGGGCGGGTCGAGAACCTGGTCGACCGAGGGGCGGATTCCCTGATCATGGCGCGGACCGTCGGGCGGCTGCGCGAGGAGATTCCGGCGGCCGCCGACACTCCGTTCGACACGCTGCTACGGCACCTGCTCAACTCGCCCACCATCGCCGACCTCGCCCGCTTCCTGCGCCAACGGGCCCGACCGGCGCCCGATCACGCCGATGCGGGCACCGGGTCACGACTGGACGCCTCCATCGCGAGCCTGGTCCGGTTCCGGGACACCCGTGACGGACCGGTCCGCGTGATGTTCCACGCCGGCATGGGCACCATGGAGTGCTTCCGGCCGTTGGCGGCGAGGCTGACCGCCCAGCACCTCGGCCCCGTGGTCGGGATCGTGATCGAGGATCCGGAGATGTACTGCGCGCTGGAGCCGAGCAACACCATCGAGCGCCTCGCCGACCACTACACCGATCGGCTGCTCGCCGAGGGCTACGAGCGTTTCCAACTGATCGGCTACTGCGTGGGCGGCCTGTATGCCACCGAGGTGGCTCGGCGGCTGTTGGAGCGCGGCATCGACCTCGACGACCTGATCCTGGTGAGCAGCCACCCGGTCCTCGTCGACGTCGAGGAGGATCTCATGCTGGAGGCGCTGTTCATCCCGAATCTGGGACTCAGCATCGATCGGCTCGGGTTCGGCCCGGTCAGCTCCGATGCGGCGGGGCGGGCCTTCGCCCAGGCGATCGAACGGCACCACGGCCGGGTCCCGGTGGGAGCGCTGGGCGAGGTCGGCGGCGACCGGGACCTCGACGCGGTCGCCGCGCTCTTCCGGCGGCTCGGCGCGCATAGCCAGGAGGACCGGTTCACCCTGTACGCGAACGCGGCCTCGCGGCTGTCGGGAGAGTACACACCGCCGGAGATGGTGTCGGGGATGTTCCGGGTGCTGCGGCACAGCTTCCTGTCGACCCGCTTCCGCCCCGCGCCCTACACGGGCGACATCCGCTTCCTCCTTCCGCAGGCCACGTCCGGGTTCGCCCCCGGCATGGAGGACGCGACGATGTCGTTCTGGCGAGAGATCTGCCTCGGCGCCCTCGACGTCGTCGATATCGACGGTGACCACTTCACTTGCATCGAAGAACCCCTGGTCGCCGACGTCGCCGCGCACATCGCCCGACCGTTGCGTACCACCTAACAGGGGCGCGACGACCACCGAACCCGGACCCGAAAACCCGACCCGAACCGGAGGAACCCTTCGATGACCGCGACGCGGCAGACTCCCGAGGAACGGCGACTTGCGGAGATCCTCGCTGCGGACGACGAGGTGCGGGCGCGGCTTCCACTGCCGGCCGTGGCGGACGCGGTCCGGAGGTCCACCGGAGCCCTCAGCGAGATCGTTGAGACGATCATGCTCGGGTACGCCGACCGGCCGGCGCTGGCCGAGCGTCCGGTGGCCTCGCCGCGGTCGGGCTCCGGTGGCTTCGCCGAGCGCCGGGAACCGCGACTGGCCACGGTCTCCTACCGGGAGGTCTGGACGCGCGCCCGGTCGATCAGCACGGCGTGGCAGCACCGTTCGATGGGCATCCTCCGCCCGGGAGACGTCATCTGCTCGCTGGCGTCGCCCAGCGTCGACTACGCGATCCTGGAACTCGCGACCATCGCCGGCGGCGCCGTGTCCGTGCCCGTCGCGCCGTCCGCCCCGGCCGCGGAGTGGGTGTCCATCGTCGCCGCGACCCGACCGCGGGTTCTCGCCGTCGGCATCGACCTCGTGGAGACCGTCCTGAAGGCGTTGCCGCCCGATCTCCGGCCGCCGTCGCTGATCGTGCTGGGGCAGGGCCGATCGTCGGGTCGGGTCGATCAGGCGGTGCGCGATGCCCGCACGGCGGTCGACAAACGCACCGGTGTGCACAGCCTGGAGAGCCTGGACCGGATCGGCCGGGACCTGCCGGCGGCGCCACTGCACGTGCCCGCGGCCAACGCCGAGCAGCTGTCCCAGATCCTCTTCACCTCCGGGACGACCGGCGACCCGAAAGGGGCGATGTTCCCGCGGCACCTGCTGGCCGGCTCCTGGCGTGGCCTGGCACAGGCGCCGTGGCCGGGTATCGTCCCGCACTACGCGCCGATGAGCCACATCGCCGGCCGCATCGCGCTCGCCGGCACGTTGGCCAGGGGCGGCACCTGCTGTTTCGTCGGGTCCGGTGACATGGCGACCCTCCTCGAGGACTTCTCGCTGGTCCGCCCGACCGAGCTCGCCGTGGTCCCGCGGGTGTGCGAGATCCTCCACGAGCGGTTCACCAGTGACGTCGAGGCCAGGATCGCGGGTGGAGCGGCGCGCGAGGACGCGCGGGACCAGGCGGTGATGGAGCTACGTGATCGCGTCCTCGGCGGGCGGGTGACCCGGGCGTCCAACGGCAGCGCGCTGCTGAGCGACGAACTGCGATCGTTCATGACGATGCTCCTCGGGGTCCCCCTGCACGACGGGTTCGGGACCACCGAAGCGGGCGGACCGATCCTTGTCGACAACCGGATCCTGCGACCGCAGGTCATCGACTACAAGCTCGTCGACGTACCCGAGCTGGGCTACTTCGGCACCGACCGGCCCTACCCGCGCGGGGAACTACTGGTCAAGACCACAGCCATGATCCCGGGCTACCACGGCCGGCCGGACCTCACCGCCGCGCTCTTCGACGCCGACGGCTACCTCCGCACCGGGGACGTGATGGCCCAGACCGGGCCGGACGAACTGCGGTTCGTCGACCGCCGCAACAACGTGGTCAAGTTGGCGCAGGCCGAGTTCGTGAGCGTGGCCAGGATCGAGCAGATCCTGGCCGGCAGCCCGCTGATCCACCAGATCTTCGTCCACGGCCAGAACGGCCGGGCGTACCTGGTGGCGGTCGTCGTGCCCAGCCGCCAGGCGGTGGAGACCCACCCTGACCCGGCGGCGCTGAAGTCCGCGCTGGCGCGGGAGATCCGTGCCTGGGGGAGAGCGGCGGACCTGCGGTCCTACGAGATCCCCCGTAGCCTCATCGTCGAGCACGAGCCGTTCAGCGTGGACAACGGACTCCTCACCGGACTCGGAAAGGTGCTCCGCGCGAAGGCAAGGGACCGGTTCGACGAGCGACTGGGTTGCCTCTACCGGGATCTGGCCGCCGCGCAGGAGACCGAACTCGCCGCCGTACGGCACGCGGCCGCCGACCGGACGGTCCTCGACACCGTCGTCCACGCCGTGGGTGCCCTCGTCGGCGACCGCGCGACGCGGCCCGTCCCGGAGATGCGTTTCGTCGATCTCGGTGGCGACTCGCTGTCCGCGCTCGGCCTGTCGACGCTGCTGTGGGACAGCTACGGCGTCGAGGTTCCGGTGAGCGTGCTCGCCGGGCCGACGACCTCCCTCCGCGACGTCGCGGACCACATCGAGGCGGCCAGGGTGGCGGGAACGAGCCGGCCGACCGCCCGCTCGGTGCACGGCGCGGTGTCCACGATCCGCGCCGACGATCTTCGCGCCGACGCCCTGCTCGGCACCGCCACGGCGGCCGCGTGCCCGGCGCCTGCCGACCGCCCGCCTTGCCGGCGCACGGTGCTGTTGACCGGCGGGAACGGGTTTCTCGGTCGGTTCCTCGCGCTGCACCTGCTGGAAAGACCGGACCGCGAGGTCGTCTGCCTGGTTCGCGGCAGAAGCGACGAGGACGCGCGCCGACGACTGGAGCAGGCGTTCGACACCGGCGACCCCGGCCTGCTCGACCGGTACCGCGGGCTGGCCGGACACCGGCTCCACGTCGTCGCCGGAGACGTCGACGACCCGCGGCTCGGGTTGACCGACGAGCGGTGGCCGCGGCTCGCCGAACGGGTGGACACGATCATCCATGCGGCGGCGCAGGTCAACCACGTCCTTCCCTACGAGCAGTTGTTCGGTCCCAACGTGCGGGGCACCGCCGCCGTCATCGACCTGGCCCTGACGTCGCGGCTCAAGGAGGTCGTGTTCCTGTCGACCATCGGGATCGCCGACCAGGTGGACGGTGACCTCGGCGAGCAGGACGACATCCGGGTCACGAACCCGACGCGTGCGCTGTCCTCGGCCTACGCCGCCGGGTACGCCACCAGCAAGTGGGCGGGCGAGGTGCTGCTGCGACACGCCCACGACCGCCATGGTCTCCCGGTCACGGTCTTCCGGTCGGGGCTGATCCTGGCGCACCGGCGCTACGTCGGCCAACTGAACCCGCAGGACATGTTCACCCGGCTGATGCTCAGCATCCTGGTCACCGGAGTGGCGCCGGCGTCCTTCGCCGCGCACCACCGCACCGGGCAGCAAGCCCGATCCGCTGCCTTCGGCGGTGTACCGGTCGACTTCCTGGCGGAGAGCGTGGTGCGGCTGAGCGGCGCGCACTCCGGCTCCGGCCACCGCACCTACAACGCGATCGACCCCGACCCGCGGGGACCCTCCCTCGACGCCGCCGTGGACTGGCTGATCGACAGCGGCGTGCCGGTGACGCGGATCGACGACCACTCGGAATGGCTGCGGCGATTCGAGATCGGATTACGCGCCGTACCCGAGCGGATCGCCGCCTTCACGGCGTTGCCGCTGATCGAGGCATTCCGGCGCCCGACCGCCCCGGCGTCCCCGCCCGCGTCGGCGTCCCGGTTCCGCGCGGCCGTGCAGGACGCCGGAGTGGGTGGCACCGGTGTCATTCCGGGCCTGTCCCCGGACCTCGTGTCGAAGTACGTGACCGACCTGGCGGCCTTGGGCCTGAGCGGGGGATCCAGATGAACGAGGAACTGAGCGGGGAACCGAGCGCCCGGGGTTCGTTCTGGCGGCTCGCCGCCGGGGTGCGCGGACAGCTCGTCCTGTCGGGAGTGCTCATGGCTCTCGGAGCGCTCTCGGGTCTGGTGCCGGTCGCCGCGGCGATGGCGCTCTTCGAAACCCTCGTCCCCGCCCTGGGCGGGAATCCGGGTGCCGCGCACGAGGCGTGGCAGCTGGTCGGAACCCTGATCGCGGCGTTGGTCGCCGCCCAGCTCCTGGGCATGGCCGGCTACGGCGTCAGTCATCGCGCGGATGCGACGTTGGCCGAGGACATCCGGCAGCGCCAGGTCACCCACCTGTTGCGGCTGCCGCTGGTCTGGTTCTCCCGCAACGCGTCCGGTCGGGTCAAGAAAGTGGTACAGGACGACCCGCACAAGATCCACTACCTGATCGCACACGCCATTCCCGACTTCGTCAACGGCACGGTTCGACCGCTGTCGAGCCTGGTCTTCCTCCTCGTGGTCGATTGGCGGCTCGGACTCGTCGCGCTGATCCCGCTCGCGCTGGCGGCGGCGAGCCTCCCGCTGCTCCTGCGCGACGTCACCGCGCGGTACTCCCGCTACAACGCGGGCCTCGCGTCGCTGGGTGCCGCCGTGGTCGAGTACGTGCGCGGCATCGGCCCGATCAAGGTCTTCGAAGTGGCCGGCAAGGGACACCGGCGCTTCGTCGAGCGGGCAGGGTGGCATCACCGCTTCTACCGGGAATGGTCGGAGGCGACGGTGCACGGCGCCGCACTCGTGCACGCCTTCACCTCGCCGGTGTTCGCCGCCGTGGTCGGCTGCGTCGGCGCCACGCTGCTGGTCGTGTTCGCGGGCCTGTCGCCGGTCGTGCTCGTCCCCGCGGTGCTCCTGGCGGGCAACATCGCCGGCCCGCTGGTGCTGCTGGTCGAGATGCGCGAGTTCATGCGGGAGGCCAACGGCGCCGCCCGCGGGATCGAGTCGTTCTTCGCGCTGCCGCCCATGGCCGCCCCCGACGGCCGGGTGCCCGACGGGCACGCGGTCGCGATCGAGCGGGTCGATTTCGCCTACGAGCAGGGCGGCGGGCTCGCGCTCGACGGGGTCACGGCACACCTCGCGCCGGGGACGATGACGGCGCTGGTCGGGGCGTCCGGTTCCGGAAAGTCCACCTTCGCGGCGCTCGTGCCTCGGCTCATCGACGCGGACCGCGGGGCCGTCACGCTGGGCACGGTCGACACCCGGCAGCTTCCGGCGGAGAGCCTCTACTCCGTGGTCGGTTTCGTGTTCCAGCAACCGTATCTGCTGCGGATGTCCATCCGGGACAACATCGCGATGGCGCGACCGGACGCGAGCGACGCCGCCGTTGTCGCCGCGGCGGCGACCGCCCAGATCCACGACCGGATCATGGAGCTGCCGGCGGGCTACGACACGATTGTCGGCGACGGCGCGTGGCTCTCGGGTGGCGAACGCCAGCGGCTCTCGATCGCGCGAGCCGTGCTGATGGACACCCCGCTGCTTGTGCTCGACGAGGCCACGGCGTTTGCCGACCCGGACTCGGAGGTCGCGATCCAGCAGGCGCTCGCCGCGCTGACCCGCGGTCGCACCCTGTTGGTGATCGCGCATCGGCTGCACACCGTGGCGCACGCCGATCGCATTGTCGTGCTCCACCGCGGCCGGGTCGCGGAGTCGGGCACGCACGACGAACTCATCGCCGCCGACGGCGGCTACGCCCGGATGTGGGGCGCCTACCAGGCCGCCCGCACGCTCGCACCGCGGTCGTCGGGCGCTACCCAGGGGAGCAAGGAATGATCAGGTTCCTGATCCGGATCGGTGACGCTCCCGCGCGCCGGATGCTCGTCGCGTACTGCGTCGTCGTGGCCGGTGCGACGCTGCTGACCTCCGCCGCGTTCGTGACGATCCTCCCCCTGACGATCGCGCTGCTCTCCGACGAACCGGCCTCGGCGTTGCCGGCGCTGGGGATGCTCGTGGCGTTCGGGCTGGTCGCCGGCTGTCTGGACGTCACCGGCACGCTGCTCGGTCAGCGGGCGGGCGCCCGGCTCATCCTGCGGATGCACGAACTGATCGCGGAGCGGGTGGCGCGCCTGCCACTGGGCTGGTTCGACGTCGACCGGGCCGGGTCGATCAGCAACGTCACGACGCGAGGTGTCACCTTCGCCGCCAACGCGCCCGAGTCGATGCTCCGGCCGATGCTGTACGGGCTCGTGCCCCCGTCGATCGTCGGCCTGGTGATGTTCGTGGTCGACTGGCGTCTCGGCCTGAGCTTCCTCCTCGGAGGCGGGGTGGTGGTCGTCGTCTACCGCTGGGCACTGGCCCGCGACGGGCGGGTCGAGCAGGCCGCCGACGCGCGCGACGAGGACGGCGCCGCGCGCGTGATCGAGTTCGCCGCCGCTCAGCCGGCGGTCCGCGCGGCCGGACCCGGTTCGCTCGGCGAGCGCAGCGTCCGCGCGGCGCTCGTCGCGCAGCGTGCCGCGACGCGGACCGTGCTGGCCACGCGCGGCCGGGGCGCGCAGGCGCATACGGCCACCGGGTTCGCGGCGCTGCTGCTCATCGTCGTCGTCGCGGTGGCGCTGGTCGCCGCGGGCCGGGTGGATCCCGCCGAGTTCGTCGCGGTGATCACGCTGGCCGTGGCGATGAGTGCGATGGTCAGGAACGTTCTGCCCTTCGGCACCGGGGTCGGCATAGCCAACCGGGCGCTCGCCGCGCTGCGGTCGATCATGGACGCGCCCCTGCCGCCCGAGCCGGAGCATCCCGCGGTCCCCGCCGACTCGTCGATCGAACTCCAGGACGTCCATTTCGGGTACACGCCGGAGCATCCCGTCATCCGCGGGGCGAGTTTCCGCGTCGAGCCGGGCACGACGACCGCGATCGTGGGCCCCTCGGGTTCGGGCAAGACGACGCTCGCGCGGCTGATCGCACGCTTCTGGGACGTCGACTCCGGCGCGATCCGCATCGGCGGGGCCGACGTGCGCGATCTTGGTACCCGCGCCGTCATGGCACAGGTGTCGATGGTGTTCCAGGACGTCTACCTCTTCGAGGACACCCTGATGGAAAACATCCGGCTGGGCCGCCCAGGCGCCACCGACGAGGAGGTTTTCGCCGCCGCCGAGCGGGCCGGGGTCACCGAGATCGCCGAGCGTCTTCCCGACGGGTTCGCCACGCGGGTGGGCGAGAGCGGTGGCACCCTCTCCGGCGGCGAGCGCCAGCGCGTCTCGATCGCCCGGGCACTGCTGAAGAACGCCTCGATCGTGCTGCTCGACGAGGCGACCGCCGCCGTCGACATCGAGAGCGAGCTGCTGATCCAGCGCGGGCTCGCCGCGTTGTCGGGCGACAAGTCGCTGGTCGTGATCGCCCACCGGCTGCAGACCATCCGCCAGGCCGACCAGGTCGTCGTGCTCGACGGGCGCGGCGGTGTCGAAGCGGTCGGCGACCACGACACGCTGCTGCGGGCGAGCCCGACCTACGGCCGGTTCTGGGCCGAGCGCACCGAGACCACCGGCTGGATGATCGAGGCACGTTGATCACCGTGCGGCGTCCCGCCGAACCGGATTCCCACTGAACCAAGGAGGCGCAGCGTGTGTGGAATATGCGGCTGGGTCGACTTCGACCGCGACCCGAACGAGCGCGGCGACCGCGACGAGATCATGGCGGCGATGACCGCCACCCTCGCCGACCGCGGCCCGGACGCGGGCGGGATCTTCACCGACCGGTACGTGGCCCTCGGCCACCGCCGGCTCGCGGTGATCGACGTGCCGGGCGGGGTGCAGCCGATGACGGCGCGGACCCCGGCCGGGCCGGTGGCCCTGGTCTACTCCGGCGAGGTCTACAACTTCGTCGAACTGCGCGACGAACTGGTGTCGCGCGGGCATCACTTCACCACGCGCAGCGACACCGAGGTCGTGCTGCGCGGCTACCAGGAGTGGGGCGACCGGGTCGCCGAACGCCTCAACGGCATGTACGCCTTCGCCGTGTGGGACGCCCCGGCGCAGCGGCTGGTGCTGGTCCGCGACCGGGTCGGGATCAAGCCGCTCTACCTCTGGCGCACCCCCGGCGGCGTGTTGTTCGGCTCGGAGCCCAAGGCGGTGCTCGCCCACCCGGAGGTGCCCCGGGTGGTCGACGTCGACTGCCTGCACGAGCTGATCGGATTCACCAAGACCCCCGGCTGGGCGTTGTGGAAGGACATCCGCGAGGTCCTGCCCGCGACGACGGTCACCATCGACCGGACCGGCATGCGGGAACGGACGTACTGGAGCCTGTCGGCGGCCGAACACCCCGACGACCTCGCCACCACCACCGACCGGATCGGTGCGCTGCTCGACGACATCGTCCGCCGGCAGGTGGTATCCGATGTGGAGCTGTGCTGCCTGCTCTCGGGCGGGTTGGACTCGAGTGCCGTGACCGCGCTGGCCGCGGCGCAGGCCCGCCGCACCGGCTCGCGGCTGCGAACGTTCACCGTGGACTTCATCGGCCTGGAGAACTCGTTCCGGCCCGACGAGATGCGGCAGACGCCGGACGCCCCGTTCGTGCGGGACGTGGTGGCCAGGGTCGGCTCACGCCACCGCGATGTGGTCCTCGACCCGGCGGAGCTGGTGGACCCCGACCTGCGTCGCGCCGTCGTCGCCTGCCGGGACATGCCGATCGGGCTGGGGGACATCGATTCGTCGATGTACCTGCTGTTCCGCCGGATCCGGCAGGCGTGCTCCACCGCGTCGTGCCCACAGTCCGGTCCATGGATGTGGGGATGCGGAACGTGGGCCGCGTGCCTGGCTGCCGTTGTCATCGCTTGCCCCCGCCCGTTCACCGTGGTTTCGTTGCGCGCCCGTCGGCCCAGGTCGGGCCAGCCTGGAGCCATGCTAATCCCACCCAAAGGGGCTATCTGGGCTTTTTTGGGCTACACCATCCGATCCGGTGATCTCCCATGCCGCGGTGTGCCCGCGCGTCCCGGAGCATGCCGTCCCGACCAGTCGGACACCAGGGCGCGGCGGCCGCTGGGGGCCGGAAATTAGTTGGCGGGCTTGCCGAACCAGCGGGAGAGGTGATCGTCCAGGTCCTGCTGGTCGTCGCCGATCCAGGCGACGTGGCCGTCGGGGCGTAGCAGGACGCACGGAACGTCCAGTACCGCGGTGGGATCCCCGAGGTAGTCGACCCGATCCGACCAGCCGCCGACGGTCAGGCGTTCGGTGCGGTCCAGCAGCAGGCCGCGGCCGCGATGCAGCAGACCGTAGAGGTGGCCCTGTCTCACGTCGATGTCGCGCAGCCGGCGGCCGAGCAGGTCGGGGCCCGCGCCGAAGTCGTAGCGGATGCCGATCGCGGTGATCTTCTCGATCAGATAGCGGTTCACCTCGTCGAAGTCCATCAGTTCGGTGAGCAGCCTGCGCACGGCCTGCGGGCCCGGTTCGGTGGACAGCAGTTCCCGTTGGGCACGGGTGTTGTCCAGCACGTCCCGGGCGACCGGATGGCGTTCGGCCTGGTAGGTGTCCAGCAGCGTTTCCGGCGCCCAGCCGCGGATCTGTGCGGCCAGTTTCCAGCCGAGGTTGAATGCGTCCTGAACGCCCAGGTTGAGGCCCTGTCCGCCGATGGGTGGATGGATGTGTGCCGCATCGCCGGCCAGCAGCACCCGCCCGACCCGATAACGTTCGGCTAGCCGGGTGGCATCCCCGAAGCGGGACAACCAGCGCGGGGAGTGAACGCCGAAATCGGTTCCGGCGATGGTGCGCAATTGTTGTTTGAAATCCTCGAGGGTGGGCGGTTCCGCACGATCGCTGGCTCCCGGGGCGGGGACTACGACGCGATAGACCCCTTCGCCGACGGGCCCGAGGCTGAGCCGCTTATCGGCCTCGCGGATGTCGGTCACCTTGGCGGCAACTTCCTCCTGCGGTACCCCCACTGCCATCTCGCCCATCAGGGTCTCGGTCCGCGAGGGCTCGCCGGGGAAGCCGACGCCGAGCAGTTTGCGCACCGTACTGCGCCCGCCGTCGCAGCCGACGAGATAGCGCGAACGCAGCCGTTCCCCGTCGGCCAGCTCGATGGTCACACCGTCATCGTCCTGCTCGAAATCGGCCACCGCGCGGCCGCGCCGGACCTGCGCGCCCAGTTCGATCGCATGCTCTTCGAGCAGGTGAACGATGACTGGCTGCGGGATGCCCAGCAGATAGGCGTGCGCGGAATCCAGGCCCTCGGGCGCGGGTTTGTTGATGGCGGCGAAGAAGCCGCCGGCCGGACGCTGTCTTCCCCGTTCGAGAATCCGCTCCAGCAGCCCGCGCATTGCCATCAGCTCGATACTGCGAATATGCAGACCGACGATGCGCACGAACGACACGGGCTCGGTTTCTTTCTCCAGAACGAGTACCCGTACATCGTGTAGCCGCAGTTCGGCGGCCAGCATCGCACCGGTCGGCCCGCACCCGGCAATGATCACGTCGAACATGAGGGGCGCGCGATCGGTGCCGGAGGCCGGCGAGGGGGGCCCGGGGACGTCGCCCACGGTGGAGTCGCGCTCGGCCGTATCGGTCGACGACGGTTCGGCGGTGAACTGCGGAGAATGCATGGGTGGTGCCTTTCGGGAGTGCCCAGGTGGCGAGGCGCTCCCGGCGACACCTACGTCAACCGCCCGACCGTGACGGGAAGGGGAGCACCCACATCGATACAGCCTTCATGGGTCTCACCTCCTCGCGCGGTGTCACGGTCAGCTGCAAGTTACAAGCCCGGGCATCATCCCGTCCAGTCCTCTCCCAGCCATGTGAGGCGCTTGACCCGCACGTGGCGTCGGGCTGCATAGTCGGTCGGGTGGACGAGCACTGGACCGTAGGACGCGTGGCCGAGCTGGGCGGCGTGAGTGTCCGCACGCCGGCTACGGCACCCTCGACTCCCCGGCGTACTACCTGTGGCATGACAGCAAGTGGTGCGAGATCTTCCAGTACTGGGCCTACAAGGAGGCCGGCCTGACCGTCGACGCGGCTCGCTGGTACGACAAGATGGTGGACAACGGGGTCGACGGGTATCCGGCGCCGACGACGGACTGGTTCTTTCAGTGGTTCTACCCGATCACCACTAACTACAACGGCGCCACCACACTGAGCAACTACTTCCTGCTGCTGTCGCAGCACTACCACCGGTTCAACGGCTGGTACCCCACGACCATGACCATGGGTGAGTTCGTGCACTTCTGGAGCGGCGCGACCGGTGCCAACCAGCTGTCTCGGGCGCAAACCGCCTTCGGGTGGAACTCGACGTGGCAGGCGGAATTCGACCAGGCGAAGATCGATTTCCCTGGCGTTACCTATACACCGTAGCCGTCGGGGATGCCGTCCCCGGGTGTCCGGGGGCGGCATCCCGCTTGGATCCATGGCAGACCGCCGAGCAGGAGCGGGAGTGCGTCTCTGCTGAACTGTCTAGCTGTGCTACCACGTACCGCCGGCCCGGGACGGGATCGCCATGACCCATGCCCTTCGCGATGAGGGGAACGGCGCCGTCGGTCACGCCGGGACGGGTCGGGGAAGCTTCGCCACGGAGATGTCGCCTGCCCGTACGGTTCCGTCAGCCACCAGGTAGAACGTCGGGTAGATGCCGGCGGGGAACACCTTCCCGATCGGCCCGTCGAACGGTTCACGGATCACCGTGGCGACCGACCGCAACTCGTCGACCAGGCGTTGGCTCTCGGCGTTGTCCGGACCAGCGATCACGACCACGGCGGCGGCCGGGGACCGTGTCTCGGCCTCCACAAACCGCCTCAGGTCCGGCAGTTGGGCCGCGCACGCCTCGCAGGTGGTGGAGAGCAGGGCCAGCAGTTGCGGCGGGCTCTCCGCGCTGGTGATCAGCCGGCCGTCGACCGATTCACCGGTGAACGCCGGGAGCGGTGCCCCCACCGGCAGCAACTGTTCGAGGCCGGGACCCGACAGCAGCCTGTTCACCTGCTTGGTCTGCTCGCCGAGCCGGCGGATCACCGCCAGGACGAGCAGCAGATTGAGCAGACCCAGCAGCCCGACGAGTACGACCGCGGTGGTGAGGAGCACGGCGACTCTCTTTTCGTTCAGAAGGACGAGAGGTTGTGCGGGCCGAGGCGGCGCCGCCTCGGCCCGGCGAAATCAGGAGCGAGACGTCACCAGCAGCAGTCGTAGCACACGATCGCGCAGGTCTTGTCGAAATCGCACTTGCGGTACTGGGCGCTGCGGTCAGCGCTCCAGCGGTAGCAGTAGTAGTTGCAGCTGCCGACGCGGTCCCGGTAGTAGGCAGTCGTGCAGAAGTCTGCGGCACTCGCGGTGGCCTTGGGTAGCATCACGCCGAGCAACCGGTCGCCGAGCGCGTTCAGCTTCTTGATCATTCCTGTCCTCCTTATGGGAGACCCGAAGGTGTTTGGGTCTGGCTCTGCCCCCGCTCCCCGGGTCGCGGAACGTTGATCAAGCCTGGCAATCGCGCCCACTGTTTCGCTACTGTTTCGCTCCCATCTCGCTACCGTTCCTTCGGCGTGACATTCGCCCGACGGCCGCCCTGCCGTCCACGGCCGCGACCATCGCGGTGCGCCCTGCGGCGGTGAGCCGGTCCAGCACGGGGGCCGGGACGCAGGTCCCGCCGGCAGAGGACCAAACGCCCTGGGCGCGGATCGGCCGAGCGGAGAGTCTGGACTCAGACGCCCACCGGCGAAGTTGCGGAACCCCGGGCGGCAGGGAAATGGGACGGCGGTCCACGAGATCGCGAGACCCACCATCGCCAGGATGGGAACCCCGCCCGGTGGAGCGCCCGCCGGTGGGCGTCTTCATGCCGCTGCCCAGCAGGGCGACCTGTGCCCCGAGGGCGATCCCCTCGGGACCGGACTTTGGTCCCACCCCACGAGGACCTTTCGGCCCGTGAAGTGGCGGCCCCCGACCGCGACGCTGGAGGCAGTCCAGCGGCTCCGATCGAGGAGGCGGTCACGTGTTCGCAGTGCGGATCCATGGACGCGGTGGGCAGGGCGTGGTCACGGCCGCCGAACTGCTGTCCGTCGCCGCCTTCACCGAGGGCCGGCACGCGCAGGCGTTTCCGAGTTTCGGCTCGGAGCGGACCGGGGCGCCGGTGGTGGCCTTCTGCCGCATCGACACCCGCCCGATCCGCACCCGGGAGCCGATCGCCATCGCCGACTGCGTGATCGTGCAGGATCCCACGTTGCTGCGGCACGTCGACGTCCTGGCGGGACTGCGCCCGGCCGGTTCCGTGCTGGTCAACTGGGCCGGCCCGGTGGATCAACTCGAGCTGCCCCCGGGCGCGGTCGCCGTCGCGGCCACGCAGCTCGCCCTGCGCCACGTCGGCCGGCCGGTGCCCAACGCCGCGCTGCTGGGCGGGTTCGCCGCCCTGACCGGCCAGGTCCGGCTGGAGTCGGTGCTCGACGCGATCCGTGGGCGGTTCCCTGCCTCGCTGGCCGCCGCCAACGTCGCGGCGGCGCAGGAGGCGTACGACCTCGTTCGCGCCGAGTGTGAGGAGCGGCAGGATGCGTAGCCAGATCGAGGGGTCCCGCGCGGTCGCCGAGGCGGTGGCGCTGTGCCGGCCGCAGGTGATTCCCGCGTACCCGATCTCGCCGCAGACCCACATCGTCGAGGCGCTCAGCGAGCGGGTCGCCAGCGGTGCGCTGCACCCCTGCGTGTTCATCAACGCCGAGAGCGAGTTCGGTGCGATGTCGCTGGCGATCGGGGCGTGCGCGACCGGCGGGCGCTCCTACACCGCCACGGCGAGCCAGGGGCTGCTGTTCATGGCCGAAGCGTTGTACAACGCCGCCGGCCTCGGACTGCCGATCGTGATGACGGTCGCCAACCGGGCGATCGGCGCCCCCATCAACATCTGGAACGACCACAGCGACGCGATGAGCCAGCGCGATTCGGGTTGGGTGCAGCTGTACGCCGAGAGCAACCAGGAAGCGGTTGATCTGCACGTGCTGGCGTTCCGGCTGGCCGAGGAGCTGTCCCTGCCGGTGATGGTGTGCATGGACGGGTTCGTGCTCACCCACGCCGTCGAGCCCGTCGACCTGCCCGACCAGGCCGGCGTGGACGCGTTCCTGCCGCCGTTCCGGCCGCGGCAGGTCCTCGACCCGGTCGCACCGGTGTCGATCGGCGCGATGGTCGGCCCGGAGGCGTTCACCGAGGTGCGTTACCTGGCCCACGTGCGGCAGTTGGAGGTGCTCGATCGGCTGCCTGACCTGGCGGGGGAGTTGGCCGCCCTGACCGGCCGCCGGATCAGCGCCGTCACCCCGTACCGGTGCGACGACGCGGACACCGTCGTGGTGGCGCTCGGGTCCGTCCTGGGCACGCTCAAGGACACCGTCGACGAGTTGCGCGACGAGGGCCTGCCGGTCGGTGTCGTCGGCGTCACCGCGTTCCGGCCGTTCCCGGTGCGGGCCGTCGCCGCCGCGCTGGCCGGTGCCCGCCGGGTGGTGGTGCTGGAGCGGGCGCTGGCGGCCGGCGTCGGCGGGATCGTCACCGCCGACGTGCGCGCCGCCCGGCCCGGCGTGGCCTGCCGCACGGTGGTCGCCGGGCTCGGCGGTCGCCCGGTCACCCGCGCGTCCCTGCGCGCCATGCTGCTCGACGCGGTGGCCGACCGGCTGGAACCCCTGACCTTCCTAGACCTGAATCGGGAGGTGGTCGACCGGGAGTTGGCACGGGCGGCGGCCACCCGCCGGTCCGGACCGGCGGCCGAGAACATCCTCCACGACCTGGCAGGGGGCGGGCGATGAACGGGCAGCGCACCTTCTTCTACCAGGTCGGCACGTTCGCCGTCGGCAACCGGCTACTGGACCCCGCGATGCGCGCCGGGCAGGCCGACCCGGACCGGGCCAACGCGCTGACCTCGGGGCACCGGGCGTGCCAGGGCTGCGGTGAGGCGCTCGGCGCCCGGTACGTGCTCGACGCCGCGATGCGGGCCACCGGCGGCAAGCTCGTGGTGGTCAACGCGACCGGCTGCCTGGAGGTGTTCTCCACCCCGTACCCGGAGACCTCGTGGCGGGTACCGTGGCTGCACTCGCTGTTCGGCAACGCTCCCGCGGTCGCCGCCGGCGCGGCGGCCACCCTGCGCGCGCAGGGCCGCGACGACGTGCGGGTCATCGGGCAGGGCGGCGACGGCGGCACCGTCGACATCGGGTTCGGCTGCCTGTCGGGGATGTTCGAACGCAACGACGACGTGCTGTTCGTCTGCTACGACAACGAGGCGTACATGAACACCGGCGTGCAGCGCTCCGGGGCCACCCCGCCGGCCGCGCGCACCGCGACCACCCCGGTCGTCGGCGACCGGTCCGGCAACCGGTTCGGGCAGGGCAAGGACCTACCCGTGATCGCGATGGCGCACCGCATCCCGTACGTGGCGACCGCGACCGTGGCGGACCTGCGTGACCTGGAGGCCAAGGTGGCGCACGCCATGAGCCTGCACGGCGCCCGCTACCTGCACGTGCTGGTGCCGTGCCCGCTGGGCTGGGGCACCGCGTCCGGCGACACCGTCCGGGTGGCCCGGCTGGCCGTCGAGAGCGGGCTGTTCCCGGTCTTCGAAGCCGAGCACGGCGAGGTCACCGCGGTGCGGCCGATCCGCCGCCGGGTGCCCGTGGCGGACTACCTGCGGCTGCAAACCCGCTACCGGCACCTGTTCACACCGACGCGGTGCGACGACGTGCTCGACGCGATCGGTGCGGTGGCCGAGGACAACATCCGGCGGTACGGACTGATCGAGCATCGGGACGTCGAGCATCGGGAGGTGTCGCCATGACCGACAAGCCCTTCGCGATCACGCTCGACATCGGGTCGAGCCTGGCCAACCACACCGGCAGCTGGCGCGTGGAGCGCCCGGTGTACGTGAACCGCCGGCCGCCGTGCGCGGACGCCTGCCCGGCGGGGGAGGACCCGCTGCGGTGGCTGTACCAGGCCGAGGAGCGCGGCTACGAGGCGGCCTGGCGAGAGATCATGGCCGTCAACCCGTTCCCGGCGGTCATCGGCCGGGTCTGCTACCACCCCTGCGAGAGCGCCTGCAACCGCGGCCAGCTCGACGAGGCGGTCGGCATCAACGCGGTGGAACGGTTCCTCGGCGACGAGGCGATCCGGCAGGGGTGGACGGTCACCAGCAGCGCGTTACCGACCGGGCGCCACGTGCTCGTCATCGGCGCCGGACCGGCGGGCCTGTCCGCCGCCTACCACCTGCGGCTACTTGGCCACGACGTGACAGTGCGCGACGGCGGCGACCAGCCGGGCGGGATGATGCGCTACGGCATCCCCGCCTACCGGCTGCCCCGCGACGTCCTCGACACCGAGATCGCCCGCATCGTCAGCCTCGGCGTGCGCCTGGAACGCCAGCACACCGTGAGCGACCTGCGTGCCGAGGCGGCCGGCTTCGACGCGGTGTTCGTCGCGGTCGGCGCGCAGCTGGGCCGGCGCATCGACATCCCGGCCGGCGACGGCGCCCGGGTGCTGGACGCCGTCACGATGCTGCACGACGTGGCCGACGGGCAGCCGCCGCTGCTCGGCCGCCGGGTGGTGGTCTACGGCGGCGGCAACACCGCCATGGACGCCGCCCGCTCGGCCCGCCGGATCGGGGCCACCGACGCGCTCGTGGTCTACCGGCGCACCCGCGACCGGATGCCCGCCCACGAGGTGGACCTGACCCAGGCCCTCGACGAAGGCATCACCGTGCACTGGCTGTCCACGCTCACCCGCATCGACGGCGACCGGGTCCGGGTGGAGCGGATGCGCCTGGACGACACCGGCTTCCCGCAGCCCACCGGCGAGTACGAAGACCTGTCCGCCGACGCGGTCGTGCTCGCGGTCGGGCAGGAGGCCGACCTGTCCCTGCTGGCCGCGCTCGACGGCGTCGAACTGGACGGCGGCAACGTGCGCGTCGGGCCGGACCTGATGACGGGCCAGCCGGGCATCTTCGCCGGCGGGGACATCGTCGGGGCCGAGCAGACCGTCACCAACGCGATCGGCCAGGGCCGCCGCGCCGCGCAGGCCATCGACGCGTACCTGGCCGGCAGCCCGGCTCCGGCGACGCCGCCGGCCGCACCGGCCACCTTCGAGCGGCTTAACACCTGGTACTACTGCGACGCGCCGGCCACCGTCGCGCCGCGGCTGGCCGCCGCCCGGCGGGTGTCGACCTTCGACGAGGTGGTCGGCGGGCTGGACGAGTCGACCGCGCTGTTCGAGGCCCGCCGGTGCCTGTCGTGCGGCAACTGCTTCGAGTGCGACAACTGCTACGGCGTCTGCCCGGACAACGCGATCCGCAAGCTCGGGCCGGGCCTCGGCTTCGAGATCGACTACGACTACTGCAAGGGCTGCGGACTGTGCGCGGCGGAGTGCCCGGCCGGTGCCATCGACCTGGTACCGGAGCAGGCCCGGCAGTGAGGACACCGGCGGCAGCACACCGCTGAGGGCGGGCGTTCGCTCGCTGTCGGTACGGTGACCAGCGACGAGTGCGGAGGTGAGCCACTGAGTTCGCGTCTACGCCAGCACCGCCTACGTCTGCCGCCGGCCCCCCATCGGCG
The DNA here is from genome assembly GCF_018397995.1 of Rhizomonospora bruguierae. GTDB lineage: Bacteria > Actinomycetota > Actinomycetes > Mycobacteriales > Micromonosporaceae > Rhizomonospora > Rhizomonospora bruguierae. The sequence continues at coordinate 33,877 of NZ_BBQH01000017.1, forward strand.
TTCCCATTCGTCCAGCATTCCCGACCCGCTGAACGCGCTTCACAGCCAGCACCTCAAAGCCCCCGCAAAGTCGCCGTCGCGAACGAGCCCGGCGAATGAAGCCGTCATTGGTATGTCACACCAAATGGTCACCGACAGTAGACGCTCGGATGATCTGGCGAGCGGATAGACCGGCTAACTTGTCGCTGACGGAGGTAAGCCGGGGGAGATGGTTCGATGGGCCGTTATCGGCGTCGTGGGCACTGGTGCCGTGGACGCAACGGGACGCGACACTGGGTTTCGGCGCACTACGTAAACCACGGCGGCTCTTCTAGATCGAAGCGCACAACTTCGTTCTCTGCTTTGTTCTCAAGCGTTTCTCCTCGAACGCCGCCGCAGCCACCGACCATCTGGCATACTCTGCAGCGCCGGGTAACCCCCAATGTGCGATGTCCGGTATGTGGCGCGCTCACATATTTCTATGCGAACGAGCACGGCAGTAGGGTCTATTTCGACGAGTTGGGGCCTCCATGGCCCAAGCATCCATGCCTGGTTGCGTCAGATGTCGCCGGAGGTCGCCGTTCCTATTCTGCCGCTCAGCCATCCGCTCCGCCCGCGGTGCGCACAAGCAGCTTGAGTTACCGCGGTAGCTCGATGCACCGCGCCCAGGCGGCTGGCGCCTCGGACGGCAGGCCTCGTCCGTGGCCGTGGCCAGAGCCGTGGACAGTACTCGGACGATGGGCGGTCGACGGGCGAATAGTTCTCCACATGCATCCGCTGCTCAAAGAGAATCTGTCTCGGCCTGGCACACTCCGTATTCGGTGAACCTCAATCCCGGTGACCTCGTTTTCATCCAGGGCGGCTGGATCTCATTTTTCGATCTGGGTCGGTTCGAGGTGGTGACGTCACCGGTTGCATTCATCGCGATGGTGTCTCGACCGGAGTCTCCGCTGCGACGGTTCTTCCGCCTCATGACGGGCGGACGGTGAAGACGACGGCCAGCGCCGCGAGATGATCGTTCGACCCGGGGCCGGGCCGGTCGAAGGGGCGCGCCGGTCGAACTCTCCCTCGTGCGGTTCCACATACACTGGCTTGACCGTCCGCTCGGCACCTGGGGAGAGACATGAAGTCCGTTGACGTTCTCCTGTGGACGGTCGCGGCCATGTGCGCGATCGCGGCCCTGGTCGTCGCATTCCGGGACAACGCGGGCGCCGCGACCGGGTCGGCGCCGCCGCGCTGGTCTTCGCCGTGATCGCGTTCGCGCGGCGGGCACGGGCGGGCGGCGACTGACCGGGGCCAGGCAACGGCGTCGACCGGTGCCCGGCCACCCTGACGAGGGGGTTCAGGCGTTGGGGCGGCGTACCTGTTTCACCTCGCGGGCGACTGCCCACGCGTCCGCCACCGGACCCAGGTGCCCGAGCTTGTCGGGGTTGACCACCAAGCGGATCGTCTGGATCCGCCCGCCGAGCACGTCGATCGTCAACGTGCCGCCCACCTTGCCGTCCCGATCGCGGAAGATCGCGCCCGGCTGGCCGTTCACGTCGCGCGGCTCCAATCTCGCGTCGATGCGGGGGAACAGGGGGAAGATCGCGGCGAGGACGCGGGCCACGTTGTCGGCGCCGATCAGGCTCCTGGCGAACGCGGGTGCCTTGCCTCCGCCGTCGCCGGTCATCTGGGCGTCGGCCGCGAGCAGCTCCCGCAGCCCGTCGACGTCGCCGTCCCGGAGCGCGTCGAAGAACCGCGCCGCCAGTTCCGCGCGCTCCCGGCGGTCCGCCTCGAATCGGGGGCGCCCGAGGTCCATGTGGCGGCGCGCCCGGACGGCGAGCTGCCGGCAGGCCGTCTCCGACCGTCCGACGGCCGAGGCGACCTCCGGGTAGCCGAACCCGAACACCTCCCGCAGCACGAAGACCGCCCGTTCGAGCGGGGTCAGCCGCTCGAGCAGCAGCAGGGCCGCCATCGACACCGAGTCCGCCAGCTCCGCGGACCGCTCCGGGTCCTGGTAGGGGTCGGCGAGCAGCGGCTCGGGGAACCACGGGCCGACGTACGCCTCCCGCCGCACGCGCGCCGAGCGCAGCACGTCGATCGATATCCGCGTGACCACGGCCGAGAGGAACGCTTTGGTCGACGTGGGCGAGGTGGCCGAGGATTCGTAGCGCAACCAGGTCTCCTGGACCGCGTCCTCCGCCTCGACCACGCTGCCGAGGATCCGGTAGGCGATCGCGAACAGCAGCGGCCGCAGCCGCTCGAACTCCTCGCTGCGGCTCATGCCAGCCCTTCCCGGAAACCCTGCCGCCAGGACGGGTCCAGCGCCTTCTGTTCCATCGCCAACACGGTAGCGTTCGCCGCGTCGTCGACACGCACCCACGAGGGGTGGCCGGTGCCGCCGCGGGTCCTCCCCGGCCTTGACCCACCCGCCGTCGCGGAGCCCGTTCCTGCTGGTACGGCCCTTGGCGACCAGGTGGGGGAGCAGATGGCTACGAAGACTCGCACGATGCCGTCCCTCTCATCCGTACCGCTCTCTTGCCATCGAGACGAGGCGGCCCGGCCGCCTGTGACCTGAGTGGCGGCCGTGTAGTTGGCGCGAGGATTCCGGCGATTGCCGTATGCGTTCCGTTAGGGCCGCTGGCGCCGCGGCCCGCGGGGTGTTCGATCAAGGCTGCGGACCCCGCGGGGCGCGGTCGCAGGAACGGAGTCTCTCGTGCTCGATGTCGCCTACCTCGATGTCGCCTACGTGCTCGGGGCGGTCGCTCTGCTGGCGGTGGTTGGTTTCCTGGGAAGGGCGCTAGAGCGGCTGTGATCGTCTTCGGGCTGGCCGCCGCGATGCTGGGCGTCGCGGCGGTTGTCTATCTCGTGTTCGCCCTGGTCCATCCCGAGCGATTCTGATGGGTTGGCTGCTGGCGGCCGCCGCGTTGGTGACGGTGGCGGCCCTGCTCGGTGTGGTGTACCGCCCGTTGGGGGAGTACATGGCGTGGGTCTACACGTCACCGAGGGACTGGGCGGTCGAGCGGGTCCTGTACCGGCTCGTCGGCGTGGACCCGCGGGGCGGGCAGAGTTGGCGGGCGTACCTGCGTGCGGTGCTTGCCTTCTCCGCCGTCGGGCTGGTCGCGCTCTACCTGCTGCAGCGGTTGCAGCACCGGCTGCCGTACTCGCTCGGCCTCGCCGCGCCGTCCCCGGATCTGTCGTTCAACACCGCCGCGTCGTTCGTGGCCAACACGAACTGGCAGTCGTACGCGCCGGAGCGGACGGTCGGCTACCCGGTGCAGATGGCCGGACTGGGCGTGCAGAACTTCTTGTCCGCGGCCGTCGGAATGGCGGTGGCGATCGCGCTGGTTCGGGGCTTCGCACACCGCCGCAGCGGCACCATCGGGAACTTCTGGACGGATCTGGTGCGCGGCACGGTACGCATTCTGCTGCCGGCGGCCGCGCTCTGCTCGGTCGTCCTGCTGGCCGGCGGCGTGGTGCAGAACTTCGCCGGCTTTACCCACGTCACCGACCTGGCCGGTGGCGGCCAGAGCATCCCGGGCGGACCGGTCGCCTCGCAGGAAGCGATCAAGATGCTGGGCACCAACGGGGGCGGTTTCTTCAACGCGAACTCCGCGCACCCGTTCGAGAACCCGAGTCCGTGGACCAACCTGTTCGAGATATTCCTGCTCCTGGTGATCCCGTTCGCGTTGCCGCGGACGTTCGGCAGCATCGTGCGCGACCACCGGCTGGGTTACGCGATCCTCGCGGCGATGGCGGTTCTGTTCGTGCTGTCCTTCACGCTGATGACGGCGTTCGAGTTCGCCGGTGGTGGCACGGCGCCCACGCTCGCCGGTGGTGCGATGGAGGGGAAGGAGCAACGGTTCGGCGTGGTCGGCTCGACCCTGTTCGCCACGGCGACCACGGGAACGTCCGGCGGCGCGGCCAATTCCACGCACGGCTCGTACACCGCCCTGGGCGGGCTGGTGGCGATGCTGAACATGCTGCTCGGTGAGGTGTCGCCGGGTGGTGTCGGCGCCGGCCTGTACACCATCCTCGTCATGGCGATCATCGCCGTGTTCCTGACCGGCCTGCTCCTGGGCCGTGCCCCGACGGTGCTCGGCAAGCGGGTCGGCGTCCGCGAGATCAAGCTCGCCAGCCTGTTCATCCTGGTGATGCCCACCCTGGCGCTGGTCGGGATGGCGGTGAGCCTCGCGGTTCCGGCCGTACACGAACAGATCGTCAACGACTCGATGGGGAATCCGGGCGCGCACGGTGTTTCGGAGGTGATGTACGCCTTCATTTCGGCCGCGATCAACAACGGCTCCAGCTTCGCCGGGCTGAACGCGGACACCCCGTGGCTGAACACCACGCTGGGCGTCACGATCCTGCTCGGCAGATTCGTTCCGATCGCGTTGGTGTTGGCACTGGCCGGTTCGCTGGCCGCGCAGGACCGGATCCCCGCCACGTCGCTCGCCCTTCCGGTCCACCGCCCCCAGTTCGTCGGGCTGCTGGTCGGCATCATCATCTTCGTCTCGCTGCCGACCTTCTTCCCCATTCTCACGCTCGGCCCGCTCGCGGAAGGACTGCGATAAGCCGTGACGATAAGCGTCCGGCGGCTCCGGCGCGGCGCTGGGCACGGCCGGCTCCCTGAGCTCTGGCGCCCGGTGCTCGTGCTGCTCGCGGCCGCGTTGCGCAAGCTCGACCCGCGGGTTCAGTTGACCAACCCGGTGCTTCTGCTGGTGTGGTGCGGCGCGGCGTTGACCACGGCCGTGGCGATCGCGGAGCCCTTCGTCGGCGGTCCGACCATGTCCGGCGGGGGGCGACTGCCGTCGAGTTTCAGTTGGGCGGTCGCCTCCTGGCTGTGGCTGACCGTGTTGTTCGCCAACGTCGCCGAATCGGCCGCGGAAGCCCGCGGACGGACCCAGACCGCGACGCTGCGGCGGATGCCGGACGGCACGATGACCCGCCGGGTCGAGAACTACGACCCGAAAACCGACGCGGCCGCGACGCACGCCGCCCCGACCGACGTGAGCTCGGCCGAGCTGAGACCGGGCGATGTCGTCATCGTGGCGGCGGGCGAGGTCGTGCCGGGGGACGGGGAGATCGTCTGGGGCATCGCCTCGGTGGACGAGTCGGCCATCACCGGGGAGTCGGCGCCGGTGATCCGGGCCGCGGGCGGGGACCGCTCCGCGCTCACGGGTGGCACCAGGGTCGTCTCGGATCGCATCGTGGTGCGGATCACCGCACCGCGCGGCCGCACCCTCGTCGACCACATGATCGACCTCGCGGAAGGCGCTCGGCGCCAGAAGACACCGAACGAACTGGCCCTGAGCACCCTGCTCGCCTCGCTGTCCCTCTCGTTCGTGATCATGGCCCTGACGCTCAACGCGATCGCCTCACCGGTGACCCACGCCGTCCCGATCACGGTCCTGGTCGCGCTGCTGACCTGCCTGCTGCCCACCACCATCGCCGCCCTGTTGTCGGTGACCGGGATAGCCGCCATGTACGGGCTGCTGCGCCGGAACGTGTTGCTCACCTCGGCCCGGGCGCTCGAACCCGCCGGGGAGGTCACCACGGTGCTGCTGGACAAGACCGGCACGATCACGCGCGGCAACCGGCGCGCCACCCGATTCATCAGCCTGGCCGGTGCGACGGACGACGAGTTCAGGCACGCCGCCGTCCTGGCGTCGCTGGGCGACCCGACGCCGGAGGGCGTATCCACCATCGAACTCGCCCGGCGCGAGGGGATCGACGCGCCGGCCGTCCCGGCCGACCCGGGGCAGGCCGTGCCGTTCAGCGCGAAGACCCGGATGTCCGGTCGGAACATGCCCGACGGTACCCGGCTGCGCAAGGGCGCCCAGTCCGCCGTCCTCGCCTGGCTCAAGGAGACCGGCACCCAGCAGACCCGCCGGGTCGTGACCCAGCTGACGGAGCAGACCTCCGCGATCGCGCGGTCCGGCGGAACGCCCCTGGTGGTCGCGGTCAAGCCCGCCGCCGGGCCGGGCCGGATCCTGGGCGTGATCCACCTGAAGGACGTGGTCAAGGACGGGGTGCCCGCCCGCCTGGCCCGCCTGCGGGCGCTGGGCATCCGCACCGTGATGGTCACCGGGGACAATCCGCTCACCGCGGCGGCGATCGCGCAGGAAGCCGGCGTCGATGACTACCTCGGCGACGCGACGCCCGAGGACAAGCTCGCGCTCATCCGGCGCGAGCAGGCCGCGGGGCATTTCGTGGCGATGAGCGGCGACGGCATCAACGACGCGCCCGCGCTCGCGCAGGCGGACGTCGGGGTGGCGATGAACACGGCTACCATGGCCGCGAAGGAGGCGGCCACGATGGTCGTCCTCGACGACGATCCGACCAGGCTCATCGAGATCGTTCAGATCGGCCGGAAACAGATGGCGACCCGCGGCGCGTTGACGACCTTCTCCATCGCCAACGATCTCGTCAAGTACATCGCGATCGTCCCGGCGCTCTTCGTGGGGGTGTTTCCCGGGCTGGCGGCGCTGAACCTCATGCGCCTGCACTCGCCCGCCTCGGCCGTGCTGTCGACCGTCATCTTCAACGCCGTGGTGATCGGCGTGCTGATCCCGCTGGCCATGCTCGGCGTGCCCTACCGGATGGCGAACCTTTCCGCGGCGTTGAGCCGCAACCTGCTGATATATGGTTTCGGCGGCATCGCCGTACCCTTGGTGGGAATTAAAATTATCGATGTACTCGTCGGGCTGCTGCCCGGGTACTGAGAGGAAGCCACCGCCCATGAACATCGTCAGCCGCGCTTCGGGCCGCGCGGTGTGGGTGGCGATCCGCGCCATGGCCGTCCTCACCGTGCTGCTGGGCGTCGGGTACCCACTCGCGATCACCGGCATCGGGCAGCTCGCCTTCCCGTCGCAGGCGAACGGATCCGGCCGGTACGGCCCGGACGGCAGGCTGGTCGGTTCGGCGCTGCTTGGTCAGGCATTCGCCGACGCGGAGGGCAATCCGCTGCCGGAGTACTTCCAGCCGCGCCCCTCGGCCGCCGGCGGCGGCTACGACGCGGCCGCCTCGTCCGGGTCGAACCACGGTCCCGAGAACGAGGAACTCATCGCCGCCATCCAGCGGCGCCGGGCGCAGGTCGCCGCGTTCAACGGCGTCCCCGGCGACGCGGTCCCCGCCGACGCGGTCACCGCCTCCGGCTCCGGCCTGGACCCGCACATCAGCCCCGCCTACGCGCGGCTGCAGGTCGACCGGGTCGCCGCCGCCCGCCACCTGCGCGCCGAGGACGTCCGTGCCCTCGTCGAGTCGCGCATCCAGCCGCGGGACCTCGGATACCTCGGCGAACCCCGGGTCAACGTCGTCGAGCTGAACCTCGCCCTGGACGACCTGGACCGGCGGTCGTGACCGGGCGCGGCCGGCTACGGGTCCTGCTCGGCGCGGCCCCCGGCGTCGGCAAGACCTACGCCATGCTCGAGGAGGGCAAGCGGCTGCTCGACGAGGGCAAGGACGTGGTGGTCGCGGTGGTGGCGACCCGCGGTCGAAGCGCCACCGCGGCCGCGGCCCAGGTGATCCCGGCCCTGCCCGGCCGGACGGTGTGCCACCCGGACGCCACCTTCACCGAGATGGACATCGACGCGGTTCTGGCCCGCAAGCCCGCCGTCGCCCTGGTGGACGAGCTGGCCCACACCAACGGGCCCGGTTCGCGCAACGAGCGGCGCTGGGCGGACATCCAGGAGTTGCTGAACGCGGGAATCGACGTCATCTCCACCCTCAACATCCAGCACATCGAATCGCTGAACGACATCGTCGAGCAGATCACCGGGGTGCCCCATCGCGAGACCATCCCGGACGAGGTCCTGCGGGACGCCGACCAGATCGAGGTCATCGACCTGGATCCGAAGGCGCTGCGCGATCGGCTCGCCGGCGGGCTGATCTACCCGGCCGAACAGGTCACCGCCGCGATGTCGAACTACTTCCGGCTCGACAACCTCACCGCGCTGCGGGAGCTGGCCCTGCTGTGGCTGGCCGACGAGGTCGACCAGACGCTACAGAACTACCGCGCCGAACACGGCATCGACAGCGCCTGGGAGGCGCGGGAACGGGTGGTGGTGACCCTCGCCGGTGGCCCGGAAGGCGAGACGCTGGTGCGCCGCGGGGCCCGCATCGCGGCCCGGTCGGGCGGTGGCGAACTGCTCGCCGTGCACGTGACCAGCCCGGGCGGGCGGCGCGCCGCGAGCCCGGCCGCGCTGAGCCAGCAACGCGCACTCGTCGAGAAGCTCGGCGGTACCTACCATCAGGTCGTCGGCGTCGACGTGCCGACCACCCTCGTGGAGTTCGCCAAGTCCGTCAACGCCACCCAACTGGTCATCGGGGTGAGCCGCCGCAGCCGGATCGCCGCGGCCCTGACCGGACCGGGCATCGGGGCCACCATCATCCGCGAGGCGGGCAACGTCGACGTGCACATCGTCAACCATGCCGCGGCCGGTGGCGGCCGGTTCACGTTGCCGCGCATCGGCGGCGCGCTGACGATCCAACGCCGCGCCGGCGGCTTCGGCGTCGCCCTGCTGGGCGGCCCGCTGCTCACCTGGCTGCTGACCGCGCTGCAAACCGACGAGTCGATCACCAGCGAGGTGCTCAGCTACCAGTTGCTCGTGGTGGTCGTCGCGCTCGTCGGCGGCATCTGGCCGGCGCTGTTCGCCGCGGTCATGTCCGGGATCAGCCTGGACTACTTCTTCATCACGCCCTTCCACACCGTTACCGTCTCCGCACCGCTGCACCTGCTGGCCCTGGTTCTCTACGTCGTCATCGGCGTCCTCGTCAGCTACGTCGTCGACCGCGCCGCACGGCAGGCCCGGGTGGCGCACCGCGCGGCGGCCGAGTCGGAGCTGCTGGCCACGGTGGCCGGCAGCGTGTTGCGGGGGCAGGGCGCGGTCCAGGCGCTCGTCGACCGGACCAGGGAGGCCTTCGGGCTGGCCGGGGTCCGCCTCATCGACGACGGCGCCGTGCTCGCCGCGTCCGGGCAACCGCTGCCCGACGGCCGGTTCACCCAGGCGCCCGTCGGGAACCGGGCCGTGCTGGAACTGCACGGCGCCGACCTCGAAGTGTCCGAACGGCGGCTACTCACCGTGGTGGTGGCCCAGCTCGACGCCGCCCTCGAACACTCCGACCTGGCCGAGACCGCCAGCGAGGTCGGTCCGCTGGCCGCGTCGGACCGGGTGCGCAGCGCGCTGCTGTCGGCGGTCAGTCACGACCTGCGCCGGCCACTTGCCGCGGCCACGGCGGCGGTCAGCGGGCTCCGCGCGACCCGCCGTTCGCTGAGCGACGCGGACACCGCGGAGCTGCTGGAGACCGCGGACGAGAGCCTGAAGACGCTCGCCGCGCTGGTCACCGATCTGCTCGACGCGAGCCGGCTCCAGGCCGGGGTCCTCGCGATCTCTCCCGGCCCGGTGGAGCCGGCGGACGTCATCCTGCCCGCGCTGGAGGAACTCGGCCTCGGACCGGACAGCGTGCAACTGGAACTGGATCCCGATGGCCCGCCGGTGACGGCGGACGCCGTCCTGCTGCAACGGGTGGTGGTGAACCTGCTCTCGAACGCGTCGCGGCACTCCCCGCGGGGTTCGCGGGTGCGGGTGACCACGAGTGCGTTCGCGGGTCGGGTGGAAATCCGAATCATCGATAACGGCCCGGGAATCCCGCCCGAGCGGCGCGACGATGTGTTTCTCCCCTTCCAGCGCCGCGGCGACACGGACAACACCACCGGTCTCGGTCTCGGCCTGGCGCTGTCCCGCGGATTCGTCGAAGGCATGGGCGGCGTGCTCACCCCCGAGGAAACGCCGGGCGGAGGGATAACCATGGTCGTCTCGCTGCCCGCCATCGGCGCAGCTACCATGCGGTAAGGACAGGAACGGTGCGCCAGATGAAAATCCTGATCGCCGATGACGACCCGCAGATCCTTCGTGCCCTGCGCATCACGCTCGGCGCGGAGGGGTACGAGATCGTCACGGCCGCGGACGGCGAGCAGGCGATCAGCGGCGCGATCCGGCACCGCCCCGACATCTTCATGATCGACCTCGGTATGCCCAAGCTGAACGGGATCGAGGTGATCACCGGAGTCCGCGGGTGGTCCACCGCCCCGATCCTCGTCATCTCGGGCCGAAGCGGCGCGGCCGACAAGGTCGAAGCCCTCGACGCCGGCGCCGACGACTACGTCACCAAGCCGTTCTCCATCGATGAGTTGCTGGCCCGTATCCGGGCCATGACGCGGCGCCTCGCCCGCAACGACGCCGATCCGGTCGTGTCGTTCGGCAACGTAACCGTGGACCTGTCGGCCCGTAGCGTCACCAAACGCATCGACGCGCAGCCGCAGCCCGTGCGGCTCACCCCGACCGAATGGCAGGTTCTCGAACTGCTTATCCGCAACCCCGGCAAGCTGGTCACCCGGCAGACCCTCCTGACCGAGATCTGGGGCTCCGAGCACATCAGCGACACCGGGTACCTGCGGCTGTACATCGCGCAGTTGCGCAAGAAGCTGGAACCGAATCCGGGCGTCCCGAAGTACATCATGACGGAGGCGGGAATGGGATACCGGCTGCACCTTCCCGCAAAGGGATGAGCAGCCGCCGGGCGGGGCAGTTCGCGCCGGTCTGATCCCTCGGGTTGATGCGCCAACCCGCAAGATTGTATGATCATCCTACGATCACCCGGCCGGCCTTCGGTCCGACGAAAGCGCATGACGCCGCGCCGGCGCCACCCGTGGGGAGACGATGTCATGGAGATGACCGCTGTCGTGACCGGTGCCGCCGGGGGTATCGGCCGCTGCGTGGTGAACCGGCTGCGGACCGCGAACTACCGGGTGATCGCGGTCGACGTCTCACCCGCGGTGTCCGACCTGGCCGAGGACGGCCGGGTGGTGCCCGTGGCGGCCGACCTGACCGCCGCCGCGACGCCGGATGCCGTGATCGGGCGGGCGGTGGCCGAGTTCGGCCGGCTCGATCTGCTGGTGAACAACGCCGGGCGGTTCCTGCGCCGGCCGATCCTGGACACGACCGACGACGACTTCGACGCGCTGTTCGCCGTCAACGTCCGGTCGGCGTTCCGGTTGACCCGCGCCGCCCTGCCACGGTTGACCGGCACCCGCGGCTGCGTCGTCAACACGGCCTCGATCTCAGGACTGGTCGGCATCGGGAACCAGAGCGTCTACGCGATGACCAAGGGCGCGATCGTGCAGCTGACCCGGCAACTCGCGATCGAGTACGCCAGCGCCGGTGTGCGGGTCAACGCCGTGGCGCCGGGGGCGGTGGACACCGAGTTCACCGCCGAGGCCCGCATGGCGGACCCGGATCCCGCGGCGAGCCAGGCGATTACCCTGGCCAACCACCCGATCGGGCGGGTGTCCACACCGGACGAGGTGGCCCGCGCGATCGTCTTCCTGGCCGCCCCGGAGTCGGCCGGCATCACCGGCACGATCCTGAGCGTGGACGGTGGCTACCTCGCCCGCTGACGCACCCGCCGGCCACGGTGACCGGGACCGGCCGTCCGGTGGACGCCGGCCCCGGACCGGCGGTCATCCCTCGCCCTGGGCGGCGTTCTCCATCTCCTCCAACAGGATCGGCACGGCCGCGGTCACGCCGTGGATGCCGAGCACCGACGCGATTTCCATGACCTCCAGGATCTCCTGCGGGGTGGCGCCGTGGCCGAGAGCGTTCTCGATATGCAGCTTGAGCCCCTTGGCGTACAGGTGCGTGGCGGCCGTGTCGAACGCGATGTAGACGAATTCCTTGACCTTCGGTTCGAGGGTGCCGGAACGCCACGGCACGGAGGAGAAGTCGGTGTAGGCGGCGAACATCTCCGGATCGAGTTCGAGCATCTCGTCCCAGAAGGCGTGCCAGTACCCGCGGGTCCGGGTGAACTCGGCCTTCAGTCGCTCCTGCTCCTCGGTCAGCGGCGCCGGACCGGTTCGCAGGCCCTTCTCCGTCAGCACCTCGACGAGGATCGGCACACCGACGTTCATCGCGTGGATGCCCAGGGTCGCCGAGAGTTCGAGGACCTCCATGATTTCCTGCGGGGTGGCGCCCAGCTTGAGCGCGGCCCGGACGTGCTGGCGCACGCCCGGCAGGTACATGTGGGTGGCGTTCGCGTCGATCGCGATGTAGATGAACTCCTTGACCTTGTCGTCGAGGTGGTTCTTGCGCCAGGGCACGGCGGAGAGGTCGAGGTAGGCCCGGAGAAACTCGGGGTCGAGCCGGAGCACGCCCTCCCAGAGGTCGCTCCAGGTTCCGCGGACCCGGATGAACTCCTGCTTGATCTCTTCCTGCCGTGCGGTCAGCGCCATCAGGATCGGTCCTTTCGCAGCCAGGTGACGATTTCGGTGTGGTCGGCGGCGTCCTCGAGCGCCTCGGCGGCCCGGGCCCACAGCTCGGTGGCCGCGTGTCCGAGCGGGTCGGGCGCGCCGACCTGGTCGGCCAGGCCGGTGGCGATGCGCATGTCCTTGAGCATCAGCCGCAGCCCGAAGCCGGAGTCGTAGGTGCCGGGGAGGATGAAGTTGGGCCACTTGTTCTCGGTCGACCCGCTGCGGCCGCTGGAACTGTTGAAGATGGACAGCATGGTCCGCGGGTCGAGGCCGAACCGTTCACCGGCCAGGATCGCCTCGGAGGTGACCAGCAGGTGGGTGGCGGAAACCAGGTTGTTCAGCGCCTTGACGGCGTGGCCGCTGCCGACCGCGCCGGCCCGCGTGGTGGTGCCCAGGTGGGCGAGGAGCGGTTCGACCCGCGCCAGGTCGGCCGGTTCGCCGCCGGTCATGATGGTCAGCTCGCCGCTGCGGGCGCGGGACACCCCGCCGGAGACCGGGGCGTCCACCAGCGTCACGCCGCGGTCGGCCAGTTCGGCGGCCAGCGCGCGGGTGCGCAGCGGCTCCGAGGAGCTCATGTCGACGACGATCGTGCCGGGCTCCACGACGAACTGTCCGTCGTGGACGGTGGCGGCCACGACGGCGGAGTTGGGCAGCATCAGCACGACCACGGACGCCCCGCGGACCGCGTCGGCCAGGTCCCGGGCGGCCGTTCCCCCGGCGTCGGCCAGCGCCTGCCGGGCGTCGGGGGAGAGGTCGAAGCCCCGCACCCGGTACCCGGCGCGGACCAGCCGGGCCGACATGGGAGCGCCCATGTTGCCCAGCCCGATGAAGGCAACCGGTTCAGCCATCGCTGACGACCTCCTCCGCCCAGTGGGTGGTGCCGAGGGAGATCGCGGTGTGCGTCATGAACGAGTCCGTTGCGGCGCCGTGCCAGTGCCGCTCGCCCGGTGGCACCCACACGGTGTCGCCGGCGCTGATGGTCCGGGGCTGCTCGCCGTCGGTGCAGATCAGGCCGCGTCCGGCGAGTACCTGGAGGACCTGGCCGTTCTCGTGGCGGTGCCAGTACGTGCGCGCCCCGGGGGCGAAGAACACGGTGGCGATGGTGGTTCCGTCGGTGGCGGGCAGGACGGGGTCGAACCACGCCTCACCGGTGACCGTGGCACGCTGCTCGGACGGGATCCCCTCGGCGCGGCCGTGGACGATCTTCATGGGGCAGGCTCCTCCTTCGTGTGTAGCCGGACACCGCCGGACAGGTCGCCGAGGGCGTCGACGACGGTGTTGCTGATCTCGTCGGCGTAGCCGAGCGCGCGGGCCAGGCCGAAGCTGGCCAGCGGGCCGGCGGAGTTGGGGCTGACCACGCCGAGGCGGGCCACGAGTTCGACGTAGAGGTTCACGTCCTTGAGCATCAGCGTGTTGGTGAGCCCGCCCTTGAGGTAGTCGCCCTGGATGATTTTGGGGAAGCGGTTCAGGGTGGCGAAGTTGACGCCCGAGCTGGCGTTCAGCACGGCGAGCAGGGTCTCCAGGTCCAGCCCGGACTTCTTCCCGGCGACCATCACCTCGGCGGTGGCCGACAGTGCGATCGCGTTGAGGAAGTTGTTCAGCAGCTTGACGGTGTGCCCGGCCCCACTCGGTCCACAGTGGAAGATGTTGGCGGAGAACAGATCCAGGGCCGGGCGTGCCCGGTCGAGCGCGGTCGCGTCACCGCCGACCATCAGGGTCAGCGCCGCCTTCTCGGCCGCGGCGGCGCCGCCGGAGATGCCCGCGTCGAGATACGCCGCACCCCGCTCGGCGAGCAGCCGGTGCAGACCGGTGGTCGACTCCGGCGCCGCGGTGGACAGGTCGACGACGATCTGCTCCGGGCGGGCGTGCGCGAGTACCCCGTCGTCGCCGAGGACGACCGCCTCGACGACGCGGCTGTCCGGCAGCGACAGCAGCAGCAGGTCGCTGCCGTCGGTCACCTCGCCGACCGACCTGGCGGCCCGCGCGCCGGCGGCGGCGATGTTCTCCGGGCGCACGTCGTAGCCCAGCACCTCCCGCCCGGCGCGCACGATGCAGGCGGCGATGCGGCCGCCCATGTTGCCGAGTCCGACGAAGCCGATTCTCATCGAGGTTCCTCTCCGATCGTGGCCGCGAGGCCGGCCAGGTCCCCGGTCACCGGGGTGAACCGGGCGAGCGTGTCCGGGTCGTGGCCGGGGACCAGGTGCTGGATCTGTCCGTCGCGGAGCATGGCGCGGATGCGCTCGAAGCCGGCGTACATGTCGATCAGGTTGGCCACCTGGGTGAACGGCATGCTGCGCTGGTACTCCTCGTAGTAGTGCACCGAGTCGGAGGCGAGCAGGACGACCCCGGCGTCGGTGTTCACGGTGACCACGCTCTGCCCCGGCGTATGCCCGCCGATCCGGACGACCCGCACGCCCGGCGCCAGCTCCACCTCGTCGGCGAAGGTCCGCAGCCGGCCCGCCCGCTCGGCCTGCCGCAGGTGGTCCAGTTCGGTGTCCTCGACGGAGTGGTGCAGCAGCGTCCGGTCCGCGTACGGGCCGGTCCAGAACTCGTACTCGGCGGCGGCGATGGTCAGCGGCGAGGCAGGGAACAGGTCGAGGTTGCCGATGTGGTCGTAGTGGGCATGCGTGACCACGACGGGGGGTCCGGCGGCCCGGTCCACCCCGAGGGCGTCGAACGCGGCCGCCGGGTCGAGCAGGGTGGTGCGCCGGCGGCGGGCGCCACCGGCCGCCGAGAATCCGGTGTCCACGACGATGGTCCGGTCGGCGTTGCGGATGACCCAGAAGAAGTAGTCCATCCCGATCGGGCCGTCCGGCTCGCCGTAGAGGTGGTGGTTGAGGTAGACGTCGCTGCGGACGGTCTGGCGGGTGCCGTACTTGACGATCGTGACCTGATACCGGTCGGGGGCGGCTGTGGTCATGGCAGCAGCAGGTTCCCGGCGTTGGTCCCGACCAGCCGCCGGATGTCCGCCGCCGCGACGCCGGCGTCCAGCAGCCCGCGGACGGCCCGGCGGTAGAGGGTCACCGGCAGCGGATTGGTCTTCTGCCCCGAGTCCGAGGACAGCACGGTCTGCCCCACGCCGACCTCCTTGATGAAGGTCAGCAGTTCGTTGAGGTCGCGCCGGCGCTCCGGGCGGCCGAAGTACATGATGGCGCAGTGTTCGATGGTGACGCCCTGCCGGGCCCAGGCCGCCGCCTGGTCGATGGAGGCGCCGACCACGAAGCAGGGGTGGTTGACCACGATGCGTCCGACGCCGGCCTCGATGGCGGCGTCGATCAGCGCCTGCGACTCCGCGACGCCGAGGTGGCCGCAGGTCAGCACGGCGTCCTCGGCCGCGATGACGGCCAGGATGTCCCGGACCTCGGGCAGTATCGCGCCCCGCTCGTCGAGAATCGTGATGATCTCGTTCGGGCGCAGCTCCACCTCCGGAGTGGGGAAGCCCGTGTCGTGGTGCTCGTGGTGCCGGACGTGGGCGGTGGAGGACAGGGTCGGGAACCACACCATCCGCCCGCCCATCCGCAGGGCGAGTTCGACCGCGTACGGGTTGAGGCCGCCGACCGTCCGGTTGAGCGCGATCCCGCCGTACACCTCGGTCGACACGTCGGCCAGGCCGGCGGTGCGCAGCGCCAGGATGTCGGTGACCATGCTGTGGTGGTGGGACTTGGCCACGATCGCGCGGAACCCGAACGCGGCGGCGTCCCGGGCGGCGTCGAGGATGCTCATCCGCCGGGGGAACGGGCTCGGCCCGGGGTGCTGGTGGAGGTCGACCGCGCCGGCGAGCAGGGCGTCGGCCTCCGGGTCGGGTACCTTCCGGTCCTCGTCCGCGTCGGGGTTGAACGGGTAATCGACTGCCATCATGCTGGCTCCTTCGTTGGGCGTCACTCGGCCACGAGGACCTGGTTCTCGGGTCGCCAGTGGGCGACGACCGGGGTGCCCGGATCGACGGCGGCGGGGGCGCCGACGGGCAGCACCGCGCAGCCGACCGAGTCGTCGGCGAAGGCGAGTTCGAGGCGGTAGTAGGTGCCGTAGAAGGAGACATCGGTGACGGTGGCCGGAGCGGTGTTGCTACCGGCCGGCACCGACTCCTCGTCGAAGGCGACGTTCAAGCGTTCCGGCCGGACGACCACCGCCCGCTCCCCGGCGCCGGCGGCGGTCGGCCCGCCAAGTGTCCACTTGCGACCGCGCCACTCGTAGCCGTCCCCCACCCGCCGGCCGGCGAAGACGTTGGACTCGCCGAGGAACCGCGCGACGAACTGGGTCGTGGGCCGGTGGTACAGCTCGGCGGGGGTGCCGACCGCGACGATCCGGCCGCGGTTGAAGATGGCGATCCGGTCCGACAGGGTCATCGCCTCGTCCTGGTCGTGCGTGACGAAGACGAAGGTCAGCCCCAGTTCGTTGTGCAGGCGCTTGATCTCCCGCTGCAGCGACTGGCGCAGCTTGCGGTCGAGCGCGCTGAGCGGCTCGTCCAGCAGCAGCACGCTGGGGGAGAAGACCACGGCGCGGGCCAGCGCGACCCGCTGCTGCTGCCCGCCGGACAGCTCGTGCGGGCGGCGGTCCGCCATGCCGTCCAGGTCGACCAGGCGCAGCGTCTCGCCGACCAGCCGGGCCGTCTCGGCGGCGGGCACCTTGCGCTCGCGCAGCGGGAAGGCCACGTTCTGGGCCACCGTCAGGTGCGGGAACAGCGCGTAGTTCTGGAAGACCATGCCGAAGTTGCGCTTGTGCGCCGGGGTCCGGGAGATGTCCCGGCCGTTGAGCGCGATGCGCCCCGACGTGGGCTCGGTGAAGCCGACGATCATATTGAGCGTCGTCGTCTTCCCCGAGCCGCTGGGCCCCAGCAGGGTGATGAACTCGCCCGGCTGGATGTCGAGGGTGACATGATCCACGGCGGGTGGCTCGGCGGCGCCGTACCGCTTGCACAGGTCCACCAGTTCGACCCGGCCGCCGGCGCGGGGCGCCGTGGTGCGCGGGACCGTCCGCTGATCCGTGGGTGACCTCATCGGGTGCCTCTCTTTCCGCGTCGGGCGCCGGCGACCTGTGCGAACAGGATGGGGACGCTGACCAGGAGGACCATCAGGCTCGACGCGGCGGAGATGGTCGGGTCGATCTGGACGGTGACGCTGTTGAACATCTGCACCGGCAGGGTGATCGCGCCGGGCGCCTGGAGGAACAGGGCGATGACCACCTCGTCCAGCGAGGTCACGAAGGCCAGCACGGCGCCGGACAGGATGCCGGGCAGCACCAGCGGGAGGGTCACCCGCCGGAACGCCGACACCGGGCTCGCGCCGAGGCTCGCCGCCACGCTGGGCAGCCGGGTGTCCATGCCCTGCAACCGCGCGGTCACGGCGATCACCACGAACGGCAGGGCCAGCGCCGTGTGGGCCAGGATGATGCCGATGAGCGTGCCGTTGAGGCCCAGGCGCAGGAACGAGGCGAAGACCACGAGGGCGACCAGGATGTGCGGCACGATCATCGGCGAGAGCAGGAAGCCGTGGAGCGCGCCGCGCCACCGCGGTCGCAGCCGCATCAGGCCGAAGGCCGCGGTGGTGCCCAGCACCGTCGCGATCAGGGCGGTGAAGATGCCGACCTGAAGGGTGTTGAGAATCGCGGCGGTCCACTCCGGCGAGGTGAACAGCCGCTCGTACCAGCGCGTCGACCACTGCCGGGGCGGGAACTGGAAGGTCTGGGCCGACGAGAAGCTCATCGGGATCACCACCAGGGTGGGCGCCACGAGGATGATCGCGACGAGGGTGATGTGCGCCCGGAGCCAGGGCCGCACGGGCGCCGACCGGTCCCGGCCGGTGCGCGCCAGCTGGCCACCGGCCGCGGCGACCGCGATGTTCTGCCCGGCCAGCCGCCGGCTGAGCCCGAGCACGACCAGCGTGACGACGAGCAGGAACACGCCCATCGCCCCGGCGCCGCCGAAGTCGAGCAGTTCCTTGGTGCGGATGTTGATCACCTGGGCGATCATCGCGTTGCGGCTGGAGCCGAGCAGGGCCGGAGTGACGTAGAAACCCAGCGCCAGCACGAACACCAGGGACATGCCGGCGATCACCCCCGGAGTGGACAGGGGCAGGTAGATCCGGCGGAAGGCGCGCCTGCGGGGCGCGCCCAGGCTCTCCCCGGCCGCCACCAGGCGCCCGTCGATCTGCGACATCGCGCTGTACATCGGCAGCACGAGGAAGGGCAGGAGCACCTGGGTCATCGAGATGCCGACCGCCAGCGTGGTGCCCAGCAGGGTGACGTGGCCCAGCCCGAACGGTCCCAGCATCCGCTGGATCACGCCGCCGTCCTGCATCAGCACCATCCAGGCGAAGTTGCGGGCCAGCATGCTGGTCCAGAACGGAACCAGCACGACGGTCACCAGCACGGCGCGCATGACGGGTCCGACCAGGGTCATCGCGTACGCGTACGGGAAGGCCAGCAGCACGCCGATGACGGCGACCACCAGCGCGACGAGCAGGGTCCTGCCCAGCACCCGGAGCGTGTAGCCGTCGGTGAACAGCGAGGCGTAGTTACCCAGGCCGGTGGTCGGCTCGGTGAAGCTTTCCACCACGACGTTCAGCAGCGGAACGACGAAGAGGATCACCAGGGCGATCAGGGACGGCAGCAGGAGCAGCCACCCGGCGGCGGGTGCCCTGCCGATCCGGGCCGGGCCGAGGCGCCGCACGGGCGCCTCGGCCGTGACGGTCGGCGTGACCATGTGCGTCAGCCAACCTTCCAACTGGTCCAGCGCTTCGTCAGCGCGTCGGTGTTCTCGATCCACCACTGCTTGTCCTGCTCCAGGGTGGTGCCACGGTCGGGCAGGAAGGCGTTGAACGACTTCTGCTCGTCGGTGTAGCCGACCGAGTTGAGGTCGACGTCGAGCCGGGCGGGGGCGGTGCCGGTCAGCTTGGCGTAGGCGGCGGCCTGCTCGGGCTCGGTGACGAACGCGAGCATCTGCTGGGCCAGGGCCTTGTGCGGGGCGTTCTTCGGGATGACCAGCGCGCCGATGTCGGTGGTGTTGAAGTCCCAGACCGGCACGAGGTTGGCGCCGCTCTGCGCCGAGACGATCGTGCGCGCGGTCACCGTGAGGACCATGCTGGCCTGCTTGTCCACCAGCATCTGCTGGATCGCGCCGTAGCTGGGCGCGAAGACGATGGAACTCTTGATGGTGTCGATCTTCTTGAAGGCCCGGTCGACGTCGAGCGGGTAGACCTGCTCCGCCGGCACCCCGTCGGCGACCAGGGCCGCTTCGAGCAGGCCGGCCTTCGGGTAGTCGAAGACGACCCGCTTGCCGGGGAACTTCTTGGTGTCGAAGAAGTCCCGGACGCTGGTCGGCTTCTCGTCGGGGTACATGTCGGCGTTGTAGCTGAAGATGTTCGCGTACCGGTAGGTGGGCACGAAGCAGTCGCTGGTGGTCCCCGGCGGGAACTTGCCGCGGTCCAGGGCCGGATCGTCCAGCTTCTCGAACAGTTCGCCGCAGTACGCGCCGGCGTAGATCCAGCTCATGTTCGCCAGGTCCCAGATGGTCTTGCCCGAGGTCACCATCGTGCGCACCTGGGCCTGCTCGGCCGGGCTGATATTGACGAACTTGGTGCCGGTCTTGGCGGTGAAGGGCTCCTGCAGGGCCGTCTTCTCGTCCTCCTGGAACTGCCCACCGGTGCTGGCCCAGGTCAGGCTCTGCTCGTCCGCGCCCGCGGAGTCGCCGCCCACGCCGCAGGCGGATACCAGGAGAACGCAGGCCGCAAGGGCGGTGACAGTACGTAATGCCTTCATGCTCGTCGCCTCTTCTTGATCGGGAGTCGTCGCCTGGCTCCCGCACGGTGAAGGTGGGACGGCGCTGTCCGTCAGTGCCGTCGGGTGGGCCCGCTCCGGCCGCAGCCGGAGCGCTCAGTGATGGTCCGGTCCGCTGTCGAGCGGGTTGACCATCCGCCGGTTGATGGTTTCGGCGCCCCGCAGCAGGGCCCGTGCCACCGGGCTGTCGATCTCCTCGGGGACGAATTGCGCGATGTCGACGGCGGCCAGGGTCGCGACGACCTGGCCGGCCGGGTCTCGGATCGGGGTGGCCACGGCGCTGACGCCGTCGCGGGGGCTCTTGCGGAAGGCGATGCCGGTGCGGCGTACCTCCGCCAGTTCGTCGTCGGTCGCGTTGACCGGTGGTGCTCCGTCCCGGAAGCGGTAGAAGGACTCGGTGCGGAAGGCCCAGAAGACGACCGTCTGCGCGGCGTTCGGCCCGAGGTGGCTGCCGACCGTGATCGAGACGTGCGCCGTGCGGCTGCGGTCCTCCCGCACCTGCGCCACGACCGGGCAGGTGCCGTTCCACACGCTCAGGGCGATCGTGTGCCGCACCCGGGCGCTGATGTCCGCCATCACCGGGCCGGCCAGGTCGAGGACCCCCAGCCGGGACAGGGCCATGGTGCCCAGTTCGGCCAGCAGCACCCCGAACTCGTAGTGGTTGCGGTCCCGGCGCTGGAGCAGGCCGTGGTTCTCCATCGATGCCAGGTACCGGTGGGCGGTGGATCTACCGACCCCCAGCGCCTCGGCGGCCGACACCAGGTCGATGGTCTGGTTGCCGGCGAGCAGGCGGAGCAGGTGGACGACCCGGGCCACCACCTGGAGGTCACCGCTGGCGATCTCCAGTCCGTCCGCGCCGGGGCGCGGACCCCGCGAGGTGCTGGTCATGCGCGCCTCCCTTGCGTTCCCGGGCTGCGTTCCGGCAGCGTCCCGCATTGCGGGTTGAGCATCCGGCTATCCGGTACCGAGGAATCTAGGTGATCCATCCCCGACGGTGTCAAGATCCGGCGAGGTTTCGGTGCGACTTCCGGAAGGTTAAATTCGGTAGGGTGACAGCATTGTATGATCGTTCTACAATCACGGCTAGTACCGATCGGGCTAGCCGGAGGTGGACATGCGTGGACTCGCGGGCAAGGTCGCGGTGGTGACCGGCGCGGCCGGCGGCATCGGCGCGGCCACCGTCCGGCGGCTCGCCGAGGAGGGGGCGCACGTCGTCGCCGTGGACCTCGACGATGACGGCCTGCGCGCGACCATCGACGGACTGCCCACCGAGGCGATCCGGGTCCGGGCCGACGTGTCCACCGAGGACGGTGTGGCGGCGTACCTGGAGGCCGCCATCGAGCGGTTCGGCCGGGTCGACCTGCACCACCTCAACGCGGGCATCCCCGGGTCGTTCGCCACCCTGCCCGACCTGACCGCGGCCGAGTTCGACCGGGTCATGGCGGTGAACGTGCGCGGCGTCTTCCTGGGCGCCCGCGCCGCCTTCCAGCGGTACGCCGCGCAGGGCGGGGGCGGCAGCATCGTGATCACCGGCTCGATCGGGAGCCTGCGCGGCAGCGCGGACCTGCTGGCCTACCAGACTTCCAAGCACGCGGTGCTCGGGATCCTGCGCGGCGCGGCCATGTACGGCGGGCCGCTGGGGGTGCGGGTCAACGCGGTGGCCCCGGGCATCGTGCCCACCGAGCTGTTCGCCGGTTCGCCGGACGTCGCCGGCGGCCGCGACGACATGAGCCGCCGGGCCAGCAGCACGCCGCTGCGCCGGGCCGGCACCGGCGACGAGGTGGCCGGTGTGGTGGCCTTCCTGTTCAGCGACGACGCCGCGTACATGACCGGGGAGGTGGTCTCGGTGGACGGTGGCGCCAGCATCGTGAGCACGGTGCGGCCGTCCGGCGGCGCCGGCGCCTGGGACTTCCCCGCGTACGACCGCGCGCTCTACGGCGAACGTCCGGGCGTACCGCCGGCCGGCTGACCTATCGCCGGCCGGCCGGCGCCGGTCAGCTGACCGGCAGGGGTGCGACGACCTCGATGTCGGTGTGCACGTCGACCACCACCGGGCGGCCCGCGGCCAGCGCCCGCTCCAGTGCCGGCGCCAGGTCACCCGGCCGGTCCACCCGGATGCCCAGCGCGCCCATCTCCGCGGCGATCCGGGCGAAGTCCACGTCGCGGTAGGTCCACAGCTCCCGGGACCGTTCGGTGGCCCGGCCGCCGTAGGCCCGGTCGAAGCCGCGCCTGCTCTGGTTGCCGCCGTGATTGTTGTTCACCACGGTGACCAGGCCGACCCCGCGGCGGACCGCGGTCTCGATCTCGCCGAGGTGGTAGTAGAGGCCGGCGTCGCCGGTGAAGACCACCACCGGTCGGTCCGGGGCGGCGCACTTGGCGCCCACGCCCGCGCAGAACGCCCACCCCAGGTGGCCGGCGCTGCGCAGGTAGCTCTGCCGCGGCGTGGTGACGTCGTGGAACTGGGCCATCCACATCCCGGCGTGCCCGGTGTCCACCACCAGCACGGCGTCGCCGGGCAGGGCGGCGGTCAGGTCGCCGGCGATGCGTTCGGGCCGGACGGGCACGGCGTCGCTGGTCAGTACCTCGCGGTAGCGCGCCCGCCAGGCCGCCCGCAGCTCGTCCACTTCGGATAGCCAGGCCGAGCGGTCGGGTTGCCGGTGGTGGGGGGCCAGGGCGAGCAGCCGGGTGAGGGCCGCCTTCGCGTCGGCGACCAGCGACGCCCGCGGCGGGTAGTTGCGCCCGAGGCGGGACGGCTCGATGTCGATCTGGACGGCCGGGGTGCCCTCGGGCGGCACGGTCCAGAAGTGCGTGGTCATGCTGCCGGTGCCGGTGCCGATGAAACACACTAGGTCCGCCCGGGCGACTACCTGGTTGGCGCACTCCCGCGAGTAGGTGCCGACCACGCCCACCGAGCGCGGGTGGGTGCCCGGGATGGTGTCCTTGCCGTTCGCGGAGGTGGCCACCGGGATGCCCAGCGCGTCGGCGAGCGCCACGAGTTCGGCGCCGGCGCCGGAGGACCGCACGCCACCGCCGGCGACGATGACCGGCCGCCGCGCCGCCGCCAGCAGTCGCAGCACCGCCGAGACGCTCTCGTCGTCCGGTGCCGGGCGTACCGCGGGTGCCCGGGCGAAGGTCGGCTCCACGATCGGCTCGGCGTCGGTCGGCTCCGTGTCGAGTTGCCCCTCGTTGCCCTGGATCTGTAGGTGCACCGGGCCGGGGGCACCCGTGGTGGCGACCCGGAACGCGTGCCGCAGCATGTCCGGGAACCGGTCGGCGTCCTCGACGGTGGCGTTGAGTTTCGTCACCGGATCGAACGCGGGCAGGTCGTCGACCTCCTGGTAGACGTGCCGGAACTTGGTGGCCGGCGAGCGGCCACCGGTCAGGGCGATCACCGGGGATCCGGCCAGGAACGGCTCGCGCAGACCGGCGGCGAGGTTCAGGGCCCCGACCACCTGTGCCGCCGCGACGCCGGGGCGGCCGGACACCCGCGCGTACCCGTCCGCCATGTAGGCGGCCGACTTCTCGCCGTGGGTGACGACCCGGTCGATCCGCGGGTGGTGCCGCTCCAGTTCGGCCATGGTGCGGCGCAGGATCGCCGGAACCAGGAAGACATGGGTCACGCCGTAGCCGTCGAGCATGTCCGCGACCACCCGGGCGCCGGTCCGTCGGGTCATCCGGCGACGACCCCGGCCGCCGTGGCCTCCTGCCGAACCTCGCCGATGACCCGCTCGGCGAGCCGGAACGATTCCAGCGCGGCCGGTGCTCCGCAGTACGCGGCGGTCTGCAGCAGCACCTCCTGGATCTCGGTCTCGGTGCAGCCGTTGCGCAGCGCGCCGCGGACGTGCACCGAGAACTCGTGCGGGCGGTTCATCGCGGTCAGCATCGCCAGGTTGATCAGGCTGCGGGTGCGCCGGTCGAGGTCCGGGCGGGACCAGACGTCGCCCCAGCAACTGGCCGTCACGTACTCCTGCACGACCCGCGTGAAGTCGGTGGCGCGCAGCATCGACCGGTCCACGTGTGCGTCGCCGAGCACCTCGCGCCGGACCCGGTTGCCGCGTTCGAGCCGGTTCTCGTCATCACTCATGGACCGCTCCTGTCTTACGCCGATGGGGCAGGCAAAGCGTACGACGATCATACAATCCTGGGAAGCGATCGGAAGCGGTGCCCATGGATGGTGACGGTGGGTGCTACGCCCCGTCCTGTTCGGCGAGCGCGAGCAGACCGGCCCGGCCGGCCTCCTCGACATGCCGGGCGCAGGCCGCCGCCGCGGCCGCGGCGTCGTTGGCCGCAACGGCGTCGACGATCCCGCGCAACTCCCGGATGCTGTGCTCCAGCCGGCCGGGGACCGATGTGGACAGTGACCGCAGCATGCTGACCCGGGCGTGCAGGCCGCCGACAATCGACCGCAGCGCCTCGTTGCCGCCGCCCTCGAACAGCACGGTGTAGAAGTCGTCCTTCGCGGCCAGGATCGGCGCGCCCTTGGCGGCCTGCCGCTCGACCCGCTCCAGCGCGCGGGCCAGGGCCTTGCGCTGGGTGGCGCTCGCGTGCTCGACGAAGAGCCGGCCGGCCAGGGCCTCCAGCGCCGATCGCACCTGGTAGAGCTGGCGGGCCTCCTCGGCGCTGACGCTGCTGACGACCATGCCCTTGTGCGGGATCGCGGTGACCAGGCCCTCGGCGGCCAGCTCGCGCAGCGCCTCCCGGACGCTGGTGCGCGAGACGCCGGTCAGCTCCACCAGCTCCCGCTCGATCAGGCGTTGCCCCGGCGCGAGCCGGCGATCGAGGATCGCCTGCCGGAGGTTCCCCACGACCTGCGAGCGGATGAGGGCCGGGTTCCGCTCAACCCGCAACACATTGGTCTGCGTCACCGTCGTCCTCCCTTGTTCACCCTCATCGCCGCGGAGTCGTCGCCGACATCGTACCCAGTCCGCGGCCTCCCGCGGATGCTGCGCCGCCGTCGATCCGTTGTCTCAGATCGTATGACGATGCTACAATCCGTGGAACCCAAAACCCCTCGTGAGGAGCGTCATGGCGCGGTTGGGTTTCGCTCGCCGGCTGGCCTCGGCCGACCGGTGCCTGGTCGGCACCTGGATCAAGATCCCGGCGTTGGAGCCGGTGGAGATCCTGGCCGATGCCGGGTTCGACTTCATCGTGATAGATCAGGAGCACGCGCCGCTGACCTTCGAGTTCGCGTACCAGGCGACGGTGGTGGCGCAGGGCGCCGGCCTGTCGGTCCTGGTCCGCGTCCCCGACCGCAGCGGCAGCCACCTGCAACGGTTGCTCGACACCGGGGTCGACGGCATCCTGGTGCCGCGGGTGACCTCGGTCGACGAGGCGTCCGCGGCGGTCCGGCAGATGCTGTTCTCCCCCCGCGGCGACCGGGGCCTCGGCACCACCTCGCGGGCCGGGCGGTGGGGCGGCATCCCCCGCGACGAATACCTGCGGTTCGGGGACGACGAGGTCATGCGCGCCGTCCAGCTGGAGGAACGCCCCGCGATCGAGGCGGTCGACGACATCCTCGACGTGCCCGGCCTCAACGGCGTCTTCCTCGGCATGGGCGACCTGCAACTGTCCGCCGGCCTGCCGCAGTCCGACCCCCGGATCCAGAAA
This sequence comes from Rhizomonospora bruguierae, assembly GCF_018397995.1. Taxonomy (GTDB): domain Bacteria; phylum Actinomycetota; class Actinomycetes; order Mycobacteriales; family Micromonosporaceae; genus Rhizomonospora; species Rhizomonospora bruguierae. The sequence continues at coordinate 59,525 of NZ_BBQH01000017.1, forward strand.
CTCGCGGACCGGTTGCTGGCGGCCGCGCAGGCGCGCGGCGTGCCGGCCGGCACGGCGGTGCAGACCGCCGCGCAGGCGCGGCGGGCCGCCGACCGCGGCTACCGGTACGTGATGGTCAGCAACGACACCAGCCTGCTGAGATCCGCCGCGGCGTCCGTCGTCGCTGATCTGCGCAACCGACCCACCCGATAGGAGCCCCCATGGCGTACGACCCCAGCGACCTGCGCTCCACCCTGCCGTCCAGCACCGCGGCGGCATCGACGCCCGAGCGGTTCTCCGGCTCCGAGCACGTCCAGTTCCGCGACCTGCCCCCGGTGGAGAAGACCGCGGACGCCTCGACCTGGTACGCCCGCGGGCAGAACTTCGTCGTCGGCTACTCCGAGGTCGACGGCACCGCCACCTTCGGCCGCGCCGACCAGCCGGACGAGTACGTCGTCCTGCTGGCCGACGACGCGCTGACGGCGCACGCCCAGGCGCCCGGCGAGGAGATCCGGGCGGCCGGGCGGACGATGCTGGTCATGCCGCCCGGCGACAGCACGGTCACGGTCACCGGCCGGGGCCGGGTGCTGCGGTTGGTCACCACGCGCTCGACCGACCTCGCCGACCTCGCCGCCAACGCCGACTCCTACGCCGAGCCGCACGAGAACATCCCGCCGTTCCAGCCGTGGCCGGATCCGCCGGAGGGGTACCGCATCCGAAGCTACGACCTGACCGTCCCGCCGCTGTCGAACCCGTCGTTCCGGCTCTACCGGTGCACCACCTTCATGGTCAACTTCATCGATCCCAAGCAGGGGCCGCGCGACCCGTCGAAGCTGTCGCCGCACAAGCACGACGACTTCGAGCAGTGCTCGATCGTGCTGGCGGGGGAGTACGTGCACCACATCCGCTGGCCGTGGACGACGAACAAGGCCAACTGGCGCGCGGACGAGCACCAGCGGGTGGTCGGCCCGGCGGTCACCGTGATCCCGCCGCCCTCGCTGCACACCAGCGAGGCGGTGTCGCCGGGGACCAACCACCTCATCGACGTGTTCTGCCCGCCGCGGTTCGACTTCTCCGCCATGCGGGGCTGGGTGTTCAACGCCGGCGACTACCCGGCGCCGGCCGACCGATGAGGCGGGGGGCGCTCCGCTGCGGGTCGCCGTCATCGGCGCGGGGCTCGGCGGCATCGCGGCGGCGATCAGCCCGAACGGTTGCGGGTACCGCGCTAGGGTGCCCACCGGCCAGCGACACCTCCGCCACGTGCAGACCATCGTCGAACGTGGCGGAGGGGAACCGGTCCCACACCGCCGCCTCGTGGAACGGCAGGATCCGCCGGCTGTCCCCGCCGACGCCGGCCAGCATGGCATCGGCGAAGTCGAGCCAGCCGGCGGCGCCACCGGTGGTCATCGCGATCGGCGCGTAGACGCCGTCACCGCCGATGCCCTCGATGTTCTCGTAGCCGTAGACGTTGTCGCCGGCGAACACCCAGGTACCGTCCGCCCGGTTGGTGACCGCGACCACCTGCGAGCCGGCCGTGTGCGTGTCGTACGCCGGCCGCAGTTCGATGCCCGGCGCCACCTCGGCCACCCCGTCGACCAGCGTCGCCGGCCGGGCCGCCAACCGCCGCGGCAGGTCCGCCTGGCACGCGCGGGTCAGGAACTCGAACCGGGCAGGCCGGGCGGCCGCGGCCAGGTAGCTGTCGATCTCCCGGCGCTGGATCCAGACGTGCGCGGCGGGGAACGCGTCGACGCAGCCGGCGTGGTCGAAGTGGTTGTGGGTCAACAGGATGGTGTCGACCTGCTCGGCGGCGACACCCAGCCGGGCGAGCGCGTCGACCGGCGCGCACCACCGGGTCTCGCCGTACTTGGCGGTGAGCCGTCGGTACATCGCCGGGTCGGCGAAGCCGGTGTCGACCAGGATGCACCGCCGCGCCGAGCGGACCAGCCCGAAGCAGTACGGCATCCGCCGGTGGCCCTCGTTGGGCTGCGCGGCGAACAGGTTGCTCGCCGGGAACCGGTCGACGTAGCCGTACTCGACGATCCAGATGGACCAGCTCATGACATGACCGGTGGCTGGACGTCGAAGACGGCGAGTTGCAGGGCCACCATGGCGTAGTAGCCGACGATCGTGACCAGCTCGAACAGCCCCACCTCGCCCAGCACCCCGGCCGCGGCGCGGAACTCGTCGTCGTCCAATGTGCTCCGGTCGAGGATCAGCCGGGTCGTCCGGAAGACGCACGACTCTACTTCGGACAGCGCGGCCGGCTCCGTGCCGTCGGCCAGCGCCGCCAGGTCGGCCTCGGTCAGGCCCGCGGCCGCGCCGGCGCGCCGGTGCGCGTACAGCTCGAAGGGGCTGTCGTGGTGGTGGCCCACGAGCAGGATCGCGATCTCGCAGGCCCGGTCGGGCAGCCGCGAGCCGAACCGGACCGCGGCGCCGATCTGCTGTAGCGCCTGGCCGAACGTGGGGCTGAGGACCCAGACCGCGGGCGGGCCCTGGAGTCGCCCGTCGGGGCCGATGAGCAGGAACGGGTTGTCCGGCGTGGCCCGCCGACCGGTCGCGTACCGGTCGTAGAGGGTCCGCTGCTCGGCGGTCATGTCCGCGGGCTCGACGTCGTTGACTCTCATGCCGGTTCTCCCAGGAAGGCGCGGGGGTTGGTGGCCACCATCGTGGCGATCTGCTCGGCCGTCCAGCCGAGGTAGGCCAGTTGCTCGACGAACATGCGCAGGCACTCCGGCGCGGGTGGCACCCACCGGGAGAACACGTCCGTGGTCAGGATGGCCCGCTGCGGGCCGACGGCGGCCAGCGCCTCGTGCACGTCCCGGATACGCAGGTGCCCGTCCGGGTGCACCAGGGGGGCGTTGCAGAACTCCAGATAGGCGCCCATGTCGACGAACTCGCGCAGTTCGGTCGGGTCCGTGGTGTAGTGCAGCGGGTGGGTGATCAGCACCCGCTGCCCGATCCCGGCGCAGTACGCGGCGACCGCGCGGCTCTCCGCGGCCGAGGCGTGCCCGGTGGCCAGCGCGAGACCGAGCGCCCGGCAGGCGTCGATCACCGCCTTGGTCCGGCCGGTCAGGGCGCCGACGGGGTCGCACAGCGCGATGGCCGACCGCGCGACGTACTCGTCGAAGGACGGTGCCACCCGCGCCAGGAGCCGGGAGATGTATCCGCCGCGGGCGACGTCGGCGGCGGTTCCCCAGGTTGGCAGGAATACCACCCGGGCGCCGTGCGCCGCCGCCAGTTCCACCACGCTGGGCTCCAGGCCGCCGACCGGCGGGTTGAGGGTGATGCTGCCCTCCACCCGGAATCCGGTCCCGGTCATCGCCTGCCGTACGGCGCGGGCCCGATCCATCGTCGGCCACAGGTGCGACTTGAGGACCCAGCCCGACATGCCGTACGCCTGTGCCAGGCGCGCCACCGCGACGTCCGTGCCGCGGTTCGGCAGTCCGGCCGACAGATCGGGCTGACCGTGGACGTGGACGTCGATCGCGCCGCGCAGCAGGAGATCGAAGGTCTCCGGTAGGGCGGCCACGAACGGGTCGGGGTGCGGGTCGGACATCGTTGAATTGTATGACTGTACGACAGTAGACTCAACGGCGCGGCCGGTTCCGGCTGCGCCGACGCGGCGCCGAGCAGGCGGAAGCGTGCCCCGTCCCCGGCAACGTAGGAGGCACCGAATGAGGCTGCACACCGACCTGTACATCGACGGGCAGTGGCGGCCCGGATCGGATGGGCGCCGCTTCGACGTCGTCGACCCCGCCGACCTGTCCACCATCGCCGGCTTCGCGGCCGCCGGCGAACAGGACTGCGTGGACGCCGTCGACGCCGCCGCCGCGGCCCAGGACGGCTGGGCGGCCACCCCGCCACGCGTGCGCGGCGAACTGCTGCGCGCCGCGTACCAGATCCTCGCCGACGAGATCGACGACCTGGCCCGGACCATCGTGCGGGAGAACGGGAAGGCGTGGGTGGACGCCGTCGCCGAAGCGACCTACGCGATGGAGTTCTTCCGCTGGTTCGCCGAGGAGGCCGTCCGCATCCCCGGCGACTACCGGCTCTCACCCGCCGGCGACAAGCGCATCATCGTCGACCGGCAGCCGATCGGCGTGTCGCTGCTCATCACACCGTGGAACTTCCCCGCGGCGATGGCGACGCGCAAGCTCGCCCCCGCCCTCGCCGCCGGGTGCACCGCGATCCTCAAGCCGGCCCGCGAAACGCCCCTCACCGCCGCGTACGTCGTTGACGCGCTGCACCGGGCCGGCCTGCCCCGCGGCGTCGTGAACCTGGTGACCCCCGTGCCGACCGGCCCCCTGGTGCGACTCATGGTCGACCGCCCGGAGGTCCGGAAGCTGTCCTTCACCGGCTCCACCGAGGTCGGCCGGCAACTCCTGCACGCCTGCGCCGACCGTGTGGTCAACACGTCGATGGAACTCGGCGGCAATGCCCCGCTCATCGTGCTGCCCGGCGCGGACCTGGACGAGGCCGTGGCCGGCGCGATGCTCGCGAAGATGCGCAACGGCGGCTCCGCCTGCACCGCCGCCAACCGCTTCTACGTGCACACCAGCCTGCACGACGAGTTCGTCGCCCGGATGGACGCCGCGCTCGGCGCGCTGGCGGTCGGCCCCGGACTGGACCGCGCGAACGACCTCGGCGCCTTCGTCTCGGTGGCCGAGCGGGACAAGGTGGCCGACCTCGTCGCGGCCGCCGTGGCGGAAGGGGCCACGCTGCGGCGCGGCGGTCGCCGCCTGCCCGGCGGGGCGTTCTACGAACCGACGCTGCTCACCGGCGTCGACCACGGCGCCACGATCACCACCACCGAGATCTTCGGCCCGGTCACCGCGGTGGTCCGCTTCGACGCCGTCGACGACGCCGTCCGGATGGCCAACGACACCGTCTTCGGCCTCATGGCCTACGTCTTCGGCGAGGAGCGGCAGGCCGTCGCGGTCGCCCGCCGCCTCGAAGCCGGCATGGTCGCCGTCAACCGTGGCCTCGTCAGCGACCCGGCCGCCCCGTTCGGCGGCGTCAAGCAAAGTGGACTGGGCCGGGAGGGCGGCTTCGACGGCATCCAGGAATTCCTGGAGGAGAAGTACATCGCCCTGACCGCGTAGCAGCCGCTCTCCGCCGATGCGTGGGAACACCAGCGGAGAGCCGGCCGCCGGTGCGCTTCAGCGGTAGGTGGTGAGCGTGCCCGTGCGGCGCACGTCGAGGGTCACGCAGTGGAAGCCACCGCCGAGAGTTCTGGCGTGGGTGAGCTGCGCCGGAATCACCTCCACTCGGTGCTGCTCCAGCACCCGGATGAGCTCCGACTGCCGCTTGTCCACAATGGCCCTACCGGGCCCGATCACCAGGAAGTTGATCCCGATCCAGATCGACGACCTCGGGTGGTCGCCGATGAAGCCGATGTCCACCATGTCCGGGCAGACGATCCGGTCCCAGCCACGCAGGAACGCGGGGAAGTTGTCCTCATTGACCCGGGCCGGGTTCACCAGCACGAGCCCGGGCCGCAGCGGCACGAGCGTCGAGTCGATGTGGGTGGACGTGTACAGGCCCTCACACGCGTGCACCGTGTACTGATCACCGAGCGCCGCCTGCAACCAGCGCGCACCGAGCAGGTTGCCGCTGTCGGAGACCTGGTAGAGCAGGTCCGTACCGAACCTGAGCACGTTCGCCGCGTCGAAGGCCGGTTCCAGGTTCCGCAGCCGCTGGCCGGGCGGCGCGCTCGGCTCGTACATGTCGTCGGTCAGTCGCGGCTTCGGCGCGGAGATCCAGCGCGCGCCGCTGTCCAGGTACTCCAGGAACAGGTCCTTGTAGGCGAAGCCTTCGAGGAACCGGGAGCGCAGCACCATCGGCGTCTCGATGATCGAGTTGCCGACGGCGAGGAACCCGTCCCGGGGGCAGTAGTCGTAGAAGCCGTCCGTGCTCCAGTCGGGGGTGGACACGATCGACTTGTGGTCGCGCCCGCCGGGCCGCCGCACGGTCACACCGAGGCTGGTGAGCAGCTCCGCCAGCTCGGCCAGCTCGGCCTCGGTCTGCTCGACCACGTAGCCGGGGAACGGCCCGGACGGAATCCGCCGCGGGTCCATGTCCGGGTATTCCGTGGCGATCAGGCTGCGGTCCACCATCGGCACCCGCGCGCCGGCCATGGTCCCGACGACGATTTCCTCAAGCGGATCCCATTCCGTGTGCACGTCGACAAGGCTCATCGGGATTCTTCTCCTTCGCAGGTCATGGTTACCGTCGTGCCGGACCCGGCCAGCGCCCGGCTGACCGGGTCGGGCACCCGCCCGTCCGCTATGCGTACCGAGGCCACCCCACCGGCCAGTGCCTCCCGTGCCGCAACGAGTTTGAGGGCCATGCCACCACTGGCGAACCGGCCGGGCGCGCCGGTCGCCGGCACCTCGTACGTGCCCAGCACGCTGCTCTCGTCGGCGGGATCGGCGAGTACCCCTGGCGCGCCGGTCAGCAGCACCACCTGGTCAGCACCGAGTGCCGCGGCGAGCGCCGCCGCGACCCGGTCGGCGTCGACGTTCACCGGCCGGTCGTGCTCGTCGATCGCGGGCGGTGACACCACCGGCACGAAACCGGACCGCAGCAGGGTTCGCGCCAGTTCGGGGCGCACCTCGCTGAGCCGGCCGCTGAAGTTGTCCCGGACCACCGTCGTCCGACCGTCCACAACAGACCGGATGGCGGACTTGCGGCGGGCCCGCAGCATACCGCCGTCCAGGCCGGTGAGGCCGACCGAGGGCGCCCCGAGCCGGGACAGTTCCGCGACGATCCTCGGTTTGACGCCGCCGGCCAGCGCGAGGATGACCACCTCCAGCGTCGCCGGGTCGGTGTACCTGGTGGACACGTTGTCCGGCGCGACGAGGGTGCGTTGCGGCACACCCAGCCTCCCGGCCAGCCGCGCGATCTCCCCGGAACCGCCGTGCACCAGGAGAACCGACCGCCCGGCCCGGACGAGCCTGGCGACATCGGCGCAGATGCCCGCGGCGTCGACGGTCGGGTTGCCGCCGCACTTGACGACCGTCAACGGTCTGGTGGTCACGGTGTCTCCAACTTGTCGGGGCTCAGACGGGATGCAGGCCGGGGAAGGACAGGCCGAGTGCTTCCGGCCAGCCCATCCGGATGTTCAGGCACTGGACCGCATTGCCCGCACCGCCCTTCATGAGGTTGTCCAGTGCCGCGATGGTCACCATCCGCCCGGCCGCCTCGTCCACCGCGTACCCGACATCGCAGAAGTTCGATCCCAGCAGGATCTTCGGCTCCGGGTACCGGAAAGCGCCGCGCTGGTGGGCGACCAGCCGGACGAACGGCTCGTCGCGGTACTGCTCGCGGAACGCCCCCCGCACCGCCGACCGGTCCGCACCGGGGCGCAGGGTGACGTGACAGATCGTCTGCACCCCCCGTACCGCCTCGACCCCGGTCGCGGTCATGCGGGCCGGGATGCCGAGGTGCCGGGAGATCTCGGCCTCGTGGCGGTGCCCGGTCGGGGCGAACACCCGCATCGCCCCGCTGCGGGTGGCGTGCAGATTCGCCTCGCCCGCGGTGGCACCGGAACCACTGGAGCCGGTGCGCGCGTCGAACTGGGCCATCGGCTCGACCAGGTCCCGGGCCACGAGCGGGTACAGCGCGAGCACGCCCGCCACCGCCATGCAGCCCGGCACGCTGATCAGGTCGGCGCTGCGCAGGCTCTCCCGGTGCAGTTCGGGTATCCCGGGGACGAAGTCGCCGAGCAGGTGCGGCGCGGCGTGCGCGGTCCCGTAGTAGCGCTGGTAGACCTCGGTGTCGTCCAGCCGGAAGTCCCCGGTGAGGTCGATGACCTGCTTGGCCTGCCCGATCCACCGGTGGATCTGGGTCATGGCCGCGCGGTGCGGCGTGGCGAGGAACACCGTGTCGCACTCGTCCACCTCATCGGCCGAGCAGAACAGCAGGTCGGTGGCGGACCGCAGGTTCGGATGCACGCCGTCGACCCGCTTGCCGGGGAACCGGGAGGACACCGCGGCCGCCACCTCGACCTCGGGATGGCCGATGAGTAGCCGCAGCAGCTCACCGCCGATGTAGCCGGCCGCACCGACCACCGCGACGCGGATCACGACCGGGGCCCGGTGACTGTCGCCTGCCCGCGCACGACCACTACTCTCCCCAGTCCTCTTCGACCTCGGGGGCGAGGGCGAGCACCGTGGGGTTCAACGCCACGACCTCCAGTTCGTTCCGGCAGCCGGCACACTCGACGATCTCGTTGAGCCGCGCCGCCTGGCTGATCCGCACCTCGTCCTCGCACTCCGGGCAGGTCTGCATGGGGGTGGTCATGTGCTGGTGTCCTTTCGATCGGTCATCCCGCGGCGGGCGGCCCCGTCGAGGGCGGTGCGGACCGTCCGCACGACCCGCTCCGCGGTGAGGTCGTAGTACGCGACGAGGTATTCCTGGTTGCCGACCGCGTCGACGAACCGGTCCGGCAGGCCCAGCCGCAGCACCCTCGTGGGCGCCGCCTCCGCCAGCGCTTCGGCCACCGCGCCGCCGAGGCCGCCGTTGCGCCAGTGCTCCTCGACGGTCACGACGAGCGCGGCCGGCCGCGCCGCGGCCACCAGGGCCCGGGTGTCGAGCGGCCGCAGCGTGTGCAGGTTCAGCACGGTGGCTTCGACGCCCTGCCCGGCAAGGACGTCCGCCGCGGCCAGGCAGGCAAGCACCGGGTACGGGCCGCAGCAGGCGAGCACCACATCGCCGCCCTGCCGCAGCGTCTGCGCCTGCCCGATGACCGGGGGAGGGGAGGCGGGCAGCGGCGGCGACGGTTTGCGGCCGAGCCGGACGTAGAGCGGCCCGGTCAGGCGCACGCTCTGCTCGACGAACGCCTCCGTGGCGGCCGCGTCGGCGGGCACCACCACGGTCATTCCCGGCAGCATCCGTAGCACGGCAAGGTCTTCCAGGGCCTGGTGGGTCGGGCCGAGGTGGCCCGCGGCCAGGCCGCCGTGGGTGGCCATGATGCGGACCGGCAACCGGTTGTACGCGATATCGATCTTGATAGCCTCGAGCGCGCGGGAGGCGGCGAAGGCGGCCATCGTGTTGACGAACGGAACCCGCCCGCACGCGGCCAACCCGGCGGCCATGCCCATCAGGTTGTGCTCGGCGATGCCGAGGTTGAGGTACTGCTCGCCGGCGGCGGCGGCGTGATCCGCGCTGAACAGGCCGGTGTCGGTGTCCAGGCAGATCAGCTCGGGATGGCTGTCCAGCAGGGGAAGCAGGGTGTCCCGGTAGGCATCCCGGGTCGCGCGGCTCACGAGGCGGCGTCCGTGGCCCGCAGCGCGCGGATCGCCCGCGCGTGGTTGCGCTCCGACAGCGTCACGTAGTGGCTGGCCGTCCGGCCGGCGAGGAACGGGAGGCCATGGCCCTTGACCGTGCGGGCGATCAGCACGCTCGGCCGGCCCGGTTCCCACGGCGCGGCGGCGAGGTGGTCGGCCAGCGCGCTCGCGTCGTGGCCGTCCACGTCCCGGACCGCCCAGCCGAAACCGCGCCAGCGCTCGGCCAGGGGCTCCATCGGCGCGATCCGCTCGGTGGAACCGGTCAACTGAAGCCCGTTGCGGTCCACCACGGCGACCAGCCGGTCCAGCCCCAGCGACGCGGCCGCGATCGCCGCCTCCCACACCGAACCCTCCTGGAGTTCGCCGTCGCCGAGCAGCACGAAGCTGCGCGAGTCGCCACCGGCGTACCGGGTGGCCAGCGCGAACCCGCAGGCCAGCGCGAGACCGTGGCCGAGCGACCCGGTCGGCAGTTCCACGCCGGGCACCGCGCGCACCGGGTGGCCCATCAGCCTGCTGCCGGGCCGGCCGTATCCGGCGAGTTCCTCGACCGGGAAGAAGCCCCGTTCGGCCAGCGTCGCGTACAGGGCCTGGGCGGCGTGGCCCTTGCTGAGCAGGAAGCGGTCGCGGGCCGGGTCGTCCGGCCGTTGCGGGTCCACCTTCAGCACCGAGAAGTACAGCGCGGTGAGCACCTCGACGCAGGAGAACGCGCCGCCGAGATGACCGCCTTCCGGCCCCGCGCACATGTCCACGACGTGCGCGCGGATGCGGGTGGCGATCGACGCCAGCGGCTCCGGCGCCGGCGCCTGGGCCGCGGTCATGACGCGGCCGCCGCGAGGGTGGCCACCATGTCGGCGTTGGCCCACACCTTCTCGAAGGCGTCCGCGTAGAGGCGGAGCAGACCGCCCGACCCCGGATTGAGGTGACGCTTCTGCAGGGTCAGCGAGTCGGCGATGACCGCGCGGGCCGCCGGGTAGCCCGCCCCCGCCGCCGGTTCGCCGGTCACCGCCCAGGGGTAGCCGCCGCCGAAGCCGACGCGGTCGACGAACACCTTCTGCTCGGGCAGCGGCATGAGCTGGTACTGCGACATCGGCACGCCCTCGGCGCGCAGCAGCCGCCGCAGCGTCGAGCGCAGGGCCTCCGGCCGCACCGCGTCCAGACCGAACGCGGCCGGGTCGAACCGGAACCGCAGGATGTGCCAGGCGTGGGTGGTGTCCGGCAGCGCGGCCGGCACGCGCAGGCCGGGCAGCGCCGCGAGCCGCGCGAGGAACTCGGTGACGTTGCGCTGCCGCGCGCGTTCGTAGTCGTCGAACCGGGTGAGCTGCGCGTCGGTGAACGCGGCCTGGATGGCGTTCATCTTGTGGTTCCAGCCCAGGCCGTAGGACACGTAGTCGCGCTCCCGGCCGCGCTCGATCACCTCACCGAACTGCCTGCCCCGGCGTACCGACTCGGCCAGCTCGGCGTTGCCGGTCACGAACAGGCCGCCCTCGCCGCAGGTGGGGATGTTCTTGGTGACCTGGAGGCTGAACGCGCCCGCGTCACCGATCCCGCCGACCGGCCGCCCGCGGTGCGTCGCGCCGGGGGCCTGCGCGGCGTCCTCGAGCACGGCCAGGCCGTGCCGGCGCGCGATGTCGACGATCCGGTCCAGGTCCGCGGGCGCGCCGTGTAGGTGCACCGGGATGATCGCCGCGGTCCTGGCGGTGATCCGGCGCTCCACGTCGTCCGGGTCGAGGTTGAAGGTGACCGGGTCGACGTCGGCGAACACGGGAACGGCCATCTGGTGCACCGGTGCGAGCCCGGTGGCGATGAAGCTGAGCGCGGGCACGATCACCTCGTCGCCCGGCCCGACGCCGAGCGCGGCCAACGCGAGGGACAGCGCGGCGGTGCCGGTGGACACCGCGACGCAGTGGTCGAAGCCGAACTTCCGCGCCCAGTGTTCCTCCAGAGTGGACACCGGATTCGCGCCGTCCGAATTGGACACCAGTCGAGCGCCGTCGAGCGCGTCGATGACGGCCTTGCGGTCCTCGTCCTCGACCAGCGGCCAGTCCACGTGGCGCCGGTCCCTCGGCACGACCGCGGTGCCGCCGAACGCTGCCAGCTTGCTCATCACTGTCCTCTCGACATGGTCACGGTGGTCGAGTCGCGCGCGGTCACAGTCGCGCCGCCGCCGCGCCGACGGCGTCGACCGCGCTCGCATACCTGCCGCGCAGCACGGTGGCGTGGTGCGTGATGTCGGCCGAGACCGCACGGGGATCGCCGAGACCGTGCGCGCCGGTGATCCGCAACCCGGTCCAGGCGTGCGCGACGGCCTCGACCGCCCGCCCGGCCCCGGCCAGCGCCGGATCGCCCCACTCCCGGCCGCAGCGGCGCAGAAGTTCACCGTGCAGCGACGCCTGCGCCTGCATGCCCCAGCCGAACGGGTACAGCTCGCGCAGCGCGGTGGCGTCCCCGGCCCGACACCGGTCGGTGAGTTCCGCGGCGAACGCGTCGAACCCGGCCAGACCGGTGCGGGCGGCGGTGACGGTGGCGAAGGCGTCGACGTCGGTGCGCAGGAACCCGCCGAGCACCTCGGGGGTCAGCGGCGGGGGCGGGGCGTCGAGCCGGACGTCGAGGCAGCGCCGACCGATCCGCGAGTCGCTGAAGAACGCGTCCTGGACATCGGTCGGGTTGGCCGAACCCCAGCTGCGCAGGAACGCCTCGATGGGGACGGTACCGCGGAACGCGGGCGGCATCGCGTCCGAGACGTACACCAGCCCGCGAACCTCGTCCAGCCCGTAGAGCACCACGAGGTGCGCGGCGTGCACATCGCCGTACGCGGGCCGGAACGGCAGGTGGAAGTTGTCCACCGCGGCGATCACCACCCTGTCCTCGGCCAGGGTCGCGCGCACCTCCCGCCAGAGGTCGTCCTCGTCGGCGGGTTGCCACCAGCGCGAGTGCAGGCCGTGGTGCGGCGCCAGGGCGGCGCCGAGGTCGACACCGCCGGATTCGCCGGCGGGGCACGGATAGTAGAACTCCTCGGACCTGACGTCGCCCGGCAGGTGCAGAAACCGCCAGCCCGCGCCGAGCACGGCCAGCGGGTCGGCGCCGGCCCGGGCCAGCACCGAACCGAACGTGGCCTGTAGGCAGCTGATCAGGTCGCGGTACCACAGCTCGGGTTCCGGCCCAGTGATCATGTACGTCCGGGCCAGCACGTCACCGGTCATGCCCGGCCTCCGCCCGCTGGAGGGTGACCGCGAAGACATGCACCGCGACGTTGCGGGGCAGCCGGAGACCGGCCAGGCCGGCACGCCGGGTGACCGGCACCCGCTGTGCCCACATCACCGCGGGCACGCCCCGCTGCACGTGGTGCGGGTAGTGCATGACCGGGCTCTCGAACGCCTTGATCTCACCGAACCAGGCGGGCGCCGCCCAGAAGTCGGAGACCCGCAACGGCTCAGCGTCGACCGAGCCGTCGCCGAAGTTCAGCTCGACGGTGTCCTCGCACCGCCGTTCCGCCGCCGCCAGCACGTGCAGCCAGTCGTACCGACCCGCCGGCACCGTGACGAACTGCCCGGCGCAACGCACGTTGTCCGGCCCGTCGCAGACCGGAGGGAACCGGAAGGGAACGCCGGCCACGTGGACGAGGCTTTCGCCCGCGGGCAGGTACTCGGCGGCGAACGAGTTCCCCCACACGTTGAACGCGCCCGCTCCGGTCTGCGTCGCCGCGGAGATGGCCGTGTTGTTGCGATGGCCGGAGATGTCGACCGGATCGCACAGCCGGGCGATGGTGGAGGTCACCAGCATGTCCGTCACGTGATTCCCCTCGCTAGAACGCTCCTGGCAGATAGGACACTGGCTGCTCCGGCCGGCCGGTCACGGCCGGAGCGCGGCGGCGCGTAGCTGCTCGTAGTACGGCAGGTGGTAGTCGAGGTAGGCCCGCAGCACCGGGTTCGCGGCGACCGCTTCGGCCCCACCGCCCGCCCGGCGCCGGAAGCCGGAGGTCCGGCTGGTCGACTCGTGCCACCGGCTGGTCCCCTGCCATTCCGAGCGCATACCCGGCTGCCAGCTCAGCGCCTCCGGCAGGAAGGGGATGCCCACCGCCGAGCAGTACGCCCGCACGGTATCGGCCGGCCGGTCGAGCAGATCGTCCGAGTCGATCACAACCGGGGTACGGCCGGTGGCGGCCCGCACGGCGGTGAAGATCTCGTGCAGCCAGGCGAAGCCGATCTCGTCGCGGCCGAGGTTCGGGGTGAGCGCGTGGTGCGACGCGATGGCCTCGGCCGGCTGGCGGACGATGAAGGTGTGTGTCGCGGCCGCCAGGAAGGCCCGATCGGCAAGCAGCGCCGGGTAGTGGAAGTCCGTGGTGTCCTTGAAGAACACCGGCCGGTCCACCGCGACGGCACGCAGCGCCGCGAGCACGTCGTGCTCGGTGTGCGCGACCCGGTCGCCGACCTGCACCTCGCCGAAGTCGACCACGTGGGAGAACGGCTCGTGCACGACGACGCGGTCGCCCCGCTCGGCCATCATCCGCGCGAACGCGGTGGAGCGGCAGCGCGGCGCGCTCCACAGCGCGAGCACCGGTATCCGATCCGGCCTGTGCTCCACGGTCTCCCCCTCCTCGCTGACCCTCACCGCGAACCGGCCGCCAGGACCGGAAGCTCCGGGTCGTCGCCGGCGGCGGCGCGCCTGGCCGCGTCGAGGCGGGCGG
>NZ_BBQH01000017.1:73947-205909 GCF_018397995.1 Rhizomonospora bruguierae
GCGCCGGCCAGCCGCCACAGCGCGGCCGGCTCGCCGTACCGGTGGGACTCGGCCCCGGCCAGCCGGAAGTACCGGTGCAGGCCGAGTTCCGCCGTCATCGCCCGCACTCCGCAGCTCTGCATGCACACCCGCACCACATCGCGCGCCGTCTCCGCGGCCATCGCCAGCGCCACCACCGGTGCGGTGTCGGCCTTCTCCTGCCCGGAGTCGACCAGCCAGGCCCCCCGATACACGGCCGCCCTGGTCGCTCGCAACGCCACCACGGCCCGCGCCAACGGGAAGGCCACCGCGGGCAGATCACGCAGCCTGGTGTCGAACTGCCGCCGGACACCGGCATAGCGCACCGCGATCTGGTGCGCGCCGTCGGCGATGCCCAACAGGTAGGCGGCCTGCCGGAGCCGCGCTCGGGCCAGCGGGCCGGTGAGCGAGTCGTCCAGCGCCCCGACCACGGCCGCGCCAGCGACCGGCGTCGCCGCGAACCGGACGACCGGCGGCCAGCACCGGGTCTCCACGCTGCCGCCGGGCGCGCCGCGTGGCACCGCGACGAGTACCGGACCGTCGCCCGTCCTGGTGGCCACCAGAATCGGCCCGGCTCCGGGGTCGTCGACCGTGACCGTGCCCGTCAGCTCCCAGCCACCCGCCCCGGGTGTCGCGGTGACCCCGGTGCCGACCGGCAGCGCCTCGAATCCGGCCAGTGCCGCGCCGGGCGGGCAACCCACGTCGGCCGCCATCGCGTCGGCCCGGTACGGGTTTCCGCATGCCGCCCGGCCCAGTTCCTCGCTGACGAGCACGCCGGCGGTCAGGCCGAGGTCGAGGCCGCCGGCGGCGACGGGTCGCTCGAAGTCGGCCGTGCCCAGGTGGTCGAGCACGGCCCGGGCGGGGCCGGACGCTCCGTCGGCCACCGGCGCACCGTGCACTTCGGACCGTACGGGGACGCCGGCGAGGGCGGCGCGCACCGCCCTGCGCACCTGGACGATCAGCGGATCGGGGGTCGGGTCCACGTCAGCGCTTCTCCTGTCCGATGGAGTCGAACGCGGCGGCCACGATCTGCAGCATCACCTCGGAGGTGCCCGCCGACAGCGTGAGCCCCGGCGCCTCCCGGTAGGCGGAGTCCAGGATCACGGCCGCCCGGGTGCGGTTCGCCCGCTGCTCGGGGCCGGGGATGTCAGCGGCCCACGCCGCGATGCTCCGGGCGAGTTCGCTGCTGTGGTACTTGGCGACCGCGGCCGCGACCGGGTCGACCCGGTCGGCCGCGAGTCCGGTGAGCACCTCCCAGGCCAGGGCGTGGTCGGCCGCGAGCGCGCCGTCCCAGCGGCCGATCCGCTCCAGGTGGGCGTCGTGCGAGGAGGCCGGCTCGCGGTCGATCAGCGCCTCCAGCGCGGACCCCAGCCAGCGTTCCGCCTTGAGGTAGTAGTCGAGGCCGGTGCGTTCGATGGCCAGCGCCTGGTTGAGCAGCGGCCACCCCTGGTCGCGCGGTCCGAGCAGGTCGTCGCCGGACACCGGCACCGCGTCGAGGTCGACCCGGTGGAACTGCTCGTCGCTGACCCCGGGTATCAGCGACACCGTCACACCGGGGGCGCCCATGTCGACCAGGAACAGGCTGATCCCCTGGTATTTCCCGGCCCCCGGCGTCGTACGGGCCGCACACAGTCCAATGTCGACGAATCGGGTCTTGAGGCTGAACACCTTCGTGCCGGTGATCCGGTAGCCGTCGCCGTCCGGCTCGGCCACGGCCCGCAGTGCGCCGAGATCCGATGCCGCGTCCGGTTCGGTGTAGAGCACCGACGCGAAACTCGCGCCGCGGGCCATCGCGGGCAGGTACCGCCGCTTCTGCGCGGTGCTGCCCGCCATCAGCAGGAACTGGCCGACGATCTGGATGGTGTTCACGTGCAACGTGTCCGGCACACCCGCGTGCACCAGTTCCTCGGCGACGATCGCGGCATCGGTGAGCGGACGGTCCGCTCCGCCGAATTCGGCGGGCCAGTGCACGGCGAGCAGCCCGAGCCCGCCGAGCAGCCGGTACAGCGACCCCATGTCCGGCTCGACGCCGTGGGCGGGGGTGGCGTCCGCGACCGCCGCACGCACCTCGGCGGAGCGCAGCGCCCGCCGCACGTCCGCGCGGAAGCGTTGTTGTTCCTCGGTGAATCCGAACCGCATGTGCGCGTCTCCTCAGGGGGCGAGCGTCCGCTCGATCTCGGCGACGATCCGGCTCAACGCCGGTTCCGTGAACAGCGTGTAGTGGTCGCCGGGCAGGCCGGTGCTCTGGAACCGGCCCGTGCACACCGCCCGCCACTGCTCCCGCGCGGTGGCGTGGGGCGTGGCCGCCAGCAGCGTGACCGGTCCGCCGTACGGGCCCGGCGGGCGATACGACCGCAACGCCAGCGCGCAGGCCCGGAAGACGGCGTAGCGGCCGGTCAGCTCGTCGTCGCTCAGCTCCAGCTCGACCTCGAGCGATGCCAGCGTCGTCCTGATGTCGGCCAGTCCGGCGGCCGGATCGTCCAGCACCGCGCGCACGGCCGGGCCGTCCCGGCCGGCCAGCCTGGCCACGTCGTGCACGAACCGCCGCCGCACCGTCGGCTCGTCCAGCGGGGCGGCGTCCTCGTCGTAGAAGGCGTCCAGCAGCAGCACCGGCGGCCGTTCCCCGAGATCCCGCTCCAGCTGCCGGGCGACCTCGAAGGCGAGGACGCCCCCGTAGGACCAGCCGGCCAGGCAGGACGACTCCGGTAGGCCGGTCGCCTTCAGCGCCCGCGCGATCCTGGTGGCCGCCGCCGTCATCGCGTCTCGGGGAGGCACGTCGGCATCCCGTGGATCGGCGGCGAACCCGGCCACCCCGATGCCCTCGGGCAGCGCCCTGACCAGCGGGACGTAGCAGAACAGCTCGCCGCCGGACGGGTGCACCAGGAACACGCGCGCCGGGTCGGGTGCGCGCATCAGCACCGGTGCCCGACCGCCATCCGGCGCGACGGCCGAACGGCGCTCCACCGCGGCGTCGGACAGGTTCGCCAGCGCGTCGAGCAGGTCGTCGTCGCGCCCTCGCCCGGCGCGGACGGTGTCGATGATGGTGGCCAGGTGCGCGGCGGTGGGGGAGACGAAGAAGTCGGCGAGCGCGATCTCCACCTCGAACCGGCGGCTGATCGCCGACATCAGCTGGGCGGCCTGCAGACTGTTGCCGCCGGCCTGGAAGAAGTCGTCGTGCACGCCGAGCCGGTCGGTGCGCAGCAGCGGGCTGAGCACCTCGCCCAGCAGCACCCGTTCGGTCGCGGTGCGCGGCTGGTCGCCCGACCCGTCGCCGGCCGGGTTCGGCCGCGGCGCGGGCAGCCTGCGCCAGTCGACCTTGCCGCTACTGGTGAGCGGAAGCTCGTCGAGGACGACGAAGTACGACGGGACCATGTACGAGGGCAGGACCGTGCCGAGGTGCTCGCGCACCGCCGGCACCTGCTGCTTGAGCACACCCGTCAGGTAGCCGACGAGGTGCTTGGCGCCGGCGTCGTCGGTCCACGGCCGCACGCTGACCGGGCCGATCCCGGCGACACCGGCCAACGCCGACTCCACCTCGCCCAGTTCGATCCGCAGGCCACGGATCTTGACCTGCTGGTCGATCCGGCCGAGGAAGACCAGCCGCCCGTCCGGCAGCCGCTTCACCAGGTCCCCGGTCCGGTACAACCGGCCGCCCGGCGCGGTGCCCAACGGGTCGGTGACGAACTTCTCCGCGGTCAGCTCGGCCCGGTCGAGGTAGCCCCGGGCCAGCCCGGCGCCGCCGATTACCAGTTCGCCCGGCACCCCGATCGGCACCTGGCGCAGGTCGCGGTCCAGCACGTGCGCGACGTGGTTGGCCATGGGCCGGCCGATCGGGGGCGAGGCGTCCCAGGTGCCCGGGCACTCCTCGACGATCATCGTCACCGTGCACTCGGTCGGCCCGTAGCCGTTGAACAGCCGCCGGCCCGGATTCCACCGGTTGACCAGTTCGCCGCTGAACGCCTCGCCGCCGACGAACGCGATCCGCAGATCGGTGAACTTCTCCGGTGCCAGCAACGGCATCACGGTCGGCGGCAGGTCGATGACGGTGACGCCGGCCCGTTCCATCAGCGACTGGAGCCGGTCGATGGACAGCCGTTCGTCGTCGGTCGCCAGGCACAGGCGTGCCCCGGTCAGCAACGCGGAAAACGTCTCGAACACCGAGACGTCGAAGGTCATCGACGCGAACCCGAGCACCCGGTCGGCCGGGGTCAGGTCGAACAGGTCCCGGGTGGAATCGATGAAGTTGACCACGCCGCGATGTTCGAGCAGCACCCCCTTCGGCCTGCCGGTGCTGCCGGAGGTGTAGATGACGTAGGCGACGTCGCCGGGTTTCGGGGCGAGCGGGGGGTTCTGGGCGGGCATCGCCGCCAGGTCCGCGCGGACCTCGTCCAGCGCCACGACGGGCGCGGCGACGGCGCTCACGGCCCGGGCGACATCGACGTGCGTGATCACCGCGGCCACCCCCGCGTCGGCGGCGATGTCCGCCACCCGACCGGGGGGATGGGTCGGGTCGAGCGGCACGTAGGCCGCGCCGGTCTTGAGCACCGCGAGCACCGCCGCCGGCAGGTCCACATTCCGGCGCAGGCAAAGGCCGATCGTCGTACCCGGCACGGCGCCGCGCTCGCTCAGCAGGGCCGCGAGCCGGTTCGCGCGGGCGTTGAGATCGGCGTAGCTGGTCGCGACGCCCTCGACGACCACCGCCACGCCGTCCGGCGTCTCCGCGACGCGCGCCTCGAACTGTTCCACGACGGTGGTTTCGCGCACCGGCCGCACCGGGCCGCTACTGACCGCCGTGAGGAACTCCCTCTCCGCCGGGCTCAGCATGTCCGCTGTGGACAGCGAGGCGTCCGGGGTGGCGGTCAGGGTGCGCAGCAGTTCGTCGTAGTGCCGGGCGAACCTGGCGATGCTATCGCCGTCGAACAGGTCGGCGTTGAACTCGATGCGCAGGAGCGCGTCGGCGCCGGGAACCGTTGGCTCCACCAGGTTCCAGCTCATGTCGAACCGGGAGGTGGCGACCCGGACAGCCTCCCGCGAGGTCACGAGGCCGGGCAGACCGGCGGCGGTGGGATCCGCCTTCCCCGCGGCGAACACGATCTGGAAGATCGGTGAGCGGGCCGGGTCGCTGGTCGGGTTCACGGCGTCGACCAGCCTGGTGAACGGCAGGTCACCGTGTGCGCGCGCCGCCAGAACGACGCGTTTGACCCGCCGGACCACCTCGCGGAAGGTCGGGTTGCCGGAGACGTCCGCGCGCAACACCGTCATGGTGACGAAGGATCCGATCACCGGGGATACGGCGGTGTGCCGCCGGTTCGCGTCCGGCGAGCCGATCACCAGGTCGTCCAGCCCGCAGTAGCGGTGCAGCAGGGCGAAGAAGGCGGCGACCAGAACGTCGAACGGGGTCGCGTCCTCCGCTCGGGCCAGGTCCCTCGCCCGCTCCAGGCCCTCGTGCCCGACGCGGAAACCGCGGGCGTCACCGGCGAACGTCAGCGTGTCGCCCCGCGGCCGGTCGGTCGGGAACTCCAGCACCTCGGCGCCCGCCAGCCTGTCCCGCCAGTACGTGGTCAGCCGGTCCAGCTCGCCGTCGTCGAGCCGGTCGCGTTGCCACACCGCGTAGTCCGGGTACTGCACCGGAAGGTCGGGCAGCCGCGGGTCGTCGCCGTCGCGCAGCGACCGGTAGACCTCGGCCAGTTCGCCGCTCAGCACGCCGAGCGACCCGCCGTCGACCACGATGTGGTGCGCGGCGAACAGGAACAGGTGATCGTCCGGCGCCACCCTGATCAACACCGCGCGCCACAGCGGCGTCCGGGCCGGGTCGAACGGTGCCCCGATCCGCTCCTCGACGAGCGCCCGCGCGGCGGCGAGCCGCTGTTCGTGGTCGTCACCCGCGGCCTCGATCAGCGGCAGCTCGACCGGGACGCCGGGGGTGACCACCTGCATCGGGCCGCCGTCGCGTTCCACGATCGCGGTCCGCAGCGCCTCGTGCCTGGCCACGACCGCCGCCAGCGCCGAACGCAACGCGGTCACGTCCAGGTCGCCCTGTAGCCGGATGCACAGCGGCGCGTTGCCGGTCGGACTCCCCGGCGCCAAGCGGCCGAGGAACCACAGGGTCTCCTGCGCGTGCGACAGCGGTGCCGGACCGGTGTTCCCGCGCGGCGTCGGGCCCTGCCGGACCGCGCCCTCCGTCAGGGCCCTCAGCCGCGCGAGGAACTGCGCACGGCGCTGCGCGGGCAGCGCGGCGAGGCGCTGGGTCATGGTGGTCACCGGAGGCTCCCTTCGGGAAGCTGCGCACCGTTCACCCGGTCGTCCGTTCGGACGGGCAGGTGCGCCAGCTCCGCGATGGCGTTCGACAGCACGTCGATGCCGCGCAGGTAGTCCGACAGCACGATGTGCTCGGTGTCGGCGTGATCGAGCCTGCTGTCGCCCGGGCCGTAGGTCGCCATCGGAATGTCCCAGACCTCGGCGAGGGTGTTCATGTCCGAGGTGGCCGTCTTCACCACCAGCCGGGGCTGGGCGTGCTGCCGCCGGATACCGGACACCAGCGCGCGGACCGCCGGGTTGGCCCGGTCCACCCGGCAGGCCGCCACCGAGTTCACCACCTCGAGGGTGCCGACCGGCAGGCGGTCACGCAGCCCGCGCACCAGCGCGTCGACGTCGAATCCCGGCGGGGTGCGGACGCTGAGCTCCGCCGTCGCCGCGGTCAGATCGGCGTTGAGCTGGCAGAGCGTCGCGCCCGGCCGGGCGAACGCGTCGTGGCCCGCGTCCGGCCCGAGCAGGTCGACCAGCGCGGTCCAGCAGGCGACGGCCAGTTCGGACGCCTTCGGCGCCGGGTTGCTCGGGTGGGTGGCGGGACACTCGACGGTGTAGCGCAGGTCGAGCTTGCCCTTGTAACCGAGCACCACACTCGACCAGCCGCTCGGTTCGCCGACGATCAGCGCGTCCGGCCGGTCGTGGGTGGCCCGGATCGCCATCGCCCCACGGGAGCGCGGGGTCTCCTCCTCCACGACGCCGATCACCACGATTCGGCCGGGGAAGTCCACCGCGCTGGCCGCGGCGCAGATCATCGCTGCGAGCGGTCCCTTCGCGTCCACCGCGCCCCGGCCGTAGAGCCTGCCGTCCTCGGCTCGGACCGGGAGCTGGCCCGGGACGGTATCCAGGTGCCCCAGCAGCATCAGCGTCGGGCCGTCGCCGCGTTCGAGTACGCCGATGACGTTGCCCACCGCGTCGATGCGCGCCCGGAAACCCAGGTCCGCCATCGCTTCGGCCAGGAAGTCGGCCAGTGCACGTTCCTGATAGGACGGAGAGGGGATCGCCAGCATCCCGCGCAGCAGCCCGGTGGCGTAGGCTTCGGTGACCTCGCCGGCCGACGTGAAGGCCCGGGTCATCGGTGTGCTCGTTCCAGCAGGTGTTCGACGATGCGGTCCGCGACATCGACCCGGCCGGCGAGCGCGGACTGAAAGCCGGTGAACTCGACCCGGTGGTTGACCTCCAACACCAGCAGCCGGCCGTCGCGGTCCTCGATCAGGTCGACGCCGGCGATGTCGGCGCCGACGGCGGCGGCCGCGTCGATCGACAGCTTGGTGATCTCCGGTGTCCCATCACACGGCCGGGTCTGCGCGCCGAGCGCCACGTTGGTGCGCCACAACTCGCCGGTCCGGTAGACGGCACCCAGCAGGTCACCGCCGACCACGATCGCCCTGATGTCCCGGCCGGGCTTGTCGATCAGCTCCTGCACGTACCCGAGGTGCGACTGCGGGCCGGGCAGCGCGGCGACGTACTCGAACAGGCTTTCCGCACTGGCCCGGTCGGGCAGCCGGGCCACCAGCCGGCCCCAGGAACCGACCAGCGGTTTGATCAGCGCCGGATAGCCGATGGAGTCCAGCGCGGCCAGCGCAGCCTTCGGGGTCAGGCCGAGCGCGGTGCGCGGTATCGGCAACCCGGCGGCCCGCAACGCCATCGTGGTGCGCCACTTGTCCCCGCACACCTCGGTCGCGTCCGCGCTGTTGACCACCTCGACCCCCGCCGCGGCGAGGCAGCGGGCCGCGTACGCCGCGCGGACCTGGCCGATCTCCCGGTTCAGCACGAGACTCCAGGCCAGGTCGCGCTGCCCGGCCAGGAACCACTGGCCGCGCGCGTCGACGTGGTCGAAGGGAACACCTCGCCGGTCGAGTGCGTCGAACAGCCGTTTCTCGTCCGCGCCGACCCTGCTGGCGAGCACGGCGATCCGGCCATCACCCGGGTGCGCTCGTGTCGTTGACACGTGACCTCCGTCGTAGGACCACTGGTTGACCGGACGGCGCAACCGGTCCGCCGCACCCGGTCTGCCGCGTCGCATGGCTACGGGCGCGCCGATACCGGGCGCGTCCGCGACACGTTCATCCACGGGGCGCATTGCGTTTACCGCCTGCCCCGCGACTACGCCTTTTGTTTACCCGGCCCGGGGCCCCGCCCGGGCCACTCGCGGCTGGATTTCACATATGTTCCGCGGTAGTTCATCGCGCCCGCGGGCGGGCTCTCTTGCGGCCAAGGATATTTCGCGCCGGGGGCGCGTACGGCCGCGGTCCCCTCGCCGACTCCGCGGGTCGGATGCGGGCCGGAAATGGTCCGGGTCGGATCGGTGAACGATCATGACAGTTGGACTCGATGAGGCATGGCCGGAAGCCCCGCTGGGCGGGCGGCGACGCTCGGACCGTTCGACAGTGATGTTATTCACGTTGTCGCCTCCGGTGCGGGTCGCGAGGCTGGTCCGCCCGCCGACTCGCGCGGCCAGCGGCATCAACGCCCTGGTCAGGGCGGCACCGACGCCGTTGACCGCGCCCGTGCCGGCCGGCCCGCCGAGCGCCGGCCCGAACTCCGTGGGCCGGCCGCCGGCCCGGGCCGCCGATTTCGCCAAAACGTATCTGGCCAGCGTCTTGCGCGGGTCGGGCAATCCGTGGACCGTCCTGTCGGGTTTGGCGTTTGCGCGCGGATAGTCGTCGTTGCCCGACCGCTTCCGCCCCGTCAGCGCGACCGCTTTTTCCGCAAGGTCGACGTCCTCGGTGGACTGCCGACCCTCGGGCTCATCGCCATCGGCCGCTTCCTCCACACCATCACGCCCCTTGATCAGCCTTCACCCGCCGTGATGTTCGGCGGAAAAGCCCTCTGTTGATCAGGTCGACGCTGCAAGACTAACAGCACGGATAATCCCAGTAAAGCGATCACCATCATTGTTATTTGATCAATAAGCGCGCTGGCGGCGGGGGGACGCGGCTGGCCTCGTCGGCGCGGCCAGCGCCCCGACCGGCGGGCCGGTGATCCCGAGGACGCGGTCGGGAGGTTGCCTGACCAGGCCGGCCCGGGCGAGTCACCGCCGCCCTCACCCACTCCACAGTAGAACTGACGACCGACGACATGCGCTCGTTGCTGACGGCGGTTCGGCCGCTCGGCCCGCCGGCCCAACACGGACCTGTCCGTTAAGCGACTGCTCCATTGCGGCGCAACCGCGGCAGATGTATCGGGCCGCAGTCGACCGCCGCGAGCATCCTCGCCGGACCGGGAGAACATTCCGTTCGGGCGCCGACAGAGTTTAACCTGTCGATATGACTGCGGACGTCGCCTCCACCCGTGACTACATCGCCCTCGACGAGCGCTGGAGCGCGCACAACTACCACCCGTTGCCCGTGGTGCTCACCCACGGGGACGGCGCCTGGATGACCGATGTGGACGGTCGGCGCTATCTCGACTTTCTCGCCGGGTACTCCGCGCTCAACTTCGGCCATCGGCACCCCGATCTCATCGCCGCGGCCAAGGCGCAGCTCGACCGGCTGACGCTGACCGGCCGGGCGTTCCACCACGATCAGTTCGGACTGTTCTGCCGCGAACTGGCCGAGCTGACCGGCACCGAGATGGTGCTGCCCGCCAACTCCGGCGCCGAGGCGGTCGAGTCGGCCGTGAAGATCGCCAGGAAGTGGGCCTACCAGGTCAAGGGCGTGCCGGACGGCGCCGCCGAGATCATCGTCGCGGGCGCGAACTTCCACGGCCGCACCACGACCATCATCTCCTTCTCCACCGATCCGGAGGCCCGCAACGAGTTCGGCCCGTTCACCCCGGGCTTCCGGGTGGTGCCGTACGGCGACATCGACGCGCTGCGCTCGGCGGTCACCGGGAACTCGGCGGCGGTCCTGCTGGAGCCGATCCAGGGCGAGGCGGGTGTGGTCGTTCCGCCGAAGGGGTACCTCGCCGAGGTCCGCCAGCTCTGCGACGACACCGACACGCTGTTCGTCGCCGACGAGGTCCAGTCCGGGCTGGCCCGTACCGGCGCGACGCTGGCGCTGGACCACGAGGGTGTCCGCGCGGACCTGTACGCCCTGGGTAAGGCACTGGGCGGCGGAATCATGCCGGTGTCCGCGGTGGTCGGCCGGGCCGACGTCATCGGGGTGCTCAAGCCCGGCGAGCACGGCTCGACCTTCGGCGGCAACCCGCTGGCCTGCGCGATCGGCCGCGCGGTGGTGCGGTTGCTGGCAACCGGGGAGTTCCAGGAACGGTCCCGCGAACTCGGCGCGTACGCGCACTCCCGGCTCGGCGAGCTGGAGGGCGTCGCCGAGGTCCGCGGCCGCGGCCTGTGGGCCAGCGTGCAGGTCGCCGAGGGCCGCCTGGCCGGCCGCCAGGTGTCCGAGGAACTGGCCGAGCGGGGTGTGCTGTGCAAGGAGTACGCGGGGAACCTGCGGGTGGCGCCGCCGCTGGTGATCACCCGCGCGGAACTCGACCGCGGCATCGACGCGATCGCCGAGGTGCTCAGATGACGCACGCCGCGGCGTCCGCCGTCCCGGCGGGGTCGTCGTGGTACTGTCGTCGTCGGTGATCCCGCGCCGAAGTCCGACCGCATCGATCGCATGTAGACGGACGTGAGGCCGCTGAGCCCCCGCGAGTCCCGTGAGTCCCCGTGAATCTCCGTGCGGCGCATCGCGCGGAGGTGCCGGAAGTGATCCGCCCCAGCCGTGACGCCATTCCCGGCGAGCCGCCGGGAGGAAACGTGAGAGAGGGAACCACGTTGTCCGACGATGTCGCACCCACCGGCCAACGGTCCCCGGCGGTCGCCACCGGACGGCCACGCGTCCTGGTCATCGGCGGCAAGCTCCAGCATGTGCGCAAGGCCCGGGACCTCGGTCTGGACGTGGTCCTCGCCCAGTTCCCGGACGAGTACGACCGCGGCCACTGGCCCCATGTCGATCAGGCGCTGCTGCTCGACTACGGCGACCTCGACCGGCTCCTGCCGCTGGCCCGGGCGCTGCACGAGGGGTACCCGTTCCAGACGGCCGTGTCGCTGTTCGAGCTCGGGCTGCTGCCCGCGGCGCGGATCAACGAGGCGCTCGGCCTCGCCGGCGAGTCGGTCGCCACCGTGGAACTGCTGCTGGACAAGTGGCGCATGCGCCGGCACCTGGCCGCGCGGGGCATCAGCCCGGTGGCCTCCGCGGTGGGCCGTTCCGGGCAGGACGTCCGGGAGTTCGTCAAGCAGAACGGGCTCCCGATCATCGTCAAGCCGATCCGTGAATCGGGCAGCCTGGGGGTGTTCCGCATCCACGACCGGGCCGACGTGGACGCCGTCGCCGAACGGTTCCGATCGCTGGACGGGCAGTTCGACGTCCGGGACCTGACCTCCGCCGAATCCTTCCACGAGTTCCTCATGGAGGAGTTCCTGGACGGCCCCGAGATCAGCGTGGAGACCCTGACCTTCGACGGCCGGCACGTGGTCGTCGCGGTGACCGACAAGGAGTGCGGCGGTCCCGGCTTCGTCGAGATCGGACACTCGCAGCCCAGCGGCTGCCCGCCCGAGACGCTGCGCGAGGTCACCCGGTTGGTGACGGACTTCCTCGACGCGGTCGGGCTGCGCAACGGCCCGGGGCACACCGAGGTCAAGCTGACCTCGCGCGGCCCGCGGATCATCGAGTCGCACAACCGGGTCGGCGGCGACCGGATCAACGACCTGGCCGAGATCGCCTACGGCGTCGACATGGAGCGCTACGCGCTGGCCGCCGGGTTCGGCGTGGTGGAGCCACTGGCCGCATCGCCCGAACCTCGCGCCGGAGCGGCCATCCGGTTCCTCACGCCGGAGCCCGGACGGGTCGTGGCGGTGACCGGTGTCGACGCCGTGCGCGCCGACCCGGCCTTCGTCGACCTCCAGGTGGCGGTGGAACCGGGCGCCGTGGTACCGCCGCTGACCTGGAACGAGGACAAGGTCGGTCACGTCATCGCCCGCGGCGCCACCGCCGCCGAGGCGATCGCCCACGGCAGGCGGCTGGCCGCGACGATCCAGGTGCGCACCGAGCCCGTCGCGTGAGTTCCGCACCACCGCACGTTTCCTGATGCTCCTCAGTAGACAGGAGAGAACTCGTGAGTGACTTCGCAGGACTGGTCGCGATCGTTACCGGCGGTGCGTCGGGAATCGGCCTGGCGACGGCGAAAATGCTGCTCGGCAGGGGAGCCAAGGTTGCCGCGTTCGATCTCAAGCCGGACGGGCTCCCCGACGACATCCTGGGCATCGAGGTCGACGTCACCGACGACGCCCAGGTGAAGTCCGCTGTGGACGCCGTGGTCGAGCGGTTCGGCCGGCTGGACGTGGTGGTGAACAACGCCGGGATCGGCGCGGTCGGGGACGTCACCGGGAACTCCGACGAGGAGTGGCTGCGGGTCCTGGACGTCAACGTGGTCGGGATGGTCAGGGTGGCCCGGCACGCGGTACCGCACCTGCGGCGCTCACCCGCCGCGGCGATCGTCAACACCTGCTCGATCGTCGCGTGGGCCGGGCTGGAGAAGCGGGTGCTGTACTCGGCCAGCAAGGGCGCGGTGTACGCGCTGACGCTGGCCATGGCGGCGGACCACCTCCGCGAGGGCATCCGGGTCAACTGCGTCGCCCCCGGGACGGCGGACACCCCGTGGGTGGACCGGCTGCTCGACCGGACGGCGGATCCGGCGGCCGAACGGGCCGCGCTCAACGCGCGCCAGCCGATGGGCCGGCTGGTGATGGCCGACGAGGTGGCCTACGCGATCGCCTACCTGGCGAGCCCGTTGTCGGGTGCCTCGGTGGGGACGGTGCTTGCCGTGGACGGCGGCACGCACGGCCTGCGGCTGCGGCCGGCGGACCAGCGGGAGAGCAAGTACTGAACGGTCCTGTCGCGCAGGCCGACGCGTTCGGTCCGACCGGGCCGCGGGACATCGCGGCGGAGCATCACCGCCACCTGGATGGCGACATCGTTCGACCCGGAGCAGCATGACGAGCCAGCAATCCGCCGTACGGCCGCGGCAGCGCAGTCTGTGGCGGCATCGCCCGTTCCTCCTGCTCTGGTCGGGGGAGACGATTTCCCAGACCGGGGCGCAGATTTCGCTGGTGGCGGTGCCGCTGACGGCGATCAGTGTGCTGCACGCCGGGGCGACCGAGGTCGCCCTGCTGACCGCGCTCCAGTACGCACCGGTCGTCCTGATCACGCTGTTTGCCGGGGTGTGGCTGGACCGGCACCGGCGCCGGCCGGTGCTCATCGCGACCAACCTGGCTCGGTTCCTGCTGCTCCTGCTGATTCCGGTGAGCTACGCGACCGGTCTGCTCTCGCTGGGCCTGCTGTACCTGGTGACCTTCTCGGTCGGGCTGCTGACGGCGGTGTCGGACGTGGCGTACCTGGTCTACCTGTCGTCCGTGGTGTCTCGCGGGCAGCTGGTCGAGGCGAACGCGAAACTCGAGGGGGCGTACTCGATCGCCGAAATCGGCGGGCCGGGTGTGGGCGGCGTGCTCGTGCAGGTGGTGACCGCTCCCGTGGCGCTCGTTGCCAACGCCGGAACCTGCCTGCTCGCCGCCCTGGCCTTCCTCGGCATCCGCAAACCTGAGACGGTCGAGAGTCCGCAGCGCAGGCGCCGACCGGTACGCGCCGAAATCGCGGACGGGTTGCGGGCCATCCTCGGTCACCGGGTGCTGCGGCTGCTGGTTGTCCAGGGCGCGGTCTTCAACCTGTTCGAGCGGATCGTGCTCACGCTGTATCTGCTGTTCGGTATTCGCGAGCTTTCGCTCGGGGCGGGTGAACTCGGCGTCATCCTCACCACGGCCAGCGTCGGGGCCCTGATCGGCGCGTTGACGGCCAGCCGGGCGGCGGCGGTGATCGGTATCGGCCGGTGCATCGTCGCTTCGATGGTGGTCAGCGCCGCCGGGCTGGTGATGATTCCGTTCGCCCCGGCGGCGCCGGTGCTCACGGTCGTCGTGCTGATCGTCGGCTTCGTGGTGCACGGGTTCGG
This sequence comes from Rhizomonospora bruguierae, assembly GCF_018397995.1. Classification (GTDB taxonomy): domain Bacteria; phylum Actinomycetota; class Actinomycetes; order Mycobacteriales; family Micromonosporaceae; genus Rhizomonospora; species Rhizomonospora bruguierae. The sequence continues at coordinate 88,219 of NZ_BBQH01000017.1, forward strand.
GCTGGGCATCTTCCACGTGCACTCGTTGAGCGTGCGTCTCGCGCTGGCCCCGGCCGGGCTGCTGGGCAGGATCCAGGCGACCTTTCGCCTGATCCTTTACGGCGTGGTTCCGATCGGCGCGCTGCTGGCCGGCGTGCTCGGGAATCTGGTCGGTATTCGCGCGGCGATCGCGCTGGGCGCGGTACCACTGTTTGTGCTGTCCACGCTGTTCTGGTTCAGCGCGGTGCGCCACGCCGACATCCCGGCGGCCGAGGTGGACGGTGACCCGAACTGAGCCGAGAACCGCTCCGCGTTCAGGGGCCGGCTATGCCCATTCCTCGCGGTCAGCGATGCCGCTGGCGAGCGCGCTGTCCGCCAGTAGTTTGTCGAGGAACGCCGCATTGTGATCGTGCACCGCCTGCGCCGCGCCGCGCAGCGGACTGGTCGCCGTGAGGTCAAGCAGCCAGAGCGGGCGAATGATGGCGCCGCGCAGCACCTTGGCCTTCATGGCCTTGATCCCGGCGTGTATCCACCGGATGTTCCGCTCGGCCGCCCAGCGAAGCTGCTCGTAATACAACAGGTTGAAGTACTCATAGGCGTTGCGCAGGCGTGAGTAGTCGAAGCCGGCCCAGCGCAGGAAGACCGTGTCCCCCCACACGTAGTACAGGCAGAAGCCGACCGGGCTGTCGTCCAGCGTGCACAGGGCGACCATCGCGGCGTCGCCGAGACAGTGTTCGTGGTTACGAAACGAGGCCAGATCCTCCGCCGTCTCCGCCTCGTAGCCGTATTTGGCTTCCGTGCGTACCGCAAGCGGCGCGATGAGCGTGCTGCATTCCCGCAGCGGCAGGTGGTGGATCCGGTAGCCCGCCGCGGTGAACGCGGCCATCTCCTTCCGGACGGAACCCCGCCGTTTCTGGCTGAGCGCGGCGAACCAGGTGTCGAACCCGCCGGCGGGGACCGGCAGCCAGGCGTCGCATTCCAGCAGCACGGCGGGCGCCGGTACGCCGGCCGCGTGGAACAGCCGAACATCCTCGGTGTTCAGGAACATCGCCACGCAGGGCGCTTGGCCCGCCCGGGCCCGAAGGTCGGTGAGCAGATTGGTGACCGCCCCGGGTGCCGGCCGTGGAGTGGCCCGCAGCAGGTGCGTCTGGTAGCCCTCGCGCGGGCCGGCAAGAAGGCCGCCGGCCGGGAGCGTCGGCAGGTTCCTGCTGGCCAGTTGGGCGTTCCAGTCGTACGGCGAACCGGCCAGGTCGGCCCCGCGGAACAGCGGAATCGCGACCTCGGCCGCCGTGCCGTCGCCGGCGGCGACCACCGCGTCGACCGCCGCCCCGTGTTCGACGGCACAGAAATCGAGCCAGTTCGCGCTGGAGTAAAAGTTGGGACCGGTCAGCGCGTCCCATTCGGTTCGCGCGACGGCGCCGAGTTCAAAACGGACGGACATGCCCCGGCTCCCCGATGACCCATGGCCTCATGCGGGAACTTCCCCCGCCAGCGTGGCGTCGAACTCATCCGACGGCGCCGGAAACAAACGCCGGCGGTTATCGACCAGAGCCTCGTGGTCGGCCGCCACGTGCACCAGGGCGCCGCCGCGCGACAGGCTGTCGGTCCACCCGGTCGCCTCCGACGCGGTGGTCACGGTCGAGAGGAGAACGCCGGAGGCCCACGGCTGGTGCGGGTCGGCGATCCGGGATCCGGCGATCTCGTCGGCGTCGGGAAAGACGACCTCGGCCGCGGCCGCCGGCCTGGCGGGCTGCTCGACGCTCCGCCCGCAGGCCACCCGGATCACCTGCTCGAACAGGTCGACACCCCAGGCCGCACCGACCATCTCCATGATGTAGTCGCCGGGAGTGCGCACCGCCACCTCCATGACGACCGGCCCGGCGTCGGTCTGCCGCAGCTCGACGTGCGCGATGCCACTACCCATGCCCAACGCGTCGACGACCGCTACGGCTGCCGACCGCATCCGCGCCTCGTCGCCCTCGGCGAGCCGGGCCGGCGCGACGTGGCCGACCTCCACGAAATGCGGCGGACCCGTCGTCCGCTTGCCGGTCACATTGACGAAGACCGGTGCTCCGGCCCGCACCAGCAGCTCGACCGAATACTCCGGCCCCGCGACGTACTCCTCCAGCAGAAACGTCTCGGGTTGCTCGGTGCCGTACCACGTCCGTAGCTCTTCGAGGCTGGCCACCAACCGCACGCCCTCGCTGCCGCCACGGTCGGTCGGCTTGGTCACCGCCCGGCCGAAGGCGGACAGCCACCGGGCGCCCTCGTCGAGGTCGTGCACGTGGTGCCACCGCGGCTGGGCGATACCGTGCCGCTCGAAGATCGCCCGTTGCAGCGTCTTGTCCCGGGATGTCAACGCCGCCCGCAGGCCCGGCCCGGGGCGGCGGAACTCATCCGCGATCATGGCTGCCGCGACGACGTGCTCCTCGCTGAAGGCGACGATCCCCTCGGGCGGCTGGTCTCCGACGGCCTCGCGGGCCGCCGCGTACCAGTCCGACGTCACCAGGGTGGTGTCCGCCAGCGGGACCGTCCGTACGTCCGGACCCAGCAACCGCTGTGTTTCCGGTGAGGCGAGCGCCTGGGCGCGGTCGACCACCGTCACGGGCAGACCCAGCCGGCGGCCCGCAACGAGGTACGGCCGTCCCTGACTGCCCAGACCGACCATCAGCAGTCCCCGTGGCGCGCGGGACGGTGTCACTGTTGGACCCCCCAACGATCGACGAACAACTCGGCGCAACCGCGGAACTCAGCACGGCCGCAGAAGGCGGAACCGCCGGCCGGGCGGGACAAGGCCCGCGATGATCTCGCTTGCCGGGCCAGGCACCGTATCGCCATCGCGGCATACTCCCCGCCGGGATTTCCGTCAATGTGGACCGTTCACCATTGGTGCTTGGCGCGCGCCGGACAGAGCGTCGCACAATTCCTTTCGGGCCGCAAGAAAGCACAGTCGACCGCCCGGGCGAGGCAGATCTTCTGCGCCGGTTCAGGCGCTCAGGAAAGGGCGCCCTTGTCCGGCTTCCCGCTCGGCGCTAACGGCACACCGGCGATGACCCGGATGACCTTCGGCACCGAGGCGTCGCCCAGCGCGGCGGCCACCACCGCGCGCAGCTGCGGAATGTCCGGCGCACGCCCCGTCGCCGGCACCACGAACGCGTGCACGGCCTCGCCGGTGTCATCGTCAGGGCGGCCGATCACGTACGCCTCGGCGACCGCCGGGTCGGCGCCCAGAACGCGCTCGATCGGGCCGGCGTAGACCAGGTTGGCGTCGACGATGACCACGTCGCGGACCCGCCCGTCGAGGTGCAGGTACCCGCGCTCGTCGAAGCGGGCGAGGTCGCGGGTGCGGACCCAACCGTCGCGGAACACGTCCGCCGTCTCGTCCGGGTCCCCCCAGTAGGCGCTGGCCTGGGCGGGCGTGCGGACGTACAGTTCCCCGTCGCGGATCGACAGGTCGTGCACCGCCGGGGGGCGCCCGACCGAGGCGAGCACGGCCGGGTCGGCCAGCATCTCGCCCGGGGTGACCATGGCGATCATGCCGGTCTCGGTCTGGCCGTACCCGTGGAAGACCACGGGTCCGAGCACCTCCAGCGCCTCGGCGAGCCGGGCCGGCGCCAGCGGGGAACCCGACACCATCAGCGCCCGCAGGCTGCTCAGGTCGGCCGGGTTCGCCCGCTGCTCGCGGACGAGGTGATGCAGCTTGCCGACGGTGATGACGCTGGCGGTCGCGCGGTGCCGCTCGATCATGCCGGGGAAGCCGGGCGGCCGGGCGGCGACGAGGGTGCCCCCGGCGGCGAGGGCCAGGATGCCGTACTCCAGCATCACCTGGCTCGCCAGCGACCCGAACACGAGGTGACGCCGCAGCCGCCCGGCCAGTTCCGCGACCGCGGGCGGCCAGCGGTCCGGGTACGGCGCCCAGGCCGCGCTCATCGCCGCGTACGTCTGCGCGCACCCCTTCGGCTCGCCGGTGCTGCCGCTGGTCCAGATGATCCGGGCGACGTCGCCCGGCCGCCCGGCGGCGACGAGGGGCGCGCCGTCGTCGGGGAAGGCCGCGAGGCCGGCGAGCCGGGCGTCGTCGACCAGCACCGCGTCCAGGCGCCGCAGCAGCCGGTCGCGCTGGGCCGGCGGCAGCCCGGGCCGCAGGCCGGAGACGCGGGCGCCGGCGGCGAACGCGGCGATGGTCGCGGCGAACGCCTCCGCCGTGACGCCCAGGTCGAGCGCCACGCCGCGGCCGGGTCCGATCCCGGCGGCGCGCAGCCCGGCGCCGATCCGCCGGATCATCGCGGCCATCCCGGTCGCCGTGACGACCCGGTCGCCGTCCTCGAACACCGGCCGGTCGTCGCCGGTGGCGAGCAGGTCGAGGACCGGCTGCGGCCAGGTCTCAGCCGGCATCGGCCAGGACGCCCTTGAGGAACAGCGCCAGCGGCTGCTGGTGTACCGCGGGCAGGTCCCAGTGGTTCTCGAGGTTCTCGGCGAGGTGGTGCTCGGCGACGACCTCGCCGCCGCGGTACACCCGCACGATGGGGTGCAGGTAGCTCGCGTCGTGCGCGGCCGAGGCGTCGTTCTCCGCGATGCGGGGCACCCTGATGTCGAACGGGTCGACGGTGTCGTGGTCGGGGCCGTACTCCAGGGTCGTGACGAGCGCCAGCGGCACGGTGCCCAGCCCGCCGTCGCGCAGGTAGGCGACCGGCACCTCCGTCAGGTACGAGGCGGTGTCGCCGTCCACGGTGACCACGTCACCGAGGACCGCGAACTGCTGCCAGAGCGCGGAGGTGCGGTTGATCCGGGCGATGATCGCGTCCGCGATCGCGTCGGGGGTCGCCTCGACCGGGGCGGCCGGCCACGGCGTGTCGTGGTGGCGGGCGCCGAGGATGCGGTGCAGGGCGCGTACCCCGTAGCGGAAGCCGTGGATGAAGCCGCTGGTCGCCTTCCGGAAGTCGCGCTGCTGGGTGAGGGTGCCGGCGAAGTACAGCCCGGGCACGTTCACCGACTCGTACGCGGCCGTCTGCTCCGGGAAGCGGTCGTTGATGACCAGCCGCGGCCGGGCCGAGGCGTCGAAGATCGAGGCGTCGAAGCGGAACCCGGTGGCCAGGATGACCCGGTCGTACTCCAGTTGCCGCAGCTTCTCCACGGTGCGCGCGTAGCGGAAGTCGATCCGGTAGCCGCCGCCGTCGCGGCGCTCGATGCGCTCGATCGTGCCGTCCAGCACCGCGTTCTGGCTCTTGAGCTGGTACGTGTCGAGGAAGTTGTTGTTGACGGCGCGCAGGTGCCCGACGTAGTGCGTCTGCCAGGCCAGCCGGATCGAGTCCGGGCCGGCGACGTGGATGACCGCGGCCGTGGCCACCAGCGCGTCGGCGGTCTCGAAGCCGGAGTTGCCCTTGCCGATGATGAGCACCCGCTGGTTGGTGAAGTCCTCCGGGTCGACGCTCACGGTGTCGTACCGCTCCGCCAGCTCCACGCCCTCGATCGGCGGCACGTAGAGCTGGGAGACGCCGGTGGCCACCACCACCCGCCGGGCGGCGAACGTCTGCCCGCCGGCCGCAACGGTGAAGCCGTCACCGTCGCGGGCCACGCGGGTGACCCTGGTGTCGTAGCGGACCCGGGCGCCGGTCCGGGCCGCGAAGTCGGCCAGGTACCGCACGAAGTCGTCGGCCGCCGGGAAGTATCGCCGGCTGTAGTGCTTGAAGAGCAGTTCCGGGTCGTCGCTCAGCAGCGAGTTCCAGTCCGCCCGCAGGTTGAACTCCGGATCCTCGGAGCCGGTCCAGATCTTGTTGATCGAGATTAGCTGCCGGTGCCGCGGGTAGCGAGTGAAGAACGCCCCCGGCCGGTCCGCTGCCTCGAGCACCAGGTAGTCGCGGCGGCCGTCGGCCTCCAGCAGGGCCGCCAGCTGCAGCCCGGCCGGCCCGGCCCCGATGATGAGGTAGTCCAGCGTCATGCGGCGCAACGTAACGAGCCGATTTCAGAACCCTCTGAGAATCGGTCTCTAGCGTCGCGTGCCATGACGGCAGAGGTCGACCTTTCGGCGCCACTGCGGATCGCGGACCTGATCGCCGCCCGCGACCCGATCCGGGTCATGGTCGGCGACCGGGTCCGCGACCGGGTCGCGGCGGCGCGCATCTTCCTGTCCAAAGTGCTCGGTGACGACCGGGCGGTGTACGGCAGCACCACCGGCTTCGGCGCCCTCGTCGGCTACGCGGGCCGGGCCGACCTGCGCGACCAGGCCGACAACACCCTCGCCCACCTCGGTGCCGGGCACGGGCCCGACATCGACCCGCACGTCGGGCGGGCCACCATGCTGGTGCGGGCCTGGTCGCTGGCGCGCGGCGCGTCCGGGGTGTCCCCGCACGTGATCGAGGCGCTGGCGGCGATGCTGGCCAGCACGTTCGTCCCGGCGATGCCCCGGCTCGGCTCGGTCGGCGCCAGCGGCGACCTGATCCCGCTCGGCGCCGCCGCCCAGGCGCTGCGTGGCCGCGGCCACGCCTACGTCGACGGGGAGCGGCTTCCGGCGGCCGAGGCGCTGCGCGCGGCCGGGCTGGAACCGCTGCCGCTGGACGGCCGGGACGCCCTGGCACTGGTCAACGGCACCTCGCTGACCACCGCCGCGACCGCCCTGGCCCTGGCCCGGACCCGCGCCGCGCACCGGGCCGTGCAGCGGCTCACCTGCCTGCTCGCCGACCTGCTCGGCAGCGATCCGCAGTTCCTCGACGAGCGGCTGATCGCCGTGTACGCCCACCCGGGCGCGATCGCCGTCGGCGCCGCCATGCGCGCGACCGCCGTGGGGCTGACCCCGTCCGGGAAGCGCCCGCTGCAGGAGCCCTACAGCCTGCGGTGCGCCCCGCAACTGCTCGGCGCGGCCGAGGACGCGCTGCGCTACGTCGACGGTGTCGTCGCCGCCGACCTCGCCGGGGTCAGCGACAATCCGCTGTTCTTCCCCGGCGACGACGCCGTCGTGCACGGCGGCAACTTCTTCGGCCAGCCGGCCGCGTTCGCCGCCGACGTGCTGTCGATGGTCGTCGCCCAGGTCGGCAACCTGGCCGAGCGCCAGCTCGACCTGCTCGTGGACCCGGCCCGCAACACCGGCCTGCCGCCGATGCTCGCCGCTGGCCCCGGTCAGCAGCACGGCCTGCAGGGCGTGCAGCTCGCCTCGACCGCGCTGATCGCCGAGATCCGCCGGGACGCCATGCCGGCCAGCATGCAGAGTCTGCCGACGAACCTGCACAACCAGGACGTCGTACCGCTCGGCACCCAGGCCGCGCTGCGGGCACTGGACCAGGCACGGCTGCTGCGCCTGATCGTCGGGTCCCTGGCGGTGGGGCTGCGGCAGGCGGCGTACGTCGGCGCCCGCACCCCGACCGCGCCCGGCTGCGCCGAGGTGCTCGACGCCCTGGTCGCGGCGGTGCCCCCGATCGACCCGGACCGGCCGTTGGAGGACGACGTGCGGCGCGCCGCCGACGCCGTCGAGGAACTCGAAAGGTGACCGTCGTGACGCTCGACTACCTGATCATCGGGGCCGGCCCGGCCGGGCTGCAACTGGCGGCCCTGCTGGAGGCCGAGGGCCGCCGCGACTACCTGGTCCTGGAGGCGGCGGACCGGCCGGGGGCGTTCTTCGCCCGCTTCCCGCGGCACCGGCAGCTGATTTCCATCAACAAGCCGCACACCGGCGGTCAGGACCCGGAACTGAACCTGCGGCTGGACTGGAACTCGCTGCTCAGCGACGACCCGGAGCTGCTGTTCACCCGCTACACCGAGCGGTACTTCCCGCCGGCCGACCTCATGCTGCGCTACCTGGGCGACTTCGCCGAGCGCACCCGGGTCAAGGTCCGCTACCACGCGCGGGTCGAGCGGGTCAGCCGCGACGGGGGCGGCTTCACCGTGCGTACCACCGCCGGCGAGACCTTCACCGCCCGCCGGGTCGTCGTCGCGACCGGCGTCCCGCGCCCCTACGAGCCGGCCATCGAGGGCTTCGAGCTCGCCGAGAACTACGCCGACATGCCCGTCGACCCGAGGGACTTTCTCGACCAGCGGGTGCTCATCATCGGCAAGGGCAACTCCGCCTTCGAGACCGCCGACGCGCTGATGGAGACCACCACCGTCATCCACGTTGCCGGCCCCAGTTCGGTGCACATGGCCTGGCGTACGCACTTCGTCGGGCACCTGCGCGCGGTCAACAACAACTTCCTCGACACGTACCAGCTCAAGTCCGCCAACGCGATCCTCGACGGCACCGTGCGCCGCATCGAGCGCGACGGCGCGGGCTTCACGGTGACGTTCAGCTTCTCCCGTGCCGACGAGGTGGTGAAGCGGCTGCGCTACGACCGGGTGCTGGCGTGCACCGGCTTCCGCTTCGACGCCTCGATCTTCGACGAGACCTGCCGGCCCGACCTCGTCATCGCGGACCGGTTCCCGGCCCAGACCGACGAGTGGGAGTCGACCAACGTGCCCGGTCTGTACTTCGCCGGCACCATCTCGCAGGTCCGCGACTTCAAGCGGTCGACCAGCGGGTTCATCCACGGCTTCCGGTACGCCGTCCGCGCCCTGCACCGGGTCCTGGAGCGCCGCCACCATGACGAGCCGTGGCCGGCGGCGAAGCTCGACGCCACCGCCGAGTCCATCACCGGCGCCGTCATCGCCCGGGTGAACCGTACGTCGGCGCTGTGGCAGCAGTTCGGCTTCCTGGCCGACGTGGTCACCGTCGCCGGGGCGGACGCCCGCTACCACGAGGAGGTGCCGGTCGACTACTTCGCCCGGGCGGGCCTGGCGGCCGACGGTCACGAGCCGGACCGGGCGTTCGTGGTCACCCTCGAGTACGGCCCCGACCACGACAAGGTCGACCCGTTCGACATCAGCGTGGGCCGCATCGCGCAGGACGCGGTCGGCCAGGCGCACGACGCCGCCTACCTGCACCCGGTCGTGCGGTTCCACCGCGGCGGCGCGGTCGCGGCGGTCCACCACCTGGCGGAGAACCTGGAGAACCAGTGGGACCGGCCCGAGGTGCACGTCCGGCCCCTCGCCGACTTCGTCGGGCGCTGCCTCGATGTTCGCTGACCTGCGGGCCCGGGCCCGGGAGCGGCTCGACCCCGCGCACTGGGACTTCTTCGCGGGCGGCGCCGGCGACGAACGGACGGTGCGCGCCAACGAGGAGGCGTTCGGGCGCGTCAGGCTCGTCCCGCGGGTGCTGCGCGCCACCGGGCCGCGGGACCTGCGCACCACCCTGTTCGGCACCGAACTGGCCGCGCCGATCCTCGTCGCGCCGACCGCGTTCCACCGCCTCGCCCACCCCGACGGCGAACTCGCCACGGCCCGCGGCGCCGCCGCGGCCGGCGCCGTCCTGGTCGTCAGCATGGCCGCGACCACGCCCGTGGAGGCGATCGCGGCGGCCGGCGGTCCACTGTGGTTCCAGCTCTACCCGCAGCCGGACCGCGAGTTCACCGCGGCGGTGGTGCGCCGGGCCGAGGCGGCCGGCTGCCGGGCCCTGGTGGTGACCGTCGACTCGCCGGTCTTCGGCCGCCGCGAGCGCGACCACCGCCACGGCTTCCATGACCTGCCTGCCGGGCTGGCCTGCGAGAACATGCGCGACGCCGGCGGCGTGGTGCGCGCCATCGCGATGGACGCGGACCTCGGCTGGGACGGCGTCGACTGGCTGCGCGGCATCACCGGGCTGCCGATCCTGCTCAAGGGGGTGCTGCACCCGGCCGACGCGGACCTCGCGGTCGAGCACGGCGTCTCCGGGCTGCTGGTGTCCAACCACGGCGGCCGCCAGCTCGACGGCGCGATCGCGACCGCCGACGCGCTGCCCGCGGTCGCGAAGGCGGTCGGCGGTCGGCTGCCGGTGCTGGTTGACGGCGGGGTCCGGCGCGGCACCGACGTGCTGGCCGCGCTCGCGCTCGGTGCCGACGCCGTCCTCGTTGGACGGCCGGTGCTGTGGGGGCTCGCGGCCGGCGGGGCGGACGGGGTGCGGCGGGTGCTCGACCTGCTCCGCGAGGACCTCGACCGGGCCCTGGCCCTGGCCGGCGCCCGGTGCCCGGCCGAGGTCACGGCCGATCTGGTGGTGACCCGATGATCTGGTTCGTCGTGCTGCTGGCGGCCGGTGCGGTCGCGGTGTGGACCGTGCCGGGCTGGCTGCCCGCCGCCGTGGTCCGGCTCCGGGAATGGATCTTCGCCCGGGTCAACGGGGTCGAGGGCATCCCGGTGCCCGGCCCGCTGGTCGGTGCCGAGCACTTCGAGCGCGTCTACGCCGACCCGGCCGCCGACGGGCGCAGCCGCGGCGCCGGGCTCTCCGACCTGTTCTGGTACTGGCTGGCACCGGGGCCGCAGATGCACCAGGAGCATCTGGAGCCGGGGGAGCGGTACCGGCTGGTCGCCCGCACCACCCGCCAGGTTCTCGCCGTGCCGCACGCCCGCTCGGACGAGTTGGCCACCGCGGCCACCCGGCGCCGCCTCGACGCGCTGCCGCCCGGCCGCACCGCCCACGTGCGGCTGCGCGACCTCATGCTGCCGGTCTGGGCCGAGGTGTACTACGAACTGGTCTTCGGCGAGCCCTGCCCGGCCGCGGCGCGCGAACTCATCGTGGCCAACGCCAACGACGTGGTGAGCGCGCTCAAGGGCACCTCGCTGCGGCACCTGGACCGCCGCGACCGGCTCACCCGCTACCTGCTCGGCCGCATCGAGGACGGCACCTGCCCGGTGGTGCTGCCGGCGGAGTTCACCGCCCAGGAGACGGCCTGGTACCTGCAGGGCGCGTTCTTCAACACCGCCGTCGTGCAGATGTCCGAGGCGATGGCGCACGTGCTGCTCGGCATCGCCGGGCACCCGGACCGGGCGCCGGACCCCGACGACGACGCCGCGCTGGACCGGGCCATCGACGAGACCCTGCGCGTGCACCCGCTGTTCGGCATCGCCCACCGGATCACCTCGGCCCCGATCGTGGTCGACGAGCGGGTCACCCTGCCCGCCGGCTCCGTGCTGCTGTTCAACTACCTCGCGTACCAGCGCACCGGGCCGGCCGCCGACGACGCGTTCGACCCGGACCGCTGGCTCACCGTCAAGCGGCGGGAGGCGCACTACATCCCGTACGGGGTCGTGGCCAACCGCGCCTGTCCCGCCCGCGGTGTCGCCCCCGTCATGCTGCGCGCGGCCACCCGGGAGGTGCTGCGGCGGTACACGCTCGCGTCGGCCGCGGCCCACACCCGCTCGCTGCCGAGCCGGGGGCCCGCATACCTCACGCCGGTCGGCGCCCGGGCACCCGGCCGGGTTCGGCTCGTCGGCCACGGGTTGCGGGACCGGTGGGCCGGGGTGGGGCGCTCCCTGGCACAGCTCGCGTTCGGCACGTGGATGGTCCTCGACGCCCGCCGCCAGCGGCTGTGCACCACGTACTTCGAGGAGGTTCGACCGTGACCCCGCCGCAGCTGGCGCCCGCCTTCTTCATCGCCGTCGTCGTGATCCTGGTCTTCTGCAAGGCCGTCGCCTGGCTGCTGGGCAAGGCGGGGCAGCCGGCCGTGGTCAGCGAGATGCTCGCCGGGGTCCTGCTCGGCCCATCGCTGCTGGGGCTGCTCCTCCCCGGCGTGCAGCACGCGCTATTCCCGGCACCGCTGCTGCCGCTGCTGTACGTCGTGGGCCAGGTCGGCCTGGTGCTGTACATGTTCCAGGCCGGGTACGCGTTCACCGGGCACCGCATCGACCGGATCGCGGGAACCGCCGGTGCGGTGTCGCTGGCCGGGGTCAGCGCGCCGCTCGTGCTCGGCGCGCTGCTGGTGTGGGCCGCCGACGGCCTCGCCCCGGTGCGCAAGGCGGGCACGTCGGTGGGCGTCACCGCCGCCTTCGTCGGCGTGGCGCTGGCCATCACCGCGTTCCCGATGCTCGCCCGGATCATCACCGAGCGCGGCCTGCAGCGCACCCGGCACGGCTCGCTCTCGCTGGCCAGTGGCGCCCTGGACGACATGGCCGCCTGGATCATGCTCGCCGTCGTGCTGGCCTTCGCCTCCGGCCGGCCCGGCCCGGTGATCATCACCGGTGGCGGTGCCGTCCTCTTCGGACTGGTGCTGTGGATCGGCGGGCGGCGCGCCGCCGGGGCGCTCATGGGCAGCGGCCGGTCAGGCGATCAGGGCCGGCTGCTGGGCACGGTCGTGCTGCTGTTCCTCGTCGCCTGGTACACCGACCGGATCGGCCTGTACGCGGTGTTCGGCGCCTTCGCGGTCGGCGTGGTCATGCCGCACACCGCGCGCACCGACCGGGTCGTCGAGACGCTCACCCCGATCGCGGCCACCGTGTTCCTGCCGCTGTTCTTCACGTACTCGGGTCTGCGCACCGAGTTCGGCCTGCTGGGCGACCCGGCGGTGCTGCTGTTCGCGATCGCGTGCGTGGTGCTGGCCATCGCCGGCAAGTTCGGCGCCTGCTGGGCCGCGGCCCGGGCACGCGGCGAGTCCAACGCCGTGGCGCTGCGCGTCGGCGCGCTGATGAACGCCCGCGGGCTGATGCAGCTCATCGCGCTCAACGTGGGCCTGGAGGCCGGCATCGTCGGCCCGGCGCTGTTCACCATCCTGGTGCTCGTCGCGCTGGTCACCACCGTCATGACCACGCCGCTGCTGTACTGGCTCGACCGTCGCGACGCGCGGGGCGCCGAGCCGATTTCCGCAACCCGCCGAGAAAGAGACATCCATCACTCGACTGTGGCTCCCTGACGGTGCCATTCTCCTTCGAGTGCTTGCCGTGGGATCCCCGCGGCTCCTGGTCGTCGAGGACGACGAGGAGCTCAGCGCGATGGTAACCGAGACGCTCGTCGACGAGGGCTACATCGTCGACCGGGCACACGACGGTCAGTGCGGGCTGCACCTGGGCCTGACCCGGCCGTACGACGTGATGGTCATCGACCGGTTGCTGCCGGCCCTCGACGGCCTCGACCTCGTCGCCCGGTTACGCTCCCGCGCGGTGCCGGCCCGCGCGCTCATGCTCACCGCGCTCGGCGCCGTCGGCGACCGCATCGCCGGGCTCGACGCGGGCGCCGACGACTACCTGGTCAAGCCGTTCGACCTGGACGAGTTGAGCGCCCGCATCCGCGCCCTGTGCCGGCGCACCTCCGCGCCGGCCGGGATGGTCCGGATCGGCGACGGCCACCTCGACCCGGTCGCCCGGGACGCGGTGCTGCCCGACGGCACCCGGGTCGCGCTCTCGGCGCGGGAGTTCGAGCTGCTGCGCGTGCTGGCCGCCCGTCCGAGCGTCGTGCACTCCCGTTCGCAGCTGCGCCGGCGGGTCTTCGGCGAGGCGGCGGCGGCGTCCATTGTGGATACGTACGTGTACTACCTGCGCCGCAAGCTCGGCCGCCCGGTGGTCGGTACCGTCCACGGCCTCGGCTACCGGATGGGCAGGCTGTGATCCGCGTCGAGGAGACGATGGTCCGCCGGACCCGGCTGCGGCTCGGCCTCGGCGTCGGGCTGACCATCACCGCCCTGCTGGCCCTGGTCGGCGGCATCTCCTACGCCGTCCTGGTGCACAGCCAGGAGGCACAGATCCAGCGCGAGATCGCCTGGGGTGCCGTCAACGGCACCATTCCCGGCCCGCCGAGCTGTACCTGGGTCTTCCGGTACGAGCGGGACGCCTTCGTCGGCTCGAACACCCCGCCCCCGCCGGGCCTGCCGGTGCGCGCCGACGCGGAGCGGGTGGCCGCCACGGGCCGGCCCTACGACTCCCGCCTGTCCCGGGACGGCACCGTGTATCACGTGCATACCGAGCGGCGCGGCGACGCGGTCGTCCAGGTCGCCTTCGACTCCCGCTTCCAGCTCGCCGACCGCCGGCACCTGCTCTGGGCGTTCGCCCTGGCCGCCCTGGTCGGCCTGCTCGCCGCGGTGCTGACCGGCGTGCTCGTCGGCCGGCACGCGGTGGCCCCGCTGATCGAGGCGCTGGCCCGCCAGCGTCGCTTCGTCGCCGACGCCAGCCACGAGCTGCGTACCCCGATCGCCCAGGTGCACACCCGCGCCCAGTTGCTGGCCCGCCGCGGCCCCGCGTCCCGCGACCTGACGCGGCTGGTCGACACCACCCGCCGGCTCGGCGAGATCGTGGACGAGCTGCTGCTCTCGGCCCGCCTGGCCGCCGACCCGGACGGCCTGCCCGCGGTCGAGCCGGTCGACCTGGCCGCGCTGGCCACGGACGCGGTCGCCGCCGAGTCCGACCTGGCCGCCGCGCGCGACCAGATCATCACCCTGGCCACGCCGGGCGAGCCCGTTCTGGTCCTCGGCATCGAGTCGGCCCTGCGCCGGGTCTTCAGCGAGCTGCTCGCCAACGCCCTGACCCACCTGCCGGTGGGCGGGCGCATCACCGTGACCGTCCGCCGCGACGACGGCCGCCCGACCGCCGCGGAGATCGTCGTGCGGGACACCGGGGCGGGATTCGACCCGGCCGACGCCGAACGCATCTTCGACCGCTTCCACCGCGGCGCGGGCGCGGGCGAACGCCGCCACGGTCTGGGGCTGGCCCTGCTCCGCGAGGTGGTGACCGGCCACGGTGGCACCATCACCGCCGAGGGGCCGCCCGGCGCCGGTGCGACCTTCACCGTTCGCCTCCCCCTGGGCCAGACCGGCCGCCCCGGGCTCGCCCGGCTCGCCGCCTCCCCGGTGGCGCCGCCGGGCGCCCGGCCGCCGCTGGCGCGCGTGATGAGCAGGCGCTGCCGGTAGGCGGGGCGGGCGAGCACGTTGGTTCTCACCGTCCGTTGTGGACCGGGCCTTACGGGATCCCTTTCCGGGCCACCGCTATCGACGCCTCGGCCTGCTGGGGCGTGTCGCCGGCGCCGACCGCGAGGTTCCGTAGGTACGCGCGGAACTCGTCGTCGGACCGGTCGGTCGCGGTGAGGTAGCCGGTGAGTTCGAGGCTGACGAGGCCGTGCAACTGGCACCACAGGTGCCGGGTGACGGACCAGGGATCGGCGGGCCGGAACCGGCCTGCCTCGATGCATCGGCTGACGGCGTCCCGGGCCACGCGCAGCGTGTAGAGGCCGATGCGGCGGTCCTCCTCCGACAGCTGGAAACCGGCGATGCTCGAGCCGCCGAACATCACCGCGTACAGGTGCGGCGCCAGGTGCGCGGACCGCCGGTACGCGGCGGCCAATCGGAAACTGTCGGCGACCGGGTCGTCGCTGTCCCGTACCGTCGCCAACCGCTCGGCGAGCCGGGCGAAGCCTTCCCGGATGACGGCCCGCACCAGTCCCGGCATGCCGCCGAAGTACGTGTAGACGGCCATGGTGGAGGTGCCCGTCTCGCGGGCCAGTGCCCGCGCGGACAGCGACCGGGGTCCCTGCTCGGTCAGCAGCCGGGCAGCGGCTTCGACGAGTTCCTGCCGTGGATCGCCGCTCATCCTTGACACCGGGCCATCATAACGGTGTTATGGGCATAACACTGTTATGACGGGGGAGGCGGTCCGATGTTGGGGGCAGCACGGATCCGGGCACGGATCCCGCGACTCACCGAAGCGCACGGGGCCGACCGGGGAACGGTCGCCGGCGACGGAGAGCCGCTGCGGCTGGCCGTGCTCGGCGACTCCGCGGCGGCCGGGGTCGGCGCCCCCGACCACCAGGCGGCGCTGGCCGGTCAGACCGCGGTCGCGCTCGCCGCGTTGACCGGCCGGCACCTGTCCTGGCGGGTCGTGGCCCGCTCCGGAGCCACGGCCAGAGCGATCCGGCGGGACCTGGTGGACGGCATCACGGATCCACACACGCGGTGGAGCCCGCACCTGGTCCTGCTGGTCGTGGGGGTCAACGACGCGGTCCGGTTGCGGCGACCCGGCCGGTTCCGGCGCGACGTCGAGCATCTGGTGGCGGCGATCCGGCGCCGGCTCGGCGCCCCGGTCCCGGTTCTGCTGGCCGGGCTGCCTCCCGTGCACCGCTTTCCCGCCCTGCCCGCGCCGGTACGGCTGCTGCTCGGAGCGCACGCGCGCCGGCTGGACCGGCAACTCATGCGCCTGGCTCGCCGCGACACGGACGTGTTCCACCTACCGGTCGGGCACTTACCCATCGAACGGGCGGACTTCTTCGCCGCGGATCGCTTCCATCCCGGCCCGGCGGGTTACCGGGTGTGGGGTCGCGCGCTGGGTGCACAGACGGCCACGATCCTCGATGTGGCGCTCGGCACCGAGTGAGGCACCGTGCCGGGTGGGTCGCCGGCTAACCCCGGCCGGCCAGCGCGTCCAGCGCTCGCCGGTCCACCTTCCCGTTCGGCTGGGTGGGCAGCCGGTCCACGATCACCCGCCGCGCACGCGGGCACCCGTACTCCCGCGCGGTCCCATCCGCCTCACCCCGGGCACGAACCAGCGACGGCTGACCGGCCGGGGCGTGCATATCGGGTGGGGAGCGGGGTAACCGGCGGGGGCCTCGCGAGCCGTCGCCGGCTCGCCCAGCCGATCGAGGTGAACCATGAGAGGGATCGAGGATCGCGCGCGCTCGGGACCGCCGCCCGCCTACGCGGCCGAACTCGGGCGTGAACTGCGCCGCGTGGTGCGGGGCGAGGTCCGGTTCGGTCCGGGCGACCGGGCACTCTACGGCTTCGACGCCTCGATCTACCGCCAGTTGCCGATCGGGGTGGTGCTGCCCCGGCACGCCGACGACGTCGAGGCGGCGCTCGCGGTCTGCCGGCAGTACGCGGCGCCGGTGTTCGGCCGCGGCTGCGGCACCGCCCTGGCCGGGCAGGCGGTGAACGCCGCGGTCTGCTTCGACTTCTCCAAGTACCTCAACCGGCTCGTCGAGCTGGACCCGCGGGCCCGGCGGGCCCGGGTGCAACCGGGCCTGATCTGCTCCCACCTGCGCCGCGCGGCGCAGCCGCATCGCCTCACGTTCGCCCCCGACCCGGCGACGCAGGACCACGCCACGCTGGGCGGGATGATCGGCAACAATTCCTGCGGCCCGCACTCGGTCATGGGCGGCAAGACCGTGGACAACGTTCACGAGCTGGACATCGTCACCTACGACGGCGCCCGGATGCGGGTCGGAGCCACCGGCGAGGACGAACTCGAGCGCATCATCGGCCTGGGCGGGCGCCGGGGCGCGATCTACGCCGGGCTGCGGCACATCCGGGACACCTACGCCGACGTCATCCGGTCCGGGATGCCGGACATCCCGCGCCGGGTGTCCGGATACAACCTGGACCAGTTGCTGCCGGAGAACGGCTTCCACGTCGCCCGCGCGCTCGTCGGCTCCGAATCGACGCTCGCGCTCACCCTGGCGGCCGACTGCCGGCTGGTACCGATGCCGCCGGCCCGGGCCCTGGTCGTCCTCGGCTACCCCGACATCCCCAGCTCCGGGGACGACGCCGCGTGGCTCATGGACTTCGGGCCGATCGCGGTCGAGTTCACCAGCCGGCACGTCGTGCGCAACCTCCAGGCGAAGAAGATGGCGTACGGCGATCCGCGGCTGCTGCCGGCGGGCGAGGCGTGGGTCCTCGTCGAGTTCGGCGGGGACACCCAGGCGGAAGCCAACGGGCGGGCGGAGCGGTTGACCGCCGCCCTGCGACGGCGCCCGGGCGCGCCCGACCACCGGGTGTACGAGGAGCCGCGGCGGCAGGCGGCGGTGGCGGAGATCCGCAAGCACTCGGCCGCCACCTCCCGGATGCCGGTCGGGCTCGGCGGCCACGGCGGCTGGCCGAACTGGGAGGACGCCGCCGTCCCGCCCGAACGGCTGGGCGACTACCTGCGCGCGTTCACCGGGCTGCTGGACCGGTACGGCTACGACGGCGTGTTCTTCGGCCACTGGGGGCAGGGGTGCGTGCACTGCCGGCTGGACTTCGACCTGCGCACCGCCGGCGGCGTGCGCGCGTTTCGCGGGTTCATGGAAGAGGCCGCCGACCTGGTGGTGTCGTTCGGCGGCTCGCTGTCCGGCGAGCACGGCGACGGGCACGGCCGCGCCGAGCTGTGGCCGAAGATGTTCCCGGCCCGGCTGATGGCGGCGTT
Source organism: Rhizomonospora bruguierae (assembly GCF_018397995.1). Taxonomy (GTDB): domain Bacteria; phylum Actinomycetota; class Actinomycetes; order Mycobacteriales; family Micromonosporaceae; genus Rhizomonospora; species Rhizomonospora bruguierae. The sequence goes on from NZ_BBQH01000017.1 coordinate 106,120, forward strand.
CACCGAGTTCAAGCGGGTGTGGGATCCGGACGGGCGGATGAACCCGCACCAGCTCATCGACCCGTACCCGCTGGACTCGCACCTGCGGGAGGGCACCGACTTCCGGCCACGGCGGCTGGCGACGGCGTTCCGGTATCCGCGGGACGGCGGCAGCTTCGCCGAGGCGGCCGGCCGGTGCTTCGGCGTCGGGGTCTGCCGCCACACCGAGGGCGGCGTCATGTGTCCCAGCTTCATGGTCACCAGGGAGGAGAAGCACACCACCCGCGGCCGGGCCAGGCTGCTGCAGGAGATGGTCGACGGCGCGGGCGCCATCACCACCGGGTGGCGCAGCCCGGAGGTCAAGGAGGCGCTCGACCTGTGCCTGGCGTGCAAGGGGTGCAAGGGCGACTGCCCGGTCCGGGTCGACCTGGCCACGTACAAGGCGGAGTTCCTGCACCACCACTACGCCGGCCGGCTCCGACCCCGGCCGGCATACGCCCTCGGTCTGATCAACGTGTGGGCGGCGGTCGCCGCGCGCGTGCCGCGGCTGGCCAATCTCGCCACCCACGCGCCGCTCCTCGGTGCTGCCGTCAAGGCCGCCGGCGGGATCGCCCGGGATCGGGAAACGCCCTTGTTCGCCGCCCGGACGTTCCGGTCCTGGTTCGCCGACCACCGCCCGCGGCACCCCGACGGGCCACCGGTGCTGCTGTGGCCCGACACGTTCACGAACTTCTTCGAACCCCGGATCGCGGTGGCCGCGGTCGAGGTGCTCGAGTCGGCGGGGTTCCGGGTCACGGTGCCGCGGCAGGGGCTGTGCTGCGGCCGGCCCCTCTACGACTACGGCATGCTGAACCTGGCTCGCCGGTACCTGCGCCGGATCCTCGACACGCTCGGCGACGGCATCGACGGTGGGGTCCCGCTCGTCGGGCTGGAGCCCAGTTGCCTGGCCGTGTTCCGCGACGAGTTGACCAACATGTTCCCGGACGACGTGCGGGCGCAGCGGCTGCGGGCGCAGGCGTTCACCCTCGCCGAGTTCCTCGACCGGCACGCGCCCGGCTGGACGCCACCGCGGCTGGGCGGGGACGCCTTCGTGCAGACCCACTGCCACCAGCACGCGGTCGTCGGCTTCGAGCCGGACCGCCGGCTGCTCGCGGCCATGGGCCTGACGGTCGAGATGGCGGAGCCCGGCTGCTGCGGCATGGCCGGCAGCTTCGGCTACGAGGCCGGCGAGAAGTTCGACGTGTCGGTGGCCGCCGGGGAACGCGCGCTGCTGCCGGCCGTCCGCTCCCGCCCCGACACCACCCTCATCGTGGCCGACGGGTTCAGTTGCCGCGGCCAGATCCGCTCCGGCACCCGCCGGCGGGGCATGCATCTGGCGGAGGTCATCGCCATGGCCGCCCGCACCGGCACGCGTGGACCGGGGGACGGCAGGCCGGAGGAGCACGGCGTGGGCGATCCGGCCCGCCGCGCCACGGCGCGGCTCCCCGTCGCCGCGACCGCGGCGCTGCTCGCCGTCGCCGCCGCCACCTACCGGCAGGCGCGCCGCCGCAGAACACCGTGAGGAGAAGGAAGCGACATGGCTGACGAACGCACCGCCTCCGACGCGCTCGTGGAACGGCTCATCGCCTGGGGCGTCGATACCATCTTCGGGCTGCCGGGCGACGGCATCAACGGGTTCGTCGACGCGCTGCGCAAGAAGCGGGACCGGATCCGCTACGTCCACGTGCGCCACGAAGAGGTCGCGGCCATGGCCGCCGTCGGCTACGCCAAGTTCACCGGCCGCCTCGGGGTCTGCTTCTCCACCTCCGGCCCGGGCGCCGCCCACCTGCTCAACGGGCTCCTCGACGCCCGCGTGGAACAGGCCCCGCTGCTGGCCATCACCGGCATGTCGTACCACGACCTGATCGGCACCAGCTACCTGCAGGACGTCAACACCGACTACCTGTTCAACGACGTCACCGTCTACAACCAGCGCATCATGGGGCCCGCCCACGTCGTCAACGTCGTCGACTACGCGGTACGCAGCGCCCTGGGCGAACGCGGCCCCGCGCACCTGGCCTTCCCGATCGACTACCAGGCGGCGCCCGCCGGATCGGGCACCCGGTACCTGCGTAACGTGCCCGGCCACACCTCGACGACCTGGCGGCCGCCCGTGCGGGTGCCGCAGCGGGAGGATCTGGAGGCCGCCGCCAAGCTGCTGGCGGGGCGCGCGAAGGTGGCGATCCTCGCCGGGGCCGGTGCCCGCGGCGCGGGCGACGAGCTGGAAGCCGTCGCCGACACGCTCGGCGCCCCCATCATCAAGGCGCAACTCGGCAAGGACTGCGTACCCGACGACAGTCCATACACGACCGGCCCGATCGGCCTGGTCGGCAGCCTGCCCTCCGAGCTGGCCCTGGAACAGTGCGACGCCCTGCTCATCGTCGGCTCCACCATGCCCTACATCGAGTACTACCCGACCCCCGGCCGGGCCGTCTGCGTGCAGATCGACGACCGGCCCGAGCGCATCGGCCTGCGTCACCCGGTCGACGTCCCGCTGGCCGGCGACGCCCGCGCCACCCTCGCCGCCCTGCGGCCGCTGCTGACCCGTAACGACAACCGGGACTTCCTCGGTCGGGCGCAGGCCGGGATGCGCGACTGGTGGGCCCTGATGGCCGAACGCGGATCCTCTTCGGACACTCCGATGAAGCCGCAGGTGCCGGCGTGGTCGCTCAACGAGGCGCTCGCGCCGGACGCGATCGTCTGCGGCGACTCCGGCACCGTGACCACCTGGGTCGCCCGGCAGGTCAAGGTGCGGCGCGGGCAGGCGTTCAGCTTCTCCGGCACGAACTGTTCGATGGCCGCCGGGCTGCCGTACGCCATCGGTGCCCAGGCCGCCTACCCGGACCGCCAGGTCGTCGTCTTCACCGGGGACGGGTCGTTGACGATGCAGCTCGGCGACGTGCTCACCGCGGTGCAGCACCGGCTACCCATCAAGATCATCGTGATCCGCAACGACACCCTCGGCCTCATCAAATGGGAGCAGATGGTGTTCCTCGGCAACCCTGAGTACGGGGTCAACTTCGCCCCGATGGACTTCGTCAAGTTCGCCGGGGCCTGCGGCGCCACCGGCGTGCGCATCGACGACCCCACCCGCTGTCCGGAGCAGCTGAAACGGGCCCTTGCCACCGACGGCCCGGTGATCGTCGAGTGCGTCGTCGACCCGCACGAGCCCCCGATGCCGGCGCGCGTCAAGAAGGAGCAGGTCGAGAAGCTGGCGGCCGCGCTTCGCGAGGGCACCCCGAACCGCAACCGGATCGCGTTGCAGATGGTCAAGGATCTGCTCGACGAAGCCAGCTTCGAGGCGAGCCCCGGCCGTGCTATCCCCGACCGGGTCGGCCAGACGCTGTCCGGCATCGCACGTCGTATCCGTGACCTCACCGACGGCGACCGCGCCTGACCGCAAGCCCCTCGCGGTGCCCGCCGGGGGTACTTACTGGGCAACTAGTTACTTGGTAAGGTGCTCGCCGTGCAGAGAAACGCGGTGCGCTGGGGCCTGTTGGCGCTGTTCGTCGACGGCCCGAAGTACGGCTACCAGTTGCGGACCGAGTTCGACGCGCGGACCGGGGGGACGTGGGCCCTCAACGTGGGGCAGGTCTACACCACGCTGGAGCGACTCGCCCGGGACGGTTACGTGGCGTCGATCGGTGGTAACGACGACGGGCGTGCGGTCTACGCGATCACGCCGCAGGGGCGGGAGGCGCTGGCCGGCTGGTTCACCACACCGGTCACGGACACGGACCGACCGCGCAGCGAACTGGCGATCAAGCTCGCGATGGCGGCGGCCGATCCCGATGTGGACGCCTCCGCCGTCGTGCAGGCGCAGCGGACGGAGTCGATGCGCCAGCTGCACGACTACACGCGGTTGCGGCGCCGGGCCGATCCGGACGGCGATGTCGGTTGGCTGCTCCTCCTCGATCATTTGATCTTCAACCTGGAGGGTGAGATGCGCTGGCTGGACCACGCGGAGGCGACCGTCCTGCGGCGGCGCACCCGCCGCGCCGGGACCCCGCTTCCCGCCTCGTCCGGTCAGGACAGCGAGCCGGCCGAGACGGCCGCCCAGTGAGCCGGGCGGTGTTGCGCTTCACCGGGGTCAGCCGGGTCTACCCCGCGGCGGAGAGTGTGGTCCGCGCCCTCGACGAGGTCAGCTTCGCGGTGAACCGGGGCGAACTCGTCGCCGTGATGGGCCCGTCCGGTTCCGGTAAGTCCACCCTACTGGCCCTCGCCGGCGGGCTCGACGCGCCGACCTCCGGGTCGGTGCAGGTGGAGGGAGTCGAGCTTGGCGGCCTCGACGCGACCGCGCTGGCGCGGTGGCGGCGGGACCGGATCGGCTACGTCTTCCAGGACTACAACCTGGTCACGGACCTCACCGCGGCGGAGAACGTGGCGCTGCCCCGCGAGTTGGCGGGCGTCGGCACCGGCCGGGCACGGCGGGAGGCTGTCGCGGCACTGGCCGAGGTGGGCCTGAGCGATGTGGCGGACCGCTTCCCGGACCAACTGTCCGGCGGGCAGCAGCAGCGGATCGCGATCGCCCGCGCGTTGGTGGGTGAGCGGGGGCTGGTGCTGGCCGACGAGCCGACCGGCGCGTTGGACTCGCGGACCGGCCTGGCGGTGCTCGAAGTGCTGCGGGCCAGGATCGACGCGGGAGCGGCCGGGGTACTGGTCACGCACGAGCCGCGATACGCCGGCTGGGTCGACCGGACGATCTTCCTGCGCGACGGCCGGCTGGTTGACGCCACCACCCGGGAAACCCCGGAGCAGTTGCTCGGACATTCCTCGTGAGCCCGGCCGCCAGCGAGTTCGTTGGTTCCTGGCGCACCGCGCTGCGGATCGCCCGCCGGGCGTCGTGGCGGCACCGTCGGCGCAGCGGGCTGGTCCTGCTCATGCTCTTCCTACCCGCCTTCGCCGCCACCGTGCTCGTGGTGAGCTGGGCCAATCTGAGCGGCACCTCGGCTCAGGAGATCACCTTCGGGATGGGCCGGGCGGACCTGATCGTCGAGGCCGACGACCTGGCGGCGGTGCGAGCCACGCTGCCCGCGGGCAGCCGGACCGCGCCCCTGGTACAGGGGCACACGGTGGTCCACGGCCCGGCCGGGTTGCGGGCCCGCGAGTACGAGGCGACCGACCTCACCGACCCGATCAACCGGGGCCGCTATGTGCTGCGGGCCGGCCGCGCTCCGGATGGGACGGCGGAGGCGGCGGTGACCCGGTTCCTGGCTGCGGAACTCGGCGTCGGTCTGGGCAGCCAGATCGAGGCCGGGATGCCGCAGCGCCGGCTCACCGTGGTCGCGGTGGTGGACTGGAGCCGGTCACTGCGGCAGGCCGGGCTGCTCGTGCCGGCCGAGGCGCCGTTGTCGGGTGCGCGGCCCCAGCTGATGGTTGAGTTTCCCGCCGGGCAGAGCTGGTCACCGCCCGACCCGGGCACCGTCGCGGGCCTGGGCTGGCGGGACCGCCGGGGGATGGAACTGACCGCCGCCGAACGGGCGGTCGAGGTCGCTGCGGCCCTGCTGGTGGCCAGCTTCGCCGGGGCGCAGGTGGTGCTCCTGTCCGGGGCGGCGTTCATGGTGGGTGCCCGTCGCCAGCGGCGGGAACTGGCCCTGGTCGCCGCGGCGGGGGCCACCGCCCGGCAGCTACGCCGGATCGTCCTCGCCGGAGGGTTGCTCCTGGGTGGCGTCGCGGCGGCCGCCGGAGCGGTCCTGGGACTGGTGACCTTCGCGTCAGCCAGGCCGGTGATCGAACTGATCGCCAACCATCCGCTGATTGACGTGTCGGTACCGGTCTGGTCGGTGGTGGCGGTCGCGGCCGTGACGGCCATGGCCGGCATGCTGGCGGCCTGGTTACCCGCGCGTACGGCCGGACGCCGCCCCGTCCGCGCCGATCTCGGCGGCCAACGCAGCCGCTCCCGGGCCGACCTTCTCAGCCTGGGTGGCGGCCTGGTCCTCCTTGCCGCCGGCACCGGGTTACTCCTGTGGTCCGGAAACCCCGAAGGTCGACCGGAGGCGCTGGCGCTCGGCGGGGTCGCCGAACTGCTCGGTGTGGTGGCCTGCGCGCCAGCGCTCGTCCGGGCCGCCGGGCGGCTCGCCGCCGCGCTGCCGCTGTCCGGCCGGCTGGCGTTGCGGCACGCGGCGCGGTACCGCCTGCGCACCGCGGCGGCGATGGCCGCCGTCGCGGCGGCGATCGCCGGCAGTGCCGCACTGGCCGTGGTCGCGGCAGCCCGCGGCGACACCGCTCCGGCCCGGCTCGCCGCCCGTCCCGGCCAGGTGCTGCTGCCGGCCGAAGCCGCCGACCTGCTCGGCCAGGACGGCCTGCGCCGCCTGGCCGCAACCCTCCCGGCACGCGACATCGTCGTGCTGGCCAACGCCACCAACGTCGCAGTGCCGATCGAAAACCCGTCCGATGAGCGGGTTGATCCCGCAACGCTCGCCAGCCTCGAACAGCGCGGCGTTGCCATCGGTGGTGCCGAGACGATCCGGCTGATCACCGGGCGGGCCGCCACCACCGCGGAGTTGGCCACCCTCGCCAACGCGGGTGCGGTCGTCTTCAACGACACCCTGATCGCGGGCGACCACGTCACGCTGGCGGTCAACACACACCCCGCGGCACCGCTGCCCGCCGTGCTGGCAGCCCGCGGGGAGTACTTTGTCGACCTACCCGGACTGGTCGTCACGGCGGCAACGGCGCAGCGGCTCGGGCTTACCGTCGCGCGCGGGACGGCCATCGTCGACACCCATCGCCCGCCGACCGCGGCGGAACTCGCCGCCGCCAACGACGTGCTCCTCCGTTCCCAGGTGAACGCCGCTCACCCGCCGGCCGAGCCGATCACCGTCGCGGCCGTGCCGGCCGGTGCGGACAGCGGCCGGACCACCACCATGTTCTACCTGCTTGCCGCGGTCAGCGCGATGGTGACCCTGGTCGCCAGCACCGTCGCGGCCGGGCTGAGCGCCACCGAACTTCACGGCGATCTCGCCACGATGGCCGCGGTCGGTGCCACCCCCCGGATCCGGCGAAAGATCATCAAGGCCCAAGCCCTGCTCATCGTCGGACCCGGCGCGCTCCTCGGCGTGCTCGCCGGGCTCGGAACCGCAGCCGGCTTCATCGGCTACAGCACCGAGACCCACTGGCAAACCCCGTGGTCCGCGCTACTGCTCATCACCACCGCTCCGCCGGCGCTCGCGGCGCTCATCGCCGGCTTCCCCACCCGCAGCGGCCTCCCACTCACCCGCCGCACCACCTGAAGAGTGTTGGGGGAGGCTCACGGCGAGTTCGGCGAGCCGGCCCGGTTCGCCGATCACCTCGATCTCAACGATCCGGTCGTTCTCGATGCGCATCGTCAGCGCGATGCGCAGCTGGTTCTGGGGGGCGACGACAAGGCCCGGAGCACCGTCTATCAGCGCGAGCCGGCCGAAGCGCGTCGCGGTCCGGGCGTACCGCAGTGTTCCTTCCGCGACGGTGCGGGCGCCGCGAATCTCGGCCGGTTCGGTGGCCGTGATCACCCAGCGATCCGCGCGCCGGACCACCTCGGGGTCGAGCAGTGCCAGCAGCGCCCGCAGGTCACCGTCGCGGATGGCGGCCAGGAACGCCTCGACCAACTCCCAGCGCCGGATCAGGTCCGCGTGGTCGGCGGTCCCGCCGCGTACCCGGATCCGGGCCCGGCTCGCCAGCTTCTTGGCGGCGACGGGGGTGCGCCCGACGATGGCGGCGATCTCGGCGAACGGCACGTCGAACATGTCGTGCAGCACGAACGCGATCCGCTCGGCCGGCGTGAGCCGGTCCAGCACGACGAGCAGGGCCAGGCCCACCGCGTCCGCGGTGAGCGCCTCCTGTTCGGGGTCCACACCACGGCCGGGGTCCGGCAGTACCGACGCGGGTACCGATTCCAGCGGGTTCTCCTTGCGTGCGGCCCGGGCCCGCAGCATGTCCAGGCAGACGCGGGCGGTCACCGTCGTCAACCAGCCGGCGAGGTTCTCCACCTCCCCGGGGCGGACTCGGCTGAGCCGTAGCCAGGTTTCCTGAACGGCATCCTCCGCCTCGGCGGTCGAGCCCAGCATGCGCAGGGCCACGGCCCGCAGCCGCGCCCGGTGCGCCTCGAAGCGCTCGGCCAGCCAGTTCGGCTCCTCCACCGTGGTCACCTTTCGGCTCGCGGGCCCGTCATCCCCATGACGAGCCAACCGCGTAACAGGTGACCAGATGCTCGCAGGTGCGCGGCCGTCGCGCGCGTTGACGGCCGCGCGCCTGGTCAGAGCCGGGATGGGGGAGAGGTCTCGATGTTCATCGGGTATGTGGCCGTGGCGGCCGTCGCCGCCGTGGCGAACGGGTGGGCGGCCTCGGTGGACTTCCGCCGGGCGGAGATGGCGGTGGCCAACGCGGCCAGGGCCGAGGTCCCGCCGTCGTGGCTGTTGCCGCTCGGAGTGCTCAAGGCCGCCGGTGCCCTCGGGCTGGTCGCCGGCGTCGCCGTGCCGCTCATCGGGGTGGCCGCCGCGATCGGGCTGGTGCTGTTCTTCGTCTGCGCCGTCTTCGCCCACCTGCGCGTCGGCTGGTACTCGACCCTGCCGTTCCCGATGGCGTTTCTCGGGCTCGCCGTCGCCGCCCTGGTCCTGCGCCTGGCCACGGCCGGCAACCTCTGACTAGCGCTGCTCGCGGGCCCGGGCGGTCGCGCGCGCGTTGGCCTTCTCGATCCGATTCACCAGGTCACCCTTGGTGAGATCCTCCGGATGGTCGATGCCGAGCCGGCGCGCGACGTCGTCGAGATGGTTCTTCGAGGCGTTCACGTCGACGCCCTGCGCCGTCGGGCGGGTCCGCTGCGGAGACTGGGGCGTGCCGAGTTCGGCCTGGGGATCGGAGGGGCCCTTGTGTTCCTTGGGCTCCCAGTGGTCACCCACCTTCTCATGCGTGTGCTTCAGCGCGGAGTACGCCGTGCGGTGGGCGCGTTCACCCTCGCCGTACGACTCCTCCGCCGACTCCAGCGTCTTCTTGTACGTCCGGACGGCCTTGTCGTCCGATCGCGCGATCGTGGACGGCACGTCGTCGCGCATCTCCTCGGCTTGCTCATGCTTGTCGACCATGTCCACCCTCCTGCCTTGGTCGGACGGTGCTGTCGCTGGCTGTAGTACCCCGTGGAGCCGCGCTCATCCCGCCGTGGCCGCCCGGCCGAGTTCCTGCCGCACCGGGAACGGTTGACGGCCGACCAGCGAACGACCCGAAGTGCGCGCGGAGCCGCCGCTGCCATGCTGGCGCGATGGTGCTCTGGGCGGAGCGTGGCGGTCGGCTTCAGGTAGGGGCAGGAGACGTCATCCACCTCACGACCTCGCCCCCCGACGCTGTCGACCGTCCAGAGTGGTCAGCCGGGCGGCCCAACGTAGTTCTCGGCGAGGCTGGTCGCGTACGCCCGCGACGTCGTGACGTAGCGCAGTTGCGCGGATTGCAGCTTCGCCTCATACGGGTCGTCGGTGTTGAGGCGGTGCAGCAGGGAGGTCATCCACCAGGAAAAGTGCTGGGCGCGCCAGACCCGCTCCAGGGCCGTACGGGAGTAGGCGTCGAGCAGGTCGGTGCGGCCGCCGGCGTACCAGGCGGCGAACGCGTCGCCGAGCAGCGCGACGTCGGACAGCGCCAGGTTCATGCCCTTCGCGCCGGTCGGCGGCACGATGTGCACGGCGTCGCCGGCGAGGAACAGCCGTTGCCACCGCATGGGTTCCACGACGAAGCTGCGCATCGGGGTGATGCCCTTCGCTAGGATCGGCCCCTCGTTGAGCGACCAGCCCGGCACCGTCTCCAGCCGGGTCCGCAGTTCCGACCAGATCCGCTCGTCCGGCCAGTCGGCGATGTCCTCGTCCGGGGCGACCTGTAGGTAGAGCCGCGACACCTGCGGGGAGCGCAGGCTGTAGAGCGCGAAGCCGCGTTCGTGGTAGGCGTAGATGAGCTCGTCGACGGCCGGGGGAGCGGCGGCGAGGACGCCCAGCCACGCGAAGGGGTAGGTGCGCTCGTACGTGCTCAGCACCCCGGCCGGCACGGCCGCCCGGCTCACCCCGTGGAAACCGTCGCAGCCGGCGACGAAGTCGCAGTGCAGTTCCGCCGCCCGCCCGCCGTGGCGGAAACGGATGACCGGGGCGTCGGTGTCGAGCCCGCCCGGGCGTACGTCGTCGACCTCGAAGAGGATCCGGCCGCCGGTGGCCAGCCGGGCGGCGATCAGATCCTTCACCACCTCCTGCTGCCCGTACACCGTGATCGCGCGGCCGGTCAGTTCGGTCATCGGCACGCGGTGCGACTCGCCGTCGAAGCGCAGTTCGATGCCCTCGTGGCGTAGCCCTTCGCGGAGCAGGCGCTCACCCACGCCGGTGCGCACCAGGAGGTCGACCGAGCCCTGTTCGAGCACGCCGGCGCGGACCCGCCGCTCCACGTGGTCGCGGCTGCGGCATTCGAGCACCACCGTGTCGATGCCCCGCAAGTGCAGCAGGTGCGACAACATCAGACCGGCCGGTCCGGCTCCGACGATCCCGACCTGGGTACGCATCGTGTTCCTTCCGCTCTGCCGTTGACCCGCCGCGAAGGCGTTCCTGGTGGTGCCAGCCTGCCGGATCCGATCGCGGTGGACCCGCTCCGGCTTCCGTCCAGTGAAAGCGGTCCCGGCGGTTGCGGTCACACCGGGCGGTTGCGTGCCGCCCCGTACGACGATAGGGCCATCACCGCGGTCGCACCGCAGAGGGCGAGCAGCGGTAGGTTCCACCCGCCCGACCCGTCGAGCAGCACTCCGACGATCAGCGGCCCGGTCGAGCCGAGGAGGTAGCCGATCGCCTGCACGGCGCCGGACAGGTCGCGGGCGGATTCGGGCGACGCGGCGCGCAGCACGATCAGGGCCAGCGCCAGACCGATGCCGGCGCCCTGCGCGAGTCCGGCGACCAGCGACCAGAGCAGGTAGAGCGACGGTACGGCCAGCAGGCCGACCAGCCCGACCGCCCAGGCGCCACTGGTCAGCAGCGCCAGGACGCGCTGGTCGGGCCGGCGGGCGGCGAGCACCGGCACCAGCACGGCGGTGGCGATGCCGAGCAGGTTGAACAGCGCCAGCGCCCAGCCGGCCCGGGCGGCGGATATCCCCCGGTCGACCAGCAGCGCGGGCAGCCACGCCAGCACCGCGTAGTAGGTGACTGACTGCATTGCCATGAAGACGGCCAGCTGCCAGGTGACGGGGTTGCGCAGTACGGAGGCGCCGCCCGTCCGGAGCGGCGGGGTGGTGCGGCGGGCGCGCAGTTGGGGCAGCCAGACGAGCGCCGTGAGGCCGGCGAAGGCGCCGATCACGAGCAGCGAGCCGCGCCAGCCGAGCCCGGCCGAGTGTGCCAGCGGCGCGCTCACCGCCGCCGCGATGGCGGCTCCGCCCGTCAGAGCCGAGGTGCTCAGCCCGGTCACCAGCCCTTGGTGCGCGGGGAAGTCCTGTTTGACGATGCTCGGCATCATCACGTTGCCCACGGCGATCCCGGCGCCGATGACGGCCGTGCCGGCCAGCATCCAGCCGGCGGTGGGTAGCGTGCGCAGCAGGCTGCCCGCGAGTACCCCGAGCATCGCCAGCAGGAGGGCGACTTCGATTCCGACCCGGCGGCCGAGCAGCGCGGCGGCCGAGGACAGCAGCGCGAAGCACAGCACCGGCAGCGTCGTGAGCAGCCCCGCCATGCCGCGGGAGAGGCCTAGGTCGGCCTGGACGTCCGGGAGCAGCGGGGAGAGCGCGGCGATCGCCGCCCGCAGGTTCAGCCCCAGCAGCAGTACACCGAGCAGCGTCAGCCAGCCCGGCACCGGGTGGACGGTCGGGCGCGAGTCGGGCGCCGTGGAGTGGACGCCGACCTCGGCCGCGTCCCGCCGCATTCAGGCGCTCTCCTTCCGCATCGACGGCCGCCGGGGGGTGAACTGGTGACGCAGGCCGGGGTACGGGTCGCCCGCGGTATCGGCGAGGCGGCCGGCCACATCGCGGGCGGCGCCGCGTAGCGCCGGCACGAGCCGTTCGAGGTTCGCCCGGAGGCTGTGCACGACGATGCCGAGGGAAGCCGTCACCGTCCCGTCGGGGTCGAGGACGGGTACCGCGACGGAGCACGACCCGAGCGTCATCTCCTCACGGGTCTGCGCCCAGCCGCGCCGGCGGACCAGGGCGAGTTCGCCGGCGAGCCGGCCGGGCTCGGTGATGGTGTACGGGGTGCAGCGGGGCAGCGGGTCATGCAGGTAGGACGCGACGAACGCCGGCCCGGAGAAGGCGAGCAGGGCCTTGCCCACCCCGGTGGCGTGCAGCGGCAACCTCCCCCCGACCCGGGAGATGATCGGCACCGCCCGGTGCCCGGTGAACTTCTCTATGTAGAGCGCCTCGGTGCCGTTGCGGACCGCGAGGTGAATGTTCTCCCGGGTCGTCTCGTACAGGTCGTGCAGAAACGGGACCGCGATCTCGCGCAGCCGGGTGTGCAACGGCGAGAGCAGGGCCACCTCCCACAGCCGGACACCGATGCGGTATCCGCCGTCCGGGCCGCGGGTCAGGGCACCCCAGGCGGCAAGTTCGCCGACCAGCCGGTGCACCGTCGGCAGCGGCAGGTCGGTCCGCCGGGCGATGTCGGTGAGCGTCAGAACCGGGCGCTCGATGTCGAACGCGGCGAGGATCGCGAGCGCCCGGGAGGTGACGCTCGACCCCGCGGTTCGGACACCAGGGGCCACGGTTGCCTCCTTCCTGACCGGGCATCAGGTCGGCCATGGCCCGGACCGCCTGTTCGCAAAGCGAACGGTCGTTCTTATCCCGGAACAGTTGCATGGGGCGGGCCACACGTCAACGGGTGCTCATGACATTTCTGCGCCGGCTGCCCCGCCGCCGACCCGCACCGGATCGACGTGCGTTGACGTGTACGACCGGCCGGACAGCGTCCACACAAGAGCGTCCGGGTCGGCGGCCGGCATCCTGGCCCGCGGCGCCAGCCGAACGAGGTCCCCGCGCGTACGCGGGGCGGCGGTCGGCGCGCTGGCCCGCATTTCATCCAACGGAAGCGATTCCTTGCCGCGGCCGAGCGGCCATTCGTATCGTCCGCCCAGCCTGTTGCTCAGCGTTGCCTCGATCAACCCAGTCCTCGACCTCCCGATGGGAACGACGGCTGAGGCGACCCAGGAATGAGGAGGAGTGCCATGCAACGACGGAGGGTGGCCGCGGCGGCCACGGTATTGGCAGTCGCGGTCCCGTGTCTGGTCGCGATGGGGACGTCGGCCGCGGCGGCGCAGGGCCTTCCGACCTGCGCGGATCTGGCGGTCGACCCGGCCCGGGGTCTGGTGGGGAACCCCGCGGTGGTGAGCGTCGCCTCGTCGGAGCAGGAGACGTCGGGCATGGCGTACTGCCAGGTGGACGTCAACTGGTCCACCCCGGGCGTGTCCGGGCCCGCCGCCGGCTACGCCGACGGTGAGTCACAGTCCATCACCATGCGATTCGCGCTGCCGGCCCGGGGATGACTGGACCGGACGAATGATCATGACCGCCGGCGGCGGATCCCAGGGCAGCGTCCCGGACCTCCGGAGCATGATCACGATGGGGGCGATCGGCGGGGGCACCGACTCCGGCCACGGCCCGGGCTCGGACTTCGGTGTCATCCAGGAGACGAACACCCTGGACACCGGGAAGATCACGGACTGGATCGGCCGGTCCAACGGCCTCGCGGTACGGCTGGCCAAGGAGATCGCCAGGACCTACTACGGCAGTCCGGTCAGCTACACCTACTGGCAGGGCTTCTCCGGCGGTGGACACATGGGCTGGACCCAGGTGACCCAGTACCCGGAGGAGTACGACGGCGCGCTGATCGGGGCGCCGGCCGCCGACTGGCAGCAGTTCCGGCTCGCCGACTCCTGGGATGAGATCGTCCGCAAGAAGGTCGCCCAGCAGACCGATCCGATCACGCAGGGGCAGATGACCGCGGCCACCGCGGCCGCCGTCGCGGCCTGCGACGGCGACGACGGGGTGCGCGACGGCCTCCTCGGCGACCCCCGTTCCTGCACCTGGAGCGCCACCAACAACATCTGCGGCGCCGCCGGCGCTCCCGCGGCACCGAACTGCGTGAACAGGATCCAGGCCAACGGCATCGACACGATGTGGGACGGCCCGCGCAACAGCCACGGGCTGCGGATCTGGTACCCGTACGACCGCGGCATCAACCTCGGCACGAGCACCACCACGCAGGCCAGCACCGTCCAGGTCATGCGGTGGAACCGCGCGGACCTGACCTTCGACGGGAACAACCTGTACCAGGACCGGGAGTCGATCGCCCTCGCGGCCGCGGCCGGGGTGGACGTGACGAACGCCGTCACCTACGAACAGGAGGCGGTACTGACCGCGGCCACGACGGCCCGGCTCACCTCCGGCTGGCAGCGCGACATCACCAGGGCCCGCGACCTCGGCCTGAAAATCATGGTCTACCACGGCACCGCGGACTCGGCGATCCAGTACCGCAACGATGTCGACCGCTACCGGCAGGCCGCCCGGTACTACGGCACGGGCCAGGCGAACTTCGCGGCCATCCAGGACTGGTACCGCCTGTTCCTCGTGCCCGGTATGGGCCACTCCGCCCAGCCGTTCCTGCCCGAGTTGATGGCCTGGGTCGAGGACGGCGTAGCCCCCGACCGGATCGCCCGCACGAGCGGCTTCCCGGTCGTCTGTTCCTTCCCGCAGAAGGCCATCTACCGCGGAAGCGGCAGCACCAGCGACGCGAACAACTACACCTGTGGCGGCAACCTGGACGCCGACCCGGTCGCGCTCTGCCAGATGCCCAGCACCAAGTTCGGCCTCGAGGACAAGGCGGCGCTCAACACCAGTGAGACCGGTATCCCGCCGGGCCAGTGCAAGAAGTCCTAGCCGCCTCGGTACGGTGCCCTCGCTTGCGTCCGCACGAGCGAGGGCACCCTACTGCGACCACTATGGACTGTGGTGCCCCCGGGCGGGATGGCCAGGCGCACCGCCGGGAGCGGGCAGCGCCGGCGCCATGAGAGTCCATGAAGGACGGTTCGCGACGACCGCGGAGCGCCGGCGCGGGAACGCTCCCATTGACATCGGGCAACTTATCGATCACGCTGCCTATCAAGCGTCACCTCACGGGAGGAACTCAGCCATGGTCCAGACCCTGAATCGGTTAGCCGACCGCGTCCTCGCACGTCTCGTCCCCACCGCGCAGGCGGACGCCGCCTGCGCCTACGTATGGGAAAGCTGTGGCTGCACGCTTGGCTTGCGCTACCGCCGCAAGTGCATGAACGGCTGCCCGCAAGTTCCCAACCACTGCTACCCCTGCGAGGCATGGGGCACCTGCTGAATCGTGTCAGCGTCCACCGCGCCGCGGCCGGTCGCCGACACCGGTGACCGCCGTGGCCGGTGTTCCGGCCGCCCCGTTCGCCAAGGCGGTCGGCCGTCAGCCGCGGTCGCGGTCGTTCGCCCGGCTCCGCCGGTTCGGAACGCCCGCGGTACCAGGAAGGAGCCACCGTTGCCGGTGCAGGAACGAACGGGCGAGCGATGACCGACGCACTGTTCGTCGCGGTGCTGTTCCTCGCCGCGCTCACGCTGTTCAATCTCATCGTCGTGCTCGGCGTGGTGCGCCGCCTACGCTCCTACGAGACGCGCCTGGGCGCCGTGGCGGAGCCGCCATTGGTGTCCACTATGGCGGCGGGTGAACAGGTGGGCGACTTCACCGCCTCCACCGTGGATGACCGAGTGGTGAGCCGCGCGTCCCTTGGCGGCCCGACGCTCGTCGGCTTCTTCTCGCCCAACTGCCCGGCCTGCCATGAGCGGCTCGGCGACTTCCGCGCCGCCGCGGACGGCCACCCCGGCGACGTGCTGGCGGTCGTGGTCCGCGACGGTGGCGACGTCGCCCCGGTGCTCTCCGCGCTCGCCGGGACGGACGTGGTCATCGAGGAGCCGGAAGGGCCGCTGGCGCGGGCGTTCGGCGTCCGCGGCTTTCCGGCGTTCATCGCCGTCCGGGAGGAAGGCGTGGTCGAGTCGGTCGGCTTCCAGGTGCCTGTGCCGGCGTGACCGGTGCTACCGGCCGCGCGGGCGCCGCGCTCGACCTCGCCTCACGGGCGTGGTCGGTGCCGCTGGCGGGCTACGCCGCGCTGGCGCTGCTTGCGGTCGCCCCGCTCGTGGCGGTGCTGTTGGTGCGGCGGCGATGGATGGTGGTCCGGGTGCGGGGCGGCAGCATGGCACCGGCCCTCCATGACGGTGACGTGGTCCTGGCGCGGCGGTGGACGGGCCGATCTAAGCGCCACGGCGAGGTGTCGTCGCCGGGCCGCGGCGATGTCGTGGTGTTGCACCGCCCCAGCGGTGCGGCGATACCCGCCGGAGCGGTCGCGGCGCCGCCGCTCAGGATGACGGCACCGCCGCCGAGCGCGACGGCTTCGGGCCGGTGGCTCATCAAGCGGGTGGTGGCGGTGGCAGGAGATCTTTTGCCGCCCGGCATACCGCCCGGTCGGGCACCGGCCGGTGTCGTCCCGCCCGGCATGGTCGTGGTCCTGGGGGACAGCGCGGGCTTCGACTCCCGGCTGTTCGGACCGGTCCCGCTCGACTCGATCCAAGCGACGGTCGTCAGGAGCCTGAGCCCGGGGTCGGTTCCCGCGTCGCGGCCCACCTGATGCTCGGCCCGCCCGCTGGGCGGGGCCGGCGAGCGCGATCCGCTCGTGGCCCCGCCCGCTGACCGCGGCTGCGCGGCACCGCCCTCAGATCGATGGGGAGCCGGGGATCAGGCCCCACGGAGGCGACGCAACAGCAGGGCACGCTGCTGCGGCGACAGCTGGCGTAGCCGGCGCGGCAGCTCGCCACCCGCGTTGGCCTCGGTGGGGCCTCCGCTTGCGGCGCCCGCACCGGCCGATCCGTCCACAAGCGACGCTATGAGCCGCGTGGCTCGAAGGGGCGCCGCGTGCTCCGGTTCGCCGGTGTAGCGCGTGGCGCGGTCCCGATAGCCCCGGTCGGCGAGGGCACCGTCGAGCTGCGCGGCGACCGCCGGGGCGGACCACTCGTGTTCGGCCGTCCAGCGGGCGAGACCGTGCGCCGCCAGTCGCTCGGCGTTGTCCGGCCGGTCGGCCCCGTACGCCATGATGACCTGCGGGGTCGCGCTGCGCAGCGCGCGTACGGCGGTGCCGATTCCGCCGTGGTGCAGCACCGCCGCCACCCGCGGAAATATCGCGGGAAAGGGCAGGCGGGGGTACCAGTGCAGCCCGGCGGGCAGCCGGTCGGGCAGGACGGCGCGGTCGGGCGTGACGACGAGACCGGCGCGGCCGGTACGGGCGACCGCGTCCAGTGCGACCGGATAGAACCGCTCGTGCAGCAGTTGCCCGGTGCCCCCGGTGACCAGCACCGGGGGTTGGTCGCCGGCGAGCAGCGCGGCAACCTCCGCCGGCACCTCCGGCTCGCTTCCGGTGGGCTCGGTTCCGGCCGGTTCGGTTGCGGTGGGCTCGGTTGCGCCGGGTTCGGTTCCGGCCGGCTTGGCTCCGGTGGGCTCGGTTCCGGTGGGTTCGGCGAACCCGGCCAGCTCGTCGCCGGTGACGAACCCGGCCAGCTCGGCCCGGGTCGGGGTGCCCGCCTCCTCGAACCACCGGGGCCACAACCCGATCGTGTGGGCCGGGCGCAGCCACCCGCTCCAGTCGCCGACCGGCGCGAGCCCGACCTCCGCGCGTACCTCGTCGATGCCGCCGGCGAGTCCGCGCGCCGCGTGCGCGGCGGCGACCGGCGCGACGACCAGTTGGACCGGTGCCACCGCCACCCAGGCCGCGGGCGCCCCGAGCAGGTCGGCGGCGATCCGTACGGACAGGGCCGAGGTGTGCCGGCCAACCAGGACGGTCCGATCCGGACGGTGCCGCTCGGCGAGCAGGTCGACCTCGCGGCGCATCTGCGCGAACAGGCCGGACCGCTGGTAGAACCGCCGCAGGTCGGCCGGGTGGCGTACCGCCAGCAGCTCCGCCGAGCCGGCCAGCATGTCCACATAGGACTCCCCGGTGTCGACGGCGGCGAAGTCAAGGCCCGCGCGGCGGGCGGTCCGTTCGTACGGCGCGTGCGTGCACAGCGTGACCTCGTGCCCCTGCCGCGCGAGGGCGCTGCCGATGCGGGCGAACGGTAACACGTCGCCGGCCGTGCCGTGAGTGACCATGAGAACTGTTGCCATGGCGCTCCTTCCGGGCACCCTGCCAGACAAATACGGGCATAGACCGGTATTGGGTCGGGGCGGGTGGCCATCTGCTTGACGATCACTATTTCTGTTTGTAACGTACGCCGCATGGAAGCGCTCCCATGGGGTGCGACCTGCTCTTTTGGACGCGGCACCAGGCAATTCGTGTGGTGGCCGACGGTGACGCTACGGGGGTACGTTCACCATGCATTTTTCTGCTCCTCAGTCTGCCCGGGCCCAATTAGCCGACCTCGATCCGCTCCGGCACGCCGCGCTCGTCCGGCTGCTGGCGGAGCGGCGGTCCGGTGTGGACACCGCCGACCCGGTCGACGGGGCGATCCGGCCGCAACCGCGCGACGGGCGGACCTTCCCCTGCACCCCGGCCCAGGAGCGGATCTGGCTCGCCGGCCAGGTCGCGCCGGACCGCGTCACGGTCCCGAACGCGACGTTCGGCCTGCGCCTGCGGGGAGCGCTGCGCCCCGAGGCCGTCGAGCGGGCGCTGGCGGAGGTCATCGCCCGCCACGAGTCGATGCGCACGGTCTACTTCGCCGCCCCGGTCGCGGCCGGCGCCGAGCTGCGTCCCCGGCAGCGCATCCTGCCCGCGCCGGCCCCCGGCTCGCCGGCCCAGGGGCTATTTACCATGGTCGACCTGACCGATCTGCCCGCCGGGCAGCGGGAGCGGCAGGCGCAGGCGCTGGCCGCGGCGGCCGCCGCGGAACGGTTCGACCTGGCGGCCGGACCGCTGCTGCGGGTCACGGTGTTCCGGCTCGCCGAACACGACCACGCGCTGCTGTTCGCCGGGCACCACATCGCCTTCGACGAGCAGTCCGTGGAGGCCGTGCTGCGCGAGCTGGCCGCGGGCTACTCGGCGGCGACGGGCGAGCGCGTCGACCCGCCACCCGCACCCGCCGTGCAGTATGCCGACTACGCCGCCTGGCTGGCCGGCTCACCGCAACGGGCGCTGGCCGCCGACCGCCTCGCGTACTGGCGGGAGCGGCTGACCCCGGCCCCCGCCGACCTGCGGCTGCCGGTCGCCACCGACCGGGCCGCCCGGCCCGGTGGCGCGCCGCACAGCGTGCGGGTGCGGCTGCCCGCTGGCAGTGTGGACCGGTTGCGGCGCGGGGGCGCGAACCCGACCCCGTTCGTCGCGCTGCTCGCCGCGTTGAAGGTGCTGCTGGCCCGGTACACCGGCGCGACCGACATCACCGTCGGCACCGTCTCCTCCGGGCGCGGCCGGGTCGAGGTGGAATCGGTCGTCGGCTGCTTCGTCAACCCGCTGGCCCTGCGCACCGACCTGTCCGGTGTGGACTCGTTCGCCGAGGTGCTGCGGCGGGTGCGGCGCACGGTGGTGGAGGCGTTCGCCCGGGAGGCGCCGTTCGACCGGGTCGTTGCCGCGGTGAACGCGCCGCGCCGCCCGGGCGTACACCCGCTGTTCCAGGTCGCGCTGTACCTGCACCGGCACCGCGCCGACCACGGCGCCTGGTCCGGGCTGGACGTCGACGTCTGGCACCACGAGGTCGGCGGGGACGACCTCGACCTGATCGTGGAGGCGACCCCACTGCCGGACGGCGGTGCCGAGGTCACCTTCCGCCATCCGGCCGGCGCCCTGGAGAACGGGGCGGTCGAGCGGCTCGCGGACCAGTTCGGCGCGCTGGTGACCGCGCTCGGGGCGAACCTGGACGCCGCGCCCGACTCGGTGCGGTGCCGCACCGCCGCCGAGGAGGCGCTGGTAAACGGCTGGAACGACACGGCCACGCCGGTGCCCGCGGCCACCGTCGCGGACCTGGTCGAGCGCCAAACCCGCGCGACGCCGGACGCCATCGCGGTGCGGGCCGGCGACGAGGCACTGAGCTACGCCGAGCTGGACACCCGGGTCGAGGCGCTCGCCCGGCGGCTCCGCGCCGCCGGTACCCGGCCGGGTGGACTCGTCGGGGTCTGCGTCGGCCGTTCGGCGCGGCTGGTCGTCGCCACGCTCGCGGTGTGGCGGGCGGGGGCGGCCTACGTTCCCATCGACCCCGAATATCCGCCGGCCCGGCAGGCGTTCGTGCTCGCCGACTGTGCCGCGCCCGTACTGCTGGCCGATCGCGCCCTGGTCGACGCGCTGCCGCCGCACGACGCCACCGTCGTCCTGGCCGACGAGGACGCGGCCCCCGAACCCACGGAGCCCGACGGTGCGCGGCCGGCGGCGCACGACGTGGCGTACGTGCTCTACACCTCCGGCTCGACCGGCCGGCCCAAGGGCGTCGCGGTCGACCACCGCGCACTGGGCAACTTCATCGAGGACATGCGCCAGCGACTCGACGCCGGACCGGCGGACCGTTGGCTCGCCGTGACCTCGCTGGCGTTCGACATCGCCGCGCTGGAGCTGTATCTGCCCCTGGTCAGCGGTGGCCGGCTCGTGGTCGCCGACGAGCTGGCCGGCCGCGACGGTGCCGCCCTCAACGCGCTCATCGACCGGGCCGGCGTCACCCACGTGCAGACCACGCCGTCGCGCTGGCGGCTGCTGCTCGCCGCCGGGTTCACCGGCGGGGCCGGCGGTGGCGCCGCCGGCCGGGCGGTCACGGCGCTCGCCGGTGGCGAGGCGCTGCCGCTGCCCCTCGCCCGCGAGCTGCGCGGCCGGGTCGGGCGACTGATCAATGTGTACGGACCGACCGAGACCACGATCTGGTCGACGGCCTGGGAGGTGCCGGCGGACCCCGGCGAGGTGCTCATCGGTACGCCGATGGCCAACACCCGCGCGTACATCTGCGACGGGCACGGCCGGGTGCAGCCCCTCGGCGTGCCGGGTGAACTGTGCCTCGGCGGTCTCGGCGTGGCCCGGGGCTACCTGGGCCGGCCGGGGCTGACCGCCGACCGGTTCCGCCCGGACCCGTCCGGGGCACCGGGCGCGCGCCTCTACCGCACCGGCGACCTTGCCCGCTGGCGCGGAGACGGGCAACTGGAGTTCCTCGGGCGCGCCGACAACCAGGTCAAACTGCACGGGTACCGGATCGAGCTGGGCGAGATCGAGGCGCGGCTCGGCGAGCTGCCCGGCGTCGCCGAGACCGCCGTGGTGGTGCGGGACGGGGTTGCCCCGGGCGGTGCGCCCGCCCCGGAGCGAGAGACGCTCGCGGCGTACCTGCGGCTGGAGCCGGGCGCCGAGGCGGACCCGGCGGGGTGGCGCGCCGCGCTGGCCCGGGTGCTGCCGCAGTACATGGTGCCGGACCATTACGTGCCGCTGCCGCGGTTGCCGATGACCCCGAACGGCAAGCTCGACCGGGCGGCGCTGCCCGCGCCGTCGGACGGCGCGCGTCCCGTCGCCGAGTACGTGCCACCGCGCACCCCGACCGAGGAACTGGTCGCCCGGGTGTGGGCCGACCTGCTCGACGGGTCCCGGCCCGGCGCGACCGACGACTTCTTCGCGCTCGGCGGGCATTCCCTGCTGGCGATGACGGCGGCGGCGCGGCTCTCGACCGAGAGCGGCCGGGAAGTCCCCGCCGGCATGCTCTTCCGCCACCCGGGCCTGGCCGAGCTGGCCGCGGCGCTGGACGCGCTGCCCGTCCACGTCACGACCGATCCACAGCCGACCATAGTGGACAAGTCCGACACGATCCCGCTCTCCTTCGGCCAGGAACGGCTGTGGTTCCTGCACCGCCTCGATCCGGACGACGCTTCGTACAACATGTACCTGGTCTACCGGCTGCGCGGCCCGCTCGACGGCACCCTGCTGGAGCGGGCGCTGGGTGCGGTGGTGGACCGGCACGATGTGTTGCGGACCCGGTTCGTGGCCGACGACGGCCGGCCGGCGCAGGTGGTCGCGCCACCCGGCGGGCTGACCGTGCCGCAGGCGACCGTGCCGGCCGGCGTCGCCGACCCGGTGGCCTGGGCGCGGGAGCGGGTGGCGGCGTGGACCAACGCGCCGTTCGACCTCGCCGCCGGACCGCTGGTGCGGGCCGGGCTGATCCGGCTCGGCGCCGACGACCACGTGCTGTGCCTGGTGGTCCACCACATCGTCGGCGACGGGCGGTCGCTCGGGCTGATCCTTGACGAGCTGTTCGCGGGGTACCAGGCGCTGGCGGCCGGCGAGGCACCGGCGCTGCCGCGCCCCGCCTTCCAGTACGCCGACTTCGCGGCCCGCCAGCGAGACCGGGCCGCCGCGGACGAGGAATCCCTGTCGTACTGGCGGGAGCGCCTCGTCGGTGTGTCCGTGCTGGAGCTGCCCACCGACCGGCCGCGTCCGGTGGTGCGAAGCGCGCACGGTGGCTTCGTCCGGCACCACCTCCCCGCCCCGTTGGCGGCGTCGCTGCGGCAGTTGGCCGCCGATCAGGGCTGCACCCTGTTCATGGTGCTGCTCGCCGGGTACCAGGCGCTGCTCGGCCGGCACGCGGGCCAGGACGACGTCTGCGTCGGCTCCTCCATCTCCGGCCGGCCCGCCGGCTTCGACGACGTGGTCGGGCTCTTCGTCAACACGCTGGCGCTGCGCGGCGACCTCTCCGGCGACCCGACGTTCCGGCAGTTGCTGGGCCGCACCCGGCAGACCGCGCTCGCCGCGTACGCCCACCAGGACGTCCCCTTCGAGCGGCTGACCGCGTCGCTCAACCTGGCGCGCGACCTCAGCCGGACCCCGCTGTTCCAGACCATGCTGATCCTCCACTCCGAGGCCGGCGCCGGCACCCGGGTGCTGCCCGGCGTCGCCGCGGAGTTCTTCGACGACGGCTTCGCCCAGGCCAAGTTCGACCTGATGGTCGACGCGTGGGAGGAGCCGGACGGGCTGGACCTGGCGGTCAACTACAGCGCCGACCTCTTCGACGCGTCGACCGTGGCCCGGCTGGCCCACCGGTTCGAGGCGCTGCTGTCGGCCGCCGTGGCCGACCCGGACGCACCGCTGTCCCAATTGGACCTGCTGGCGGCGGGGGAGCGGGACGAACTGCTCGCGCTCGGTGCCGGCGCCGCGGGGGCCGGCGTCGATGACGTGGTCGCGCTCGTCGCGGCCGCCGCGGCGGCCAGGCCCGAGGCGGTCGCGGTCGTGGGGGGCGCCGTCCGGCTCAGCTACGCCGAGCTGGAGCGGCGTGCCGATGTGCTCGCCGCGCGGTTGCGCGGCTACGGGGTGGGCCCGGACCGGGCGGTCGCCGTCGCGCTGCCACGCACCCCGGAGCTGATCGTCGCCCTCCTCGCGGTGCTCAAGGCCGGTGGGGCGTACGTGCCGGTGGACGTCGACTATCCGGCCGCCCGGGTGGAGTTCCTGCTGCGCGACAGTGCTCCGGCCGTGCTGGTGACCGAGTCGGGCCTGCGGGACGGGCTGCCCGCCACCACCGCCACGGTCATCTGCGTCGACGAGGCTCCCGCCGAGGTCGTCCATGGAGGACCATCGCCGGCGGCGTCCTCCGCGGACCTCGCGTACGTCATCTACACCTCCGGATCAACCGGCACGCCCAAGGGCGTCGGCGTGTCCCGGGGAGCGCTCGCCGCCCGGGCGGCCTGGATGCGCCAGCGGTACGCACTGACCGATGCGGACCAGGTGGTGCAGTTCGCCTCGGTCAGCTTCGACACCCACGTGGAGGAGGTCTGGCCGGCGCTGAGCTGCGGCGCCCGGCTGGTGCTCCTGCCGCCGGGTGAGCAGCTGCCGGACCTGCTCGCCGGCCCGGCCGGCGCCGGCATCACCGTGCTGGACCTGCCCACGCCGTACTGGCACGAGCTGGTCGGCGAGCTGGACCAGGTGCGCTGGCCGGCGACGCTGCGGCTGCTGATCCTCGGCGCGGACCAGGTGCGGGCCGACGCGCTCGCCCGCTGGCGGGCACACTTCGGCGACCGGGTCGAGATACTCAACACGTACGGTCCGACCGAGACGACCGTGATCGCGACCGCGGCCCGGCTCAACGGCGACGGCGGCGGCCTTCCACCGATCGGCTCGCCCATCGCGGACTCCCGCGTGTACATCGTGGACGATCAGCTGCGGCTGGTGCCGCCGGGCGTCCCGGGCGAGCTGTGCATTGGCGGTGCGGGCGTGGCCCGGGGATACCTGGGCCAGCCGGGCCTGACCGCGCAGCGGTTCCGGCCCGACCCGTACGGCCCGGCGGGCGCCCGGCTGTACCGTACCGGCGACCTGGCGCGCTGGCGCCCCGACGGGCAGCTGGAGTTCCTCGGCCGCCTCGACGACCAGGTGAAGATCCGCGGCTACCGGGTTGAGCCCGGTGAGGTCGCGGCGGCGTTGAGCGCCCTGCCCGGAGTACGGCAGGCGGCGGCCCTGGCCCGGCCGGACCAGGCGGGTCACCTCACGCTGGTCGGTTATGTGGCCGGCGACGGGCTCGCCCCGGCGGACCTGCGCGCCGCGCTCGCGGGGCGGCTGCCGGCCTTCCTCATCCCGTCCCACCTGCTGGTGGTGGACCAGATCCCGTTGACCACCAACGGAAAGGTCGACCGGGAGGCACTGCCCGCGCCGGGCTCACAGCCGGCCGAGGGCGGCTACGTGGCACCGCGTACCGCCACGGAGGTGCTCGTCGCCCGGATCTGGGCCGGCGTGCTCGGGCTCGACGAGGCCGCCGAGCCGGCCGACCCGGCGGGCGCCGGGCCGCGCGGCGTCGGGGCGGACGATGACTTCTTCGCCCTCGGCGGCCACTCGCTGCTGGCCATCCAGGTGATGGCCCGGCTGCGCGCCGCCACCGGCTGCGACGTGCCGATCCGGGCGCTGTTCCGGCACTCGACCGTCGCCGGCCTGGCCGAGGTGCTCGACGGGCTGCGCGCGGAAGCGGCGCCCGGCTCGGCCGACGAACCGCTGGCCCCGCGGCCGCCGGACGCCCCGCCGGCACCGCTGACCTTCGGCCAGGAACGGTTGTGGTTCCTGCACCAGCTCGACCCGGCCGACGCCTCGTACAACATCTACCTCACCTACCGGCTGCGCGGGCCGGTCGACGCGGACCTGCTGGAGCGGGCGCTCGGCGCGGTGGTGGAGCGGCACGAGGCGCTGCGGACCCGCTTCGTGGCGGAGGACGGCGAGGCGCGGCAGGTGGTGGCCCCACCCTCCGGCGTGCCGCTGCACCGGGTGGCGGTACCGGCCGGCGAGCCGGATCCGGTCGAGTGGACGCACGCGCTCGTCGCCGATTGGCTCAACGGCCCCTTCGACCTGGTGACCGGGCCGCTGGTGCGCGCCGGGCTGGTCCGCCTGGACACCGACGACCACGTGCTGTGCGTGGTGCTGCACCACATCGCCGGCGACGGGCGTTCGGCCGGCCTGCTCGTGGACGAGCTGCGCGAGTGCTACGCGTCCTATCTGGAGGACCGGGAGCCCGACCTGCCCGAGCTGCCCGTGCAGTACTCGGACTACGCGGCCTGGCAACGGTCCCGCGCCGTCGCGGGTGCCGGTGCCGAAGCGCTGGCGTACTGGCGGGGTCAGCTCGCCGGGGTGCCCGCGCTGGACCTGCCCACCGACCGGCCGTGGCCGGCGGTCCCCAGCGCGGATGGCGAGTACCTCGACGTTTACGTGCCCCGGCGACTCGCCCTGGATCTCCAGCGGGTCGCCACCGAGGCGCGGTGCACGCCATACATGGTGCTGCTGGCCGCCTACCAGGTACTGCTGGGCCGGTTCACCGGCCAGGACGACATCTGCGTCGGCTCACCGATCGAGCACCGGCCGCGGGTCGAGGTGGCGAACCTGGTCGGGTTCTTCGTCAACACCCTGGCGCTGCGCGGGGACCTCTCCGGCGACCCGACGTTCCGGCAGCTGCTGGACCGGACGCGGGAGACGGCGCTCGCCGCGTACGCCAACCCGGAGGTGCCCTTCGACGAGCTGCTCGCCTCCGCCGGCATCCCCCGGTACCCCGGCCGGACGCCGGTGTTCCAGACCATGTTCGTCCTGCACACGGAGCAGGGCGCCGGGGTCGAGGTGCTGCCCGGTGTGGCGGGTGAGTTCTTCGACGGCGGCCTGCGGCAGGTCAAGTTCGACCTGAGCGTGGACGTCTGGCAGCAGGACCGCGGCCTGCGGGTGACCTTCGGCTACCGCGGCGAGCTGTTCGAACGGGCCACCGTGGCGGATCTGGCCGACCGGTTCGTCGCGCTGCTCGGCGCGCTCGCCGCGGCACCCGACCATCGACTGTCTACCGTGGAGGCCGGCGACCCGGCCGGGCGGGACCGGCTGCTCGCCGCGGATCGGGCGGCCACCGCGGACCTGGCTGACACGGCCGGCACCGCGGCGGCGCCCGTCGCCGCGCCGGTGTACGTGGCGCCGCGCACGCCGGCCGAGGAGCTCGTCGCCCGGGTGTGGGCCGACGTGCTCGGGCTCGACCGGGTCGGCGTCTACGACGACTTCTTCGCCCGCGGCGGGCACTCGCTGCTCGCGATGAAGGTGGTCGCCCGGTTGCGCGCCGCGACCGGAGTCGACCTGCCGCTGCGCGCCGTGTTCGCCGCCTCCACCGTGGAGGGCGTCGCGGCCGCGCTGGACGAGATCGAGCCCGACCCGGACAATGCCGACAGCGGCGCAGCCGGCGGCCAGAGCGCGGACGCGGTTCCGGTGCGCACCGGCGACGACGCACCGCCGCTGTCCTTCGCCCAGGAGCGGCTGTGGTTCATGGAGCAGCTGGCGCCGGGCACGGGCGCGTACACCATCGCCGTGGTGTTGCGGCTGCGCGGCGCGTTGGACGTGGCCGCGTTGGGTGCGGCCTACGACGGGGTGGTGGCCCGGCACGAGACGCTGCGCAGCCGGTTCCGCGATGCCGGCGACGGCCGCCCCGTGGTGGTCATCGACCCGCCCGCGCCGCGCGGCCTGCCGGTCCTCCCGGCTCCCACGACGGGTGACGATGACGCGGACGGCCGGCTCGCCCGGGCCCAGGATCTGGTCGCGGCACACCTGGCGGAGCCCTTCGACCTCGAAACCGGCCCGCTCATGCGGCCGCTGCTGCTGCGCCTGTCGCCCGGCGACGGGACGGCCGACGACCACCTCCTCGTCCTGGCGATCCACCACATCGTCGCCGACGGGTGGGCGATCGACCTGTTCGCCGCCGAGCTGCGCGCGCTCTACGCCGCCGCCCAGGCCGGCGCCGCGTCACCCCTGCCCGAGCTGCCGGTGCGGTACGGCGACTACGCGGCCTGGCAACGCGAGCGGATGGCCGGGCCCGCCAAGGACGCCGACCTGGCGTACTGGCGGCCGGCGCTGGCCGGGCTGGAACCGCTGGACCTGCCGACCGACCACCCCCGGCCGGCCCGCCAAGCCTTCCCCGGCGCGGCCCACACCGTCGCCCTCGACGCCGACCTGCGCGCCGGCCTCGCCGAGCTGGGCCGGGCCCACGGCACCACCCTCTACATGACGCTGCTCGCCGCGGTGCACGCGGTGCTGGGCCGGCACAGCGGGCAGCGCGACTTCGCCGTGGGGTCGCCGGTCGCCGGCCGCCTCCGGCCCGAGCTGGAGGGCCTCATCGGCACGTTCGTCAACATGCTGACGATGCGTGCCGCGCTGGACGGCGACCCGAGTTTCACCGAGCTGCTGCGGCGTACCCGGGAGAGGTGTCTCGACGCGTACGCCCACCAGGAGTTGCCGTTCGAGCAACTCGTCCAGGAGCTGAACGTAGCGCGTGACGTGCGCCGTCCGCCGCTGTTCCAGGTCCTCTTCGCGCTACAGAACTACGCCGAGCACGGTGGGCGTGCCGGGGTCGGGACGCCCGCCGCCGACGATGCGGCCGGGCTCGCCATCAGCGACGTGCCCGGACCGGTCACCGCGACCCGGTTCGACCTGGAGATCTACGTCTACGAGTCGAACGGGCGGGCGTGGGCCACCTTCGTCTACAACACCGACCTGTTCGCACCGGGTACGGTCGCCCGCCTCGCCGGGCACCTGGACCGCTTGCTGGCCGCCGTCGTGGCCGACCCCGGTCGGCGACTGTCTGAAGTGGACCTGTTGGACGCGCCGGAGCGACGGGCCCTGCTCACCGCGCCGGTCGAGGTCGACATCCCGGCCGACGCCACGCTGCCCTCGCTGATCGCGGAGACGGTACGTCGCAGCCCCGACGCCGTGGCCGTCACCTTCGAGGGGTCGCACCTGACCTACGCCCAGCTCGACGAGCGGGCCGCCGCCCTGGCCGACCGGCTGCGCGGGCGGGGCATCGGGCCGGACAGCCTCGTGGCGGTCTGCGCCGACCGCTCCCTCGAACTGGTCGTCGCGCTCTACGCGGTCCTGCGGACCGGCGCCGCGTACGTGCCGCTGGATCCGCAGTACCCGGCCGATCGGTTGGCGTTCATGCTCGCCGACTCCGCCGCGCCGGTGCTGCTGACCCAGGCACACCTGACCGCCCGGCTGCCCGCCGCATCCGCCGCGTCGATCATCGGTTTGGATCGGGACGAGGAGGAGGCGCCGCGCGCTGAGCCCATGGTCGACGGGGCCGAGCGTGGGCCCCGGCAGTCCGACGCCGCCTACATCATCTACACCTCCGGCTCCACCGGGCGGCCGAAGGGCGTGCCCAACACGCACCGGGGCATCGTCAACCGGCTGGACTGGATGCAGCGCGTCTACCGGTTGGGCCCCGACGACGTGGTGCTGCAGAAGACCCCGGCCAGCTTCGACGTGTCGGTCTGGGAGTTCTTCTGGCCGCTGCTGGCCGGTGCCCGGCTGGTGCTCGCCCGGCCCGACGGCCACCGCGACGCGGAGTACCTGCGCGACCTAATCCACACCGAGCGGGTCACCACGGTCCACTTCGTACCGTCGATGCTCGCCATCTTCCTCGGCACCGAGGGCGTCTCCCGGTGCACCTCGCTGCGCCGGGTCATCTGCAGCGGCGAGGAACTGCCGGTGGACCTGGCGACCCGCTGCCTGGCCACGCTCCCCGCGCAGCTGCATAACCTGTACGGCCCGACCGAGGCGGCCGTGGACGTCTCCGCCTGGCATTGCCGCCCCGAGGGGCTCGCCGGGCTGGCCCGGGTTCCGATCGGCGCACCGATCCAGAACACGTCGCTGTACATACTGGACGAGGCCCTGCGGCCGGTGCCGGTCGGCGTGCCCGGCGAACTGTTCATCGCCGGCACCGGGCTGGCCCGCGGCTACCTCAACCGGCCCGGGCTCACCGCCGAGCGGTTCCGGCCGGACCCGTACGGCCCGCCGGGCACGCGGATGTACGCGACCGGCGACGTCGCCCGGTGGCGGGCCGACGGCACGGTCGACTTCCTGGGCCGCCGGGACGACCAGGTGAAGCTGCGCGGCCTGCGCATCGAACTGGGCGAGATCGGTGCGGCGCTGCGGGAGCAGCCCGGCGTTCGGGACGCGGCGGTCGTGGTCCGCGAGGACCGGCCGGGCGACAAGCGGCTCGTCGCCTACGTGGTCACCGAACAGCCCGGCGCCGGCGCGCCCGACCAGGGCGGAGCGGCGGACCCGTCGGCGCTGCGGGCGGCGCTGCGCTCCCGGCTGCCGGACTACCTGGTGCCCGCCGCGATCGTGCCGCTGGACACCCTGCCGTTGCTGCCCAACGGCAAGCTCGACCGCCGCGCGCTGCCCGCGCCGGTGGTCCAACGTGACGGGTCGGCCGCGCTGGTCGAGCCGCGCACGGACACCGAGCGGCTGATCGCCGGCATCTGGCGGGAGGTGCTCGGCCTCGACACCGTCGGCATCGACGACGACTTCTTCGACCTGGGCGGCCACTCGCTGATCGCCACCCAGGTGGCGGCGAAGCTGCGGCACACCGCCCCGGCCGGCGTCTCCGTGCTGGAACTGTTCCAGTACCGCACCATCCGGGCCCTGGCCGAGCTGGTGGAGACCCCGGTCGAGCAGCGCGGCCCGCGCCGGCTGCTGCACGAGCTGACCAAGCCGTCGGGGCAGCGCGTCGGCACCCTCGTCTGCGTTCCGTACGGCGGCGGCAGCGCGGTGGTGTACCAGCCGCTGGCCGATGCGCTGCAGCCCGGGTGGTCCCTCTACGCCCTGTCGATCCCCGGTCAGGACGTCGGGGTGCAGGAGCAGGCGCTGCCCTTCGACGAGCTGGCCGCCCGGTGCGCGGCCGAGGTGCTCGACCGGGTGGACGGCCCACTCGTCCTCTATGGGCACTGCGTCGGCTCCGCGCTGCTCGTCGAGGTCGCCCGCCGGCTTGAGGCGGCCGGCCGGACGATCGACGCGGTCTACCTGGGCGCCACCTTCCCCTTCGCCCGGCCGACCGGGCGGGCGATGGTGCTGCTGTCCAAACTGGCCCGCCGCGACCGGCTGCGCGGCAACCGGGGCTACGAGAACTGGCTGCGCTCGATGGGCGTGGACCTGGCCGAGCTGGACCCGGCCGAGGCGAACGCGATCGTGCGGACGATGCGGCAGCAGGCCGTGGCGGCCGAGGAGTACTTCACCGGGCTGTTCGCCGAGCAGGTGGAGCCGCTGCGGGCGCCGGTGGTCTCCGTGGTGGGGGAGCGGGACTCCGAGACCGAGTTCTACCGCGAGCGCTACCGCGAGTGGCACTTCCTCGCCCGGCAGGCCGCGCTGGTCGTGCTCGACGAGGGCGGGCACTACTTCCTGAAGTATCGGGCGGCCGAGCTGGCCGAGATCGTGACCTCGGTGCACCGGACGGACGAGGCGCTCGCGGACCGCGACGGCGGGTGGTCGGTGCTCGCCCGGTCCACCATAGACCCGGCCGAGGCGCAGGGCCGCCCCGCCGCGATGGACCCGGCCGAGGCGCAGAGCCAGCCCACCGCGATTGACTCCGCCGAGGCACAGGGCCGGCCCACGGCGATGGATCCGGCCGAGGCGCAGGGACCACCGACCGCGGACCCGAAACGAACCACCGCCGGTCCGGACCGGTCCCGGGCGCGGGCCGGTGCGACGGTGCCCCAGCCGAGCATGCGCCGCTTCCTGCTGGTGGCCTTCGGGCAACTGACCTCCATGATGGGTTCGGCGCTCACCGAGTTCGCCATCCCACTGTGGATATACATGCAGACCGGCTCGATCGTCCGGTTCGCCGTCTTCGCCGTGCTCGGACTGGTACCGGGCATGCTGGTCGCCCCGATCGCCGGCGCGGTGGTCGACCGGTACGACCGGCGCCGGGTGATGCTGTTCGGTGACATCGCGGCCGGCGGCAGCCAGGCGGTGCTGCTCGGCATCGTGCTGACCGGGCACCTCGCGGTCGGCCACATCTACGTCCTGCTGGTCGCGCTGTCGGTGTCGCTGACCTTCCAGCGGCTGGCGTACAACGCGGCGGTCCCGCAGTTGGTGCCCAAGCGGTACCTCGGCCACGCCAACGGCGTGGTGCAGATGACCCAGGGCGCCGGGCAGTTCGTCGTCCCGATCATCGCCGCCGGCCTGATGGCCGCGGTCGGCCTGCGCGGCGTGCTGGTGCTGGACGTGGCGAGCTACCTGTTCGCGACCACCGTGACCCTGCTGGTCCGGTTCCCCAACACGATGCCGTGGCGGCGCCGCGAACCGTTCCTCACCGAGGTCGCCGGCGGCTGGCGGTACGCGCTGGGCGACAGCGGCCTGCGGCCGGTGCTGATCTTCTTCGCGGTGCTCAACCTGTTCATGACGGCGCTGTTCCTGCTCGTCTCGCCGCTGGTGCTCTCCTTCGCGGATCTCAACGCGGTCGCCCGCGTCAGCATGGCGACCGGGCTCGGCGGGATCGTCGCCGGGCTGCTGATGAGCCTGTGGGGCGGGCCCCGGATCCGCCGCGTGCGCGGCATGCTCTGGGCGGTCCTGGTGCTCGCGGTCTCCAGCGCGGTGCCGGGCCTGCGGGCCAACGAGGCGGTGGTGGCGGTCGGCGCGTTCGGCATGTTCTTCGGGCTGACCCTGGCGAATGGGATCTACGCCACCGTGGTCCAGGTGAAGGTGCCGCAGCGCTTCCACGCCCGGGTGTTCGCGGTCAACACGGTCATCGCGTTCTCCACGATCCCGATCGGGTACGCGGTGGTGGCCCCGCTGGGCAGCCGGGTCTTCGAACCGCTGCTGGCCCCGGGCGGAGCGCTCGCCGGCACGGTCGGCGCGGTCATCGGCACCGGCCCGGGTCGCGGTACCGCGCTGCTCTTCCTGGTCCTGTCCGCCGTCATGGTGATCCAGGTGCTGATCAGCCTGCGGCTGCCGAACCTGGTGCGCTTCGACGAGCGGGTGCCCGACGCGATGCCTGACGACCTGGTCGGCGCCCGGGCGCGCGAGGCGAAGGTGCGGCGGCGACGCGCGGCCGCGGACCCGGCGGCGCCCGCGGACCCGGCGGCGCCCGCGAACCGGGTCGCGCCGGTGGGAACGGCGGCGCGACCGGTGGTCACATCCGGCGAGAAGGAAAGGTGAGACCGGTGGAAGCTGACGAGGGGAGCTACCAGGTCGTGCTCAACGACGAGGAGCAGTACTCCATCTGGCCGGCCGGCGAGCAGCCGCCCGCCGGATGGCGCCCCGACGGCACGGTCGGCTCGAAGCAGCACTGCCTCGACCGCATCGACGAGGTCTGGACGGACATGCGCCCACGCAGCGCCCGGAGGCCGAGATGAGCGAGCCCGCCACGCCCGACGGGGCGGACGCCACGGCGGCGGCCGTCTTACGCATGTGGACAGAGCTCGGGCTGAGGCCGGGCTCGGCGGCCGACGACTTCTTCGCCGCCGGTGGCCAGTCCCTGACGCTGGTCCGGTTCCTGGCCCAGGTCCAGGAGGCGTACGGCGTGGAGCTTCCCGTCGACCGGCTCTTCGACGAGGACCTCACCGCCGCCGTGGCCGCCCGTCTGATCACCGAGGCCCAGCTCGACGCCGCCGACGAGGGGGACCTGGCGGCGATCCTGGCCGAGGTGGAGGGGCTGTCCGAGACCGAACTGGCGGCGCTGCTCGCCGAGGCGGAGTGAGCCGGATGCGCGTGCTGCTCGCCCAGAACATGCGCTACCTGCCCAGCCACGGCGGCGCCAACAAGTCCAACCGGATCATGTTGGAGGGGCTCGCCGCCCGCGGCCACCGGTGCGTCGCGGTCGCGCCGCTGCACGCCACCGAGCACCGGATGTCCGAGGCCGACCTGGTCGCCCACCTGGTCCGCCTCGGCGCCCCGCCGCCCCGCCGCAGCGGTGACGCGCTCGTCTTCGAGCACCGTGGCGTCCAGGTGCACGTGGTCACGGAGCCGGCCCGACTGGCCCCGTACGCCCGGCAGCTCACCGACGCGCTCCAACCCGACCGCACGCTCGTCCCCTCCGACGATCCCGGGCTGCTCATGCTGGGTACGGCGCTGCGTGCCAGCCCCGACCGGGTGGTGTACCTGGTGCACACGCTGCAGCAGGTGCCCTTCGGCCCGCGGACGTTCTACCCCGGCGCGTCCGGCCTGCGGCTGGTGCGCCGGTGCGCCGGCGTCGTCGCGGTCAGCCGGGCCGCCCGCGACTACGCCGTCCGGTGGGGCGGGCTCGACCCCGCGCTGATCTACCCACCGGTGTACGGTCCGGGCCCGCACCCGGACCTCGGCCGCCCGGACTCCGGCGCGGTCACGATGATCAACCCGTGTGGCTACAAGGGAGTGTCCGTTCTGCTCGGTCTCGCGGACGCCCGACCGGAGGTCCGGTTCCTGGCCGTCCCCACCTGGGGGACGACCGACGCGGACCGGACGGAGCTGGCCCGCCGGCCCAACATCGAGGTGGCCGATCCGGTGGACGACATCGTCGAGCTGCTGCGGCGCACCCGGGTCCTGCTGATGCCCTCGCTGTGGGACGAGACGTTCGGGTACGCGGCGGTGGAGGCGATGCTGCACGGCATACCGGTGCTCGCCAGCGATGTCGGCGGGCTCACCGAGGCCAAGCTCGGCGTGCCGTACCTGCTGCCGGTCCGCCCGATCAGCGAGTATCGCCCGCAGCGCGACGACGAACCGTACCCCGCCCCGGTCGTACCCCCGCAGGATCTTGACCCGTGGCTGGCCGCCCTGGACCGGCTGCTCGGCGAGCCGGAGCACTACCGGGACATCGCGACCCGCGGCCGGCGAGTGGCGACCGACTTCGCCGGCCGGCTCGACCCGGCGGAGCTGGAGCACTATTTGTCCAACCTGGACGCACCGGCGACGCCCGGCCCGGTCACGGCCGAGGCCGGCATCGCCGGCGCGGAGCGGGTCGCCCGGCTCAGCCCGGAGCGCCGCGCGGCGCTGGTCAAGCTGGCCGCCCGCCGGGCCGGTGCGCGGGACGGTGCGCGGTGACCGAACCGACCGACGCCGACCTGCGCCGGCTGCTGCTGATCCGGCACTTCGAGACCGCGCTGCTGGACCTCTTCGCCGCCGGCCGGCTGGCCGGCACCACGCACACCTGCCTCGGCCAGGAGCCGGTCGCCGTGGCGCTGGCGGACCTGCTCGACGAGCGGGACTTCGAGTTCAGCAACCACCGCGGCCACGGCCACTACCTGGCCCGGTTCGACGACCCGGCCGGGCTGCTCGCCGAGATCATGGGGCGGGCCGGCGGGGTCTGCGCCGGCGTGGGCGGCAGCCAGCACCTGCTGCGCGGGCGGTTCCTCTCCACCGGCGTTCAGGGGGAGAGCGTGCCGGTGGCCGCCGGCACGGCCCTGCACCTGGCCCGCACCGAGCCCGGAAAGCTGGCCTGCGCCCACATCGGCGACGGCACGTGGGGCGCGGGCGCGGTGTACGAGGCGCTCAACCTGGCCGTCCTGTGGCGGCTGCCGCTCGTGGTGGCCGTCGAACACAACGGCATCGCCCAAAGCACCCCGACGGCGGCTCAGCTCGCCGGCACGATCGCCGGCCGGGCCGCCGCGTTCGGTGCCGCCTACCTGCACGTCGCCGACGACGACGTGGCGGCGATGCGGGATCTGGTCGCCGGTCCGCTCGCCCGGGTCCGTGACGGCGCCGGACCGCTCGTCGTGGAGTTCGCGACCCGGCGGCTCGGCCCGCACAGCAAGGGCGACGACGCCCGCCCGCCGCAGCAACTGGCCGCCCTGCGCGAGCACGACTGGTACCCCCGCCACGCCCGGCTCTGCGGCGAGCGCTTCGCGCGCCTCGACGCCGAACAGCGCGACCGGGTGGCCGAGGTCGTCGCGGAGGTCAGCGCCCGACCGCCGGCCACCCCACCGGCACCGTCCCCGGCGGCGCTGTCCCCATCCGACAATCCAGCGGAGTCGCCGTGGCAGCTCGTCAACGCGTAGCCGAAAGCCTCAACGCGGCGCTGGCCACGGCGCTGGCCGACGATCCGCGGCTGTACCTGCTGGGCGAGGACATCCTCGACCCCTACGGCGGCGCGTTCAAGGTGACCCGGGGTCTGTCCACCCGGTTTCCCCGGCAGGTGCTCGGCACGCCGATCAGCGAGGCCGGCATCGTCGGGCTCGCCGGCGGGCTGGCCCTCGCCGGCGACCGGGCGATCGTCGAGATCATGTTCGGTGACTTCGCCACCCTCGCCTTCGACCAGGTGGTCAACTTCGCGGCGAAGTCGGTGACGATGTACGGGCGGCGGGTGCCGATGCCCGTCGTGCTGCGCTGCCCGACCGGGGGCAACCGCGGGTACGGCCCGACGCACAGCCAGAGCCTGCAGAAGCACTTCGTCGGCGTGCCCTCGCTGGCCGTCTACGAGCTGACCCCGTACCACGACACGACGGATCTGTTGCGTGGCATCCTGGCGGCGGGCGAACCGGCCGTCCTCTTCGAGGACAAGGTGCTCTACACCGACTGGATGCGCCGCGACGGCGCGGCCGACGACCTGTTCCGGTACGACGTGGTCGGTGACTGGCCCGGCGTCGCCCGCGTCCGGCTGGACGACGCGCCGCCGGAGTGCATTGTGGTCGCTCCGGGCGGCGTCGCCGATCGGGCGCTGGCCGCGATGCGCCGCCTGCTGCTGGAGTCCGAGATCGTCACCGAGCTGCACGTGCCGGCCCGGCTGTATCCGGTGGACCTCTCGCCCGTCCTGGACGGTGCCGGGCGGGCCGGCCGGGTGCTGGTCGTGGAGGACAGCACCGCCGGCGGGACCTGGGGCGCCGAGGTCGCCCACACGCTGCACACCGAGCTGTGGGGCCGCCTGCGCCGGCCGGTGCGGCTCCTGCACGCCGCCGACAGCGTGGTGCCCGCGGCGCCGCACCTGGAGCGCGCGGTGCTCCCGCAGGACGGTTCCATCGCCGGCGCGGTCGAGGAGATGTGCCATGGGTAGCGTCGAGATCCGGGTTCCGCAGCTCACCAGCAACGACGCCACCTGCATCCTGGTCGAGTGGCTGGTGGCACCCGGGGCGCGGGTCAGCACCGGTGATGCCGTGGTGACCGTGGAGACGGCGAAGGCGGCCGAGGAGCTGACCTGCGCCGGCGACGGTGTGCTGCATCCGCTGTTCGAGGCCGGCGCGGAGTGCGCCGTGGGCGAGCTGATCGGGGTGGTCGTCGCCGACGAAGCCCAACGGCAGCGATACATCGAGTCGGGTCGTATGCCCACTGTAGAGACAGCTGCGGCTGACCCGGCCACCGCGCCCGGTCAACCGGGCCAGGTGGTCACCGAGCCGGCGCGGCGCCGGATGGCTGAGCTTGGTGTCGACCCGGCGGCGGTCAGCGCGCTGGACCGCAAGGTGATCCGCGTCGCCGACATCGAGTCCCTTGCCCAGGCGCGACCGGCTCCCGGCGCCGCGGTTGCCTCGCCTGCCGGCGGGTCGGACCTGGTGGCGTTGTCGCCCGTCCAACGCGCCGTGGCGGCGGTCGTCGCCGAGTCGCACCGCACCGTGCCCGCCGCGTTCGTCGCGGTCAAGGTGCGCGTCGACGCGGCGCTGGCGCACGCCCGCGAGCTGACCCGCCAGCACCGCTGCCTGATCGGCCTGACCGAACTCGTCGTCAAGGCGCTTGGTGAGCTGCGTCCGCGGTTCCCGCTCTGTTTCGCCGGGCCGGTCGACGACGGCACCGTGCGGGTCACCGACCAGGTCAACGTCGGCATCACCATCGACGTGGGTAACGGCCTGCACGTACCGGTGATCCCCGATGTCGCCGCCCGGCCGCTGCCCGCCGTCGCGAAGGACCTGATGCGCCTGCGGGCCAGGGCGCTGTCCGGCGGCTTCCGTGCCGGCGAGCTGACCGGGGCGACCATCGTCCTCGCGCTGCACACCGAGGACGACGTGAGCGTGGCCGTGCCGGTGGTGCTCCCCGGTACGGTCTGCGCCGTGTCGCTGGCCGGCCGCCAGTACGAAGTGGACCTGGACGGCTCCGCGGTGGTGCGCCGTACGGTGGTGCAGCTCGGGCTGGCGTACGACCATCGGGTGGTCAACGGCCGGGAGGCGGTGGCGCTGCTGGTCGCCGTGCGGGAGCTGGTGGAGCATCCCGAACGGATACCGGTCGGCATTTGACTGCTTCCACGTGGCCGTGGGGCCGCCGTTCGGGCGGCCCCGGTGACCTTCGCCCCCGTTCTCCTTTATGCGGCGCGGCGGGCGCATCCCGCAGATGGCACGGGGAAGGGTCGACCGTCGTCCTCGCCCAGGTCGGGACGCGCCGACCTGCCTGACCGCGGTGCGGCTGGCCTAACGCGTCGCGGGCGGTCCGGTTGCACCCTCGGCGATACCGGCCAGGACCGCTTCCAACATCCGCTCGAACTCGGCGGCACCGCCGAACCCCGCTTGCAGGGGAGCCAGCGCGGCCAGGGTCGGATACCGGGCCGGATCGAACGCGGGTGGCGTCGCGGGGGCGTCGCTCCCGCCGGGATCCGTGCTCAAGGTGGCGAGCAGGTACCCGTTGAGGAACCCGAAGAGCACCAGGGGCGCGTCCGCGACCGCCCGGTCTGCGAGCGTGGCGCGACGCATCGCCGCGGTCAGCCGCTCGAGCGCCGCGAGGGCCACCGCCGAGGTCTGCGCCCGGGTCGCCAGCAACGGGAAGATCCGGGGGTGGCGCACCGCCATGTCGCGGTAGCCGTGGGCCATCGCGCGCGCGATGTCTAGCCAGTCGTCCGGCCACTGCGTGGCGGGGGCCGAGACCTCGGTCAGGACGGCCTCGGAGACGGCGTCCAGCAGCGCGGCCTTGCCCTTGATGTGGTTGTAGATGGACATCGGATCGACGCCGAGTTCGGATGCCAGACGTCGTACCCCGAACGATTCCAGCCCCTGGCGATCGACGAGGTCCACGGCCGCGGCGGCAATCCGCTCGCGGCTCAGCCCGGCCGGTCTGCCCTGTGTGCGCTTCGCCACTGGTCGCCCTTTCGTCGCGTTCAACCTACACCGTAGGCTACGATCTACACCGTAGGTATGCAGAATGACGCGGTGCATTTCGGGCAAAAGGAGATAAATATCATGACCAAGACGCGTCATGCCCCAGCGGCGATCGGCGCGATGTACGCGGGTCTCGCGCTTACCGTTGTCGCGGCGATCGTCCCGTACATCGACCGCGCCAACGGCAACATGCTGGCCGGCCACATCCGGGCCGGCTACCCAGCGTACGCGCAGGACCGCATCGACACCGCCGCCACGACGTACCTTGTCTACCTGTCGGTTCTGGGGGCAATCGGCGTCGTTTGCTGGTTCGGCACCATCTGGGCGGTCAAGGCCGGCAAGCGGTGGGCCCGCGTCGTCGCGACCCTGATGCTCGCGCTCGCCGCTAGCATCGGCCTGTTCAACCTGCTCGTGAAGGACACCTCGGGAGATACCGGCCTGCCGCCACTGTTCGGTTGGGTCGGGATGCTGCCGTGCCTGGCCGGCCTCCTGGCGGTCACGCTCCTGTGGCGGAGAGTGGGCTCGACGCCGCGGGCGTGACCAGACGCGATCTCGGTCCTACCCGGTGTGGGTGCTGGTCGCTGGCCCTTTTGCGATTGGCTCGCGTCGACGGCAGGTAAGATCGCCCAGTGCTACGGCGGCCCGCTGACCGGCCCGGCCGAGGCAGGTCGAAGGTCCCGGGTGGAACGGGGGGTTTGGCCCTGCTGAAGGAGGTGCCCAGGCCGGAGACAATGGGACCGTCATCGAGCAGAACTCACCACCCATACGGGAGCAGTCATGAAACGCCGGACCTTGGATCTGCTGTTCAGCATCGGCGGGCTGGGCCTCGCGGTCCTGCTGCTTGTTGTCGGCATCGTCCTGACGACGAACGCCAACTTCGCGAACGACTACGTGCGCGACCAACTCGCTGAGCAGCACATCACCTTCAAGCCGGCCGACACGTTGACCGCCGAGGAGCAGAAGTCGGACTGCCTGCGCGAGAACGCCGGCAAGCCGATGACCACCGGCAAGCAGGCCGAGTGCTACGCCAACGAGTTCATCGGGTTGCACCTGAAGACGATGTCCGGTGGCAAGACCTACGCCGAGCTCGGTGATCCGGAGTCGGCGCTGAAGGCACAGGTCGCCGAGGCCGAGAAGACCAACGCCGCGAACCTGGAGGACCTGAAGCAGCAGCTCGCCCAGGCCAGCGCGCTGCGGGAGACCGTGTTCAAGGGCGAGTCGCTGCGCGGCATGCTGCTCACCTCGTACGGCTTCAGCGAGTTCGGCCGCAAGGCCGAGCAGGGCGCCCTGGCCATGTACCTGGGCGCGGGGCTGCTCCTGCTGCTGTCGATCGCCGGCCTGGTCCACGCGTCCCGCACCCCGGCCAGCGAGACGTTCGCCGCGCCGGAGCGGACCAAGGAACCCGCCAACACCTGACCCCCCGATATCCCCCCCGGATCCGATCGCTCCCGGTCTCCCCGCTGAGGCCGGGAGCGATCGGCTTTCCGGCGCGGGGCGGCGGGGTACGGCATCGATCGGTAGGCTCCGCTCCCGGCCGTTCGTCGATATGAGCCGAGGGAGCAGTACATGACATTGCCCGGTAATGGGCCCGAGGAGTTCCGGGCCTCGTGGCGGCAGACCTGGCACACGCACATCAAGCCGTTCCTGGTCTCCAACATCCTGATCGCGCTCGTCACCTGGGTGCTCGGCTACGTGTTCGGCGGCCCGGTCCTGTCCGTGCTGCTGCCGGTCGGGCTGGTCGGCCTGGTCACGCTGCTGCAGCGGGGCGCCAGCCGTGGGTACGTCCTGCGGCTGTCCGCCAACGGTGTCGAGTTCCTGCGCCGCCACGGCGTTGTCGTGCGCATGAAGTGGGCCGACATCCAGGCAATCACCGTGCTGACGCAGGGCCGCACCGGTATCGTCATCGCACCCACCGGCGCCGCCCGGTCCATCGTCGCTGCCGACTCCGCGGCGTTCGCCGCCGCCAACACCGGATACGGGATCGTCGGGGTCGGCGAGGTGCTGACCCCGCTGCAGGCGGCGCAGCAGCGCCGGGCCGGCCCGGCGTGGCAGCCGGCCGGCACGGTCCGCGAGGCATCCCTGCGCCTCGCGGCCGTCGACCACGACTGGCGCACCGGCCGCATCGGCGAATGGTTCCGGGTGTACCGGCCCGACCTCCTCACGCCGTAGCCGAGCAACCCGCGCGGCGGCCGAGCTTCGTCGAGCGGGCGCTCGCGCGGCGCCGGGCGGCCGTCAGCGGCTCAGACCGCCTTGGCCAGGGCGTCGGCGACGGCGACCCGGGTGGGATCGGGGTCGGCCCAACTCCAGTTCGGGTGGGCGCGGTTCGTGAGCAGGGCCAGCACGAGCCTCCGCCCGGGATCCACCACCAGCGTGGTTCCGGTGAAGCCGGTGTGACCGAAGGTGCCCGGCGACGACAGGCGACCCATGAACCACGGCTGGTTGAGGACCACACCGAGGCCGTGCGCCGAGGTGCGGGTGGGGTGGTCCGGGTCGATGGCGGGCTTGCCGGCGTTGGCGTTGACGAGCATCTTCCGGACGGTGGCGGCTTCGAGGACGCGCGTGCCGCCGTAGGTGCCGGCGTCGAGCAGCAGCCGGCCGATCGCGGCGACATCGGCGGCGCTGGCGAACACGCCCGCGTGGCCGGCGACGCCGCCGAGGAGGTTGGCCACGTCGTCGTGCACCACCCCGCGCAGCAGCCCGCGCGACGAGCGGGCGTCGGTGGCGACCAGCCGGGTCTTGCGGTCGCTGGCGCTCAGCCACGCGTTCGGGGTGAACCCGGTCTCCGTCAGCCCGAGCGGGCCGGTCAGGTTGGACCTGAGCGCCTGGTCGAGGCGCTGCCCGGTGACCTTCTCCACGATCCTGCCGGCGATCATGAGGCCCACGCTCGAGTACCGGAACGTGGTGCCGGGGGTGGCACCGGCCACGAGCGGGGTGGCCAGGACGGCGTTCCACCGCGCGGCCTCGTCCGGCAGCCCGGTGACGGTCGCGCCCACGGGCAGGCCGCTGGTGTGCGTGAGGAGCATCCCGACCGTGACGGCCGCCTTGCCGGCACCGGTGAACCCGGGCAGGTACTCGACGACCGGCGCGTCGAGCCGCACCCGCCCCCGCTCGACCTGTTGCAGGAGCAGGATCGCGGTGTAGACCTTGGTCACCGACGCCAGGTCGAAGATCGAATCCGGGCGCATGGCGACCCGCTCGCCGAGGGGCAGCAGGGTTGGGCCGGCCCCGTAGCGCAGCGCCTCGCCGACCGCCACGCGCACGGTCGGCTCACCGTCGACCAGGACCAGCGCGACCGCGCCGGGAAAGCCGTTGTGCCGCAGCGTCTGCGGTGCCGGAACGTACCGCTCGAGAACCTGGTGCACGTCAACCGCGTACCGGGCCTGACCGAGGATACGACGCACTGCGAGGCCGGCACCCGGGCTGAAGGACGGCCGCGGCAACGGGCCCGCCGGGTCCACCGATGCCGGGCCGCCGGCCTTGGCGCAACCGGTGAGCGTGGCGGCGGCGGCCAGGCCGGCGCCGAGCAGGGTACGGCGGGCGACGCGCATGGCAGGGATCATCCCCCACGCCGCCCGGTTCGCGCCATCGATGGGCCGTCCACGCCGCACTGGTCAGCCGGTGGTCCAGGGCCGGAGTTTGTCGGGGTTGAGGACCGCCCAGATGCGCCTGATCCGGTCGCCGGCGATGTCGAACGCGTACACCGTCGTACGACTACACGGCGCAGTGGCTGAGCGTCCTCGGCCCGGACACGCCGGTGCTGCGGGTGCCCGGCGACCACTACTCGTTCCTCCAGCCGCCACACGTGCACGACCTGGCCGCGGCGGTGCGCCGGCACCTCTGACCGAACATTGTGGACCCTCCCCGGCGCGGCCGTTCGGCCGCGCCGGGGAGGGCCTGATCATTGGTCCCGTCGGGCCGGGACCAATGACCCTATGGCGCGGGTCGGTGACCCGGCAGGCTCACGGCGGGCGACGACTGCGATCCGAGCCCACGGCGGCGTGCGACCCCCCTCGTGGTCGCGGGCCGGGGCCGGCGGCCACATCGGTGCCGGCCGACCGGTTGCCGGCGGTCCGTGACCAGGAGGAGGCAGCGGGTGAGCAAGCGAGTGGCACGCGAGCGAGCCGCGCGGGCGGCGCGCGAACGGATGGCGCGGCAGCGCCGCCGGCGGCGCACCGTCTGGGGGTCCGTGGCCGCCGTCTCGGCACTGGTCCTGGCCGGGGTGGTGGGCTGGGTGGTGGTCTCCGCCCAGAAGCCCGCCGACGGCTTCCCGGTGCCGGCCACGGCGACCACCGACCGCACCGGGCTCACCGTCGGCTCGGGCCCCACCAAGGTGGAGATCTACCTGGACTACCTGTGCCCGGCGTGCCGGGCCTTCGAGCAGGACGCGGCCGCGACGATCGAGCGGCTCGTGGCCGACCAGCGGATCACCGTGGTGTACCACCCGGTGGCGATCCTCGACCGCTACTCGACCAACGGCTACTCGTCCCGCTCGGCCGCCGGCGCCGGCTGCGCGGCCGACGCCGGAAAGCTCTCCGAGTACACCAAGGCCCTGTACGGCAACCAGCCGGCCGAGGGCGGCGCCGGGCACACCGACGACCAGTTGATCGACCTCGCCGCCGGTGCCGGGGTGCCGCGCGAACCGTTCGGGCAGTGCCTGCGCGATCGCCGCTACGCCGACTTCGTCGCCGGGGTCACCGACGCGATGGCCGCCCGCGGGGTCAACGGCACCCCGACGGTGTTCGTCAACGGCCGGCAGCTGCCGAACCCGTCGGCGACGACCCTCGAAGCGGCCGTCCAGCAACCGTGACCAGCGCCCGCCCACCGGCCCGGCCCGCGGCGGCACGGGCCGGCGCGCGGGGAACTCGGGCTCGGGTTGCGGATCCGGGTCGATGGGGTGAGGGTGTTGACAAGGTCAACTTTGGGGGATAAAAGCGCATGACGGGCACGATCGAGAATGCCGGCCGGGCCCTGCTGGCGGTCGGCGGCCTGGTCCGCCGGGCCGAGGTGTCGCCGGACGGGCGGGCGCTGTACCAGATCGGCGGCCGGGAGGCGGACGCCTTCTACCGGGACCGCTGGTCCTACGACAAGGTGGTGCGCTCCACCCATGGCGTCAACTGCACCGGGTCGTGCTCCTGGAAGGTGTACGTCCGGGACGGGATCATCACCTGGGAGCAGCAGCAGGTCGACTACCCGACCGCGGGGCCGGACCGGCCCGAGTACGAGCCGCGGGGCTGCCCGCGCGGGGCGGCGTTCTCCTGGTACACCTACTCGCCGACCCGGGTGCGGTACCCGTACGCGCGCGGCGTGCTGGTCGAGATGTACCGGGAGGCCAAGCGGCGACTCGGTGACCCGGTCGCCGCCTGGGCGGACATCCAGGCCGACCAGGAGCGCCGGCGCCGGTACCAGCGGGCGCGCGGCAAGGGCGGCCTGGTCCGGGTGTCCTGGGACGAGGCGCAGGAGATCGTGGCCGCCGCGCACGTGCACGCGATCAAGCGGTACGGGCCGGACCGGGTGGCCGGCTTCTCGCCGATCCCCGCGATGTCGATGGTGTCGCACGCGGTCGGGGCCCGGTTCCTGTCGCTGATCGGCGGGCCGATGCTGTCGTTCTACGACTGGTACGCGGACCTGCCGGTGGCCTCGCCGCAGGTGTTCGGCGACCAGACCGACGTGCCGGAGTCCGGCGACTGGTGGGACGCGACCTACCTGGTCATGTGGGGCTCCAACGTGCCGGTCACCCGGACCCCGGACGCGCACTGGATGGCGGAGGCCCGGTACCGGGGCCAGAAGGTCATCGTGGTCAGCCCGGACTACGCGGACAACGTGAAGTTCGCCGACGAGTGGCTGCCCGCCCAGCCCGGCACGGACGGCGCGCTGGCGATGGCGATGGGCCACGTCGTGCTGCGCGAGTTCTTTGTGGACCGTCGCACCCCGCGCTTCGTGGACTACGTGCGCCGCTTCACCGACCTGCCGTTCCTGGTCGCGCTGGAGCCCGCCGCCGACGGCAGGTACCGGCCGGGCAAGTTCCTCACCGCCGAGGACCTGGGCGACGCGGGCGCGGAGGCGGCGTTCAAGCCGGCGCTGTGGGACTCGACGGCTGATGCGCCCGCCGTGCCGCGCGGCACCCTCGGCCACCGCTGGCAGGAGCGACCCGGCGAGTGGAACCTCGACCTGGGCGCCCTGGAGCCCGCGCTGACCTGCCTGGACGGCGACGGCCCGGCCGTGACGGTGGAACTGCCGCGCTTCGACACGGACACCCCGGGCGTGCTGCACCGCGGCGTGCCCACCCGGCGGATCGGTGACACCCTGGTCACCACCGTCTTCGACCTGATGCTGGCCCAGTACGGGGTGGGCCGCGACGGGTTGCCGGGGCAGTGGCCCACCGGCTACGACGACCCGACCACCCCGTGCACCCCGGCCTGGCAGGAGCCGATCACCGGCGTACCGGCCGCCCAGGTGGCCCGGGTGGCGCGGGAGTTCGCCGACAACGCCGACCGCTCCGGCGGCCGGTCGATGATCCTGCTCGGCGCCGGCACCAACCACTGGTTCCACTCCGACGCCACCTACCGGGCGATCCTGGCGCTCGTCACGCTGACCGGCTGCCAGGGGGTCAACGGCGGCGGGTGGGCGCACTACGTCGGGCAGGAGAAGTGCCGCCCGGTCACCGGCTGGCAGCAACTGGCGTTCGCGCTGGACTGGTGCCGGCCGCCGCGCCAGATGATCGGCACCGCCTACTGGTACACGCACACCGACCAGTGGCGGTACGACACCTACTCCGCCGACGTCGTCGCGGCGC
The DNA here is from genome assembly GCF_018397995.1 of Rhizomonospora bruguierae. GTDB lineage: Bacteria > Actinomycetota > Actinomycetes > Mycobacteriales > Micromonosporaceae > Rhizomonospora > Rhizomonospora bruguierae. The sequence continues at coordinate 151,090 of NZ_BBQH01000017.1, forward strand.
CCACCGGCAGCGGCGCGTTCGCCGGTAAGCACACCATGGACCTGCTGGCCCAGTCGGCGCGGCTGGGCTGGATGCCGTCGGCGCCCACGTTCGACCGCAACCCGCTGGACCTGGCCGACGAGGCCGTGGCCGCGGCGCCGGACGACCCCACCGGCTGGGTGGCCGGCGAGGTCGGCGCGGGCCGCCTCGGCTTCGCCTGCACCGACCCGGACGCCCCGGAGAACTGGCCGCGGGTGCTGACCGTGTGGCGGGCCAACCTGCTCGGCTCGTCCGCGAAGGGCAACGAGTACTTCCTGCGGCACCTGCTGGGCACCGACGCGAACCTGCGCGCCACCGAGGCCGACCCGTCGCTGCGGCCGCGGGACGTGACCTGGCCGGAACGGGCCCCGGAGGGCAAGCTGGACCTGCTGCTCTCGCTGGACTTCCGGATGACGTCCACGACGCTGTTCTCCGACATCGTGCTGCCCGCCGCCACCTGGTACGAGAAGCACGACCTGAACAGCACGGACATGCACCCGTTCGTGCACGCGTTCACCCCGGCGATCAACCCGCCGTGGCAGACCCGCACCGACTTCGACGCCTTCCACGGCATCGCCCGCGCCTTCGCCGGTCTGGCCCGCACCCACCTGGGCGTGCGCCGGGACCTGGTCGCCACGCCACTGCTGCACGACACCGCCGACGCGATGGCCACCCCGCACGGGGTGGTCCGCGACTGGCGCGACACCGGCGAGGTGCCCGTGCCGGGCCGCACCATGCCGCGACTGACCATTGTGGAGCGTGACTACGGCGCGGTCGCGGAGAAGATGGCCGCGCTCGGCCCGCTGCTGGACCGGCTGGGCACCACCGGCAAGGGCGTGCACACCGACGTCACCCCGGAGATCGAGTACCTGCGCCGCAAGAACGGCCAGGTCCGCGGCGGGGTCGCCGACGGCCGGCCGTCGCTGGCCCGGGACGTGCACGCCTGCGAGGCGATCCTGGCGCTGTCCGGCACCACCAACGGCCGGGTCGCCACCGCCGGCTTCCGCGACGTGGAGCGGCGCACCGGGGTACGCCTGGCCGACCTGGCCGCCGAGCACGAGGGCAAGCAGATCACCTTCGCCGACACCCAGTCCCGGCCGGTACCGGTGATCACCAGTCCGGAGTGGTCCGGCAGCGAGCACGGCGGCCGCCGGTACTCGCCGTTCACCATCAACACCGAGCGGCTCAAGCCCTGGCACACGCTCACCGGCCGGCAGCACTTCTACCTGGACCACGACTGGATGCAGGAGGCCGGCGAGGCGCTGCCGGTGTTCCGCCCGCCGCTGGACATGCACCGGCTGTTCGGCGAGCCCCGCCTCGGCCGCAACGGCGAGCTGGAGATCACCCTGCGCTACCTGACCCCGCACTCGAAGTGGTCCATCCACTCCGAGTACCAGGACAACCTCATCATGCTGACGCTGTCCCGGGGCGGCCCGACGATGTGGATGAGCGAGGCCGACGCCGCGAAGATCGGGGTGCGGGACAACGACTGGATCGAGGCGGTCAACCGCAACGGCGTCGTGGTCTGCCGCGCCGTGGTGACCCACAAGATGCCCGAGGGCACCGTCTACATGTATCACGCGCAGGAGCGGGTGATCGACGTGCCGAAGTCCGAGCGGACCGGCCGGCGCGGCGGGATCCACAACTCGCTGACCCGCCTGCTGGTCAAGCCCACCCACCTGATCGGCGGGTACGCCCAGCTGTCGTTCGCGTTCAACTACCTGGGCCCGACCGGCAACCAGCGCGACGAGGTGACGGTCATCCGCCGTCGGTCGCAGGAGGTGACCTACTGATGCGCGTCATGGCCCAGATGGCGATGGTGATGAACCTCGACAAGTGCATCGGGTGCCACACCTGCTCGGTCACCTGCAAGCAGGCGTGGACCAACCGGTCCGGCGTCGAGTACGTCTGGTTCAACAACGTCGAGTCCCGGCCCGGGCAGGGCTACCCGCGCACCTACCAGGACCAGGAGCGCTGGCAGGGCGGCTGGGTGCGCACCCGCTCCGGGCGGCTCAAGCCCCGTGCCGGCGGGCGGCTCCGGAAGCTGTTGGGTATCTTCGCCAACCCGAAGCTGCCGGCCATGCGGGACTACTACGAGCCCTGGACGTACGACTACGAGCACCTGCTGAGCGCGCCGGCCGGCGAGGACACCCCGGTGGCCCGGCCGAAGTCGCTGCTGACCGGCCAGGACACCAAGGTGACCTGGTCGGCCAACTGGGACGACTCGCTGGCCGGCGGCAACGAGATCGCCGCCGGCGACCCGGTGCTGCGGCAGGTCGCGGACCGGGTGCGCCAGGAGTACGAGAAGGCGTTCCTGTTCTTCCTGCCGCGCATCTGCGAGCACTGCCTCAACCCGTCCTGCGCCGCCTCCTGCCCGTCCGGCGCGATCTACAAGCGGGCCGAGGACGGCATCGTGCTGGTCGACCAGGACCGCTGCCGGGGCTGGCGGATGTGCGTGACCGGCTGCCCGTACAAGAAGGTGTACTTCAACCACCGCACCGGCAAGGCGGAGAAGTGCACGTTCTGCTTCCCCCGCATCGAGATCGGGCAGCCGACGATCTGCTCCGAGACGTGCGTCGGCCGGCTGCGGTACATCGGCCTGATGCTGTACGACGCGGACGCCGTCGCCGCGGCGGCCGCCGTGAAGGACGAGACGGACCTGTACGCCGCCCAGCGTTCGGTCTTCCTCGACCCGCGCGACCCGCGGGTGGCGGCCGAGGCCCGCGCCGCCGGCATCCCCGACGACTGGATCGAGGCGGCGGCGCGGTCGCCGGTGTGGGACCTCATCATGCGGTACGAGGTGGCGCTGCCGCTGCACCCGGAGTACCGCACCATGCCGATGGTCTGGTACATCCCGCCGCTGTCACCGGTCGTGGACGTGCTGCGCGACACCGGGCACGACGGCGAGAACGCGGGCAACCTGTTCGGCGCCGTCGACGCGCTGCGGATCCCGGTCGAGTACCTGGCCGGACTGTTCACCGCGGGCGACCCGGCGCCGGTCCGGGCCGTGCTGAACCGGCTCGCCGCCATGCGCGCCTACCAGCGCCGGATCAACCTCGGCGAGCCGCGCAACGAGTCCATCGCCACCGCCGTCGGGATGACCGGCGCGCAGCTGGACGACATGTACCGGCTGCTGGCGATCGCCAAGTACGAGGAGCGGTACGTCATCCCGGCCGCGCACGCCGAGGACGCGCACCGGCTGGAGCAACTCGGCACCGAGTGCAGTCTCGACTACGACGGCGGCCCGGGCATGTACCAGACCGGCCCGTTCGGCGAGGCGTCCGGCACGGCGGTGCCCGTGCAGGTGGAGACGTTCCACATGCTGCGGTCGCGGCAGACCGCCGACGCCGGCACCGACCCCGGCGACCAGCCGCGCCGGGTCAACCTGCTCAACTGGGACGGCAAGGGCCGTCCGGCGGGCCTGTTCCCGCCCCGCCGGGACCCCGACGATGGGGGCGGGCAGTGAGCGCCGGGCCGGGCTGGCGGTCGGTGGCCGCCCGCGCCGCCTCGCTGCTGCTGCGCTACCCGGACGAGCCGGTGCTCGACGCACTGCCCCTGGTGGCCGCCGCGCTCGCCGACCTGCCCGCCCCGGTCGCCGGGCCCCTCGGCGCCGTCGCGGCGCACCGGGCCGGCGCCGACCCGATCCGGCTGCGCGCCGACTACGTGGAGCTGTTCGACTTCCGCCGCCGCTGCTGCCTGCACCTGACGTACTACACGTGCGGCGACACCCGCCGCCGCGGCGAGGCGCTGGTCGGCTTCGCCGCCGGATACCGGGCCGCCGGGCTGGCGGTGGTCGACGGCGAGCTGCCCGACTACCTGCCCGCCGTGCTGGACCTGGCCGCCGCCGACCGCGGCGGGTGGCGGCTGCTGCGCGAGAACCGCATCGGCCTGGACCTGCTCGCCGAGGCCCTGACCCGGGAGCAGTCCGTGTACCGGCACGCCATCGAGGCGGTGCGGGAGACGCTGCCCGCCGCCCGCCCCGCGGACCTGGCCGCCGCCGCCCGCCTGGCCCGCACCGGCCCACCCGACGAACAGGTCGGCCTGGAACCATACGGACCCCTGAACCCGACCGGGAGCCGCGCGTGAACACGAACGTCCTGCTCTGGGTGGTCTACCCGTACCTCGCCATCGCCGTGCTGGTCGGCGGGCTGATCTGGCGGTACCGGTACGACAAGTTCGGCTGGACCACCCGCTCGTCCCAGCTCTACGAGAGCGCCGTGCTGCGCTGGGGCAGCCCGATGTTCCACTTCGGAGTACTGCTCGTCCTGATCGGACACGTCGGCGGCCTGCTCGTGCCGAAGTCGTGGACGGAGGCGGTCGGGGTCACCGAGCACACCTACCACCTGACGGCCGTCTTCGTCGGGACCGTGGCCGGGCTGTGCACGCTGATCGGGATGGCGATCCTCATCGCCCGCCGCCGCCTCACCGGGCCGGTCTTCGCCGCCACGACCCGCAACGACAAGGCGATGTACGTGGTGCTCGCCGCCGTGATCGTGCTCGGGCTGTGGGCGACGGTCAAGGCCAATGTCGCCGGCGACGGCTACGACTACCGGCAGACCGTCTCGCCGTGGTTCCGGTCGCTGTTCTACCTCAGCCCGGACCCGGAGCTGATGGCCGGGGTGCCGGCGAGTTTCCAGGCGCACGTCCTCGCCGCGTTCGCCCTGTTCGCGTTCTGGCCGTTCACCCGGTTGGTGCACGCCTTCAGCGCACCCGTCGGGTACCTCACCCGGCCGTACGTGGTCTACCGCAGCCGCGACGCCCGCCCCGGCCTGCGGCCCGCTCGCCGGGGCTGGGGCGGCCCGCCGAGCGCCCCCACCACCCGCCGCGGCACACCGGCCCGGCCGACCGAGCGCTCGCGAGGTGGACGATGAGCACCGCGGCCGGCCCTGCCGCCCGCACCGGGGGGCAGGCCGCCGCCCCGGCGGCACCGCCCGGCGCCGCGCGCAACCTGACCCTCGCGACCGTCGGCTTCCTGGTGAACTTCTGGGCATGGGCGCTGCTCGGCCCGCTCGGCCCCGGGATCAAGGAGCGCCTCGGGCTCAGCTTCGCGGCGCAGTCGCTGCTGGTCGCCGTGCCGGTGGTGGTCGGCTCGCTGGGCCGCATCCCGGTCGGCGCCCTGACCGACCGGCTCGGTGCCCGGGTCATGTTCCCCGCCGTCAGCCTGCTGACCATCGTGCCCGTCCTCGCCCTCACCGTGGTCTCCAGCTACCCGGCGCTGATCGTCGCCGGGTTCTTCCTCGGCATCGGCGGCACCGCGTTCGCCGTCGGCGTGCCGGTGGTCTCCGGCTGGTACCCGCCGGCCCGCAAGGGCTTCGCCCTGGGCGTGTTCGGCATCGGCATGGGCGGCACGGCCGTCAGCAACTTCACCACCGTCCGGCTCGCCGACGCGTACGGTGCGGACACCCCCTTCTACCTGGTGGCGGCGATCCTCGCGGGGTACGCCGTGGTCGCGGTCCTGCTGCTGCGCGATCCGCCCGGCCGCACCCGCCCGGCCGGCTCCGCGTGGGCGCGCACTGCCGGCGTCGCCCGGCTGGCCGTCACCTGGCAACTCTGCTTCCTGTACGCGGTCGGGTTCGGGGGCTTCGTCGCCTTCAGCGTCTACCTGCCGGCGTACCTGCGCACCGCCTACCAGCTGAGCGCCAACGACGCCGCGCTGCGCACCGCCGGCTTCGTGGTCCTCGCCGTCGTCGCCCGCCCGATCGGCGGCTGGCTGTCCGACCGGCTCCACCCGGTGCCCGTGCTGGTCTGGTGCTTCGGCGGGACCGCCGTGTTCGCCGTCGCCCAGGCGTTCCAGCTCGCGCTGATGCCGGTGGCGACCGCCGCCTTCCTCGGCATGGCCGCCCTGCTCGGTGCCGCCAGCGGCGCCGTGTTCGCCCTGGTCGGCAAGGTCGCGCCGGCCGACAAGGTCGGCACCGTCACCGGCGTCGTCGGCGCCGCCGGCGGGCTCGGCGGCTTCGTCCCCCCGCTGATCATGGGCTGGGTGTACGGCGTGGAAGGCTCGTACGCCATCGGCCTCATGCTGCTCTCCGACGTGGCCCTGGCCGCCGCCGTCTACACCGCCATCAAGATGCGCGGGGTCGCCCCCGCCTCCAGCCGGGCGGCAACCTAGCCGGGCGGCAAGCTGGCCCGGGCCGGCCCGGGCGGGTCAGGGCTGGGCGGCGGCCGGGCGTCGGTACAGCCGCCGCGGAATGTGGTACGCGAGGTCGATCGCCGTCTCGATCGCCTCGTCCAGGTCCAGCAGGTGGCCGGCGACGAGTTCGGCGAGGTAGCCGGCGTCGACCCGGCGGGCCAGGTCGTGCCGGGCCGGGATCGAGGCGAACGCCCTGGTGTCGTCCACGAAGCCGGCCGTGCGGTAGAAGCCCGCCGTCTCGGTGACCGCCTGCCGGAACCGGTGCAGGCCGTGCGGGCTGTCCAGGAACCACCACGGCGCGCCCAGGTGCAGGGCGGGGTAGACGCCCGCGAGGGGGGCGAGTTCCCGGCTGTAGGTGGTCTCGTCCACGGTGAACGCCACCATCCGGAACCGCGGCTCGTGGCCGAACGCCGCCAGCAGCGGCCGCAGCGACCGGGTGAACTCGACCGGGACGGGAATGTCGAAGCCGCGGTCCGGGCCGTGGCGGCGCAGCACGGCCGGGTCGTGGTCGCGCAGCACACCGGGGTGCAGCTGCATGACCAGACCGTCCTCAGCGGACATGCGGGCCAGCTCGAACAGCATGTGCCCGGCGAAGGCTTGCACCTGCCCCGGCTCGGCGGTGCCGGCCCGCGCCGCGGCGTAGACCCGCGCCGCCTCCGCCTCGGGCAGCGGCTGCGCCGCGGCGGACTCGTGCCCGTGGTCGGTGGCCAGCGCGCCGGCGGCGATGAAGTCGAGCCGGCGCCGCCGCAGCGCCGCCAGGTAGCCCCGGTAGTCGCCGGTGTCGAGGTCGGTCAGCCGGCCGAGGTCGGCCACCTCCGCCCGCCAGCCGGCGTGCCCGACGTGCACCAGGGAGTCCGGGCGGAAGGTCGGTATGACCTGCTCGCCCCACCCCTCGGCGGCCAGCCGCCGGTGCGCGGCCAGGTCGGCCAGCGGCGAATCGGTCGTGGCGAGGACCTCGATGCCGAAGTGTTTGAACAGCGCCCGCGGGCGGAACTCCGGCTCGGCCAGGCGCGCGGCCAGCTCGTCGTAGAGCCGGTCGGCCGTCTCGGCGGACGGGGCGAGCGTGACGCCGAAGACGTCGACGAGTTCGTGGGTGAGCCAGTACCGCGACGGCGTGCCGCGGAACAGGTGCCAGTGCGCGCAGAACCGGCGCCAGATCCGGCGGGGGTCGCGCTCGACCCCGGGGCCCTCGCCCACGCCGAGCGCCTCCAGCGGCACGCCGGCGGCGTGGACGAGCCGGGTGACGTAGTGGTCGAGCGTGATGAGCATGCGGGCCGGGTCCGGGAACGGGGTGTCGTCGGCGAGTACCGCGGCGTCCACGTGGCCGTGCATGCACACCAGCGGCAGCGACCGCGTCTCGGCGTACACCGCGCGGGCGACGTCCCGGGTCGCGGGATCGAGCGGGAGCGCGCGGTCCTCGTGCAGGTGCAGGTGCTTCACCGGTCCCCTTCCCGCATCCTACAAACCTTTTCATTACTGTGCTGGCGCCTGCCCGCGAGGTCAAGGCCGACCATGCGGAAACTCTTGACAACGTTCTGCAAAGGATTTCAGACTCATCGGCAGGCACGGACAGGAGGCCGCGGATGCCCGTCACGATCAAGGACGTCGCCCGGGCGGCCGGCGTCTCGCCGTCGACGGTCAGCCGGGCCCTGTCCACGCCGGGGCTCGTCCAGGCCGCGACCCGCGAGCGGGTGCGGCGGGCGGTGGCCGAGCTCGGCTACCACCCCAACCGGGCCGCGCGGGGACTCATCACCGGCCGGACCGGCAACATCGGGCTCATCGTCCCGGACCTGACCAACCCGTTCTTCCCCGGCGTCGTCAAGGGGGTGCAGGAGCGGGCCCGCGAGTCCGACTACTCGGTGTTCCTCGCCGACACCGACGAGCGGGCCCCCCTCGAGGCCGACCTGGTCCGCGCCCTCGGCAAGCAGGTCGACGGCATCGTGCTGTGCTCGCCGCGGATGAGCGAGGCCGAGGTGCGCTCGGTCGCGGGGGAGACGCCGATCGTCATGCTCAACCGGCGCGTCGGGCGCATCCCGGCGGTGACCATCGACAACGGCGAGGCGATCCGGCAGGCGGTCGCGCACCTCGTGGCGCTCGGTCACCACCGGCTCGGCTACGTCGCGGGGCCGCGCGTCTCGTGGTCCAACCGGGAGCGGCTGCGCGCGCTGCGGTCCACCACCGCGGCGACCGGCGTCGAGCTGCTGGAGGTCGCGACCGTCGTGCCGCAGTTCTCCGGCGGCGTGGCCGCCGCCGACCTCGTCCTCGCGGCCGGGGTCACCGCCGTCGTGGCCTACAACGACCTCGTGGCGCTCGGCCTGCTCAACCGGTTCGCCGCCCGAGGGCTGGCCATCCCCGGCGACATCAGCGTCCTCGGCTTCGACGACATCGTCTTCGCCGAGATGGTGAACCCCGCCCTGACCACCGTCGCGCAACCGAAGGAGGCGGCCGGCCGGGCCGGCGTCGAACTCCTGCTCCACCTCATGGAAGAACCCGATCGCGCCGGCACCGCCCGGCGCGACCTGACCGCCCAGCTTCTGGTCCGCGGATCCACCGGTCCACCGCGGACGGCGTGACACGCGCCGGACGCGAACACCACCACAGGGGGCGGCGACGTGCCGACGCGCCAGCCCCGGAGAGGAACCGCCATGCCCTCCACCCGCCGCGCATTCTGTACCGCAGCCGGTCTCCTGGCCCTCGGCCTGCTGGCCGGGTGCGGCGCACCCGAGAAGGCGAGCCCGGCCGGCACCAGCGGCCCCGTGCCGGACAAGCCCGGCTCGCCGGTGACGCTCAACATCCTCGACGTCGCGGGCAACCTGCAACTGACCCAGGGGATGATCGACGAGTTCGTCGCGAACAACCCGTCGATCATCAGCAAGGTCACCTACTCCAAGGCCACGGCGCCGGAGCTCGCCGGCAAGGTGAAGGCGCAGCAGGACGCCGGTCGCATCGACATCGACCTGGTCCTCACCGGCGTCGACGGCCTCGCCGCGGGCGTCGACCAGGGCCTGTGGCAGCCGCTGCTGCCCACCTACGCGGACCGGCTCCCCGGCATGCGGGAGTACCTACCCGGCGCCGCCGCGATGCAGAACCTCGCCGGCGACTTCGGCGTCACCGTCACCTACTACCCGTCGGGCCCGCTCATCGAGTACCTGCCGGACAAGGTGCCCAACCCGCCCACCACCGCGCAGGCGCTGCTGGAGTTCGCCAAGGCGAACCCGGGCGCGGTGCAGTATGCCCGGCCGTCCAACTCCGGCCCCGGGCGCACCTTCCTGATGGGCCTGCCGTACCTGCTCGGCGACAAGGACCCGAAGGACCCGGTCAACGGCTGGGAGAAGACCTGGGCCTACCTCAAGGAGCTGAACCAGTACGTCACGCTCTACCCGTCCGCGACGAGCGAGACGATGAAGAACCTCGCCAACGGCTCGGCGAAGATCATCGTGAGCACCACCGGCTGGGACATCAACCCGCGGGTGCTCGGCCAGGTGCCGAAGGAGGCGAAGATCGGCACGCTCGACGGGTTCCACTGGGTCACCGACGCGCACTACGCCGTCGTGCCCAAGGGGGTCGGCAACGACAAGCAGAGCGCGATCCTCACCCTGCTCCAGTCCATGCTCACCCCGCAGCAGCAGGCCAAGGCGTACGACAAGGGCTACTTCTACCCCGGGCCGGCGGTCAAGGGCGTCGACCTGTCGATGGCCCCGGCGGACAGCCAGCAGGCGCTCGGCGAGTACGGCCGCGCCGAGTACGAGACGCTCATCGCCGACCACCCGCTCGAGGTGCCGCTGGACGCCAAGGCGCTGGTCACCGCGTTCGACACGTGGGACCGCGAGGTGGGCGGCGCGAAGGTGAAGAAGTGACCACCGGCTTCACCGATCTGCGGCTGGAGGGCGTGACCCGGCGCTTCGCCGGGCACGACGCCCTGACCGGCCTCACCATGACGATCCGCCGCGGCGAGTTCATCGCCCTGCTCGGCCCCTCCGGCTGCGGCAAGTCCACGGCGCTGAACTGCCTGGCCGGGCTGCTGCCGCTCACCGACGGCAGCATCTGGCAGGACGAGACGCGGCTGGACACCGTCCCGCCGGAGAAGCGCGGCTTCGGCATGGTGTTCCAGAGCTACGCGCTGTTCCCGCACCTGTCGGTGCGCCGCAACATCGCCTTCGGGCTGCAGATGCGCCGCCTGCCCCGGGCCGAGATCCGGCGGCGCACGGACGAGGCGATCCGCCTGGTCCGCCTCGAGGAGCACGCGGCGAAGCTGCCCGGGCAGCTGTCCGGCGGGCAGCAGCAGCGGGTGGCGATCGCCCGGGCCGTGGTCCTCGAACCGGCGCTGGTCCTCATGGACGAGCCGCTGTCCAACCTGGACGCCAAGCTGCGGCTGGAGATGCGCACCGAGATCCGCCGCCTGCACCAGTCGCTGGGGCTGACCACCGTCTACGTGACGCACGACCAGGAGGAGGCGCTGTCGCTGGCCGACCGCCTGGTCGTGCTGCGGGCCGGGCGGGTACAGCAGATCGGCACGCCCGAGGAACTGCACACCACCCCCGCCAACCGGCACGTCGCCGACTTCATGGGTTTCCGCAACCTGCTGCCCATGCGGGTCGCCGAACTGGCCGGCGACAAGGCCGTCGTCGAGGGCGACGGGATGCGCCTGCACGGCACCGCCGTGGGCGCGCTGCGGCCGGGCGACCCCGTGGTGGCGGCCGCCCGGCCGGAGAGCCTCCGGCTGGACGCGGCCGGCGGCGTCCCGGCCACCGTGGAGGTGGTGGAGTACCAGGGCCGCGAGGCGGCCGTCGAGGTCGTCACCGCGCAGGGGGTGCGGCTGCACGCGCGCGCCGGGCAGCGGCCGGCGGTCGGTGAGCCGGTCACCGTCGGCGTCGACCCGGCCGACCTGCTGGTCTTCCCGGCGGACGAGGACGAACCATGAGCCGACCGGCCCTGACACACCGGCTGGCCGAACGCGGCATCGACCGCCAGATCCTGCTGCTCGTCCCGGCGGCCGTGTTCGTGCTGGTGCTGTTCGTCTACCCGTTCTGCTACGGCCTCGGCCTGTCCTTCCAGCCGGAGCGGGGCGGCCCGCTCGGCGCCTACCGCGCGTTCTTCACGGATCCGTACGAGCGGAACACGATCTGGACCACGCTCAAGCTGTCGCTGCCGGTGGCCCTGCTCAACGTCGGCGTGTCGGTGCCGATCGCCTACCGCATGCGGGGCCGGTTCCGCGGCAAGCGGCTGCTCACGACGCTGCTCGTCGTCCCGATCACGCTCGGCACCGTGCTCACCGCGCAGGGCCTGCTGAACTTCCTCGGCCCCGCCGGCTGGTTCAACCGCATCCTGATCGGAGCCGGGCTCACCGACGCGCCGGTGCGCTTGACGAACAACTACTGGGGCGTCTTCTTCTCCCTGCTCATCACCGGGTTCCCGTTCGCGTTCCTGCTGGTGCTGTCGTACCTGTCCGGCATCGATCCCACCCTGGAACGCGCCGCGGCGACCCTCGGCGCGAGCCGCACCCAACGGTTCCGGCGCATCACCCTGCCGCTGCTGGCCCCCGGGCTGGCGACCACCTTCTGCCTGACCTTCGTGCTGGCGTTCAGCGTCTTCCCCTCCGCCGTGCTCGTCGGCGACCCGGCGGGCGAGACCCGGGTCATCTCCATCGCCGCCTGGCACGCCGGCTACGAGCAGTACGACTACGCCAAGGCGTCCGCCATCGCGATCGTCATGGGGCTGGTCGAACTGGTCGTCATCGCCATCACGCTCGGGTGGCGTGCCACGCTGTTCACCGGCTCCACGGGAGGCAAGGGATGACCGCGCCGACGATCGCCCGAACGACCGCGACCCGCCCCCGCCCCGTCCGGGCCATCCGGGCGCGCCCGGCCGCCTGGCTCGTCTGGGGCCTGGTCATCTTCTTCTTCGTCAACCTCGCCGGTGTGATCGGGTCGGTGGTGGTCAGCTCGTTCGGGGAGCGCTGGTTCGACACCTGGCTGCCCCAGGGCTGGACCGGCCGGTGGTACGGCGAGGCCTGGCGCGACTTCGGCCTGCTGCCCGTGCTGGTCACCACCGTCGAGGTATCGCTGTCGGTCGTGGCGATCTCGGTGCTGGTCGGCGTGCCGGCCTCCTACGTGCTGGCCCGCCGGTCGTTCCCCGGCCGCCGCCTGCTCTACCTGCTGTTCCTGCTGCCGATCCTGATGCCGCCGATCACCTACGGCATCCCGCTGGCCACGGTGCTGTACAAGTACGGGTTTGCCGGGCACTTCAGCGGCGTGGTGCTGGCCAACCTGGTGCCGTCGGTGCCGTTCGTGATCCTCACCATGACCCCGTTCATCGAGCAGATCGACCCGGCCATCGAGCGGGCCGCGCGGATGTGCGGCGCCGGTACCGGCCGGATCTTCACGCGCATCCTCGCGCCGCTGCTCGTGCCCGGCATGCTCGCCGCCTCGATCCTGGTGCTGGTGCGCACCGTCGGCATGTTCGAGCTGACCTTCCTCACCGCCGGCCCCGACTCCACCACCCTCGTCGTCGCGCTCTACAACTCCATGTCGGCCGCCGGCATCCGCGCCCAGCAGTCCGTCGACGCGATGGCCGTCATCTACACCGGCACCATGCTCGTCCTGCTGGTGCTCGCGCTGCGCGTGGTGAACCCGACGCAGCTGGTTGCCCGAGTCAAGGAAGAACCGGAATGAGAATCACGGACGCCCGGGTCATCGTCACCTGCCCGGACCGCAACTTCGTCACCCTCAAGATCGTCACCGACGAGGGGGTGTACGGGCTGGGCGACGCCACGCTCAACGGGCGTGAACTCGCGGTCGCGGCGTACCTGCGCGACCACGTCGCCCCGCTGCTCATCGGCCGGGACCCGAGTCGGATCGAGGACACCTGGCAGTACCTGTACAAGGGCGCATACTGGCGGCGCGGTCCGGTGACGATGACCGCCGTCGCGGCCGTCGACACCGCGCTGTGGGACATCCTCGGCAAGGTCGCCGGCCTGCCGGTCTACCGGCTGCTCGGCGGCCGCTCGCGGGCGGGCGTGACGGTCTACGGGCACGCCAACGGCGAGTCGGTCGACGACGTGCTGACCGAGGTGGCCAGGTACGTCGAACTGGGCTACCGCGCGGTGCGGGTGCAGACCGGCGTGCCCGGGCTGGCCAGCACCTACGGGGTCAGCACCAACAAGATGTTCTACGAGCCGGCCGACGCGGCGATCCCGACCGAGAACGTCTGGTCGACCGAGCGCTACCTCGCGCACGTGCCGTCGGTGTTCGCCCGCGTCCGCGAGGAGTTCGGCCCGGCGCTGAAGCTGCTGCACGACGTGCACCACCGGCTCACCCCCATCGAGGCCGCCCGGCTCGGCAGGTCCCTGGAACCCTTCGCGCTGACCTGGATGGAGGATCCGGTCCCGGCCGAGTCGCAGGACGGCTTCCGGCTCATCCGCCAGCACACCACCACACCGATCGCGGTCGGCGAGGTGTTCAACACGGTCTGGGACTGCGAGCAGCTCATCCGGGAGCAGCTCATCGACTACATCCGCACCACCGTCGTGCACGCCGGCGGCATCAGCCACCTGCGCCGCATCTTCGACCTGGCCGCCCTGCACCACGTCCGCAGCGGCTCGCACGGCGCCACCGACCTGTCGCCGGTGTGCATGGCCGCCGCGCTGCACGTGGACATCGCCATCCCCAACTTCGGCCTCCAGGAGTACATGCGGCACACCGACGCCACCGACGCGGTCTTCCCGCACGGCTACCGCTACGCCGACGGGTACCTGCACCCGTCGGAGGAGCCCGGCCTCGGCGTGGACATCGACGAGGACCTGGCCGCCAAATACCCCTACCGGCCGGCGTCGCTGCCGGTGAACCGCCTCGAGGACGGCACGATGCACAGCTGGTGACCGGGCTCTCGGCGGGCTGCATCGCGCGACCCGACCACGCGCGCGGCCGGCGGTCCGATCGGGCGGGGTTCACGTACTCCCGCGGGCTCCTGGTTTCGCCGGTCACGGGGCCGACTCAAGATCGAACCACGGGTGGGTGGGGCGGCCGGCGAGGTGGAAATGCCGGGAAATGGGCGTGTTAGTACCAAGATCTTACCGCCCCTGCATCGGTGCCGGGATGGGCCGCGAGATCGAGCGTGCGGCCGCTATGGACGGTTGTGTTGGCTTTCCCGGCGGTTGCCGCCCCGGCGTAGCCGGTGCGGGTGCGTCGAGCGGGTGACCGCCGCCGGGCCGCCAGCCGCCCGCACGGCGCCGCCGCTGCCGGACGGCTCCGCGGCTGAGTCTGGGTTCCACTACTCGGGAGGGTGGGCGTCGGCGCTTGCCGAATAGCCTATCTAGACGGTAGGAAAGATGGGTGTTCCTTCCGGCGCGGCTGACCGGTCGACCCGGCGTCGACCCGGGTCACCGGGCCGCCATGTCCTGTCGGCGCTGACCGGACATGGCGGCCATCGCCCGCCGCCCGCCCGTCCCCGTCCCGCCCGCCGGTCGCCGCCCGCGCCGGCGGCGGTGACGAACGCCCGAGACGATCCGAGGTGACCCGATGGCTCTGACGTTCCACTGGTTCCTGCCCACCTACGGCGACAGTCGCGACATCGTCGACGGCGGCCACGGTGTCCCGGTGGGCAGCGCCGGCGGCTCCCGCCCGCCGACCGTGGCGTACCTCGGGCAGATCGCCCGCACGGCGGAGCAGCTGGGTTTCGTCGGCGCGCTGACGCCCACCGGCGCGTGGTGCGAGGACGCCTGGCTGACCACCGCCATGCTGACCGGGGTCACGGAGCGCCTGAAGTTCCTGGTGGCGTTCCGTCCCGGCCTGCTCTCGCCGACCCTGGCCGCCCAGATGGCCGCCACCTTCCAGCGGCAGTCCCAGGGTCGGCTGCTGCTCAACGTCGTCACCGGCGGGGAGGGCGCCGAGCAGCGGGCGTACGGCGACCTGCTGGACAAGGACGCCCGGTACGCGCGCACGGACGAGTTCCTGCGGGTGGTCCGCGCGCTGTGGCGGGGCGAGACGGTGACCTTCACCGGCGCGCACCTGCGGGTTGAACAGGCCCGGCTGCACCAGGTTCCCGACCCGGTGCCCCCGGTGTACTTCGGCGGCTCCTCCGCGCCCGCGCTCGCGGTCGCCGGGCGGCACGCCGACGTGTACCTGACCTGGGGCGAGCCGCCCGAGCAGGTGGCCGGGAAGCTGGCCGCCACCCGCGCCGCGTACGCCGACGCCGGGCGGGTGCCCCGCTTCGGCATCCGGCTGCACGTGATCGCCCGGGACACCGCGGCCGAGGGCTGGGCCCAGGCGCGGCGGCTGCTCGACCGGATCAGCGACGTCGACATCCGGCGCGTCCAGGAGGGACTGCGGCGCAGCGAGTCCGAGGGGCAGCGCCGGATGTTGGAGCTGCACGGGGGCAGCCGGGACCGGCTCGAGATCTCGCCCAACCTGTGGGCCGGCTTCGGGCTGGTCCGTGGCGGCGCCGGCACCGCCCTGGTCGGCAGCCACACCGAGGTGGCCGAGCGGATCGCCGAATACGCCGAGCTGGGCATCACCGAGTTCGTCCTCTCCGGACACCCGCACGTGGAGGAGGCGTACTGGTTCGGCGAGGGGGTGCTGCCGATCCTGGCCCGGCGCGGGCTCTGGCGGCACCCGGCCGGGCCGGCGGCCCCGGGTGCGACGCCGGTGCCGTTCGCCCCGGCGCGTCCCGCCCCACCGGCGTCCGTCGCGGCGCAGCCCGCCGCGGTCGGGTCCCACTGAAACAGCGACGGCGAAGGAGCAACCACGATGCGTGCCCGGTCCTGGCGATGGACCGACACCGCCCTGACTCTGGCGCTCGTCGCCGCGCTCGGCGTCACCTCCGGCTGCGCCGGCGCCGCCGGTTCCGGTTCGTCCGGCGGTGGCTCCGGTGGCGAACAGCCGCTGCGGGTGGGCTACCAGCGCTACGGCAGCGAAAGCCTGGTCAAGGCCCGCGAGGCCGGCGGCGACCTGGCGTGGTCGCTGTTCGAGAGCGGCCCGGCACTGACCGAGGCGCTGCGGGCCGGCTCCATCGACATCGGGGAGACCGGCGAGGCGCCGCCGGTGTTCGCCGCCGCCGCCCGGACCGACTTCCGGATCGTCGCCACCTCCGCCGAGGTGCCCGAGGGTGAGGCCGTGCTGGTGCACTCCGACAGCGGCTTCTCCTCCTTCGCGGATCTCAAGGGCCGCACGATCGCGCTGAACAAGGGCTCGAACGTCAACTGGTTGCTGCTGCGCCTGCTGGCGGCCAACGGCATGACGCTCGACGACGTGACCGTGCGGTACCTCAAGCCGGCCGAGGCCCGGCCGGCGTTCGACAGCCGCCAGGTCGACGCGTGGATCGTCTGGGATCCGTACTTCGCGCTGGCCGAGGGGCCCGGCGTGAAGGTGCTCGTCGACGCGACCGGGCTGGCCGGCAACCGGGAGTACATCCTGGTCTCGACGAAGGCGCTGGACACCAAGTCCGAGCAGATCAAGCGGTTCCTGACGACGCTGCGGGAGACCACCGACTGGGGCATCGCCCACCCCGACGAGCGGGCCGGCGTGCTGGCGCCGGAGTTGCGGATCCCGCTGGACGTGACGAAGCGCTCGCTGGAGCGCAGCGCGAAGCCGCTCGCCCCGGTCACCCCGGCGATCGGCGAGGAACTGCAACGCATCGCGGACGGGTTCGCCGATCTGAAGCTGATTCCCGGCCCGGTGGACATGCGGTCCCTGATCGACGACCGGTACACCGAGGTGCTGCGGTGACCGTCACCGAGGACGCGGCTCCCCGGACGGGCACGGCAGCGGGCGCGGCCCCGAAAGCGGTGGCGACGGTGCCCGTCCGGGCGCGCCGCGGTCCGCGGGTCCGTCGGTGGCGGCGCTTGGTCAGCCCGGTGGTCCTCGTGCTGGCGTGGGAACTGGTCAGCCGCGCCGGCCTCGTGTCGCCGGACAAGCTGCCCGCGCCCAGCGACGTGCTGGCCGTCGGATGGCGGCTGGCCCGGGACGGCGCGCTCGGCGCCCACCTGGCCCAGTCGCTGACCCGCGCCGTGATCGGGCTGGCGGTGGGCGGGGGCGTCGGCCTGCTCGCCGGCGCGGTGGCGGGGCTGCTGCGCCTGGGCGACGACCTGATCGACCCGCCGGTCCAGATGGCGCGCATGCTGCCCCACCTGGGGCTGCTCCCGCTGCTGCTGATCTGGCTCGGGATCGGCGAGTCGCTGAAGATCTCGCTGGTCGCGCTCGGCGCGTTCTTCCCGATCTACCTCAACACGTACGCGGGCATCCGGGACATCGACGAACGCCTGGTGGAGGCGGCGCGCACCTGCGGGCTGTCCGCGGCGGCGCGGCTGCGGCACGTCGTGCTGCCCGGCGCGCTGCCGGCGCTGTTCATCGGGCTCCGGCTGGCGTTCGCCGCGGGCTGGCTCAGCCTGGTGGTCAGCGAGCAGGTGAACGCGCAGGTGGGGATCGGCTTCATGATGATGGAGGCCCGCGAGTTCAGCCAGACCGACGTGGTCGTGCTCGGCCTGGTCGTCTACGCCCTGCTCGGGCTGGCCTCCGATCTGCTGCTGCGGGTGGCCGAACGGAGGGCGCTGGCGTGGCGACGCGGCCTACGGGCGACCTGACCGGTGCCGCCACCGCGGTGACCCCGGTCGCCGTGGTGCGCGCTGTCGGCGTGCGGCGGGCGTTCGGCCCGGTGCCGGTACTCAACGGTGTCGACCTGACGATCGCCGCGGGCGAGGTGGTGGCCCTGCTGGGGTCCAGCGGCTCCGGCAAGAGCACGCTGCTGCGCGTCCTGGCGGGGCTCGACGGCGACGCGTGCGGCGAGGTCACGGTGCCGGCCCGGTCCGCCGTGGTGTTCCAGGAGCACCGGCTGTTGCCGTGGAAACGGGTCGCCGACAACGTGGCGCTGGGCGTCGCCGGTCGGGACGTCGCCGGCCGGGTGGCCGCCGCGCTGGCCGAGGTCGGCCTGGCCGGGCGGGAACGGGCCTGGCCGGCCGAGCTGTCCGGCGGGCAGTCGCAGCGGGTGGCGGTGGCCCGGGCGCTGGTCCGCCAGCCCGAACTGCTGCTGCTGGACGAGCCGTTCGGCGCGCTGGACGCGCTCACCCGGCTGCGGATGCAGGCGCTGTTCCAGCGGCTGCGCGCCGAGCACCGGTTCGCCGCCCTGCTGGTCACGCACGACGTGGACGAGGCCCTGCTGCTGGCCGACCGGGTGCTGCTGTTGGACGGTGGCGTGCTCGTCGAGGACGTGCCGATCACCGTGGCGCATCCCCGTACCACCGACGCGCCCGGGTTCGGCCCGCTGCGCCGCCGGCTGCTCGCCCTGCTCGGCGTACCGGCCGGCCCCGACGCGCAGTGAGCGAACCGTTGGCCGGTCACGCGGGCGCGTCGGCGGCTCAGTCCACTGTGGTCCACAGCCGTGCCGGCGGCGTGAACTGATCGGTGCCGACCACGGGCCGGGGGGCACAGTAACCGCCGGGCGCGGGAGACGGCCGGGTGTCCCAAGCCGTGAAATCCTACTTGTCCTATAGGAAATACGGCGCCAGGATGTAGGCATATCAAGAGAGAGCGGCCCGCTCGACGGCACCGTGATCGCGGTGTCGCGGGGCTGCTGTCGCGGGTGGGCGACCGCGCGCGACCGCGTCCCGCTTGAGCCGGGTCGAGACGCTCAGGCCCGTCCACGAGGAGGCGAGAGCCATGACCGTGACCCTCGAACCGAGCGGCCCCGTCGAGCCGGAGGCGCTGCGCGCGCTGCTGCGCCAGCAGGCGGCCGCGGTGAGCGTCGTGACCGCCGCGGGCCGCCCGCCGGTGGGCTTCACCGCGACGTCCTTCACGTCCGTGTCGCTGCGCCCGCCGCTGGTCTCCTTCTGCGTCGCCCACTCGGCGTCCACCTGGCCGGGCGTCGCCGAGGCGGCCCACGTCGGGGTCCACCTGCTCACCCGCGGCCAGCAGCGGGTCGCCGGCATCTTCGCCACCAGCGGCATCGACCGGTTCGCCAGCCACTCCGGCTGGAGCCCCGGGCCGCACGGGGTGCCGGTCCTGCACGACGTGCTGGCCTGGCTGGTCTGCCGGGTCGTCCGGCGGATCACCGCCGGCGACCACGACATCGTCCTGGCCGAGCCGGTGGCGGCGAACCAGACCGGCGACGGCGAGCCGCTGCTGTACCACCGGGGCCGCTACACCGCGCTGCGCACCGACGCCGCACCCCGGCCGCCGTCGGGGTGGAGCGGCGAGCGCGGTTAACGGCGCCGAACGCGGCAGGTGCGCCGGGTCGGTCAGACCTTGGTCAGTTCGCCGGCGGTCCGCGGGGAGCGGGGCACGTTGCGCAGCCCGAGCAGGGCGCGCAGGTCCCGCCCCTTGAGGAGCCAGGAGATGCCGAACGCCCACACCGAGACGACCTCGCCGACGTAGAGCGGCGTCAGTTCCCAGACGGTCAGGTCGACGATGAAGCCCAGGACGGCCCAGGCGATCGCGGCGATGATCGCCCAGCCGCAGATCTGCTGCACCAGAGCCATCCCCGGGTTGATCCCGAACCTCTTTTCCCGGTACCCGAACAGGAACGCGATGGCGGCGAGGCTGAGCATGAAGACCGCGGCGCAGGTGAAGTGGATGACCGCGGTGGTGGTCTCGCCCAGCGCCTGCTGCATCGGTGCGCACCCGGCCGGCACCGGTTGACCGCCGCAGGGCGGGGCGCCGGACGCCAGACCGGGGCGGCGGGTCGGGAAGAAGGCGACCCCGACGACGGCGATCCCGGCGACGAGGCTCAGCCAGAAGTCCCAGGTCCTCGTCTGCGCCGACATGTAGGTCATCAACAGGAAGCCGATGACGCAGAGCCCGGCGACGAAGAGGTCCCGCATCGGCGTGTGGTAGTACGCGCTGATCGAGCCGCGGATCTGGACGCTGCCGCGCAGGTAGAACGCCTCGCCGACGATGAACGCGATCGGCAGCAGGATGCCGAGGAAGCCGACCACGGTCCGGGTGATCAGGTAGGACAGCACGTAGAGGACCGCGGGGTCGCTGCGGTCGTCGAGGCGCTGCGGCTGGCGGAAGGTGCCGGGGGTGGGCATGAACGGCACGGTCCGCTGCCGGCGCCATCCGCGCAAGACCCCGCACCGCGGCGGGTGAACCGGCGCTGCTCGCGCGCTGTCCGGCCCACCAGCGAGGGCTACCGGGCGTCAGGCGGTGACCGCCCCGGTTCGCAGAGACCGGGCTCGATTTGACTGTGACGTAACGTCACACCTGAGACTTGTCCCATGCGCATCAAGGAGCTGGCGGCCCTCACCGGCTCCACGGTCCGAACCATCCGGTACTACCACCAGATCGGGCTGCTGCCGGTGCCCGGGCGGCGGGACGGCGCCCGCGACTACGACATGTCGCACCTGGCCCGGCTGGTCCGGGTGCGGTGGCTCGCCCAGGCGGGCATCCCGCTGGCGACGATCGCCACCGTCCTCGACGACCAGCCCGGCATCGACCCGCCCGGCCAGGGAGCGAGTCGGGAGTCCGTCCTGGCCGACCTGCGGGCGAGCGTCGTCGCGGTCGACGAGCAACTCGCCGAGCTACGCGGGCAGCGGGAACGCATCACGGGCCTGATCGCCGCGGTCGAGGCCGGCGGCGGCCTGTCCCCGATGCCGCCGGTCGTCGCCCGGTTCTACGACGAGATGGAGGCGCGCGCCGGCGACGGGAAGGCGCGCCGCCTGATCCGCCGCGAGCGCGACTTCATGGAGGTGGCCTTCTACCGGGGTGAGATGCCGCCCGAGTCGGCGCTGCTCTACCAGGGGCTCACCGAGGCCGCGATGGCCCGCAGTCTCGACCAGTTCCGGGCGATCGCCGACCGCGCGGAGCAGGTCCACCTGCTCGACGACCGGGAGATCGCTCAGATCGCCGACGGCGTGGTCGAGCGGATCACCCGGCACCTGGGGCCCGACCTGCCCCGGCTGATGAAGGCGGTCGACCTCGACCTCGCCCGCCGGGCGGCCGACCTCTACCTCGGGCTCGCCGACCCGCGCCACCGCCGGATCGACCGCGCCATCGCCGATGCCCTGCTGACCGCCATCGAGAAAGGCCAAGTCCAATGACCGAACCCGCCGTCGACATCGAGGGGCTGGTGAAACGGTTCGGCGCCTTCGCCGCCGTGGACGGCCTCGACCTCAGCGTCGCGCCGGGCACCGTGCACGGCTTCCTGGGGCCCAACGGCGCGGGCAAGTCGACGACGATCCGGGTCCTGCTCGGCCTGTACCGCGCGACCGCCGGCCGGGTCCGCGTGCTCGGACTGGACCCGGCCACACACGCCGCCGAGGCGACGAGGCGGATCTCGTACGTTCCGGGCGAGGTCCGGCTCTGGTCCACCCTGACCGGGCAGGAGGTGCTCGACGCGCTGGCCGCCCTGCGCGGCCGCCGGAACGCGGCGGCGGAGCAGCGCCTGGTCAACGACTTCGCGCTGGACACCCGGCGGCGGGTGGGGACGTACTCCAAGGGCAACCGGCAGAAGGTCGCGCTGATCGCCGCGTTCGCGGCGCCCACCGACCTGCTCGTGCTGGACGAGCCGACCTCCGGCCTCGACCCGCTCATGGAGGAGCTGTTCCAGCGCTGCGTGCGCGAGGCGGCCGCGGCCGGGCGCACCGTGCTGCTGTCCAGCCACATCCTCGCCGAGGTCGAGAAGCTCTGCGAGACGGTGACCATCATCAAGGACGGGCGGCTGGTGGAGTCCGGACGCCTGGCCGACATGCGCTACCTGGCCGCCTCGACCATCACCGCACGCCCGCCGGGCGGGCAGGCCGACGCCGTCACCGACCGGTTGCGCAGCCTGGGGGTGGAGGTCGAGCGCGACGGCGCGCGGCTGCGCCTCAGCGTGCCCCGCCCGCTGGTGCCCGCCGTCCTCGGCGTGCTGTCCGATGTGGAATCAGACGACATCACCTGCACCCCCGCCAAGCTGGAGGACCTCTTCCTGCGGCACTACGCGGTGGCCGCCCGATGAGCCTCACCCGCCTGCTGGTCCGCCGCCACCGGATGACGCTCGGCGCGTGGCTGCTGATGCTGATCGGCCTCTGCGCCGGTACCGTCCCGTCGTACCAGAACACATACGACACCGAGCAGCAGCGCCGCGGCGTCGTCGAGCTGGCGCAGAACAACCCGGCCACCACCCTGCTGTACGGGCGGCTGCCCGACCCGGGCACGCCCGCGCAGATGTTCGCCTGGGAACTGGGGGCCATCGTCACCATCCTGGCGGCCGTCATGGCCGTGCTGCTCACCGTCTCGGTGACCCGGGCGGCCGAGGACGACGGCACCCTCGAACTGCTGCGCGGCTGCGGCGTCGCACCCCGGCGGCCGCTGCGCAGCGCGCTGGCCCTGCTGGCCGGCCTGGCCGTCGTCCTCGCGCTCGGCTGCGGCGCCGCCGTCGGCCTGGCGACCGGGCACGTCGACGCGGTGACCTGGGCCGGGGCGATGGCCTTCGGCACCACGATCGGGCTGACCTTCCTGCTGGTCAGCGCCCTCACGGCGGTCCTGGCCCAGATCGCGGCCACCGGCGGGCAGGCGCGGGCGCTCGGCTTCGTCGCGGTCGGTGCCGCGTTCGCGCTGCGGGCCTTCGGCGACGTCAAGCGGGTCGACCCGCTCGCCTGGTCCAGCCCGCTCGGCCTGCGCGCCGCCATCGAACCGTTCACCGCCGACCGGTGGTGGGCGTCCGCGCCCGCCCTGCTGGTCGCGGTCGCCCTGGCCGTCCTGGCCGAGGTGCTGTCCGGCCGGCGGGAGTTCGGCGCCGGTCTCGTCACCCGGCGTGCCGCCCGCGACAGCCGCCTGCGCCTGCGCACCCCGGTCGGGCTCGCGGCCCGGCTCGGCCGCTCGTCGCTGCTGGCCTGGACGGTCGGGGTCGCCGCGATCGGAACCCTCTTCTCGACGATGGGCTCCGCCGCCGTCAAGCAGAGCCGCTCCGGGGACCTCGGCGGCTTCCTCGAGTCACAGCTCGGCACCGGCGACCCCGCGGCCGCGTACCTCGCCTACAGCGACACCGTCATCGGGATCGTCGTCTGCGCGTACGCGGTGCTGTCGGTGTTGGCCAGCCGGCGCTCCGAGGTCGACGGCGTGACCGATCTCGTGCTGGCGACCGGTGTGCGCCGCTGGCTGCCGCTGGCCGCCCAGGTTCTCGTCACCGCGGCCGTCAGCGCGGCCGTCCTGGTGGCGACCGGGGCGCTCGGCGCGCTGATCACGCCCGTGGCCATCGAGGGAGACGACATCGCCGCCCGGGCCTTCGCGTACGCGGTCGGCCAGTGGCCCGCCGCCGTCGCGACCGCCGGTTGCGCCGCGCTGCTGATCGGCATCAGCCCGCGCCTGGCGCCCCTGGCCTGGCTGCCGCTGGGCGCGAGCGCCCTGCTGGCCCTGCTCGGCAACCTGCTCGACGTCCCGCAACGGGTCCAGGATCTCGGATTCTTCCGGCACATGCCGGACGTCGCGGGCCCCGATCCCCGGTTCGGCGCCCCGCTCGTCCTCATCGGACTGGGCGTCGCGCTCTCCCTGGCCGGCATCGTCGCCACCACCCGGCGCGACATCGCCACCGGGTGACCGCCGCGCGACTTGCCCTTGCCTCGGCCGTCCCGTAGCTCACCGAACTTGTCGGCCACCTCGGGCGCCCGGAACAGGGGCCCCGGCCTCAGCTCCGGTCGTCAGCGTCGACGCGTGCCGGCAGGCCGTCCAGGGTCACCGACCAGGACTTCCCGTCGACCAGCACGTCCCGCCGCACATGGGCTGGGCACGCCGGTTCGAGGCCGATCAGCAGGCGCAGGAGCAGCAGCACCGAGCCGCTGGCCCACGCCTGCGGGGAGCACGCCTCGGGGTACCGGATCGGCCGGGCGGTCTCCCGGCGGTCCTGGCCCGTCAGGCACTCCGGCAGCGAGTACCCGAAGCTGGCGGACGCCTCCAGCAGGCTGCCGGCGATGCGGTTCGCCTCGGCGTGCCGCCCGTACCGGGCCAGCCCGGCGGCGATCAGCGAATTGTCGTGCGGCCAGACGGTGCCGTTGTGGTACGCGACCGGGTTGTACACGGCCTGCCCGGTCGCCACCGTGCGGATCCCCCAGCCGGAGAACAGCGCGTCGCCCATGAGGTGGCCCACCAGGGGGTCGACCCGCTCCGGGGGGACGATCCCGCTCCACAGCAACTGCCCGAAGTTGGACGCGAGCGTGGGCACCAGGCGCCGGTCGCCGTCGATGGCCAGGGCGTAGTAGCCGCCGGCGGCGAGCCAGAAGTCGGTGTTGAACCGGTCCCGGAAGGCGGCGGCGTCCCGCTCCAGCCGGTCGGCGAGGCCGGCGTCGCCCCAGACGGCGCGGGCCAGCCGGGCGCACCGGAGCCGGGCGTCGTAGGCGTACCCCTGCAACTCGCACGTGCCCCGGGGAAGCGGCGCGAGCCGGCCGTCGGGGTACAGCACGGAGACCGGCGAGTCCTTCCAGCACTGGTTGGCCAGGCCCTGCTCGGGGTTGCGGGTCTGGTACTTGATATACCCGGAGCCGTCCAGGTCGCCGAACTCCTCCACCCAGCGCAGGGCGGCGCGGGCCGCCGGTTCCAACTCCCGGACCAGCGCGGCGTCGCCGGTCCATCGGTGGTACTCGTCCAGCACGATGAGGAACAGGCTGGTGGCGTCGGCGCTGCCGTAGTACGGCGACTGGGGGCGCCGGCCGCTGTAGGCGGCGGGACCGTGCCGCAGCTCGTGGAGGATCTTGCCGGGCTCGGCGTCCCGCTCGTCGTCCCGGTGCTGGGCCTGCCGGCTGGCCAGGGCGTGCAGCGTGGTGCGGCACAGCCCGGGCAGGAACGGCAGGGTCTGGTAGCTGGTGATGAGGCTGTCCCGGCCGAACAGCGTCATGTACCACGGCACGCCGGCGCCGGGCATCCACGAGCGGGCCACGACATCCGGGTGGAACCGCAGGGCGGCGAAGTCCGCCAGGCAGCGCCGGTAGGCCCGGTCGAGGTCCGGCCAGTCCGTCGTCAGGCGGGGCGTGTCGGCCAGCCAGTCCTGCGCCTCGCTGGCCGGGTCGGACAGGTTCGGGCCGGGCCAGGTGTGCCCGTGCGCCTCGGCCAGCATGTCCACCCGCACCTCGGTCGTCCACCGGCCGCCCGGCGGCAGCCGGATCCGGTAACTGGCTGACTCGCCGGTCAGTTCGGCATCCGGCGCGCACACCGTGGTGGTCCGGCAGAAGTCGCCCTGCCGATACGCGAACCTGACCCGGTCGCCGCTGACCGTGCGGGTGACCGGCTGGTCCTGGGCCTGGCCGTGCGAGATGTCGAGCAGGTCGGCGAAGTCCGCGTCGAAGGTCAGGCAGAGCACCAGTTCGCGCTCGCGCGGCGCGTGGTTGGTGACGGTGAACCGCTCGGACATCGCGGCGCCCAGGCGCCGCTCGCGGGTAAGGATCGCGTCGATGCCGTCGATCCCGTCGCCGATGGCGCCGCCGAGGGTGAACACCGCCCGGTTGTAGCCCACCGCGTCCGCGTCGAGCGGCTCCCAGGTCCGGCCGTCCACGTGCAGCCGCCACCGCGACAGGTGCCGCGCGTCCCGGAAGAACAGCCCCTGCATGGTGCCCCGCTCGCGCCGGCCCCGCGTGTCCACGTCGCCCCGCTCGTCGCTGTCGGCGAACGCGCCCCCGAACACCAGGCGGATCCGTTCGGCCACCCGTACCCGGTACCCCGGCAATCGGCGGTCACTCGCGCGCCGCCGGTTCCCGTGCCCGCTCGCCCGGGTCCTCGGGTGGCTCCTCGCCCGGCTCCGCCGGTGGTCCGTCGGGCGGGCCCGGCCGGCGCCGGCGCCCGAGCAGGAACAGGGCCAGCCATCCGGTGACCCCCGCGGCCCGGGTGGCCGCCGGGTGGCGGTGGCGCGGCGGTGGCAGGGGGACGCCCGCTGGCGGCCGGACCTGCTCCAGCCGGACGCCCGCGAAGGCCACCCGCGCGGCGGTGAGCGCCTCGTCCCGGCTCAGGTACGCCTCGTTGCTGAGCAGTTCCTCGCCCGGTCCGCGCCACCGCCACCGCCAAGTGCCGGCCGGGTTGCGCCACATCTGCACCACCTGATCCGGCGGTGGCACGAGGGGCGGCTCCCGCCCGGCCGGGTGGCGCGCCCTGTGCGGCGTCAGCCCGGCCCGCATGTCCTCCCGCGTCAGTTCGGTGACCCCGCTGCCCGTGCTGCGCCGCAGCGCGTTGGTGATGAGGTATGCGATCACCGCGGCGGCGACGGGCAGCACCAGGATGGCGATCCGCAGGGCCGTCACCAGCGCGGTGACCGGGACGCGGGTGAGCCGGGCGATGATGTCGTCGGCCGCCGCGACCAGCAGCACCGCGAAGAAGGTCAGGGCGTACGCGCCGACCGCCACCCGGCCCGGCCGCTCGCGGGGCCGCTCCAGCACGTGGTGGAACGCCCGGTCGCCGGTCCGCCACCGTTCCAGCCACGGCCAGGCGTACAGCAGCAGGAACGTGATCGTGCCCAGGCCCACCGAGGGCCAGAACGGCGACGGGACGAGGCGGCCGAAGATGCGGAAGTCGGCCGGCGGGAACAGCCGCAGCGCCCCGTCGCCCCAGGCGACGTACCAGTCCGGCTGCGCCGGCGAGGTCGCCTTGGCCGGGTTGAACGGACCGTAGATCCAGATGGGGTTGATCTGCACCAGCCCGCCCAGCGCGAACGCCACCGCGAGGACCCCGAGCAGCAGGCTCACCGAGCGCAGCGTGTACGCCGGCCAGAACCGGGAGCCGACGACGTTGCGGTCGCGGCGGCCCGGTCCGGGGAACTGGGTGTGCTTCTGCACCACGATGATCACCAGGTGTACCGAGATCAGCGCGGCGAACGCGGCGGGCACCAGCAGGACGTGGCTGATGTACAGGCGCGGCAGCAGTTGCGCGGTCGGGAACTCGCCGCCGAACAGCAGCATCGCCAGCCACGACCCGGCCACCGGTATCGACAGCACGACCGAGTAGATGATCCGCAGCCCGATGCCGGACAGCAGATCGTCCGGCATCGAGTAGCCGGTGAAGCCGTTCAGCAGCGCCAGCGCCAGCATGGTCACCCCGACCACCCAGTTGATCTCGCGGGGGCGGCGGAACGCGCCGGTGAAGAAGATCCGCGACAGGTGCAGCACGATCGCGGCGACGAACAGCAGCGCCGACCAGTGGTGCGCCTGGCGGAACAGCAGACCCGCCCGCACGTCGTAGCTGAGCGCCACGGTCGAGGCGAACGCGCTGGACACCCGGGAGCCGGACAGCGCCTCGTAGCCGCCCCGGTACACCTGCTCGGCGGTGCTCGGCTCGAAGAACAGGGTCAGGAAGACGCCGGTGAGCACCAGCGTGACGAACGAGTACAGCGCGATCTCGCCGAACATGAACGTCCAGTGGTCCGGGAAGACCTTGACCAGGGACTTGCGCAGCAGCGGCGTGCTGCCCACCCGTTCGTCCAGCGACCGGTACAGGCGACGGGTGATCACGGAACGCCCCCGGGGGGAAGGTCCCAGAAACCGGCGCCGGGCGGCGCGGTGAAATCGCCGGAGGCCCGCAGGTACCCGTCGGGGCCGACCTCGATCGGCAGGCCGGGCAGCGGCCGCGCCGCCGGCCCCGCCACCGCCCGCGCGGCGTTCCACAGGTCGAAGGCGGACTGGTGGCAGGGGCACAGCATCCGCCCGGTGCCCTTCTCGTACAGCGCGACCGGGCACCCGGCGTGCGTGCACAGCACGGAGAACGCGGCGAGGTCACCGACCGTGGCGGCCGGTGGCCCCTTGCGCAGCCGTCGCACGTCCAGCCGGACCAGGAAGGCGGGCGCGTCGCCGTCGTCGGCGTGCCCCTCCGGGACGACGATCTGGACGGTGCCCGGGCTGATGTCGCCGGGCCGCACCGGCTTCCCCTCCGGGGTCACCAGCCGGATGCCCCCGGCCCGCCAGACGGTGTGCCGGACCATGCCGATCGGCCGGTTGCCCGGGCGGAACTCCAGCAGGGACCGCAGCGGGAACAGCAGGGCCAGCCCGAGGGCGCCCCCGGCGGTGACCAGCGCCCCCACCAGCCCTCGCCGCCGGATGGGGCTCTCCGCGCCGCCCGCCGTCTCGGCGAGCACCCGCCGCTCCTCGCGGTGCCGGCCGAGGATGGGGCGTTCCTCGACGTAACCGCCGCTGGGCAGCAGCCCCCGGCCCCACACGGCGAGCCCGGCGGCCAGCCCGCCGAAGGCGACGGCGAGGGCGACGCCCAGCAACTGGGTGTTGCCGCCCGCCGTGTACGCGGCCGCGAAGCCGGCGGCGCCGAGCACGGTCAGCGCGAAGAAGGCGCGTACCCACCGTGCCCGGCCCCGCTGGCCGGCGAACGGGTCCCGGGGACCGCTCATCCGGCCCGGCTCCCGAGCCGGCGGACCAGCAGCACGATCAGCCCCATCCCGATCAGCCAGCCGACCGCGCCCTCGGGGAACGGACCGAGCCGCCCCAGCGACCAGCCGCCCCTGTCCAGCCGGCCGCGCCCGTTCCGCAGTACCTGGACGTAGCTGGCGACGGCGTCCACGTCGCCGTCGCTGAGCACCCCCTCCGGGAACGCCGGCATCAGCCCCGGGCCCACCCGGATCGCCTCGCCGATCTGGGTCGGGGTGGAGTTGGCCAGCGACGGCGCCACCCGCCCGTTGTTCAGCGTCGCCCCGACCCCGGCGGAGGAGTGGCAGGCGGCGCAGTGGGTCAGGTAAAGCTCCCGGCCGGACCGGGCGTCGCCGTCGCCCACCCGCGGGATCGGCGGGCCGCCGCCCGGCGGCAGGGCGGCGACGTACCGCACGATCGCGGCGATGTCCGGCGGCGAGAACGCGGGCGTGCGGTGGGTGTCCGCGTACGGCTCGTCGCGCAGCGGCATGCGGCCGGTGCTCAGCTGGAAGTCGACCGAGGCGGCGCCGACCGCGTTGATCGACGGCCCGCGCGCGCTGCCCTGGCCCGTCACGCCGTGGCAGCTCGCGCAGCTCTGCCGGTACAACTGGTCGCCCCGAGGGTTGGCGGCGGCCAGCCCCGGCGGCGGCCCGCTGGCCTCCGCGCTCGCCGGGGCGCCGGGCGAAGCACCGGGCGAGGCATTGGGTGAAGCGCCGGACGAAGCACCGGGCGGGGCGGTGGGCGAGGCGCCCGCCGGGGCGGTGGGTGCCGGCACCGAAGCGCCGGGCGTCGCGGCGACAGAGGCCGTGGGCGCCGCCTGGACAGCGGTGGTGGAGGTCGTGGGCGCCGCCCGGACAACGGCGGCGGAGTGGGTGGAGGGGCCGGCCGTGGCCGGCGGGGTGGCCGCCGGGGCGGCCAGCGCCGGCAGGCCGATCAGCCCGAGACCGGCCGCCGCCGCGACCACCCGGCGACGGGAAGGGGCGCGGCGGGGCCGGTCCGCGCCCGGTGGCTTGCCCGTCACCCGCGTCCCCCTCACTTCATCGTGAACAGGTAGGCGGCGATGTCCTGCGCGTCGGTCGCGTTCACGCCCAGATCCGGCATGGCGGTACCCGGGTCCACCTGCTGCGGGTGCTGGATCCACCGCTGGAGGTTGGCGCCGTTGTTGACCAGCTTGCCGGCGATGTAGGAGCGCGACCCGAACCGGACCAGCGGCGGCCCGACGAGCCCGTCGGCGCCCGCGACCCCGGGCACGGTGTGGCAGGAGCCGCAGCCGTACTGGCTGATCAGGCCGGCGCCCCGGCCCGGGTCCCCGGCGGGAACCTGGGGCGGCGCGGCGGGGGAGACGGTCACGCAGCCACCGGGCAGGGCGACCAGGGCCCCGGCCGCGAGCATCGGCCACAGCCACCGCAGTCGGCCAGTCATGCGGGCACCTCCTCCTGCCTGGGTGAGCCGGTGTCGGGCGGTTTCAGGTCGCGTTCGGGCGGGGCGGACCGGTCCAGCCGGACCAGCCAGCGCAGGAACACGGCGACCGCGACCAGCAGCACGATCACGTCCATCGGAACCCACATGACCAGCCCGGCCAGTTGCTGGTCGGCCAGCGGGTGAGCGGCGGCCAGCACACCGTCCGGGTACAGCGGGACCGGCGCCAGCGTCAGCACCGCGCCCAGGGCGGCGGCCGGCATCCCGGTGGCGAACAGCAGCAGGAAGCCGACCGGGGCGCTCAGCCCGGCCCCGCGCGGCGCGAACACGGTCGACCACAGCAGCCACGCCGCGCCGACGAACGTGGCGTGCTCGACGGCGTGGACCACCTCGTCACCCTCGGCCAGCAGGTACGGGGTGGGCAGGTGCCACGCCCACAGCACGACGGTGTGCGCGCCGGCGGCCAGCAGGGCCAGGTTGGTGGGGGCGCGCAGCCAGCGCGCGGCCGGCGTGGCCCGCCCCCGGCCGGCCCACCGGCGCAGCCGGCGCGGGCCGGCCAGGGTCAGGGGCAGCCCGGCGCCGCCGGCGGCCAGCAGCGGGCCGGCCACCACCAGCAGCAGCATGTGCTGCGTCATGTGACCGGCGAACGAGCGCTCGGCCAGCGCGTGCACCGGGTCCTGCCCGGCCAGGGCCAGGACGAACAGGCCGGCGCCGAACGACGCCGCCCGCCAGCGGGGGACGACCGCCCCGACGCCGCGCCGGGACCACAGCTCGTGCACGCCCCGCCCGTACCCGGCGGCCAGCGCGGCGATGAGCAGGACGCCGGCGATCTGCGTCCACGCGGCGGCCGTGCCGCCCCCGGGGTACGCGAGCGGCGGGCCGAGCGGATCGGGCCGGGCGGTCATCGCTGGCACGCCGAGAAGACCAGCAGGCTCACGCCGCCCGCGATGATGATGGCCAGGAACAGGGTGTTGGCGGCCAGCCCGACCACCGCGAGCAGGGCGGCCCGGCCCATCCGCGGGTCGTCCTCGCCCGCCGCGGCGGAGGTGCGCCGCCACGCGAGCCAGGCCGTCGCCAGCGCCGCGGCGGCGACCAGCGCCGGCAGTACGACGCCGATCGTGACCACCCCCTTGACCGGGAACCCGGCCAGCGTGGTGTGCCCCGACGCGCAGGCCAGTTCGTCGGTGGCCCAGGCCACGAACAGGTGCACCGTCCAGGACAGCGCGCCGCCGAGCGCGGCGAACCACAACAGCCCGCCGCCGACGCGGCGGGCCCGGGGCGAGGTCTCGGTCGGGTCCATCACAACCTCGGCGACAGGTAGAGGCTCATGAAGATGAAGGCCCACACGATGTCCACGAAGTGCCAGTAGAGGGCGACGATGGTGACCCGGTCGTGGTGCCGGGCGCCGAAACTGCCGCGCAGCGAGGCGGCCAGCAGCCAGGCCACCATCACCAGGCCGATGGTCACGTGGAAGCCGTGGAAGCCGGTGGTGGCGTAGAACAGCGACCCGTACACGTCGGTGGTGATCGTGAACTTCTTCAGGTTGGTGGCGTACTCGGACGCCTGGACGGAGAGGAACAGCAGGCCCTGGATGAGCGTCAGGCTCAGCCCCAGGCGCAGCCGCCACGGCTGCCCCCTGCGGATGCCGCGCTCCGCCCAGACGACCGGCAGGCTGCTGGGCAGCAGCAGGATCGTCATGATGATCGCCTTGGTCAGCTCCGGCTTCTCGATGCCCGGCGGCGGCCAGTGCCGGCCGGACTGGAACCGGAGGTAGAAGTAGCTGCCCAGCAGCAGCGCGAACACCGTCGCCTCGGTGGCGATCAGGAAGACCATGCCCCACCAGCCGCGGGTGCGCCCCACGGGCATCTCGGTCGCCAGCGCGTCGGCCCGGGTGGCCTGCCGCAGCGTTCCGGGCGGGGGCGGGGAGGCGGTCACGGGGCCCGGCCTTCCCTCGCCACGCCCGCTTCCTCCGGCGTGCGGTGGGGCGGCCAGAGCCACCGGGCCAGCGTGATGAAGACCGCGAACGCGGCCAGCACGGCGAGCCAGTACTGGCCCCAGAGCAGGCCCAGCACCACGAACAGCAGCCCGAGCGCCGCCGCGAACGGCAGCAGCGACGATTCCGGCATCTCCACCGGGCCCTCCCGGTCGCCGTCCAGTTCGCTGGTGAGCACGGCACGGTGCCCGGCCAGCACGTCGCCGGTGGCCATCGCTTCGCGGCTGCGCTCGTCCCACACCGGGTGCAGGCTGTGCACCTGGGGGATGACCGCGAAGTTGTACGGCCGCGGTGGGGAGGAGGTCGCCCACTCCAGGGTGTCCGCGCCCCACGGATCGTCCGGCGCCGCCGGGCCGCGCCGGATCGCCTGCACGACGCCCGTGGCGACCAGGATCAGCCCGAGGGCGAGGACGTACGCGCCGATCGTGGCCAGCAGGTTCCACGGGTCCCAGCCGAGGCCCGTGGGGTAGGTGTAGACCCGGCGCGGCATGCCGAGCAGCCCGGAGACGTGCATCGGGAAGAACGTGGTGTTGAACCCGATGAACACCAGCCAGAACGCCCACTTGCCGAGCCCGTTGTGGAACATCCGCCCGGTGAACTTGGGCAGCCAGTAGTACACGCCGGCCAGCAGGGGGAAGACGGCGCCGCCGAACAGCACGTAGTGGAAGTGCGCGACCACGAAGTAGGAGTCGGTGACCTGCTGGTCGAACACGGTCATGGCGAACATGACGCCGGTGAAGCCGCCCAGCACGAAGTTGACGATGAAGCCGACGGCGAACAGGAACGGCACCCCCGCGATGATCCGTCCGCGCAGCATGGTCGCCAGCCAGGCGAAGATCTGAATGCCGGACGGGATGGTGATCAGCGTGCTGGCCGCGCTGAAGAAGCTGTACGACAGGAACGGCAGCCCGGTGGCGAACATGTGGTGCACCCACACGCCGAACGAGATGATCGCGATGGTCACCAGCGCCAGGACCATCAGCGGGTAGGCGGCCACGCCGCGCCGGCAGAACCCGGGCAGCACCGACGAGACGATGCCCAGCGCCGGCATCACGATGATGTACACGTCCGGGTGCCCGAAGACCCAGAACAGGTGCTGCCACAGCAGGCTGTTGCCGCCGTGCGTGGGATCGAAGAAGTGGGTGCCGAAGCGCCGGTCCAGGAACAGCATCGCGTTGGCGAGGTTCAGCGCCGGCAGCGCGAAGACCACCATGAACGAGGTGCCGACCATCGCCCACACGAACAGCGGCACCCGGTTCAGCGACATGCCCGGCGCCCGCATCTTCAGCGCCGTGACGATGAAGTTGATCGCGCCGATCGTGGTCGACACGCCCAGGAACAGCAGGCCCAGCGCGTAGACGTCGAGGTTCCGGCCGGGCGAGTACGGCCGGTCGGTCAGCGGCACGTACGCGAACCAGCCACCGTCCGGCGCGGCGCCGGCGAACTGGCTGATGAACATCACCGAGCCGGCGCCGAGGAACACCCAGTACCCGAAGGCGTTGAGCCGGGGGAACGCCATGTCCCGGGCGCCGACCATCAGGGGTACCAGAAAGTTGCCGAACCCGAAGAACATCGGCGTGGCGAACAGGAAGATCATCGCCGTGCCGTGCATGGTGAACAGCTGGTTGAACTCCTCCGGCGTCACCAGCCCGTTGTTCGGCCGGGACAGCTGGGTACGCATGATGATCGCGTCGACGCCGGCGATGGCGAAGAAGACCCCGGCGGTGACCATGTACCGCCGGCCGATCCGCTTGTGGTCCACGGTGCTCAGCCAGGTGCGCAGCGAGGGCCGCTCGTGCCAGGCGTGCTCGAGTTCGGCGACCTCCGGCCGGCGCTGGTCTGGTTCGGTCTGGACCGTCATCCGTGTCCTAACGCAGCGATTGCAGGTAGGTGAGCAGGTCGGGCAGGTCGCTGGCGGGCACCGGCTGCGGCGGCATGTAGTTGCCCGGCTTGACCGTCTGCGAGTTGGCGACCCAGCCGCCCAGGTGGCCCCGGTCGTTGGGCACGGCACCGGCGCCGATGCTCCACCGGGAACCGATGGTCGTCAGGTCCGGGCCGACCGTCCCGTGCGCCGTGGTGCCCCGGACGGTGTGGCACGAGGCGCAGGCACCGCCCTCGAAGACCGCCCGCCCCCGCTGCTCCGCCTGGCTCGTCGGGGCGGGTGCGGGAGCCGCCGCGCGGGCCAGCCACGCCTCGAACCGGTCCACCGGGTCCGCGGTGACCACCAGCGCCATGAACGCGTGCTGCTTGCCGCAGTACTCGGCGCACTGGGCGCGGTAGGTACCCGGCCGGTCGGCGTGCAGCAGGGTCTGGTTCACCTTCCCGGCGATCAGGTCCGTCTTCGGCATGAGCTGGGGGACCCAGAAGCTGTGCTGCACGTCGGCCGTCCGCAGCAGGACCCGGACCGTCCGCCCGGCCGGAATGTGCATCTCGTTGGCGGTCACCGCGCCGGGCCGCTCCGGGTACCGCACCTCCCACCACCACTGGTGACCGATCAGTTCGACGGTGGTCGCCGGCGCGCCGGGCGGCCGGGCCAGCGCGTCGAGGTCGGCCAGGTTCCGTCCGTAGACGGGCAGCAGGATCACCGCCGGGATGGCGACGCCGAGCACGACGACGAAGCCGGTGGCATCGCCCCCGCCCGCCCGTACGGTGTGTCGGCGCCGCCGCAGCAGCGCCCAGCCGAGGAACGCCAGCACCTCCACGAAGACCGCCATCGAGATCCAGAACATCAGCCAGAACAGGCCCTCGGCGCGGCGCGCCCCGAAGCCGACGCTGTCCAGAGTGGACTGGGGGCCGCCCGTGGAGCAGCCGGCCAGCACCGTGGCGGCCGACGCCAGCGACGCCAGCGCCAGGGCCGCCGCCCCTCGTGGCGGCGGTGGTGTACCGCGTCGTCGCGCGGGCCAACGCATCGCACTCCCTTCGTCGGCCCGACGCCTTCCCGGCAGCCCGGCCCCGAAACGCCCCGGCGGGGGGACCGCGGGACCGATCGGGTGGATGCGCGCCGCCGGCGTTTGTGGGCGCGGGCGCGGGGAAGGCGTCGGTCGGCCATGAGACCCCGCCCCGGAGGGAAACCCACATGCCGACCAGTCAGCCGACGCCGTTGCTCGGCGGGCGCAGGGCCGCCGCCGACCGCCGCACCGTCGGCTGGGCCGGCGCGGGCCTCGGCGCGGCGGGGCTCGTCACCGGCCTGTCCGTGGCGCCCACCGACGCCGTCCAGGGCCCGGCGCAGCGGCTGATGTACCTGCACGTGCCGGCCGCGTGGACGGCGTACCTGGCCTTCTTCGCCGTGCTGGTGTCCAGTGTGGCGTACCTGGCCTGGCGCGATCCCCGGTGGGACCGGGCGGCGCGGGCGGCGGCCGAACTGGGCGTCGGCGCCACCGTCCTCACCGTCGTCCTGGGCGCCATCTGGGGCCGGGCCGCCTGGGATGTCTGGTGGGCGTGGGACCCGCGCCTGGTCAGCACGGTGGCCCTGGCGGCGGTCTACCTGGGCCAGTTGGCGCTGCGGTGGACCCACGGCGATCCCGCCCGGGGCGCCCGGAGCGCGGCGGTGCTCGGCATCGCCGGGTTCGCGCTCGTACCCGTGGTCCACTTCTCGGTCGTGTGGTGGCGCTCCCTGCACCAGCAGGCGACGATCCTGGCGCCGCGCACCAGCCCCCCGATCGACGCGGTGATGCTGGCCGCCCTGCTGCTCTGCCTGGCCGCCGCCACGGTCACCGGCGCCTGGCTGTTCCTACGTCGGTTGGCGATCCTCGAGTCGCACACTGAGCCCCGCACTGCTGGCGAGGCCCGCACCGAGTCTTGCGGCGAGGCCCGCACTGAGCCCTGCGGCGAGGCCCGCGCCGAAGCTCGCGCTGACTCGTACGCCGAGGCTCGCGGTGGCTCCCGCGCTGAGGCTCGCGGTGACTCCCACACTGAGCCCTGCACCGAGGCCGGGGTCGCTGGCGCGGCCCCGGCGGGGGAGCGGTCCGCGCCGGCGCGGGTGCCGGCGCGATGAGCGGCTGGGCCGCGGTGCTCGCCGGGCTCGCCGTCACCGGGGTGGCCGTGCTGGCCGGCGCCTGGTGGACCGGGCGGCGTCCGTGACGCCCCGCCGGGCCAGGCTGCTGGTGGCGGCCGTCGCGGTCGCCGCCGCCGCCCTGCTCGTGGCCGCCGGCATGCAGGGCACGCTCACGTTCTACCGCACCCCCGCGGAGGTCCTGCACGATCCCGCGCCCGCCGGGCAACGGGTGCGCCTGGGCGGCACGGTGGTACCGGGTTCGCTGCGTTCCGAGGGCGGCCGGACCCGGTTCCTGCTGCGCGACGGCGCCGCCGAGATCACGGTGGAGCAGTCCGCGAGCCTGCCCGGGACCGTGCGGGAGGGGCAGGACGCCGTCGTCGAGGGCGTCCTCGACGCGCACGGCGTGTTCCGTTCGGACACCGTGATGGCCAAGCACGGCAACGAGTACCGCCCGGCCGGGCCGGGGGAGGCGGCGGACGGCGGGGCGGCGCGGTGACCGGGCGGTTCGGTACGGCGGTACTCGGCACCGGGCTGGTCGCCGCGGTCGCGTCGACGCTGCTGTGGCTGCGGGTCGCACTGCTGGGCGTGCCCGCCCGGCCGGCGCGGGTGGCCACCGGTGCCACGCTGGCGGCGGCCGGTGCGGCGGTGGTC
Organism: Rhizomonospora bruguierae; assembly: GCF_018397995.1. Classification (GTDB taxonomy): domain Bacteria; phylum Actinomycetota; class Actinomycetes; order Mycobacteriales; family Micromonosporaceae; genus Rhizomonospora; species Rhizomonospora bruguierae. The sequence goes on from NZ_BBQH01000017.1 coordinate 187,586, forward strand.
GCGCTGGAGGTGGCGCTGATCGGGCACGACTTCGGCGTGCGGTACGTGGCCGAGAACGGCGCCCGGGACGTGCCGCTGTACTTCACGGTCACCAGCCTGTGGGCGGCGCTGGACGGGTCGCTGCTGCTGTGGCTGGTGATCCTGGCCGGCTGCGCGCTGCTGCTCGCGCTGCGCCGCGACGAGCGCGCCGGTCTCCTGCGGCCCTGGGCGATGGCGGTTATCGGCGCGGTGACCGTGTTCTTCTTCGCCCTGACGTTCTTCGCCGCGAACCCGTTCACCACCGTGGATCCAGCCCCGGCGGACGGGCCGGGCCCGAATCCGCTGCTGCGGGACCACGCCGCGATGGGGCTGCACCCGCCGGTGCTGTACGCCGGGTACATCGGCCTGGTGGTGCCGTTCGGGTACGCCCTGGCCGCCCTGCTGGCCGGGCGCGCCGACCGGGTGTCGGTCGCCGTGTTGCGCCGGTGGACCCTGGTCGCCTGGTCGCTGCTGACCGCCGGCATCGTCCTCGGCGCCTGGTGGTCGTACGCCGTGCTCGGCTGGGGCGGCTACTGGGCCTGGGACCCGGTGGAGAACGCCTCCCTGCTGCCCTGGCTGACCGCCACCGCGCTGCTGCACACGTTGCTGGCCCGCCGGGTGGCCCCGGGCGCCACCGGCCTGTCGGCGTGGAGCGTGGCCCTGGCCGGCAGCACGTTCCTGCTGGTCCTGCTCGGCACGTTCCTGACCCGGTCCGGCGCGGTCGCCAGCGTGCACGCGTTCACCGCGTCGCCGCTCGGGCCGATGCTGCTCGGCTTCGTGCTGCTCGCCGCGGCGGCCGTGCTGGGGCTCGCGGTGTGGCGCTCCGGTGCGTTCCGGTCCGCCGCGCCGGGCGGCCCGCTGCTGGCCCGCGACTCGGCCCTGCTGGGCAACGCCGTGCTGATGGTCGTGCTCACCGCCGTCGTGCTCACCGGCACGCTGTTCCCGTTGCTGGCCCAGGCGGTGCGGGGCAGCCGCGCGGCGGTGGGGCCGGGCTACTTCAACCGCGCGGCGCTCCCCGTCGCCCTGGTCGTGCTGCTGCTGATGGCGCTCGCGCCGTTCCTGCGGCCGGATCGGGCACCGGACGCCCGGGCGCTGCGGCTGCCCGCCGCGGCCGGGCTGGGCACCGCGGCCGTCGTGGGGCTGCTCAGCCGGCCCGGCCTGACCGCGCTGGCGGCGTTCGCCCTCGCCGCGTCCGTCCTCGCCGGCCTCATCCAATCCACCGTCGCGAAGGCCGCTGCCGCGAAGCCGAGGGCCGCTGCCGCGAAGGCCGCCGTAGCGGAGGCCGCTGCCGGAAAGGCCGCCGTGGCGACGGCCGCTGTGACGACGGCCGCTGTGGCGACGGCCGCTGCCGGGAACGCCGGCGTGGCAAACGACGCCGTGGCGACGGCCGGCGCCGAGGCGACGGGTGCCTGGCGGCGCGGCGCGCGCCGGCTGCTGGCCTCCGCCGGGCTGCTCGCCCACGCCGGTTTCGCGATCCTCGCGGTGGGCGCCGCCGCGTCGTCCGTCTACACCGTCGCCAGCGAGCGGCAGGTGACGGTGGGCCAGGAGGTACACGCGGGTGGCGTCACCGTCCGCCTGCTCGGGGTGGAGCGCGGCGCGCGGGGCGGCGGCATGGTTGCGAGGCTCAGGCTGGCCGTCGCGGGCGGCGGCACGATGGAGCCGTCCCTGCGGTACTACCCAGCGCGGGACATGACGGTCAGCGTGCCGGCCATCCGTTCCGGGCCGGCCCGTGACGTGTACGCGACCGTGCTGGGTGCGGCGGAGGACGGCACCGGGGCGACGGTCCGGCTGGCGGTCAACCCGCTGGTCGGCCTGGTCTGGCTGGGCGGTGCGACGGCGGCTGCGGGTGGCCTGCTGGCGGCGGCCGGCCGGGTCGTCGCCCGGCGCCGCGGCGTCCGCCCGGCGCGGGTCGACCGGCGGCCGGCGGCGGTGGGCTCGGCGTGACCGGCCGCAGGGTCGCGTCGACCTGGGCGAAGGCGGCGAGCCGCCGGTGCCCGGCGGTGGAGGGCGGCGAAGGGGACCGGCGGCGCCGGCCGGTGCGCAGGCGGCTGCTCTGGTCGGTCGCGGCGGTGCTCGTCCTGGCCGGGTTGGGTGCGATGCTGGCCGCTGGCGTCCGGTCCACCGCCGGACAGGACCCGACCGCACCGGAAGCCGCCGCCGGCCCGGCCACCGTCGTGCGGGACGATCCCGCGCCGCCGCTGGCCGGGCGGACGCTGGCCGGCGACGGGTTCGACGCGGCGACGCTGCGCGGGCGCGTGGTCCTGGTCAACGTGTGGGCCTCCTGGTGCGGGCCCTGCCGCCAGGAGTTGCCCGCGCTGGCGCTGGCCGAACGCCGCTGGGGCGGGCAGGGGCTGTCCGTCGTCGGCATCGACATGCGCGACAACCCCGAATCGGCGCGCGGGCTGCTGGCGGAGGTTGGGGCGCGTGGCCTGCCGACGATCGTCGACCCACAGGGGACGCTCGCGGTGGCGTGGGGAGCGCGGGGCGTCCCGGAGACCTTCGTGGTGGACCGCTCCGGGCGGGTCCGGCTGTGGGTCCGGGGCGCGGTGGACGCCGCCTGGTTGCAGCGGTGGATACCGCCGCTGCTGGCTGACCGGTCGGCACCGTGAGGCTCCGCCGGCTGGCCGCCCTGGCCGTGCTGGCCCTGCTGCTGCTCGCCGCCGGGGCGGCCGCCTGGCGCTCGGTACGCCCGCAGCCGGAGACCCCCGCCACCGTCGCCGCGAGCCTGCTGTGCCCCTCGTGCCAGGGCGAGACCGTCGCCCAGTCGCAGTCACCGATGGCGGCCGCAATGCGCGACACCATCGCGGAGCAACTGGCCGCCGGCCGCACCGGCGCGCAGGTGCGGCAGTGGTTCGTGGAGCGGTACGGCCCGGCGGTGCTGGCCGAGCCGCCGCCGGGCGGGCTGGGCGTCGTGCTGTGGGTCGTGCCGGGGTGCGTGGCCGCTGCCGCGCTGGCGTTCGCCATCCGGGCCCGCCGGCGGCGGGCCGCCCCGGCAGCCCGTGTCACCGCTCGCACGCACCCCGGTGAGCCGCGGGATGGTGGCCGACCGGCGGCAGCTCACGGTGCAGGCCGTGTCACCGCTCGCGCGCACCCCGGTGAGCTGCGGGAGGAGCGGTTCACCGCACGCGCGCGACCCGGTGGGGGAGGGCGGCGGGCCAGCCGGGCCTGGGACGCGGCGGCCGTCGGCGTGGTCGGGCTGGTGGCGGCCGTCGCCCTCGCCAGCCCGTCGCACCGTCCACAGGAGACGCCCGCCCGGCCGGTGGCCGATCGGGCGGCCACGCTGGTCACGCTTGCCCGGTCGCTGGAGGACAAGGGTCGCTACGCCGAGGCCGCCCAGATCTACCGGGACGCGCTGCGCGAGCGGCCGGACGACCGGACCACCCTGCGCCTGGCCTTCACGCTGCTGCGCTCGCAGCGGCCGGCGGAGGCGGAGAAGGCGGTGCGCCGGGTGCTCGGCAACGCACCCGACGACCCGAACGCCGTGCTGCTGCTCGGGCTGGCCCAGCGGGGGCAGGGCTCCCCGGCCGCCACCGCGACGCTACGCCGGTTCCTGACCCTCGCCCCGGACGCCCCGGCCGCCGCCGAGGTCCGCCGGATGCTGCGCGCCGACTGATCCGGCCCGGTCGGCCCGCTCGCGCTGCGGCACGACCGTGTACCGCGGGTCGGTCGCCGAGGCGTTGCCGGCGTGGAAGTAGCCGAAGCGGGCCAGCAGCGAACTGGCGGCCAGTGCCAGCCCGCCGGCCACGTCCAGGGCCTTGCTGCGGCGCAGCGCCGAGCCGGCCAGCAGCACCGCCCCGGCCCGACCGGCCAGCCGGGACGCGCGCATCAGCCGGCCCGGGTACCCCTGGTCCAGTGGCTCCGCCACCATGCCGAGGCGCTTGTGGATCCTGCGGTCCAGGGCCTGCTCCATCAGCACACCGGCGATCCCGGCGGCGCGGGCCGGACCCGCCTCGTCCACCGCCGTCGAGGCCGCCACCAGCCCACCGGCCCCGGCCAGCGCGCTGGCCCCGAACAGGTACGGCAGTTCGCGGTGGGCGTCGTGCCACAGCGGCACCGCGGTGTTGGCGATCAGCACGCCCGTGTAGGTGGTGAGGGCGGGCGCGACCAGGCTCGCCGCCAGCCCGCTCGACCGGCCCAGCGCCCGGACCGCGGCGCCCGCGGACGGCGGCAGCGCGCCGGACACCCCCGCCGCGGTCGCCGCCCCGACGAGCTCCGCCGCGGCCGCGGCCCCGACGAGCGGGCCGAAGCCGCCGAGCAGCCAGGTGCCGACGGACATGGGCGAGGTGGGCTTGAGCACCCGCAGCATGTGCGCGAAGCGCGCCGGCCGGCCGAGGTCGTGGATCAGGGCGGCCAGCCCCAGCCCGGTCGCCCCGGCCGAGATCAGCCGCCCCGCCCGGCGCATGGACCCGCGGCCGGTCAGGTCCCCGCCGGCCGCGAGCAGGGCCGCACCGCCCGCCACGCCGCCCAGGAACAGGTACCCGGCGATGTCCCGGGCCGACCACACGGGCGGCTTCAGCACCGACCGCCCGTAGTACGAGCGGAATTCGGCCGGCGGCACCATCTCGCCGCCGCGTCCGGGCCGCCGCCCGCCCTTCGCGCCGATCAGCGCCTCCCGCTCCGGCGTCTCGTCACGCAGCCCGTCGCGGCGGACCTCGTGGCGGGTCATCGCCGGGCGCCGGTGACGAACGCGGCCAGGACGGTGGCCGCCACGCCGGCCGCCGCCAGCGCGGCGTGCCGCCACATGCGGGGCAGGTCCCGCGTGGTGACCACCGGGTCGGGCGGGAAGCCGTACACCTCGGGCTCGTCGAGCAGCAGGAAGAACGCGCCGGTGCCGCCCACCCCGTCGTCCGGGTCGGCCCCGTAGAGCCGGGCCTCGGGCATCCCGACCCCGTGCAACTGCTCCACCCGGCGCGCCGCGCGCTCGCGAAGTTCGTCGAGCGGTCCGAACTGGATGGAGTCGGTCGGGCACGCCTTGGCGCAGGCCGGCTCCTGCCCGTCGGTCATCCGGTCGTAGCACAGGGTGCACTTCCACACCCGCCCGTCCCGTTCCCGCCGGTCGATGACGCCGTACGGGCAGGCGGGCACGCAGTACCCGCAGCCGTTGCAGATGTCCTCCTGCACCACGACGGTGCCGAACTCGGTGCGGATGAGACTGCCGGTGGGGCACACGTCGAGGCAGGCCGCGTGGGTGCAGTGCTTGCACACGTCGCTGGCCATCAGCCAGCGCAGTTCGGTGCGCCCGCCGGGGCTCACGTGGCCGTCCGGCGTGGCGTGCGGCTGCGGGCCGGGGTGTACCCGGCCGGTCTGGGTGCCCAGCATCGAACCGTGCTTGTCGCCCAGCCCGGCCGCCACCACGGCGGCGGTCGACGCGGTCCCGGACGGCCCGGTCGGCATCACCGTCACGCTGTTGTTCTGCCGGCCGAGCGGCCGGTCCTGCTCGATGAAGGCCACGTGCCGCCAGGTGTCCGCGCCGAGCATGCCGGTGTTGTCGTAGGACATGCCCAGCAGGGACAGGCCGTCGTCCGGGACCTGGTTCCACTCCTTGCACGCCACCTCGCACGCCTTGCAGCCGATGCAGATGGACGTGTCGGTGAAGAACCCCATCCGCTGCCGCCCGGTGGGCTGCTCCAGCAGGCCGTCACTCATGCCGTCCCTCCCGGTGACGCGGCGGTGCGGGGCGCGGTACCGGTCTCGGCCGTGATCCCGGCCCGGCGCCGGTACTCCTCGACCAGGGCGATCCGGTCCGCGCCCCGCGGCCGGCGCCCGGGCCGCACGTCGCAGCTGAGCGCCTTGGTCTCCTGGATGTGCACGTTCGGGTCCAGGCTCAGGTGCGTCAGCTCGTTGGCCGAGTCGCCGGTGGTCAGGCCGTTGCCGCCCCAGTGGTACGGCACGCCCACCTGGTGGACGATCCGGTCGTGCACCCGGACCGGCACCATCCGGTCGGTGACCAGCACCCGCGCCTCGATCGCCTCGCGGGCGGTCACCACGGTCGCCCAGCCGAGGTGCTCCAGCCCGGCCTCCCGGGCCAGTTCCGGGGAGACCTCGCAGAACATCTCCGGCTGCAACTCGGACAGGTACGGCAGCCACCGGCTCATCCCGCCGGCCGTGTGGTGCTCGGTGAGCCGGTAGGTGGTCAGCGCGTACGGGAAGACCCCGCTGCCCGGCTCGTCGCCGCTGGGCTGGTACGGGTCCACCGTGCGGCGGCTCGTCTGCCGCGCCGGGTTGTGCTGCTGGCCGTAGAGCAGGTTGGGCACCGGCGACTCCTGCGGCTCGTAGTGCGTGGGTACCGGGCCGTCCGACAGGCCCGCCGGCACGTACAGCCAGCCCTTCCCGTCCGCCTGCATGATGAACGGGTCAATGCCGGACAGCGCGTCCTCGCGCCGGGCGCCGGGCGGCGGCCGGTGGTCGGGGCGCTTCGTGGGCTGGAAGTCCGGCACGTCGTGCCCCGTCCACCGGCCCTTGCCCTCGTCCCACCAGACGTACGCCTTGCGCTCGCTCCACGGCCGGCCCTCGGGGTCGGCCGAGGCGCGGTTGTAGAGCAGCCGCCGGTTGGCCGGCCAGGCCCAGCCCCACTCGGGCGCCACCCAGTTCTGTTCGGTGTGCGGCTTGCGCCGCGCCGCCTGGTTGACCCCGTCCGCGTACGCTCCACAGTAGATCCAGCAGCCGCACGCGGTGGCGCCGTCGTCCGTCAGCTGCTGGTAGGAGGAGAGGCAGGTGCCGTCCGCCGCCCGGCCGTTGATCTCCCGCAACACCGCCTCCGCGCTGGGCTCGGCGTGCTCGCCCGAGGTCGGGTAGTCCCAGGTGAGGTCGAGGATCGGGCGGTCCCGCTCGGCGGTGGAGCCCGCCAGCTTCGCCCGGATCCGCCGGCCCAGGTGGAACCAGAACCACAGGTCGCTGCGCGCGTCGCCGGGCGGGTCGACGGCCGCGTGGTGCCACTGGAGCATCCGCTGGGTGTTGGTGAAGCTGCCGTCCTTCTCGGTGTGCGCGGCGGCCGGCAGGAAGAACACCTCCGTGCCGACGGTCTCCGGCCGCAGCTCGCCGGACTCCACCTCCGGCCCGTCCCGCCACCAGGTGGCGCTCTCGATGAGCGCGAAGTCCCGCACCACCAGCCAGTCGAGGTTGGCCATGCCCAGCCGCTGCGCCTTGGCGTTGGCCGAGCCGACCGCCGGGTTCTCACCGTTGAGGAAGTACCCCTTGCAGGAACCGTCCAGTTGCGCCTTCACCGTCTGGTAGGTGCTGTGGTCGCCGGTGATGCGGGGCAGGTAGTCGAAGCAGTAGTCGTTGTCCGCCGTGGCCGCCTCGCCCCAGTACGCCTTGAGCAGGCTGACCGTGTACGCCCGCATGTTGCCCCAGTACCCGGTGTCCGCGGAGTCGTCGGCGACGTACTCGTCGAGGCTGCCGTGCGCGTCCGGGTGCGGCATCGGCAGGTAGCCGGGCAGCAGGTCGTACAGCGTGGGGATGTCGGTGCTGCCCTGGATGCTGGCGTGGCCGCGCAGGGCGAGGATCCCCCCGCCGGGCCGGCCGATGTTGCCCAGCAGCAGTTGCAGCACCGACGCGGCCCGGATGTACTGCACGCCGACGGTGTGCTGCGTCCAGCCCACCGCGTACGCCCAGGCGGTGGTGCGGTCCCGGGTGGAGTTGTCCGTCACCATCCGGGCCAGCTGCAGGAACACGTCGACCGGGATGCCGCAGACGCGGGCCACCATCTCCGGGGTGTACCGGCTGTAGTGGCGTTTCAGGAGCTGGAACACGCAGCGCGGGTGCCGGAGGGTCTCGTCACGCCGGATGTTGCTCAGGTCCGACAGGGCGGCGCCGTGGCTGCCGTGCTCGTGGCCCCGGCCGGTCGCCTGCCGCTCGTGCGAGCGGCCCTGCCCGTCGTGCCGCGCCCGGGTGCCCCGCTCCCGCTTGCCCGCCGAGCTGGCCACGCTGGTGCCCTCGTACTGCCAGCTGTCCGTGGCGTAGCCGGCCTTGTCGTCCTGCCAGCCGGAGAACAACCCGTCCAGATCCTCGGTGTCCCGGAACTGCTCACCGATGATCGTCGCCGCGTTGGTGTAGGCCACCACGTACTCGCGGAACTCCAGCCCGTTGCAGAGCACATAGTTGATGAGCCCGCCCAGCAGCGCGATGTCGGTACCGGCGCGTAGCGGCACGTGCAGGTCGGCCAGCGCGCCGGTGCGGGTCAGCCGCGGATCGACGTGGATCAGCGTGGCGCCGCGCGCCTTCGCCGCCATCACCCACTGGAAGCCCACCGGGTGGCACTCGGCCATGTTCGAGCCCTGCACCACGATGCAGTCCGAGTTCTGCAGATCCTGCTGGAACGTCGTCGCGCCACCCCGCCCGAACGAGGTCCCCAGACCGGGGACGGTGGAGGAGTGTCAAATCCGGGCCTGGTTCTCGATCTGCACGGCGCCCAGGGCGGTGCCGAGCTTCTTGATCAGGTAGTTCTCCTCGTTGTCGAGGGTGGCGCCGCCCAGCGCCGCGAAGCCCATCGTGCGGCGCACCCGGCGACCCTGGGAGTCCTCGTCGGTCCAGGTCGCGTCGCGGGTGGCGAGTACCCGGTCGGCGATCATGTCCATCGCCGTGTCCAGGTCCAGGTCCTCCCAGTCGGTGCCGTACGGGCGGCGATACCGCACCCGCGTCTGGCGCCGGGGATTGGTGACCAGTTGCTTGGTCGCGGCGCCCTTCGGGCACAGCCGTCCCCGGCTGACCGGCGAGGCCGGGTCCCCCTCGATCTGCACGACCCGCTCGTCCTTGACGTACACGAGCTGCCCGCAGCCGACCGCGCAGTACGGGCACACGCTGGCCACCACCCGGTCGGCGGTGCTCGTGCGGGGCTGGAGCCGGTCGGTGACCCGCGAGCGGGCGGAGTCGCCCCGGCCGCTGCGGTCACCCCGTCCCGCGCCGGGCAGGCCCGCCACCGCGCGTGCCTGGCGCAGCACCGGCCAGGGCAGGAACGTCTCCCGCAAGCCCATACGCACCCTCCCGATCGTGGTCGGCTGGGGCTACCCGGCGGGTCGGGCGGCAAACCCGCGCCGGACGTGTGCGCCACCCGGATCGGGGGAAGCAGGCAGGTGTGAGGCCGCAACGAGCGCGCACCGGCCGGCGGGCACGCCCCGCCCGGTACGACGCCGTGGTGGTCGGCGCTGGCCACAACGGCCTGGTCGCGGCCAACCTGCTGGCCGACGCCGGCTGGAGCGTGCTGGTCCTGGAGGCCGAGCGGGCGCCGGGCGGTGCCGTGCGCTCCACCGACCTGCTCGGCACCGGGTACACCACCGACCTGTTCAGCGCGTTCTACCCGCTCGCCGCCGCGTCGCCGGTCCTGCGGAACCTGAACCTGACCGAGCACGGCCTGCGGTGGTCGCACGCGCCCGCGGTGCTGGCGCACCTGACGCCCGACGACCGGTCCGTGGTCATGTCCCGCGACCTCGATCGCACCGCCGCCTCGGTGGACGCCTTCGCCGCCGGGGACGGGGACGCCTGGCGGGACCTGGTGCACCGCTGGGACCGCACCGGCGACGCGGTGTTGGAGGCCCTGTTCCGGCCGTTCCCGCCGGTGCGCGCCGGCCTGGATCTGCTGCGCCGCCTCGGCCCCGCCGACGCCGCCCGGTTCGCCCGCTTCGCGGTCCTGCCGGTGCGGCGCTTCGGCGAGGAGCAGTTCCGCGGCGACGGGGCGCGGCTGCTGCTGGCCGGCACCGCCCTGCACTCCGACATGGCACCCGAGGAGCCGGGCACCGCCATCTTCGGCTGGCTGATGGCCATGACCGGTCAGCGGCTCGGCTTCCCGGTCCCGCGGGGCGGGTCCGGCATGCTGATCAACGCGCTGGTCCGCCGGCTGCGCGCCGCCGGCGGCGAACTGCGCTGCGGGGAGCCGGTTGAGCGGGTCCTGGTGCGGGGCGGCCGGGCGCACGGGGTGCGCACGGCCGGCGGCACCGTCGTCCTGGCCCGGCGCGCGGTGCTCGCCGACGTCGCCGCGCCGACCCTCTACCTCAAGCTGGTCGGCGCGGCGCACCTGCCCGGCCGCCTGCTCGCCGACCTGCGGCGCTTCGCGTGGGACCCGTCGACGCTGAAGCTGAACTGGGCGCTCTCCGGCCCGATACCGTGGCGCTGCGCCGACGTGAGCGACGCGGGCACCGTGCACCTGGGCGCCGGGATGGACGGGCTCACGGAGTACGCCGCCGCGCTGACCACCGGCCGCCGGCCGGACAACCCGTTCACCATCCTGGGGCAGATGACGACGACCGACGCCACCCGGTCACCGGACGGCACGGAGGTGATCTGGGCCTACACCCACCTGCCCCGCAACCTCGACCGCGACCCCGACGCGCTGCGGCGGCAGGCGGAGGCGGTGGAGGAGCACATCGAACGGCACGCACCCGGCTTCCGCGACCTGGTGACCAACCGGGTGGTGCAGACGCCGGACAGCCTCCGCGCCGCCAACGGCAACCTGGTACGCGGGGCCATCAACGGTGGCACCACGAAGCTGTTCCAGGAACTCGTCTTCCGCCCGGTGGCCGGGCTCGGCCGGGCCGAGACGCCGATCCGCGGCCTCTACCTGTCCGGTGCGGGCGCCCACCCGGGCGGCGGTGTCCACGGTGGACCGGGCGGCAACGCGGCGCGGGCCGCCCTGCTGCACGCGGGGCTGCGCCACCCCGTCCGCTCCGCCGCCGTACGCCTGGCGCTGCGCGCCCTGTACGCGCAGCCGGACCGGGGTGCGGTGCCGCCGCCGGTCAGCGAGCTACCCGGTTGCTGAGCCGGGTCGGCGGGTTTGCCGGTGGCCTGCGGGGCTACCCCTATCCGGAGGGGGATGAACCACGATGAGACGACGACGTAGGAAGCACCGGGTGTGGGTGGTCACCGGGGCCTCCGCCGGTATCGGGCGGGCCGTGGTCCGGCGGGTGGCCGCCCGCGGTGACTCGGTGGCCCTGCTGGCGCGGGGCATCGCCGGGCTGGCGGCAGCGGCGGACGAGGTGCGCGCCGCGGGCGGCCGGGCGCTGCCGATCGAGACCGACATGGCGGACTTCGCCCAGGTGGACGCGGCGGCGCAGCGCGCCGAGCGGGAACTCGGCCCGATCGACGTGTGGGTCAACGACGCCTTCTCCACCGTGTTCGCGCCGTTCATGGACACCCGGCCGGAGGAGTTCGCCCGCACCATCCAGGTCACCTGCCTGGGCTACGTGCACGGCACCCGCGCCGCCCTGACCCGGATGCTGCCCCGGGACCGGGGCGCCGTGGTGCAGGTCGGCTCGACCCTGGCGTACCGCGGCATCCCGCTGCAGAGCGCCTACTGCGCGGCGAAGCACGCGATCCAGGGCTTCACCGAGTCGCTGCGCTGCGAGCTGCTGCACGACCGCAGCCGGGTCCGGGTCACGATGGTGCAGCTGCCGGCGGTCAACACGCCCCAGTTCAGTTGGGTGCTGTCCCGCCTGTCCGGGCACCCGCAGCCGGTGCCGCCCATCTACACGCCGGAGCTGGCGGCCCGGGCCGTCTGCTACGCCGCCGACCACCCGCGCCGCCGCGAGTACTGGGTGGGCGGGTCCACCACGGCCACCCTGCTCGCGAACGCCGTGGTACCGGGGCTGCTCGACCGGTACCTGGCGCGCACCGGGTACTCGTCGCAGCAGACCTCGCAGCCGGCGGCGCCGGACCGGCCGGAGAACCTCTGGCGGCCCGCGGACGACGGCGGCGGCGGTGCCGGGCGCGGCCACGACTTCGGTGCGCACGGCGAATTCGACGACCGGGCCAAGCACCGCAGCGCCCAGCTCTGGGCCTCGCAACACCACGGCCTGCTGGCCGCGGCGGGCGCCGGCGCGGCGGGCGCGGCGGCCATCGCCCTGGGCCTGCGCCGGCGGTAACGGTGGGCGCCGTGGCCGCTGCCCTGAGCCGGCGCTGGTGATTGCCAGCGCCCCAGTGGCGCGGCTGAGCGCTGCGGCGTGGCGGCCCAGTGGCGCGGCTGAGCGCCCCGGCAGCGGTCATCCAACCGGCCCGTCACGGCCTGGGCGGCTGCGGGCGGGGCGTGCCGGCGACCCGCCGGCCCGCGGCCTCACGGATCATCCGGTTCGCCTCGTCCCACGGCAGCCCGGTGGCCTGGAGCAGATCGTGGACCGCGGTGCGGACCTGGGCCACCACCACCTGCCCGGAGAAGCCGACATCCTCGGCGTACGCGCCGCCCGCCGTGCGCACCGCCCCCAGCGCGCGTTCACGCGTGCGCACCGCCGGGCCGCGGGCCCGGACGTCGCGGTGCAGTTGCCCGATGGCGTCCGCGAGCTGGGTGAGCGCCTCCGGCAACTGGCGCGGCACCGGCTCCCCGTCGGACACCACCGTGGCGGACCGCCGGATCAGGCCGCCGACCGTACCCATCACCCGCTCGATGTGCGCGAAGCCCGCCTGGTAGCGGAGCACGGTCCGCCGCCGGCGCCGCCGCAGCGGCGCGAGGGTGGCCACCTCGCGGGCGCCCGCCAGGACGTTGCGGACGTTGTCCTGCTCCTGATTCAGGCCCTGCGTCCGGTCCATCGCCGCCTGGACGGCGCCCACGTTCCGCTCCGCCAACCCCCGGGCGGCCGCCCGCAGGTTCCCGCACAGGCCCAGCAGGAGCGGTTCGGCGGCACGCTCCACCTGGCGCAGCGGGTTGGGTGGCAGCACCGCCGTGATCACGATGATTCCGACGGCGCCGCCGACCACCGCGTTGATGAAGCGCGGCAGTTCCAGGCTGCGCCCCACCGGGGCGAGGGTGGCCACCAGCACGGCGGTGCTGCCGGCCTGCACGGCCACGTTCGTGCCGCCCTGCACGGCCAGCGAGACGGCGACGGCGAGAACGACGATGAGCGCGACCTGCCAGGCCCCGGTGCCGATCCGGGTCATGAGCAGGTCACCGGCGGCGATGCCGACCCCGACCCCGATGACCAGTTGGACGCTGCGGCGCAGCCGCTGCCCCACCGAGGACACGATCGTGCCGACGGCGGTGATGGGCGCGAACACCGGTTCGGCGACATTAAGCAGGGTGCGCGAGATGTACCAGGCCAGCGCGGCGGCCAGCCCGGCCTGCGCCGCGATGATCAGGTTCAGCCGCAGGTAGCGCAGCCGATCGCGGACCGCGGCGGCAGCCGTCGGACGCCGCCGCGCGAGCCGCCGGACCCGCCCGGCCGTCCACTCGCGGAGCGGCCTCGTGCTCGCCACCGTGGCGGCATACCCGTCGGGGCACCGGTTAGTTGCCGGTGCCCGCGAAGTCGTCCGAGAAGGCGCGCGGCACCGCGTTAGGGGTGCGACCGATGTTTCCCGGGCCACGTGCCGGGTACGCGGCCGGGACAGCCTGACCAGAGGAGAGGTGCGCCGGATGCAGGAGATCGTCGGGGACAGCCTGGCCAGGCGGCTGGTGGAGTGGGGCGTCGACACGGTGTTCGGGTTGCCCGGGGACGGGATCAACGGCCTGATGGAGGGCTTCCGCCGGCACCGGGACAAGCTGCGGTTCGTGCTGGTGCACCACGAGGAGGCGGCGGCTTTCATGGCCACCGGGTACGCCAAGGCCACCGGGCGGCTCGGCGTGTGCTGCGCGACCTCCGGTCCGGGCGCCATCCACCTGCTCAACGGCCTCTACGACGCCAAGCTGGACCACGTGCCCGTGCTGGCCATCACCGGCATGCAGGAGACCTCGGTGCTGGGCAGCCAATACCAACAGGAGGTGCACGTCGACCGGCTGTACGAGGACCTGGCCTCGTACAACCTGATGGTGACCAACCCGCAGCAGATGCCGGGGGTGGTCGACCTGGCGATCCGCAACGCGCTCACCAAGCGGACCGTCTCGCACCTGACCTTCCCGAACGACATCCAGGTCGCGCCGGTCGAGCAGGACCCGTACCAGCACGTCGCCCCCGGCAAGCCGCCGGCGAGCCTGCCGACGGTCAGCATGCCGGCGATGCCGCCGGCCGAGGCCGAGCTGCGCAAGGCCGCCGAGGTGCTGAACGCGGCGCGGCGGCCGGCGATGCTCGTCGGCGCCGGCGCGCTGAACGCCCGGGACGAGGTGATCGCGGTCGGCGAGCGCCTCGGCGCGCCGGTCGTGAAGACCCTGCCCGGCAAGGCGGTGCTGCCGGACGACCACCCGCTGACCACCGGTGGGCTGGGTCTGCTCGGCACGAAGCCGAGCGAGGAACTGATGGAGGAGTGCGATACCTTGCTGATGGTCGGCACCTCCTTCCCGTACGGGAAGTACCTGCCCCAGCCCGGCAAGGCGCGGGTGGTGCAGATCGACGTCGACCCCACGCTGATCGGGCTGCGGCTGCCGGTGGAGGCGCCCGTCACGGCCACGGCGAAGGCGGGCCTCGCCGCCCTGGCCCCGATGCTGGACGGGTCCGATGGCAGCTTCCTCGCCAAGTACCGCCGGGCGATGGACGAGTGGCGGTCGGACATGCGGTCCCTGGAGGATCCGCAGCGGGATCCGGTGGCGCCCCAGTACCTGGTGGGCTGCGTCGACCAGGCCGCGACCGACGACGCGATCCTGACCTGCGACTCGGGGACCATCGCCACCTGGGCGGCCCGGCACTGGACGATCCGCGGCAACCGGCAGTTCTACCTCTCCGGCAACCTGGCGACCATGGCGCCGGGCCTGCCGTACGCGATCGCGATGCAGCACGCGTACCCGGACCGGCAGGTCATCGCGTTCGTCGGCGACGGCGGCTTCGCCATGCTGATGGCCGAGTTCCTCACCGCGGTCCGCCATGAGCTACCGATCAAGGTGGTGATCAACAACAACAACGCGTACGGGCAGATCCTCTGGGAGCAGATCATCCTGGGCTACCCCGAGTACGCGGTGCGGCACCAGCAGCCGGAGGCGGACTTCTCGCAGTGGGCGCGCGGCTGCGGGGCGTACGGGGTGAAGGTGACCAAGCCGAGGAAGGTGGCGGAGGCGGTCCGCGCGGCGCTGGCGCACCCCGGTCCGGCGCTGGTCGACTGCGATGTGAACCCCAACGAGCCGCCGATGCCCGGCAAGGTCTCCTACGACCAGGCCAAGAACTTCACCGAGGCGTTCCTGCGCGGGCAGCCGCACAAGGTGGCGACGCTCGCGACCGTCGCCCGCGACAAGATCAACGAACTCCGCTCGTGACCGGCGCCCTCAGATCGTCCGCGCCAGCTCGGCCGCCCGTGCCAGGTGCCCGGCACTGACGGCCGCCCAGCGCTCGGGCCCGGCTCCGCTCTCGCCGTCGCGCAGCACCGAACCGCCGAACACGAGGAACTCGCTCGACCACGCCCGCCGATGCGGTCGGTGAGCATGACGGTCTTCATCGCCTGCTAGCAACCGGACGAGGTGAACTCGTCGATGTCGTACCCGGCCGTGCACAACACGAGCGCCTTGCGGGCCGCGCGCCGGTAGGCGAAGCCCATCGTCCACACGCGGTCGAACCAGCCCTTGAGCAGCGCCGCCGGCCCGCGCCGCCGCCGTACGCCCAAGGGACGACATCGCGCCGGGCCGGGCGGCCCTGCCGTTTGCCCCCGCAGGGCGGCGGGAATACCGCGTCCGCCCTGTCCACGGCCGGAGGATGCCCATGCGCGGAAACGAACTGCGCGCCCTGCTGCACCCGCTTCTGCTGCTGTTGATCTTCGAGCGGCCAAGCCACGGGTACGACCTGATCGAGCGGCTCTGCGACCTCGGCGTCCCCGATATCGAGCCGGGGCAGGTCTACCGGATGCTGCGCGGGATGGAGAGCGGGCGGGCGGTCGTGTCGGTCTGGGAGACCGCCCGCTCCGGTCCGGCGCGGCGGCGGTACGAGTTGACCGCGAAGGGGCTCGGCGAACTGCAGGCGTGGAGCGACCGGCTGTCCCGGCTCGGCGGGGTGATCGACGTGTGGTTGGGTCGCTGGGCGACCGCCAGCGACGCGCCCCATACCGTGCCGCACCCGTCCGGCGTCGCCGCACCACGGTAGTCCCGTCGCCCCTTCCTCCACCGCTCGTGGGACGGTTGGCGGCTTTGTGCCCGCCATCGACGCCTTCCGCGGTGGACTGCCCACCTTGATCGGGTCGCTACCCTGTCCAGGTGAGCCAGCCCTCCTCGGTGCCGCCGTACCGCCCCGACCAGTACTCTCCGTCGCAAACGCCGGAATCTCCGCAGCGCCCCGGTAGCCGACGCGGGCTCATCATCGGCCTCGTCGCCGGTGCCGTCGCGCTACTGCTGTGCGTGTGTGGCGTTGGCGTCGCGGGAGCCGTCTACTACCTGCGCGCCGGCGGCAACGACTCGGGCACGGGAGGGTCCGCGACCCCGCCCCTGTCCGCGCGGTCGTGCGGCGCCACCGAAGCGCCGGGCCCGGACGCCAAGGCGGTCGGCCTGCCCGCCTTCGACCGCGCCCCGGACACCGGCGCCGCGACGATGCGGCTCACGACGAACCTCGGCACCATCACGGTCACAATGGACCGCCGGGCCACCCCCTGCACCGTGGCGAGCTTCCAGCACCTCGCGGACCGGAAGTTCTTCGACCGGACCGACTGCCACCGCCTGGTCACCACCTCGATCTTCATCCTCCAGTGTGGCGACCCGGGCGGCACCGGAGCGGGCGGCCCGGACTACCGCTTCGCGGATGAGAACCTGAACGGCGCGCGGTACACCCGTGGCGTCGTGGCGATGGCCAACGCCGGCCCGGGCACCAACGGCAGCCAGTTCTTCATCGTGTTCCGGGACAGCCCGCTCGACCCGGACTACACCCCCTTCGGCCGGGTCACCTCCGGACTGGACGTGGTCGACCGGGTCGCCGAGGGCGGCGACGACGGATCCATCGAGGCCGGTGGCGGCAAGCCGAAGGTCACGCTCACGATCCAGACTCTGACGGTGGAGTAGGTCGGCTATCTCTTTGGCATTCCCGGTTCGGCCACCTATGGTTGTCGGATGCCGCTGGTGATGATGTGTCCACCCGCCGTCGCTGCCGCGACGGCGGTTCGGGCTGCCCACCTGCCGGCCACCGCCGATGCTTTGCGCGGGCTGCCGAGCCCGGCGACCCCTACCGGCCGGGGCCCGCCCGCGGACGCGTTCCTCTCACGACGAACGCCAGGGCGAAGCTTTACAGCTTCGGCCCTTTTTCTTTATCCGGCTTTTCCTCGGCCCGGCTCGCCACCCGGCCCCGACCTGCACAGGACAGGATATGACCATCGATACCGATACCGCCCGGCAGCGTTGGCTCGCCGACCTGCGCGGCAGCCTGACCCAGGACTTCACCACCCAGACGGCGCGCCTCAGGGAACTCAGCGAACTCACCGCGGACACCGGTGACCCGGGGGACGCGCACACCCACAGCGCCATGCTCGCCACCACCCGGAACACTCTCGAGCAGATCGGTGCGGCGCTCAAGCGCATCGACGACGGTACCTACGGGCAGTGCGAGAAGTGTGAGACCGCGATCCCGGTCGAGCGGCTTGAGGTGCTGCCGCAGGCCCGCTTCTGCGTGCCCTGCCAGCAGAAGCACAACGGCTGACGGCAGCGTCGCCGTGCCGCCCCGCGCGGCACGGCGGCGCTGACCACCACCCCAACCGCCAGGGCTGATCCTGGACTCGTTGGTGGCTATCTCAGGGGGTACGGCCGCACCGACCGGGCTTCTCGCCGGTGGTACGGCCGCACCGACCCGGCTTCGCGCTTTTTCGGACTTTGTCGCTGGCGCCGCAGGCCAGAAGCGAGGCTCGACTTGGTCTGGCCGCCCACGCCTCCCGCGCCGTTGCTCCCGCGTAGCCCAGCCTCCTGTGCGGCCCACCCGTGCATCTTGGTACGACACGCCGTTTTTCTGGCCAGATCGGTACCAAGATCTCCCAGCCCCCACCCGCTCCAGCGCCCACACCGGCCAGCCGGCAGCGGCTGGCCGTGACGGCCGGTATCCGTCGCGGCCGCCGGCTGGGGGCACCGGCTGCGGGTGCCGTGAAGTCAGCGTGTTTCCCAGACGCCGGGGCCGGGCGCAACCGTGTACCGGAGTGGCGGCCCTCCCTACGCGCGATAGCAGAGGGCGTGGTTGTAACGCGGAGGCGCGCCGGTCAAGACCTCGTCCAGCGATGTGATCGGGACCATGGCGCGCCGATTTGACGATCGGCATGACAACGACGTAACTTTCTCTCTGCCCCACGGGAGACCGGACATGAAGGCCGGTCAACCCCAGCGGGGCAGAATCGGTGGGGAACCGGACGAGCTAGGAGATCAGATCTCCGGACGGCCGGCCCGTCGAGCCTCTTCCTAGCCCGCGACGAGCGTGAGTTTGTCGTGTGCCAGAAAACGAGGTCCCGTGCGATCGTTGCGAACCGGGGAGCCCGGTTTGCAGCGGGAAAATCGAGCGGGTAGTCTGGAGCAGT
>NZ_BBQH01000018.1 GCF_018397995.1 Rhizomonospora bruguierae
CCGCCGTTGCAGTATTACCGGGCCGTGCCGGAAACGATGCTGACGGCTCTCGCCGACCGGTTCACACGGTCGGGAACGCCCCGCGGTCTGACCGTTGTGGCGGTCTCGATGATCGAACGGACGCGCGGCGGGGTGGGCGGCGACGAGACCGGGCTGAATCGCCTCGCGGTCGAGGGACTCATGGACACGCTGGTGTCCGGGAGCTTCAGCCGGGCACCGACCAGGGAGATCAATCGGCTGATCCGCGAGAACAGGGTGGCCGCCTACAACTTTCCCATGGGCTCGGTCATCCAGTGGCTTCGGTCGATCGGAGCCGGGAGCGTCGGCTTATCGACTCGGGTGGGCCTGGGTACCTATATCGATCCCCGCTTGGAGGGCGGGCGAATGAACGACGCTGCGGTCGAGTGCCGCAGCCGCATCATCGAGATCGACGGACAAGAGCACATCTTCTACCCGTCCACACGCATCGATATCGGGCTCGTTAAGGCGACAGCCGCCGACGAACGCGGCAATCTGTACGTTCACGGGCAGGCCTTCGACCACGGGCTATTCGATGTCGTCCTGGCCACACACAATTCGGGCGGCAAAGTCATAGCGGAGGTCGATCGGATCATCAGGCTTGGTGACCTACCCGCGCGCTTCGTTCGCGTCCCCGGCGCAATGGTCGATGCGGCCGTGGTTCGCGGCGACGAGCCCTGGGAGGACGAGCAGGACCCGGCACTCATCGGCGCGCAGCGGGTCGAGTTGCCCAGCCCGGCCAACCTGGGTCGAGTCAGGGACCTCGTCGCGGAACTGGCCGTCCAACTCCTTCCCGAGGGAAGCACCGTGAATCTCGGTGCCGGCATCCCCATGTACGACGTGCCGGAGGCCGCCCGCCGGCGCGGACGGCAGGACATCTACTTCACCGTCGAACAGGGCCCAATGGGCGGCTGGCCTCAGGTCGGTGGCGTGAGCCGTAACCCCGAAGCCGTCCTCGACCAGTTCGACGTGTTCACGTTCTACGAGGGAGGAAGCCCTGACGTCGCCGTGCTGTCCTTCGGGCAGGTGGACGCGTCGGGCAACGTCAACGTCAGCAGGTTCGGCCAAATGATGGTGGGCTGCGGCGGATTCCCGAACATCGCGCACGGCATACGCCGCCTGCTGTTCTGCGGCACGCTCACCACTGGCGGCCTCCGCGAACGGATCGAGCAGGGCCGGCTAGTCATCGACCAGGAGGGCACCATCGACCGGTTCGTCGGCGCGGTCGAGCAGATCACCTTCAATGGGCAGCGGGCGCTGCGCGACGGGCACCACGTCACGTTCGTCACCGAGCGTGCGATCTTCTCGCTCCGCGAATCGGGCCTGCGCCTCGATGCCATAGTCCGCGGAGTCACTGTCGAGCGCGACATCCGGGGTCACGTCCCATTCCACTTCGACGTCAGTCCCAACCTCAGCGTCATCGATCCCTCCGACCCGCGGACAGCCGTCGACTGGGCTGCCCTCACGGCCAGCCCGGCCGAGATCCGTACCGGCCTCACGAACCAAGAAAGGCAGGACGCATGAAGCTCGCGACCATCGGCGAGGACTACGCGTCGCGAAGCATCGCGCTGGTCCGGGAGCACGATGTCGTGGACGTGTCAGGGCCGATGGCAACGGCCGGACTCGGGCAACGTGACCTCGGCGAGGTTCTCAGCGC
The DNA here is from genome assembly GCF_018397995.1 of Rhizomonospora bruguierae. Classification (GTDB taxonomy): domain Bacteria; phylum Actinomycetota; class Actinomycetes; order Mycobacteriales; family Micromonosporaceae; genus Rhizomonospora; species Rhizomonospora bruguierae. The sequence continues at coordinate 1,676 of NZ_BBQH01000018.1, forward strand.
CGGGCCGGATGCCTGGATGCGCCTCCTGGATGTCGCCAGGGGCGCCGACAACGGCCACCGGGGCATTCCCATCGCGTCCGTCTCCTTCCAGGTACCGGTTCCCCGGCCGCAGCATGTGATCGCAGTGGCGGCCAACTACCGCGCACACATCGAAGAGACCGGGACGATCGAGTTCGTGCCCGGAACAGAGACCAACCCCTGGCTCTTCAACAAACCACAGAGCTCGCTCAACCCGCACCGGGCGGCCGTGCGGCTGCCCCGGTTGCTCGGCGAACGTGTGGACTGGGAGGCAGAACTCGGCGTGGTGATCGGCCAGCCGGCGCACGACGTCCCTGTCGAGGAGGCCCTGACGTATGTCGCGGGCTACACGGTGGTCAACGACATCTCAGCCCGCCGGATGAACGTCCCGTCTCGCACCATGACCCGCCCACGCGATGTTTTCTACGACTGGTTGCACGGCAAGTGGTTCGATACATTCTGCTGCGTCGGGCCGTGGATCGTGACGCCCGACGAGGTGGCGCACCCGGGCGAACTCGAAATCACGCTCGACCTCAACGGCAAGACCATGCAGCGGGCCTCGACCAGAGACATGATCTTCCCTACCGAGCAGCTCATCAGCTTCATCAGCAAGATCGTCACGCTGATGCCAGGCGACATCATCGCGACGGGCACACCCGCAGGCGTCGGTAAGGCGCGCAACCGGTTCCTTCAGCCAGGGGACACGATGACCGCCTCCGTCGAGGTTGTGGGTTCACTGACCAACAGTGTCGTAGCAGATGAGTGAGGCAAGCCACGGTGTTGATGGCCTCATCTGCCTGGTGACGGGCGCCGGATCGGGAATCGGGGCCGGAGTCGTCCGCGTGTTCGCCGGCGCCGGCGCCACCCTCGCACTCAACGACATTCGGCCCGAGGGAGTCGCTCGCCTCGCCTCCGAACTGCGCCAGCCCCCGCCCGACAGGTCACTGGTCGGTGACGTCACCGACCCGGGCTTCGCGGCGACCATGGTGAGCAGCATCATCGAGCGGCACGGCCGAATCGACGTGCTCGTCAACAACGCCGCGCTGCCCGAACCGGTGGGGCCGTTCCTCGATCGCCAACCCGAGGAGTGGGCGCGGAGCCTCAGCTCGCTCCACGCCGCCTTGGCCTGCACCCACGCGGCGCTGCCCGTCATGGTCCGCCGGGGCTTCGGCCGGATCGTCAGCATCTCTTCCCTGGGCGGTCAGACCGGCGGCAGTGGGATGGCCGTCTACTGCGCGGCGAAGGGCGGCCTGGACGCGTTCACGAGGTCCCTGGCCAAGGAGGTGGCGGCAACGGGAGTGACGGTCAACTGCGTTGCTCCGGGCGCGGTGGACACCCCCCGGATGAGGGAGCGCCCACTGGAGCTACTGGCACAACGAGCCATGGCAATCCCCATAGGACGGATGGCGATCCCGGAGGAGATCGGGAGCGCGGTCGCATATCTCGCCTCACGCGAGGCGGGCTACATCACTGGTGAGGTGCTCAACGTGGACGGTGGCAGACCATGAGAACAGACCTGCGGACCTACGTCGACGCCGTTCAGGAATGGTGTCGCACACCCATCTCGGATACCGAATTCGGCCGGGCGGAGGAGTTGGTCGTCGACACCGTCGGGTGCGCCCTCGCCGGCGCGTCCGAAGGCGTGGCGAGCAGGCTGCACCGCGCGTACGCGGGACAGGCCGGCGACTCCCCGACCATCGGAAGCGCGGTTCGTCTCGTCCCCGAGGCCGCCCTGATCGTCAACGGCGCTGTCATCCGGGCGCTCGACTTCAATGACGTGGCCTCGTACCGAAACAACACCCACCCCAGCGAGCAGGTGATTCCGATCGCTCTGGCCCTCGGGGCCAGGTCAGCCTGGTCCGGACGGGAGTTTCTCGCTGCCGTCGCCTATGGCTACCGCATCTACCTCACCACAGGCCAGTGCTGGGATGGCCTGCTAGCCAAAGGTTGGGCGCCTGCGGCGACGCTCGGGGCGATCTCCGGTGCGGCGTTCCTCAGCCACCTGACAGACGCCGAGCCCGACGTGTTCGAGAACGCGGTCGCGATCGCCGCCGCCACGGCGCCGACCCTGGGCGCCGTCTTCTCCGGCGGCATCTCGGACACGAAGAGCACTGCAAGCGGGATGGCATCGCGTTCCGCGTGGGCGGCGTTTGAACTCGCTCGCGGCGGAGTCCGTGGCCCGGCGGGTGTCTTCGAGGCACCGGGAGGCTTCAACACGATGGTGGGTGGGAACTTCTCCGCTGGCGCTGAACTCCTGACGTGCACGGACGTAACGGTCAAGGCATTCCCCGCCGTCTTCACCGCCCACGCCGCTATCGCCGCGGCCTGCGAGATCGCGGCCGATGACGGCTGGGACCCTGATGCGGTGACCTCGATGACCGTTGAGGTACCGCCGAAGGTGGCCGCATCGGCAGCCGGACCGGACCGCTGGAGCGTGACGAACCGGGAGTCCGCCCAGTTCAGCCTGCCCCTGTGCGTCGCGACCGCCTTGGCGCACGGGCGGTGTGGTTTGGCGGAACTCGGCGTAAATGCGCTGAATGAACCCATTACTCAGCGGTTCCTGCGCATGATGTCCGTCAAGGAGGACCAACGATGGTCCGGGTACCTCGGAGGGCGGGTGACCGTACACCGCGCTGACGGAACGACGCGGACGGTCGAGGTGGAGACGCCCCCGGGGCACCCCTCGAACCCGATGGCGCCGTCATTGCTGTGGGACAAGTTCCACTCGCTCACTGGCGGGTCCGGCACGGAGGTGGAAGCGGCCCTGCGCTCGTTGACCGGCGCGTCCAGCCTCGACGAGTTGGTCAGGTGTGTCACGACAGTTGCGGACAGAACGTGACCCGGCTGACCATTCCTGCGGTCCTTGCGAGGGGAGGGGCGAGTCGGGGTCTCCTCCTCCATGCCGAGGATCTTGAGCGGTTCCCGCCGCAGCAGCGCGACCGGCTTCTCGCCCGCCTCGTTGGCAGCCCGGATCCGACGTACCGCCAGGCCGACGGCGCGGGTGGTGGCAACGTGACGACGAGCAAGGTAGCCAGCGTCGGGAGGCCGTCGAGGGCCGACTGCGACGTGGACTACACCTACCACCAGGTCGACGTGGCGAGCGGTGAGGTCGATCGCCGGGGAACCTGCGGCAATCTCGTCACGGCCGTCGGTCAGTTCGCGGTCGACTCCGATCTGGTACGCGCGATCGAGCCGCTGACGCGAGTGCGCGTCCACGACGTCAATACGGGGCACGTCGTCTGGGTTGAGGTTCCGGTGGAGAGCGGCAGAGTCCGCTACCACGGCGACGTGACGATGGGCGGTGTGCCCGGCACAGGGGCCGGCGTCGTGACGACCTTCCTGCGTCCCGCTGGCGCCGTAACCGGAACCCTCTATCCGTCGGGGTCCGGTCTTGACCGTGTTGCCACAGACGCGGGCACGGTACGGGTGACGCTCATCGACGTCGTCAACCCCGTCGTCCTGGTTCACCACGACAGCCTCGGGAGGTGGCCCGGATGGCAGCGCGAGGACATCATGGGGGACGGGCGCCTGCTCACCCAGCTTGAGGAGGTTCGCCGCTGGTCAGCGGTCCGCTGTGGACTTGCGGAGAGCCAGGAGACGGCCGGCGTCGAGGCAAAGGCACTGCCATTTGTGGGCGTGCTCTGCGATTCGCGGATGGGCGCCTTCCCCGACCTCGGCCTGCCACAGAGCGTGACCGCGGCCGTCCGGATGCTTTCCGGCGGACTGGTCCATGGGGCCCTCCCGCTCAGCGCGGCCATGGCGACCGCGGTTGCCGTCGGCCTACGCGGTCCGCAAGCCGATTGCCCGGAGCGCGACAAGCGCGTCGTCCTGGGCCACGCGAGCGGCACACTCACGATAGACGTGGGCTACGGCTCCCCCGAACCGGACCAGGCGACAGGAGTCGAACGTGTGAGCGTCGTGCAGACCGGCCGTCCGATCATGTCCGGTCACATGCACATCCCCGCTGATCTGGACCCCACCTCAGCCGCTGACTGATCGTCGATGAGGAGAAGAGCGACATGAACAATGGGGCGGCCCTTCACGCGTCCGGCCACTTCCGCTATCTGGCCGCGGGCGCAGCATACTCGGGTGGCGTCGTGGTCGAACCCGGGTTCGGTATCGAGGCTTGGCAGTTCGCCGAGCCGCGCGACCTCGCGGAGGCGTTCGAGTGGCTCGATCGCCAGACCGCTGGGAACCGACTCGGACCGACCGCGCTCGTAGGGCTCCACCTGCGGGTTCCCCGCCCCTTGACCGTCGATGAGTTCGCCTCGCTCAACCGGTACTACCTCGCTCACCTGGACGCGCGCGGTTTGCTGACAGACGGACGCAGCCCCGTCGCCCGGACTACGGTCGTCGAAGAGGACGGCTCGCCGACGCCCGCAGTAGCCGTGATCTTCCTGCTCGCGCCGCGGGTGTCCCTCGCCCGCCCTGACTTCGTGATGTCAGGCGTGTCAGAGGCGAGCAGAGGCTTCACGCCGGACCGGATCACCGCACACGGCGACTATTCCGACCGCGGACTAGCGGCAAAGCGGGACGCTGTTCTCGACGTGGTCCGCGACCGTTTCAAGGCGCTGCGCATCGCGCCAGACGCTCCCCTGAACCTCAACGTATATACCAAATTCGAAGTCAGGGAGCTTCGGAGTCACCTGGAGCGCGCACTACCCGGTGTGCGGCGGACCGGCTACACCAGACAGCCTGCCCTGCCACCCGTCCTGGGCCTCGACTTCGAAGTCGACTGCGCACGGGTGAGCAGGTGGCGGCTCATCGACTGAGCGGCGGCACCGGAAGGACGCCTGATCAGGGCTGGTTGGTGATGGAGGCGCGGAAGCGGTAGCGGTCCCCGCGGTAGACCTGGACGGTCAGCTCGATCGGGCGGTTGGCCTGGTTGAAGGTCAGCTGGGTCGCGAGGTCGGCGCCGGGGGCGATGCGGAGGTCTTCGGCCTCGGACACCGTTGCCGGTCGGACCGCGGCGGAGAGGACCCGGCTGCTGGGCAGCAGACCGTTGACGCGGGCGAAGTCGGCGAGGCCCTGCACCTGGGCGGCTGCCGTGGGGGCGTCACCGCCGGGTCGGGGAACTGGTCGAGGTCGGCGACGAACCAGCCGCGCGACGACGAGGGTCGCACGATGCCGCGCGATTCCAGTTCGGCGAGGGCGGCTCGCAGCGTCACGCGCGAAACGGCGTACCGGGCCGCCAGCGCCCGCTCGGAGGGCAGCCGGTCACCAGCGCGGGCGGCGGCGGCGCGTAGGTCGTCGAGCAGCTGCACGGCGGTGCTCGTACAGGGGGAGCGCGTCATCGGCGAACAGGCCGCGGGGTATCCGCGTGCTCGCACCGGTCATACCAGAACCATACCGGTTTGCTCGATCCTCGTTCGGTCGACCGATCCTCGAACCAGTCGCCCACGTGGCCTGCGCGCCACCAGGAGCGACGGAACCAAACCATTGGTTACCGTCATCGGCCGTTGACGAGCCAATCACATACCACTTACGTTCGTCGAACGGACCGCCCCGGCGGCGGGGAGTGCTCGTGAGTGAGCTCACCGCCGTACATCACGAACGGCAGAAGAGGACCAACCGTGAAGCCGTCGCCCGGCGCCATCACCACCGCCGAGATAGAGACACAGCCACAGTGTTGGACGCGGGCGGTCGAGGTGGCGGGCACGCATAGCGCCGCCCTGCCGCGGCACGGCGAACGCGTCCTCGTGATCGGCTGCGGGACCTCGTACTACATCGCCCGGGCCTACGCCTGGCTGCGGGAGCAGGCCGGGCACGGTGAGACCGACGCGGCGGTGGCCAGCGAACTGCCCACCCGGCTGCGGCCGTACGACCGGATCATGGCGCTCAGCCGCTCGGGCACCTCGGTCGAGGTGATCGACGCGCTGGCCCAGCTGCCCGCCGGCGTACCGCGCACCGCCGTCATCGGTGTGGTCGACACCCCCGTCGCGGCCGCCGCCACCCGCGTCGTGCCGCTGAAGTTCGCCGACGAGCAGTCCGTCGTGCAGACCCGGTTCGCCACGACCGCCCTCGCGCTGTTCCGCGCCTCCCTCGGCGAGGACCTGACGGCGGTCATCGCCGAGGCCAAGGAGGCTCTCGCGAGCGACCTCCCGCCGACGCCGGAACGCCAGCTCGTCATCCTCGGACACGACTGGTCCACCGCGATCGGCGAGGAGGCCGCGCTCAAGTGCCGCGAGGCGGCCGCGGTGTGGGCCGAAACCTACCCGCGTGGCGAGTACCGGCACGGGCCGATCGCCGTCGCCGACGCCACAACCCTCGTCTGGTCGCTCGCCCCGCTGGCCGGCGTGCAGCGGCAGGCCGTACTCGACACCGGCGCCCGGCTTGAGGTATCCACAAGGGACCCAATGGCCGAACTCGTCCGGCTCCACCGGTTCGCCGTCCGGTGGGCAACCGAACGGGGACGCGACGCGGACCGACCGACCAACCTGTCCCGATCCGTGACCGATGTGTAGCCGGTGAGGACGCTCCCGTGCTCCCCGCGCAGGTGGGGATGGTCCTCATCAGGGCGTTGGGTCGCCCTACGCCCGGTCGGGTCTGCTCTGCCCACGACGTGGACGGCGCCGGCAAGTCCACCCTGCTGGGCCGCAACTGCTCCAGGCCCAGACCAATAACCGCCATCCAACCGCCACGAGCGGCACCAACTACCGAGCCGTACGGTCGACCGCGGCCCCAGGATCGTCGAGGCGTCAGCACGCGCCCACCTGGCTGCCAACCCCTTCCCGGGCAACATCGGCAGAGAGGTGAAACGGAGCTGCGGCAGTCCTCACCGCGCTGTGTGGACGCTCAGCTCGGTCAGCGGCGCACCCGATAGCGCAGGTGAAGCACCCGATTGCCCTGAATCACCGCGTCAGGATCCTCCAGCAGGTGCTGCGCGTGGACCGACCCGAAGTAGCGCTTGCCGGATCCGAACACGACGGGTACGACGTCCATCCGTACCTCGTCGATCAGGCCCGCGGCAAGCACCTGACCACCGACCTCGCCAGCGGCGACCTCGACGATGCGGTCACCCCGCAAGCTCCTGCGCCTCGGCCACGGCTGCCTCGACGCCGTCGACGAAGTGAAACGACGTCTGCGACACCTTCAACTCGCCGCTCTCGTCCAACGCGACGTCACCGCTGGACAACCAGTCGAACAGCGGTCCGGGCTGATCCTTCTCGTCCGCGACGAAGCCGTCCACCGACACCGAGCTGTACATCACCACCTTGCCCACGGGGGCTCTCCTCTGCCTTGGGGTGTCCCCAAATTAGCGTGTCGTGAGCTGCCGCTCTTCCTCGACGAGTTCAGCCGCGCGCAGAACATCGAAGGCGTCGTACCGTCCGCCCGGCGACAGCGCCTGAATCGTCGGGATTACGACCCGCGTTGATTTAATCGCTCGCCACATGATCGTTCCAGGGCTAGCCTCGCGCCGTGACTTCAAACAACGACCCCCAGGGCGGACGTGTTGAGCTGGTGATCCGGCAGGAACGAGCCGAAGATCACGAGGCGGTGCGAGCGGTTCACACGCAGGCATTCGGTGACGGCGAGCGGGTTCCTGCGCTTGTTGACGCGCTACGCATCGCTCCGGCATCGCTGGCGTCGTTGTCACTGGTCGCTACCATCGGCGACCGCGTGGTCGGGCACGTGATGCTCAGTGCCTGCCGGCTGGACGCGCTGCCCCGGCTCGTGGACGTGTTGTCGCTGTCGCCCCTCGGGGTGTTACCGGAGTTCCAGCGCCAAGGAATCGGTACTCGACTTGTGGCGCACGCTCTCGCGGGAGCGGAAAACCGGGGCGTTCCTTTGGTGTTCTTGGAGGGTTCACCGCACTACTACGGTGAGCGCGGCTTCACCGACGCCACGAAGTTGGGCTTTCGCCCGCCCACACTGCGCTACGTACCAGGCGCTTTCCAGGTCGCCAAACTGTCCTCGTACGAGGAATGGATGACGGGCACCTTCGTATACTCCGACGCCTTCTGGGCCTTGGACTGCGTGGGCCTGCGGGGCGAGCAGTTGAAGCAGCTGCAACTTAGGTCTGAAGTCGACGCAACCCGCGCTTGAAGCGTCCGGTTATGCATTGGTTGTCGCCCGCTGTGACGTGGTCGACCTCGGGACCATCCCCGCGTGTGCGGGGAGCATTCGGGCCGACGCGCGCATGCCGGCGGCGGACCGCCACAGCCTGCTGCCGCCACCGACCGGACACACGGCCTTCGACGCGGGAGACGTCGCGCACCAGGCGGAGCAGATGCACACCGCCGGCCAGTTCCGCGCGGCGGCCCGCCAGTGGCGCCGGCTCGCCGACCATCACGCGCGGCTGCACGGCAACGACCACCCGATGGTGTTCGACTCCCGACTGCGCGCCGCCCGCGCCCACGTGCCGCTCGGTGAGCGTGACCGCGCCCTGCGCCAGCTCACCATGCTGCTGGAGGACCGGGTCCGGGCGGACGGGCCCGAGCACCCCGCCGTGCTGGATCTGCGGCGGGAGATTGAGCGGCTCGATGGGGGCGCTTCCACCCCGCCGTTGATCCCTCCGTCCACACCAGACGCGGATCACTGAACGCCCGGGGTAAGAGGACCGCCTTCTGCTCCGGGAACCGGCCGCCCCGGTAGTAGAAGATGTGCGCACAGTTCTGCCCGCGCGTCTCGGTTGTCATGGCGCGCCCGGCCAGTGGCGAGTACATCCGGCAGTGTTTCAGCCAGGACGCCTCCTCACCGTGCCGATCGAAGCCACGACCGCTGGCCGCGTGCCCGAAGGCGTCGTGCACCGCACGGAACATGTCGTTCTCCCCGTCGCTGAGATACGGGTGTGGATTGCCGCTCGCCTCGCTGGCCCAGACCTTCAGCCGGCGGCGCCGCAGATCGTCCACCAAGGACTCGACATCGGCGTACGGGTCCTCGTCGACGATCCGTACCGCCACGCCCAGGCCACCGAACTCGACCCGGCCGACCAGGAAGTGGTACTGCCGCACGGTCTCGCGGCAGAACGCGGCGTACGCGGGAAAGGCCCGCTCATCGCGTGCCGGCGCGACCATGTAGGCGGCCGCGACGGCGGCGCCCAGCACGGGGTCGAGGCGAACCCGCGCGTACACCTCGGGGGCGGCGATGCGCCCGCTGCCGGAGCAGTACCGCTGTGCGCCCTCAAACAGGTAGGGGATCGGCGGGAAGCAGGTGGTCGATGCGGGTGGCGCCGCGGGTGCGAGCAAGGGTGTTCATGGTCCTCCTTCGGTCGTCGGGTTGGGATGAATTCGGTCAGCGGGCCGGCGGCTCCTGCCGCGTGCCGTGCGTCTCCGGGCGATTGCCGGAGGCGGCGCGCAGCTCCTGGCGCAGCTGATCGCCGAGCACGCGGATCTCGGAGACGCGGCGGTCCTGGTAAAACTTGGCGATCTTTCCGATGCTCGTGCTGTATCCACGACGCGGCATTGGAGCCCCCTCGCTATGCCTGGTGAACCGGAACACCCGCGACTGTAGAGTCTGTGAATGCGGTTTTCAAGTGCCTATCGTGTGCTAACGTTCACGCGTGACAGCAGAGTCGGGCGTGCCCGCCGGAGAGGCCACTCTGACCGCCAGCGGCATCGCCCGACTGGCCAACGTCGGCAGGGCGGCGGTGAGCAACTGGCGCCGCCGGTACGCCGACTTTCCAATACCGGTCGGCGGCACTCCGACCAGCCCGTTCTTCAGCGCCCACGAGGTAGAGCAGTGGCTGAGCCGGCACGGCAAGCTGCACCAGGCAGGCACCGAGCAGTGGGCCTGGCGGCGCATCGAGAGCTACCAGCCCGCGGCCCAGATCACCGACGCACTCAGCATCGCCGGCGCCTACCTGCTCGCCCGTTCCGATCAAACGGTTACCGGGGACGAAGCCCTCCTCACCACGAAACCACTCATCGCGCGCCTCCGCACGCTCGACCCTGGCCTGGCCAAAATGGTCGCCAACGTGCTGCCAAAACCATGGACACCGCAGCTCACCGCCATGCTGCGCACGGTCGACCAACTCGGCAGGGAACAGGAGCCGGAGGCCGCCTTCGAGTATCTGCACAGCCAGTACGTCACCTCGGCCCAGTCCCTCTCCGGCCTGGCCGGCACCCCGGACGGCGTCGCCGAGGTGATGCTGACGCTCGCCGGTTCCGGCGCCCGCGCATTCGACTTCACCAGCGGCACCGGAACGATCCTCCGCATGGCCGCCGACCGGGCGCTACGCAACGGCGCTGCCTTCCACTGCTACGCGCAGGAAATCAACCCGCAGTACGCCCTCATCACCCTGCTGCGCCTGTGGTTCGTGCACCTCCGCGCCCGACGCACCGGGCAGGCGGCGGCCCCACCATCCGTACACGTCGGCGACAGCCTGCTCGCCGACGCCTTCCCGGACCTACGGGCCGACGTCGTCGTGGCGAACTTTCCATTCGGCATCCACGACTGGGGGCATGAACGCCTCGCCTACGATCCACGTTGGACCTACGGCCTGCCCCCGCGAACCGAGCCCGAACTCGCCTGGGTGCAACACGCCCTGGCCCACCTCTCCCCCGGCGGCACCGCCGTCGTACTCATGCCCCCGGCCGCCGCGCAACGCCCGGCCGGTCGCCGCATACGAGCCGAACTCGTGCGCCGCGGAGCCCTACGCGCCGTCATCGCCCTACCCGCCGGCCTGATGCCGCCAACCGGCATCGGCCTGCACGTGTGGGTACTCACCCAGCCCCATCAGAGGCCACCGGCTGAAGGTCTGCTGGTCGTCGACACCACAACCGCGTCGAAAGACCGCGCACCCGCAGACATCGCCGGAACAGCCTGGCGCGCCCACCTGAACGACCACAACGCCGAAGCTCCCGGCATCTTCCGCACCGTACCCGCCATAAACCTGCTCGACGACCAGGTCGACCTGACCCCGCAGCGCTATCTGCCGCAGGCCAACGAACTCGCCAACAATCCCGCCCACATCATCGGCAGAATCAGCGACTTCGGCCGACTCATCAACGAAGTACGACACGGCCTCCCCGCCGTACGGCAGGCGAAAGCGGCAGCGCTACGGGCAGCGCCCCGAGCCAACATCGCTGACCTGATCCGATCCAACAGCATGTCCGTGCAACGCGCGGCCTCCCGTAACCGACCATCCGGCACGCCCGCCACCGGCTCGGTGCTCACCTCCGCCGACATCCTCGCCGGCAGAGGAGCGACCGGCGAGGCCAACCACGCCACGGAAGACGACCCCGGCCCCCACGTACGCACCGACGACATCCTCATCCCCGTCCTGGGCCGCGCAATCGTCGCGCTGGTAGCCACCGCCGAACAGGTCGGAGCCCAACTCGGGCCAGGTGTACAGCTGATACGGGTCGACCCCAACCGATTCGACCCCTGGTTCGTCGCCGGCGTCATATCCCACACGGACAACCTGCGCGTCGCCGGCCGAGTGTCCGGCACCGGAAACGGCACCCTACGCATCGACATCAGGCGGCTGACCATCCCCGTGCTGCCACTAGCCCAGCAGCAAACATACGGACGAGCCTTCCAGCAACTCGCCAAGTTCCGCACCGAACTCGACGAAGCCGCGATTGCCGGGGCAGCTTTGGCGCGCGAGATCAGCGACGGCCTCAGCGCCGGTACGCTCGCCATCCCATCCTGATCCGCCCACGCCGGAAAGCGGTCGCATCGGTAGCGGCTTTCGGTGTCGGCGTATCGCTTGGCAACACGCCCGCCGGGGTTGTCTCCGGCGGCGCGGCACCACTGCCCGACGACTCGCCGGGCGCCTCCGCGTCTCAGACCAGCAGGGTCTCCCGCATCCGCGCGCCCGGATTGATTCCGCCGACCACCCGGGGACCGGTCGGATCGTGAACGTCGAGGGTGTTGTTGCGGCGCATCAGTTCGCGCACCGGGGGTGGCAGTCGGGGCGGGTCGTCGATGGTCGCGAGGATCTGCCCGGCGGTCGAGATCAGTCGATCGGCCAGGGCTGCGGCATCGGTGTCCACCCGCACCCGGCCGTACTGCCAGCCGGCGATGGTGAGGTCGAGCACCTCGAACACGCCGGTCAGGAGCGGGTTCGGGTCGGACACCCGGCCGAGCCGGGGCGCCCCGCCGCCGACCACCGCGACGGCGGCGGCCACCTGCGCGTACGGGTGGAGGCCGCCCGGCAGCGCGAACAGGGGGCACCGCAGCGCCGGCCCGGCTTCCTTCCACAGCGGCCGGTAGTTTCGGCGGTTCACCAGGAGCCGCCGGCCCGTCCGTCGGTGTACGTCGTGCGCCTGGGCCGCCAGGTCCGCGTGTGCCTCGTCGGCGGCCTCGGTCACGATCTGGACCGCCACCACCAGTCCGTCGTCGTCGTTCAGCAGCCGGGTGATCGCCTCGACCTGGTCCGGAAACCGGACCGGTGAGCCGGCGCCGTACCGGTGCCGGACCTCCCACAGCAGCGCCTGCTGCCGCCCCGGGTTGAGCTGGACCCGCCTGCTACCCAGCAACTGCCGCAGCCAACGCATCTCGCCTCGTTTCAGCAGCCGCCCGGACCGCGGCAATGCTAGTGCGTCGGGCGTCCCTCATATTGTGGTGGGGTGGCTAAGCGATCTCTGACCTTGATGGCGGTGCACGCGCACCCCGACGACGAGGCGACCAGCACCGGCGGCATCCTCGCCCGGTACGCGGCGGAGGGCATTACGACGGTGCTCGTGACCTGCACGGACGGGCGGTGCGGCGACGGGCCCGGCGGGGTCAAGCCGGGCGACCCGGGGCACGACCCGCAGGCCGTGGCGGTGATGCGCCGGGCCGAGTTGGCGGCCAGTTGCGAGGCGTTGAAGGTCACGCACCTGGAGACGCTCGGCTATGCGGATTCCGGGATGATGGGCTGGGCGACCAACGACGCGCGTGGCGCGTTCTGGAACACACCGGTGGCGGAGGCGGCCGACCGGCTGACCGGGTTGATCCGGCGGTACCGGCCCGACGTCGTCGTCACCTATGACGAAAACGGCTTCTACGGCCATCCGGACCACATCCAGGCGCACCGCATCACCATGGCCGCGGTCGAGCGGACGGACATCCCCGCGAAGGTGTACTGGACCACCGTGCCGCGCAGTGCGTTTCAGGAGTTCGGTCGGGTGATGAAGGAGATCGGCGTCGAGTTTCCCGAGCCGGAGGGGCCGTCGGAGGCGATGCCGCAGGTCGGCCTGCCCGACGACGAGATCACCACCTGGGTGGACACGAGCGGCTACGGCGGGCAGAAGTTCGCATCGTTGGCGGCGCACGCCAGCCAGGCCGAGAACATCTTCTTCCTGCACCTTGGTCAGGAACGGTTCACCGAACTGATGGGCGTGGAGACCTTCGTCCGGGTCCGCGACAACACCGATGCGCCGACGCCCGAGGATGACCTGTTCGCCGGACTGCGCTGACCGGGCCGGGCGGTGGCCCGGCGGGGTGGATGGTGTCAGCGCAGCGGGTCGAAGGGGTGCAGTTCGGCGGGCTGCCGGCCGGTGGTGATCTGCTCGGCGAGCAGCTTGCCGGTGAGCGGGCCGAGGGTGATGCCCCACATGCCGTGGCCGCCGGCGGCGAAGACCCGCGACGACCTGGTCCGGCCGATCAGCGGTAGCCCGTCGGGCGTGCAGGGGCGCGCCCCGACCCATTCGTCGGCACGGTCGTCCAGGTCGGCGCCGCGCAGCAGCGGCCGTGCGGCCTCGGCGATGGCCCGGACCCGGCGGCGGTCCAGCGGCGCGCCCGCACTGCGGAATTCCATCATCCCGGCGACGCGCAGCCGGGTGCCGAGGGGCGTGCACGCGACGCGCTGTGCCGGGAAATACACCGGCCCGGCCGGGAGGTACTCGATCGGGACGCTGAAGCTGTACCCGCGGCCGGCCTGCACGACGGTCCGGACCCCGAAGCGCCGGCCCAGGTCACCGAGCCAGGTGCCGGTCGCCAGCACCACCGCGTCATAGCGTTCGTCCGCGCCGGCGGAGGTCACCACCCGGATCCCCGCCCCCTCGTCTCGCACGGTGACGACGTCCGCCCCCGTCACCAGTTCCGCACCGCGTGCGCGGACGGAGGCGGCGAGCGCGTGGACGTAGTGCCCAGGGTCGATGAACCGTTGGCCGTGCAGGCGGATGGCGGCGCCGACGCGGTCCGACAGCGAGGGCTCCACCGCCCGCGCCTCGGCACCGGTCAGCACGTCGAACTCGATCTGCTGGCCCGCGGCCCGGATGTGTCCCAGCTCGTCCAGCAGGACCGACCGTTCCGCCTCGGTGCGGTACGCCGCGATGAACGACTTCGCCTCGTGCGTCACCGACGCTATCCCGCCGGCGGCCAGGGCGTCGAACCCCTCGAACGCGCGCCGGTTCATGGGGATGTAGGCCCGCATCGCGGCCCGCCACTTCGCCGGGGTGCTGTGCCGCGCGAAGCCGGCCAGGAACCGCAGCAGCCGCGCGTCCGCGCGCGGTGGCACGTAGACCGGCGACGACGGGCTCAGGACGGCGCGCAGCCCGTAGCGGAGTACCGCCGGCTCCGGCAGGGGGGTGGTGATCCCGGGTGTGAGCCAGCCCGCGTTGCCCCACGACGCGCCCGCCGCCACGCCCGTGCGGTCGAGGACGGTGACCTCCACCCCGCGCTCCTCGAGGAACCAGGCGGTGGCCAGCCCGACCATCCCGGCGCCGATGACGGCGACGCGCTGGGGCGCGGGCACGTGCTCGACGTCAGGCATTCCGGTCTCCTTCGACGCAAGGGTGCTTGGGCCCAATCCTGGCCCGGCCGCGCGGGGGCGTCATTGTTCGACCTGGCCAATGCTCGATCGGGTCGTTGGGCGGGACGAACAATGCTGAGGCATCATTCAGGGCATGATCACGGTGGCCGGGGTGGTGGACGCGATCGGCGCCGCGCTGCTCAAGATCGTCGTCCCCGGCGCCGGGGCGGAGGTCCGGGACGTGACCCTCCCCGAGGTCGACGAGGCGGTGACCGGGCAGCCCGGCGACCTTGTCCTCGGCGCGGGCATCGCCGCGCCGGACCAGGCGCTCGCCGTCATCGAGCGGTGCGCGGCGACCGCGGCGGCCGGCCTCGTCCTGAAGCCTCCGCTGGCCTCGCACCCCGACGTGATCTCGTCCGCCGCCGCCCGCGACCTGACCCTGGTGGAGTTGCAGAGCCACGGGTCGTGGACCCAGCTCGTCTGGCTGCTGCGCGGGGTCATCGACCGGGCGGCCGCGCCCGGTTCGCCGGAGGCCGGCGAGACCGGGGTGTACGACGAGCTGTTCGCCCTCGCCGACGCGACGGCCGTGATCGTCGACGCCCCGGTGACGATCGAGGACGGACTGTCCCGGGTGCTCGCCTACTCCTCGCGGCAGGACCGCACCGACCCGGCGCGCGTCTCGACCATCGTCGGGCGGCGGGTGCCCGGCGACGTGATCGCCCACTTCCGGTCCCGGGGCGTCTTCCGCAAACTCGCGAAGGGAACCGAGCTGATCTTCGTGCCGCAGGGTCCGGACGGGACGCTGCCCAGGCTCGTGGTCCCGATCCGCGCGGGCGGTGAACTGCTCGGTTCGATCTGGGCCGTCGTCGAGGGGCCGGTGCCGGACGACCGCCTGCGCGATGTCCAGGGCGTGGCGTCCGTGCTGGCGCTCCACCTGCTCCGGCTGCGGGTGCAGGCCGACGTCGTACGCCGGGTGTCGGCCGACCGCCTCCGGGCCGCGCTGCGGGCGCCCGGCCAGGTGGGCCGCGAGGACCTGGGCCTGCCCCCGGGTCCGTGGCGGGTGGTCGCGCTCGGGGCGCACGGTGGGACCGAGGAGATGGTGCACAACCTGGCCCTGTGGGAGTCGATCGCCCGCCGGCACGGGTGGCGCCAGCCGGTGATCGCCGACGTCGGGGAACTCCTGTTCACCGTCGTGGTCGACGAGGGCGACCGGCCCGGCTCCTGGCTCTGGATGGAGCGGCTGATCCACGACATCGCCGTGCATGACCCGGGGCTGCGCGCCGCGTCCGGTGGCGTCGCCAGGCAGCTGACCGACCTGCCGCGGTCACGCGTGGAGGCGGCAGAACTGCTGGCGTTGCACGGCGCGGCCCGGCAACGCGGTCCGGTGCTGCGGTTCGAGGACGCCTGGGCCGAGGTGGTGGTACACCGCGTGGTCACCGCGCTGCCGCAGCGTGACCTGCTGGTCGGCGGACCGCTGCCCGACCTCGTCGCCCACGACCGGGTACACGGCACGGACTACGTCGCCACGCTGGCCGCCTGGCTCGCCCAACAGGGCGACCCGCGGACGGCCGCCCGGCAGTTGCACGTGCACCCCAACACGCTCCGGCACCGGATGCGCCGGCTCGCCGAGGTCGTCACCATCGACCTCGATTCGCCGCGGGTCCGGCTGGCGTTGCAGATCCAGCTCGCGGCGATACGGGCTCGTCCCGGTTAGCGGGAGCCGGGTCGGCCCGGGCGTCCACGGCCGGAGCGCTGTGTCAGACACCGCCGAACAGGGACTCGGCGAGGCCGGGGGCCGCGCGTTCGAGTTCCGGTCGGCGTCCGGCCTCGATCAGGGCCGCGACCAGGCGATCGAGGTCCACGGGCTCGGTTTTCTGGCCGTCGACGAGCGCACGCAACGCGGGGATGAGCGCGCGGACGTCGATGCCGTCCGCGTGTTCCCGGATCAGGTCGGATGCGAGACCGGCACCGTACCGGCCGGCTGCGGCGTCCGAGGCCGCCAGGCAGTAGACGGCGCTGGCGGCGGCGACCGGAGTGAGGACCGCCTCGTCGATCAGTTCGTGGACGATCGCGCACACCTTGTCGCCGGGTAGGCGGTACGCGTCGGCGCGCATGGTGTGCAGCAGCAGTTCGGTGACCTCCCCGCTCGCGGTAACCAGCTTGCCGTTGGCCAGGTCCACCGCGGCATTGGACACCTCCTCGTAGGCCGCGACCAGTTCCTTCGACGAGAGCCGCCGCGGGACCGCCAGCCACATCCGGATGAGGCTGTGCGCGACCGAGCTGTGGCCGTTCTCCCGCGTGGCGAACTGGGTCAGCGCCGCGGGTATCCGATGGATCAACGGCTCCAGGGCGTGCAGCAGCGCGTCGTCGCTCAAGCGGTTGCTGAGCTGCATGGACCTGAGCGCGGGTGGTATCTCGAAGGTGGCCGCGAAGGCCACGTCGCGGCTTCCGCCGGCTTCCAGCCCGTTGATCCAGTAGACGTCCGTCGGGTCCGGGAGGTCAGCCGTCCACTCGCGCGCGTATTCGAGGACGATGTCGCGGCGACCGTCGCGCCAACCGCGGGTGACCGTGAGGACCTCCATGGCGTCCATCCACATGTCGCCGGGAATGGCGGCCTGCCATTGCAGAGCCGAGTTGCGCAGCCAGGCCGCGGGGTCGCCGGCCCGGGTGAACAGGTCCGACGCCCGCAGTTCGCCGCCGCAGGCCAGGGTCAGCATGAGCAGGTTGAACGAGTAGGTGGCCAGCCAGTGGTCGATGCGCTTGGCTACCGGGCGGTAGCGGCTTTCGGTGTACTGCGGGCGGGTCACGGCCTGGGCGGTGCGGCCGGTCAGCCACCCTCGGATGCAATCGCGGTCGGGTCCGTCGAGCAGGCCGGCGATGAACGGCAGGACCGTGGCGCGAGCGGTCAGCGGCGTGAAGCCGAGGAGGGAGCGCAGCAGGTCGTCGTCGTTCGACAGGCCCAGACGCAGGGCCAGCGTGCTCGCCGCCGCCCGCGCCTCGGTGTCACGCACGGCCTGCACGACGAGTCGGGCCACGAGGTACTCGCCGAAGGTCGCGTGCAGAAACTCATACGTCTGCCGAGGTTCGTCCTCCTGAACGGCCTGGGCTCGCTGGATGAAGAAGAAGCGTCCGACCATCTCCTGACCGGCGGTGAGCGGGCTGCGGAACCCCTCGGTACCGCCCGGACGCGACGCCGTGATGCCGAGGCCGTCGAGGTCGTCGTCCAGTTCGCGCTCGGTGACCCACAGCCGCATCCGGTGGAACATCGCGAAGGCGACCACGGACAGGCGCAGAAGCTCCTGCTCGACCAGCGGCGGTACGGCCGAGTCGGGCTGCCCCGCGTGTACCCGGCGCACCTCACGCTCGGTGAAGGAAGCCAGCAGCCGCTCGTAGAGCTGACCACCGTTGAGAGCCGCGGCGCCGTCCTGCAGCGCGTGGCCGGTGGCGTCGTAGAGGGCCAGCATGAGCAGCAGCAACGGCTGCTCGGCGAGGGCGCGGAAGCGCAGAACCACGTCGGGGGCCAGGGGCTTGACGGGCGCGGTCGTCCCGTTCCAGACGGTCAGCCAACGCTCGATCTGGGCGTCGTCGAACGGCTCGAGGCGCACGGCGAGGGCGCCGACGGGCAGGCGGGTGCGGTCCGCGACGGCGATCCGGCTGGTGACCATGACCGCGACCGGGCGGCCCAGCGCCGCCTCCCGCTGCTGGAACTTGGCGACCCGCTCCAGGTAGTCGGACTGGTGCAGGCCGGTGACCTGCAGGAGCTCGTCGAAGCCGTCCAGCAGGATCACCGGCAGGGCGCCGCCGGCGTCGCGGGAGAGTTCGGCCCAGGACACCGTCTCGCCGATCGCCCCGCGCAGGGCCCCCTCGACCTGGTCCTGGATCTCGGCCTCGGCGGGCACCTCGCGCAGCGGGACCCGGCAGACGAAGAAGTCGCCGGGGGGCAGCCGGGCGGCGAGGATCCGGGTCAGGGACGACTTCCCGGCGCCGGGTTGGCCGAGCAGCAGCATCGGCGCCTCGGTGGCCCGGGTCGTGGTCAGGTGGGCGGCGAGGAACCCGGCGAAGTCGGCGCGCACGGCGGCGCCGGTCCACCACCGGTCGTCCGCGGGATGGGCGCCCGGACCGGCCGCCTTGACCCGGAAATGTGGATCGATGTACCCGGCCCCGAGCGTCGGCAGGCGCAGTTCGCCCGCGTCGCCGCTCAGGACGGGACGGTCCAGCTCGGCGCGGCAGGCGCGGGCCAGCGCGGCCCGGTGCCGGCTCGGGTCGCCGTCCGAGGCGGCTTGGAGCAGGAGTTCTTCGAGACGTTCGAGGCCGCGGGCGGTCGCGCGCGCCTCGAGGCGATCGGCCCAGAGCGCGAACTCGGGGATCTGCGCGCAGAGGCGGCGATGGATCTCGTCGTAGCGGGCGACGGCCGCGCCGGGCAGCCGCTGGTCGAGCAGGTCGGTCAGCGTGCCGCGGGCGCGCTCGCCGGCCCGGTCCCAGACGGCGAGCCCGGCAAGGTGGCGGCCCATGCGCGCGGCCTCCTCGGCGAACCAGTTCTTCATGTCGGCCAGGAGGCTCGCGTACGGCAGATCGGGCGCCGGCAGCGGGACGGGCGCGGGCAGGAGGCGGTCGACCAGCGTGCCCCCGTCGCCGCCCGCGGCGAACCGGAGCTGGTCGTCACGGGTGAAGCCGGGTTTACCGATACCCGCCGCGGTCAGGCAGTCGTCCAGCTCCGTGAAGAACGCGGTGACCACCAGGACGACGTGCGCGGCCTGGAGCCGCTCGCTGCGGTCGTGGCGCCCCAGCCCGCGTACGGAATCGCCGATTCGGGCCGTGACCAGACCGCCGAGCCGGACCACCTCGGCCTTGGCGTCGAAGAGGCTGATCGCGAGCTCGCTGCCGCCCGCGGTGGCCACGGTGAGCGCGCCGCCGAGCAGGTTCTCGGCGGCCTTGGCGAGCGGTCCCGAGCCGCCCAGAATCCTGACGGCGTCGGCATAGGACAGACCATGCGGCATCGCTACATGATGGCGCAACCTCGGCGCTCTCGGACGCCTCGGTATGCCGGCACCGCCGGTGCCCCAAACCGACTCGGCACCGCGAGCACCCGCCGGACCGGGACGGCGGGTGCTCCGGCGTGATGTCCATCCTTATCGGCAGTTCCGGCGGCCGGGCAGGCCGATGATCAGCGCCGCGCCGACGGTCAGGTGCATGCCGAGCAGCACCAACCGGCTGCTGGTGCCGACGCCGCTGCCCAGCGGGCCGACCAGCGAGAGCGCCAGCACGATCAGCGCGATGATCCGGAACGTCCGCACGGGGTGGCCCACGGTGCGCTCCAGCAGCGCGAGTAGGCCCCAGGCGGCCAGGCCGGCGACCAGCGCGGCCACCGCGACGGCGGGCGGATCGATGTGCTGGGTGGTGTCGCCCTGGCGGACGGTGAGGTCGATGCCGGCCCAGGGGTCGTTGACGACCCAGAGGAGCAGGGCGCCGGCCACCGCGCCGGCGATGGTGATCGCGCGGGCGGTGCGCCGTGCGGTGGTCCTGGTCGTGTCGGTCCGCTGCATGTCGTTCGTCATGCCGATGAGCGTCGCGGTCCGGGCCGGTGGGCACATCGGACCGCGAGCCGCGCCGACTCTCGCTTAGGAGAGCTCGACCACCAACTTTGGAAGGTGTCGGCCCCCAGCAGCCGCCGGTTAGCCTCGCCGGGTGAACAGCTTCTCCCTCGGGCCGGAAGACTGTGACCGCCGGCCGGGTACCGCGGCCCTCGCCGTGCTGCTGGGCGCGTCCGGCGTGTTGGTCGCGGCAACGATCCTGGGCTGGTGGAGCGACCGCCCGCTCGGTCCGCTGCTCGCGCTCGACCTCACGGCCGGCGCGCTGAGCTGGCTGTTGACGCCGCTGACGCGGTGGCGGCCGGCCGCCACCACGGCCGTGCTCACCGTGCTGGCCGCGGTGTCGCCGGCGGCCACCCCGCCGGCCACGATCGGCGCGTTGCAGGTGGCGCGGCGCCGGCGCTCCCCGGTCGCGATCGCGGTGGCGGTGGCCGGGCTCGCCGCGCACGCGGTCCAGGGTGCCTGGCGGTCCAACGGCGGCATCTCGTACGGCTGGTGGCTGGCGCTGGTCACCCTGGGCTACGGTGCGCTGCTCGCCTGGGGTGCGTGGGCGCAGGCCCGCGAGGCGCTGATCCGCTCGCTGCACGAGCGGGCCCGCCGCGCCGAGGCGGAGCAGGGCCGCCGGGTGGCCGAGGCGCGCATGCTGGAACGCCGCAAGATCGCCCGGGAGATGCACGACGTCCTGGCCCACCGCCTGTCGCTGCTGGCCACGTTCGCCGGCGCGATGGAGTACCGGCCGGACTCCTCACCCGAGCGGTTGTCCCGGGCCGCGGGCGTCGTCCGGGACGGCGTGCACCAGGCGCTCGACGAACTGCGTGAGGTGATCTCGCTGCTGCGCGACGACGTGCCGGACAGCGACGGCAGCCGCCCGCAGCCGGTGCTGGCCGACGTCCCGCGCCTGGTCGAGGAGTCCCGCGACGCCGGCACCGAGGTGCTGCTGCGCGAGGCGGTGGACGAGCCGGCCGAGGCGCCCCCGTCGGTGGCCCGCACGGCGTACCGGGTGATCCAGGAGGGCCTGACCAACGCCCGCAAGCACGCCGCCGGCCAGCCGGTCCGGGTCGCCGTGCGCGGCGGACCCGGCGCGGGCCTGGAGGTCGACGTCCGCAACGCGCTGGCACCGGAGGGTGCGACGCCGCCCGGATGGTCCGGGGGCGCCGGGTTGGTCGGGCTCACCGAGCGGGTGCACCTGGCCGGCGGGCGGCTCGACCACCAGACGGTCGGCGGGGAGTTCCGGCTGCACGCCTCGATACCATGGCCGGCGTGACCCCGCCGGTGCGCGTACTGGTCGTCGACGATGACGCGCTCGTCCGCGCCGGGCTGACCATGATGCTCGACGGTGCCCAGGGCATCGCGGTGGTCGGCGAGGCCGCCGACGGGGAGCAGGTGCCGGCCGCGGCCGACGCACACGCCCCCGACGTCGTGCTCATGGACCTGCGGATGCCCCGGGTCGACGGCATCACCGCCACCCGCCGCCTACGGGCACGCCCGCGGCCGCCCGAGATCATCGTGCTGACCACGTTCGACACCGACGAGAACATCCTGCACGCGCTGCGTGCCGGGGCCAGCGGCTTCCTGCTCAAGGACACCCCGCCGGCCCGGATCGCCGAGGCGGTACGGCAGGTCGCGGCCGGCGAGCCGATCCTGTCCCCGCGGATCACCCGCCGGCTGATGGACCGGGTCGCCGTCCAGGCCGGCGCGTACGCCCGGGCCAGGGCCACCCTCGCGGCGCTCAGCCCGCGCGAGCACGACGTCGTCGTCGCGATCGGCCGGGGCGGCACCAACGCCGAGATAGCCACCGCGCTCGACATGACCCTGGCCACCGTGAAGACCCACGTGTCGCACATCCTGACCAAGCTCGACCTCGACAACCGCACCCAAATAGCGCTCCTCGCCCACGACGCCGGCCTGGCCTGACACGGCACCCGTCCGCCGACCGGCAACCCGGCCGCCACGGCTTCACCGGGTGCTTTCAGCCCTGGATAAGCCGGTCCACATCCTCGGCGATCTGCGTGCCGGTCAACCGGAACTTCTCCAGCAGTTCGGTGGATCCACCGCTCTCGCCGTAGCGGTCCCGCATTCCCAATCGCAGTACCGGGACCGGATGTTCGGCGGCGGTCAGCTCGCAGATTGCGCCGCCCAACCCGCCGGCCACCTGTGCCTCCTCGATCGTGACCGCACGCCCCGTCCTGCGGAGGCTGGAAAGGATCGTCGCGGAATCCAAGGGCTTGATGGTCGGGACGTGGACGACCTCTGCCGAGATCCCCTTGCGGCTGAGCGCATCGGCCGCGACGAGTGCGTGGTAGGTCATGGTGCCGGTGGCGATCAGGCTGACGTCCCGTCCGTCGGCGAGCAGGTATGCCCTACCGATCTCGAAAGGCGAGTCCGGCGTCGAGAAGATCGGGGTCTTGTCCCTGGCCAGGCGCAGGTATGACGGGGCCGGATCGGCCGCGAGCGCTCGCGTCGCTCGCTCCGCCTCGAGGCTGTCGCCGGGCACGATCACTCTCATGTTGGGCAGCACGCGCATGATCGCGATGTCCTCGAGCATCTGGTGGGTGGCGCCGTCGTACCCCACGTTGACGCCGGCATGGGATCCGACAACGACGACCGGCTGATCGTTCAGCGCGGCGGTCGTCTTGATCTGCTCCCAGTTCCGGCCGGGGCTGAACGCCGCATAGCTGCTCGTGAACGGGATCATACCGGCGTGGGCCATGCCGGCGGCCACGGTGACCAGGTTCTGTTCGGCGACCCCGACCCCGACGAACCGCTCGGGGAACCGGTCCCGAAACAGGTGCATCCGCGTGCTCTCGGTGAGGTCCGCACACAACGCGACTACCCGCTCATCGAGTTCGCCGGCGGCGAGCAGCCCCCGCCCGAACCCGAAGCGAATCGGTTCGAGGTGGGGTTTGGTGAGCGCGTCGGGTGCGATCGGATAGGTCGTCATGCGTCCAGGCCGCCGTTCAGGATGCGCAGGGCTTCTTCGGCCTGCGTGGACGAGGGGATCGTGCCGTGCCAGCGATGGTCGTACTCGATGAACGGCACCCCTTTACCGGGCACCGTGTTGGCGATGATCATCGTTGGCGCGTGGCTGACCGCCTTGCCGAGCTGGATCGCCTCCACCACGGCCCGCACGCTGTTGCCGTCGATCTCGATCACGTGCCAGTCGAAGGACTCCCACTTGGCGCGCAGGTGAGTGAGCGGCATCACGTCCTCGGTGGCACCGTCGATCTGGATGTAGTTGCGGTCGATGAAGGCGATCAGGTTGCCGAGGCGGTACTTACCGGCGAACATCGCGGCTTCCCAGACGTTGCCCTCGTTGATCTCGCCGTCGCCCATGACGGTGTAGACGAACCTGCCTCGAACCCGCTTGATGTTCCGCAGGACGTGGGCGTATCCGGCCGCCTGCGACAGCCCGCTACCGAGCGGGCCGCTCGTGCTTTCTATGCCCGGCAACGTCTTCCGTTCCGGGTGGCCCTGAAGCCGCGAGCCGAGCCGGCGCAGCGTTGCCAGCTCGGCGACCGGGAAATAGCCGGAACGGGCGAGCGCCGCATAGAGGACCGGCGCCGTGTGTCCATTGCTCAGGAAGAACACGTCCCGCTCCGGCCAGTCCGGGTTGGCGGGGTCGTGCCGCATGGCGTTGAAGTACAGGGCGGTCAGGAGTTCTGCCATGCCGAGCGGACCCGCGGTGTGGCCACTGGGTGCGCAGGCAAGCATCCGGATGATGTCCTGGCGGATCACACGCGCGATCTCGCGCAGGCTCGACTCGTCGTCGGTCCTGCCATAGACCCGCTGAGGCGGAAGAGCTTCGCCGCTCGCGGCTCCTATCGTGTCGATCACTGGCGCTCTCCGATCGGTGGGGTACTCCGAACGCGCAGCGCGCGGTCGATCCAGCTCCGGTCCCATTCCCCGCGCGAAATGGCGGCCGCCTCCTGAGCCTCAGCGACCTGCTTGGCTTCGGCGAGAGCGACGATGTCCTCGGCACACCAACGCGGGAGGACGGCGATACCGTCCTCGTCGCCGACGACGATGTCGCCGTCCTCGACCGCGACCCCACCCAGCGCGACCGGGCAGCGCAGCTCACCTGGCCCGTCCTTGTAGGGGCCCAGGTGGTTGAGGCCCTTGGCGAACACCGGTGGCGCGCACGATTCGAGGTCGGAGCGGTCGCGGACGGCACCGTCCACCATGATCGCCGCGACGCCCCGGGTACTTGCGTACTGCCCCATCAGGCCACCGAGGATGGCCCGATCGGTGGCGCCGCCCGCCGCCACCACCAGGATCTCCCCTGGCCGGATCAGGTCGAGGGATTTATGCACGACGAGGTTGTCCCCCGCACGGGTCCGGACGGTGAAAGCCGGCCCTGCGACTACCCGGCCCGGTGCCAGCGCGGCGACCGGATACAGACCGGTGGTCCCGGCCCATCGCCCAAAGACGTCGGAGATCAGGGAGGTGGCCAGCCGTTCGATTCGGCGGATCAGTTCGGGATCGGGCAGGGGGGTTTCGGGGTGAAGCAGGCATTCGACGGCCATGATCGGTCCTCGCTGGTAGATCAGTCGGGCTGGATGGATACACGTCGGCCGATGCCGACCTCGTCCGCGATCGCGTCGAGGTCCGCTGTGACGGCCTCGGCTAGCAGAACGCCCTCGCGTTGGGCACGCGCCAAGCGCTGCTGCTCGGGTTCGCCTGGCAGCAACAACCGTTCGACCCCATCGGCGGGCGGCAGGTGCGTGAAGCGCCGGACGAATACATCGACGTGGTCGAGGAACGCGTCGCGTCCCACCCAACCCTCCGGGTCAAGCGCCATGAACAGGTGGGACACGCGCTGGGTGCGCGTGTAGTCCTCGTACATGTCACCGATGTCCGGTCCGGTCACCGCGGCGACCATGGCACCCGCCAGCAGGTCGACCATCATCGCCAGACCGGACCCCTTCGCTCCGCCGAACGGCACCACCGATCCGTGCAGAGCGGCCGCGGCATCCGTCGTGGGACGACCGTCCGGGTCGACCGCCCAGCCCGCCGGGATGTCCTGACGCAGCTTGCTGGCGAGGGTGATCTTCCCGCGTGCGGTTGCGCTGGTGGCCATGTCGACGACGATGGGCGGGGCATCCGGGCGGGGCACCGCGATGCTGATCGGGTTCGTTCCGACGGCTCGCGAACGGCCGCCGAAGTAGGTCATCGTCGGGGGTGCGGTCGACAGGCCGACCGCGATCAGTCCTGCGTCGGTGGCCCGCCGGGTGAAGTAGCCCAGCGTCCCGCAATGGTTCGAGTTCGCCACGCCGGCGATCGCCACATAGTCGGTCTTGGCGCCGGCGATAGCCGCGTCGAGGCCGGCCTGGGCGCCGAGATGTCCCACCGCGTTGTGTGCGTCGACGCGAATCCGTCCGGGTGTGTTCGCGACCAGCTCCGGAACGGCCCGGGGATCGATCATGCCGGCGCGAAGCCGCTCGGAATAGATCCGCACCCGGGTCACGCCGTGGGAGGAAATCCCGCGCGCTTCCGCGTCCACAAGGGAGTCCGACACCAGATCGGCCGGGCCTTCAGGCAGTCCGGACCCCTGAAGAATCGCCGCGCAATGCGCCCGCAGTTCGTCCAGGGCGACCCTCCGGAGAGGCACGGAGCTTGCTGCGGGCCCGGTGTACGGAGTCGCGGTACTCACGGCCGGCTCCGTCCCGGAGCCGCGGCAGGGGTCAGCCGTTCCTGAGTCGCACCTGTCGGAGCATGAGTTCTTCGCCGGTCCGCAGGTGATCCACCAGTGCCGCTCGGGCCTTCGGAAAGTCGTGCCTCAGGAGCGCGGACGTGATCGCCTTGTGCTCGTCCAGGGTGTCCTCCAGCCGGTCCGAGCGAGAGCCCGACAGGATGTACCGACCCCGGTTGATGTGAATGCTGAGGATCGCGTAGAAGCCGATGATTCTGCTGTTGCCGGTCGCGGCGACAATCGTCTTGTGGAATCGGTCGTCGCGGTCGAAGTACTCTTCCATCCGCTCGGGCGGGACGGGATGATGAAAACCGATAAACTGGCCGGCGATGGCCTCCAACTGCGCCTGGCTTCCCGACCGCGCAAGCTGGTCCAGCCCCGCCGGCTCCAGCAGCATCCGCACGCCGAACATCTCCCGCACGTCCTGCTCGGTGAAGGCGGAGACCGCCCAGCCGCTCCGCCCGCGGGCTTCGACCAGCCCCTCTGACTGCAGGCGGTGAAGCGCCTCGCGGACCGGGGTCCTGCTGACCCCGAGGCTCTCCGCCAACTGCCGGTCGCGTAGCACCTCCCCCGGCGCCAGCGAACCGGACACAATCGCCCTTCTGAGGGCGCCGACGGACAGCTCCGAGAGGTTGGCCGCCTCGATCGGCGCCAGTGTGTTCATCTCTCCCATCCCACGGATCTGGGCTTTGGTACTCGGTATTCACTATACCATCCTCTGTCAGCTCGCCCAGCGCTCGTTGGGAATGAGCGGATACCAACCGCGCCGCCGGTCGTCCCGGTCGTATACGTAATTGCCCGTTTCGCGGTAATAGGCCGCGTACTGCGCCATCCGCTCCGGGTCGAGCTCGACACCGAGACCGGGGCCGGTCGGCACCGGTAGCTTCCCGTCGGTGTACCGCATTTTGCCGCCGACGATGACGTCGTCCTTCAGATGGTGGTAGTGGCTGTCGATAGCAAACGGCAGGGCCGGGATAACGGCCGCCAGGTGAAGCATCGTCGCCAACTGGATGCCACACTCCCCCGACGAGTGCATCGCCACCTGGATCTGGAACGTTTCGCACACGCCCGCGGCCTTGAGGCAGGATCGGATGCCACCCCAGAAGGTCGTGTCCAGGAGGATGATGTCGACCGCCCGGCGCAGGACGTTGCTCGCCAACTGTTCGAAGTTCACCACCACCGTGTTGGTCGCAAGCGATATCGCCACCCGCTCGCGGACCTGCCGCATGCCCTCCAGACCCCAGGTGGGGTCCTCGAAGTAGTCATTGCGCAGATGTTCGATGGCCTTGCCGAATCGGATGGCGTCCGGAACGCTCAGCACCGCGTTGGGGTCGTACCGCAGGCCATCGTCCGGGAACGCCGCCGCGAGCGCCAGATAGCAGTCGAGCTCGTATTGCGGTGGGTAGACGCCGCCCTTGAGCTTGTGCGAGGTGAACCCGTGCGCTTCCTTGAGCTCGCGGGCATGCGCCACGAGCTGTTCGGGTCCGGAGATCTCCCCGCTGCCGTCCTCCGCCGGGTAGCGGAAGAACAGGTAGGAGCCGAAAGCGATGTTCTCCCTCAGGCGGCCACCAAAGAGTTGCGACGCGGGGACGTTGAGGTACTTACCCATCAGGTCGATGCAGGCGAACTCGATGGCCGAGTGCAGGGCGGTGCGGTTGCCGTACAACGCCGCGGTGGGGTTGAGCAACATGAACCGCATGGCTTCGAGGTTGAAGGGGTCGTGTCCCACCAGATACTTCTTGAGCCCGACGAGCGACCGCTCCGTCTCGGCTCCGCTGCCTCGAAGTTCGCCGACCCCAACGAGCCCCTCGTCCGTCACCACCTCGACGATCGTGCGCACGAATCGTCCCCAGTGGCCGCCGTTGGCGTGTCGCAGTGGCGCCTCCAGCGGGATCGCGACGGTGGTTGCTCGGATATCGACAATCTTCATTTATGGGTCCCGGGTTCTCTAGCGGTTGTATGCCGGCGCCGATCCGGCGGGGCCTTCATTCCAGACGACGTCGCATGCGGCGAGAGTCGCTTCGTCAAGAGGCGGCCCGTTGATCGCCGCGAGATTCGCCCGAAGCTGCTCCAGGCTCGACGCGCCCAAAAGCACCGCGTGCGTGGCGGGCCGGCCGAGCACCCACCGGAGCGCGAGCTCGAGCAGGCTCAGTCCCGCCTGCCGGGCGATGTTCCGCAGCCGCTCTACCGCGACGAACTGCGCCCGGTTCCAATACCGCTCCCGATAGGTTTCCTTGGCGAACCGGCTGCCTACCGCCGGGGTGCTGTCGAGCCGGTGCTTGCCGGTGAGCAGCCCACCGGCGAGCGGGTTGTAGACGATGGTGGTCAGGCCGAGACGATCAGCAGCCTCGACGTACTCCGCCTCGATCCGGCGGGCGACGAGGCTGTACATCTGCTGGGAGACCGGCATCTCGGGCCAACCATGGGCGCGCGCGAGGTAGTTGATCTCGGTAATCTGCCACGCCGCGAAGTTCGACTGGCCCAGCTGCCGGATCTTCCCCGCCGCCACGAGTTCGCTCAGTGTCTCCAGCGTCTCTTCTATCGGTGTCGACCGATCCGGCCGGTGCAGGTAGTACAGATCGATGTGATCGACGCCAAGGCGCTTCAGGCTGCCATCGACCGCCCGGGTCAGCGCCTTTCGGCCAAGGCCCTTGATCGAGTCGTCGGCCTGCTCTACCGTGCTCCCGCCCTTCGTGGAAATGAGAACGTCGTCGCGGTACCGCTTGATGATTCGTCCGAGGATCGCCTCCGACCGGCCACCGTTGTAGTTGTTGGACGTGTCGAACATCGTGATCCCGGCTTCCCGGCCGGCCCGCAGCATCAGTTCGGCTTCCCGCTCGTCGACCTGGGCGCCGAACGTCATCGTCCCCAGGATTATCCGCCCGGTATGCGGCCCGGTGCCGCCCAGTTCGATCCGCTCCATCGAGTCCTCCCTACTTGAGTCCGGTTGTGGCGACCCCGCGGACCAGGTACTTCTGGGCCGCGATGAAGAAGCCGAAGATTGGCGCCAGCGCGACGACCGACATGGCGAACAGCGGGCCGAACGAGGATCCGCTCTCGGCGTCCATGAACGAGCGCAGGGCGAGCGGGACAGTGGCCTTTTCGGGGCTGCTCAGGTAGATCAGCGGAGTCAGGAAGTCGTTGTACGTCCAGATGAAGGTAAAGATCGCGGTGGTCGCCAGCGCCGGCCGCGCAAGCGGCAGGATCACCCGGAAGAATGTCCCGAAGAACCCGCACCCATCGATCCGTGCGGCCTCGTCCAGTTCGCGCGGAAGGGTCCGGATGAACTGGACCATGAGGAAGATGAAGAACGCGTCCGTGGCCAGGAACTTCGGCACGATCAACGGAAGGAACGTGTTCACCCAGCCGAGCTTGGAGAACAGGATGTACTGCGGGATCAGAATGACGTGGTGGGGCAGCATCAGCATGCCCAGCATGATCGAGAACCACAGCTTTCTCAGCGGGAACTTCAGCCGGGCAAACGCAAATGCCGCCAGGGAGCAGGCAAACAGGTTTCCGACAATAGCACCGGCGACGATGATCCCGGAGTTGATGAAGAACGTCGCGAATGAGTTCGGCAGTGCCGTCCACCCGTGCACGTAGTTTTCGAGGGTGACGTTCTTGGGGATCAGGCTCTTGTCGGTGAAGATCTCGTCCTCCGGCTTGAAGGAGCTTGAGATCATCCACAGCAGCGGGTAGATCATAACCAAGCCGAACCCGACCAGAACGAGGTGCCGGAGGAATCGACCCGCCGGGGTCCTGAAGGTGGACTTCGTGTTCACGGCAATTGTCCCTAGCCTTCGTCGCCGTAGAAGACCCAGTACTTCGACACGACGAAGTTGATCGCCGTAATGATGCCGATCACGGCCAGCAGCACCCAGGCCAAGGCCGAGGCATAGCCCATGCGAAGGTTCGGGAAGCCCTCTTGGTAGAGGTAGAGCGTGTAGAAGAGGGTGGAGTCGACCGGGCCACCGGTGCCGTCACTGACAACGTACGCCGGGGTGAATGCCTGGAAGGCGCTGATGGTCTGGAGGATCAGGTTGAAGAAGATGACCGGACTCAGCAGCGGGAGCGTGATCTTGAAGAACGTCCGAAGCGGGCCGGCCCCGTCCACCATTGCCGCCTCGTAGTACATCGTCGGGATCTGCCGCAGGCCGGCCAGAAAGATAATCATGGGGGCACCGAACATCCAGACGCTGAGCGTCACGAGCGTGTACAACGACGTGTCCGGGTCACCGATCCAGCTCCCGGCGTGAATTCCGAAGAAGCCCAGGACCTGGTTCACCAGGCCACTGTCGCCGAATACCTGCCGCCAGAGCAGGGCGATCGCCACCGACCCACCGAGCAGGGACGGCAGGTAGTACACGGAGCGGTAGAAGTTGAGCGCCCGCATGCCCTTGTCCAGGGCGAGCGCCAGGAGGAGGGCGAAAACCAGCTGGAGTGGCACCGACAGGACGACGTACGTGACGGTGACACGAACCGCCTTCAGGTAGCGCGGATCGGCGGTGAACATCCGGGTGTAGTTGTCCAGACCGATCCACTTGGGCGATCCGAGCGGATTGTAGTTGGTGAAGGAAAGGTAGAGCGAGGCGACCATGGGGCCGACGACAATCACCGCGAGCCCGATGAACCAGGGGATCAGGAACAGGTATCCCGCAAGCCCCTCGGAGACACCGCGCCGCATGCGCCGCGTGGACCCATGGTCGGCCGCGACCCTACCTTTCAGTGCCGATTGCACGGTCATTCTTACTCACTGGCTGCCGCGGTCGCCGCTGTCATGAACTGCTTGACGGCGTCGTCGAGACCGACCCGTCCGAACGCATAGTTGTAGTAGGCGGACTGGTATGCCTTGTTGAAGTCGTTGAAGCCGGCCGGGAAGACGGGAGTGATCTGTGCGCTCTCGGTTGCCTGCACGAGGGTCAGGTTGTCGAACGTCTGCTTCGCGGCCGCGTCCGCTGTGCCTTCGACGAGCTTGCGGATCGCCGGCGATGCGGGCACCCCACGGCTCGTACCCAGCGCCGAGCCGGCGTCGGGATCGTTCACCATGAAGTTGATCAGCGCGGCTGCCCAGGCGGCATTCTTGCTGTTCTTCGTGATGCTCCAGGCCATGCCCGCACGCCAGACCTGTCCCGGAGTGCCGTCGTTGGCGAACGGATACGTGACGAGCCCCAACTGGTCCTTGGTCAGGCTCACGAAGTTTTCGAACTGGCTCGACGTGGTCCAGTCCATCGCACCGAAGTCCTTGACCACCGGGGAGCCCTCGGGGTTGGCACCGTTCTCCTGCTGCACGGCCGGCGGAACGACGCAGCCCTGCTTCTGGAGGTCCCCCCAGATGGCCCATAGATCCTTGACGTCCTGGTCGGCAAACCCGAGGCCGCCTCCGTCCTGGAACATTTTCTTGCCGCGCTGGGCCAGGAAGACCTGCAGGAGCTCGTACTGCGGGGCGCCGTCCTCGCTGCCCCAGTACTTCGCTCCGCCCTTCTGGTGGATCTCGCAGACCATCCTGGTGTAGTCATCCCAGGTCCAGTTGCTCGTGGGCGGAGCAATACCGAGCTGCCGCAGCTTGGTCGCGTTGTAGATGATGGCGTGCGCGTCGACGCCCGGCGGAATGCCGTACAGCACCCCATCGATCGTCTGGGCGTCGAGGAGCGGCTTCTCCCAATCGCTGAGATCGATGCTGCCGTTATCGACGTATGGCTCGATGTTCAGCAGCACACCGCTCGTCACGTACTGCTTGAGGGTCTGCCCGGACATCTGGATGATGTCGGGAGCGTTCCCGCCGGCGACCTGGGTCGTCAGCTTGTCCCAGAAGTTCGTCGACGTGGTCGACTCATAGTTGACCGTGACGTTCGGATGCTTCTGCTTGAACAGGTCGATCGCCTTGAGGGTGCGATCCGTGCGGTCCTGAGAACCCGACCATGCGATGCGCAGGGTCACCGGCTTGCTGCTGTCGAGCGGCTGGGCGGTGTCGGTATCGGCAGAGTTCCCGGAGCAGGCGGCAAGCGGCAGGGCCAGGGCTGCGCTCAGCGCAACCATGGCTTTCACCCGCGCTCGTGAATTCCAAAGGTTCACTGAATCTCCTCTTTGAGATGCGGTGGGTTCGTCTGAGCGCGCCAGGGGCTTGGCGCCCCCGTCGCGCGGCGCGCGGTCCTCGCGTAGGCCATGTTCACCGAGCTGATTCAGCCGACCCGGTCAAGCTGACGCCGGATCTCCGCGAGGTTGGCGTTGGCCGCCGCGTACAGACCCGCGGCCGTCTCCCGTGGCGTCCGTTGTGCGACGGTGTACGGGTCGTTGACCACCTGCTCGCTGATAATCTGCTCCCACTCGGGCGGCAGGGCGGCAGTCCCCCGCAGGGCAGCCGCGAGTGAGGTGGCCACGCAGGCGCGGCCGTCGGTGTCCCGGCCGAGATTGGTGGCGGCCACCGCTGCCTCATAGGGGTTCGCCTGAGTCACCCAGAAGCACGCGAGCGCCGTGCCCAAAGTCTCGACCGGCCACAGGATGGTGCGGCCCTTGTAGTAGGTGTCGAGCAGTTCGCGCAGCTTGCGCCAGTCCCCACCGGCCGGAACGTATTCGATGGCACGTTCGACCTCGGCCCGCGGCTCTGGCGAAAGGTGAGCCAGCGCGGCCTGGACCACACTCTCCGCCGTGGCGTCCTTGCTCAGCCCTTCCGCGACGCCGGCGGCGACCGCGGACGCGATCTCGAGGGCGTAGTTGCCATTGACCCCCGAGAGGTCCTTCAGCCGGCCCACGTCCAGCGCGTCGAGTGCCGCCTGCTTCGGGTTCCCCACGTTCACCACGCCGATCGGGATCATCATGGCCGTCACACCCCAGGCGCCCGGGAAGTAGGCGAACTTGCCGATCTCCCACGGCGGCACTCCCGCCTTGGCGGAGTAGTAGATCACCTGGTCCTGACCACCGAGCAGGATCCCGAACCTGGCCGGGTCGATGTCCCTGATCCAGATCCTGGCCACGTCCTCGACGGTGACCCGACCCTTCTTTTCGATGACGGCGGTCGCGCTCAGCCGATGCCGCTCGTGACCGTCCTCGCTCATGCCCGGCGGGCGGTCGTGAACGGTGTACACGTTCGCATAGCCTCGCCTGACGGGCAGATTCGGCCGCGAATCCCGCCACTTGTTGGGCTGCGGGAGAAGCTCGGTCACGAGGCCGTACTTCGCCTCGATCTCGGTCCAGTCCATCCCTTCGGTCACATCGCCCATCGAGTGACCGACCGTCGCCGCGGTCTCCACCGCGACGATCCGGTCTAGCAGCTCCGGGGACGCCAGATCCGGTACCGACGCTACGGCCTGCTCGCCGCGCTGCTGAAACAGGCCCGCACTCTCGGGTCGGGGGTCCCAGCCACTGTTGACTGTCATGCCGAGCACTGTATGCGGTACACCGAGTCCGTCGTCAAGACTTGATCACGTACCTCTCCACCTGGTATGACACGCCGGTCGTGCCCCGGTATCCCCGAGTAATCGAAGCCTTTCCCCCGCATCGGTGCGTGGCGTACGGTATTCCGAACGCCGGGAGTGAGGAGCGAGCGTGCCTACCCTGTTTGACCGGATCTACGGGATCGAGGCCGCCACGACGATCGCCAACTCGATGGGTGACGTCATGGAGGGCCTGACCTGGGACCAGATCGAAGATCAGTACGGCCTGGTCACCGAACTGCTACCCCAGGTCAACAAGTGGGGCAGCCGTCCCGTCATGGGGCAGAGCGCCGGTGACCGGGGCTACGCGATGCTGGAACAGCCGTGGGGGCATCCGTTCGTGTGGCACGTCCACGACCGCCCCCCGGGCATGAGCGAGGACGGACACGAACGCCACCGCCTCGCGGTCACCGCGATCATCGAGAAGGGCGGCCGGATCACCGTCGAAGATCTCGCCCGGATCTGGCTCCGGGACATCGACCCGGCCAGGTTCGGCTACCTCCTCGGCCCCCAGGACCAGGTCATCTACTACGGCCTCAAGGCCGGCGTCTTCCCCTGGGAAAACGGCCGCTACGCCACCTTCCCGGGCATGATCGGCACCGCCAAGATGATGCACGCCATCGGCGTCATCAACGCCTGCGACCCGGCCCAGGCCGCCATCGACGCCCTGGACGTCGGCCGCATCAAGGACATCCGCGGCCCACGCGACAACTACGCCCTCGAAGTCGCCGCCGCGATCGCCGCCGGCACCGCCGAAGGACTCAAACCCGGTGCGACCGTCGAGGACGTCATCAACGTCGCCCTCGACCAACTCACCTACTACCCACGCCTCGAAGTCGAAGCCGGCCTCACCTGGGCCCGCACCGTCTCCGACTGGCGCGAACTACGCCCGCTGTTCGACCAGAAGTACACCGGCCACTGGATGTCCAACGCCGTCGAACTCCTCTCCTCCGGCATGGCCGTCTTCCACACCGCCGGAGGAAACGTCGAGCAGGCCATCATCCAGGGCGTCAACCTCGGCCGCGACACCGACTGCCGCGCCTACATCGCGGGCGGCTGGGCCGCCGCCATCAACGGCATCGAGCAGGTCCCCACCCGCTGGCTCGACACCGTCACCGAACAGGTCAAGACCGATCCCTACACGGTCTCCACCCGCACCCCTCTCGAGTCCGCCCAGGGCCTCTACAACGCACTCCTGAACTCCGTCAAACACACCCGCCAACGGCTCACCGACATCGACAGCCAGATTCCCGAAGGCCCGTAACGCGAACGGGACGGTACACGGGCGCCCGCGTACCGTCTCGTCGCCCGGTGTCGGTTGGGTCAGCGGCGCCAGGCGGGGCGAGACCAGTTGGTGATGGCGCGCAGCAGCCACTCAACCGGGCCGCACCGGTGGCCGCGCATCCACCGGTCGCTGAGCACCAGCTGCGCCGCGAACACCGCGACCGCGATGGCCAGTCGCTGGCCCGCGTCGGATCGTCGACCCCGACCACGCCCCCGGCGCCGACGAGATCATCGCCGGCCTGCGCGCCCTGGGCGAGATCGCCTCGCCCGACCCCGCCGCCGTACGTGGTGAGCCGGTGGGGCATTGCTCGCGGTCGAAGAGCGGTCGGGCCGTGTACGCGCGCTACTGGCACTTCGATCGAAAGGAACATCTCGCGTTGACTGAACGTATTCGCGTGGCGGTCGTCGTCGGCGTGGCACTGGCCCTCGTCCACGCCGGCGCCGGCCAGGCCGATACCGCGTCGGCCCTTGCGGCGAACGAGAACCCCCGGACGGGCGGACACGGTGACGCTGCTGACCGGTGACCGCGTCTCGCTGCTGTCCGCCGACGGCCAGCACCTCTCGGTACGACCGGGCAGGGGGCGTACGGGCATTCGCTTCGCCGTCGAGCGGGCCGGCGGCAGCGTGTATGTGATCCCGCACGATGCGCAGGCGCTGGTGCGCGCAGGTGCGGTCGACAGACGGCTGTTCGACGTCGCGGGCCTGGTCAAGGCCGGCTACCGGGATGAGGAGCGGGACACCGTGCCGCTGATCGTGCAGTACGGCGCCGGCACGTCGGCCCGCGTCGCGGCCAGCGGCACTCTCTCCACTCCGGGTACCCGAGTGGTCCGGGAACTCCCGGCGGTGGGCGGTGCCGCGGTGGTGGCGAACAAGGATGGCCTGGGTGCACTGTGGAGCGCGTTGACCCTGGCCAGCGGTGTGCGGCGCTCCGCTACCGCGGGTGGCGTACGCCGCGTCTGGCTCGACGGTCGGCGCCAGGTGTCGCTGGACCGCAGCGTGCCGCAGATCGGCGCACCAGCAGCCTGGCAGGCCGGGTACACCGGGCGGGGGTGACCGTCGCGGTGCTGGACACCGGAGTCGACACCACCCACCCCGACCTGGCCGGCAAGGTCGCCGATTCGACCAACTTCACCGCCGGGCAACCTGGCGACGCGGTCGGACACGGTACGCATGTCGCCTCGATCATGCCGGAAGCGGAGCCGCTTCCGGCGGGCGGTACAAGGGCGTCGCCCCGGACGTCACCCTGGTCTCGGGCAAGGTTTGCGACCTTCGCGGCTGCCCCGACTCTGCCGTGTTGGCCGGCATGCAGTGGGCCGCCGCGGAGAAGAAAGCCGCCGTGGTCAACCTCAGCCTCGGCGGCCCCGACGGCCCGGACGCCGATCCGCTGGAGGAGGCGGTCGACACACTGTCCAAGAAGTACGGCACGCTGTTCGTGACGGCCGCCGGCAACGACGGCAGGGCGGGCACGGTGAGTTCACCCGGCAGCGCCGACGCGGCGCTCACCGTCGGCGCGGTGGACCGTTCGGACGCACTGGCCGACTTCTCGAGCGAGGGCCCGCGTATCGGCGACGGCGCGGTCAAGCCGGACATCACCGCCCCCGGGGTGGATATCGTTGCCGCCAGGGCCACCGGCACCGCGATGGGCAGCACAGTCGACGACTTCTACACGGCCGAGTCCGGCACCTCAGCGCGACCGGCCCCGGCGGCGCCGCCTCACCCGCCGGGATGTTCGCCACCAGTACCGACACGGTGGCCGTGCCCGCCGGGGGCCAGGCACCGGTGACGATCACCGTGGACACATCCGTCGACGGCCCGACCGGGCTCTACCCGGGCGCACTGATCGCCACCGCCGACCAGAGCGGCGTGATCACCCCGCTCGGCGTCAACAAGGAAGAGGAAAGTTACGACCTGACCATCTCCTACCTCGACCAGAACGGCTCGGCCACGCAGGCCGCCTTCGCGAGTGTGAACGGGTGGGACCGGAACGCGTGGGACTGGCCCGTGGTAGACGCGGACGGAACCTCGACCGTGCGGCTGCCCAAGGGGCGCTACAACCTGGGCGCGTACATCGATTCGGAGCAGGGCACCGCCCTACTGGTCCAGCCGGTCGTCGACCTGACCCGGAACCTCGCCATCACCCTGGACGCGCGCGCGGCGAAACCCGTCTCGATGACCGTGCCCGAGCCGCACGCCCAACTGGCCATCGTCGACATCGGATACACCTTCTATCAGTCGTTCCAGTCATTGGCGGCGGGGATGTTCCTGACCGGATACAGCTTCGGCGAGGTCCGCATGGCGCAGGTCGGCGACCCGGTGACGCCGGACGAACTGGTCGGCACGGTGGCCGCGCAGTGGGCCAGACCCGACGGGGCCGGCGACTTCACCGACAGTCCCTACCTGTACGCCACTGCGGAGGCCTTCCCGGGCCGCTTGCCGGCCGGGTTCGTCAAGAACTACCGAGCCAAGGACCTCGCGGCCACACACCAACGCTTCGCCGCGAGTGCACCCGGACAGTCCGCGACCCGGATGGTGTTCCCGTCATTCAGCCCGCCCCACTCCTCCTCCTCGGCGCTCAACGTCCCGACCTCCCTACCCGCGACTCGGGTGGAGTACGTCAATACCAACGGTGTGCGCTGGACCTCAATGCTGTGGCTGGGCACCCGTGACGACGGGGGCTGGCTCGTGCCGCAGGGCCGGCTATACCAGCAGCCGATGGCCTACCGGGCAGGTGACGAGTACCGCGACGAGTGGAACGCCGGCCCGATCGGGCCAGCGTTCAAGCAGATCGGTGAGGCACCGTGGCGCTGGGCCAGCCGCACCGGCGACGTGATCAATGTCGGCCTCCCGCTGTACGGGGACCGCGCCGGTCACGCCGGATCGCTCGTTCCGACCGACAGCGCCCGTACCGCCCTGTACCGCGACGGCGTCCTGGTCGGAGAATCCCCCGACTCGGGATCCGGGCGCTTCGCGGTACCGCCGCGGGCCGCCAACTACCGCCTGGAGGTGGCCGACACGCGTAGCGTCAGCGACCTGACCACCAGGCTCAGCGCGGTGTGGACGTTCCGCTCCGGCCACGCCGACGGCGACCAGCCGGTCAAACTGCCGCTGTCCGCGGTGCGGTTCACCCCCGCCCTGGATGCGAACAACGCCGCCCGGGCGGGGAGATCCTTCGACATTCCGGTCACCGTCGAGGGGCAACCGGGCACCCCCGGGCAAAAGATCACGGAGCTGGCCGTCGAGGTCTCGTACGACGATGGCGCGACCTGGTTGAAGGCGCAGATCAAGACGTGCCCGGATGGCTGGACCGCCACGGTCCGACATCCGAGCAGTGGCGGCTTCGTCTCGCTGCGGGCCACGGCGACCGACGCCGCCGGTAACAAGGTGACCCAGACGATCATCCACGCCTACCGCCTGAGCACCAGGTAGACGCGCTGAGTGCGGCGGTGCCGCCCAGGGCGTGGGCGCGGTTGGTGTCGTGCAGTGGCCGGGCATCGCAGCCGATGCCCGGATTGGCAGCCCGTCCGGGCGCATGATGGCCGACCTCTACGGCGTGGCCTCCATGACCGCCGACGGGCGCTGCGCGAACTCCAGCCATCGGCCTTCGCCTACAGCGTCGCCGGCAAGGGCACGTTCGCGCATCCCGACGCCTCTGATGCGATGAAGGAGCGGGGCCTCCGCTCCTTCATCGCATCAGATCCAGCGACCCGCTGTTCGGGACCACGAAGACTGCCGACCTTCCTGGACCACGTCAAGCCCTCTCAGGTCGATATCTATGTAGTGCGTAAACTTACGCCCAGCCCCACGGGGCTCTCAAGAAGGCTGCGGAGAGCTGTCCTGACCTGCCGGTCGGCGATTGGTTAGGTCGACGAGGCGGAACTCGACCGCCGGCACCCGGTGCCGCTGCTGATCCGTTCCGATGAACCGGCCGACCTGCGCGAGGCCTGGCGACAGCTG
This sequence comes from Rhizomonospora bruguierae, assembly GCF_018397995.1. GTDB lineage: Bacteria > Actinomycetota > Actinomycetes > Mycobacteriales > Micromonosporaceae > Rhizomonospora > Rhizomonospora bruguierae. The sequence continues at coordinate 40,262 of NZ_BBQH01000018.1, forward strand.
CGGAAGGCGTGGGCGACGACTATCGAGCGGGCCGGGTCGATGGCCGAGGGCAGCGAGGATCTCGGCGTCGACGGCGAGTGATCGATGGTCGAGACTCTGCGTCATCTTGTCTTCGTGCACGACTCGTGGTTTCGGCGCTGCATACTCGGGCTGGCCGAGCCGTTCACGGCGATGGGACTGGCATCTCCGTTCGTGCCGGATCAGGAGGGGCTGGGGCTGGACAGGTCCGTTCGGCCGGGTCTCGACGAAGTGCTAACCGTGCGCGATCGGCAGGCGTCGGAGATTGAGGCGTGGCTGGCCGAGGTCACACCCGAGCAGCTCGCAAAGCTCGCGCCGGTGCCGGACGACGACAGATGACCCCCGTTATGCCAAGGGCCGGCGCGTCCGGCAATGCCTCGGCACTGTGCTCAACGAGGAATGGGAACACCACGGTTTCTGCGTGCGCGACCTGGACAAGCTGTCGCGTCGGAGGGCTCCGTAGGTGCGGTGATGAGGGATCTCCCGCCAAGATCCCGGCCCGAACGGCGCGTGGCCCCCGTGTTGCGTTGGGTCGAACGGTTCGGAGGCGTCTACCGCCCGGGTCCAGGGCTGGAAGCCCTGGCCGCCGGAGGCCGGCACCGAATCGTAGAGCCGGAGGCTCTACCCGCCGGAGGCACTGCCCTGGTGTCGCCCGGCGGTTGCGCTCGTGGGGTCGCGTGCCAGCATCAGCGGCATCGATTCCAACGCCAGCGGAATGATGCCCGGGTCGAGGTGGACGTGCGCGCCGGGGTGAGCCGCTTCGTCGGAGAGAGCGAGGCACCAACGTGCGAGGTCTCGAAGGCCGTCCGGGACGGGCAGATGAGGTACTCCAGGACGAACACCTGCCCGCCGTTCAGGATGGCCCGCCGGCATCTCCACCCGAAGTACCGACCGGACACGGTGTCCTGCCAGGGAGCGTCCAATATCGGCAGTTTGACCGCAGCCGGCCGGGCGGACGCCTGCTGGCTACCGGTCGCGTCGGGCCTGACGCCGCACGGGCTGCGACACACGCACAAGACGCTCATGGAGGAGCTGGGCACCGCCGGCCAAGCTGATGGATGAGCGGATGGGTCATCAGGACGGCTCCGTGCAGGCCCGGTACTCGCACGTCACGGCGGGCATGCGCAGCCAGTTCCTGGACGGTCTGACCGGCCTGTGGGAGGCGGCGTTGGACGCGCGCCGGTCGATGGCGCCCGGCTCACCCGTCACGGTGCTGGATGGGCTGCTGCGGGCGGAGGGCTGACACATGACAGCCAAGATCGTCTCCCAGATTTCTCCCGAGGCCGGCCGGAGAGACGAAACAGGGCCGGCCCCGATGATGGGAAACCGGCCCTTGACCTGATGTTATGTGGGTGGGCGATACTGGGATCGAACCAGTGACCCCTTCGGTGTGAACGAAGTGCTCTCCCGCTGAGCTAATCGCCCGGAGCGCTGCTGACTGTACCCGATGCCGCCCCTCGGGCGCACATCCGGGGTCAGTGCGTCGTGACGTACTCCCAGCAGGTTGCCCACAGGTCCACGCCGAAGCTGTACCTCACGGAGAGCCAGACGACGACGGCGACGAAGGCCAGCCCGGCGGCGCCGATGGCCAGGCGGGTGGGCCAGGGGCGGGCGGCGACCCAGCGGGTCCAGCGGCGGAGCTTGGCGCGGGTGAAGTGCAGCAGGTGCTTGGCCCAGGCGAACTCGACCGCCCAGATCGCGAGGCCGGCGAGGACGATGAGCCAGCCGGGGCCGGGGAGCGGGATGAGGGCGGCGCCGACGGCGACGACGAGGGCTCCGGCGAGGGCGACCCCGACTTTGAGGGCGATCCTGCCGGTGCGGTTGGCGCGGATCGCGGCCAGGAGGGAAGAGGTACGGGAGGGCGACCGGCGACGCGCAGGTTCCGGGGTGGCTTCGTCCGGGTCGGGTGACGGGGATGAGGTTCGTGCCTGGTTCCGGCCGTATGTCGCCATTTCACCACCGAGAATCGCCCAGCCCGTCACTGAACACGATGACCAGACGTTACCGGAGATAGTCGACGTCTGAACCACACCCGACGCCGGGTGGCCCATGGATAACGCCAGCGAGCGGCGATGGTACCTGAAGAAGCTTCATTTCAGGGCGGCCTTGGACCCACCTTCCCACTACTGGGTGAAGTCAGCGTATGGCGGAGCGTAATCAAAGAGGGTCACCTGAGTATGGGAGAGCGGGGCGATCATGCTTCGCAGCGGTGCCGGGGGGAGTACGTCAATGAGTGCTATTCGACCGTCGACCGTCGAGGTCGAGACGTCGCTGCGGTTGGTCGCGCCGGACGCCACCGCGCTGCCGGTCCGGGCCAGCCTGCGCTACGACCCAGCGGACCCGTACGCGGTGCACGTGCTGTTCCACGCGGAGTCCGCCGGCGGAGAGGCGGTGAGCTGGTCGTTCGCCCGGGAACTGCTGGTCACCGGGCTGGACGAGCCGGCCGGCATCGGCGACGTGCGGGTCTGGCCGTGGGCGACGCCGCGCGGGGACTTCGTGGCGCTGGCGCTGTCGTCGCCCGACGGTAACGCGCTGTTCGAGGTGCCGCGCAGCGTGCTGGTGCGGTTCCTGCGGCGCACGTACGTGGTCGTGCCGCGCGGGCGGGAGACCGACCACCTCGACGTGGACGCCGCCGTCAACCGGTTGCTCGCCGGTCGCTAACCCCCCGACCGGTCCTGGTGCCCGGCCACCGACCGGGCCTGGAGCATCCACGGGACGCATCAGCGCGTGGATAGGCCGCCGTCCACGGGGATGACCGCGCCGGTCAGGTATGACCCGGCACGGGAGGCCAGGTAGATCGCCGCGCCGGCCATGTCGTCCGGGCGACCGATGCGCCCGAGCGGGACCTCCCTGGCGATCTCCGCCCGCAGGGCGGGGTTGTCCAGGGCGAACGCCATCATCTTGCTGTCGAACGGGCCGGGGGCGATCGCGTTCACGGTGATGTGGTCGCCGGTGAGTTGGTGGGCGAGGTTGCGGGTCAGCATGTGCACGGCCGCCTTGCTGGCCGCGTAGGCGTAGTTCTCGATGCTGGGCACCCGGGTGCCGTCCACCGAGCCGATGTTGATGACCCGGGCGGGGTCGTCCTCAGTGGCGGCCGCCCTCAGGGCGGGCAGCAGGGCCACGGTCAGCCGGAAGACGGGCTTCACGTTCGTCGCCCACATCTTGTCGAACGCGCTGTCCGGGAACTCCTCCAGCGGCGCGCCCCAGGTGGCGCCGGCGTTGTTCACGAGCACGTGCAGGGCCGGGTGGCGCCGCGCGACGGCCTCCGCCAACCCGACCGCACCCTCGGGCGTGGACAGATCGGCGGGGATCGCCTCGCAGGTGCCGGTCCTGGACAGTCGCGCGGCGACCTCGGCGCACACGTCGGCCTTGCGGGAGGAGATGACGACCCGGGCGCCGGCCTCGACGAAGCCCCGGGCGATCATCAGCCCGATGCCCCGCGAACCGCCGGTCACCAGCACCGACTTGCCCTCCACGGCGAACAGTCCGGCCATCGTGCGACTCCTTCGGGACGCGGAACTACTTCCCGGTAACGTAGCCGACCACGGCTCCACCCCCGGACGACGGCTCCACCCGGGCAACGCGCCTGCCGCCCGGCGTACGCCGCGCTGTGCCCCGCCCGGTTCCATGATCAACCTGGCGCCGACTCGCCTCCCATTCACTGGTGGGTGTCGATGCAACGCCCCGGCGTCATCGCAACAGTTCTCGGCCGGTTGTGCACGGGTCGACACATTTCCGCAGCTCAGCCGTGCGCATGGGGCGCACAGCCGCTAACGTCGGGGCGATGGTCGGATTCGGATACCGCCCCGGAGAGCCGGTGCGGGGCAGCGGGGGTGGCGCCGCGCCCGCGACGCCGGACGTGTACACCGCCACCCTGCGTGAGCTGTCGAACCGCGACGGTGGCGGGCTACCGGCCCACCCGATCCGGCTCGCGCGACATCTACTCATGCTCGTGACCGGCGGTCACGGCACGCACACCGTGGACTTCGTCCCGCACACCTGTCGGGCCGGCACGCTGATCTGGGCCCGCCCGGGCCAGGTCATCCAGTACGGCAGGCAGCCCGGGTTGGACGCGATCCTGGTCCAGTGGGATCCCCACCTGCTCGCCGGCCTGGGCGTGCCGGCGGCGCCCTCCCCCACGGCGGCCGGGCGCTGGCAGCTCGCCGGCGAGGACGAGGACGCCATCATCAACGAGGTCAGCCAGCTCGTCGTGGACCGGCAGCGGCACCCCGCCGGCGCGCTGACCAACGACCTGCTCAGCCACCAGCTCGCGGTCCTCATCCTGCGGGTGTCGACCCTGCCCGACGGCCGGCCGGGCGTGGGTGAGCCGGAGTCGGGCCTGTACACGCGGCTGGTCCGCGAGATCGAGCAGAACTTCGCGCACACCCGCCGCGTGGAGGAGTACGCCGGGCGGCTGTGTTGCTCCGTTCGCACCCTGACCCGCGCGTGCCTGGCGGCGACCGGCCGCAGCGCCAAGCAGGTGATCGACGACCGGGTGGCGCTGGAGGCGCGGCGGCTGCTCGCCTGCACCGAGCTGCCGGTGGCCGAGGTCGGTCAGCGGCTGGGCTTCACCGAGGCGACCAACTTCGGCCGCTTCTTCCAGCGCGAGGTCGGTCGCAGCCCCGGGGCGTTCCGCGCCGACCTTCTCTCCCCTCCCCCCGCGGCGCCGCCCCCGCCACCTCGGCCCTTCGCGCCGCCCGCGCGAAATCACCAGGCGGACCACGCCGACATCGTGGGCGTCGCCCCCGCCGCGCGGTCCACCCCGGCGCCCGGCACCACCAGACCGCTCGGCGCTACCGCGCCGCTCCCTGCCGTCACGCGGCCTGGTACCGCGGCGCCGTCGCCGGCCTCAGGGCCACGTGCGCCTCTCCCCCGCCAGCGCGGCGCTCCCGCCGACACCCCTGCCTGACGCGGCCACTCCCCGCCGCTCTCGACCTTGTGGCGGCCGGCTCCTCCTCGCCGATCGGGAGCGGGAAACGCTGGTCGTGGAACTCTCGCGCGAAGGCGCACCGGGTGGACCTGCCCGGGCCCACCGCCCCCAAGGCCATCGCCCCAAGCCCGCCGCCCCGAGCCCTTGCGGCCGCACCACCGCGCGTCTCATGTGACCGGACGGATGATCACATCGCCACCGAGGCGGCCGTGTGGCGGGTCGCGGGTGACCGCACCGGTGGCGAGCAGGGCGTTCAGGGCGCCGGTGGCGTCGGCGGCGCGGTACACGGTTTCGGTGAGCGTGTAGACGCGCAGGTCGGTGACCGTGGCCGGACCGGCGGCGGCGAGGCGGGCGAGCAGTTCGCGGCGCAGCGGGCCGGGATGCGGGTGCAGGCTGATGTCGAGCAGGTGGCCGGCGGGGTCGCGGGGGTCACGGTAGCGGATGCCGGCGTATTCGTCGACCGCCCACAGCGCGTCCTTGAAGGCTTCCAGGCCGCGGCCGGCGCCGGTGGCGAAGACGAGCAGTTCGGTGCGCTCGTCGGCGACCAGGTGGACGCCGGTCACGAGCGGGAAGCCGGCGTCGTGCAGGGCGGCGCGCCAGTCCACGCCGGCGAGCGTGGCGGGGTCGGCGGCGGCGAGCAGTTCGCCCGGCTTGGCGGCGAGGACGGCGGCGACCGCGGGCGGGGCCGGCAGGCCGATGCCGTCGAGGTACGCCAGCAGGGGCGCGCCGGCCGTGCCCGCGGCGGAGAGGGCCGGGGCGACCAGGGCGGCGGGCTCCCCGGCCACCGGCAGGACGGACAGTTCCGGCGGGGTGCCCAGCTCCCGCTGGAGAGGGTCGAGGGTGGCGACCGGCGGGCCGATGACGGCGAGGGTCAGGGTGCGGCGGCGGAGCAGGTCGGCGAACTCGGCGAGGGTGCGCAGCGTCGCCTCGGCGGCGGCCGGGTCGGCGCCGGCGAGGGCCACGGTGGCGCGGCGGCCGCGGTGCAGGGCGACCGGCGCCCAATGGTCGAGGTAGCGGACCAGCAGTTCGCGCTTGACGTCGGCGAGGGGCGACACGGCCGGCTATCCGGCGGCGGGTATCGAGATGCCCATGCCACCGCGGGTGCGGGCGCCGGCGAAGCCCCCCGGCGTCATCGCCACCCGGCGGAGGCCGAGCACCTCGGTGTGGAACGCGACGCTGCGGCTCAGGTCGCTCACGAACAGGACCGCATGGTTGAGCCTGTGCACACCCATGTACCCACTCTAGGTTCCCCACCCCTGGACCCGCTGCGGCAGCACGACCGCCCGCGCCTGCGGGTACTGAGGACGGCGCTGAGCTGGGGAATCCCCGTGACGGACAGTGTGCGGCAGGATCCGCGGCGGGCCGCCCGGGCTGTCCCTGATCGGCCCTTTTACCGCCAGCACTTGTACTCACGGTGCCCTATCGAGCACGATGAGGCACGTGTCGGGAGGGGCGGGCGACAGCGAACCCATCGGGGAACTGGCCGCGCGGGCGCGCGCGCTCGCCGCGGGCGGTGACCTGGCCGGAGCCGCGGCGCTGCTCGGCCCGGTCCTATCCACACAGGACCCGGATCCGGCCGCGGCGCCCCCGGCGGTGGCCGAGGCGGCGGCGGTGTACGCGCGGATCCTGGCCGCCCTGCACGAGAACGCGATCGCCCGCAGCTGGGCCGCGTTCGCGCACCGGGCGAGCGTCCGGCTCTTCGGTCCGGCGGACGAACGCACCCTGGGTACGGCGGCGACCCTGGCGACGGTGCTGCACCGGGCCGGCGCGCTGCACCGCGCCGCCCACCTTTACCAGGAGCTGATCGACCGGCTCAGCCAGGTCGACGGCCCCGAGTCGGCCCGCGCGCTGGCGGCCCGCGCCGACCTGGCGACCGTCCTGCACGCCCGGGGGGAGTGCCGCGACGCCCGCCGCCTACTGCACGAGACCTGGATGGTCCACAGCGCCCGGTACGGCGAGGCGGACCCGGCCGGCATCAAGATGCTGGCCCGCCTGGGCAGCATGGAGCGGGCCTGCGGCGACCTCGACGACGGGGCGGGCCGGCTCGCCGAGGCGCTGCGGCTGTCCCGCGGCTACCTGGGCGAGGCCCACTCGCTGACCGCGCAGGTCGCGGCGCTGGCCGAGGCGCCACCGAAGGCCGGCCACATCTGCTCCGTCCCCGAACTGCCGAGCCAGCCCGGCACCGCGGCCGGCAGCCCGCCCGAGTCCTCCGGCGATGCCACCGACCCGGTCGGCCCTTCGACCGAATCCGCCGCCCCGGCCGGCTCCGGGAGCACGGCCACCGCTGCGCCGGAGGGGTTCGACGGGAGCGGCATCGGCGACTGGCCGCGCAGCGAGGGCTGGTCCCCCACCGAGGGCTGGCCGGGCGACGAGGCCGGCGGCGCGGTCCAGGACCGCGCGGACGAGGCCCCGCCCGCCCCGGCCACCGCCCAGTGGCCGGCGAGCGAGGGCTGGTCCGCGAGCGATGGCTGGCCGCCGCACGGCAGCGCCCCGCCATTCTCGAACACACCGCCGCCCGCACCATCGTCGCCGCCGGGGCGGCCGGAGAAGGACGAGAACCTGGACGAGCCGTGGTGGCCGGAGGACGCCTTCGCCCCCACCCAGCCGCCGATACCGGAGCCGGACCCGCGCGTGTGGACGGCCGAGCCGCCGCGCCAGGTGACCGACCAGGCGCCGCCGCCCCGGTTCGGCCGGCTGGCGGCCGGCACCGCGAACCCGGTACTGGTCGGCCTGGTCGCGGTGATCGCCGGCACGCTCGCCGCGGCCGCGGTCGGGTACGCGATGTCGCCCCGGGGCGGCGGGAACGTCGCCGCGGGGGAGCCGTCGCGGGCGTCCTCCGCCGCGCCGGCGGCACCCACGACACCCCCGCCGACCACGCCCGCGCCCACCCCCGCGCCGGATTCCCCGGGCCCGCCGACCGGCGTGAAGCTGACCGAGGGGCGGGAGTCGGTGACGGTCACGTGGCGGTACCCGGCCGGCGCGGAAGGTCCCGTGGTGATCTCGGGGGGCCGCGCCGGCCAGCCCATGCAGGCGTTCGCGACGCTGCCGGCGGGCACCACCCGGTACACGATCTACGGGCTGGCCAAGAGCCTGAACTACTGCTTCCGGGTGGCGGTGGCGCACTCCACCGACGTCGTGGCCCGCGCCGACCCGGTCTGCACCCACCGCCGCTAGGAATCGGCGGGTACCGCGGGCAGGCGCACCTCGGCGCGGACGCCCGGCTGCGCGTCGGTCAGCCGCACCGTGCCCCCGTACCGGCGGACCAGTTCGCGGACGATCGCCAGCCCGAGCCCGGCACCGCCGGCGTCCCTGGCCCGGCCGTCGTCGAGGCGGGTGAAGCGGTCGAAGACCCGCTCCCGGTCGGCGGCGGGAATGCCGGGACCGTCGTCTGCGACCGTCACCAGCTGGTACGGGCCGTCCGGCGTGACCGCCACCTCGACCCGCGACCGGGCGTGCCGGGTCGCGTTGTCGACCAGGTTGGCCAGCAGCCGGCGCAGGTCGTCCGGGTCGCCCGCGGTCCACAGCGGTGGGCCGGGGCGGACCGTCACCGGGGCGCCTCCGGTGCAGCGCTGCGCCACCTCGCCGGCGAGCGCGGCCAGCTCGACCGGCGTGCTGACCCGCACGGCCCGGCCCCCGGCGTCGTCGGCACGGGCGAGCAGCAGCAGGTCGTCCACCAGCCGGGCCAGCCGGTCCATGTCGATGAGCAGGTCGTCGGCGACCTCGGTCCAGTCGGTGCGGTCACCGAGGCGGCGGGCCACCTCCAGCTCGGTGCGCATGTTGGTCAGCGGGCTGCGCAGTTCGTGCGCGGCGTCGGCGACGAAGGCGCGCTGCCGGGCGCGGGCGGCGTCCAGCCGGGCGAGCATGCCGTTGAGCGTCTCGGCCAGACGGAAGATCTCGTCCCGCGACTCGGGCACCGGCAGCCGCCCCGGCCGGGCCCCTCCGGTGATCTCCTCGGCGCCCCGGCGCAGCCCCTCGACCGGGCGCAGGGTCGCGCCGATCACCCGCCAGGCCACCAGCGCCAGCGCCAGCACCAGGACCGGGAAGGCGACCAGCAGCACGACCCGCAGGGTGGCGAAGCTCTCCGCCACGTCCGAGGTGGGCTTGCCGGCCAGCACGGTCAGCGGCTCGGTGTCGGAGCCGGCCCGCACGCCGACCACGCGCACCAGGCCGCGGGAGCCCACCCGGCTGCCCGGCACGTACAGGCGGGCGCCGGCCCGGACCCGGGCCAGCTCGTCGGGGTGCAGCAGCGGGGTGAGCCGGTCGGCGTTGATCGAGGCCGCCCGCACCCGGGACTGCGCGTCCACCACCTGTACGTACTGGCTGCCGGCGACCGGCACCGGGTCGGGCAGTTGGCCGCTGTCGACCAGGCGTGCCACGTCGGTGGCGCTGCCCAGCGCCTCGGCGTCGATGCTGCGTTGCAGGGCCAGCCCGAGCGCGGCGACCATCACCAGGCCGCCCACCGCCAGCCCGGCGGCCAGGCCCGCCACGCCGATCGCCATCAGCCGGGCCCGCAGGCTGAGCCGGCGCCACCACAGCACGCGCCGGCCGCCTCAGACGCCCGCGGTCGCGGCGGCCAGCCGGTACCCGACGCCGCGCACCGTCTCCAGTCGCGAACGGCCCAGCTTGCGGCGCAGGTACCCGATGTACACCTCGACCACGTTCGGCGCGGTGTCCAGGGCCGCGTCCCAGACGTGGTCCAGCAACTCGGTCTTGGAGACCACCTGGCCGGGGCGGCGCATCAGGTACTCCAGCAGGGAGAACTCGCGGGCGGTGAGGCCGACCTCCGCGCCGCTGCGGGTGACCCGGCGCTGGGCCGGGTCGAGGGTGAGGTCGCCGACCGCCAGCACGGCGGGGCGGCTGGGCGCGCCGCGGCGCAGCAGGGCGCGCAGCCGGGCCAGCAGCACCACGAACGAGAACGGCTTGGTCAGGTAGTCGTCCGCGCCGCAGTCCAGGCCGTCCGCCTGGTCGTACTCGCCGTCCTTGGCCGAGAGCATCAGCACCGGCACCCAGTTCTGCTCGGCCCGCAACTGGCGCACCACCCGGTACCCGGACATGCCGGGCAGCATCACGTCGAGGATCACCGCGTCGAAGTCGGCGTGCAGGGCCAGGTCCAGGCCGGTGGGACCGTCGTGGGCGACGTCCACGGCGAAGCCCTCGGCCTGCAGGCCACGCTGCAACGCCGAGGCGAGGCGAACCTCGTCCTCCACCACCAGCAGCCGCATGGGTACCAGATTGGCACGCACCTGAGCGGGAACACAGGTGCTCTCAGCCGGATCACAGCGGGGGTGGCGCACGATGTGCGGCAGGAGGTGGACGATGAGCATTTTTGCCAACCGGCCGGCGTTGCGCTGGGCGGTGCCGGCGGTGGCGACCGCGGCGGTGATCGGCGGGGGCGCCGCGGTCGGCACACTGGCGGCGTCGGCGGACCCGGCGCTGCCGTCCCGCAGCGCGGCCCAACTTCTGGTCGACGTGCAGACGGCCCGGCTGGACGGGCTGTCCGGCACGGTCGTGCAGACCGCCGACCTGGGGCTGCCGCCCGTGGTCGGCGCGCTGGGTGGGCAGGTCGGCGACGGGCTGACCCAACTGCTGGCGGGGACCCACACGTTGAAGGTGTGGTATTCGGGGCCGGACAAGTCGCGGGTGGCCCTGCAGGGCACCCGCGGGCAGTCCGACTTCATCCGCAACGGCCGGGACATCTGGACCTGGAACAGCCAGACGAACACCGGTTCGCACCGGGTGCTGGGCGCCGACCAGGCCGGTAAGGACCCCGAGTCGCTGCCGGAGGGGATGCCCAAGAGCCCGCAGGAGGCCGCGGACCTGGTCCTCAAGGCGGTCGACCCGAGCACCCGGGTGAGCACGCAGGGCACCGCCAAGGTCGCCGGGCGCGACGCGTACGAACTGGTCCTGGCGCCGCGCGACGGCGCCTCGACGATCCGGACCGTGCGGCTGGCGATCGACGCGGAGCGGCACATCCCGCTGCGGGTGCAGGTCTACGGCGCGGGCAAGGACAAGCCGGCCGTCGAGGTGGCGTTCACGCAGGTGGACTTCGCCCGGCCGGACGCGGCGCAGTTCGCGTTCAACCCGCCGCCCGGCGCGAAGATCGATGAGGCGAAGCCGGGCGACGCGCCCGCGCACAAGGTCCCGGGCGGGATCGAGAGGCTGCCCGACGGCAAGGAGAAGAGCGTCGTGCTCGGCGACACGTGGACCAGCGTCCTCGTCGCCCGGCTGCCCGACGAGGCGACCGACCCGGCGCAGCAGCAGAAGGCCGGCGCCGCGGCCGGCATCGACGCCACCAAGCTGCTGGGTGGCCTGCCCAAGGTCAGCGGCTCCTGGGGCAGCGGCCGGCTGTTCTCCAGCACGCTGGTGAACGCACTGCTCACCGACGACGGCCGGCTGGTGGTCGGCGCGGTGACGCCGGAGCGGCTCTACGCCTCGGCGGCGGACCCGAAGGCGGCGCTGAAGTAGCCGCGAGCCATCACCAGAGGGGGTGACGCGGGCCCGGACCACACGGTGGTCCGGGCCCGCACCCGTCTCAGGTGGCCTGGGGGTCGGGGCGGGGGTAGCGCAGGATGGCGCCCACCCCGTCGGTCAGCGGCTGCTCCTGCCGGTCGATCACCATCAGGTTCGCCCCGGAGTTGACCGCCGCCGCCACGAGCGCGTCCCCCACGGTCTCCCGCACCGCGCGGTCGATGCCCAACTGGTGCAGCAGGGCCGGGTCGAACGACATGCGCACCGGCTCGTGCGGGTCCACCCAGACCAGGCGCTCGTCCACTTCCCGGTTCATCAGCAGCGCGCTGATCCGGCTCTCCAGCGCCGCCGGCACCACCTCGGCCAGACCGGTCGCGCACCGGCCGCGGGGCAGGCCGACCTGGTACGTGTCGAGCATCGCCGCCCGGCGGCGCTCGGCGGCGTCGTGGACGGCGCGGGCGCTCAGCTCGTCCAGCGGCTCGTCCTCGGCGCCGTCCGCGGCCCGGGTGGCGCCGTCGGTCTCCACGACCCGGTCCAGCAGGCCGGGCGAGAGCTGTTCCATGAGCATCTGCCGGGCGCGCAGCTCGCCGGTCACGATCACCACGTCGGCGGCGACCTCGTCGGCGAGGTGCTCCAGCCGCTCGGCGACCTGGCGCTGGTTGCGCTTCCAGGTGGTCTCGGCGGCGCGCTGGTACCGCGACTGCGACCAGCCGCCCGGCTGCACCTTCCGCATCGGGTACCGGGCGACCGGGCGCACGGTCAGCGTGCCGGCCTCGGTGGTTTCCAGGTCGGCACCGCTGCGGTCGACCACCGCGCGCAGCCAGCGGACCCGCTCCCCGCCTCCGGCCATCAGCGGCATCACGTGCGGCAGCGCCGACCAGTGCGCCTCGGCCCCGGTCGGCGGCGGGGTGGTGGCCGCGCTCATCAGCACCGTGCCGTGCGCGGCGAACAGGGCCAGACCGCCGTTGACGGCGTGCCGCGGGTCCATGACGGCGCGCTCCAGGGCGTCCAGCGTCGCCTCGTCGGCGCCCGCCTCGCGCAGCCGGTCCCGGGCGGCGTGCCAGCGCAGTTCCACCTCGTGGGCGGCGTTGCCGGTGGCCCGGGAGGTGTTCAGGTACACCGAGGCGAACGGGCCCTCACGCTCGTACAGCTGCCGGATCGAATCCATCGTGTCCCCCTATCGGTATCCGGGCCAGCAGCGCCCGGTCCAGGTCCGCGAGGATGTCGGCCGGGTCCCGGTAGACCGCCACCGCGCCGGCGTCCCGCAGCTCCGCTTCGCTGGTACCGCCGCAGGTGACCGCCACACACGGCAGGCCGAGCCGGCGGCAGGCGCGCACGTCCCAGACGGCGTCCCCGACGAACACCGCGCGCTCCCGGCGCAGCCGCGCCCGGTCGAGCGCCACCTGGACGATGTCCGGGGCGGGTTTGCTCTGGTCCGCGTCGTCCCCGGTGGTGGCCAGCGTGACCACGTCGTCGGCGCCCAGCGCCCGCCGCAGGGCGGCCACCTCCTCGCCCGACGCGGACGAGGCGAGCACGACGGTCAGCCCTTTGTCGGCGCAGGCGCGCAGCAGCTCCGCCGCACCGGGCAGGGGACGCAGCTCCGGCCAGTACCGTTTGTAGAGTTCGGTGTGCGCGCCGGCGATGGCGCCGTCCCGGGCCCGGTCCCGGCCGGGGCCGAGCAGGTGGTCGATGATCTTGTCGGCGCCCATCCCGATCGCGCGGTGGATGGCGGCCATGGGTACGGCGTGCCCGTGCCGGCGCAGCGCCCGCCACCAGCTCACCACGTGCAGGTAGGGCGTGTCGATCAGCGTCCCGTCCACGTCGAAGAGCACTCCGGCGCCGTCGCTCATGCCCCTGGCGTACCCCGCGCCGCGTCTTCCACTCCCGATGCATGAAATCCGGGCCGCTGGGTAACCCTGGACGGTGCATCGTGATCAACTGGTCGCGCCCGCCCAGCGGGCGCGCAATAGTCTCGTGAGCCGTATCGCCGGCCACCGGTCCGGCCCCCGTCCACACCTGGTCGAGGTCACCGCGCTGCTGCGCGAGCTGACCGCCCGGCTGATCCGCGCCGAGGATCTCCAGCATGCCCTGGACGTCCTGGCCGGCACGGCCGTCGCCGCCGTGCCGGGGGTGGCGCTGTGTGGGGTCACCGTCCTGCGGGACGGCCACCCGGCGACCATCGCCACGGCCGGCACTCCCCCCGTCGACGGCGCCGGGGTGGACCAACTCCAGTACGACACCGGCGAGGGACCCTGCCTGGAGGCGATCCGCAGCCGGGCGCTGACCGCGAGCCCCGACCTGACCAGCGAACGGCGCTGGACCCGATGGACGCCGCGCGCCCGGGAACTGGGCGTGCACAGCGTGCTGTCGGTACCGATGGACGTGGACGAGGCCGTGGTGGGCGCCCTCAACCTGTACGGCACCCGCCCCGCCGCCATGGACGACCAGGCCCAGCTCACCGCGTTGTTGATCGCCGAGCACGCCGGCCTGCTGCTCGGCTCGGTGGTGGAGCGCGGCGAGCGGGCCGAACTGACCGCCCGGCTGGTCGAGGACCTGCGCGAGGGCGCCGCCCTGGACCACGCGATCGGCATCGTCATGGCCCAGCGCCGGTGCACCGCCGCCGAGGCCCTCGCGGTGCTCCGGGACGCCGCCGAGGCGCTGGACGTGCGCCCCCGGGTGGTGGCCGAGCGGCTGATCGCCGCGGTCGGCGGCCCCGTGCCGCCCACCGGCCGGATTAGCGGGAGCGCCACGGGGTAACTCGCCGACCATGGTTGATGCGACGGTGTCCGATCTGCTGGACCAGGTGTTCGTCGGCCAGGAGCGGGCCACCCAGGACGAGATCTACCGGCGGGCGGCGGCCGAGGAGCTGCCGCCCGCCGTGCTCAGCCACATCGCCGCGCTCCCCGAGGGCGAGTACGCGCAGGACGAGGTCGAGGAGGCCCTCAACACGATCCCCCGGCCCGGCGAGGACGAGGAGACCGAATGACCGCGCCGCGGCCGGAGGGGGCGGAGAAGCTGCCGCCGCTGGGCGACCCCGAGGACACCACCGGCGACTTCGCCACCGAACACGACGACACCACCACCGGCCCGGACCTGGACACCGGCGGCCCGGAGAACACGCGCGAGGACGACTCGCCGCACGGGCTGGGCGGCGCCGACTGGGGCGGCCGGCGGTAGCTCACCGGCCCGCGCCCGGACCCTAGATCGCCGGGTTCGTCGGCTGGTTTTCCGCGGCGGCGGGCGGCTCGCCCTCCCCCCGGTAGGCCAGCACCTCCATCAGGCCGCTGAGGCCGATGACCCGCTCCACGTGCCCCCGCGCCCCGGCCAGCCGCAGCCAGCCGCCCTCCGCGGTGCAGTCGCGGTTGCCGCGCACGAACGTGGTCAGGCCGGTCGAGTCGCAGAACGTCAGCCCGGCCAGGTCCAGGACCAGCCGGTGCCGGCCCCGGCCGAACCAGGTCGTCGATCGTCGACTGGAGCCGGGCCGCCGTGGACAGGTCGAGTTCGCCGGAGAGGACCAGCGTGCTGGTGGTACCGGTGTCCGCAACCTGGATCGCCAACTCCACAGCGGGCTCCTCTCCCCCGTCGACCGGTCGCATCGTATGCCGACCGCCGCCCGCCGCCGGGGACTCGCCCACCACCCGGGTGGTCACGGCGCGACCCGCATCGTGATCCGCACCGTCGTGCCGGTCGGCCCCGTCTCGATCGCCACGTCGTCGCAGAGCCGCCGGGTCAGCCACAGCCCCCAGCCGCCGGTGGCGCTCGGCCCGGGCCGGTCCGCCCCGTCGGCGAGGCCGCGCGGAATCCCCGCACCGTCGTCCGCCACCTCGCACAGCACCGCCTCGCCGGCCTGCCACAGCCGGATCTCGCCGTGCCCGCCGGCGTGCCGCACGGCGTTGGTGGTCAGCTCGTTCACCGCCAGCACGAAATCGTCCAGGCGCTGGCCGGACAGGCCCGCCGTGGCGGCGGAGCGGACCACGGCGTGCCGGATCTCGGTGACCGAGCCGCCGTCGAAGCCGGCCTGGATCAGCGGGTCCGCCACCACGCCGGGTGAGGACGGCGCGGGCTGGGCGAGCGTCGCCGACGCCGGCTCGGCCAGTTCGGCGGTCGCCTGGCCCGGCTCGTCGGGCGTCGTGTCGCTCAAGGCCGACGCCCCTCCCCCCGTGCCCCGCGAACGATCGTCACCATCACGGTGTGTCCCTTCGCCGCCCCCCACGATACGTCCGGCCACCGCCGCGCGCAGGGCGCCGCCGGGCCACCTGACGTGGGAAACGGGGAGACACCCGCCGATCGGGCCGGACCGGTACCCGGAAGGGAAGTTCGCCGGCCCGGCTACCCGGCGCGACCCGGCGGCCCGCTCAGCGGTTGCCCATGCTGTGCGCGCCGAAGGCGCGGCCGAGCGAGCGGGCCCGCTCCTCGAGTTCGGGGACGGTGGTGCGGGCGGTGCGACCGATGACCCGGTCGGCGAGCGGGCCGTTCACGAGCGTCCGCATCGCCTGGACCAGGCCGACCGGGCGCGGCACGTACACCCGGCGGCGCCGCCGCTCGACGGCGTCCACCAGCGCCTCGGCGCACGCCTGGACGCTGGTGGTCTGCCCGAGCGGCCACGGCAGCCGGCTCAGCGTGCGGTTGAACGCGGGCAGGTCGGCGCGGATGTCCCGGACCAGGTCGGTGTCGATCCAGGACGGGTGCGCGGTGCCGACGCGGACGCCGAGGTGCCGGGTCTCCAGGCGCAGCGCGGCGCCGAACTGTTCCACGCCGGCCTTGGACGCGCAGTACGCCGCCATGCCCGGCAGGGCGCTGAACGCCGCCGCCGAGGAGATCAGCAAAAAGTACCCGCGCCGCTCGGTGATGGCCGGCAGGGTGGCGGCGACCGTGCGCACCACGCCGATCAGGTTCACCTCGATGGTGCGGACCAGGGCGTCCACCGGGCCGGCGGCGACCGTGCCGATGTTGGCCAGGCCGGCGTTGGCCACCACCGCGTCGATGCCGCCGAGCGCCGCCCGGGCGCCGGCCACGGCCGCGTCGAGGGCCGCCTGGTCGGTCACGTCCGCCTCGGCCCAGTAGTGCCGGCCGGGTAGGTCATCGGCGAGCTTGGCCAGCAGCGGCGCCTCCAGGCCGACCAGGGCCAGCCGGGCGCCGCGGGCGGCGGCGAGGCGCGCCGTGTGCTCCCCGATGCCCCGGGCCGCCCCGGTGACCAGCACGACCTTGCCGTCCAACCCCGACCTCATTGCGGCATCACGCCGGTACGGTACCATCGCGTACCACCATGGGGAGACGCGACGGCACCGGCGGCGACGCCGGTGGACATCGACACCGATTGACCGCCGGCATGGCCGCCGCGGTCACCGAGAAGGGGTACCGGGCCACCACCATCGCGGACGTCGTCCGGCGTGCCCAGGTCTCCAAGCGCACGTTCTACCAGCACTTCGCGGACAAGCAGGAGTGCTTCCTCGCCTCGTTCGCCGACGCCAGCGAGCACCTGCTGCGGGTCGTGCAGGCGGCCGGCTGGCGGCCGCTGCCCTGGCGGGAGCGGGTCAGCGCCGCCGTGACCGCCTACCTGGCCGCGCTGGACGCGCACCCCGCGATGACCCGGGGGCTGACCCTCGAACTGTCCGCCGCCGGCCCGCGCGCCCTCGCCCTGCGCCGCGAGCAGCTCCAGCGCTTCGCCGACCTGCTGCACGACCTGCTCGCCGAGGCCGCCAAGGAGGATCGGGACCTGCGCGTGCCGGCCCCGGCGATGTGCATGGCGCTGGTCGGCGGCATCAACGAACTCGTCCTGCTGGCGATCGAGGAAGACGCCCCGGGCCGGCTGACCGATCTCGCCGGCACCGGCACCGAGCTGATCGCCGCGGTGCTCACCGCTCCGCCCATGGCGTAATCAGGTTTACCGCGCCCGGTATTGGTGATTCGCTCTCCACTGGCAACAGCGGGGAGCGGGGGATGTACGAGCTGACCGGGTTGATCTGGTACCTGGAACACGAGCGGACCGCGGACCGGCGGGCCGCCGACGAGCGGATGGGACGTCTGGCGGCCGGCGCGGCGGACGGGGCGCGGCGGGCGCGCGCCTGGCTGAAACGCTGGCGGCCCCGATTCGAGCCGGACCCGGCCCGGGCGGAGCGCCACATCCGGAGCCTGGTCGAGCGCCGGGCGGAGGAACTGCGCCGCAGCGAGGTGGAGGTCGAGGTCTACGAGCTGACCGTGACGACGTTCGGCGAAGGCGGGTTCACCAACAGCGTGAACCGAGTGCTGACGCCGGGGCCGGACGGGCGCCCGCAGCAGCAGTGGGTCAAGGAATCGCTGTTCTTCCAGCGCGAAGGCGGCCGGTGGCGGGTCGTGCACCGGCAGGCCACCACGCTGGGTCGGTAACGGCCGCCGGGCCGCTCACCATGGGCCCGCTCAGCGGCCGACGGACAACGCGAAGCGGCGGGCGGCGGCGAGGATCGGCCGGGCGCTGTCCGGTACGGCGTCACGGATCAACTGCGCCGGGGAGGCGCCCGCCCGGACCGCCCGCGGGTCGCACAGCCAGCCCGCGGCCCGGCTGGCCCGGTTCGCCGCGGCGAAGACCTCGATGACGTGCAGGGCGGTGCGCAGCCGTTCGGCGGCGGAGCGCCGGGCCGGCGCGTCGTCGTCCCGCGCCCACCGCTCCAGTTCCCGGGCGCTGCCCGCACCGGCCACATAGGCGGTCAGCTCGCGGCCGAGCAGCGGGCTCACCTCGGCGGTCAACCCGCCGAGATCGCTGCCGCGCTCGGGGTCGGTGTCGGGGTCCGCCACCGCCAGGATCACCCGCCGGGTCCTCATGTCCCGAAAATACCCGGAGGCCGTCGCGACCCGCGACCGCTCTTCGGCCACACCTTCCCCGGGCACCACGCGCCCGGCCTCACCCCTGCTGCTCGCCCAGGTAGAACTGCGAGACCCGTTCGGCCAGCAGGTCCAGGACGGGCAGCCCGGCCTCCAGGGCGGCGGCGAACCCCGCCCACGAGTCCAGCCGGTACCCGCCCAGGTCGGGGAAGTCCTCGCGGGCCAGGTAGATCGGCAGCAGCAGCGCGTTCTGCACCAGCCAGGGGATGTAGTGACCCTCGTGCTCCCGCCAACCGCCGCGCTCGTACGCCCGCTGGAGGTGCCGGCGCAACTCGTCCACACTCGACCAGCGGACCATCAGCGACTCGTTGGTCAGGCTCTTGATGTACGGGTTGTACAGGTGGTTGACGTTCAGGTCAAACGCCTCCCGGTACAGCCCCCACAGGAAGCCCTCGTTGCGCCCACCGAGCGTCATCACGTGGTCCGCGTTCTCCGTGCGCAGCACCTGGTGCAGCAGCGACCACTGGGTGAGCGGGGTGAGCAGCCGGTTCGCGTCCTTGCGCAGCAGCGCCTGGACGATCTCCTTGGCCTTGGCCTCGTCGGACAGCTCCCGCAGCGCCAGGTTCGGCACCACCTTCAACCCCGCCAGCAGGCTGTAGACCGACGGGTTGTGCGAACCGTAGAAGGCGCGGGCGACCTGCCACGGGTCGACCGGGCGGCGCAGCGTCGCCAGGTCGCCGCCGCCGGCCGGGCGGTCCGGGTCCTCGATGAAGTCCTGGAGGGACGAGAACTGCGGGTCGGCGTCCGGGTGGATGCGGCGCAGCCAGCGCAGCAGTTCGTGGCGGAACCGCTCGGTGTACTCGGCCCGCTGGGTGACGCCGAAGTCGTCCAGGCAGACCACCACGCGGGCGCCCCGCTCGGAGAGCGCACCGGCCCCGAACGCCTGCACCGCGTGGATCACCGACGGGCGCGACCGCAGCCGGATCGGCCAGAACACCAGCGTGGGCGCCTGCGGCCGGTCCGCCCACTCCAGACCCCAGCCGTACCGCTGGTCGAGTTGGCGCAGCAGCCGGAGGATGTCGTCCGGCGGGGTGTTGCCCGGCGCGGAGAGCAGCTCGCGCTCCCAGGCCGGATGCCGGAACCGGCGCCGGGCATCGCCGCCCCGCGAGATCATCGGCACGTCCAGGCGCTGCGCCAGCCGGGGGAACAGCCGGTCGGCGTCCACGCCGGGGAAGAACGTGACCGCGCCGGCCAGCTTGGCCCGCTCCTCCACCGCGCCGGTCCGCTCCGGCTCCTCGCCGTGCAGCGCCCACAGCAGCTCGACCGGCCGCAGCCGGGCCACCTCGCGCAGCGCGCCGACCACCGCGTCGTCCCAGCCGCCGTACCCGACGGCGCAGACCACGTCGCCGGTGATCAGGTCGGCGACGGCGCGGACCATCCGGCGCGCCGGGTGGGTCAGGGCGCCCGGGTCGTGCAGCAGGCCGGGGCCGCCCATGCGCAGCGACGGCCGCCAGAAGCCGTGCAGGTGGTAGACGCGGATCGAGCCCTCGGTGCCGGCCGGCACGGGCGCGGAGCCGTGCGGGTCCACCGGGATGCTGACCGCCCGCCCCTCCGCGCCGCGGACCGCCACCTCCACCAACGGATCGAAGTTCGTGGTCAGCAGCCGGTTGCCGAACTCGTTCGGGCGGGTCGCCAGCAGCCGGCCGAGCGCCTCCACCCCCGGCGGGAGGTCCCACCACTCGGTGCTGTTCTCCACGTGCTCGCCGAGGCGCAGGTCCACCCGCTGCCAGATGCCGTGCGCGGCCAGCGGCGAATCGAACAGGTCCGGCGGGCGGTACGCGTCCAGCACCGCCTGCTGGGCCACCACGTCGAACTCGAACGGCGAGACCCAGTCCGCGAACACCTTCCGGTACGCGACGTAGACGTCCAGCACCCGGGCGTCCGGGCCCTGCTCGGCGCGGGCCTGGGCGAGCGCGTCGCTCAGGTCGCCGTCGTCGCCGACGCCCGCGGCGTACCGCTCGGCGTGCTCCAGCATCCGGGCGAGCCGGGGCACCGCGAGCGCGCTCACCCCGGAGCCGACGAGCAGGGTCACCTGCTCGCCCCGGCCGACCGCGCGCACGAGCCGCTCGACCAGCGCGTCCTCGCCGGTGGATTCCGGCACCGGACTCCTCCTTCCCGGTTACGCGCCCCGCTGGTGCAGGCTGGTCCACAGTTCCTCGGGTCGTTCGGACTGCACCGCGATGCTGGTGGGCGCGTCGGTGCGCAGCAGCACGCCCTCGTCGATGTCCGCCTCCAACTGGTCGGGCCCCCAGCCCAGGTAGCCGGAGAACAGCCGCACGCTGGACAGCAGCGTCGGCAGCGGCGCCGGGTCGGTGGACAGCGCGATCACGCCGAGCCGGTCCCTGACCCGCTGGAACCGTACCGGCGCGTCCCGGCCCGGCCACTGCAGGGCCGCCGCGATGTACCCCTCGGCGGTGTTCAGCGGGCCGCCGTCGAAGACCAGCGCCGGCTCCTTCAGCAGCCGCCGCCAGCCCTCGGGGAAGTCCACCGGCACCCGCCAGACCGGCTTGTTGATCCGCACCCCGATCGCGCCCCGCGCCCGCTCGTGCCGCAGCACCAGCACGACCGCCTGGTGCAGGTCCCGCTCGGTGGTCGCGGCCGAGGCGACCAGCACCTTGCCGACGAAGTCGCGCTGCCCCCGCGCCGCGTTGCGGACCAGCGGGACCCCGTCGCCGGCGTTGCCCGCCCGGATGTCCGGAAGCTCGAACCCGCGCGCGGCCAGCGCCCGGCGCACCTCCAGCCAGACGGTGCGCACGTCCAGCACGGCCGGCTGGTCGGGCAGGCCGCCCCGCAGGACCCGCAGCAGCTCCCCGGTGAACGCGGTGTACGGCTCGCCGGGTAGCGCCTTCGCGGTCCGGTTGCGGGGCGCGGAGACCAGCAGGCACGTCTGGTCGATCTCGGCCCGGTCCGCGACCGTGGTGGTGCCGGCCGTCTCCCCGGCCAGCTCGGCGGTGGCCCGGCCGGCGTAGCAGCAGTCCAGGATCACCACGCGGCGCCGGGCCGGGCTGCCGGCGATGGCCCGGCGCAGCAACTCGTACCGCAGCCCGGCCTCGTACGGGGTGGACGGGTCGGTGTCGGCCAGGGCCAGAACCAGGCTGCCATCGAACGGGTCGATGAGGCCGTGGCCGGCGTAGTAGACGAGCAGCAGCCCATCGGGGTGGGTCTCGGCGGCGGCCTCGCGCACGGTGCGGGCGACCACCGCGTCGTCCGCCTCGTCGACCAGCGCGACGCAGTGGTCGGCCGGCACGCCCCCCAGCTCCGGGTCGGTGAACACGCCGCGCAGCCCGGTGACGTTGCGCAGGACCGCCGGCACGTCCTCGAGGTCCGGGTGGCTGTACCGCCCGTTGCCAATCAGGACCACCCGGGACAGTCGCGGCTCGGCCAGCTCCGCCATCGGCTAGCGCCCTTCCAACACCCCGGCCGCGGCGGCGAGCGCCTCCGCGTCGGTGGCCTCGATCCGCACCGTGGCGCCGTCCGGCTCGGTGCGGGTGACCGTGACGGTCGGCGGTACCGGGCGCGAGGCCCGCCACTGCGCGATCGCCAGCAGCAGCTGCACAGTGGAGATTCCGGTGCCGAGGACCAGGGACACCACGTCCACGGCGGTACCCAGCTCCCTCTCTGCCGCCGCACCGCCCCACTGGATCCGGGCGTACCGGCGCACCGACGGCTCGTCCGCGAGCCAGGATCTCAGCGACCGCAGCGCCTCCAGGTCCGGCGCGTCATCGGTACCGGAGATGCTCAGCCGCAGGCGCATGGAATCGGACACTATCCAAGCGTTACACCTTCTGTCACTACTCGCCCACGGAACGCATCCGCTCCGTGACGCTGTGCCCACCCGTCCGACGCACCGGCGAAGATGGAGAGATGCGTCTTGCTACCTGGAACGTGAACTCGGTGCGGTCGCGGCTGCCGCGACTGCTGGAGTGGCTGGCCGCCACCCGGCCGGACGTGGTGTGCCTGCAGGAGACGAAGTGCGCCGCGGCCGAGTTCCCCGCGGCGGAGGTCGCCGACCTGGGGTACGAGACCGCCGCGCACGGCGACGGCCGGTGGAACGGCGTGGCGCTGCTGTCCCAGGTCGGGCTGGCGGACGTCACCCGGGGGCTCGTCGGCAAACCCGGCTTCCCCGAACCGGAGCCCCGCGCCATCGCCGCCACCTGCGCGGGCGTGCGCATCTGGTCCGTCTACGTGCCGAACGGGCGGGTGCCGGACTCGCCGCACTACGGGTACAAGCTGGCCTGGTTCGAGGCGCTGCGGGACACGGTCGCGGTGGACGTGTCCGCCGGGGCGGAGGTGGCGGTCTGCGGCGACTTCAACGTCGCGCCGACCGACGCGGACGTGTGGGACCCGGCGGTCTTCGTGGACTCGACGCACGTCACGGCCCCGGAGCGGGCGGCCCTCGCCGCGCTGCGCGCCACCGGACTGCACGACGTGGTCCCCCGGCCGCTGAAGGGTCCGCATCCCTTTACGTACTGGGACTACCGGGCCGGCATGTTCCACCAGAACAAGGGCATGCGCATCGACCTGGTGTACGTGACCGAGGGCGTCGCCGAGCGGGTGCGGGACGCGTACGTGGACCGGGAGGCGCGCAAGGGCAAGGGCCCCTCCGACCACGCCCCGATCGTCGTCGACCTGGCCGACAGCGGCGCCCAGGCCGCGGCCGACCCGGCTTAGAGCAGCGCCTTGAGCGCCCAGAGCACGAGGGCGATCAGGCAGGCGAGGACCAGCGCCCCGGAGGCGAGCAGGGCGATGCCGAGGGCGCGGGCCGGCCCGGCGATCGGGCCGTTGCCCCTGGTCATTCCCAGGACGACGGCGAGCGGGGGCGCGTCGCGCCCGGCTGGCCGCTCATCGGGTGCGAAATCGTCTTCGTTCGGCGGGGTCGGCTCCACCCGGGGGTCGTCCGCCTCGGCGCCGTACCGGGTGCCGTGCTGCTGGGGTTGTGCGCGCTCGTCCGGGTAGGGCATGCGGTTGCCGGAGCGCTGCCGGGGTGCGCGGGGCCGGAACCGGAACCGGGCGGGACGCCCGTTGCCGCCGCGGTTGCCGGCAGACGGCCTGACCATCGTCTCCTCCAGGCTTCCCGGTCGGGGCGGGCCGGAAAGCGGATCGGCGGAAGGGACCCCGTAGGTTCCTCGGGCTATGGGACTACCCCACACCACCGGCCGCGACGCACACAATCCGTAAGCTGACGGCCACCCGTGAAAATCGATATCCCGTTCCCCCGATGGAGGGACGGCGAAGGATCGTATAGGATCCACGATCATGCGACCCGCCCGCCGGTTGGTCCTCAGCGACGACGTGTACGAGTCCCTGCGCGGCCTGCTCATGGACCACGCGGTCGCGCCCGGCGCCCGGATCACCATCGACGCGCTCGCCCGGCAACTCCAGGTCTCGGCGACCCCGGTCCGCGAGGCCCTCGCCCGGCTGGAGGCCGACGGGCTGGTCCGCAAGCGCCCGCTCGCCGGGTACACCGCCACCCCGCTGCTCACCCGGGAGGAGTTCGAGGAGCTGTTCGAGATGCGGGCGATCCTCGAGGTGCCCGCCGCCGAGCGTGCCGCCCGCCGGTCCGCCGCCGGCGAGCTGGACGCGTCGGCCGCCGACCACCTGCGGGCCGAGGCCGACCTGCCCGGGCCGGAGGGGCACCACGGCTGGGCCGGGTACGCGGCGTTCACCGCGCAGGACGCCCGGTTCCACAACCTGCTCGCCGAGCTGGCCGGCAACCGGATGCTGCACGAGTCCGTGGTGCGGCTGCGTCCACACCTGCACCTGTTCCGGCTGCACTTCCCCGCCGCGCACTTCGGGGTCAGCGCCCGGGAGCACCACCGCGTCGTCGACGCCGTCCTGACCGGGGACCCGGCCGGCGCCGCCGCGGCGATGCGCGACCATCTCGACGCGTCCCGGCAGCGCCACCTGCCCTTCTTCGATGAGGCGACCGTATGCGCATCGCACTGTTCATCACCTGCGTCAACGACCTGATGTTCCCCGGCACCGGCCGGGCGGTCGTCCGGGTGCTGGAGCGGCTGGGGCACACCGTGGAGTTCCCCGCCGAGCAGACCTGCTGCGGGCAGATGCACGCCAACAGCGGGTACCGGGCCGAGGCGATGCCGCTCGTGCGCCGCTTCGTCGACGCCTTCGCCGGGTACGACGCGGTGGTCGGGCCCTCCGGGTCGTGCGTGGCGATGGTCCGCGATTCGTACCCCCACCTCGCCGAGGGCGACCCGGGCCTGGCGGCCGCCGTGAGCGCCGTGGCACCCCGCACGTACGAGCTGTCCGAACTGCTGGTGGACGTGCTCGGGGTGACCGACGTGGGCGCCCGCTTCCCGTACCGGGTCACCTACCACCCGACCTGCCACGGCCTGCGCATGCTGCGCCTGGGCGACCGCCCGCTGGCGCTGCTGCGCGCGGTCGGCGGGATCGACCTGGCCGACCTGCCCGGCGCGGCGGAGTGCTGCGGCTTCGGCGGCACGTTCGCGGTGAAGAACGCCGGCGTCTCGGGCGCCATGCTGGCCGACAAGTGCGCCGCCATCGCCGCCACCGGGGCGCAGTACGTGGCCGCGGTGGACAACTCCTGCCTGGCGCACATCGGCGGCGGCCTCTCCCGGGGGGCCGGCGGCGGCGCGCGTCCCATCCACTACGCCGAGATCCTCGCCAGCGAGGGGGCACAATGACCACAGTGGATAGAGGTAGCGGGCACATCGTCACCCCGCTGCCCTTCCCCCGGTACGCGGCCAGGGAACTGGGCGACGCGCAACTGCGGACGAACCTGCGCCGGGCCACCCACACGATCCGGGACAAGCGGCTGCGGGTGGTCGGCGAGGTACCCGAATGGGAGGCCCTGCGGTGGGCCGGCGCGGCGACCAAGGACGACGCGCTCGCCCGGCTGCCCGCGCTGCTGGAGCAGTTCGAGGCCGCCGCCACCGCCCGGGGCGCCACCGTGCACTGGGCCCGGGACGCCACCGAGGCCAGCGCGATCGTCACCGACCTGGTCCGATCCACCGGTACGACCGAGGTGGTGAAGGTCAAGTCGATGGTCACCCAGGAAATCCGGCTGAACGAGACACTCGCCGAGGCCGGCATCGCCGCCGTGGAGACGGACCTCGCCGAACTGATCGTCCAACTCGCCGACGACGCACCGTCACACATCCTGGTGCCCGCGATCCACTACAACCGGGGGCAGATCCGCGACATCTTCCGCGCCCGCATGGCGGGCGTCGACCCGGACCTCGGCGACGCGCCGGCCGCCCTCGCCGAAGCCGCCCGGCGGCACCTGCGGGCGAAGTTCCTCACCGCGAAGGTCGGCATCTCCGGCGCCAACTTCGCCATCGCCGAGACCGGCACGCTGGTCGTGGTCGAAAGCGAGGGCAACGGCCGGATGTGCCTCACCCTGCCCGAGACGCTGATCTCCGTGGTCGGCATCGAGAAGCTCCTGCCCCGCTTCGCCGACCTGGACGTGTTCCTCCAACTGCTGCCCCGCTCCTCGACCGGCGAGCGGATGAACCCGTACACCTCCCTGTGGACCGGCGTGACGCCCGGCGACGGCCCGCAGAACGTGCACATCGTCCTGCTGGACAACGGCCGGACGGCCACCCTCGCCGACCCGCACGGCCGGGAGGCCCTGCGCTGCATCCGCTGCTCGGCCTGCCTCAACGTGTGCCCCGTCTACGAGCGGGTCGGCGGCCACGCGTACGGCTCGGTCTACCCCGGCCCGATCGGCGCGATCATCTCCCCGCAGCTCGCCGGCCAGGACGCCGGTTTCAACCGCAGCCTCCCGTACGCGTCCACGCTGTGCGGGGCCTGCTTCGACGCCTGCCCGGTCCGCATCGACATCCCCCGCATTCTCGTCCACCTTCGACAGTCTGGAGTGGACGCTAAGCGCGGCAGGCCGTCGGCGGAGCGCACGGCGATGCGCGCGCTCTCCTTCCTCATGCGGGACCGCCGCCGCTACGCCGCCGCCCTGCGAGCCGCCCGGCGCGGCGCCGCCCCGCTACGCCTGGGCCGCCGCCGCGACACCCTGCGCCGCCTCCCCTGGCCCCTGTCGGCCTGGACGACCAGCCGGGACGCCCCGCTGCCGCCCGGCGAGACCTTCCGCGAATGGTGGTCCCGTGAACGCGCGTGACGAGATCCTGAGCCGCATCCGGCGCGCCCTCACCGCCGCACCGCCCGCCACCGCCGCACCGGCCACCGCCGCACCCGCCGGAGCGGTCTCCGGTGCAGCGCTTGTGGGGGCGGGCGCCGCGGGCAGCGGCGATGTCATCGCTCTGCTCGCCGACCGTCTCGTCGACTACAAGGCGAACGTTCGCCACTGCCCGGCCGGGTCGGTCGGCTCGGTCGTCGGGGAACTGCTCGCCGGCGCGACCGCCGTCGCGACGCCGCCCGACATCCCCGCGGACTGGCTCTCCGCCTGGACCGGAACCGTCCTGCGCGACGGCGCCCCGGAGCCGCTGACCGTCGCCCGGCTCGACGCACCCGGCGTCGCCGCCCTCACCGGGTGCGCGGTCGCCATCGCCGAGACCGGCACCCTGATCCTCGACACCGGGCCGGTGCAGGGTCGCCGCGTGCTCACCCTCGTCCCCGACCACCACATCTGCGTCGTACCGGCGAGCCGCGTCGTGGCTGGGGTGCCGGCCGGCTTCGCGGCGCTGCCCGACCCGTCACGCCCCATCACGCTGGTCTCCGGCCCCTCGGCGACCAGCGACATCGAGCTTGATCGGGTGGAGGGCGTCCACGGCCCCCGTCGCCTCGACGTCGTCATCGTGGTGGACGCCCAGTAGTTACGCCCAGATCTGCGAGAGCCTGGAGGTGAGATCCCTCCCGGCTACTCGACCTATAGCATGGTCCTGATGACCACAATAGCGTGCCAAATAGTGGCGCTTGCCATGGTCGAGAGCATCAAGCTCAGTGCGAGCGCAGGCCAAGAAACTGTCCTTTCTCGATTCCAAAGAACAAGAGCAAATGCTCCACCAACAAAGAGCATCTGGATGAGCGCCGATCGCAGTTGATCCACAGCAAAAGCGTCGAACGGTCCAGCCCAGAGCACTGCGATGTGGAAGAGGCCGTATGTTCCCTGCCCTGCGAGCAATCCGAACGCCACTCCCGTCGCGACGGTGCTGTTTCGCGCGGAGCCGCGCCTCATGATGTCAGCCAAGACTCCCATCATAAGGCCTGCGCAGCCCGATGCGGCGACCCAGAAAACTGCCGACCTAATTACCGACAGAAGACCATACCATGACTCGCCGCCGGTAAGGGCGTCAGGTTTGTGGTACCAACGGCGGCTAAGGAATACTATTAGCGTATAGTAGGTGACGGTTGCCAGCGAGAGTGCTCCTATCGCGAACCTGATGGCCGACACCCGCTCGTTGGCAAGCATGGCGGCCAGGAGGGCTACTAATCCCCAGGCGAACCCGGAACTGACAACGGGCAGTAGAAGTTCTGTTGCCGAGTTCGGAAACAAGTCCGGAACGACCGCAGCCACCCCAATCCCGACCCCCATTAGTAATGGGGACGCGATAGAGGGGCTAGCTGTCCGGAGGTCTCCCGGCGTAGATTCTGTCATTCAGGCGCCGCCGGGCAGTTGAGGTCGATGATTTGCCGCAACTCCTCAACCCGTCCATCGCTGGCGTCATTCAGGACGGCATCTCGGCTACTGCGCCCCGCCTCATCGAGACCCCATTTGTAGAACGCCGATTGACGTAATGCTAGCACTTGTTTCAGTGCCGCTCGCCGTTCTATCGCATCCCTCGTCGAGAAGAACGTGCGACCCCATGAGCAGTGCCAGTACCAGGCGGCATCCACCCTACCGGTGTTGGTTTCGTACATTTGCAAACCGCCGTCGTCGGCACGCTCGGGGTACCCGGGACTCGCGGGCCACTCCCACCCCGGTCCTAGCTGTAACCTCTTGGACTCCTCTCGGAACTCGTTCGCTGCCTCCTGCACGCTTCCATACTTCCGTTCTGCAGATGGGCTACTGCAGGCACTGCTGGCCAATAGCGGGATCAGCAAGGGAACAGCCGCACGCGCCCATCCAGTTCGCCTGGTTACATAATAGTTGCCGAACATCCTTAGGCCAATCAGTCCATTCTCGCTGGCCACTCCATTGCTCACGCGAGCCGCATGTGATCCTCGCTGCTCAAGGCCCACATACGACTCACATGAAATGCAAGAGGATTGGTCAGTAGGTCATCCTGCCCGAGAAGGAATGGTCACAGTTGGAGCAGGTGGTGCCGCGGGCGAACTTGTTCCTAAATTGGGTGCCAGGAGGGCCATAGTAGCCAAGATCGGTGTATGTGGATGCCGTCTGGTTGATGGCATAGGTCGGACCATCATCGGTGACCTTGATTCGCCACTTGATATAGTCAGGCGATCCACTGCGCAACTTGGGCGCCTTACTGATGTTGATGCTGACATATGGCCCGTCTGCGAACGAGACGGTTCGCCACGTAGCTGACGTGTACCAAACCCCTGAATCACTCCAGGTATCGCCGCTGATTGGCACACGATAGTCGGCCCATGCCGCTGTCGGGAATCCCGCGATGGCCAGCATCGTGCCCACAATGGCGGCAGATGCGATCGCCCGAATGCGACTTCTGCTGTACCTCGTACTTGACATCATCTCCCCATCCAGTGGGCGCCCGGTGCCGTCCGGTTTGGACTCACATAGAAGGTTATCAGAGGGTGGCCATCTGACAACAGCCCGTACTCGTGGTCTCTCCTGGTCAATGTGGACCGTCGAAGGCCACCGACGGATCGATGAGAAAGTGACAAGATCAACGAAACAGAGGCACGACCTCGAGTTCGCCGGCATGCTGTCGACGCCGCTCACCTCGGTCCGCCAGCCCAAGTACCGGCTCGGCCGCACCGCCGCCGACCTGATGCTCGGCGAGTCCGACCCGGACCACCGCCACCGGCGCGTCCTCTTCCAGCCCGAACTCGTCGTCCGCGACTCCAGCCGCCCCTGACCGTCGGCGGGCGCAACCCGCCACACCGATCTCGCACGTGTGGCGGGCGGCAACGGCCACCAGGAGCGGGCACCACAAACCGCGATGGCTAGAGCCGCGGGCGGGAGGAGAGCCGGGTACGGAGCCGGGCGAGGGCGAGGACGGCGACGCCGAGCAGCAGGATCAGCGCGGCGAACACCGCGATCCGGCCCAGGAAGCCCGGGACCGTCGGGTTGAGGAACGGGTACTGGTACCGGCGCCACGCCGGCCCGGTCATGAGCGTACCGACGATCAGCGTCATGACCAGGTACGCGACCGGATAGGCGAGCCAGGCGACCGGCAGCCACCGGGGCGGCGCGGGCTCGTCGCGGCCGGTGAGCAGCCAGTCGGCGAGGACCAGCAGGGTGGTGACCAGGTGGGCCAGCAGCGAACGCGGCGTACCGCCGTCGCCACCCTCGGCGAAGAAGATCGCACTGAGCGCGAGCGCCGCGACCAGGACGCCGCCGCGCAGCGGGCCGGTGTACCGGGCGGGGCGGCGGGCCGCCGGCGGGCGCAGGGCGAGCCAGCCGTAGCAGGCGGCGATCAGCAGGTTGACCTGGACGGTGAACGCCCGCAGGCTGATCGTCCCCTCGATCCAGGAGGCGGCGGCGACGGCGGCGGTAACGGCGATCACGAGACGCCACACGGTCCGGGGCACGCCAGCACAGTACCGGCTTCGAGGGCCGGGGCGGACGGGCTGACGACCCCCTAACGCCTTCCCGTCCACCCCGGTACCCATGGGCCGCGCCCGCGGACGAGCTCGCCCACCGGAACGGCGGGGTGGGCGCGGCGATGGCTGATACCCGCCTGCGCGCCGGTAAACCGGCGAACCGGCTCGGCTTCCGAGTGCACCGGCCCATCGGGCCGGCGGCCCACGCCGAACCGCACGGCGGCGCGGTAGCGGCCCGCGCACAGCCACATGGGCGGGCTCGCGCCAGTCGTCGGCGGGGTGGGCGCCCCGCAACTAGGCTTGAGGATCAAACGGTACGGCGGAGGGCCGAAACAGTGATCCTGGGAATCGACGTCGGCGGGTCGGGCATCAAGGGCGCGCCGGTCGACCTGGTCACCGGCGCGCTCGCCGAGCAGCGGCACCGGGAGCCGACGCCCCACCGGTCCGACGTGGCGCGGGTGGTCGCCACCGTGCGGCGGGTGGCCGAGCACTTCGGGCCGGCCGAGCGGGTGGGCGTCACCTTCCCGTCGGTCGTGGTCGGCGGCGTCACGAAGACCGCCGCGAACGTGGACCGGTCGTGGATCGACGCGCCCGCGGCGGAGTTGCTCTCGGCCGCGCTGGACCGGCCGGTCACCGTGGTCAACGACGCGGACGCAGCCGGCATCGCCGAGATGACCTACGGCGCCGGGCGGGGCCGCCGGGGCACGGTGATCATGCTCACCTTCGGCACCGGCATCGGCAGCGCCGTGTTCCTGGACGGCAGGCTGCTGCCCAACACCGAGCTGGGCCACCTGGAACTGCGCGGCGAGGACGCCGAACTGCGCGCCTCCGACCGGGCCCGCGAGCAGCACGACCTGGGCTGGGACAAGTGGGCCCGGCGGGTCGAGGAGTACCTGCGGCACGTGGAGTCGCTGTTCCAGCCCGACCTGTTCATCATCGGCGGCGGGGTCAGCAAGAAGGCCGAGAAGTTCTTCCCCGCGATCGACATCCGGACCCCGATGGTCACGGCGGAACTGCTGAACAACGCCGGCATCGTCGGCGCCGCGATCGCCGCCCACCGGGCCGCCGGCGCCTGACCGCTCGCCGGGTGGGAACCCCTCCGGGGTGGCACGATGGCGTGATCGGCAAGGAGGGAACGGCCATGGAGATCGGGGTCAGCAGGGGGGACGGCGCGGGCGCCGTGATCGCGATCACGGGCGAGATCGACGTGTCGCACGCCGCGACGCTGCGCCGCACGCTGCTGGCCGAGATCGCCGGGCCGGCCACCTCCGTGACCGTGGACCTGACCGGCGTGACGTTCCTGGACTCCTCCGGCATCTCGGTACTGATCGCCGGGCACAACGCGGCCACCGAGGCGGGCGTCCCGTACCTGGTGACCGGGGTGACCGGCCGGGTCGCCCACGTGCTCACGATCACCGGAGTGATCAACAAGCTGACCGAGGGGACCCGGCCCGAGCCGTCCTAGCCGGATGCTCAGAAGCCCGATCCGGCGGCGCCGAGTTCGCCGCGCAGCTTGGTCAGCGCCCGGGCGAGCAGCCGGGAGACGTGCATCTGCGAGACGCCGACCCGCTCGGCGATCTGCGACTGGGTCAGGTTGCCGTAGAAGCGCAAGGTGAGGATCTTCTGCTCGCGGTCGTCCAGCGTCGCCAGCGCCGGGCCCAGGGCCACCCGCAGCTCGGCCAGCTCGAACTCGGGGTCCGCGCCGCCGAGCGTGTCACCCAGCTCGGTGTTGCCGTCCGCGGTGGTCGGGGTGGACAGCGAGGTGGCGTTGTAGGCGCGGGCGCCCTCCAACCCCTCCAGCACCTCCTCCTCGCCGATGTCCAGGTGCGCGGCCACGTCCGCGACCGTCGGCGAGCGGCCCAGCGTCTGGGTCAGCTTGCTGGTCGCCTCCGAGATGGCCAGCTGCAGCTCCTGGAGCCGCCGCGGCACCCGCACGTCCCACGTGCGGTCCCGGAAATGCCGCTTGATCTCCCCGATGATCGTCGGGATCGCGTACCCGGCGAAGTCCACACCCCGCTCGGGATCCCACCGGTCCACCGCCTTGATCAGCCCGATCATCGCGGTCTGCACCAGGTCGTCCAGCGGCTCGCCCCGGCCGTGGAAGCGCAGCGCCAGGTGGCGGGCCAGCGGCAGGAACGCCTCGATCGCCTGGTCGCGCAGCGCGGGCCGGTCCGGGTGCCCGGGCGGCAGGGCGGCCATGGCGGTGAGCAGGTCGGCGGCGCCGCCGCTGTCCGCGCCGCTCTTTGTGCGACCCGCGAGCTGCTCGAACGCCTCGGTCAGCTCGGCATCGGGCCCGATCCGGGTGGTCGTCAAAGTCCGTGTCGCGGTCATGGTGGTTCCTCCCTGCACCTCGTCCGCGGGGAAAGCCAACTGTTGCCGGTGCGGAATCCGTCGGTGTCAGGGGTCGGGGATCGTAGCGACGGATCCCCTGCTCGGGGCGTAAATCCACCAGAATCTCGGTCTCATAGTGGCGCCCAAGTACCCAGCCGCCATCGGTTCTAATCTCCCGACCGGCTGACCCTGGGAAGGCGAGGGCGGGTGAGCCGGCCTACCGCTCCCTCGGGCGCTGCGGGCCCGGGCCGGGCGGCGGGTCCACGTTCAGCTCCGGCAGGACCGAGTCGTCGTCCACCGCCTCCGCGTACGCCTCGGTCTCTTCGACCGGCTGCACCACCGGCGGCTCGTCCGGCATCAGGTCCTCGGGTCGGTCGGGCTCGGGTCGGTCGGGCTCGGTCATGGCCTCGGCGCTACCCCTGGCGCGGGCCGGGCAAACGGCACGAAACCCCTCAGGCGACCTGCTGCCACCACGCCTCGACGGCCGGCGGCGCGTCGACATCCACGCGCTCGCCGGGGCGGGGCACCGCGATCCGCACGTCCCGCGCCTTCGCCTCCGACCACAGCCGGTCCACCGGCTCCGACCACGGGTGCGGCGCCAGCACGAACGTGCCCCAGTGGACCGGGACCAGCAGCCCGCCGCCGAGGTCCAGGTGGGCGGTGATCGCCTCCTCGGGCGTCATGTGGATGTCCGGCCACGCCTCGCCGTACGCCCCGATCTGGGCCAGCGTCGCGTCGAACGGGCCGTGCTCGGCGCCGATCGCGCGGTACCCGTCGAAGTAGCCGGTGTCCCCGGTGTAGAAGACCCTCCGCCGCTCCCCCGCGATCACCCAGGACGCCCAGAGGGTCGTGTCCCGGGTGAACCCGCGACCCGAGAAGTGCCGGGCGGCGGTGCAGGTGAGCCGCACCCCGCCCAGGTCGACGCCCTCCGCCCACTCCAGCTCGACGATCCGCTCCGCCGGCACACCCCAGCGCTCCAGGTGCGCGCCGACCCCCAGCGGTACCACGAAAGGCGCCCGCTGCGACCGGACGAGCGCCCGCACGGTCGCCATGTCGAGGTGGTCGTAGTGGTCGTGGGAGATGACCACGGCGTCCAGGGCGGGCAGATCCTCCAGGGCCACCGGCATCGCGTGCAACCGGCGGGGACCCACCACCGACGACGGGGAGCAGCGCTCGCTCCACACCGGGTCCAGCAGCACGCGCCTCCCCTCGACCTCCACGAGCGCGCTGCTGTGCCCGTACCAGATGACGGCCAACTCGGCGGACTCGCCGGGGCCGGCCGAGAGCAGCGGGATCGGCGCGCTCGGCCGGCGACGCGCGCCGGCGCGGAGCATGTCGCGGACCGCGTGCCTCATGGCGCTGCGCGGGACGGGGCGGGCCGGGAGGGTGTTGTGGAAGGCGCCCTTTCGAAACTGCGGGGAGCGGCGCACCCGCTCCAGCCGCGCACCCCGGGACCCCGCACCGAGTTGGACGGGCACCTCCCGGGCCAGCCAGGCGAGGCCGGCGGCGGCCCCGGCGACGAGCGCCGCGGCGACCAGGCCACGGCGGCTTCGGTTGCGGTTCCCCGTCGTCATGCCCACCCCCGTCGAAGCCCTGCGTGCTTCCCCGCTCAGCTTAGTGCGATTCGCGGGCCACCCGGTCGCCGCTGGAACCCACCAGGAAGTCCAGGTCGGCACCCTTGTCGGCCTGCATCACGTGCTGCACATAGAGCCGTTCCCAACCCCGGGCCGGCGCGGCGTACGCGGCCCGCGCGGCGGGTGCCGGCTCCCGCCGCGCAAGCTCCCCCGCCGGGACGAGCAGGTTCAGCCGCCGCCCGGGAACATCGATCTCGATGAGGTCACCGTCGCGGACCAGGGCCAGCGCGCCACCCACCGCCGCCTCGGGCGCCACGTGCAGCACGACCGTCCCGTACGCGGTGCCGCTCATCCGGGCGTCGCTGATCCGGACCATGTCCCGCACGCCCCGGGCGAGCAGCTTCGCCGGCAGCGGCATGTTGCCCACCTCCGGCATCCCCGGGTACCCGCGCGGCCCGCAGCCGCGCAACACCAGCACGCTGTTCTCGTCCACCGCCAGATCCTCATCGTCGAGGCGGGCGTGCAGGTCCTC
Source organism: Rhizomonospora bruguierae (assembly GCF_018397995.1). Classification (GTDB taxonomy): domain Bacteria; phylum Actinomycetota; class Actinomycetes; order Mycobacteriales; family Micromonosporaceae; genus Rhizomonospora; species Rhizomonospora bruguierae. The sequence goes on from NZ_BBQH01000018.1 coordinate 74,610, forward strand.
GATGCTGTCGAAGACGACCGCGGGGCCGGTGTGCCGCAGCAGGTGCGGCGAGGCGGCGGCGGGCTTGACCACGGCACCGTCCGGGGCGAGGTTGCCGCGCAGGACCGCGATGCCGGCCGCCGCCCGCAGCGGCTCGCCCCGCGCGCGGATCACCTCCCGGTCCCACACCTCGGCCGCGTCGAGATGGTCGACCAACGGGCGCCCGGTGACGGTGATCGCGGCCGGGTCGAGCAGGTCGCGCACCTCGCGCAGCGCCGCCAGCAACCCGCCGGCGCGGTGGAAGTCATCCATCAGGTGCCGGCCGGCGGGTTGCAGGTCGACCAGGAGCGGCACGTCCGCGCCGATCGCGTCGAAGTCGTCCAGGCTCAGCTCGACCCCCAGCCGCCCGGCGATCGCGAGCAGGTGCACGACCGCGTTGGTGGAGCCGCCGATCGCGGCCAGCGCGACGATCGCGTTGTGGAACGAGCCGCGGGTCAGCACCGCGCTCGGCCGGCGGTCCGCGTGGACCAGGTCCACCGCGAGCCGGCCGCTGGCGTGCGCCCGCTCCAGCAGCCGGCTGTCCGGCGCCGGGATGCCGGCCACCCCCGGGATCGTCATGCCGAGCGCCTCGGTCACGCACGCCATCGTGGACGCGGTACCCATCGTGTTGCAGTGCCCGCGGCTGCGGTAGGTGGCCGACTCGGACTCGAGGAACGCCTCCTCGGACAGGGTGCCGGCGCGGACCTCCTCGCTCAGCCGCCACACGTCGGTGCCGCAGCCGAGCGCCGTGCCGCGGAAGTGCCCGGTCAGCATCGGGCCGCCGGGCACCACGACCGCGGGCAGGTCGACGCTGGCGGCGGCCATCAGCAGCGACGGGATCGTCTTGTCGCAGCCGCCGAGCAGCACCACACCGTCGATCGGGTTCGCCCGCAGCATCTCCTCCGCGGCCATCGCGGCCAGGTTGCGCCACAGCATCGCGGTCGGCTTCACCTGCGTCTCGCCCAGCGACACCACCGGCAGGTTCAACGGGACGCCGCCGGCCGCGAACACGCCGTCCTTCACCGCCCGGGCCACCTCGTCCAGGTGGACGTTGCACGGCGTCAGGTCGGACGCGGTGTTCGCGATCGCGATGTGCGGGCGGCCGTCGAACGCGTCGGCCGGCAACCCCCGGCGCATCCACGCGCGGTGGATGTAGGCGTTGCGGTCTGTACCGGCGTACCACTGCTGGCTGCGCGTCGGACGGTTCACCCCGTCAACTCGTGTCACGTGCCCCACCCTGGCGGAGAGCGGAAATCGATGTCAACGGGGCGGCGCGAAGTCCGCCCCGGCCCGGGTCCGGTGCAGGATGAGGGGTATGCGGATCGCTTTCGGTACCGACGACGAGAACGAGACCACCCGGGCGGTGCGGGAACACCTGGCCGGCGCCGGCCACGAGGTCGTCGCCGCGACCACCGCCCGGCAGTGGCCGGAGATCGGCGCGGCGGTCGGTCGGGCCGTGGTGGACGGGCGCGCCGACCTCGGCGTCGTCATGTGCTGGACCGGCACCGGCACCGCCATCGCCGCGAACAAGGTCCCCGGGGTGCGGGCCGCCCTGGCGTGGGAACCGTGGATCGCCCGCCACAGCCGGCTCTGGAACGACGCGAACGTGCTCGCGCTCAGCCTCAAGCGGCTCGCACCGGACGTCGCCGTCGAGGTGGTGGACGCGTTCCTCGCCGGCCCCGCCGCCGACCCGTCCGAGGCGGAGAACATCGCCCGCCTGAGCGACCTGGAGCGGGGGTAGATTCGAGGCCATGGCCGTCGTGAAAATCAATGCCATCGAGGTGCCCGAGGGTGCCGGCCCCGAACTGGAACGCCGCTTCGCCAACCGCCGGCACGCCGTCGAGGGGCAGCCCGGCTTCCTCGGCTTCGAACTGCTGCGCCCGGTCGGCGACGAGCGGCGGTACTTCGTCTACACGAAGTGGGAGAGCGAGGAGGCGTTCCGGGCCTGGGCCTCGGGACCGGCCCGCGCCGCCCACGGCGACCAGGGCCAGCCGGTGGCGACCGGCGCCAGCCTGCTCGAGTTCGAGGTCGTTGAGGAGACCGGCCCGCGCTAGGTCCTCACCCCCGATGATCTGGCGGGCTATCAGGACCTTCTGGCGTCGCTGGCGCCCCCCGGCTCGTTGCCTGGCTGGAGGATGGCGACACCGCCCGTTAGGGTGCGCCGGTGAGCAGACTCTGGTCCGGCGTGACGGCGGTGCTGAGCCGCGTCGGCAGCCGGGTAACCCCTCGCCGCCCGCTCAAGAGCCCCAGCGCACGCCCGCTGCCGACCGCACGGGTACGCCGGAAGCTCGTCTACTCTCCGGAGCTCGACGGCCGGGCGGACCCGGGCGAGGTGGTGTGGACGTGGGTGGCGTACGAGGACGAGCCGAACCTGGGCAAGGACCGCCCCGTGCTCGTGGTGGGCCGGGACGGCGACATTCTGCTCGGCCTGATGCTCTCCAGCCAGCAGGATCGGGACGGCCAACGGAACTGGCTGGCGCTCGGCACCGGCGCGTGGGACCGGGAGGCGCGGCCCAGTTGGGTGCGGCTGGACCGGGTGCTCACGGTGGCGGAGATGGGCATCCGCCGCGAGGGGGCGATCCTGGACCGGCGCCGGTTCGACGTGGTCGCCCATGCGCTGCGGGACGGCTACGGCTGGAGTTGACCGCCCTGCGCCGGCCCGAGGACGCTCACCCGGACCTATCGCTCGGTCTCGGCGGCGGGCGCGGGCGGCAGATCTTGGTACCGGACCGGTCAGAAAGTCGAAAGTCGGCGTGTCTTACCAGGATCTCGCGCCCACTGTGGTCCGGCGTGAGCGGGCCGGAGGAGCGTGTACTTCAGTGAAAGCCTGTGCGTGTCACGCACACATAGTGCGCGGCACGCACGGTCCTCAACAGATACATATCACCATCCACCGCTGCCGCTGCCAACGCGGCCACCGCCGACGGCGCTGACGACCGCGAGGCCCAGGGCACGGGGCCCAGGGCGCGTGTAAGGGGGTGGTGTTTCCTATATGGAAGCAGAGTCGGGCCCGAACCACCCGACGACCCGCTGCACGGCCGGGGTCGTCGGGCCTTGCGCCGCGACCCACCCGCCGGGGGGCAAGGCCACCTCACTGATCGACATCCGGGAGCGTCAGCCGGCCGTGCACGCCGGTTGGCAAAGGTCCGGATGTATAGACAAAGGGTCCAACCGGTGCTTACATTTGGGAACCTACTCGGTACGGCCTGGGTGGGAGGCGGACGTGCGGGTTGGCCTCATCGGCGTCGGTCGGATCGGGATGGTGCACGCCGGAACGCTGGCCGCCCTCCCCGAGGTGGAGCCGCTGTTCATCGCCGACCTGGACGGCCGGCGGGCCGCCGTGGCGGCGGCGGGGGTCGGCGCGGTCGCGGCGGCCTCCGTCACGGACCTGTTCGCCGCCCGGCCGGACGCGGTGGTCGTCGCGGCGCCCACACCGGAACACGACGCGCTGATCCGGGCGGCGGTCACCGCCGGCATCCCGGTGTTCTGCGAGAAGCCCATCGCCGACGAGGTGGCCGCCGCACGGCGGCTCGTCGTCGACCTCGCCCGCGCCCGGGTGCCCGTCCAGGTGGGTTTCCAGCGCCGGTTCGACCCCGGGTACCAGGCGATCCGGGAGGCGGTGGGCGCCGGCAAGCTGGGTTGGCTGCACACGCTGCGCGCCTGCACCAGCGACCCGGCGCCGCCGCACGCGGGTTACATCCCCACCTCCGGCGGGATCTTCCACGACTGCGGGGTGCACGACTACGACGCGATCCGGTACGTGACCGGGCGGGAGGTGGTGGACGTGTACGCGACCGGGTCGAACCGGGGCGCCCGGTTCTTCGGCGAGGCCGGCGACGTGGACACCGCCGCCGCCGTGTTGACCCTCGACGACGGGACTCTCGCCGTGTGCACCGCGACCCGGTACAACGGCGCGGGGTACGACGTGCGGCTGGAGGTGTGCGGGTCGGCCGGGACGATGGTGGCCGGCCTGGACGAGCACGCTCCACTGCCGACGGCGCCCCCGTCGCCGTGGCCCGGCGGCACCCCGTACCCGGGCTTCCTGGCACGCTTCTCCACCGCGTACGAGGCGGAGATGCGCACCTTCCTGGCGGTCGCCGCCGGCCGGGTGTCGAACCCGTGCACACCGCGGGACGCCCTGCGGGCGATGATGATCGCGGAGGCCGCGACCCGTTCCTGGCGCTCCGGGCGCCGGGTCGCCGTCGCCGAGGTGGAACGGGCCCGCCGGTGAGCATCGCGACCGGCGGTGCACCATGATGGCGCAGGAACCCCTGACCGCCGTCGCCGCGCGCGCAGCCCACCACCTGCGCCGCCACACCCCCGCTGGAGGAGACATGAAGGCACGGACCCGGTCGGCCGCCACGCTGGCCGCGTTGGCCGCGCTGACCCTGCTGGTCGCGGCCGGCTGCACCGGCTCGAACGAGCCGGCCACCCCGAACGGCTCCGCCGGGGCGGACGCCCCCGCCGGTGGCGGCTACACGTTCGCCGTCGTCACCCACGCCTCGGCCGGCGACGCGTTCTGGGACGTGGTGAAGAAGGGCGCCGAGGCGGCCGGCAAGGACCAGGGCATCACCGTCAGGTACGACGGCAACGGCGACCCGGCGCAGCAGGCCACCCTGATTGACGGCGCAGTCAGCCAGAAGGTCTCCGGGCTGGTGGTCTCGATGGCCAACCCGGACGCGCTGCGCGAACCGATCGCCAAGGCGGTGGCGGCCGGCATCCCGGTCGTCACCATCAACTCCGGACAGTCGCAGTCCGCCGCGTTCGGCGCGATCGCGCACGTCGGCCAGGACGAGACGGTCGCCGGGCAGGGCGCGGGCGGCAAGCTCGCCGAGGCGGGCGTCAAGCACCTAATCTGCGTCGTGCACGAGGCCGGCAACGTCGGCCTGGAGCAGCGCTGCGCGGGCGCGAAGAGCAAGCTCGGCGGCACCGTGGAGAACCTCCAGGTGAAGATCAGCGATGTCGCCGCCGCGCAGAACACCATCTCCGCGAAGCTCCAGCAGGACAAGTCCATCGACGGTGTGCTGACGCTGAACCCGGCCGTCGCGATGGCCGCGACCGCCGCGGTGAAGTCGGCCGGGTCGGCCGCGAAGGTCGCCACCTTCGACCTCAACGGGGACGTCGCCGACGCCATCGGTGCCGGCGACGTCCTGTTCGCCGTGGACCAGCAGCAGTACCTCCAGGGCTACCTGCCGATCGTGATGCTGAAGCTGTACATCACCAACGGCAACACGGTCGGCGGCGGGCTGCCGGTGCTCACCGGCCCCGGCTACGTCACCAAGGAGAACGTCGAGCAGGTCAAGCAGTTGGCCGCGGCAGGGACGAGGTAGCGCATGGCCACCGCCACGGCGGCCCGAGACGAGCGGCTCAGACCCACCGGCCTGGGCCGCCGCCTCCTGTCCCGGCCCGAACTGTCCGCGGTCTGCGGCGCGGTCGCGGTCTTCGCGTTCTTCGCCTCGTACACCGACGCGTTCGCCACCGCGACCGGCTTCGCCAACGTGCTGGACCCGGCGGCGACGCTCGGCATCATGGCGGTGGTCGTGGCGCTGCTGATGATCGGCGGCGAGTTCGACCTGTCCGCCGGCGTGATGACCGCCAGTTCCGGGCTGCTGATCGCCATCCTCAGCACCCGGGCCGGCCTGCACATCGGGCTGGCCATCGCGATCGCCCTGGTCGCCGGCGCGCTGGTCGGGCTGGCCAACGGGCTGATCGTCGTGCACACCGGGCTGCCCAGCTTCATCGTCACGCTGGGCACGTTCCTCGTCCTGCAGGGGCTGAACCTGGGCATCACCAAGCTGGTCACCGGCACCGTCCAGGTCGGCGGGCTGACCCGGGCCGCCGGCTACCACTGGGCCGACATGGTGCTGGCCAGCACGGTCCGCATCGCCGGCGGCCACTACCGGGTCACCATCCTGTGGTGGCTGCTCATCACCGCGGCCGCGACCTGGGTGCTGCTGCGCACCCGTCCCGGAAACTGGATCTTCGCGGTGGGCGGCGGCGCGGCCGGCGCGCGCAACGTCGGGGTGCCCACCGCGCGCACCAAGATCTTCCTGTTCATGACCGTGTCGACCGGCGCCGCGCTGGTCGGCGCGATGGCGGTGGTGCGGCTCACCTCGATGCAGGCCAACGCCGGCATCGGCCAGGAGTTCCAGTACATCATCGCCGCGGTGATCGGCGGCTGCCTGCTCACCGGCGGCTACGGCTCGGCGGTCGGGGCGGCGGCCGGCGCGCTCATCTTCGGCATGGCGCAGCAGGGCATCGTCTTCGCCGGCTGGGACAGCGACTGGTTCATGGCCTTCCTCGGCACCCTGCTGCTGATCGCGACGCTGCTGAACCACTACATCCGCCGGCACGCCGAACGGGCCAAGCGATGACCGGGCCGCTGCTCGCCGTCCGCGACGTCGGCAAGACGTACGGGTCGATCGTCGCCCTGCACGGCGTCTCCACCGAGGTGCACGCCGGCTCCGTCACCTGCGTCCTGGGCGACAACGGCGCCGGCAAGTCCACCTTCATCAAGCTACTCTCCGGCGTGCACCAGCCCGACTCCGGCCGGCTGCTGTACGACGGCGAGCCGGTGGCCTTCGCTAGCCCGCGCGACGCCCTGGACCGCGGCATCGCCACCGTCCATCAGGACCTGTCGCTGATCCCGCTCATGTCGGTCTGGCGGAACTTCTTCCTCGGCGCCGAACCGACAACGGGGTGGGGCCCGTTCCGCCGGTTCGACGTCGGCTTCGCCAAGCGCACCACCCGCGCGGAACTGCGCGCCATGGGCATCGACATTCGCGACCCCGACCAGCCCGTCGGCCAGCTCTCCGGCGGCGAGCGCCAGTCCGTGGCCATCGCCCGCGCGGTGTACTTCGGCGCCCGCGTCCTCATCCTGGACGAGCCGACCTCCGCGCTCGGCGTGAAGCAGGCCGGCGTGGTGCTGCGGTACATCGCCCGGGCCCGCGAGCGCGGGCTGGCGGTCGTCTTCATCACCCACAACCCCCACCACGCGTACCCGGTCGGCGACCGCTTCCTGCTGCTCAACCGCGGTCGCAGCATGGGGGACTTCGGCAGGGCCGACATCACCCGGGAGGATCTGACCCGGCTGATGGCCGGCGGCGCCGAACTGGACCAGTTGGCGGCCGAGTTGCCCTCGGGGGCGTAGGCGTTGAGCGTTGGCGCGGGCCCACCGACGAGATCTTGGTACCAACACCGCCAGAAAACGGCTGTCATGTCCCGGTAGATGTGTCACGGCGATGTCCCGGTACTTGTGTCACCGGGTCGGGGCTCGCGGAGCAGCGGCGATAAGCGAGGGCGGGCAGCGGGCGGCGCCGGTAGATTCGGCGCATGAGCGACGACGAGCGGGAGCGCCGCCTCGCGGCGGTGCGGGCCTGCACGCGTGTGTTGTCCGGCGTCCGGCCGGAGACGATGCGGGAGCGGCTGGCCGCCATCGCGGGCCGGTCCGAACTGGACGGCTGGCCGGACCGGTACGGGGACGGGCCGGTCGCGGCGCTCGAGGAGCGGGTGCGGGAGTTACTCGGTACCGCGTCCGCGACGTTCTTCCCGACCGGGACGATGGCCCAGCAGGTGGCCCTGCGGTACTGGACCCACGACGGCGAACCGGTGGTGGCGATGCACCCGCTGGGGCACCTGGAGGTGCACGAGCGGCACGCGTACGCGCGGCTGGGCGGCCTGGCGGCGGTGTGGCCGACGACGGCGCCGCGCCAGCCCACCGCCGCCGAGGTGGCCGGGCTGGGCGAGCCGTTCTCGGTGCTGCTGCTCGAACTGCCGCTGCGGGAGGCGGGCTTCGTGCTGCCCACCTGGGACGAACTGGTCGCCGTGGTGGGTGCCGCCCGGGAACGTGGCGCGTGGGTGCACGTTGACGGGGCGCGGCTGTGGGAGTCCACAAGCCACCTTGGGCAGCCGCTGCCCGAGGCCGCCGCGCTCGCGGACAGCGTCTATGTCTCGTTCTACAAGTCGCTCGGTGGGCTCTCGGGCGCCGTCCTCGCCGGCCCGGCGGAACTGGGCGGGTACGCGAAGGCGTGGCGGCACCGGTACGGCGGGCAGGTGTTCGAGCAGTGGCCGGCGGCGCTGAGCGCCCTGCACGGCCTGGCGGCGCACCTACCCCGGCTGCCGGAACTCGTGGCGCACGCGGCGGTGGTGGCCAAGGCGCTGGCCCAGGTACCCGGCGCGCGGGTGTTCCCGGAGCCGCCGCACACCCACCAGTTCCGGCTGTGGCTGCCCCATTCGGCCGGGGCGCTGAACGCGGCGGCGCTGGAGATGGCCGAGCAGGAGCGGGTTCTGTTCGTCGACCGCTGGTCGGAGACGGACGTGCCCGGCGTGGCGATGGCGGAGGTGACGGTCGCGGAGCCGGCGCTGGAGTGGACCGCGGCCGAGACGGTCGACGTGGCCGAGCGGTTCCTCGCCCGGGTGACCGCCGCGCCGCAGGGCCCGACAGGGGCAGCGCCGGACGCCACCTAATGCTGGCCCGGCTGGAGGACCGCAACGTCCTGAACACCCCCTCCCCCGCCCGCCACGGTCGGGCGGATGGAACCCGCGCCACGGGCACCACTACCACCGGGGCCCAGCGGACGGGCGGCGCCGGGGGAATTGTTGACGCGTCAACTATGTTGGGTGGGGTGTAGGAAGCTGAACCACGATCGGACGCGGAGCGCAACGATGCAGTTTGGGGTCTTTACCGTCGGCGACGTCACGCCGGACCCGACCACCGGCCGGGTGTCGACCGAGGCCGAGCGGATCAAGGCGATGGTGGCGATCGCGCTGAAGGCCGAGGAGGTCGGGCTCGACGTGTTCGCCACCGGCGAGCACCACAACCCGCCGTTCGTGCCCTCCTCCCCCACCACGATGCTCGGCTACATCGCGGCCCGCACCGAGCGCCTGCTGCTGTCCACGGCCACCACGCTGATCACCACGAACGACCCGGTGAAGATCGCCGAGGACTACGCGATGCTCCAGCATCTCGCGGGCGGCCGCGTCGACCTGATGATGGGGCGCGGCAACACCGGGCCGGTCTACCCCTGGTTCGGCCAGGACATCCGCAACGGTATCGCGCTGGCGGTCGAGAACTACGCGCTGCTGCACCGGCTGTGGCGCGAGGACGTGGTCGACTGGGAGGGCAAGTTCCGTACACCGCTCCAGTCGTTCACCTCGACGCCGCGCCCGCTGGACGGCGTGCCGCCGTTCGTCTGGCACGGCTCCATCCGCAGCCCCGAGATCGCCGAGCAGGCCGCCTACTACGGCGACGGCTTCTTCGCCAACCACATCTTCTGGCCCAAGCAGCACACCCAGCGCATGGTCGGCCTGTACCGGCAGCGCTTCGAGCACTACGGCCACGGCTCCGCCGACCAGGCCATCGTGGGCCTCGGCGGCCAGGTCTTCATGCGCCCCAACTCGCAGGACGCGGTCCGCGAGTTCCGGCCGTACTTCGACAACGCCCCGGTGTACGGGCACGGCCCGTCGCTGGAGGACTTCAGCCGGGAAACGCCGCTGACCGTGGGCAGCCCGCAGCAGGTCATCGACCGGACCCTGTCGTTCCGCCGGTACGTCGGCGACTACCAGCGCCAACTGTTCCTGATCGACCACGCCGGGCTGCCGCTGAAGACGGTCCTGGAGCAGCTGGACATCCTGGGCGAGCAGGTCGTGCCGGTCCTGCGCAAGGAGTTCGCGACCGGGCGGCCGGCACACGTCCCGGACGCGCCGACGCACGCCTCGCTGCGAACCGCCGCCCGCACGACCCCGGAGACGGAGGCGCGGCGATGAGCGAGCGGACCATCGCGGTGATCTCGGCGGGGATCGGCCAGCCCTCGTCCACCCGGCTGCTGGCCGACCAGCTCGCCGCCGCCACCCGCGCGGACCTCGAGCACCGCGGCGTCGCGGCCCGACCGCACCCGGTCGACCTGCGGGACCACGCCCACGACCTGGTGAACAACCTGCTCACCGGCTTCCCGCCGGCCGCGCTCCAGCCCACCGCCGACGCGGTCCGCGGCGCGGCCGGGCTGATCGCCGTCACGCCGGTCTTCAACGCCTCGTACAGCGGCCTGTTCAAGCTGTTCTTCGACGTGCTGGACGACGCGGCGCTGGTGGACAAGCCGGTGCTGATCGCGGCGACCGGCGGCACCGCCCGGCACTCGCTGGCGCTGGAGCACGCGCTGCGCCCGCTGTTCGCCCACCTGCGCGCCGTGGTCGTGCCAACGTCCGTGTTCGCCGCACCGGAGGACTGGGCGGGGGCCACCGCCACCGGGCCGCTGAACGCCCGCATCGGCCGCGCGGGCCGCGAACTCGCCGACCAGATCGCCCGCCGCGAACCGGCCGCCCCGGCCGACCCGTTCGCCCTCACGACGAGCTTCGAGGAACTGCTCGCCGGCGAGTGACGCGCGGCCCGCCGGACCGTTGGGCTAGGTTGCCCGGGTGGCGCGGCAGAGACTGGGACCCGACTTCGGCCGGCTCTGGACCGCCGCCACGATCAGCGAGGCCGTGGCGGTCCGTGCAGCCGCCGGCACACTCCCCGCACGCTCCTGAGGCGGCCCCGCCGATCCCCGTTCGTACGGCGGGCTGACGCCACGCGGCGGCGGGGGCGCGTACCACAATGGGGGCATGCTCACCGGATGCCCCTGCGGCAGCGGCCACGGGTACGACGAGTGCTGCGGCGCCCTCCACGGGGGCGCCGCGGCCGCCACCGCCGAACTGCTGATGCGCTCGCGGTTCAGCGCGTTCGCCGTCGGCGACGCGGAGTACCTGCGCCGGACGTGGCACCCCACCACCCGGCCGCGTCGCCTCGATCCGGACCCGGGAGTGCGCTGGACCCGCCTCGAGGTGCTCGCCACCGAGGGCGGCGGCCTGTTCGACCGGACGGGCGTCGTCGAGTTCCGGGCCCACTACCGCGAGAACGGTCGCGCCGACGCGCTGCGGGAGCGCAGCACGTTCGTCCGCGAAAACGGCGCCTGGACCTACGTCGGCCCCGAGCGGGCGGCGGACGGGGCATGATGCGCAGATGAGCGAATCCCGGGCCGGTGTGCCGCTGAGCAACCTGGACCAGCCGCTGTTCGACGGCGCGGGCGCCACCAAGCGGGAGCTGGTGGAGTACCTGGACGCGGTCCGCGACCACCTCCTCCCCCACCTGCGGGACCGGCCGCTGTCGGTGATCCGGGTGCTGCGCGGCCAGCAGCCGTTCATGCAGAAGAACCTGCCGAAGTACACGCCGGAGTGGGTGCCGTCGGTCCGCCACTGGGCCGAGTCGTCGCACCGGGAGATCTCGTACGCGCTCTGCGACGACCGCCGGACGCTGCTCTGGTTCGCCAACCAGCGGGCGGTGGAGTACCACCCGACGCTCATGCGGGCCGGCGACCCGGCCCACCCCACCCACCTGGTCCTCGACCTGGACCCGCCGGAGGGCGACTCGTTCGCGCTGGCGGTGCGGGCGGCCGGGCTGATCCGCCGGGTGCTGGATGACGCCGGGCTGGCCGGCGTGGTCAAGACCAGCGGCGCCAAGGGCGTGCACATCTTCGTGCCGGTGGGCGGCGTGGACGCGGAGGCGGCGGCCGCCGCCACCCGGGCGATCGCCGCCCGGGCCGAGCGCCTCGACCCGGACCTCGCCACGACGGCGTTCATCCGTGAGGACCGGGGCGGCAAGGTCTTCCTGGACTCCACCCGAGCCGGCGGGGCGACTGTGGTGGCCGCCTACAGTCCCCGGTTGCGGCCCGGCACGCCGGTCTCCTTCCCGGTGCCCTGGGCGGACCTCGACCGGGTGGCCCCCGGCGACTTCACCGTCCACACGGCACCGGCGCGGCTGGCCGCGGGCGACGCGTGGGCCGACTACCCGGCGCCGCAGCGGCTCCCGGCCGACCTCGTCGAGGAGGGGCGTGGCATCCCGGTCGCCCGGGTGCAGGCGATGCACGAGGGGAAGCGCCGCGCCCGCGCCCGCCGGGCCGCCGATGCGAGCGAGGCATGACCCCCGGCGTGCCATCGGTCAGCGACTATCTGGCTCGGATGGTGGTGGAGGTCCGCTCACCCGATCAGCAGATCACCGCGCGGGTGACCAACTACACGCAGGTCGACGTGTCGTTCCGCCCCGAAGCCTACGACCGCTACCGGGAGGACGACCTCGCCCACCAGCTCGCCCGGTTGGGCGGCACCGCCTGGGTGGCGTACCACCGCGGCCGTTCCGAGGCGTACCGCCGGTCGCAGAACCTCACGGCCGAGGAGCTGAGGGCCGCCGAGCGTCCGCCGACGGACCCCAAGCAGCGGGCGTACGAGGAGGAGCTGAACGCGGTCGAGGGCGTCGGGCGCTCCCCGGACGGCGCCGTCCGGATCGACGCCCGCGGCATGACACAGTGGACGGTGCGGATCGCCCCGGGCACCATCCGCCGGCTGGCCGAGCGCGCCTTCCTGGCCGGGCTACACGCCGCCGTCGAGGGGCTGTTCGCCGACCGGCAAATGAAGATCATCCTGCTCAAGTCCCGCTACTTCGACCTGGGCCTGCCGCAGCGGTGGCTGGACATCATGGCCAGGCTGGACGCCGCCAACCGCCGTCGCTGACCGCCCGCCGGCCCCGCTCAGAGCGGGCGGACGACCAGCCCGAGGGCGCCCGCGATAATGACGGCCTGCGCGGGGTCGATGGTGGCACCCCGCAATTGCGCGGCCCGCGGGTCCAGCGCCGTCAGGTCGGAGCCGCGCAGGTCCGCGTCGGTCAGGTCGGCGAGGTCCAGGTCCAGGAACGCCACATTGGCCAGGTCGGCGCCGGACAGGTCGCGGTCGCCCCAGTCGCCCTGCCGGATCTCCGTGTGGATGGCCGGCGTCACCGCGCCGGAATGCCGTTCCGCCATCCGATCACCCTGCCACACGCAGCGGTCACCGGGTGCGGTGTGGCGCGGCTATTCGAGGCTGATGCCCCGATCGGTGCGAAGCTCGGCCTGGTTCGCCGCGTACCCCACCATCCACCGCGGACGGTAGCGGTACATCCGGACGTCCTCGCCCCAGGACAGCGGCGAACTGCCGTAGTGCGCCGTCCAGTGCCCGATCGTCTCGGCCCAGTCCGGGTCGGACGGCGCCATCTCCGCCACCCGGCCATGGCTGAACACCGCGAGCCGCTCGCCGTCGACGTGGGCGACGCTGACCGCCGGGCGGGCCCTCATGTGCCGCGCCTTCGCGGCGGCGCCGCTCGTCCCGAACGACCAGGTGCCGTGCAGGAAATGACCGTCCACCGCGCTGATCCGCGGCTCGCCGCCGGCGGTGACCGTCGCCAGGCTGAGCACCTTCATCCCGGTCAGCAACGCGACGAGATCCCGCGCGGTCAGCACGCCCTCGCCCGTCACGATGTCGCGCAGGTGCGCCGTCGCGGCACCGTGCGAGGCGTCCAGCAGCCGTTGCAGGTCCGCGACCTCCTGTGGTGTCTCGTACATCGCCCCACCGTACTGCCGGGCGCCGTCAGGCCGGCGGGCGCAGGCCGGGGACGATGTCGTTCAGGTCGACCGAAACCGGGCGGTCGAGCTGCGCGAACGTGCACGAGCGTGGGGTCCGGTCGGGGCGCCAGCGGACGAACTGGGCGGTGTGCCGGAAGCGGTTGCCCTCCATGTGGTCGTAGCGGACCTCGACCACCCGCTCCGGGCGCAGCGGCACGAACGAGAGATCCTTACCCGCGTTCCAGCGCGAGCCGTACTCCCGCTGGCCGGTGGGCGCCACCTGCCCCGCCCAGCTCCACGGGTGCCGGTCGAACGTGGTGACCAGCGGCTGAAGGTCGGCGAACAGGGCGGCGCGCTGGGCCATCGGGAACGCGCCGATCACCCCGACCGAGGCGAGCGACCCGTCCTCGGCGTACAGGCCGAGCAGCAGCGAGCCGACCCGGTCCGGCCCGCTCTTGTGCGTCCGGTAGCCGGCCACCACGCAGTCCGCGGTGCGCACGTGTTTGACCTTGAACATGACCCGCCGGTCCGGCTCGTACAAGCCGTCCAGCGGCTTGGCGATCACGCCGTCCAGGCCGGCGCCCTCGAAGATCTCGAACCAGCGCAGCGCCAGCGCCCGGTCCGTGGTCGCCGGCGTCACGTGCACCGGGGGACGCGCGTCCCGCAGTGCCCGCTCCAGACGTTCGCGGCGGTACGCGAACGGCCGCCCGGTCAGGTTCTCGTCCCCGATCGCGAGCAGGTCGAACGCGATGAACGCGGCGGGCGTCCGCCCGGCCAGCAGGGCGACCCGGGACGCGGCCGGGTGCAGGCGCAACTGGAGCGCCTCGAAGTCCAGCCCGTGCGGGGTGGGCAGGACGATCTCGCCGTCCACCACGCACCGCACCGGCAACTCGGACCGCAACGCCGCGACCAGTTCCGGGAAGTACCGGGTCATCGGCCGCTCGTTCCGGCTGCCGATCTCCACCTCGTCGCCGTCCCGGAAGACGATCGAGCGGAACCCGTCCCACTTCGGCTCGTAGCAGCCGGCGGCCGGGAGGTCCGGCACCGGCCTGGCGAGCATCGGCTGCACCGGCGGCATGATCGGTAACTGCACACCGCCAGTGTGCTCGCAAAAGACGTGACCCGGTGCGGGCGGCGCACCGCCCGCACCGGGTACCGGGTCAGGTCAGCGGGCGGAGCAGGTCGGCGTCATGGTGCTCGCGTTGCCGTCGGCCTGGAAGCCGAACTCCGTGGACTGCCCGGCCGCGATCTGGCCGTTGTAGCTGACGTTGGAGAACTGGACCGAGCCGCTGGTGGCGCTCTGGCTGGCGTTCCACACGTTCACGATCCTGGCGCCGCTCGGGAGCGTCATGCCCACGGACCAGCCGTTCACCGAGCTGGAGCCGGCCGTCACCCGGACCGTCGCCACGAAGCCACCGGTCCACGTCTGCAACGACACCGAGGCGGAGCAGCCGCCCTGGCCCGGCGGGTTGGTCGGCGGGTTCGTGGGCGGGTTCGTGGGCGGGTTGGTCGGCGGGTTCGTCGGCGGGTTGGTGGTGGGCGGGTTGTTCGTCGGCGGCGTGGTCGGGCTGCCACCGTTGAGCGTGTTCAGCACCGCCGTGTACGCCGGCTTCTTGTTGCCGCTGGAGTCGAACAGCAGCGGGGTGCCGCCGGACCGCCACGAGTCCGAGTCCCGGATGCCCCAGACGGTGATGCCGGTGCAGCGCGACACGTTCATGCACGCCTGCACGACCCGCTGGTAGTTGTCGGCCTGCGCGGTGCCCGAACCCTCGATGTCCGTCTCGGTGAACTGCACGTCCACGCCCAGGTTGGCAAAGCGCTGCAGGTTGGCCTGGATGTCGCTGGTCACTGGCGAGTTGCTGTTGAAGTGGCCCTGGAAGCCGACGCAGTCGATCGGCACGCCCCGGGACTTGAAGTCCTGCACCATCGCGTACACCGCGTTGGACTTCGCGTTCTGCCCGTCGGTGTTGTAGTCGTTGTAGCAGAGCTTGGCGGCCGGGTCGGCGGCGCGCGCGGTACGGAACGCCACCTCGATCCAGTCGTTGCCGGTACGCTGCAGGTTCGAGTCCCGCCGGGCGCCGGAGCCGCCGTCCTGGAACGCCTCGTTCACCACGTCCCAGGCGTAGATCTTGCCCTTGTAGTGCGCCATCACGCCGTTGATGTGGTTGATCATGGCGTTGCGCAGCGCGGTCCCGGACATGTTCTGCATCCAGCCGGGCTGCTGGCTGTGCCAGGCCAGGGTGTGCCCGCGCATCCGGGCGCCGTTGGCGGTGCACCGGCTGACGATCGCGTCGGCGTTGCCGAAGCTGAACTGATTCTGGTTCGGCTCGGTCGCGTCGATCTTCATCTCGTTCTCGGGCGTACACATGTTGAACTCGCGCTGGAGAATCCCCGCGTACGTGGAGTCGCTGAGCTTGTTCGCCGCGACCGCCGTCCCGAAGTAGCGGCCCTTCTCCGCCGCCGACGCCCCGAGCGTCGTACCGGCGCTCGCCGAGGTCGCCATGGTCACCGCCGCGCCAGCGGCGAGCAGCCCGGCGGCCGCGAACACCAACGCGGCCCGCGGGCCGCCGCGCAGCCGCGGAGCCCTGGATTGCTCAGTCATGCTTCTGCCTCTCAGATAGTGACGGAACTCGGCACCGCTCATCGCCCCCAGCCGTGGGCAGACACGTGGTTCGACCATCGGGCGGCGCGTCGGGGCTTTGACGGATCTCGATGCCAGCATGTTAACGGCAACATTCCGGAAACATCAATCCCTCGGTCCGCGTCGATCCCCGGCGCTCCCCGCGGCCTCCTACCGCACCCGGCGATCTCCGAGCGCCGAATCACACACCGCCACGTACCGTAACTTTTCCGAAACTTTCGGGACGGGGTGGTCGAGTGTCCGGCGACGGCGCCGCCGCTGGCACCCCCTCGCCCACCGCCGGGCGGGGAGCGAGCGGCAAGGGCGGGTCGAAGTCGGAGCCGACCTCGCCGCGCCGGCGGTGGTCCAGCCGCTTCAGGGACGCAACCAGCACGAAGCTGACACTGACCAGCAGCGCCCTGGACCCGAACTTCGACACGTGCACCACCCGCCAGATGTCCCCCTGGTTCGGGTATCGCCACGCGTGAAGGAACGTGGCCGCGTTCTCGGCCAACCAGAGAAACGCGCCGATGACCAGCACCTCACGGCCCGTCTCGACGCGGGCGGCCCACAGCCCGAGGGTGAGCGGCACACAGCCGATCAACAGCGCGTCGTACCGCGGGACCGGCAGGGGCACGACCCGGGCCACCGCGAGCATCACGAACACCGCCGCGGCGAACAGGCAGCTCAGCGCCTCCTGCGCCGCGAAGCGCAGCAGTTGCCCTACCCGCCACCGGATCCGGCCACGTTAACCAACGACCGCTTCCCCCGCCGGACCGGTGACCCGCGCTAGCCGCTGGGCGGCGAACGCGGGGTCGAAGCCGAACGGGAGTTCCAGCCGGTGCGCGGCTAGCAGGTCGGCGTCGGCCAGCAGGTCGATGGTGCGGCCGTCGGCGACGACGCGGCCGGTGTCCAGGATGACCGAGCGCGGGCACAGTTCCAGCGCGTACGGCAGGTCGTGGGTGACCATGAGCACCGTCACCGGCAGGGACCGGAGGATCTGCGCCAGTTCCCGGCGACTCGCCGGGTCCAGGTTGGACGAGGGCTCGTCGAGGACGAGGATGTCCGGGCGCATGGCCAGGACGGTGGCGACGGCGACCCGGCGGCGCTGGCCGAAGGAGAGGTGGTGGGGCACCTGGTCGCGGTGGGCGGTCATGTCCACGGCGGCGAGGGCCTCGTCGACCCGGGCGCGTAGCTCGTCGCCCCGGATGCCGAGGTTGGCCGGGCCGAAGGCGACGTCCTCGGCGACGGTGGGCATGAACAACTGGTCGTCCGGGTCCTGGAAGACGATGCCGACGCGGCGGCGGATCTCGGCCAGGCCGGCCCGGTCGGCGGGGTAGACCCGGACGCCGCCGACCTCGACGGTGCCGGCACCGCCGTGCAGGATGCCGTTCAGGTGCAGCACAAGGGTGGTCTTGCCGGCACCGTTGGGGCCGAGCAGGGCGGCCCGCTCCCCCGGCTCCAGCCGCAGGTCGACGCCGTTGAGGGCGGCGCTGCCGTCCGGGTAGGCGAAGTGCAGGCCGGTGACGTTGAGGGAGGGCGCGGTCATCGCAGCACCGCCGCGACGGCGATGCCGGCGGCCGCGGCGGGCAGCAGCGCCGAGGCGGCCCACTGCGTGGCGGACGCGTCGGCGCCCTCGGGGCGGGGCAGCCGCCCGGTGTAGCCGCGCGCCACCATCGCCAGGTAGACCCGTTCGCCCCGCTCGAACGCCCGCAGGAACAGCGCGCCGACGCTGACCGCGAACGCCTTCACCTGCCACAGGAACCGGGGGTCGTACCCGCGGGAGAGCCGGGCGATCCGCATGCGGCGGGCGTCGTCCGCGAGAATGTCCATGTACCGCAGCATGAACGTGGCGATCTGGGTGAACACCCGGGGGCAGCGCAGCCGGTCGAGCCCGAGGATGAGGTCCCGCATCGTGGTGGTGGCGGCCAGCAGCAGCGAGGCGACCACGCCGAGGGTGCCCTTGGCGAAGATGTTCCAGGCGCCGTAGAGGCCGTCGACGGACAGCGACATGCCCAGCCAGGTGACCCGCTCGCCGTGCCCGGCGAACGGCAGCGCGACGGCGAGCAGCACGAACGGAAGCTCGATGGTGGCCCGCTTGGCCAGCCACGGCAGCGGTACCCGGGCCGCCGCGGCCACGGCGGCCAGCAGCGCGGCGTACCCGGCGAAGGCGGCGAACTCCGCCCGCGGGGTGATGACCACGACGACGGTGAACAGCAGCACCGCGACGATCTTCACCTCGGCGGGCAGCCGGTGCACGGCGCTGTCCCGGGCCAGGTGCAGCGGGTGGGCGTGGCCGCCGGCCACTAGCGCTCCCCGGCGTCCGCCGGTGCTCCGCCCGCGGCCACGCCGCCGCGGGGTGTGGTGCCCACCGCCGGACCGCGCCGGCGGACGACCCAGAACAGCCCGGCGCCCAGCCCGAACGTGATGAGCACGCCGGCGACGCCGGACAGCCCGGTCGCCAGGTACGGGTTGTCGATGCCCTTGATGCCGTAGTCGGCGAGCGGACTGTCGGCCATCTGGTGTTCGCCCTCGCGCTGGGCCATGCACGTGCCGCCGGTGATGGTGCCCTCGGCGTCGACGGTGCAGCCCTTGAGCGCCGTGGCGTCCAGGCCGTCCGGGCTGGACGAGGCGAGGGCGCTCACCACACCGGCCAGCACCAGCGCGACGAGCAGCCCGCCGGCCAGGAACCACCCGAGCCGCCGGCTCATGCCGCACCTCCCGCCACCGTCGCCGGGGTCGGCGCCGCCGCGGGCCGCGGGACGGCCCGGAACCGGCGCAGGGCGTAGACCAGGTCCGGCCGGACCCGGCTGACCGTGGCCACCGTGGTACCGGCGATCAGGCCCTCGCCGATGCCGATGAGCACGTGCACCCCGGCCATCGTGAGCGAGATCGTCGGCAGCGACAGCCGCGTGGTGCCGCCCAGCCAATATTCGAGGACGAACCCCTGCGAGGAGATCACCACGCTGGCCACGGACGCCACGAACGCGGTGGCGGCCAGGCCGGTCGGCGTCCTGGGCAGCAGCCGCAGCAACCCGGCGACGAGCAGGTACCCGGCGGCGGTGCCGAGCAGCGCCATGTTCGTGATGTTCAGGCCGAGGGCGGTGAGGCCGCCGTCGGCGAACAGCAGGCACTGGATGACGAGCACGGTCGACACGCACAGCGCGCCCACCCACGGGCCGACGAGGATCGCCGCCAGCGTCCCGCCCAGCAGGTGGCCGGAGACGCCCGGCAGCACCTGGAAGTTGAGCATCTGCACGGCGAAGATGAACGCCGCGACCAGGCCGGCCATCGGCGCCAACCGGTCGTCGAGGTCGGCCCGGCCGCGCCAGACGCAGACCGCCAGCGCCAGCACGGCGAGGGCGGCGAACGCGCCCGAGACCGGGCCGTTCACGATCCCGTTGGCGATGTGCATCGCCTCTACGTTCATGACCCCTCCCCCTGGGCCTCGTACCGCGGCCCGGACATCGCGGCCAGCATATTGCGTCACTCTTGCTGTTGCAAAGAGCTTGCAACAAGCCCCCGACCAGGGGACGGGAGGGCGGGAGGCCGTTCACGCCTCCTGCGCCGAGGGCGGACGGCCGGCCACGACCCCGGGCGACTCCGCCGGTGCGGCAGCCGAGCGCCTCGGAGATGACGATGCCCGCGAAGTAGTGGTCGATGCCGCGCACCCTCCAGATGAACCAGACAATCAGGACACTCCGCCCCACCGGACGTGCCGGTTTCGTCGCGGCTTCCCGCGCTCGCATTTACGCAGTTCAGCTTGGTAACATGCGCCGACCCGAAGCACCGACGCCAGGCAGCTACGGAGGTTGCTCCGTGACCGACAATCGGATCAAGGATCGCGTCAAGATTATGTTGAACGGAGCCACTTCGGAGCTTGCGGCCACCGAGCCGCCGCCCATGCACCCGCCGTCCCCGCAGGCGCCGCCCACCCCGCCGCCACCCATGCTCCCACCGGACCCGGGCCATCACCCGAACCACGCCCTCCAGGTGCTGACGCTGGCCCAGCGCACGGCCGACGAGCACATCAACCGCGCGCACCAGCACGCCGACAAGATCCGGGCGGACGCGCAGGCGGCCGCCGAGCAGATCGCCCGGGACGCCCAGGCGCACGCCCAGCGCGTGCGCGGCGAGGCGGACTCGGTCCTCGGTGAGGCCCGGGCGACCGCCGAGCGGGCCGCACGGGACGCGCAGGCGCGGGTGGAGGAGGCGCGGCGCAGCGCCGAGCAGATCGTGGCGGACGCGCGGACGCAGGCCGAGGCGGTAGCGGCCACCGCGGCGGACAACGCCGAGGAACTGCGGCAGCACGCCCAGCGGCGCTACGACGACGTGGTCGGCGGGCTGAGCACCAAGCGGGAGGCGCTCCAGCAGCAGATCGAGGCCCTGGAGCGGTTCGACCGCGAGTACCGGGCCCGGCTGAGCGGCTTCATGCAGGCCCAGTTGCGCGCCCTGTGGGTCGATCAGCCGCAGGTGGCCGGTGAGCCGGACGAATCGGAGCTGCCCCCCGCGCCGGCCGTGCCGCTCCAACGGCACCGGCTCGTGCCGGTCGAGGAGCTCATGGACGAGCACCTCGACGAGCTCGACGACGAGCCCGTGGATGAGCCGGTGGAGGAGCGGGTCGGCGCCTGACCGGCGCGATCGGCGCGGGCGCCCGCGCTCCCCCACGGGTCCTACCGTGGCGGGGCGCGGGCGCCCATTGCGTACCTCATTTCCGCGACCGTCGTTCTTTGGCGGTTTCCCCAGCCGGTACCGGGTAACGGCGACCCATGACCGCACGCCTGACCGTTGTGAAGCCGGAACCCGCCCGGGTGGCCACGGGGCCACCGCCGGCGCGCCGGGTGCTGGTGGTCTCGGCCGAGATCGGCGGGGGGCACGACGCGACCGGCCGGGCGCTGGAGGAGCGGGTCGCGCGGCTGTGGCCGGGCAGCGCCATCCGTTGGGTGGACACGCTGGCGGCGATGGGGCCGGGGGTCGGGCGGGCCATCCGCCGCACCTACGTCACGAACGTCGACAGCGTCCCGTGGCTGTACGAGTTCTTCTACGCCTCGGTCTGGCGGCACCGGTGGTTCGGCTCCGCCGCCAAGCGGTTCGTCGGCGCGTGGGCGGGGCGGCGGCTGGCCGGTGTGGTCGAGGGCTTCGACCCCGACCTGATCCTGTCCACCTACCCCCTGGGCAGCGCCGGCCTGGCCTGGCTGCGGCGGCACCGGGGCCTGGCGGTGCCGGTCGGCGCGTGGATCTCGGACTTCGCGCCGCACCCCTTCTGGGTGTACCCGCAACTGGACCTCAACCTGGTCGTGCACGACACCGCCGCGCCGCTGGCCGCGGCGGCCGCCCCGGGCGCGGCCGTGGCGGTGTGCCCGCCGCCGGTGGTCGAGGCGTTCCACCCGGGCGACCCGGTGCCCGCGCGCCAGCGCCTGGGCCTGGACCCGCACCGGCCCGTGGTGCTGGTGGCCTGCGGGTCGCTCGGGTTCGGCGAGGTGGAGGAGGCGGTACGGGCGCTGGCCGGCGACGGGCCACCCGGCATCGCCGGCGACCCGGCGGCCGGCAGCCAGGTGGTGGTGGTCTGCGGGCGGAACGAGCGGCTGGCCGGGCGGCTGGCGGCGCTCGACCTGCCCCCGGACCGGCTGACCGTGCTGGGCTGGGCGGACACCATGCCGGACCTGTTGCGGGCCGCCGACGTGCTGGTCAACAACGCCGGCGGCGCGACCGCCCTGGAGGCGGTGGCCAGCGGCACGCCGGTGGTCATGTACCGACCGATCGCCGCGCACGGCGTGGCGAACGCGGCGCTGATGACCGTCTGTGGGCTGGCCGAGACCTGCCACACCCCCGCCGCGCTGGCCACCACCGTACGGGCGGTGCTGCGCCGCCGGCGCGTCGGGGCCGGACCACGCACCGCCGTCGAAAACGCGCCGGACCTGGGCCTGCGGGCGCTCAGCGACGCCCCGCCGCCGCCCGCCGCCAGGCCGGCGAACGCCTGGCCGCTGCGCGCGCCGGACGCGTTCTTCCTGCACGTCGAGTCACCGACGGTGGTCCAGCAGGTCGGTACCGTGCTGGACATCGGGCCCATTCCGGACCGGCGCCCCCTTCGCCGGGACGACGTGCTCGACGTGCTGCGGCGGCGGCTGCCCGCCATGGTGACGCTGCGCCGGCGGCCGGTGCGGACGGCCTCCTGGCGCCGGGCCGGCTGGGTCGTCGAGCGCCACGTGGACCCGGCCGCGCACGTGGACGAGCGGCCGGTACCCGGCGGCGGTGAGCCGGCCGCCGCCCGGCTCCTCGACGAGTTCTGGTCCCAGCCGATGCCCCTGGACGCGCCGCCGTGGCGGATGCTCCTGCTCACCGGGCTGCCCGGGGGCCGCACCCGGCTGGCGATCAAGATGCACCACAGCCTCGGCGACGGCATGGCGGTCCTCGCCACCATGCGGCGCATCCTGGACCCCCACCCCGGCGGCACGGCACAGGGTTCGATGACCCCGCGCCGGGAGACGGTGGCCGGCCGGATCCGCGGCGGGCTCCGGGCGGCGGTGCTGACCGGGCGAGGACTCGTCCGCCTGGCCTTCGCCGGGCCGGCCCCGCGCAGCGCGCTCAACCGCCCGCTGACCACCCCGGACCGCCGCCTCGTCACCGCGACGCTGCCCATGGCGAGCCTGAACCGGGCGGCCCGGGCGTGCGACGTGCGCGTCAGCGAACTGCTGTACGGGCTCGTGGCCGAGGCGCTGCGCGCCACCTACCCCGCCGCGCCGGTACCCGACCGGCTGCGGGCCACGGTCCCGGTCGCCCGCACGCCCCGGGAGCGCTGGCGCACGCACGGCAACTGGACCGGCGCCGTCGCGCTCGACCTGCCGCTGGGCCCGATGTCCACCCCGGCGCGGGCGGCCCTGATCCGCGACCGGCTGCGCCGGAGCCTCGACGCGGGCGAGCAGCATGCGGCGGGACTGGTGATGCGGGCGATCGGCACGCTGCCCGCGCCGGCGCACGCCTGGCTGGCCCGCCGCCTCTACACGAACCGGTTCACCAACGTGAACGTCTCCTACGTCATCGGCACCCGGAAGGCGCTGACGCTGGCCGGGGCGCCGGTCGTGGGCGCCGTCCCGGTCATCGCCCTGGCCGAGGGCGTACCCGTCGGGATCGGCGCCATGCGCTGGGAGGACACCATCGGGGTGGGCGTGCTGCTGGACTCCTCGCTGGCCGGGTTCGGCGAGGCGTTCACCGTGGCCCTGCACGCCGCCCTCGACGGGATCGCCGGTGAACCCCCGGCTCCCGCCGCCGCGGCCATGGGCGAGCCCTCGGATCGCGTTGCCGCCGTCATTGACGAACCCCCAGACCGCGTTGCCGCCGTCATGGGCGAGCCCTCGGACCGCGTTGCGGCGGTCATGCGCGAGCGCCCGGATCACGCCGCCGCAGTCGTAGGCGAGGGCCCGGATCGCGCCGCCGCCGTCGTAGGCGAGGGCCCGGATCGCGCCGCCGGGATGATTGGCGAGGCTCCGGCTCATGCCGCGCCCACGGCGGCCGCCCAGGCCCGGGAGGCCGCCGGGTGAGCGCCCTGTCGGTCGTCGCGGGTGTGCCCCTCGCCGTGGCGTCCGCCGGCTGCTTCGGCTCCTCGGGCGTGCTCCAGTACCGGGCCACCCACCAGGTGCCGGACCGGCCGGCGGGCCAGCCCGCGCTGCTGACCGACCTGGTCCGCCTGCCGTCGTGGCGGTGGTCGATCGTGCTCGCCACCGCCGGGTTCGGGTTCCAGGTCGTGGCCCTGCGACTGGCACCGCTGAGCCTGATCCAGCCGCTGCTGGTGACCGGCGTGCTGTGGTACGTGCTGCTGTCGGCCCGGGTGTACCACCGCCCGCCCGACCGGATCATCGTCACGGGCACGGTGCTGTGCCTGGCCGGCCTCACCACGTTCCTGGTGGTGGCCGACCCGTCGGCGGGCATGCGCGGCCATCATCGCCCGGCCGCCGGCCTGGTCCTGTTCCTGGTGCTCGGCGGCATGATCGTGGCCTGCCTGGCCCTGTCCCGGGTGATGGGGCGCAAGTGGCGGTCCCTGCCGCTGTCGCTCGCCGCCGGGATCTGCTACGGCCTGACGGCCGGGTTCGTCCGCGACCTGTCCCCCCACCTCACGCAGGGGCCCCTCGCGATCGCCCGGCAGTGGCAGACGTACACGATCTGCGGGCTCGGGCCGCTCGGGGTGCTGCTCAACCAGAACTCGTACCAGGCGGGCTGGATCGGCGCACCGGCGCTGGCGGTCATCACCGTCGTCGACCCGCTGGTGTCCATCATTTTCGGCACGGTGTGGCTGGGCGAGAGCGTCCGGGGCGGCACCTGGCCGATCATCGGCGAGTCGCTGGGCCTGATCATCCTCGCCGGCGGGGTGCTGCTGCTGGCCCTGCGCGCGCCGCACGTGGCGGGCACCCCCGTCCCGGACGGGCACAACCACCCGGACCGGCCGGCGGACAAGTCGGAGGGCGCGACCCATGCGGGTTGACGGGGCGGTGGCGCTGGTGACCGGGGCGTCCTCCGGCATCGGACGCCGGCTCGCGACGCGGCTGGTCGACTCGGGGGCCCGGGTCTTCGCCCACGGCCGCGACCCGGCCGCCCTGGCCGAGGTGCCCGGCGCCACCCCGATCGCCATGGACCTGGCCGACCCGTCCGCCCCACGGGCGCTGGCCCGCCGGGTGCTCGACCTGGCCGGCCGGGTGGACCTGCTGGTCAACAACGCGGGCGCGGGTTGGGCCGGCCCGTTCGCGGACCTGCCCCCCGAGGACCTGGACCGGCTGCTCGCGGTCAACCTGCGCGCGCCCGCGCACCTGACCCGGGCGGTCCTGCCGGGCATGCTCGACCGCGGCCGGGGCCGGTTGCTGTTCGTCGGCTCGATCGCCGGGCGCCTCGGGGTGCGCGAGGAGGCCGTATACGCGGCGGCCAAGGCGGGCCTGGACGTGTTCGCGGAGAGCCTGCGCCTGGAACTGGCCGGCACCGGCGTCGGGGTGACGGTCGTGGTGCCGGGTGTGGTCGACACCCCGTTCTTCGAGCGGCGCGGCCTGCCGTACCGGCGCCGGCGGCCGCGACCGCTGCCGGTCGAGCGGGTCGCCGAGGCGGTGCTGGACGCGGTCGAGGCGGACCGGCCCGAGGTGTACCTGCCGGCGTGGCTGCGCCTGCCGGTGGCGGTGCGGGCGCTGGCACCCGGCGGCTACCGGCGGCTCACCCGCCGCTTCGGGTGACCGAGGCGGCGCGGGTGACCGAGGGGCGCCGCGGCGGTCACGCGCCGCCGCGCAGCGCCCGGATCGACTCCTTCAGCGACGACATGGTCGCCATGACGGCCGTGGGCTCGTAGCCACAGTGCGCCATGCAGTTGGCGCAGCGCGGGTCGCGGCCGCGCCCGTACTGATCCCAGTCCGTGCTCTCCAGCAGTTCCCGGTAGGAGGCCGCGTACCCGTCGCCCATCAGGTAGCAGGGCCGCTGCCAGCCGAGCAGGGAGTAGGACGGGATGGCCCAGGCGGTGCACGGAAAGTCCACCCGGCCCTCGAGGAAGTCGAGGAACATCGGCGAGTGGCTCAGCCGCCACCGGCGGCGCCGGCCGTTCGCGAACGCCTTGCGGAACAGTT
Source organism: Rhizomonospora bruguierae (assembly GCF_018397995.1). Lineage (GTDB taxonomy): Bacteria > Actinomycetota > Actinomycetes > Mycobacteriales > Micromonosporaceae > Rhizomonospora > Rhizomonospora bruguierae. Next base: position 100,244 of record NZ_BBQH01000018.1, read on the forward strand.
CCCGGGTCTCCGCCACCCCGAGGAAGTGCTCCTGGTCCGGCGCCTTCTGGTACGCGTACGCCGGGGAGATCATCATTTCGTCGACCCGCAGGTCGTCGTTGAGGTAGTCGAGCACCTCGATGATGGTCTGCGGGGTGTCGGTGTTGAAGAACGTGGTGTTCGTGGTGACCCGGAAGCCGCGCCGCTGCGCCTCGCGCACCGCCGCCACCGCCTCGTCGAAGACGCCCGGCTTGCACACCGAGGCGTCGTGCCGGTCCCGCAACCCATCGATGTGGACGGTGAACGCGAAGTACGGCGACGGGCGGAACAGGTCCAGCTTCTTCGGCAGCAGCAGCGCGTTGGTGCACAGGAAGACGTACCGGCGCCGGGCGATCAGCTCGCCCACCATCCGGTCGATCTCGGGGTGCATGAGCGGCTCCCCGCCCGCGATCGAGACCATCGGCGCGCCGCACTCCTCGACCGCGGCGACCGCCTGCTCCACCGGCATGCGCTGGCGCAGCAACTGGGCCGGCTGCTGGATCTTGCCGCAGCCGGCGCACTTGAGGTTGCAGGCGAACAGCGGCTCCAGTTCCAGCAGCAGCGGGAACCGTTCCCGGTGCCGCAGCCGGTTGGCCATCAGGTACCGGCCGACCCGCAGCCGTTGACGCAGCGGAATCCCCATCGGCTTCGCCGCCCGGCTAGGCCGGGCGTACCTCCTTCGGCAGCGTGAAGTGGACGTCCTCGGTGGCGCGCACGCGCTCGTCGACCTCGCCCGCGCCCAGGCCGCGCAGCACGGCCACGGTCTGGTCGACCAGCCGGGGCGGCGCGGAGGCCCCGGCGGTCACCCCGACCGCGGTGGCGCCGGCCAGCCAGCGCGGGTCGATGGCGTCGGCGTCCTCGACCAGGTACGCCGGGGTGCCCGCGCGCTCCGCCACCTCCACCAGCCGGCGCGAGTTCGACGAGTTGCCCGAGCCGAGCACCAGCACGACGTCGGACTCCGCCGCGATCGCGCGCACGGCCCGCTGCCGGTTGGTGGTGGCGTAGCAGATGTCGTCGGAGCCCGGGCCGGCCAGCGCCGGGAAGCGCCGGCGCAGCACGGCCACGACCTCCTCCGCCTCGTCCACCGCGAGCGTGGTCTGCAGCAGGTACGACACCCGCTCCGGATCCTCCACGGTGACCCGCTCGGCCGCCGCCGCGTCCGGCACCAGGCGCACCCGGTCCGGCGCCTCGCCCTGGGTGCCCTCGGTCTCCTCGTGGCCCGGGTGCCCGACCAGCAGCACCGTGTCGCCGCGGCCGGCGAACCGGCGTGCCTCGCTGTGCACCTTCGTCACCAGCGGGCAGGTGCCGTCGATGACCGACAGTTGCCGGTCGGCCGCCTCGGCCCGGACGGCCGGGGCCACGCCGTGCGCGGAGAACACGGTGACGGCGCCGTTGGGCACCTCGTCCAGGTCGTCGACGAAGACCGCCCCCCGGTCCCGCAGGGCCGCCACGACGTGGGCGTTGTGGACGATCTGCTTGCGCACGTACACCGGCGCGCCGTACCGGTCGAGCGCCTGCTCCACGACCGTGATGGCCCGCTCCACGCCGGCGCAGAACGAGCGCGGCGAGGCGAGCAGGACCTGGCGCACCGTGGCCGCCGCGGACCACTCGGCCAGCCCGGCGGCGACCGGCGGAAGGGAGCGCAGGGCCCGGCGGATGTGCGCGAGCGTGATGGGGCGCAGCACGTGACCCGGCGCCGGATCGGCCACCACCCGCACGCACGCCGGTACCGCGCCGGGGCGGGCGGACAGCACCCAGGCGGATTCCAGGTCGGCGGCGAGGGCGCCGGTGGCCGCCAGCCGCTCCCGCTGCGCGCCGGACGCGAGCCGGTCGGTGCTGACCATCGGTCCAACATGGACGGTCAGCCCGCGCCGGCGCAGGGCGGCGGCGAGCAGCGGCGCGGCGGGTAGGTGGAGCGTCGCCGGGATCGCGCCCTCGGTCAGCGCGTCCGTGCGGACCTCGTCGGCGACCACCACGTCGCCGGGGCGCAGCTCCGGGTCCAGCCCGCCGCACATCCCCGCGACCGCCATCACCGGCGGCACGGTCCCGGCCCGGAACGCCTGCCGCGCCCGCCGGGCCCCCACGCCGGTCCGGTGAACGTGGCCGTCACCGTCGGGCAGCCCGGCCCGCAGCGCCCGCGTCTCCATCCGCATCGGCGCGTAGATCGCCCATCCAGCCGTCACGTCAACTCCCCCACCTCTCGGAGTACCCGCCCCAGGGCGCTGATCGGGAACACCTGCCGGTACAGGTGGTAGTTGATGGAGAAGTCGCCGGGGAAGCCGGTCCCGGTGTACTGCGGCTCATCCCAGCCGCCGTCGGGGCGTTGGGTGGTCACCAGCCAGTCCACCGCCCGCCGGACCGCCTCGGTATCGGACTGCCCGGCGGCGTGCAGGGCGAGCAGCCCCCACGCGGTCTGGGACGCGGTGGAGCCGCCGCGGCCGATCCAGGCGGGGTCGCGGTAGGAGCGGATGTCCTCGCCGAAGCCGCCGTCGTCGTTCTGGTGGCACAGCAGCCAGGCCACGGCCGCCGCGACCGCCGGGTGCGTCGGCGGCAGCCCGGCGGCGCGCAACGCGGGCAGCACCGCGCCGATCCCGTAGACGTGGTTGACGCCCCACCGGCCGAACCAGGACCCGTCCGGGCGCTGGTCGCGCAGCAGCCACGCCACGCCCCGCTCGACCGGGGTCGAGCCGGCGAGCCCCTCGACGCACAGCGCCTCCACGATGTGGGCGGTGACGTCCGCGCTGGGCGGGTCGATGACCTCACCGAAATCGCAGAACGGCAGATCGGCGAGTATCCGCCGGGTGTTGTCGGCGTCGAAGGCGCCCCAGCCGCCGTCGCGGGACTGCATGCCGCACAGCCACCGCACGCCCCGTCGCAGCGCGGCGCTGGCCGGGACCGCCGTGCGCCGCAGCGCCAGCATCACCTCGGCGGTGTCGTCGGTGTCCGGGTAGTTGACGTTGTCGAACTCGAACGCCCACCCGCCGGCCGGCAGCCCGGGGCGGCGCACCGCCCAGTCCCCGCGCACGGTGATCTCCTCGCGGAGCAGCCACCGCCCGGCCTGGCCCAGGGCGGGGTGGTCGGCCGGCAGCCCCGCGTCGGACAGGGCGGTGACCGCCAGGGCCGTATCCCACACCGGGGACTGGCACGCCTCCAGCCAGCGGGCCGGCCCCTCGGGCGTGTCGGTGTGGACGGTGAACCGCTCCAGCCCGGCCAGGCCGCGCCGCATCACGGGGTGGTCGAGCGGGCAGCCGAGCAGGTGCAGCGCGATGAGCGAGTACACCCACGGCGGCTGGATGCCGCCCCAGGAGCCGTCCGCCTCCTGCCGGGCCACGATCCAGGCGGCGGCGCGGCGCAGGGCGTGCTGGCGCAGCGGCGCGGGCACCAGGTGGTCGTACCCGGCGGCCAGCCGGTCCAGCCGGTGCAGCTTGCCCGCCGTCGTGCCCAGCGGCGGTGGCGGCGGGGGCGTGCGGTAGGTGCGCAGCTCGTCCAGCCGGAAGCCCAGCGGGCGCACCGGGCGCAGCGCGCGCACCACCGACAGCGGCACGACGGTCTGCCGCGCCCAGCACCCGAAGTCGTAGACGCTGAGCGGCGACCAGGTGGGCAGCAGGACCAGTTCCGGCGGGATCGCGGGCAGTCCCCGCCACGGCCACTGCCCGAACAGCGCCAGCCAGATGCGGGTGAACACCCGGCTGGACTCGATGCCGCCGGCGTCCAGGATCGCCTCCCGCGCGGCGCGCATGTGCCCCGCGTCGGGTGGGTCGCCGGCCAGCCGCAGCGCGGTGTACGCCTCGATGTTGGTGGACAGGTCCGACGGTCCATCATGGAACGTCGCCCAGCTGCCGTCGTCGCGCTGCTGGGAACGGATCCACCGGGCGGTGCGCTCGGTGTCGCCACCGGTGCGGATGCCGAGGAACTGGCGCAGCAGCAGATCCTCGGCGTCCATGGTGACGTTGGTCTCCAGGTCGCCCTTCCACCAGCCGGCCGGGTCCTGCCGGCCGAGCAGGTGCTGCACCGCCCGGTCCAGGGTGTGCCGGGCGGAACCCCAGTCCGGTCCGGTGGGCGCCGCGTCGCCGCGGTGGCCGGTGAGCAACTGGGTCATCAGTGGTCCCGCCCAACCACGCGGACGGCCAGATTGGCCAGTTCCCGACGGACGTCCTCGGGCAGCTCGAGCCGGTCCAGCCCGCTGATCGCCGAGCGGACCCGCCGCGACGCGTACTGGGTGGTCCACTCCCGGGCTCCGCTCAGCTCGATGAGCCGCGCCAGCTCGCCCTCGTCCGCGCCGGCCTTCTCCCGGTACCGCAGCGCGAACTCCCGGCCCGCCGGGGTGTCCGACGTCGCGGCACGCACCGTCGGTACCGTCCACTTGCGAGCGGCCAGGTCCGATCCGACCGGCTTGCCGGTCCGCTCCGGCTCGCCCCAGATGCCCAGCAGGTCGTCGACGAGCTGGAAGGCCAGGCCGATCTGCTCGCCGAACCGGGACAGCCCGGCGACCAGGTCGGCCGGCGCGCCGCAGATCAGCGCGCCCAGCGTGCAGGCGCAGGAGATCAGCGCGCCGGTCTTGTCCGCGGCCATCCGCAGGCACTCGTCCAACCCGACCGCCTCGCGCCCCTCGAACTCCAGGTCGGCGGCCTGGCCGGCGGTCAGCCGGGCGACCGCGGCGCCGAGCCGGCGGGTGGCGGCACCCCCGTTGGGCGCGTCGATGAGCACGTCGTACGCCAGGCTCTGCAACGCGTCCCCGGCCAGCAGCGCCGGACCCGGGCCGAACACCGCCCAGGCCGTGGGGCGGTGCCGGCGCTCGGTGTCCGCGTCGATGAGATCGTCGTGCAGCAGCGAGAACGTGTGCACCAACTCGACCGACACGGCGGCCGGCACCGCCAGGTCGAGCGGCGCGCCGGCGGCCCGCGCCGAGAGCAGCGCCAGCGCCGGGCGCAGCCCCTTGCCGCCGGCCTCGGCGGGCTCGCCGTCCGCGTCCCAGAAGCCGATCTGGTAACCGGCCACGAGGCGGTTGCGCTGGTCCAGCCGGTCCAGCAGCGCCCGCATGGCCGGCTGCACCCGGCTGCGGACCTGATCGGCGGTGTCGACGGTGCTGAGGGTCATCGCGGTGCCTCCGGAGGTCGGGGCCGGCCGGACAGGTGATGGGCGGCGACCTCCGCGGCCTGCTGGCCACTGCGCACGGCGCCTTCCATCGTGTCGGGCCAGCCGGTATCGGTCCACGCGCCGGCCAGAGCCAGGCCGGGCAGCGCGGTGCGCGGGCCGGGCCGCAGCGACCGGGATCCCGGCGCCGGGCGGAACGTGGCATGCGGTTCGCGGGTCACGAACGCGTCGAGCAGGCGGGTCGACCGGGCCGCCGGGAACAGGTCGGCCAGCGCCGCCGCCTGCTCCCGGACCAGCGCGGCCGCCGGCCGGGCCACCTGCGCGTCCGCGGCCGACAGCGACACGACCAGGTACTGGCCGCGCTCGCAGCCGGGCCCGGACCGGTCGAACACCCACTGGGTGGGCGACTCGACGGCGGCGGCGAACGGCAGGTCGGTGACCGGGCGGGAGTAGCGCAGGTGGACGTTGACGATCGGGGACGAGCCCAGCCCCGCCCACCGACCCGGGTCGGCCACCGCGCCCGGCGGGACGAGGTGGGCCGCGATCCGGTGCGGCACGGCGAGCACCACGCCACCGGCGCTGACGGCGGCGGTCCCGGTGTCGACGGTGAACCCGCCGGGGCCGGCGCTGATCCCCCGCGCCCGGGTCCGGGTCAGCACCCGCACGCCCATCCGCTCCAGCAGCGCGCGGGCCGCCCCGCCGTGCAGGTCCGCCAGCGGGACCGTGGGCCGGCCGATGTCGCCCGCGTCCGCCCGCTCCAGCAGCCCGGTCCGGAACACCCGGGCGGCCGAGGCCAGCGACGCCCGCTCCGAGGCGAGGTTCAGGGACGCGACCGCGATGAGGTCCCACAGGTACCGCACGGCGCGGGGCCCCTGGCCGTGCGACCGCAGCCACGCGCCGAAGGTCGTCGCGTCGTTGGCCCGCTCGTCCGGGTCGACGCGGCGCAGCGCGGCCGCCGCCCGCACCGCGGCCAGCCGCTCCCCGCCGCTGAGCAGCCGGTACCGGGTGAGCGCGCCGAGCAGGTGCAGTGGGGCCGGCAGGTCACCCCGGACGAGGGTGTGCGGCGGCCGGCCGGGCGACAGCACGGGCACCGCGAACCGGTCCTGGAGTTCCACGCTACCGGCCACACCGAGCCGGTCCAGCAGTTCCCGGTACCGGTGGTAGCAGCGCAGGAAGACGTGCTGACCGGTGTCGGCGACCAGGTCGCCGCGGCGGAGCGAACGGGCCGCCCCGCCGAACTCCGGCCGCGCCTCCAGCATGGTCACCCGGGCGCCCCGGTCGGCCAGGCGCACGGCCGCCGCGATCCCGGCCAGCCCGCCCCCGACCACGCACACGTCGGTACCCCCCGCGCGGCTCATGCGCCGGTCCCGGCCAGCGCCCGCACGGCCACCCATGCCTTCTCGCGGGTCGGCAGCGCCACCCGCTGCCGGGTCACCGCGAGCGGGTTCGCGCTGATGCGGGCGAGCAGGCGGTGGTAGATGCCGGCCATCGCCGCGGTGCAGGCGCCGCTGCGCCGGTCCAGCAGCGGCAGCAGGCGCAGCCCGTCCTCGTACCAGTCCTCGGCGCGCCGCGCCTGGTAGGTCAGCAGCGCCGTCAGCCGGTACGGCGGGTCGGTCAGCCGCCCGTCGCGCAACTCCAGCTCGCAGCCGAACCGGCGCAGGTCCGCGGCGGGCAGGTAGACCCGCTGCTGGGTGCGGTCCTCGACCACGTCGCGGAGGATGTTCGTCAACTGCAACGCCACGCCGAGGGTGTCGGCCAGCGGGCGGGCGGCGTCCGGGTCGGCGGCACCGAACACGCCCAGCGAGAGCCGGCCGATCGAGCCGGCGACGCTGCGGCAGTACCAGAGCAGGTCGTCGAAGCTGTCGTAGCCGCGCCCCCGCACGTCCGCCGCGCAGCCGTCGATCAGCTCGTCGAACGCCTCCAGCGGGATCGGCAGCCGCCGGGCGGCGTCGACCAGCGCGGCCAGCACGGGGTCGCCGGCGCCCCCGTCGCCGCCGGCGATCCCGTGCAGCCCGGCGCGCACGCCGTCGAGCAGGACGAGCTTGCGCTCGGCCGGCAGGTCGCCGTCGCCGATGTCGTCGATGCGCCGGGCCATCGCGTACACCGCGGACAGGGCGCGGCGCTTGACCGGCGGCAGCAGCCGGATGCCGTACGAGAAGTTGCGGGCCTGCTGGCGGGTGATCAGCTGGCACTGCCGGTAGGCGGCGTCCACATCGGTCATCCGGCGCTCCTGACCGTCGCGGCGACCCAGTGTGCGAGCACGAGCCGGGAGCTGCGCCCCGGCGGTTCGCGCAGCGAGTCGTGCCCGGTGCGGGCCAGCGCGGTCAGCGCCGCGCGCCCGCCGGCCAGGTAGCCGCTGACCGCCAGCCGGGCCCAGCCGCGCAGGGTGGCGACGAGCGGCGCCCCCGACGTCAGCCACGCCGCGGCCCGTTCGGCCTCGAACGCGACCAGGGCGCGCAGCGCCGGTCCGGCGCTACCGGCGTCCAGGTCCGCCTCCGTGACCCCGAACCGGTCCAGATCCTCGGCCGGCAGGTACACCCGGCCGCGACGGCGGTCCTCGCCCACGTCCTGGAGATGCTCGACCAGTTGCAGCCCGGTGCAGACACGGTCGGACAGCGCCACCTGCTCCGGCCGCGGCGTACCGAACACGTGCAGGACCAGCCGGCCCACCGGGTCCGCCGAGAAGGTGCAGTAGTCGACCAGCCGCTCGAACGTGTCGTACCGGGTCACCAACTGGTCGATCCGGTTGGCCTCGATCAGGCGCAGCAGCGGCGCCATCGGCAGGCCCCGCTCGACCACCGCGGGTCCCAGGCGCGCGACGGCCGCCAGGGTGACCGGGCGACCGGCGTACAGGTCGTGCACCTGCGCCTCGACCGCGTCGAGGGCCGCCAGCCGCTCGGCCCGGCCCACGCCGGGCACCGGCTCGTCGCCGAGGTCGTCCAGCATCCGCGCGTACCCGTAGACCGCGTGCAGATGCCGGCGCACGCGACCCGGCAGGACGCGCAGGGCCACCGGGAAGTTCTCCCCCGCCCGCACGCCGTCCGGATCGCGAAGCCCCGCCAAGGGCGCCGCCTCCAACAGGCTCATCACCTCCGCCTTCCACAGCGCACGTACTCTGTCGGCGCTGTTTCCGCGCGGCGGTTACCCGGGGTGAATCACCACAAACGCATGGCCGCGTGGGCGGGCGGTCCGGCGCCCCTCTCGCAACGCTGTCCCCACCGGTAGTCGGGGACGCGCCTACCCGGCCTCCTCGTGGTCCGCCAGGACCTCGCGGACGACCCGCTCGTTGGCGGCGGCCCGCTCCGGGTCGGTGTCGATGGTGCCGGCGAGGACCAGCAACGCCTTCCACAGCGCCCATCCGCGCGCCCGCGCCCAGGTGCCCTCGTCCGCGCCCACCGCCGCGCGGAACGCCCGCCGGCTCCCGCCGCCGAACCGGGTCCACGCGATCACCAGGTCGCAGGCCGGGTCGCCGACGCCCGAGGTGCCGAAGTCGATGACCGCCGCCAGCCCGCCGTCCACCACCAGCAGGTTCCCGGACGCGACATCGCCGTGGAACCACACCGGCACCCCGCGCCACTCGCTGGCCAGGGCCGCGGCCCAGACGGCGGCGGCCCGGTCGGTGTCCACCCGGCCGGCGAGCGCGGCCAGGCAGCGGCGCGTCTCACCGTCGTAGTGGGCCGGCGCCGCGCCGCGGTAGCAGCTGTGCTCGCCGGCGGGCGGCGCCCCGGTGGTGTCGCAACGCCGGAGGGCGCGGAGGAACCCCGCCAGCTCGACCGCGAACCCGGGCAGGTCGTCGATCCGGGCCCGGTCCGCCGTCTCGCCCGGCAACCAGCCGCGCACCGACCACGGGTACGGGTACCCCTCGCCGGGCGCCCCCCTGGCCAGGATCGGCGGCACCGCGACCGGCAGCGCCGGGGCGAGCCGGGGCAACCACTCGTGCTCCTTGTGTACGGCGGGGACGTAGCCGGCGGCCGTCGGCAGGCGGACGGTCATCCCGTCGCCCAGGCGGGTAGGTGCGGTTGTCCCAGCCGTCGACCTCGACCGGGGTCACCGGCAGGTGGCCCACCGCGGGAACTGCGCGGCGACGAGCCGCGTCACGAGCGCGGCGTCGATGCCGGCGCGACCATCGGCGGGGCTGGATACCACGAGCCGATCATGGCGACTCCCGGCACGCACCGCCAGCGGATTACCGCCCGCCCCCGCGGGGTACCGGGCGCCTGTGAGCGCGAGGAGCGCCCGGAGCGCGCCGGGCCGAAGGACCGGCGACCGCGCAGGAAGCACCGCAGTCGCGAACGAAAGACAGGCACCGTGAGCGCGAGGAGCGCCCGGAGCGCGCCGGGCCGAAGGACCGGCGACCGCGCAGGAAACACCGCAGTCGCGAACGAAAGACAGGCACCGTGAGCGCGAGGAGCGCCCGGAGCGCGCCGGGCCGAAGGACCGGCGACCGCGCAGGAAACACCGTGGGCATGGTGCAGAACCTGCGGGTGCGTCCGGATCTGCTCTACGTGGCCAGCGGGTGGAGCACGCTCGTGACGGACGTGCGGGGCCGGTTGGCTGGCTCCGGACCGCAGGGCTTCTTCGCCCGCAACACCCGGGTCCTGGCCGTGGAGGAGGTCCGCCTCGACGGGCGGGAGCCGCTGGCGTTCAGCACGGCGAACGTGCGGGGCCACGCCCAACTGTCGTACGCCGACATCGGCGACGGCGAGGTGCTCCCCGCCCGGGCGGCGTACCTGCGCACGCAGCACTTCGTCGGCGAGGGCCTGCGAACACAGTGGACACTCATCAGCTACGCACCGGATCCGGTGAGCACCCGGATGACCGTGCGCCTGGCGGCCGACTTCGCGGACACCAGCGAGACCACGGATTCGGGGCAGCGCAGGCAGTTCGCCGGGGTGGACACCGCCTGGGACGCCGGTGCCCGGGAACTGCGCCTCACCTACCGGCACCCCGGACTCGACCGCGCCGTCGTGCTGCGGGTGGTCGCCCCGGTGCCCGTCCAGCACGCCGACGGCACGCTCACCATGGACCTCACCGTCCCGCCACGCGGCCAGATCCGGGTGGACCTGCTCGTCGAACCGGTCATCGACGGGCAACACCTGCACGCCCCACCGGCCACGTTCGCCGAGCCCGGCGACGCCGCCTCGCGCGCCCGCGCCGATCTGGTCCGCGAGTTCACCCGGCTGCGCAGTTCCGCCCTCGACGTCGCGGCCGCCTGGCGACGCGCGGTGGACGATCTGGCCGTCCTGCCGCTCGGCGAGCCACCCGGCCCCGCCGCGCCGATCGCCGGGCTCCCCGCGTACCAGGAGGTCTTTGGTCGGGACACGCTGACCGCCTCGTGGCAGGCGCTGCTCGCAGGCCCCACGATGCTGCGGGACAGCCTGCGGCTGAACGCGGAGCACGTGGGCCGCCGCTTCGACCCGTGGCGGGACGAGGAGCCGGGCAAGCCGCTGCACGAGGCCCGGCGCGGCCCCGTTTCCGCGCTCGGCCTCGACCCGTTCAACGACTACTACGGGGACTGGGCCACCGCCCCCGACTTCCTCGTCTTCCTGGGCCAGTACTTCGCCTGGACCGGGGACCTGCGGACGGTACGCGACCTGCTGCCCACCGCGCGCCGCGTGCTGGCGTGGATCGAGGAGCACGCCGACCTCGACCGTGACGGCTTTCTCGAGTACCGGCGGCGCTCCGCGTCGGGGTTGAAGAACCAGGGCTGGAAGGACTCCGACACCGCCATCGTCGACGAGCACGGCCGGGTGGTGGAGAACCCGATCGCGACAAGCGAACTCCAGGCGTACTGGTACGCCGCTCTGCGCCACGGGGCCGCCGTCTTCGCCGCCACGGGCGACCCCGTGCGGGCGGCCCGGCTCCTCGCCGGCGCCACGCGACTGCGTCGACGCTTCCAGCGCGCGTACTGGATCCCGGAGCACGGCAACTACGCCATGGCGCTCGGCCCGGACAAGCGCCAGGTGCGCTCCGTCAACTCCAACGACGGTCACCTGCTGTGCACCGGGATCGTCCCGGCCCGGGTCGCCCGCACGGTCGCGCGGCGGCTGTTCGCCCCCGACATGTTCAGCGGCTGGGGCATCCGCACCCTCTCCGCCGACCACCCCGCGTACAACCCGTTCAGCTACCACCGCGGCAGCGTCTGGCCCGTCGAGGCGGGCACCATCGGCCTCGGCCTGGCCCGCTACGGCTGCTGGGACCAGTTGCACCGGCTCGCCGAGGCCACGTTCGCGGCCGCGGCCCTGTTCGAGGGGCACCGGCTACCCGAGGTGCTCAGCGGCCTCCCGCGCGACCCGGCCCACCCGCACCCCGGCGTCTACCCGCAGGCGTGCTCCCCGCAGGCGTGGTCCGCGAGCGCGATCGTCGCCCTCGTCCAGGCGTTGCTCGCGTTCCGTCCGGCCGCGCCGTTGCGCACCATCGTCGTGGACCCGCACCTGCCCGACTGGCTGCCCGAGCTCACCCTGGAGGGCGTCCAGGTCGGCAGGGCCACCTTCGATCTCACGGTTCGCCGCCGGCGTCACGGCCGCACCTCCGTCCGCACCCGGGGCGACCACGTCACGGTCATCCGCCGTCCACCGGTACAGGCGACCTTCGCCCGCCTGTCCCGCACCCACCGATGACGCGTGCCGAGGACGCGGCCGGTGAACAGCTCACCGACCTGCCGATGCCGCTGGACGGGCCGCTCAGACGGCCCCATCGGCCAGCATCTTGTCCAGCTTGGCGTATCCCTCGTTGACGCCGGTCTCCATGCCGCTGGCCAACCAGGCGTCACGGTCCTCGAAGCTGTCCACCAGCGACTGGGCGTGCAGCCGGGTGCGACCGTCACCCAGATCCTCGAACCACAGCGTCTCCAGCGCCACACCCTCCGGCTGGCCGTCGAAGGTGAAGGTCTGCACGATGCGCTCCGGGCGGACCTCGTGGAAGCAGCCGTGGAAGCCGTACTCGGCGTCGCCGTGCGCCGCGACGTACCGCCAACTGCCGCCCGTGCGGGCGTCCCAGTGCTCGATCCGGGTGCCCGTGGCGTCCGGGCCGACCCACCGGGCGAACAGATCGGGGTCGGTGTGCGCCCGGAACAGTTGCGCGGGCGTCGCCGCGAAGTCGCGGGTCAGGCGGATCACCGGGACCCTCGGGTCCGCCTCAATCCTGGTCTGCGTCGCCTCGGTCACGATCGGTTCCCTCCTGCTCGTCGGTGTCGTTCATCGCCGCCAGAACGGCGTCCAGCCGGCGGTAGCGCCGCTCGGCCCGGCGCCGGTAGCGCTCGATCCATTCGTCCATCGCGTCGAAGACCTTGGTCTCCAGCCGGACCGACCGGGGCTGCGGCCCGGGCGGGCGGCTGACCAGCCCGGCCTCCTCCAGCACCCGCAGGTGCTTGTAGACCGCCTGTAGCGACATCCGGTACGGCACGGCCAACTGGTTCACCGTGGCGTCGCCCTCGGCGAGCCGGGCCACGATGTCGCGGCGGGTCGGGTCGGCGAGGGCGGAGAAGACCTGGGACAGGGTGTCCGCGGCCATCGCCCCCTCCTTTCAACTCCCGAGTTGAAAGTCAGGGTAGACCGCCGCGATCGGATCCGTCAACCGCTAGGTTGAAACTGCTGCTGAAGCCGGCTCACCCCGGCGCGGGCCGACACCGGCCAGGCTGGGCCACATCGGACCCCAACCGCGCCGGCGCCCGGATCGCGCCGACGCGCACGCCCGCGAAGCCCGCGCGACAGGCGGGCGCGCCAGGCGGGCGCGCGGCTACCCGGCTACGGGCGGGGCCAGAAGCCAGAACTCCTTGGGCAACCTCGCCACGATCTGCCGGAACCGCCGGCCGCTGATCGCCTCGTCCAGGGTGAGGAAGACGGCGCGGACCCGCTCCTCGACCCGGTCCGCCGGGATGCCCGCCCGCCGGCCGACGCGCTGCGCGAACTCGTCCGGGCCGAAGCGGCGCGGGGGCTGCCGCTCGGACATCAGCCACCGGCCCACGCCCGGCGGCAACTCGCCGGCCAGGTCCCGGACCTCGCCCCCGCTGACCCGCTCCGCGAGGGTCCGCAGCGTCGCGCGGGCCAGCGCCTCGGCCTGGCCCCGGGAAATGCCGGCGCGCGCCGCCACCCGGTCAAGGAACTCTGCCTCGTCCATCCGTCCCCACTCTCCTGCTCGCTTGGAACCAGCCTGCGTGCGGGCCGGGTGACGGCGGCTCGCCCGGTCGGGGGTAGTCAGGCGTCCTCGCGGTGCGGGTTCTCCAGCACGAAGAAGTTGCTCGGCCGCCCGTCCTTGAGCTGCTCCTGGTACACGAAGTTGAGCTCGCGGACGTCGAACGCCTCGAACCACTCCTCCCAGCTGATGTGGCGCAGCCGCCCCGCGCCGCCACGGCCGAAGTCGAAGCGCAGCACGCCCACGTGGCCGTCGTGCTCGCTGCCCTCCACCGTCGCCGGGGTGCCGTCGCGCGACTCGGCCCACCGCCGGATGACCTCGTGGTTCGTCGTCGCCAGGCTGCGACCCGGCCGCTCGGGCCGGTCCCCGGCGCCGGCGATCTCCTGCGAGTTACGGATCGACTTCGAGGACGACTCGCCCGTACGCAGGTGTCCGCCCGCCGGTCCGGCGTCCCCGGGTCCACCGGCTCCCCCGGGGGCCTGCCGGTGCGTCTCCCCACCGCCGTGGCCCTTCGGGGCGCCGCGTTTGTACGCCTTGCTGACCGCCTCCACGAGCTCCTGCTTCCGCATCGAGGTCGCGCCCTTGACCCCCTTGGCCCTGGCCCGGTCCCGCAGCTCGTCCAGCTTCAGGCCGCGCAGTTCGGACTCGCTGATGCCCGGCGTGTTGGGCGTCTCGTTGCCGCTCATCGCTCCTCCTTCCCACCGGTACGCGTCGATGTGGACTACCCGGAAGGGGCCGCTTCATGCCGCCCCTCGCGCGGGGAGCTTGCCGGGGATCCTCCCGGTCGGCGCGGTGAGCGCGCTCAGGCGCGGCGATCGGGTGGGCCGCGCCGGCGGTCCAGCGCCCGCGGCAGCGGCAGGCGCGCCCACGGGACCCGCAGGAGCAGCCGGACCATCACGAAGCCGAGCAGGTACCCGGCGATCGAGTCGGTGAGCCAGTGGTAGGCGATGTACGTGGTGCCGAACGCCACCAGCACGCCCGGCGCCCAGCGCAGGACCTCCCGCGCCCAGCCGCTCAGGTACGGCGCCAGCAACAGGGCGAGCGCGCCGTAGTAGACCAGCCCGTTGTTGACGTGGCCCGAGGGGTACTCGGTGTAGTGCGAGCCGGCGAACATCGTCACCGGACCCTCGTGCGGGCTGCCCCGCTGGGTGAGCATCTTCAGCGGCACGATCGAGGCGGTGGTGAGGATCGGGGCCAGCCCCGCCGGCCCGATCGGTCGGGCGCTGCGGTCCCGCCAGGCCAGCACGAAGCCCACGATCAGCGTGAGGATCATGATCGGTCCGCCCTGGCCGAGGATGTCCATGCCCAGGACCAGCCACTTCACCGGGGGCGGGCGGTGCGAGTCCACCCAGTCCCGTACGGCGAGGTCGAGCCGGAGCAGCGATGGCACCCAGATCAGGGCGAGCGTGAGCGCGATGAAGCCCGCCGCCGCGGCGGCGTCCGGCCACCAGCTCCGCGGCCGCATCGCCGCCCGCGGCCCACCCCACCGTGGGTCCCCCGCCCGGTTGTCGTGGTACACGCAATGGGTTTTCCGCCCGCGGGCGACCTAATCACTCCCGAGGCCACCACTACCGGCCGTGGGAGATCCTGGTACCGATCTGGCCGGAAAGGCGGCGTGTCTTACCTCGCTCCCGGGCTACCCTCGGGCGGGTGAGCGCCCGGCCGGCCATCTCCGCGCACTGGGGCGTTCGTGGCCACCGACCCCCCGCCAGCATGGAGACGTACGAGAACGCGCTGGCCACCGGCGCCGAGTACGTCGAGTTCGACATCCGGCGCCTCGCCGACGGCACCCTTGTCTGCTTCCACGACGGGCGCGTCGGGCACACCGGACCGCCCCTGGCGACCCTGTCGTACGAGAGGTTCTGCGGCCTGGTCGGGTTCGCCGTGCCGACCGTCCCCGACGTCATGGCGCTGCTCGCCGGCCGGGCCCGGGCGCACCTGGACCTGAAGGAGATCGGGTACGAGGCCGAGGTGGTCCGGTTGGCCGTCGCGGCCCTCGGCGCGGACGGGTTCGTGGCCACCACGCTGGAGGACGAGTCGATCGCCGCCATCGCCCGCGAGTTCCCGAACGTCCGCACCGCGCTCTCCCTGGGGCGGGACAACCGGGAGATCCCCCGCCGGAAGCTGCCGGCCGTCCGGATCAGCGAACTGCTCCCCCTGCGACGCGCCCGGGCCTGCGGCGCGCACTGGGTGGCGGTCAACTACCGGATCGCCGGGCCGGTGCTGCGCCAGTGCGCGCGCCACGGCGTCGGCGCCATGGTGTGGACCGTCGACGAGGACCGCCTGATCGACCGGTACCTGCGCGACGACCGCGTGGACGTGCTGATCACCAACCGCCCCGGGTACGCGCTGCACCGCCGGGCATCGCTGGCCGCCCCGCGGTCAGAGGACGCAGCCGAGTAGCGGGAGGCAGAGCAGGCCGCTGTGCGAGGGTGCCGTGGTTTCCGGGGTGGCGGGTGCCGGTGCGGGTTCGGGTGCGGGTGGCGGAGCCGCCGGGGTCGCCGGCTGCGGGGCGTGCTGCTGCGGGGCGATCAGTTCCGGCTCCGGCTGCCGGGCCGGCGAGCCGCCGGCCCCCGGACCCGCCGCCTGACGCCCCGCCGGCTGGGTGGTACCGCCCGCCCCAGCCCCACCCACAAGGGACGGTGGCCGGGTGGGTCCCGCGACCGGCACGGTGACGGTGCAGCCGTAGCGGCCACCGACGTCCCGCACGACGGTGTCGCGCGCGGCGCCACGGCCGGCGACGGCGCACATGTCCCGGCGCACCTGGGTCAGGGTCACCTCGTTCGCCTGCCGCATGCCGGCCTGCGCCGCGCGCACGCCCTCGAGGTCGGCCTCCAGGCTCGCGACGTTCCGCTCCAGCCGCGTGTTGGCCTCGGCCTGCGACCGCCGGCCCGCCGCGTACGCGGCCGGGTTGGTCGCGATGAGGACGGCGGCGATCGCGACCAGGATCACCGGCAGCCCGGGCGGTCGGCCGAGGGGGGTGTGCGCGTCCCCCGGCGCCGGCCGGTGTCGGGGCCGGTACCGATGTCGGTGGTGCACACTGCTGTGCCTGCCCATCCGGCGCCCCTTCCGGGGAGTGGACTATGGAGGTTCATGCAGCCGGCCCACAGCCTAGACCCGAGCCACCTATTCGTGTCCACCGATCCGCGGCGGCCGCTTCCCGGGCCAGCCGCGCCGCGCCGGACGGCGCCGCGCCGGCAACGGGGCCGCGGAACTCGATCTCCGGCGGGTGCCGGAACGCCGCGGCGAGCAGGTCGCGCAGCAGGTCACGCGCCGCCACCCGCCCGGCGGTGAGGACCCCGCCGGCCACCACCGGCCTGGGCCACGGGCGCCCGGACCGTTGCCGTGCCTGATCCAGCAGTCCGGCCGGTTGACCGCCAGCAGAGACCCCCGGGGCCGGCCAGCGGTACCGCTAACGAACCGCGCCGCTGCCGGTCGCCGCTCGTGCGCCCGTCGAGCGGCCGGCGGCCCGGGTGCGGTGCCCGCAGCCGCCGGCGTTCCCTGACGGGGTCAGCGGCCCTGCAGCGCGTCCAGTCCGACCGCCATCGCGACCACCAGGCGCCGGTCCAGGCGCTGGTCCTGGATCTCCACGACGTACCGGTCGCGCAGGCCCCACTTCTTCACGACCGAGAACGCCGGCTGGCCGTCCATAGTGAAGTCGAAGTGGTAGGGCAGCCAGGACAGGCTCTCCACGAAGCGGCGCAGCAGCGCCACGACCGTGCTGCGCTCCTGGCCCGTCGCCGCACCCAGCCCGGGCTGCTCCAGGTGCCAGGTGGAGCGCAGCAGCGACCGCGCGAAGTCCTTGCGGAACAGGCCGATCGGGGCACCGGCCGCGTCGGTCACGTCGTACGTGGCGCCGAGGTCGATCACCTGGCGGGCCCGGAACCCCAGCACCGGCGTGGTCTTGGTGTCGTCCGAGTACAGGGTCACCTGCTCCTTGAAGGCGAGGCGCTTCTGCTGGGCGAACGCCAGCAGGTCGCCCTCCGACCCGTCCGACCGGACGGTGTGCACCTCGTACTGGTTGACCATCAGCCGCACCCGCTGCCGGACGATTAACTGCTGCTGGGCCTGAAGCTGCTGAAGTTGCATGACATCTCCTCCTCGATGGCCCGGGGAGTGTCGCACACCACAGCTCAGTCCGGCGTGCCCGGTTTCCGGTCCTCCGGACGCTGGGGCGGGATCGGCGTAGCCGGGAAGTCGCGACCGCCGCTCCACAGCGCCGGTACCGAGTCGATGGCCCGGGCCAGGGCGTACGCGATGCCCTCGTAGTTGACGCGCCAGCCCCGGAAATGCGGCCAGGACTCCTCCGCCGAACGCTCCAGCGGCATGCCGGCCCGCCGCACCCGGTCCACCGCCTCCGCGTACTCCTCGAAGGTGAGCCGGATCGGGTCGTCGGGGCGCGGGTCGGGGTTGAACGGGACGCGGATGACCGCCGCGATCTGGCGCAGCGCGGAGTACCCGGCGCGCAGCATCAGCCGCGCGGCGGCGACCGGCGCCGCGCTCGGCGCGAGGGAGATGTGCATCGCGGCGGCGTCCATCATGGCCAGTAGGGCGATCAGCCAGTCGCGGTTCGGGTAGGACGAGCGGAACGACAGCAGGATCGGGTAGGTGGTGTGGGTCTCACCGATCTCGGCGGCCAGCCGCTCCCACCGCTCGTAGAGCCCGCGCAGTTCGTCCAGGGTGCCGACGAGCGCCTGCCGGGCCAGCAGCTCGGGGCCCCAGGCGGGCTCGGAGACCCGGGACTGGAGCAGGGCCACCTCCACCTCCCGCTGGTTGTAGGCGTTGTACAGCGCCGGCAGGTAGGCGATCAGCAGCGCGGTGACGCCCGGCCCGCTCGCCGCGGCGAAGAAGTCCAGCGTGGTGAGCTGGCTCCGGACGCCGGACGCGTAACCCAGCGTGAACAGGCTGGAGCCGGCCTCGCGGTACGCGACCAGCAGCGGCAGCCCGGACACCGCCTGCATCAGCAGGCTGTACCCGATGAGCAGCGCGAGCAGCCAGGACCACAGCATGCCGAGCAGCACGATCGGGCCGAGCCAGGCGAGGATCGCGTCCCGCCGTTGGTAGCCGCGCACCGGGACCGACACCCGGCGCAGCAGCCAGCGCGCCGACAGCCACAGCACCCGCACCAGCGCCGACCGCAACCCGCGCGGCACCACGAGGTTGCGCAGGATGCTGGCGAGCGTGCCGGTCACCACGACCGCGCCGAGAATGCCGAAGAACCACCGCACCGGGGCCGATGCCCCGCGCGGGAGGGCTCATCCGTCACCCGAACAGATGACCCGCGCGGGGCGCCCCGGCCGGCGGGGGTTCAGCCCTGCTGCTCGTCCAGGAAGGCCAGCGCGGCCGTGGCGAACAGCGGCGAGGCGAAGACGTTGTAGTGGGTGAGGCCGGGCAGGATGGCTAGCGCGTGCCCGCCCTTCGGCCGACCCTCGCCCATCCAGCCGCCGTCCCGCAGGCCGCCGTCGAGCAGCGCGAAGACCTCGGCGAAGTGGCTGGGCGGGGCCATGTCCGCGTCGCCGGCGACGATCATCGTGGGCACCTGGAGGCCGCGCACCTGCTCGGTCAGGTCGAAGTCCTCCGCCATCGCCGCCCCGATCTTGTCCAGCAGCCGGGGGAAGTCCTCCGGGCGCGGCGCGACCCGCTGGTACAGCTCGTACATCGGGGTTTCCTTCATGAACTCGGCGGCGGCGGCGCCCACCTGGCCCTGCTGCCCGCGGATCTCCGGGTACACCGCGTCCGCACGGATGTACGCCGAGGCCGCGACCAGCTTGCCCACCCTGTTCGGGTACCGGGACGCCACCCGCAGCCCCACCCCGCCGCCGAGGGAGTAGCCGACGACGTCCGGCCGGTCCAGGCCGAGGTGGTCGACGAGCGCGGCGATGTCGTCGGCCATGGACCACGCGTCGAGCGGCCGGTCGATGTCGGCGGTCCGGCCGTGCCCCTGTAGGTCCGGGACGATGACCCGGCGCCGCTCGGCCAGCAGCGGCAGGAGCGGGCCGAACATCTCACCCGAGCCGAGCCCGCCGTGCAGCAGGATCAGCGGCCGCCCGGTCCCGTGCGTCTCGTAGTACAGGTTGAGGCCATTGACCTCGGCGTACCGGCCGGCGCCCGGCGTCCCGCTCGTCCATTCCGTGCTGGTCATGGTGTTTCCCACCTTCGTCGTCCATGGCTGTCGTACCGTCAGACCCGGCGTCGGTCCGGAACTCATCGGTGCGGGCGGAAATACCGCCGCGAGCCCCGGAACCGCTCGCCGGGAGCGATCGCGCCGGGTCGGGTACGTTGGGCCGGTGAGCGACGCTGCCACCATCGACGAGCCGGCTGAGCTGCGCCTGGAGGCGTTCCGGGGCGAGCTGACCGGCTACTGCTACCGCATGCTCGGCTCCGCGTTCGAGGCCGAGGACGCCGTACAGGACACGATGATCCGGGCCTGGCGCGGCCTCGACCGGTTCGAGGGCCGGGCGGCGCTGCGGTCCTGGCTGTACCGGATCGCGACGAACGTCTGCCTCACCATGCTGGGCAGCGCGCAGCGGCGCGCCCGGCCGATGGAGCTGGGCCCGGCGGGTACCGCGCGGTCGGCACCGGGCGAGCCGCTGCCGGAGGAGGTGTGGGTCGGCCCGGTCCCCGAGGCCCGGATCATCGCGGGCGACCCCGCCGACGTCGCCGTCGCCCGGGAGTCGATCCGCCTGGCGTTCGTGGCGGCCCTGCAGCACCTGCCGCCCCGGCAGCGCGCGGTGCTGATCCTGCGCGAGGTGCTCGCCTGGTCGGCCGCCGAGGTCGCCGAACTGCTCGACACCTCGGTGGCCTCCGTCACCAGCGCGCTCCAGCGGGCCCGCACCGCGCTGGCCGGCGCCGACCTCGGCGGGGAGGCCCTCCGCCCGCTGGACCGGGAGCAGTCCGACCTGCTGGAGCGTTACGTCCGGGCGTTCGAGGGCTACGACATGGCCGCGCTCACCGCGCTGCTGCACGAGGACGTGACGCTCAACATGCCGCCGCTGCCGCTGTGGCTGCGCGGGCACGCCGACCTCCGCGACTGGATGCTGGGCACCGGCAGCGGGTGCCGGGGCTCGCGCCTGGTGCCGACGGTGGCGAACGGGATGCCGGCGTTCGGCCAGTACCGCACGACCGGGCCGTGGGCGCTCATCGTCCTGGACGTATCAGCCGGGCGGATCCGCGGGATCACCAACTTCCTCGACGTCGAGCGGCTGTTCCCGCTGTTCGGCCTGCCGTTGCCGGGCTAGCGGGAGGACCGCGCCGAGGCCGGTGAGGGCGAGCAGCTGACCCAGGCGCGCGTGCGCCGGGTACACGCGGATGTCCGCGCCGAGCCGCCGCGCGGTCAGCCGCAGCCGGGCGAGGGCGTCCAGCGTGACCACGCTCGGTTCGACCACCGCGCTCACGTCGCACACGACCACGGCACCCACCGCCGGGAACGGCGCGAGCAGGTCGGCGAGGCGGGCGCACAGCGCGGGGATGTCGGCGCGCCCGAGGGCGGCGCCGATGACCAGAACGGGTGGGCCGAGAGCCCGCTGCCCTGCTCCTCCGCCCACGGCGACTCCCGTCCAGTTGTGGCCCTCCTGGTAGGACCGGACGGCCGCCGCGAACTCATCGGAGCGCGACCGATGAGTCCGGCTCCCCCCGCGAGTCTGACCCGGCGACGATCACGAGCCAGGGGGAACGACATGCTGGTGCAGCAGGCGCACCGCTTCGCCGGACCGGTGTACCGGCCGGGCGACGAGGGGTACGACGCGCGGCGGGGTGCGCTGAACCCGGCAATCCGGCACCCGCCTGCGCCTGGTGAAAGTGGCCTACGACCCGGAGTGCCTGTTCCGCCCCGGCCACACCATCCCGCCCGCCGGGGCCAGCGCGTAGGCGCCCGCTAGCATTCACCGTCGATGGCGCGTGCTGCTACGCCGAGGCAGCGCGCGCCGTCGCGGTTCCCGGGCCTGCGCCGGCGCGCCGCCCGCTTAGGCGCAGGTGCTGGCCCCGGCGCCCTATATCGGTTGTTGGACGCGGCCGGCTTCGGGATCGTGTCTCCATGACGTTCTGACGGACAGCAGTCTCCCGTTGCTACGAGGCCCATGCGCCGATCCGCGCCGTCCGCCCGTTCCCCTCTGTTGAAGAGAGCGTCCTTGTCTCTACCATCCTCCCGACAGGAGTCCCCTCCGGAGTCCACTGTGGCATCAGCCGCGACGGTCACCGTATTCGCCTCGCCCACGAGTTGGATCGAGTCGGACGCGCTCGCACAATGCGACCGGATGGCCGCCCTCGACGGCATGATCCACGTCGCCGCCATGCCGGACCTGCACCCCGGCAAGGGCGCACCCATCGGCGCCGCCATGGCGTCGAGCGTGTTGTACCCCTTCCTGGTCGGCTCCGACATCGGCTGCGGCATCGCGGTGTTCCCCATCGATCTCAAGCGCCCCGTACCCGCGAGGCTGGCCGCCCGCTTCCCCGACCTGGACCGCCCGCTGGACCCGGAACGGGACGCCGACGACCCGGCCTGGTCCGTCGTGGCGGGCGACATTCCGGCCGGTCACCCGGACGGCCTGGGGACGGTCGGCCGGGGCAATCACTTCGTCGAGCTGGCGCGGATCGACACCGTGTTCGAGCCGGGGCACGCGAGCCGCCTCGGGCTGGCCGGCGGCGACCTGGTGCTGATCGTCCACAGTGGCTCACGAGGGCTGGGCGAGCGGATCCTCCGGGCGCACACGGAGGTGCACGGCGCGGGCCCCGCCCCCGATCCCGCCGCCTACCTGGCCGCCCACGACGCGGCGGTCCGCTGGGGATCGCTCAACCGGCGGCTGATGGCCGCCCGGGTCGCCCACGCCCTCGGCGCCGAGCCCACCGAACCGGTCGTCGACCAGTGCCACAACCTGGTGGAGGTTCGCGACGGCGCGTACCTGCACCGCAAGGGCGCCGCGCCGGGGGACGGCGGCGACGTGCTCGTCGCCGGTACCCGCGGCACCCACTCGTACCTGGTGGCGACCCACGCCGGGCCGGAGGCCAACCATTCGGTCGCGCACGGCGCGGGCCGCAAGATGTCACGCGCCGACGCGCTGCGCCGGGGGCGGGTCAAGCACACGGTGGAGGAACTGCGCCGCACGCCGGTCGGGTCGCTGGTGGTCTGCGGCGACCGGCAACTGCTGTTCGAGGAGGCGCCGGCCGCCTACAAGCGCATCGAGCAGGTGATCGCCGACCTGGTCGCCCACGGCCTGGCGACGCCGGTGGCCAGCACGGTCCCGCTGGTCACCTACAAAACCGCCGACCTCGGCTCCGCGCCCCGGCGGGACCGCCGCGACCACCGCCGCAAGCGGGGCCGCCCGTGACCGTCCACCTGCTCATGTCCGCCGGGCGCGGCCCGCAGGAGTGCGCCTGGGCGCTGGCCCACCTGCTGCGCCGCCTGGAAGCCGAGGCCGCCCGCCGGAACCTGGCGACCCAGCGGTCCCGGACCGTCCCCGGCGACCGGCAAGGCACCTACCGGTCCGTGCTGGTGCACATCTCGGGAGCCGGCGAGGAGGCGTTCACAGCCTCGTGGACCGGCACCCTGTGCTGGCAGGCCCCCAGCCCCTACCGTGCCGGCACGGGCCGGAAGAACTGGTACATCATCGCCCGACCGTGCCAGGTGGACACTGCCTGGACGGCGTTCGAGGAGTCGGACATCGACCTGGTGCCCTGCCGCACCGGCGGCCCGGGCGGGCAACACCGGAACAAGGCCAGCACCGCGGTGCGGGCGACCCACCGCCCCACCGGCATCGTGGTCGTGGTCGACACCGAGCGGCACCTCAGCCTCAACCGCCGGATCGCCGTGGACCTGCTCCGGCAGCGCGTCGAGGACGGCGACGAGGCCGCCGGCCGCGCCGCCACCACCGCCCGCTGGCAGATCCACGACCAACTCGTCCGCGGCAACCCCACCCGCACCGAACGCCCGTAACCGGGGCCGCGCCACGGCATCAGACCGGGCCGGGTAGCCCGGTGGGCGCCGGCCCGTCAGCGGGGCGTGAGCCTCAGGGTGGCGGCGCGGGCCGGGGGCGCGAGAATCATGTCGACGTACTCGGAGACCCCGTACTTGTTGCGGTACGCCGCGTCGACATCCTCGTTCACCGGGTCGTCCGCGATCACGTCGGTGAGCGTGACGGCCTTGTCGATGCCGTTGGCGCGGATGTGGCCCTCGTGGCGGGCGCGGGTGGAGCGGTACCAGGCGGAGCCGGGGCCGTTGGCGGCGCGTACGTACAGGCTGTCACGGCAGGGGACGACCCAGATCGTGGTGGGCCGGCGCAGGTTGCCGTCCTGGCGCACCGGGGCGATCTGGAGTTCCTCGGCGGCGCCGATGGCGGCCAGTTCGTTGGGCGTCCACGTGCTCATCACGCCCAGCATCCGCGCCCGCGCGCCGCCGGAGGCGGGTAACCGGCCAGCACAACCCGACAGGGGTGGCGTGCCGCCGCGGGGAACCCGCCGCCCGCGAGCAACCGGCGGAGCACCAGAAAGATCTTGGTGGGTGCTGTCGGATCCGGTCCGCGCCGTTCGAGGTCCAGGTAGAGACCTCGGAAGAAGGGGACGAATGATGACTCTCGTCGGCACGATGGCGGACCCCCGCGCGGCCCGCCCGCTGCTGGGCCGGTACTTCGGCCGGTCGAGGTGGGCCGGGCTGGCCTGGTTCTCCCGCATCGCGGGCAAGGCCGGGTGCGGCATTCGCCGGGCCCGGCCCGAACGGGGTGCTCAGGTACAGGTGGCGCCGTTGAGGGTGTACCCGGTCGGCGCGGCGTTGTTGCCGCTGTGGGTGGCCTGGTAGCCGATGGTCGTCGAACCGCCCGCCGGGATCGAGCCGTTGTAACTCATGCTGGTCGCGGTGACCTGACCGCTGGAGGGCGAGTACGTCGCGTTCCAACCGGAGGTGATGGTCTGCCCGGACCCGAGGGTGAACCGCAGCGACCACCCGCCGCTGATCGCGGACGAGCCGGTGTTGGTGATGGTGATGTCGTTGGTCAGGCCGTTGTTCCAGGCGTTGACCGTGTTGGTGACCCGGCAGGCACCGGTGCCGGGGGGCGGGGTGGTCACGGGCGGGGTGGTCGCCGGCGGGGTCGTCACGGGCGGGGTCGTCGCGGGCGGCGTGACCGGCGGGGTGGTGACGGGTGGAGTCACCGGCGGAGTGGTCGGGGCGGCGCCCTCGCTGACGGTGATGGTGGAGATGCTCCGCGCCGGGATGGTGACGGTCGCCTGTCCGCCGCCGAGAGTCACCGGCTGTGCCGCGGCGCCGAGGCTTTGCGCGGTGACGGTGTACTCGGCGTTCGAGATGCTCTGCGGCGTCTGGATGACGGCATTGTTGATCGCGCTCGTCGAACGGTTGAGGATCACCAGCGTGATCTTGCCTCTACCCTGGTAGGCGGTGACCTCCAGACCGGCGGTTCTCGAGCTCTTCGAGAGCGCGACGCGCTTGTCGCCGGGCCGGACGTACTTGGCGTACTGCGCGAACGCCTGGCCGCGCCGCAGGACCGCGCCCTTCGTGGTCCCGTACTGGGCGTCGCCGTCACCGATGAAGGAGTAGAAGCGGCGGGCGTACCACCAGATGTACGCGCTCCAGTTGGCCTCCATCGACCTGTGTACGGTCCGCATGATGTCGTCCAGGGTTTCGTTCCAGGCCGCCGCGTTGCTGGGATTCCCCCAGATGTTCGAGCCGTTGCCGTCGGCCGCGTGCAGGTTCCACTCGGTCATCCACTGGTTCTTGCCGTACTGGGCGGCGAGCGGGTAGGCGGACAGGTTTCCACTGTTCTCCGCGTCGTACAGGTGGCCGCCGACATAGCCGATGTTGTTGCGCGCGGTGGCGTCCTGCAGGGTCGGGTCGGAGTACGCGCGGTCGAATCTCAGGGATTCGCCAACCAGGAGCCTGGTGTCCCTGACCTTGGCGCCCTGGTCGCGGACCCAGTTACGCATCTCGGTGCCGGTCCAGTCCATCGAATCGTAGTCCGGGTGCCAGTCCGGCTCGTTCTGGACCGAGGTCACGTCGATCGTGACGCCCTGGCTCTTCATGTACTGAACGTAGCCGTCCAGGTGCGCGGCATAGTCGTCGTAGTAGTCGGTCTTGAGTTTGCCGCCGTTGGTCCTGCTGTTGTTCGTCTTGAAGTTCGCGGGGGCCGTCCAGGGCGAGGCAAGGATCTTGACATTGGAGCCGTACGACTTCGCCGTCCGCAGGCTGCTCGCGTACAGGCTCCACTCGCTCGACACCGGCGACACCACGGTCCGAATGATCGACAGACCGAGCTGCCCCTGACCCATACCGACCAGGGTCTGGGTTTCCGCGTCCGTCCACGGGCTGCCGGAGCCGTTGAAGATCGGGGTCGCGCCCCCGAACCCGTCGATCGTCTGGTACGACGTGCCGGTATTGACGGTTATGTCGGGCGTCGCGGCCTGCGCGGGCGGGGCGACCAGAACGCCGCCCGCCACGGTGGCCAGCACGGCCGCGGCCACCAACCCCATCCGAGACTTCTTCACGGTTTACTCCACTGGCTCGTACGACAGCAGCCTTGAACGGGTCGATGGTGGCGGGCAGGTGGGCAACCGCACGCACACATAGGTATTAGTCAATGTATCCGACAAGATAGCTCGCCCCTTACCGCGCGCACAACCCTCGCGTGCCGGCGCTGTTCGAGGCGCGCGCCGCGGACCTGGATTAGCGCGGGTCGAAGGCGGCGAGTTCCGCCCGGTTCGGGGGCTGCGCGCCGGCCCGGGCACACACGAAGGCGGACACCCGCACGGCGTGCTCGATCACCCGTCGCAGGGTCTCCGGGTCGATGCCGCGCAGGGCCGCCTCCCGGTCGCGGCCGAGCAGGTCGGCCGCTGCCAGGGCGTCGAGCAGACCGGAGGTGAACGCGTCGCCGGCCCCGACGGTGTCGACGACCGTGACCGCCCACCCGGGGACGGTCACCGCGCCGGACCTGCTCACCGCGAAGGCGCCGGCGCCACCCCTGGTCACCACGACGAGGCTCGGCCCGCGCGCGAGCCACTCCGCGGCGACCCGCTCGGGCGCCCGGCCCGGGACCAGCCACGCCAGATCCTCGTCGCTCACCTTCACCACGTCGCTGGCCGCGACCAGGCCGTCGATCCGGGCCCGGGTGGCGGGCGGATCGGCGACCAGAGCGGGCCGCACGTTCGGGTCGTAGCTGATGGTGCTGCGCCCGCGCAGTTCCCGCAGGATGGCCTCGACGGCCCCGGCGCCCGGTTCCAGATAGGCCGCGATGGAGCCGGTGTGCACGGCGACCGTGCCGGCGGAGACGCCGCCCGGAACGCCCGGCGACGGCAGCCGCCAGACGAGTTCGAACTCGTACCGCGCGGCGCCCGCCGCGTCGAGCACGGCGGTGGCTGTGGCGGTCGGCGCGTCGTCGATCGCCGCACCGACCAGGGCCACCCCGGCGGAGCGCAGATGCTCGCGCAGCAGTGCGCCGTACGGGTCGTCGCCGGTGCGGGTGAGCAGGTGCACCCGGCGGCCGAGGCGGGCTAGGCCGAGGGCCACGTTCGCCGGGCTGCCGCCCGGATGTTCCCGCACCGATCCGTCCGGCGCGCGGACGACGTCGACCAACGCCTCGCCGACGACGAGGATGCCCCTGGACACCGTTGACCGTTCCCTTCCCGGTTAGCGAACCGCACGCACCCCCGCCACCGCCCGCTGCCCCGCGTCAGGAGACGATGCCGACCTTGCCGGACACGCCGGCGTCGGCCTCCTCGTCCGCCGCCGCCGCGTCACCCAGACCGTATCGTCCCGTCACGATGACCTCGGGGTGCAGTTGCCACCGGGCCAGGTTGTCGACCAGTTCCCGAAGCCGCCAGGTGCTGGTGACCCACGAACCCTCGATCCGCAACTGCTGGTGGATCACGTCGGGGCTGGCGTCGAGTTCCAGCCGGCCACCCTCGCCGACCAGCACGCACCGGCCGTACCGGCGGGCCGCGCGGACCGCCAGGGCACGCCCCGCGACGCTGCCCGAGCAGTCCATGGTGGCCTCGAAGCCGCCGTCGGTGAGCGCCAGCAGGGCCGGCAGCGCCTCGGCGCCGGCCAGGACGCCTCGTCGATGGCGCCGAGCCGGACCGCCAGGTCCAGCCGCGCCCACCGCGACCGCCCGCACCCGGCGGCCCGGGCTGCGGGCGAGCACGGTGGACAGGTTGGCGACGGTGACGTTCACCAGTCCGCGGGCCGCTGCTCCGCCCAGCCGGTCGCGGGCGAGAACGGCGGCACCGGCGTGGTGGCAACGTCCAGCACCCGGCCCCCGGGCGAGACCAGCGCCGCCCGGGTCGTCTGGGTGCCGATGTCGACGGCGGCGACGCAGCCGGTGCCGGGCTCAATAGCCGAGTTCGACGCGGGCATGCTCTGCGCCCGATAGGAAACACCGCCCCTTACCCGCGCGGCCCCGGCCAGCACAGCAAGATCTTGTTACAGACACGCCGATTTCTGGGCTGATCCGCACCAAGATCTCCGTACCCCACGCGAGCGGGGCACGCCCCGCAAGCGAGGCACCGCAAGCGGGACACTGCAACGCAAGCAGGGCAGCGCCGCGCGAGGACACCGCCGTATGAGCGAGGGCGGCGCCACACAAGGGCGGCGCCGTACAAGTGAAAGCACCACCGCATAAGCGAGAGCACCGCACCGCCCGCACGGCGTGGTGCGGGCGGACGGGCGGGCCGGCTGACCCGCCGCCACCTGCCGCCCGGCCCGTGGCCGTCAGCGGGCGACGAGGGTGACCTCGAAGGAGTACCGGTCGCTGCGGTATAGGTGCGAGCCGTACTCGACGGCGCGGCCGGCGTGGTCGTACGCCGTGCGCTGCATGGTGAGCAGCGGCGCGCCCCGGGCCGTGCCGAGTAGTCGCGCCTCGGCGGCGGTGGCCTTGCGCGCCCCGATCGCCTGGTCGGCGATGCGCAACTGCACGCCGCTCTCCCGCAGTACCTGGTAGAGGCCGGCGGCCCGCAGCCGCTCGGCGGTGATCGGGGCGACGTCGGCGGGGACGTAGTTGTGCATCAGGGCGAGCGGTTCGTCCTCGGCGTAGCGCAGCCGCCGGATGGAGAGAACCTCCGCCCGCGGTCCGAGGTGGAGTGCGGGCGCCACGTCGTCGGGCACCTCGGCCACGTCGAACGCGAGCACCTCCGTGCGCGGCTTGCGGTGCGCCCGGCGCAGGTCGTCGTGGAGGCTGGTGAGGTCGACCCGGCGGCGCACGGCACTGCGCACGACCTGGGTGCCCACGCCCCGCTTGCGCACCACCAGTCCCTTGTCGACCAGGTGTTGGATCGCCTGGCGCAGGGTCGGCCGGGACAGGCCGAGCCCGTCCGCCAGTGTCACCTCGGTGTCCAGGCGGGAGCCCGGCGGCAGCCGCCCCGACTCGATCAGACGCTCGAGACCGGTCGCGACCTGGAAGTACAGCGGCACGGGGCTGAACCGGTCGATGGTGATGAGGCGGGCGATGCCGGCCACGTCGGCCTCCTGGACGTCGGGCGGAAACGTCAGTATGTCATAACAAAGCCTTGACTTCGATCGATGGACTCGGAACACTCGCTGCCACGGGCCGGTGCGGATCGAGGAGGTGCCGCAGTGATCCGGATAGCTGGCGCCCCCATCTCGTGGGGGGTGTGCGAGGTTCCCGGCTGGGGGTACCGCCTGCCGGCCGGACGGGTGCTGGCGGAGATGGCCGCGCTTGGGCTGACCGCGACGGAGGTCGGCCCCGACGGCTACCTACCCGCGGATCCGGCCGAGCGGGCCGACGTGACGGGGCGGCACGGCCTGGAGGTGGCCGGCGGTTTCGTGCCGGCCGTGCTGCACGATCCGGCCCACGACCCGGTGCCGGGTGTCGTGGCGACGCTGGCGGGCTGGTCCGGCGTGCTGGTTCTGGCCGCCGCCACCGGTGGCGACGGCTACGACGCGCGCCCGGAGCTGGACGGGACCGGCTGGCGGACGCTGCTCACGAACCTCGACCGGTTGCTGGCCGCGGCGGCGGACCGGGGCATCACGGCCGTGCTGCACCCGCACGTGGGCACGATGGTCGAGACCCCCGCCGAGGTGTACCGGGTGGCCGAGGACTCCCGGATTCCCCTGTGCCTGGACACCGGGCACCTGCTGGCCGGCGGCACCGATCCCGCCGCGCTCGCCCGGGAGGTGCCCGGGCGGGTGGCGCACGTCCACCTGAAGGACGTTGACGCGGGGTGGGCGGAGCGGGTGCGCGCCGGCGAGGTGGCCTACACCGACGCGGTGCGCGCCGGGATGTACCGGCCCCTCGGCGGCGGTGACGTGGATGTGGCGGGGATTGTCGCGACGCTAGGCGCGAGCGGCTACGCCGGCTGGTACGTCCTGGAGCAGGACACGATGCTGGCCGCCGCGCCCCCGCCCGGCGAAGGCCCGGTCGCCGAGGTGCGCGAGAGCCTGGAGTACCTGCGGGCGGTGGCGCCGTGAACCCGTTCGACGTCGTGGCGATCGGCCGGCTCGGCGTGGACCTCTACCCCGAGCAGGTCGGGGTGCCGCTGGAGGCGGTCAGCACGTTCGGCAAGTCGCTCGGCGGCACCGCGGCCAACGTATCGGTCGCGGCGGCCCGGCACGGGCGCCGGGTCGCGCTCGTCAGCCACACCGGCGCCGACCCGTTCGGCCGGTACCTGCGCGGCGAACTGGCGCGGTACGGGGTGGACGGTCGCTGGGTGACGCCGGTCGAGCGGTTCCCCACGCCGGTGACGTTCTGCGAGATCTTCCCGCCGGACCGCTTTCCCATCTACTTCTACCGGTATCCCCTGGCGCCCGACCTGTGCGTCACCGAGGCGGAACTCGACCTGGACGCGCTGCGCGCGGCGCGCGTGCTGTGGCTGACCGGCACGGGCCTGTCCGCCGAGCCGAGCCGGGGTGCGCACGTCGCCGCGCTGCGCGCCCGCGACCGGGCGCCGCTGACCATTGTGGACCTCGACTACCGGCCCCAGTTCTGGGCCGCTCCGGCTGACGCGCGCGCCGCGCTGGAGGCCGTCCTGCCGCTGGCCACCGTGGCGGTCGGCAACGCCGAGGAGTGCGCGGTGGCCACCGGGGAGGACGACCCGGAGCGGGCCGCCGCCGTGCTGCTCGCCCGGGGCGTCGACCTCGCCGTGGTCAAGCTCGGCGGCGACGGCGTCCTCGGCGTCACCGCCGCGGAGGCGGTCCGCATGCCGCCCGTACGGGTCGAGGTGGTCAACGGGCTCGGCGCGGGCGACGCGTTCGGCGGCGCCCTCTGCCACGGGCTGCTCGCGGGCTGGCCGCTGCGCCGGGTGCTGGCGTTCGCCAACGCCGCCGGCGCGATCGTGGCCGGCCGCCGCGCCTGCGCGCCGGACATGCCGACGACGGGCGAGGTGGAGGAGTTGGTGACGGCGCTGACGACCGATGCGTGACGAGGCCCTGCGCGACCTGGTCGACGCCCGCGCGGAGCACCCGGAGCGGTTCGCCGCCGCGGGGGCGGCCCGGCGGCGGCGCCCGCTGCTCGGTCCGCGGGGTCGGCTGATGCTCGTCGCCGCCGACCACCCGGCGCGCGGCGCCTTCGCGGTCGGTGGCCGGGGCATGGCCATGGCGGACCGGACCGACCTGCTCGACCGGTTGCTCGTCGCGCTCGCCCGGCCGGGCGTGGACGGGGTGCTCGCCGCCCCGGACGTCGTCGACGACCTGCTCCTGCTCGGCGCGCTCGACGGCAAGGTGGTGGTCGGCTCGATGAACCGGGGCGGCATTGCGGGCACCGCGTTCGAGATCGACGACCGGTTCACCGCGTACACCGCGGCCGCGCTGGCCGCCGGGAACCTCGACGGCGGCAAGATGCTGCTGCGGATCGACCCGGGCGACGTGGCCACCGCCGCCACGCTGGAGGCGTGCGGCCACGCGGTGAGCGCGCTGGCCGCGCACGGGCTGATGGCCATGGTGGAGCCGTTCTGGGTACGCCGGGACCGGGCCGGCCGGGCGGTCAACGACCTCTCCCCCGACGCCGTGATCCGGGCGATCGCCGTCGCCCAGGGCCTCGGCACCACCTCCGCGTACACCTGGCTGAAGGTGCCGGTCGTCACCGAGATGGAGCGGGTGATGGCGGCCGGCACGCTGCCCGCGGTGCTGCTCGGCGGCGATCCGGGCACCGCGCCGGATGAGACCTACGCGGCCTGGCAGCAGGCGCTGCGGCTGCCGACCGTCCGCGGGCTGGTGATCGGCCGGGCGCTGCTCTACCCGCCGGACGATGACGTCGCGGCGGCGGTCGACACGGCGGTGGGGCTGCTATGACCTGGTTTCGTCCACAGTGCACAATCGTCGAGCCGGACGGCCGGGAGTGGCGGCACGCCGGGCTGCAGCTCGTCACCCTGGGCCCCGGCGAGCCCGCGTCCTGGCACACCCGCGGCACCGAGCAGGTGATCGTGCCGCTGGCCGGCGCGGCCGAGGTCACCTGCGACGGCACCACGCTGAGCCTGCACGGCCGGCCGGACGTCTTCACCGCCGCCACCGACCTGTGCTACCTGCCACCCGGCGCCGAGGTGAGCCTCACCAGCCCGGCGGGCGGCCGGTTCGCCGTCGCCTCCGCCGTGGCCGGACCGGGCCTGCCGCCGCGCTACCGCCCGGCCTCGGAGGTGCCCGTCGAGGTACGGGGCGCCGGCCACGCCACCCGCCAGGTCAACAACCTCGCCGACGCGGAGACGTTCGCCTGCCGCCGCCTCATCGTGGTGGAGGTGCTCACCCCGGGCGGGAACTGGTCGAGCTACCCGCCGCACAAGCACGACGAGCACCGCCCGGACGAGACGGAACTGGAGGAGATCTACTACTTCGAGGTAGCCGGCGGCGGCGTCGGCTACCAGCGGGTGTACGCCAGCGCGCCGGAGCGCCCGATCGACGTGCTGGCCGAGGTGCGCAGCGGCGACGTGGTCCTCGTGCCGCACGGCTGGCACGGGCCGTCGATGGCGGCGCCGGGGTACGACCTCTACTACCTCAACGTGATGGCCGGGCCGGGCGAGCGCGCCTGGCGGTTCCGCGACGACCCGGCGCACGCCTGGATCCGCGACACGTGGGCGGACCAGCCGGCCGACCCGCGCGTCCCGTTCTACGGGAGGCACGCATGACCCGACTCACGGTGGCCCAGGCCCTGGTCCGGTTCCTCGGCGCGCAGCACACCGAGCGCGACGGGACGCGCCGGCGCCTCATCGCCGGCTGCTTCGGCATCTTCGGCCATGGCAACCTCGCGGGCGTCGGGCAGGCGTTGCTGGAGAACGCCGGGACGATGCCGTACCGGCTGTGCCGCAACGAGCAAGCGATGGTGCACACCGCCGCGGCCTACGCCCGCACGACCAACCGCCTGTCGACGCTGGCCTGCACCACCTCGATCGGCCCCGGGGCGACCAACCTGGTCACCGGCGCCGCCGGGGCGACCATCAACCGGCTGCCCGTGCTCCTGCTGCCCGGCGACACGTTCGCCACCCGGCCCGCCGACCCGGTGCTCCAGCAGTTGGAGGCGCCGTACGCCGGCGATGTGTCCGTCAACGACTGCCTGCGCCCGGTTTCCCGGTACTTCGACCGGGTCAGCCGGCCGGAGCAACTCGTCGAGGCGGCGCTGCGCGCGGTCCGGGTGCTCACCGACCCGGTCCAGACCGGGGCCGTGACGCTGGCCCTGCCCCAGGACGTCCAGGTCGAGGCGTACGACTGGCCGGCGGAGTTCTTCGCCCCGCGGGTCTGGTACGTGCCCCGCCCGGTGCCGGAGCCGGCCACCCTGGCCCGCGCGGTCGGGGCGATCCGCGGCGCCCGCCGGCCCCTCATCGTCGCCGGCGGCGGCGTCATCTACGCCGAGGCGACCGGGGCGCTCGCACGGTTCGCCGGGCGCACCGGCATCCCGGTCGGCGAGACCCAGGCGGGCAAGGGCGCGCTGCACCACGAACACCCGTGCGCGGCCGGCGCGATCGGCGCCACCGGTACCACCGCCGCCAACCACCTGGCCGCCCGGGCCGACCTGGTCATCGGCGTCGGCACCCGGTATTCCGACTTCACCACCGCGTCCCGGACGCTGTTCGCGGGGCCGGGCGTGCGCTTCGTCAACCTCAACGTCGCCGCGCCGGACGCGGCCAAGCACGCCGGGCTCCCCCTCGTGGCGGACGCCCGGGCCGGCATCGAGGCGCTGGACGCCGCGCTGGCCGGCTGGAGCGTGGACGACGGGTACCGCGCGGAGACGATCCGGCTGGCCGCCGGCTGGAACGCCACCGTCGACCGGGCCGTCGCCCTCGCCCACGCACCGCTGCCGGCCCAGAGCGAGGTGATCGGCGCGGTGAACGAGGCGGCCGGCGAGCGGGGCGTGGTGGTGTGCGCCGCCGGGTCCCTGCCGGGTGACCTGCACAAGCTCTGGCGGCCCCGGGACCCGAAGCAGTACCACGTCGAGTACGGGTACTCCTGCATGGGCTACGAGATCGCCGGGGGCCTCGGCGTCAAGCTCGCCGCCCCGGACCGCGAGGTGTTCGTGCTCGTCGGCGACGGCTCGTACCTCATGATGTCCGGCGAACTGGTGACCGCCGCCGCCGAGGGCGTCAAGCTCATCGTCGTGCTCGTCGTGAACCACGGGTTCGCCTCGATCGGCGCGCTCTCCGAGACCGTCGGCGTCAACCGGTTCGGCACCCGGTACCGCGACCGCGACGGCGGCCGGCTCCCCACCGACCTCGCGGCGAACGCGGCGAGCCTGGGCGCCGACGCGGTCACCGTCACCGGCATCGACGGGCTGCGCGCCGCGCTGGCCGCCGCCAAGCGTGCCGAGCGCACCACGGTCATCCAGATCGAGACCGACCCGCTGGTCCCCGCGCCCGACTCGCGCTCGTGGTGGGACGTCCCGGTCGCCGAGGTCGCGGAGACCCCGGGTGTGGACGCGGCCCGCGCGGCGTACGAGAAGGCGAAGCGGGGCCAGCGGAGCTACCTGTGACCGGCGATTGACGGCTGCGCGACGGAGCGTTCGGAGCGCCTGGATGCGGGTAGCCGGCACGGAGCAAGCGCGCTGAGGAGGCGTCAATGCCCGTGGACAACGACAAGGACCTGTTCGTCTACGAGTTGGGGATCCTGCGCGACATCGAGACATCCAGCATCCGCATGCTCGACCTCGTGTCGCAGCGGGTGAGCCGGGAGGATCTCGGCGAGGTGATCCGGAGCGAGCAGCGGCAGTGCACATGCCGGCAGGACCGGCTCGACTCGTGCCTCCAGTCGCTCGAAGCGCCGTCGATGCAGGCGCCGTCCGAGACGGTCGACGCCGTCTACCTGAGGTTCAAACGGTTCGTCGCCGGCGGGGCCACGCACGAGATGGTGGACCAGTTCGCCGTCGACACCCTGGTCCGGCTGCTGTATCTCGGCATCGCGGCCTTAAGGCCCCTGATCGGCTGGACCGTGCTCAGCGGCCAGCACGAGTGCTCGCGGACGCTGCACAGCAACCTCGTCGAGAAGCAGGAGAGCGCGGCCAGGCTCGAGCGGCTCGCCTTCGAACTGCGCATGCGCCGCCTCGCGCACCAAGCCGCCTGATCCAGCGGGGTGGCTAGAGCTGGGTGGCCAGCCAGGCGGCAACCACCGGGATCTCAACCCGCTGGTACTGTTGCGGCGCAGCAGCGTGTACCCGGCGGCCGGGTCGGCCGCGGCCGGGAACGGGATCGGCGGCTGCTCGGCGATGACCGAGTCGAAGGTCACCAGCGTGGCGCCGACCGTGCCCGAGGTGCAGTGCGCCGCACCCGCGCCCTCCCGGCCCGCCCCGGCCACTCCCCGTGCCTCGTAAGCTACCGGTGTGTTTCAGGAGACTCGCCGTCGGCCGTCAGCCGGAATGCGCGCCCCGTGAGCCCACCGTCAACGCAGGCGTCCGCGCCGGCCCAGCGGACCGTCCCCGCCGCGGTCCCCGCCGCCCCGCCGTCCAGAGTGGTGAGATGGTCCGCGGCGATCGCCCAGTCGCACGCCTTCGAGGTGGCGATCGTGGTCGCGGTCGGCGCGAACGCGCTGGTCCTGGGCTTCGAGACCTACCGGCCACCGGGGTCGGCCGGGCTCCTGCTGCGGGCCCTGGAGTGGGTCTTCCGGACCATCTTCGTCACCGAGATCGCCATCCGGATCCTGGCGCACGGCCGCCGGCCGCAGGACTTCTTCCGCCACGGCTGGAACATCTTCGACTTCGTCGTGATCGCCGCCGCGTTCATCCCCGGCCTGCACGGGGACTCCGCCGCCCTCCGGTTGATCCGCATCGCCCGGGTGGTGCGATTGGTCCGGTTCTCACCCGGATTGCGCACGATCGTGACCGCCCTGCTGCGCAGCATCCCCGGCGTCGGCGGCTTCCTCGCCCTCGCGATGGTCACGCTGTACGTGTACGGGATGGCCGGCTGGCTGCTCTTCGGTGAGCGGTACCCGGAGGAGTACGGGACCATCGGGCGGGCCGCGCTGACCCTGTTCGTGCTGCTCTCGCTGGAGACCCTGCCGGACCTGATCGAGCAGGGCATGGATCTCTCGCCGTGGACCCTCGTCTACTACATCAGCTACGTGCTCATCACCGCGAACCTGCTCCTGAACATCCTCATCGCGGTCATCGTCAACTCGATGGAGGAGGCACGCCACCTGGAGATGACCCGGGGACTGGCCGCGGACTACGACGAGGACGGCGACGGCGTGCCCGACGAGATCGACCGGATCGTCATCAGCCAGCGGCTGGACGCGCTGCGCAAGATGATCTCGGACCTGGAGCGGGACCTGCGCATCGATCGGGACGACCGTCGTTGACCAGGTAGACTGGCCTGCCGAACCCTTGCCTGTGCCGTGCGCAGCGACCAGACGTGGGAGGTGCCGCGATAAAGGTCCACCTTGGTCGTGGCCGCCACGGGTCCGCCGCATGGCTGTCGGCGCTCGTGCTGGGCGTGGTCACCGGCGTCGCGGCGCTGCTGATCGGCATGAGCGTCGCACCGGAGCTGAGTCCGGGCGACACGCTCCAGGTCAAGCCCCGCTCCGTGGCGGGCGCGACGTCGACCGCGACCTCGTCCGGTAGCCCCGGCGCGTGGGCACAGGCGGGCACCTGCGACCCACCGCTCGGCAGCGGCGATGACGCCCCCACCGTCGCGTCCGCGGTGCTACCGCCCCGGGTCCACCCGGAGCCGGCGGGCTACGTCGTCGCCCTTCCCGCCGCGGTGACCCGCACGCCGTCCTCGCACGCACCGCTCACCCCCGGCTGCCGGGGTCCCCCCGCCTCCACCGCGCACTAACGATCACCTCACCGTTCACCGCCGCCGGACGACCGGCGGCGGACCAGCGCGTTTTCCGGAGGCCATTGTGTACCGCCCGTTCGCGGTACGGGTCACGCTGCCCGTACCGCCATCCGCCCGTTCCTCGACAACGAACCCCCTCTCGCACTCGACCGGTCACACGATGGCCGACGGGCCGCCGGGGGGCCGGCCATGACCGCGTACCTCGCCATCGCCATCTTCTCGGTGGCGTTCTTCTTCATCGCGACCGAAAAGATCCACCGGGTCGCCGTCGTGCTGACCGCCGCCGGGCTGATGGCGCTGCTCGGCCTGGTCCCCGGCAAGGACGTCTTCTTCTCCGAGCACGCCGGCATCGACTGGAACGTCATCTTCCTGCTGCTCGGCATGATGGTCATCGTCGGCATCGTCAAGCGGACCGGCCTGTTCGAGTACCTCGCGATCTGGGCGGCCAAGCGCGCCCGGGGGCGCCCGTACCGCCTGATGGTGATGCTCATGCTCATCACCGCGGTCGCGTCGCCGTTCCTGGACAACGTCACCACCATCATGCTGGTGGCGCCGGTCACCCTGCTGGTCTGCGGCAAGCTGGGCATCTCCCCCGTGCCCTACCTGATCGCCGAGGCGCTGGCGTCGAACATCGGCGGCGCCGCCACGCTGATCGGCGACCCGCCGAACATCATCATCGCCAGCCGCGCCGGCCTGACGTTCAACGACTTCGTGGTGCACATGGCGCCGGTGGTCACGGTGGCGTTCGTCGTGTTCGTGGTCCTGTGCCGCCTGCTGTTCCGGCGCTGGTTCGAATACCACCCGGAGCGGGTGGCGCAGGTCATGGCCCTCGATGAGCGCAAGGCGATCCGGGACACCGGGCTGCTGGTCCGCTGCCTGGCCATCCTCGCCCTGGTCATCATCGCGTTCTCGCTGCACTCGGTCCTGCACCTGGAGCCGGCCATCGTGGCCCTGCTCGGTGCCGGCGCGATGGTGCTGGTCACCCGCTCCGCCCCCGAGGACTACCTGGCCGAGGTGGAGTGGTCCACGCTGGTGTTCTTCATGGGCCTGTTCGTCATGGTCGGCGGGCTGGTCGAGACCGGCGTGATCGGCGCCGTCGGCAGTTGGGCGGTGGGCGCGATCGGCCACAACTACCTGAGCGCCGCCACCTCGCTGCTGTTCGGCTCGGCCATCCTCGGCGCGTTCCTGGACAACATCCCGTACGCGGCCACCACGGCGCCGATCGTCGAGGATCTCGTGGCGCACAGCGCCGATCCCGCCCTCGCCCAGCCGCTGTGGTGGGCCTTCGCGCTCGGCGCCGACTTCGGCGGCAACGGCACCGCGGTGGCCGCCAGCGCCAACGTGGTGGTCCTGGGGATCGCCGCCCGCAACGGCGAGCCGATCAGCTTCTGGCAGTTCACCCGGTACGGCATCGTCACCACCGCCGTCACCACCGCCGTCGCGTGGGCCTATGTCTGGCTCCGCTACTTCGCCTGACCCGTGAGGGAGGACACCGTGACCATCGACCACACCGCCTTGCCCGCGATCGGGCCGCGATTCACTCTCACCACCGAGGACGGCCGGCACGTCGGCGTCGTCCGCCACCACGACCGCCGGGAACTCGTCGTGTACGACGTCGACGACCCCGACCGGGTGGCGGTGGACGTCGTCCTCACCCCGGCCGAGGCGGACGCGCTCGCCGCCCTGCTCGGCTGCCAGGGGCCCGCCGTCCACGTCGTCAGCATGGAACGGCACCGCTCCCACCTGGCCTCGGTCCACCTCCTCCTCGGCCCGGGCTCGCCGTGGGCCGGCCGCACGGTGGAGGAGGTCAACCGGCGCGCCGGCCCCGGCGCGAGCGTCGTGGGGGTGGCCCGCCAGGACGACACCGTCCTCAACCCGCCGCCCGGCCTGGTACTCCGGCAGGGCGACGTGGCGCTGCTGCTGGCCCCGGCGGACGTCGCCTTCACCGCGATCGGCCGGCTGACCCAGAACTGACGCCCGCTCGCTGCGACCTTGGCCGCTCCGGGATCGGACGGCCAAGGTCGCGGCGGCGGTGCGTCGCGGCTACCGCGGCGCCTTCGGGGCCGCGGCCAGATCCCCCGCCGGGGACGGGCGCGGGATCGCCGCTACCGCGCTGCCCGTCGCCAGGCGGTCGAAGGCGGCCTCGACGATGACCCGCCCGGCGGGACCCATCAGCCACGGCGCCGGCCCGTCGGCGCCGAGGAACAGGCCGATCCGCGGCGCGGGCGCGACCGTGCCGTCGGCCAGGGTGGCCCCGGCCGGGTAGTGGAACAGGGCGGGCCGGTCCTCGTCGACCACCCGCGCCACCACACGCGCATCCGGGCCGACCTCCGCCACGGTGAGCTTGCCCGGCCCGCGGTAGACGGGCACCGCGCCGGCCAGCCCGGCGGCGAGCGGGTCCGCCGGCTCCGCTATGCGCACCCGGTCGCGGGCCAGCAGGACCACGCCGCTGGTTGCCAGGCCGAGCGGGACGAACCCGTGCCACGCCAACAGCGGTACGTCGACGCGGGCGACGGCGGCGATCGCCGCGTCACCGGCGCCCCGGGTCACGACCACGGCCGCCGCCTCCCGGATCTCCTCCGGCCCCGGCAGCGCGCGCCGGCGCACCGCGAACCCCCGCCGCGCCAGCAGGTCGGCGACGGCCTCGTCCCCGGCGGTGCGCCGGTCGCCGGTCACCAGCAGGGCCGCCGGGCGCCCCTCGGCGGGCATGGACTCGGCCGGCGCCGTCCGGTCCAGCACCTCCCGGACAAAGGGCGGGATCACTGAACGCAGCACGTTGGCGTAATGGCGCTCAGCTTCACCGAGGGCGCGCCGGACCTCCTCCCGCAGCGCCTCCACCTCCCCCGACGCCCCGGCCCGGGGCTGCGGCACGATCGCGGCCTGGGGTTGCGACTCGGCCGCAGCCCGGGGTTGCGACTCGGCCACGGCCCGGGGTTGTGGCACGGTCGCGGCAGGGGGTTGTGGCACGGTCGCGGTCTGAAGCAGGCGCGCGGCGGCCAGGCCGGCGTCCGCCATAGCGATCGCCGCGTCCAGCCACGGGCGCAGGGCCGTGACGAGCGGTTCCGGCTCGCGTGCCGCCCGGCAGCCGCGAGCCAGGTCGGTCAACCGGCCGGTGAGCACGTCGAGACCGCCGGGCCGCCCGGCGAGCGCGTCGCCCACCGCGCGGGCCAGTGCCGCCTCCTGCTCGGCCTCGGGTGGCCAGGCGGTGCACGCCTCGACCAACGGCGCCAGGTCGGCCGCTCCGGCGCCGGCCACGGCGGCCAGCGCCCGCCGCGCCGAGGCGGCGGGATCGTAACCGCGCGGGTCGCGCGCCCAATCCGCGACGCAGGCCAGCGGGATCCGGGACGGTACGGCCTGCACCATCGGGTTGGCCAGGACGCCCGCCAGGGCGCCGCCGCCCAGCTCGCCGGCCCGGCCGGTCAGCGGGCCGAGGAACAGCCGGGACGGTTCGTAGTCGTTGACCGGGAAGTTGTCCCACAGCAGGACGCGACGCCGGTAGCTGGCCGCCGCCCGGGCGACGTCGTCGCGGGTCACCGCGCCGGTCACGATGTCGCAGCCGGTCCACGCCACGATGGCGTCCGGCGGGGCCGTCCGGGCGAACCGCTCGCGGTAGGGGGTGGCGTCGCACCCGGCGTAGTCGGTCGGGCAGACCAGAAGCGGCTCCCGGATGCCTCGCGGGCGGAGGAACCCGGCGACGAAGGTGGCGGCCGCCTCGCCGTGCGCCGCGCCGGCGGCACCCGCGCCGGGCCAGCGGTTCAGTTCCTCGGGCCGGGTCAGCTCGGCGGGCACGTCGTCGAAGAACAGCGCGAAGTGCCCGATCCCCGCGTCGAACACCTGACCGGCCTTCGCGGCGAGTGCCCGGTGGTCGGCGTCGTCCGCGAAGCGCATGCTGAGCCCCGGGCTGATCGCGTACACGAAGCGGATGCCGAGCGCGCGCGAAGCCGCCGCCAGCTCGGCGAGCCGGGCAAGCTCCGGCTCCGGGTACGGCTGCCGCCACCGCGCGCGATGGTGCGGGTCGTCCTTCGGGGCGTAGACGTAGGTGTTCAGGCCGACCCGCGCGGAGAACTCCAGGTGCGCCAGGCGCTCCGCGTGCGACCAGGGGGGTCCGTAGAACCCCTCGACGGTGCCGCGAACCGGCAGTTCAGGATCTCCGTGCCCGGGGGTGGCCGGGTGGGGGCTGGCCGACACCCCGGAACGATACCAGCCGGTTTGATTCGTTATCGACGCCTTTCATCAGGCCGTCGGCCGGAGCGCCGTGCGGGTCAGGACGCCGAGCGGGTCGGCCAGCAGCGGGGCGAAGCCGAGTTCGGCGGCGCCGACCAGGGTGGCGTCGTCGCCGAGCGCCGAGGTGCGCAGCCGGACCTGCTCACGGGCGACCGGCAGCACGTTGGCCGCGATGCGGGCGCGTACCTGGGCGGCGGCGCCCGGGTACATGTCCCGCAGCATCCCGCCGAAGATGACCATGCCGGGGTTGAACAGGTTGATGAGGTTCGCCACCCCGATGCCGAGCCAATCCCCGATGGTGCGCAGCGCGTCGCGGGCCGCGGGGTCGCCGCGGTCGGCGTCGTCGACCACGGCGCGCACGGCGTCGCGGCCGATCAGGTCGGCGGCGTCGAGCAGGGCCCGCTCCCCGACCTCCGCCTCCAGGCAGCCACGCGACCCGCACCCGCAGGGCCGCCCGCCGTGCGGGTTCACGATCATGTGCCCGAGTTCGCAGCCGTACCCGCCGTCGCCGCCGAGCAACTTGCCGCCGACGATGATGCCGCCGCCCACGCCCACGTCGCCGTGCAGGTAGATCAGGTTCTGGAAGCCGACGGCCGCCCCGCGCCGCTGCTCGGCCTGCGCGCCGAGGTGCGCCTCGTTCCCCACGGCGACCGGCAGGCCGAGCCCGAGCCGGCGGCCGAGTTCGGCGCCGAACGCCTGGTCCACCCAGCCCAGGTGGGGGCCGTAGCGCACCATGCCGTCGCCGGGCCGGATCATCCCGCAGTACGACGCGCCCACCCCGGCACAGACCGAGTCCGCCGGTGCCGCGTCGTGCAACTGGCGGCCGAACCGGGCGAGCACGTCCACCACACGCTCCAGGTCGGGGCCGGCCCGGGGGCGGTCCACCGCCCTGCGGTCGAGGATGGCCCCGCCCAACCCCACCCGGGCGGCGACCAACCGGTCCACGGCGACGTCGAACGCCAGCACGTACACCCGGTGGGACTGCGGCCGCACGACCAGCGATGGCCGGCCCGCCCGGCCGGTGTCCGACGGGTGCTCCGGCGAGCGCGGTCTCGTCATCGGGTGCTACAACACGGGCAACGCCGCGAACGTCTACAGTGCACTGTCCCCGGCCGAGCGGGAGGCCCGCGCGGTGGCGCAGGGCGTGAAGATCCATGGCGAGAAGTACCGCACCGAACTGGCGAACTCCTTCTCCATCGCCTGGCACCGCACCCCGTACCTCGAGGGCGGCTGGACCTCCCCGCCCTACACCAGCCCGGGGTACCGGTTGCTGCAGCAGCCCGCCGGCCGGGTCTACTTCGCCGGGGACTGGCTCAGCCACTCGGTCGCCTGGCAGCACGGCGCGTTCCTGTCCGTGCGGGCCACGGTCACCGCGCTGCACCAGCGGGTCATGGCCGGCTGACCTCCCGCGGTGTCGCAGCAGGGGCCGGTGGCGGGCTCCGGCGGGCTCCCGCAACAGCCATCCGAGCCGGCCGTCTGATCCCCGGTGTACTCACCCTGGGTCCCGCTCTCGGTGTTGGTTTCGGTCATCGCGGCACTCCTCCGATCCGTCAACGGGTACCCGCACGCACCCTGTCTCGATGATGTGTGAACTAGACAATGTTCGAATCAGGAGTTGCACGCTGATTTGAGAGCTGTCAAGCTAGAGCCATGTCAAAACAGCCGCCACCCGTCCGCACCGAGCCCACGGCCGCCGGCGCCGCCTGCTGCCCGCCGATCTGGCAGGGGAACCTGTCCACGGAGGCGGCGGCCGCGCTGGCGCCCGCGTTCAAGGCGCTCGGCGATCCGGTGCGGCTGCGGCTGATGTCGATGATCGCCTCGGCGTCCGGCGGCGAGATCTGCGTGTGCGACCTCACCCCCGGGTTCGACCTGTCCGGGCCGACGATCTCGCACCACCTCAAGACCCTCCGCGAGGCCGGCCTGGTCGAAGCCGACCGCCGGGGTACCTGGGTGTACTACCGGGCGCGGCCCGGGCTGCTCCGCCAGCTCGCCGCGCTGCTGACGGTGGACGAGCCGGCCTCCGTGTAGCCGCCACCGGGCCGTCGCGCCGTGGCGGCGATCCGGCCGCTCTCCCGGCGGGCACGCGATCCGGCCGGTAGCGTCGTACGGGTGACCGACGAGGTGAGCTTCGCCGAGCTGGTCGAGCGGTACCGGGGCGAACTGCGGGTGCACTGCTACCGCATGCTCGGCTCGTTCGACGAGGCGGAGGATCTGGTCCAGGAGACGCTGCTGCGCGCGTGGAAGGGGCTCGACGGCTTCCACGGCAGGTCGTCGATGCGCACCTGGCTGTACCGGACCGCGACCAACGCCTGCCTCGACGCCCTCGACGGCCGGCAGCGCCGGGTGCTGCCGCACCACCTCGCGCCGCCCGCCGACCCCGCGCGGCCGGAGCCGGGCCGGGTCGAGGTCGCCTGGTTGCAGCCGTTCCCCGACCGGCTGTGGGAACCCGTCGCGCCGCGCTCGGACGAGCCGGAGGCGGCGGCCGTCGCCCGGGAAACCATGGAACTGGCCTTCCTGGCCGCGATCCAGCACCTACCGCCCCGGCAACGGGCGGCCGTCATCCTGCACGACGCGCTCGGCTGGCCGGCTCCCCAGGTCGCCGCGGTGGTGGAGGGCAGCGCGGCATCGGTCAACAGTGCCCTGCAACGGGCGCGCGCGACGCTGCGGGAGCACCTGCCGCCGCGCCGCGCGGAATGGGCGCCCGCGGCGCCGCCCACCGACGAGGAGCGGGCGGTGCTGCGCCGGTACATGGCGGCCGTCGAGCGCGGCGACCTGGCCGGGGTCGCCGACCTGCTGGCCGAGGACGTCCGCACGACGATGCCGCCGTACCCGGTGTGGTTCGCCGGCCGGGCGGCGGTGCTCGCGGCGCTGGCCACGAGCTGGGATCCCGGCTCACCGGAGTACGTGGGGGCGTTCCGGATGCTGCCGACCGGCGCAAACGGCCGCCCGGCGGCGGCGGCCTACGTGCGGCGGCCCGGGCGTGACACGTACCAGCCGTTCGCCATCGGGATCGTGTCCGTGGCGCGGGGGCGGATCATGGAGATCACCGCCTTCCACGAACCCGCGCTGTTCCCCGCGTTCGCCCTGCCGCCCCAGCTGACCGATGAACTTTCCGCGCCGGCACCGTCTGCATACGCATGACCAGAATCCTGTACTCCGCGACCATGTCCCTCGACGGTTACATCGCCGGCCCGGGCGGTGACATGTCCTGGCTGGCCGAGCACCTCGGCGGGCCCAACCCGGTCGCCGAGGACCTGATGGGGCGGATCGGTGCGCTGCTCGTCGGCGCCCGCAGCTTCCACGGCGACGACCCGAACCGCGGCACCGACCGGGAGGGCGCGTTCGGCGGCGCGTGGACCGGGCCGAGCTTCGTGCTCACCCACCGGCCGCCGGCGACCCCCGTGCCCGGCGTCACCTTCGTCACCGACCTGGACAGCGGCCTGGCCGCGGCCAGGGCCGCCGCCGGCGACCGGTGCGTGAACATCATCGGCGCCGACGTCGCGGCGCAGTGCCTCGCGGCCGGCCAGCTCGACGAGATCGTGGTGTTCATCGCGCCGGTGCTGCTGGGCGACGGCGTGCGGCTGTTCCACCGGCCCGGCGGCGCCCAGGTACGGCTGGAGCAGCTCGCCGTCACACCGGAGCCGGTGCCGTGCCTCTCGCTACGCGTCCGGCAACCGGCGGCCGGTTCCCAACACTGACGGATACCCACGGCAGCCGGGGGCCCGTACCGGACGTCCGGTACGGGCCCTCACCGTGGAACCGTCAGTTGGGAGCGTGGATCTTGTCCGCGGTGTTGGCCGCGTAGT
This sequence comes from Rhizomonospora bruguierae, assembly GCF_018397995.1. Taxonomy (GTDB): domain Bacteria; phylum Actinomycetota; class Actinomycetes; order Mycobacteriales; family Micromonosporaceae; genus Rhizomonospora; species Rhizomonospora bruguierae. The sequence continues at coordinate 144,712 of NZ_BBQH01000018.1, forward strand.
CCCGGGTGGCGCCGCGCACGTAGGTCTGGACCGGTGCGTGGTTACCGGAGAAGTACTGCCGGATGGAGCCCGGGAAGGGCGAGGTCGAGACGTTGCGGCCGTACACGTCGGTGTAGACGGTGGTCGGGCCGGTGTTGCGCACGGTGAACGTGCCCGGCCGGTACTCGCGCAGCGTGCCCTTGAACGGTGAGCGCGGATCGTCCCACGCGACCTGCTGGCCGGTCTGCTGCGTGATCTGCCGGACCTGGTCGCAGTACTGCCCGCGGATGCCGCTGTAGCAGAGGTCGACCTGGTGCGCGAGGTGGTTCGACAGGGACGCGTCGTAGTACCGGCTCGGGTTGAGCACGTAGAACAGCGGGGCGATATTGAAGGTCAGTTGCGAACTGCTCACGGTCACGTCGGAGAACCAGAACTCGTGCAGGTCGTTGGTGTCGAACGGGACGTTCGAGTTGGTGGTCACCTCGAAGTGCGTCTTGCCGTCCCGGATCGCCTGGACGCAGTTCTGGTCGGTGATGAGCCGGCCGAGTGACCGGGTGTCCGACGGCGAGTCCGCCGGGACCGCGGGGCCGACGTTCGTGAACTGGCCGCCGAGGTTGGGGCCGGGGCAGTCGGTGTTGCCGAAGCCGCCCGGCCGGCCCAGCGGGATCATGGCACTGAACCGGGCCTCGCTGACCTGCCCGTTGTCGTTGTGCGTGCAGCGGTTGTTGTAGAGCAGTTCGTGGACGTTGTTGGTGAACGCGTCCGCCGAGTGCGTGCCCTGGTGGAACTTCAGCAGCACGTCGCAGACGGCGACCGTGGTGCCGCTGGGCGGGAAGAAGCTCGTGCCGTTGTCGCCCTGGATCACGTTGACCCGGTTGACCGCCAGCACCTTGTGCCCGACGTGGTCCTCGTGCCGCTGCCCGCTGTCCGGGTTCGTCGACATCATCACTTCGCTGGTGTACCCGAAGGCCGGCCAGCCCACGGTGGCGAACAGGTTCGACGTGCGCGGGTCGTCACCGTGCTCGTGGCCGAAGCTACAGCCGCTGGGGTCCCTGGCCGGGTGCCAGGTGGGGTAGACCTTGCCGTCCGGCCCGTACGTCCAGTAGCGCGCATGGATCTCCTTCGAGCACTCGCCGGCGGCCGGCGCGTAGCCCTTCGGGTCGTTCATGACGATCAGGTCGTACGCGTGGCTGGTCTGCGCTCCGGCGGGCGGCAACGACCGGCCCCAGTCCGGATTGCCCGACGGTGGCGTGGTCGGCCCCGACGTCGGCGGCGTGGTCGGCGGCCGCGTCGTGGGCGGCTGCTGCGGCGGCGTGGTGGACGGACCGCCGGGCGCGCCCGTGCAGGTGGTGCCGTTGAGGGCGAAGGCGGTGGGCGCGGGGTTGCTGCCGGTCCAGGACCCGTTGAAGCCGAACGAGGTGCTCGCCCCGGTGGCGAGGCCGCCGTTGTAGCTGGCATTGCGAGCGGTGACCTGGCTGCCGCTCTGCGTCACCGTGGCGTTCCACGCCTGGGTGACCTGCTGGCCCGCCGAGTAGCTCCAGGTCAGCGTCCACGAGCTGACCGGGTCGCCGAGGTTGGTGACGCTCACGTCCCCGGTGAAGCCGCCCTGCCACTGCGAGGCGACCGTGTACGTGACGCCGCATCCGGCGGCGGCGGCGTTCGCGGCGACCGCGACCGCCGCCCCGCTGGCGACCATCAGGGTCGCCACGACCGCCCTCGACCACAGCCGGGACCGGTAACGATGGGTACGCATGGGCTGATCCTCCAGACGAGGGCGGTGGGGGTTGACGCGGCGTGCCCCCTCGCGGACGGGCAGACCACGCCGGCCTACCCGGGGGCAGGCGAGCGTGAGCCCTCGCTCGCGAGGCGATCCGGTGCGCGACGTCCGGGACGGACAACTGTGCCACCTGTAGGTATACATCTATGTCGATGCGTCTGGCCAGACCAATTACCGGAAAGATTCCGGATGATCTCCCGCGAGGTCTCGGTAAGACACGCCGCTTCCGGCCAGGTCGGTATCAAGATCTCCCTAGCTAGCCGGGCGGTGGCGGTCGCGGATCCATTCGGTGTACAGCCGGTCCAGTTCGTCGACCGTACCGATGATCCGCCGCCGGCCGGGATCGCGGCGATACGTGTCGATGGCGTAGGCCAGAAACTCCGGCTTGGTGGTGAGCAACTGGGCGGAGAAGTGCAGGTCTCCGCCGAACCGGCGGTTGACCAGCCGGACGATCCGGCCGGCGATCGACGAGGCGACCGCGGCCCGCTCCGACACCGCGACGGTGACGTACGCTCCGCCGTTCAGATCGCGGGTCACGTGGCCGCGCTCGACCGCCCACCACGGTACGGCGGTCGGCCGGAACGGGCCGGGTACGTACAGGCCGGCCGGGGTGAGCGCCACATAGGACCGCCATCCGGTGGCCGGTAACACCAACGCCCAGACGGCGGCGAGCGCGGTGAGACCCGCCGCGGGAAGCCAGACCGCCGGCGAGAGGTCCGATTTGACCAGTTGCCAGCCGCCGACGAGGGGCGGAAGTCGCGAACAGCAGGAGCGCCAGGACGGTGAGCATCCCGACGATGATCGACGCCGCGGCGAACACCACGAACAGCAGGCGTTGACCGAGCGTCGGCTCCCCCGCCGCGGCCTGCGGAACCCCCGGGGCCCGGCCGCCACCGACCGGCAACGCGGCCCGGGCCCGGTCGCGGCGCAGCGCGGGCACGGCCGGCAGCAGCAGGAGAAGCAGGAAGGCCGCAGCCCACACCATCATCACGCCCAGCCGGCCGTCACGCGTCCGAGCGTCCACCTTGAACGCGGCGACGGTGAACGGCACGCTGAGGGGAATCAGGGCGAGCCCATCCCACAGCGCCCACCGCCACCGGACGAGCAGACCGAACCCGACGAGGCCGACGACGACGGCCGCCGGCAGCCCGTAATGCCGGGCCGGCGGGTCGGACATGTCCACGACGGCGCTCATGCCGGCGGCCAGCAACACCAGCACCCCGGCAACGGAGACCGACCACGGCAGCCTCGCCAGCACCATCCCGACCTCCCTGATCACGTCGCGCAGACGCGCCATACCCAGACCCGGCGAGAATCACGCCCCCGATGGCGGGCCCGGCCCGCCGCACCCGACCGCAGCGGAGACGCCCTCTCCGCGACACTGGAAGGCCACCGACACGGCGCCGATCGAGCACGGGTCGAACGGGTCGTGGCCACGGCGGCGCCCTGCGGCGGCCTGCGGTAGGGGCCGTTCCCGGGTGGGGCAGGAGTAGCCCAAGTGCCTGGTGAGCCGGCCGGGGGCGCGCCCAGGGCCCCCCGAGTTGGCAGTACGCCGCGTACTCGGCTAAAGTTCACATCCGTCGCCGGGAACGCCCGGAGACACGCGGACGTAGCGCAGTTGGTAGCGCATCACCTTGCCAAGGTGAGGGTCGCGGGTTCGAGTCCCGTCGTCCGCTCGGAGAGGCCATCGGGCTATTCTCCCCGGCCTCAGCCTCGGTGGGGTGGCCGAGAGGCGAGGCAACGGCCTGCAAAGCCGTGTACGCGGGTTCAAATCCCGTCCCCACCTCAACTACATAGACTCGGGCGATTGGCGCAGCGGGAGCGCACTTCCTTGACACGGAAGAGGTCACTGGTTCGATCCCAGTATCGCCCACACGCAGGTCAAGGGCCGCTTCCGAGCACCGGAAGCGGCCCTTGCTCCGTCTAGGGTGTCTATGCCGCCCCGACGCCCCGGGGAGGCACTCCGACCATCCGGTCCATGACCTCCGCCATCTGTTCCAAGGTCGGTGCGAAAGGCGACGAGCGCGCCGGTGTCGAGCAGGAGGATCAGTCGGGTGTAGGACCGGTGCGGCTGGCCGCGTACCGGGACGCCGGGGGCGGCGGGTACCCGGTCACGTCCGGCTCCATCCGCCCGTGGGGCGTGCCGGCCGGTCCCGCCGGATGCTCCAGACAAGGAGCAGGACGACGATCGCGACAGCCACCAGGAGGCACAGTGCTCCGGCGGCCCACGGCAACAGTCCGACCAAGTCGTGGCGCCGCTGCGCGCTGCGCTGTTCGCCGCGCTGGGTGTCGTACGCCGCGAACACCGGGTTCGGCGCGTCGGCGGGCACCTGGGCGGTCAGCGCCCGAGCCGGGTCGATGACCCCGTAGCCGGTGGTGTCGTCGCGGCCCGGCGGGCCCACGTCGCGCGCCGTGGCGATGATGCGCTGGACCACCTCGCGGGCCGAGGCGTCCGGGTACCTGGCCCGGACCAGTGCCGCCAGGCCGGACACCAGCGCGGCGGAGTCGCTCGTGCCGTTGGAGTCGACGATCTCGCCGTCGATGTTCTTGCTCGTCACGCCCTTGCCCGGTGCGGCCACGGCCACGTACGGCTTGCGTTGGGTCTTCTGCCACGCGCGGTCGAAGCGATCGACTCCCCCGACGGCCAGCACGCCCGGGCAACTGGCCGGCTCCTCGGTGTGGTTCTCCCCGTTGCCGTCGTTGCCGGCGGCCGCCACGATCACGGCGTCGCGCTCGATCGCGTAGTCGATCGCCGATTGCATCCGGGGTGAGCAGGCGTCGAGGATCTGGATCCCGGACATCGACACGTTGATGACCTTCGCGCCATGGTCGGCCGCCCACCTGATGCCGGCGTGGAGCTGGTTGCCGGTGCTGGCCCTGACCGGCAGGATCGTCGCCTTCGGCGCCAGGCCGACCATGCCGCCGTCGCTGCCCCGGGCCGCCACCAGCAGGGCCATCGCCGTGCCGTGGCCGTTGAAGTCCCCGCGCCCGTCGCTGTCGTCCCGCTCGTCCTCGTCGGCGCCCAGGTCGACGCCCGGCAGGACGGCGTCACCGCGGATCTCGGGCAGGCGCCGCCCCTCGTCCACTCCGGTGTCCACGATGGCCACCGTGACGCCGGCGCCCTGCGAGATCGGCCAGACGTCGGTGCGGACCTTCCACGCCGACAGGTACCACTGGCCCGGATGCGGCTTCGGCCCCGCGTCGGCGGACGCGGGCGCCGGCAGCGCGGGCGCGGCCACCGCGGCGGCGATCGCGACGGCCACGCGCGCCGTCCAGCGTCCAGCGGCGTGGGCCCGACCGGTCCGCCGGCCGCCGGTGTGACCCTTGTTCGAGCCCAAGACCTCTCCTCCGCTGACGACCTGCCTGCTCGTCACGAGCCTGGCCCCGCCCGGCGGCGCGGACAACGGGCTCGGACGGATCCGGATGAATCCGGATGGCCGGCAGGACGGCTCCCGGGGTCAGCCGCCCGTCATCGACAGCAGCCGGTCAAGGTCCTCGACCTCCGCCCGATTGCCCAGACCGGCGTGCACGGCCCGGGCACGGGACCAGGCATCCCGAGCGGCGGCCCGCGTGCCGGCCGCGTGGTGGGCATCGCCGAGGGAGCGCAGGATCCGTCCGCGCAGGGGCGGACCCTCCAACCCCTCCGCGATCGCCAGCACCTCGGTGCACAGCGCCACCGCCTGCTCGGGGCTCCCCTGCCTCAGGCACAGGTCGCCGAGGGCCTTGAGGGCCAGCGCCTGACCGAAGCCGACGCCGAGCCGGCGGCAGGCCACCAGCGCGGATTCGAGCGTCCGCCGCGCCTCCGGGTGGCTCTGGTCCGCGAGGACCTGGCCGAGCGTCAGCAGCGTCGCCGCCAGCGCGCTGGCGTGCTCACCATCATCCAGAATGGACAGAGCCTGCCGCAGGCGTACCTGCGCCGCGTCCAGGGCGCCCTGTTTTCGGTACAGCGCGGCGAGCGCCCGTAGGGTGACCGCCTCCCGCACCCGCAGCCCGTACCGGCCGGTGAGTTCCAGCGCCCGCAGGTAGGACGCCTCCGCCTCGCCGGCGCGCCCCTGGTGCGTCAGCGCGATACCCCGCGACAACCACAGGTCGCCGACACCACCGGCGCCGTCGCGTCGCCACCGGGCGTCAGCAGCTCGATCAGCTGCGCCACCGCCTTCTCCCGCCCGACGAAGTCGGCGACGTCGGCGGGCAGCAGCGCCGGCACCGGTCGGGCGAAAGCGTGAACCGTCGATGCCACGCCGGGCGGATCGCCGAGATCGGCCTGCTGGACGCGCCGGCACGCGTCCGCCCACCGCTGGACGGCCGCGGCGTCCGCACCGCAGGCGGCGACGAACCGCCGCACCACATCCAGCGCCAGCAGCCGGGACCGGTGCGCGCTCAGCGCGTCCGCCAGCGTGCTGCGCGGCACCCCGGACAGCCGGGCCAGCCGGTCGAACGATGGATTCCCGGCCCACGCCTTGACCGCCCGGAGCCGGGCCACGAACGCCAGGGGGCTGTCCACCCCCACCGGATCAGGCGGGCCGATCGACACGCTTACGGAGTCTACCGAGCGGCCGACGGGTCTACCGTGGACGGTTCGGCCCGCTCGAACCCGGGTTGGGGTGGCCGGGCGAGAGCTCCCCCGGTTCCGCCCGATGACCCGGCCCCTGCTGTTGCCGGAGGCGTCCACGGCTGGCAGTCGCCCGTTCGGTTGCCGGCCGGTCCCGTCGTGACCGCGCGGACCGTTCCGCGCCGGGCCGCGGAGGAGACCGGAAGTGCCCGGCCCGCCCCCAGGGAGCGCCTCGCGTCCCGCACCCTGCGGAAGGCGGCGACGGCGGGCCGCGCACCGGCGTGTCGTATCCCACACGGCGGATTTCGGTGGCTGGCCTGCTCACCGAGGTCGCGTACCTTGGCTTTTGTGGGAGTTGAGGCCGCGCCGCGCCGAAAGCATGGGCCGAACGGCCTAGCTGCGGACGGGTCGTCTCCCATACAGTTCGGGCTGTCAGTACTTGATCATCTGGCTGCGACCGCGGCGCCGCCAGCGAAAGGGTTCGGCCGGCCGGGCGGGCGAGAGCGAGCGGCAGGGATCACCGCAGCCGCGAGCCGGAACCAGAGTTGGAGGAGACGTGCTGATCGGGGTGCCCAGGGAGGGCCGACCGGGGGAGACGCGGGTGGCGGCGACGCCGGCGACGGTGCGTCAACTCACCGGGCTCGGTTACGCGGTGGTCGTCGAGAGCGGCGCCGGGCTGGTCAGCAGCTTTCCGGACGAGTCCTACGCCGAGTCGGGCGCCCGGATCGGGTCGGCTTCCGAGGCGTGGTCGGCCGATGTGGTGCTGCACGTGGCCAAGCCGACCGCCGAGGAGGTTGCCCGGCTGCGCGACGGTGCCCTGCTGGTCAGCCTGCTGAGCCCGGCGCTGGACCCGGAGTTGGTCGAGGCGCTCGCCGCCCGGCCGGTCACCGCGCTGGCGATGGACGCCGTCCCCAGGATCTCGCGGGCCCAGTCGCTGGACGTGCTCAGCTCCATGGCCAACATCGCCGGGTACCGCGCGGTCGTCGAGGCCGCGCACGCGTTCGGCCGCTTCTTCACCGGCCAGGTGACCGCCGCCGGGAAGGTGCCCCCGGCCAAGGTGCTGGTGGTCGGCGCCGGCGTGGCGGGGCTGGCCGCGATCGGCACGGCGAGCAGCCTCGGCGCGATCGTGCGGGCCACCGACGTCCGGCCCGAGGTCGCCGAGCAGGTGCATTCGCTGGGGGGCGAGTACGTCGCCGTGCGGGCCGCCGAGCAGCAGGTCAGCACGGACGGCTACGCCCGGGAGATGTCCGAGGACTACAACCACCGGGCCGCCGAGCTCTACGCCGAGCAGGCCCGCGACGTCGACATCATCATCACCACCGCGTTGATCCCCGGCCGGACCGCACCGAGGTTGATCACCGAGGAGATGGTCGCCAGCATGCGGCCGGGCAGCGTGATCGTCGACATGGCCGCCGCCCAGGGCGGCAACGTGGCCGGTTCGGTGCCCGACCGGGTCGTCACCACCGCCAACGGTGTGTCGATCATTGGCTACACCGACCTGCCCGGGCGGCTGCCGGCTCAGGCCTCGCAGCTGTTCGGCACCAACCTCGTCAACGTCATGAAGCTGCTGACCCCCGGCAAGGACGGGCAGGTCGTGCTCGACCTCGACGACGTCGTGCAGCGGTCGATGACCGTCGTCCGCAACGGCGAGAAGCTCTGGCCCCCGCCGCCGGTGCAGGTCTCGGCGGCTCCGGTCGCCGCTCCCGCGCCCCGCCCCGCCACCCCGGCGCCGGCCGCGAAGCCGGCGGCCTCGCCCGCCCGGACGTTCGCCGTCGTGGGCCTCGCAGCGGCGCTGCTCTTTCTGGTCACCGCCTTCGCGCCGGATCGCCTGATCGAGAACTTCACCGTGTTCGCGCTGGCGATCGTGGTCGGGTTCTACGTGATCGGGCACGTGCACCACGCGCTGCACACCCCGCTGATGTCGGTGACCAACGCGATCTCCGGAATCATCGTGGTCGGCGCCCTGTTGCAGCTGGGCCACACCAGCGCGCTGGTCACGGTCCTCGCGTTCGTCGCGATCCTGATGGCCTCCATCAACGTTTTCGGCGGCTTCGCCGTGACCCGCCGCATGCTCCGCATGTTCACGAGGGGCTGACCATGACCGCCGTCTCCGCCGCCTCGGCGGCCTACATCGTCGCCGGCCTGCTGTTCGTCCTGAGCCTGGCCGGCCTGTCCAAGCATGAGACCGCCAGGTCCGGCATCGTCTACGGCATCGCCGGCATGACGCTCGCGCTCGTGGCGACCGTCGGCCTGGCCTCCCGCAGCGTCGAGGCGTCCGCGATCGCGCTGATCGTCGTCGCGATGGCGCTCGGCGCCGGCATCGGCCTCTGGCGCGCCGCCAAGGTCGAGATGACCGGCATGCCCGAGTTGATCGCGCTGCTGCACAGCTTCGTCGGTCTGGCCGCGGTGCTGGTCGGCTGGAACGGATACCTGTCGGTCGAGCGCGGCGGCGCCGCGCAGACCGAGGTCGCACCCGAGTTGCTGGGCATCCACTCGGCCGAGGTGGTCATCGGCGTCTTCATCGGGGCGGTGACGTTCACCGGTTCGATCGTGGCGTTCCTCAAGCTGTCCGCCCGGATCAACAGCAACCCGCTGACGCTGCCGGGCCGCAACTGGCTCAACGTCGGGGCGCTGGCCGCGTTCGTCGGCCTGACCGTCGCCTTCGTGGCGAGCCCGGGCCCGGGTGTGCTCGCCGCCGTCACGGTGCTCGCGCTGGCCCTCGGCTGGCATCTGGTCGCCTCGATCGGTGGCGGCGACATGCCGGTCGTGGTGTCGATGCTCAACAGCTACTCGGGCTGGGCCGCCGCGGCGTCGGGCTTCCTGCTCGACAACAACCTGCTGATCCTCACCGGCGCCCTGGTCGGCTCCTCCGGTGCGTACCTGTCGTACATCATGTGCCGGGCGATGAACCGGTCCTTCATCTCCGTCATCGCCGGGGGCTTCGGCAACGAGGGCGCCGTGGTCGCCGCGGCGGTGGAGGGCGAGCACACGCCGATCGTCGCCGAGGAGGCCGCCGATCTGCTGCGCACCGCCAAGTCGGTGATCATCACGCCCGGGTACGGGATGGCCGTGGCGCACGCGCAGGGCGCCGTCGCCGAGCTGACCCGGAAGCTGACCGATCAGGGGGTGGAGGTCCGTTTCGGCATCCACCCGGTCGCCGGGCGCCTGCCGGGGCACATGAACGTGTTGCTCGCCGAGGCGAAGGTCCCCTACGACATCGTCCTGGAGATGGACGAGATCAACGACGACTTCGCGAACACCTCGGTCGTCCTGGTCATCGGGGCCAACGACACGGTGAACCCGGCCGCGCTGGAGGATCCCGGCAGCCCGATCGCCGGCATGCCGGTGCTGGCGGTGTGGGAGGCGGAGAAGGTGATCGTGTTCAAGCGGTCGATGAGCACCGGGTACGCCGGCGTCCAGAACCCGCTGTTCTTCCGCGAGAACACCCGGATGCTGTTCGGCGACGCCCGGGAGCAGGTCGAGGCCATTCTCAAGGCGCTGTGACGGTCGCGGCTTGCTGACTGGTGACTCAGTAAGGAGTGTCGTAGGCTCGGCCCGGTGAGCGGCGTACCAATGTGGATCCCGATGGATGACGGCGTGCGGCTGGCCGCCACGCTGTACCTGCCGGCGGGCGGGGCGCCGGTCCCCTGCCTGCTCGAGACCCTCCCCTACCGCAAGGACGACGTGACCGCCTCCTACGTGGCCGACTACGAGCGGCTGCGGGACGAGTACGGGTACGCGGTGTGCCGGGTGGACCTGCGCGGCACGGGTTCCAGCGAGGGTGCCGCCACCGACGAGTACCCGGCCCGCGAGCAGGACGACCTCTGCGCGGTCATTGCCTGGCTGGCCGCCCAGCCGTGGTGCGACGGCGGGGTGGGCATGTTCGGCACCTCGTACTCCGGGTTCAACTCGATCCAGGTGGCGGCGCGGCGGCCACCCGCGCTGAAGGCCATCGTGCCGGTCTACGCGACGGACGACCGGTACACCGACGACGTGCACTACCTCGGCGGCGCCCGCCGGCTGCTGGACCTGGTCGACTACCCCACGTACATGGTGGCGATGAACGCGCTGCCGCCCGTGCCGGAGGTGTTCGGCGCCGGGTGGCGCGAGGAGTGGAAACGCCGGATCGACGAGAACCCGCCGTGGCTGCTGCGCTGGACCGAGGAGCAGACCGGCGGCGGGTACTGGCGGCACGGCTCGCTGCGGCCGGAGTACGCGGCGGTCCGGGTCCCCACGATGATCGTGGCGGGCTGGGCGGACGGGTACCGCAACAACACCTTCCGCACGTACCAGGCGCTGACGGCGGCCGGTACTCCGGTGCGCCTGCTGGCCGGGCCGTGGAGTCACATGTCGACGGCGACCGCGCTGCCCGGTCCGCACATCGACCTGACCGCGGAGATGGTCCGCTGGTGGGACCGGTGGCTGCGCGGGCGGGACACGGGCATCGGCGCCAGTACCGACGAGCCGGGCGGCGAACCGGCCATCGTCTACTTCGCACGGGAGTTCACCGCGCCGGAGCCGGACGCCGTGGTCGTCAACGGCCGCTGGCAGGCCGAGCGGGCGTGGCCGTCGCCGCGGGTGGCCGAGTGGGCACGGCCGCTGGACGGCGGGCCGGGCGGCGCGGAGCGGCCGAGCCCGATCGTCCACCGTGTACGGCCGGATGTCGGCACCGCCGCCTGGAACAGTTGCGCCGGGCAACTTCCCTACGGCCAGCCCACGGATCAGCGGTACGCGGACGCGGCCTGCCTCACCTGGGAGTGGCCGGCCGACGGGGACGGACTGGAACTGCTCGGCCACGCCCGGCTCGCGGCACGGGTCGCCGCCGACCGTCCCGTCGCCAGCCTGGCGGCCCGCCTGTGCGACGTGGCGCCGGACGGCACCTCGGTGCTCATCACTCGCGGGCTGCTCAACCTGACCCACCGCGAGGGGCACGAGGAGCCGGTGCCGCTCACTCCCGGCGAGTTCGTGGACGCGACGGTCGAGTTGGAGGCGACCTCGTGGCGGGTCCGGCCCGGGCACCGGCTACGGCTCGCGGTGACCGGAGTGGACTGGCCGAACAGCATCGCCCCGCCCCGGCCGGTCACGCTGACCCTGGACGCGGGTGCGAGCACGCTCCACCTTCCGGTCGCCGCCGATGAGGCGGAGCCGGCACCCGCCGCGCTACCGCACCTGCCGCCACCGCCGGTGCCGGAGACCGCGGCCATCACCTGGCGGATCAGCGACGACGTGCTCGCCCGGGTCACCTCATGCACGGTGGACCACGGGTCGACGTACCCGGTCGTCGGGCCGGGTTCGTGCACCGACCGGTACACCGGCACGGTGACCGTCGACCGCCGCACCTGGGGGCAGACCGCCACGTCCGGCGCGGTGTTCGAGATCGCGTGGCCGGGCCACCCGGTCGTCCGCGCCGAGGCCACGGTGGAGTTCCGGGCGGACGCGGACGGGTTCGACACCACGGTGACGGTCGCCGCGACCGAGGACGGCGCGTTGGTCGGCTCCCGCACCTGGCACCAGCGCCTCCGCCGCAACCTCGCCTGAACCGCTGCCACCCGGCCACCCGGCCGAGCGGTTCTTGACTGTTCCCACAGTCAACTGTGCCGCTAAGCCGACTGGGCGGCTCGCCCGGATCGGTTACCGTATGCCGCGTGACGAGACGCTCTGCCGAGGTGCGGCTGGACGCGCTGCTGCGCACCGCCTGCGACGTGATCGTTCGGCGGGGCCTGGCGAACACCCGAACGGCGGACGTGGCGCAGGCCGCCGGGGTCAGCCAGGCGCTCGTCTTCTACCACTTCACCACGAAGGAGCGGCTGCTCGCGCAGGCGTTCGCGTACGCGGCGGAGCAGGATCTGAGCCGCCTCGACGGCGTGCTCACCTCGACCGTGGCGCCGCTGGAGAAGCTCAGGAAGATTCTCAAGCTGTACGCGCCGACCGGCCGCTCCAAGTCGTGGGCAATGTGGATCGACGGGTGGTCCGAGTCGCTGCGCACGCCCGAACTGGAGAAGGTCTCCCGCCGGCTGGACCTGCGCTGGAAGGAGGCGTTCACCGAGGTGATCGCGGCCGGCGTGGCGGAGGGCACCTTCCGGTGCGACGACCCGAGCGGCGCGGCATGGCGGATCAGCGCGCTGGTGGACGGGCTGGCGGTGCAGGTGGCGGTGCACGAGCGGGTCATCACGCGCCGCCAGCTGGCCGAGTGGGTGCGCCTGACCACCGCCCGTGAACTGGGCCTGGAACCGGCCCAGCTCACCTGAGGGCGGCCGGCGCCGTCAGCAGCCGATGCGCGAGGTCGACAGGGCGATGTCGTCGTAGGTCAAGTCGAAGTGGTCCGGCTTCGGGCCACCCTGGTACAGCTGCCAGCCGATCTTGATGGTGTCCACCCGGGGCAGCACGAAGTCGACCGGGTTGCCGCCGTGGTCGGTGGTGCTGACGGTCAGGTCCGGCTTGGCCACGCCGTCGATCCAGACGCTGATCCGGTTCTTCGGCGCCTCCTGCCGCCACTCGACGCAGAGCCAGCGCCCCGCCACGCTGGGCGCGGACTCGCGCCAGTTCGTCCAGTCGCCGGTCGGCCCGCCGTCGGCGCCGACGCCCCACAGGTCCTTGCCCAGGGGCGGGACGTACTGCCCGCCGAGCGGGCGCACCACCTCGGCGGAGCCGCTACCGGTGGTCTCGACGAGCGTGTAGTGCGCCCAGTCCGGCGCGGTCGGGAACGCCTTGACCCGCACCCGGAGCCGGCCGTAGAAGCTGTTCCCCGGCGCGGCGAAGTCCTGCACCTTCAGGAAGGCGTAGCCGTTGCCCTCGGTGTGCACCCGCAGCACCCGGCCCTGGTGCGGCTCGTGGTCGATGGTCAGCGTACCGTGCCGGGTGTCGATGCCCCACGCGAGGCTACTGGCGCCGCCGAGGGGCTGGCGCTCGAAGTCCTCGCAGAACAGCAACTTGCTGTCGCGGCAACTGCCCGGGCCGCCCTTCCCCGTCGCGGGCGCGGCCGCGGACGCCGCGCCGCCGAACAGGATCAGCGCCACCACCGATAAGGACATCCACCGCATGCCAAGCCTCCCGCCATCCGCGACAAAGACGGGCGTCATTATTACAGAAGTCAATGTGATGGGTCGATGACCCCGTCCGCGACGAGGACGGCGTGCCGCCCGGCCAGGGTCCCACCCGGCGGCACCCGGCGGACCCTCTCGAAGGCGAACGCCGCGCAGACGCCGGGGTACATGCCCGAGCGGACGAACCAGTGGTCGTCCTCCCCCAAGCCGCTGAAAATCAGCGTGTACGGGCGCCCGCCGGCCGCGCCGGCCATCAGCACCCACGGCTCGGTGCTCCCGTTGACGCACTCCTCGCCCTCGGCGCCGGCGGTGCGCACCGCCGGCGGTTCGTCGGCGACCGCGCGCCAGAAGAACCCGCCGTAGCCGGCACCGCCCGGGCGCCCGTTCGTGGCGGGGCTGCCGAGCACGATCTCCCGGTCGGCGGGGCCCGTCAGCGTGTACGCGAAGTCCAGCACCCAGCCCACCTCGGACTCGCTGGCGCCGACCTCCCGCACCTCGGTCAGCAGCACGGCACCGGTGCGGTCCAGCCAGTGCAGGCGGTGGACGAGCCGGTCCGGTTCCCGGTGGAGCCACTCGACGTGGGCGATGCGGCCGTGGTCGTCCAGCCAGGTGTAGCCGGCGTCGCGGACGTACGTGCGGCCGCCCCACAGGTTGGTACCGGAGACGTCCTGCACCGCCAGCGAGGCCCCCAGATGCCAGACGTGGTCCTCGGGCAGCGCGTCGGTGACCGGGGTACCGGCGAGCGTGCGGACCGGGTGCAGGTACGGCCGGGGGCCGTGCCTGGCGTCCAGGTCCGGCTCCACGACGTACTCGGCGACGACCCGGCCGCCGACCGACAGCGTGACTGCCACATGCCCTCCTCGCTGGCGCTCCGTCAACGGCTCGCCCGCCGGTCCGCCCGCGAGCCGCGCGTTGGGAAAGCGCTTCCCTATCGGGTCACAGACTAGCGGAAGCGGGTGGCGATCGCCTCCGCGCGCTCGCTGGCCATCGCCAGCGCCGCGTCCCGGGGCGTGCCGCCGTCCCGCTCCCGGCGGTCGAAGACCTCGTCCACCAGGCCGCGCAGCACCGTGGAGATCTTGCCGAAGGCGGCGGGCGCGGTCGGCTCGATGTCCCCGAACAGGGTCCACCACCACCAGGCGTTGGTGGCGACGTTCGCCACGAAGTCGGGCACCACCGGGACGCCCCGGGCGGCGAGCGCCGCCTCCGCCCCGGGCGTGGTCGGCACGTTCGCCGCCTCGACGACCAGCCGGGCCCGCACGAGGTCCACCGTGGACGCCGTCAGCACGTACGACATCGCGGCCGGCACCAGGATCTCGGCCTGCACCGCGAGCCACCGGTCGCGGGGCAGTTCGCGGTCGGCGGGGCGCAGCGCGGCGCGGTCCACCCGGCCGAAGCCGTCCCGGGTCAGCAGCAACGCCTCCACGTCGAGGCCGTCGGGGTTGTGGACCACGCCGTCCACGTCGCAGATGGCGACCACCGGCACCCCGGCGCGGGCCAGGTACCGGGCCGTGGCGCCGCCCATCGACCCGAAGCCCTGGATCGCGGCGCGCGCACCGGGCAGCGGCAGGCCGGCCCGCGCCGCCGCCGCCAGCGCCGCCTCGGCCACGCCGTACCCGCCGACCAGGTCGGCCAGGCCGACCCCGTCCACGTCCACCGCGAAGCCGGCCTTGACCAGACCGAGGGCGTGCTCGGGGTCGGGCAGCAGGCGCAGCGCCGCCTCGATCGTGGAGCGCAGCCCCACGTCGGCGGCGGCCCGGTCCAGCGTCTCCTGGCGGACGCCGAAATCCTCCCCGGTCGACCAGTAGGTCTCCAGCAGCGGCTTCATCGCGGTCAGGTAGCGGGCCATCACGCCGGGCGCGTCCGGGTCCTGCGGCGGGCAGTCGATACCGCCCTTGCCGCCGCCGAACGGCACGTATGCGTCGCCCGGCGAGTAGACGACCGCCTCCTTCAGCGTCATCCCGCGCGCCAGGTCGCGCACCTCGTCGAGGGTGCAGCCGGCACGCATCCGCAGGCCGCCGCTGGCCGCGCCGCGGACCAGGCGGTCGATGACCAGGAAGCCGCGGCGCCCGGTCACCTCGTCGGTCCAGACGATCTCCAGGTACGGCATCAGTCCTCCTCGGGCGCGATCAGCAGGGTGGGGCCCGGGTGGACCAGTGCCGCGGCGAGCGCGCCCGGCAGGTCCGCCGGGTCGGCGAGCGGCACGCCCCGGCCGCCCAGCGCGGCGGCGAGGCCCGCCAGGTCCGGCACGGGCAGGTCGACGGCGAACGGCGCGATCCCGGCATCCCGCATCTCGGCGCGGATCTCGCCGTAGCCGCCGTTGACGAAGACCAGCACCGGCAGCGGGACGCGTTCGGCCGCGGCGGTGGCCAGTTCCGCGACGGAGAACATGAGTCCGCCGTCGCCGCTGAGCGCCAGCACCTGGCGCTCGGGCCGGGCCAGCTTCACGCCGATGGCGGCCGGCACCGCGTACCCGAGCGTGCCGAAGCCCGTCGGGTACAGGAACCCGCCCGGTACGTGCGCCGGCAGCGCGCCGAGCGCGCCGTAGTAGCTGGCCATCGCGGTGTCCGCCACGACGGTGGCATCGCGGTCGAGGCTCGCGGCCAGCGCGTCCAGCCAGGGCAGCCATCGCGCCGCTTCGACCCGGGCCTGCGCCCGGAGCCTCGCCCGCCACGGCGCGGCGTCACTCGGTGCCGCCCCCGGTACACCCTCCAAAATGGACCACAGCGTCGCCGCGGCATCCCCGGCGAGCGCGATGTCGGGGCGGGCGTTGACGGCCAGCTGCGCCGGTTCCAGGTCGATCCGGATGAGCTTCCGCGGTCGCGGCATCGGCGCGTACCACCAGTCCGTGGGCGCCACTTCGGTACCGACCGCGAGCAGCACGTCCCGGTCCGCCACGAACTCGGCCGCGCCGGGCAGGTGCAGCGCCGAGGTGACCGCCAGCGGGTGCTCCTCGGGCAGCGTCCCCTTCCCGTTCGCCGTGGTGAGGACGCCGGCGCCGAGCCGTTCGGCGAGCGTCCGCAGCGGCTCCGCCGCCGCCCGGGCGCCACCACCGGCGAGGATCCCGGGGCGTTCGGCCGCGGCCAGCGCCCTGGCGGCCTCGGTGACCGTTGCCGGTGCGGCGACCCGCCGACGTATGCCGATCGGTCCGATCGGCTCAACCTTTCCGGTCTCGCCGAGCAGGTCGAGGGGGATTTCCAGGTGGACGGGCCGCGGCCGCTCCACGGCGAACTCCGCGAACGCCTGCGCCACCGCCGCCGCCAACTCCTCGTGCGTGGTCACCCGGTGCGAGAGACGCGCGACCGCCGACATCGCGGCGCGTTGGTCCCGCATCTCGTGCAGCATGCCGGTGCCGCGCTGCGGGTGCCGCAAGGGCATCCCGGGCGAGACCACCAGCACGGGCACCGAGTCGGAGTACGCCTGACCCACCGCCGCCGCGATGTTGAGCAGCGCCGGGCCGGTCGTCACCAACGCCACGCCGGGGCGCCCCGTGGCCCGCGCATAGCCGTCCGCCGCGTACCCCGCGCCCTGCTCGTGCCGGGGCGTGACGTGCCGGATCCCGTACGCGGCCAGGTGCCGGTAGATCTCCAGGTTGTGCGTACCGGGGATGCCGAACACCAGGTCGACGCCGTGCACCGCGAGCCCCGCGACCAGCAGCTCACCCGCGGTCCGGCCGCCCGCGCCGGCCCCCGGCACACCGGTTCCCGCCACGCCAGCTCCCGTCACACCAGCTCCCATCGGATCAGCTCCCATCACGGTTCCCAGTGCGCATCGAGGGCCAGCACGCCATCGGCGGTCACCAGCACCGGATTCAGGTCCAGCGCAAGGATTCGGGGGTGTGCCGCCGCCAGCCGCGAGACGGTCACCACCAGGTCCACCGGTTCGCCCACGGCGAGCGGCGGCCGGCCCCGGTACCCCGCCAGCAGCCGCGCCACCGCAACTCCGCCACCATCCACGGCGCGCGCCCGCAGGGCCGGGTCCACAGTGGCGAAGATCCGGTGATGCCCACCTCGGCCGCCGCCCGCCACAGCTCCCAGGGCGTCCGGACGTCCGCCTCGTCCACCGCCCGCGCCACCGGCCGGATCCGCTTCCGGCCGAACTCGCGGCACAGGTTGAGCACGGCCCGCTGCTCGGCGGTCAGTTCCTCCGGACGCATCCGTCGCTCCCCTTTGACTGACTGACCACTCAGTCAAGGCGACACCGGCGACCCTTGTCAACGCCCCACGCACCCCCTGGGAACTCCGCCCCCGCGCCCGCCGGAACGGGGCGAGATCCCGGTACGACACGACCGCTTTTCTGGCCTCTTTTCTGGCCAGACCGGTACCAAGATTTCCCACCCGGTGGCCGCCAGCAAAGATCGGCGGTCACAGGGCGGAGAGGACGGCCACCGTCAGGTCGCCGAGGGTCGGCAGGTGGTAGCCGCCCTCGTGCACCGCCACGACCGGCACGCCCAGGTCCCGGATCAGCGCGCCGGTCGCCGCGTACCCCTCCCTGGTGACGAGCAGCGGGCTCTCCGGGTCGCCGGCCGCCGCGTCCACGCCCAGGGAGAGGACCACGGCCTCCGGGCGGTGGGCCGCCGCGGCGACGCAGACCTCGGTGACCGCCTCCAGCCAGCCGGCGTCGCCGGTACCCGGCGGGATGGGAACGTTGCGGTTGGCGCCGGCCCCGGCGCCGCGGCCGGTTTCGTCGGCGAAGCCGGCGTAGTGGGGGAACCAGCCGGCACCCGGGTCGACGTGGACGGAGCCGTAGGTAACGTCGCCGCGCTCGTAGAAGATGGCCTGGGTGCCGTTGCCGTGATGGGCGTCGATGTCGATGACGGCGACCCGGGCTGCGCCGGAGAAACGCAACGCCTGGGCGGCGACCGCGGCGTTGTTCAGGTAGCAGGAGCCGCCGTAGCCGGCCGGGGTGGCGTGGTGGCCGGGCGGGCGGCAGATGGCGTAGGCGGCCCGCCCGCCCGCGGCGACCAGGTCGGCGGCGGTGAGGGCGGCGTCCACGGCGGCGCGGGCGGCGGTCCAGGTGCCGGGGCCGACCAGCGTCATCGTGTCGTAGCAGTAGCGGCCGGCGCGGGCGTGTACGGCGGCGGGATCGCGGGCGGGAAGCCCGTCGAGCATCGCCGGCGTGGGGAACACATACGGGACGACGCGGTCCTGCCCCGGGTCCTTGTCGAAGCCCGCGGCCACCCAGTCGTCGTGGACGCTCGCGAGGTGGCCGAGCAGGCCGGCGTCGTGGACCGCGCGGAGGGCGTCGTCCGGGTGGCGCGTGGCCGCGACAAGCCGCGCGCCGGCCGCCGCGACGGCGTCGCGGAGCACGGTGGCGCGCTGCGGCACCTCGGTGCCGGGAGTGCGTACGCCCACCCAGATCTCGGCCTCCGGTGCGTGCGTGAGGCACTCGGGCGACCACACGGCGGGTAGCTCCAACACGCCCGCTCCCTCCCTACCCCGCGCTGCTACGCTGCGCCGATGCCGCGCGCCGCCGAACTGGGAATCAGCATAGGGCTGCTGCCGCCCGGCCCCACCAACTCGATTCTGGACGTGCCCGGCGTGGGCGTCGGGCACGCCACGGTCGTCCGGGACGAGGCACTACCCCCGGCCGGGCGCGGCGTGGCCCGCACCGGCGTCACCGTCATCGACCCCGGCGGCAACCCGTTCCTGAACCCCGTTCCGGCCGGCGGCGCGGTGCTGAACGGCGCCGGCGAGTGCACCGGCTTCCTCTCGGTGCGGGAGTGGGGGCAGGCCGAGTCGCCCGTCTTCCTGACCGCCACGATGCAGGTCGGCCGGGTGTTCGACGCGGCCTGCGAACTGCTGATGGCGCAGGAGCCGGCGATCGGCGTCGACGACGTGCTGCTGCCGCTGGTCGCCGAGTGCGACGACAGCTTCCTCAGCGACCCGCGGCGCATGCAGGTGACCCGCGAGGACGTGGCCGCCGCCCTCGCCGCCGCGCGGGCCAGCGCCGGCTCCGCCGCGCCGCCGGCCGAAGGCGCCGTCGGGTCGGGTACGGGGATGAGCTGCCTGGGCTTCAAGGGCGGCATCGGTACGGCGAGCCGCGCGCTGCCGACCGGTCACACGCTCGGCGTGCTGGCGATGACGAACTTCGGGGAACGGGAGCGGCTGACGGTCGCCGGTGTGCCGGTGGGACGGCTGCTGCCACCGCCGCCGCCCGCCGAACCGGTGCCGCCGCGCGCCGGGTCGTGCATCGTCACCGTCATCACGGACGCGCCGGTCGACGCCGCCGGCTGCGAGCGCCTGGCCCGCCGTGCGGGGCTGGGACTGGCCCGCACCGGGTCGACCGCGCACCACGGCAGCGGCGAAATCTTCCTGGCCCTGGCGACCGGGCTGCGCGCGCCGCGCGGGCGGGCCCCCGCCGGTCGCCCGCTGGTCGGGCGCGACCTGGACCCGGCGTTCGCGGCCGTGGTGGAGGCCACCGAGGAGTCGGTGCTCAACAGCCTGCTCCAGGCGACCACGGTCACCGGCCGGGACGGCAACGTGTCACACGCCCTGCCGGTGGACGAGGTCGTGCGCCTGCTGCGGGCGGCTCAGCCCTTCTGAGGCTCCCGCGCGGCAACACCGGAAACTTCCACCCGGGTCGCCGGAACACCCGCGTCGGGGCGCAGGTGGCAGGCCGCCGACCAGGTCTGCGGTCCGGCGGCCACGACCGGCAGCGGCTCGCCGACACACCTGCCCGCGACGCCGGCGCGGTCCGCGATGCCCATCGCGAGAGCCGGGCAGCGCGGGTGGAAGCGGCAGCCGCCGGGGATGCGGGACGGGTCCGGCGTCTCCCCCGCGAGGATGACCGGCGCCCGGTTCGGCGCCTCGGGCAGCACCGACAGCAACGCCTCGGTGTACGGGTGCCGGGGCGCGCCGAGCACCTTCTCGGTCGGGCCCGCCTCCACGATGCGGCCGAGGTACATGACGGCCAGCCGATCGGCGATGTTCCAGGCCAGGCCCAGGTCATGGGTGACCACCAGGACCGACAGGCCCAACTCGGCGCGCAGCGACAGCAGCAGCGCCAGGATCTCGCCGCGCACCGACGCGTCCAATGAGGACACCGGCTCGTCGGCGACGATGACGTCCGGGTTCAGCACCAGGGCGCCCGCGATGACCACGCGCTGGCGCTGCCCGCCGGACAGCTCGTGCGGGTACCGGCGGAAGAACCGCTCGGCCGGGCGCAGCCCCGCCAGCGACAGCGCCCGGGCGACCTGCTCCTTCTCCTCCCCCGGCACCCGGTGGATGCGCAACCCCTCGGCGACCGCCTCGTAGACGGTGTGCCGGGGATTCAGCGCGCCCGTCGGGTCCTGGAGGACCAGCTGGACCCGCCGGCGGTACGCCTTGAGCGCGCGGGACGAGTACCCGAGCGGCACCCCCTGGTGGCGGACCTCGCCGCGCCACGGCCGCTCCAGCCCGAGCAGGGCGCGGGCGAGCGTGGTCTTGCCGCAGCCCGACTCGCCGGCCAGCGCGACGATCTCGCCCTTCGCCACGGACAGGTCCACACCGTCCACGGCGCGGATCGGGGGCGCGCCGCGCCGGCGCCGGCCGCCGAACCCGACGTGCAGATCCACCGCCGCGAGAACCTCACTCAAGGTGCAACCGCCTCCGTTCCTATGTGGACGCACGCCGCCGAGCGGTCCGGGGCGGCGGGGCGCAGCAGCACGTCCTCGGTGCGGCAGCGCTCCACGGCGGCGGCGCAGCGCGGGTGGAACGGGCAGCCGGTCGGAAGCCCGCGGGGGTCCGGCGGGTCGCCGGGCAGCCCGTGTGGGGCAAGCCGCGAGGCCGGGTCACCGATCGTGGGGAACGCGGCGGCAAGCGCCCGCGCGTAGGGGTGGACGGCGTCGGTGAACAGCCTGTGGCCGGGCCCCTCCTCGACCACCCGACCGGCGTACATCACCGCCACCCGGTCGCACACGTCGGCGAGCACGGCGAGGTCGTGGCTGATCAGCACGAGGCCGAGTCCACGCTCCCGGACCAGTCCGCGCAGCAGGTCGAGCACCTGGGCCTGGACCATCACGTCCAGGGCGGTGGTCGGCTCGTCAGCGATGATCAGGTCCGGCGCGCAGGCCAGCGCCATCGCGATCATCACCCGCTGCCGCTGGCCGCCGGAGAGTTCGTGCGGGTACGAGCGCAGCCGCCAGGACGGCACACCCACCTGCTCCAGCAGGCCGGCGGCGCGTTTGCGGGCGGCACGGGCGCCGACGCCGCGCTCGTGCAGCAGGATCGGCTCCACGATCTGCCGGCCAATGGTGCGCACCGGGTTGAGCGCGTGCATGGCGCCCTGGAAGACGATCGCGGCGGCGCTCCACCGGACCGCCCGCAGCCGGCCCCAGTTCATCGCCAACACGTCCTCGCCCTGGAGCAGGACCCGCCCGGTGGCCCGGGCGCCCGGGGGCAGCAGCCGCAGGATCGCGCTGGCCACGCTCGTCTTGCCGCAGCCGGACTCCCCCGCCACCCCCAAGGTCTGTCCCTTGTCGACGGTTAGGTGCACCCCGCGCACGGCGGGCAGGTCGCCACCCGCGGTGCGGTAGGTGACCCGCAGATCCTCGACCTCCAGCAGTTTTGGGGTGCTCATCGGGTGGCCCCTCGCAGTCGCGGGTCGAGGGCGCGCTCCAGCGCCCGCCCGCACAGGTTGAACGCCAGCACGACCACGACCAGGCTCAGGCCGGGGAACAGGATCCACCACCACGAGTGGTTGCTGACCGCGCCGCCCTGGTACGCCTGGTCGAGGATGACCCCCCAGGAGACCCGCTGGGAGTCGCCGAGGCCGAGGAACGACAGCGTGGTCTCGGCCAGGATCGCGATCGACGCGGTGAGCGTGGTGTTCGCCAGCACCAGCGGCATCACGTTGGGCAGCACGTGGCGGCGCATCTGGTGCCAGTGCCCGCCGCCGAGCGCCCGCGCCCGCTCCAGGTACGGGCGGCCCTCGATGGAGAGCGTCTGCGCCCGGACCAGCCGGGCGGTGCTGGACCAGGAGGTCACGCCGATCACGATGATGATGGCGATGATCTTGGGTACCGCCGGCGGGAACACCGTGGCGAGCACGATCGCCAGCGGCAGGTACGGGATGACCAGGAACCACTCGGTGAGCCGGTTCAGCAGCCCGCCCGGGGCACCGCGGAAGTGCCCCGCGGCGATGCCGACCCCGGTGCCGATGACCATCGAGATGACCGTGGCGGCGACCCCGACGATCAGCGAGACCCGGGTGCCCCAGATGACCATCGTCAGCACCGAGCGCCCGTCCTCGTCGGTGCCGAAGGGGTAGGCCAGGGAGGGCGGGGACTGCGGCATCCCGGTCCCGTTGATGCGGGAGAGGCCGGCGGGGTCGGCCAGCAGCGGCGCGGCCACCGCCACGCCGGTGTACAGCAGCAGCAGGACCAGTCCGGCCATGCCCTCCCGGTCGCGGCGGAAGGTGCGCCAGAAGCTGCCCGGGGTGGCGACCGCCGCCGTCATGCCGCCCGCACCCTGGGGTCGAGCAGCGGGTAGAGCAGGTCCGCGACCAGGTTCATCAGGATCACCCCGGCGGAGAATGTGAGGAACAGGCCCTGCAGCAGCGGCACGTCCGGCCCGCGCAGCGCGTCGTAGGTGAGCCGGCCCAGGCCCGGCCACGAGAACACCGTCTCCACGGTGATCGCGCCGGAGACGACGAAGCCGAGGCTCAGGAAGAACAGCGTGGTGGACGGCAGCAGCGCGTTCGGCCAGGCGTGTCGGCGCATGACCAGGTCGTCGCGCAGCCCCTTGGCGCGGGCCGTGGTCAGGTACTCGGCGTGCCGTTCGTCCAACATGGACGAGCGCATGATGAGCGAGTACTCGGCGATGTACACCAGCACCAGGCACAGGCACGGCAGGACCAGGTGCCACGCCACGTCCACCGCGCCCGGCAGCGTGGACCGGGGGTCGGTCATGCCGCCGCTGGGGAACGCCGTGCCGGTGACGGTGGTCAGCAGCACCAGGCCGATCAGCCACTCCGGCGTGGAGTACAGCGCGATCGACACGCCGGAGGAGAGCCGGTCGAACGGGCTGCCGTACCGCCAGCCGGTCCGGGCGCCGAGCCACATGCCCAGCGCGGCGGAGACGAGCAGCGCCGTGCCGGAGAGCAGGACGGTGGGCCACAGCCGGTCGCCGATCGCCGAGACGACCGACTGCTTCTGCCCCCACGAGGTGCCCAGGTTGCCGTGCGCGAGCGCCTTCACGTACGCCCAGAACTGCTCGTGCCAGGGCAGGCCGAGGCCCAGGTCGCGGCGGATCTGGACCAGCCGCTGCGGGTCGGCGTTGCGCCCGCGCGGGGAGAACGCCTTCGCCGGGTCGCCGGGCAGCACCCGGAACAGGAAGAAGTTCACCACCACGACGAAGGCGAGGGTGACCGCCGAGGCGAGCACCTTGCCCAGCACGTACCTCGGGGTCAGCGCGGCGCGGCGGCGCCCCCGGCCGGGCGGTTCGGCGGCCGGTGCGGTCTCCGCCAACCGTTGGGTGGCCGGGAGCGCCATCGCGGCTACTCCCGCTCGTCCGCGGTGGCCCGCCGGCGCAGCGCGAACGCCGTGCCCAGGCCGCCCAGCAGCACCACGGCGCCGACGCCGAACGCCACCCACAGCCCGGTGTCGCTGGACTCGCTGGCCTCGTCGGCCCGCGCGGCCACCGGCTCGATGTTGCGGTACGTGAAGGTGCCGTACTGGAGCACCATCGAGCCGCCGTCGTTCGGCTGCCGGACGAAGCCGGTGAACCGGTCGCTGCGGTACGCCTCGAAGTTGTTGTAGTAGTACAGCACCGAGTAGACGACGTCCTCGTACAGCTTCCGCTGCGCCTGCTTGACGACGGTCTGCCGCTCTGACACGTCCAGGATCGTCTTCTGCTTCGTGTACAGCTCCTCGTAGGACTCGTCGCAGTAGAAGCTGTCCGACCAGCCGGCGGAGACCTCGCCCTCGTCCTCGGTGGACCGGTTGTCGCAGGTGAACACCGAGAGCTGGAAGTCCGGGTCGGGCTCGACCACCCAGCCCCATTCGAACATGTCGAACTTGCCCTGGCCGATCACGACGGTGAGGTTGTCCTCGGACATGATCTGCACGTTGACCTTGATGCCGATCTGGCCGAGCCAGTCCCGGACGTACTCCACGTTGCGCTTGGACAGGTCCGAGTTCTCCCGGCCGAACAGCCGCAGCTCGAGCTTGCGGCCGCCGTTGGGCATCGTCCGGACGCCGTCCGAGCCCTTGGTGTACCCGGCCTCGTCGAGGATCTGGTTCGCCTTGCCCAGGTCGAACCGGCGCTCGTCGTCGCCCGGCGACCAGTGCCAGCCCGGGTAGATCGGCGGGACCACGCCGCCGGGCAGTTCGCCGTGCCCGCGCAGCACCCGGTCCAGCAGGGTGCGGCGGTCGATCGCGTAGTCGATGGCCGTGCGGACCCGCTTGTCCTTCAGCGCCGGGTGTCCGTCGCCGATCGGCTTGTCGTCCACCGTGGCCGCGCCCAGGTTGTACGCCAGCTCGGTGAACCCGGAGTACCGGGAGTCGCTGGTGGCCACGTCCTTGGCGTCGCGCAGGGATTCGAACACCGAGGCGGAGACGTCCTGGACCATGTCGATCTCGCCGGCCCGCAACGCCTGCCCCATCGCCTCGTCGTCGGCGAACACCCGGAACACCAGCTCATCGATCTTCGGCGCGCCCCCGAAGTACGACTTGTTGGCGGCGAACCGGTAGTACTGCCCCTTCTTGGCCTCCACCAACTGGAACGGGCCGCTGCCGACCGGGCGGTCGTTGTTCGGGAAGGTGGCGACCTGCTTGGCGCTGACGTTCTTCCACACGTGCTCGGGCAGGATCGGCACCAGCAGGTACAGCATGCTCGGGCTGGGCTCGCTGGTGGTCATCACGACCGTGTGGTCGTCCGGCGCGCTCACCTTGGTGATGTTGGTGACGTAGTTGCCGTACTGCCCGTTCTCGGTCTCGCCGTCGATCGCCCGCTGGAAGCTGTAGACCACGTCCGCGGCGGTCAGCGGCTCCCCGTCCGACCAGGCCACGTTCTGGCGGATCTTGTAGGTCCAGGTCTTGCCGTCGGTCGACGTGGACCAGGACTCGGCCAGCTGGGGCTCCGGGGAGAAGTCCTTGGCGCTGGAGCCGATGAGGTAGTCGTACATCAGCTGGTACGCCTCGAACGCCGAGGCCACCACGCCCACGTAGGGGTTGAGCGAGTCGATGTCCTGCTTGATGCCCATCACGAACGAGGTGCTGGTCCGCGGCGGCGGGGCGGGCGAGCGGGAGCCGTCCGGCGGGGCGGAGCCGTCGGCGTCCACGGCCGGGCTCGGGGTGTCTGCCACCGCCGCTCCGGCCGGCAACGCGACCGTTCCGAGTAGGGCGAGCACGGCCGCGAGGGCCAGTCCGGCACGGCGGCGTGCTGACCGGCCAGTCAGCGGACTTGTCATCGGATCCTCCGTTGAAGGCGGGGGGCTGGGGGACTACCGTCCGCCCCATGCCGCACGATCTCGACGCCGGCCCGCCGGCCGCCCCAGCCGCACCCTCGACCCACACGGCACACGGGGTTGCCCGGGTCGACGACTACGCCTGGATGCGGGACCATGACGACCCGCGGCTCGCGGAGTACCTGCGCACGGAGCGCCGGCACTACGACGTGACCACGAACCATCTGCAGCGCCTCCGCAGCGGGCTGTTCAGCGAGGTCGAGCGGCGCCTCCCGCAAACTGATTCGTCAGTCAGTTGGAAGCGTGGTGATTTTTTCTACTACACCCGCACTCCGGCCGGAAGCGAGTACGAGCAGTTTGTGGCCACCTGTAACGCTACGGCAACCTCCCGGCCGATAGTGGACGGTGCCGAGTTCTCCGATACCAGTGGATATGTCGAGTTCGGTCTGCGGGAACCGAGCCCGGACGGGCGCCTGCTCGCGTACTCCGTCGACACCACCGGCGACGAGGTATACCGGCTGCGTTTCCGGGACACGGCGACGCTGACGGACCTGGACGACTACTGTCCGCGCACGTACTACACCGGCGCGTGGAGCGCGGATTCCCGCACGTTCTTCTACACCGTCCACGACGACCTCTACCGCCCGTATCAGGTATGGCGCCACCGCATCGGCGGGGAGTCCGAACTGGTGTTCGAAGAACCGGACGTGCGGTACGAGGTCTCGATCGGACGGACGACCGGCGGCGCGTTCATCGTCATCCGGTCCGAATGCCGGGACACCAGCGAGGCGTGGCTCATTCCGGCGGACCGGCCGGAGGAACCTCCGGTCGTGGTCGCGCCCCGGCGCAAGGGGGTGGAGTACCGCGTCGACCACTGCCCCACCACCGGCGAGGTCTTCATCGTCACCAACGACGGCGCGGTCGAGTTCCAGCTCGCTCGTGTGTCTACATCAGACACTGCGCGGTGGAGCGTCGCCGCCGCGCCCCGCCCGGGTGAGCGCCTGCTCGCCGTCCACGTCCTGCGCGACCACCTGCTGCTGGACCTGCGCCGGGCGGGGTTCCCCCTGCTGCGGGTCGTGGACCGGGCCACCGGCACCGAACGGGAACTGGCCGCCGACCTGCCCGCCGGCTCGATCGCCCTGGCCACCGAGGTCGAGTACGCGGCCAGCGAGGTGACCGTGCGGGTCGAATCGCTGGTCGAACCGCCGGTCTGGTACGGCGTGGACCTGCGCACCGGCGCGCGCACCCCGCGCAAGCGGCAGGAGACTGGCGACTACGACCCCGCCCGGTACCGCACCGAGCGCCGTCACGCCCCCGCCCCGGACGGGACGCTCGTCCCCGTCACGCTCGCCTGGCGGGCCGACACCCCGCTGGACGGGACGGCACCCTGCCTGCAGTACGGCTACGGCGCGTACGAGGTGTGCGAGGACCCGGCGTTCGACCCGATGCTGCCCAGCCTGCTCGACCGGGGCGTGGTGTACGCGGTGGCGCACGTGCGCGGCGGCGGCGAGAACGGCCGCGCCTGGTGGCTGGACGGACACCTGGAGCGCAAGCGCAACACGTTCACGGACCACATCGCGGTCGCGGACTGGCTGGCCTCCTCCGGCCTGGTGGACGGTGCGCGGATCGCCACCCGGGGGCTCTCGGCCGGCGGGCTGCTCCAGGGCGTCGCCTACACGTGGGCGCCCCGGCGGTGGCGGGCCGTCATCGCCGAAGTGCCCTTCGTGGACGTGGTGACCACCATGCTCGACGAGCGGATCCCGCTGACCGCCAACGAGTGGGACGAGTGGGGCGACCCGCGCCGGGAGGCGGACTTCGGCTGGCTGCGCGCCTACTCCCCGTACGACAACGCGCCCGCCGGGCGCCGCCCACCGCTGCTGGTCACCGGCGCCGTGCACGACCCCCGGGTGATGGTCCACGAGCCGGCGAAGTGGGTCGCCAAGCTGCGCGCCACGGCGCACCCGGACGACGGCCCGGTGCTGTTCCGGGTGGAACTCGGCGCGGGCGCGCACACCGGGCCCGCCGGCCGCTACGAGCACTACCGGTACGAGGCGGAGATCCTGGCCTGGGTGCTCGACCGGCTCGCCGCACACTGACCACTTAGGACTCCGAGCCGAAGTCCTCCGCCCAGGTGCGCCAGTCGGAGATCTCCCCGTGCAGCCGGGGGGTGAGCCAGCCCGGCGCGGAGCGGCGGAAGACGCCGGGGTCCATGGTGCCGGCGCCCGCGGGCACGACACCGGCGAGGTCGCCGACCAACTCGGTCAGGTTCGCCCAGTGCACCAGTTCCGGATCGGCCGGCCAGGCGCCGAGGACCACCCCGCCGGGGATGCCGCGGCGGCCGAGCGCCTCCATCGTGAGCGCGGTGTGGTTCAGCGTGCCGAGGCCGGCGCGGGCCACCACGACCGCCGGGGCGCCCAGCGAAACGGCCAGGTCCGCCAGCGTCCACGCCTCGCCGGAGGGGCGCACTCCCATCGGGACCAGCAGCCCGCCGGCCCCCTCGACCAGGACCAGGTCGTGCTCCCCCGCCAGCGCCTTGATCTCGTCGACCGCCGCGAACAACTCCAGCGGCGGCGCGTCGGCGATCCGCGCGGCGGCCAGCGGGGCCAGCGGCTCGGCGTACTCGGCGATGGTGCGCGTGGTGGCCGGCGCCGCGAGCCGGGCCACCACCTGCTCGTCGGTCGGCTCGCCGGTGGCGGTGCCGGTCTGGCCCGGCTTGACCACCGCGACCCGCAGCCCCTCGGCGCTGGCCGCCGCGGCGATCGCCGCCGTGACGACGGTCTTGCCGACCCCGGTGTCGGTCCCGGTCACCACGACCGGGCCGCGCCACACACTCACGGAGCTAGCCTTTCGTTCCCGACCGCGGTGCTTCCCGCGCATTCACCGGT